>DIJC01000022.1:0-72560 GCA_002421005.1 Enterobacteriaceae bacterium UBA5654 | reverse complement strand
GGGGAGGGGGGGGAATTACGGGTACTTAACACAACCAGGCCCGATTACCCGAGCCTCTGAAGAAGATAAATTTGGCTGAAAGCCTGACTGAAAACGAGGCGGAAGCGTTATCCTTTGAGCTGATTGCGGCGGTGCTCGCCCTGACGTTCCAGCATCCAGCCGGGATATTCCGGCGGCAGAGCGCTGACCGCATCCAGCTGTTTTAGCTCGTCGTCGCTGAAACGAATTTCGGTGGCGGCGATATTATCGGTCAACTGTTCCGGGCGTTTAGCGCCGATGATCACGCTGCTGACCACCGGTTGATGCAGCAGCCAGGCCAGCGCAATCTGCGCCACCGACACCCCTTTGCTGTCGGCAATCGTGCGCATCACGTCCACGCAGTCAAAGGCACGATCTTTATTCACCGGCGGAAAATCAAACGCCTGACGGCGGCTTCCGGCTTCGCTCTCACCGTCGCGGCTGTATTTACCGCTCAGCAACCCCCCGGCCAGTGGACTCCAGACCATCAGCCCGACGTTCTCGCTTTGCAGCATCGGCACCAGTTCGCGCTCCAGATCGCGCCCGGCAATGGTGTAATACGCCTGGAGGGACGCAAAACGCGCCAGCCCTTTGCGCTCGGAAATCCCCAGCGCTTTGGCGATTTGCCACGCCGCCCAGTTTGACACGCCGATATAGCGCACGTGACCGTGCTGCACCAGATTATCCAGCGCGTACAGCGTTTCTTCCATTGGCGTTGCCGGGTCAAAACCGTGAAGCTGGTAGAGATCGATATGATCCAACTGCAACCGGCGCAGACTCTCCTTCACGCTGTCGATAATGTGATAGCGTGAGCTACCGCGCGAGTTGACACCTGCGGTGCCGGTTTCGCCAAATACCTTGGTCGCCACCACCACCTCTTCACGCGGTATCTTCAGGTTTTTCAGTGCCTGCCCGGTGATCTCCTCTGAACGTCCTTCGGAATAGACGTTCGCCGTATCGATAAAATTGATCCCCGCATCCAGCGCGGTGCCGACCAGTTTTTCTGCGTCAGCCTGCCGCAGCTGACCGATTTTTCCCCACATCCCCTCTTCACCGCCGAAGGTCATGGTGCCGAGGCACAGTTCGGAAACAAACAGGCCGGTATTGCCTAATTTTTGATATCGCACAGGACTCTCCTTTCAGGATGATAACGTGAGTACCCTATAGTTATACCCTCCCGGTCGCAGCGGCGAATGTGGCGTTCCTGTTCTTTTCTTGCCCAATCCTCTGAAGGTTACCCGCGCGGCGCGTCGCCAAAGACCGAATAATCCGGCAGGCGCACGGTCTGATACGGCTCCCAGCCGCCGCCCAGCGCTTTGTACAGCGCAACGAGATCGAGGCTGCTCTGCACTTTTGCCTGCGCACGCTGCTGCTCAGCCTGCGCCAGCTGCCGCTGGGCATCCAGCACGTCAATAAAGGTCGCCAGCCCCTGCCGGTAGCTGTCGCTGGCAAGGTTGAAGGCGTTTTGCAGCGCGGTAATGGTTTTCTCCAGCCCCTGCTCCTGCTGCTGATCGCTGCGGTAGCTGACCAGCGCATTTTCAACGTCGTTCAGCGCGGTCAGCACCGTCTGGCGATATTGCAACACCTGCGCGCCCTGCTGCGCGCGGGCCAGTTTAACGCTGGAAACCAGCCGTCCGCCCTGGAAAATCGGGATCGAGACCTGCGGGCCGACGCTATAGAAATGGCTGCTCCAGTCAGTCAGCCAGTCCGCTTCGCTGTTGCGCATCCCAAACTGCCCGCTAAGCGTCAGGCTGGGGAATAGCTGGGCGACGGAAACGCCGATTTGCGCAGTGGCGGCGTGCAGATTAGCCTCCGCCTCGCGCACGTCAGGACGCCGACGCGCCAGCGTGGATGGAATGCCGGTTTTGACGATTTCCGGCAGCGGCGGCAGCGGTTTCTCACCCTGTAGTTCACTGTCCAGCGCACCCGGCGGTTTACCCAGCAGCACCGCCAGCGCATTCATCGCCTGCCGCTGCTGCGCCTGATACTGCGGCAACTGCGCTTCGAGATTGCCCAACTGGGCGCGGGCATTTTCCACGTCCAGCTGCGGAGAGAGTCCCCCGCGCTGGCGGTTCTCGGTGAGATCCAGCGTTTCCTGCGCGCTGGCAATCTGCGTATTCATGGTATGAATAATGCTTTGTGCGCCGCGCAGTTGCAGCCATGCGCGGGCCACTTCCGCCTCCAGCGACACCAGCGCGTCGTTGCGCTGCTCAATTGCCGCCTGCTGCTGGGCCTGCGCCGCTTCAACCTGACGGCGAACCTTGCCCCACAAATCCAGTTCCCACTGGGCGTCAAAGCTGCCCTGATATAAATTAATCGGCTGGGTCAGCGGCCCCAGCGCGCCGCGCAGTTCCGGGTCAACATCATCAAGCTGACCGTAAACATCGTGCGACTCCAGCTCGCCTTTCAGCCCAAGCTGCTGGCGGGTGGCCTGCACGTTGCCGTTCACCGCCGGTAAGAACGCGCCACCGGCCTGATTAAGCTGCTCGCGCGCCCCGGCAATTCGCAGCACCGTTTGCTGTAATGACAGATTTCCGGCAATCGCCCGCTCGACCAGGCTATTGAGCTGCGGGGAATTAAACGTCGTCCACCAGCGTGGATCCACCGCCTGCGGGCGCGTCTGCGACGGCACATCGCCACCGCCCGCATCGTGCCAGCGTGCGGGGGTTTGCGGCACGGCGGCCTGATAATCCGGTCCCACGCTGCAACCAGCCAGCATCAGCGCCAGCAGAGTCAGGGAGGAAATTTTGCGTCTGTGCATATTAATGTGCTCCTGCGCTACCTTCGCTCTTCACCGGAGAGAGCAGTAAACAAAAGGGGATCAGCAATAGCGCAACGACGCTAAGGATCGTAAAGACATCGATGTAAGCCAGAATGCGCGACTGTTCGATCATCGTCTGGTACATCTGCCCGGTGGCGATGCTCAGTGGATCGCCCATCAGCCCGGTAAAATCGCGGATCGCCTGCGCCGACTGACGTATTGCCTGTTGGAACGGCTCATCAAACGGGCTGGTATGGTAAGACAGATGCGCGCTGTGCGCCTGCGCCCGCTCGGTGATCGCCGCCGTCGACAGCGAAATTCCCACCGAACCCGCCACATTACGGAACATGGTGAACAGCGCCGAGGCGTCGGCATTGAGCTGGCGCGGAATAGTGATAAACGCGATGGTGGTCAACGGCACAAACAGGAAACCGAGGCCCAGCGACTGGGCGCTGCGAAACAGCACCAGCGTTTCAAAATCGACATCCGGCGTCAGCGTTCGCGACCAGAAAAAGGCCACGCCCAGCAGCAGAAAACCGAAGGCGATAATAAAACGCGTCTGCACGATCGGCATCAGCTTAAGCACCAGCGGGATGGTTAAGACAATCAGCACCGCCCCCGGCGACAGCACCAGCCCCGACCAGGTGGCGGTATAGCCGAGATCCTGCTGCGCCAGCTGCGGGATCACCACCGAGCTGCCGTAGAGGATCATCGCCATGCCCGCCATCAGCAGGCTGGAAACGGCAAAGTTTTTATCCGCCATACAGCGTAAATCGACCACTGGTTTGCGCGCATATATCAGCCAGTAAATCGCGCCAATAATGCCGATCAGTGTCAACACCGCAAAGGTGCAGATAAAGTTTGAATAGAACCAGTCTTCATCTTCGCCCCGGTCGAGCATCACCTGCAAACAGCCCAGCCCCAGCGCAATCAGCCCGATGCCAGTCCAGTCAATGGTCAGTTTTTCTTCCGATTTACGCTCCCACGGCGGATCTTCCAGCAACTGGTAAATTGCCAGCACCGTCACAATGCCCACCGGGATGTTAATAAAGAACACCCAGCGCCAGGAGTAGTTATCGGTGATCCAGCCGCCAAGGGTGGGTCCCAGCACCGGCGCGACGATAATCGCGATCGATGACAAGCCGAACGCCTTACCGCGATCT
Source organism: Enterobacteriaceae bacterium UBA5654 (assembly GCA_002421005.1). Classification (GTDB taxonomy): domain Bacteria; phylum Pseudomonadota; class Gammaproteobacteria; order Enterobacterales; family Enterobacteriaceae; genus Superficieibacter. Next base: position 68,618 of record DIJC01000022.1, on the reverse strand, counting down.
TCCGGTTTGAAATAGTCGAGCAGCACCGACTGCTGGGTCGGCTGAAGACCGCCGCCGAAAAAGCCCTGCATAATGCGAAACAGAATGATCTGCCACAGTTCGGTAGCGATGCCGCACAGGAAGGAGCAGATGGTGAACATCACGATACAGATCAGGAAGAACTGCTTGCGGCCAAATACGCGGCTTAAGAATGCGGAAATCGGCAGCACGATGCCGTTCGCCACCAGGTAGCTGGTCAGCACCCAGGTGGATTCATCGTAGCTGGCGGAGAGCGATCCGGCGACGTGCGGCAGCGCCACGTTGACGATCGTGGTATCGAGGATTTCCATAAACACCGCCAGCGTGACCACCATCGCCACCGCCCACGGATTACTGGCCGGACGCCAGTTTTCATGGCTCTGGTCGGTCATTCAAGCGTTACCTTCGGTTCCACGGAAAGGCCGAGCGGCAGCGGATGGTTGGCATCCAGCCCTTTATCAATCACGATTTTGACCGGCACGCGCTGGACGATCTTCACAAAGTTGCCGGTAGCGTTTTCCGACGGGAAGGCGGCGAACTTCGAACCGCTGCCCTGCTGGATGCTGTCAACGTGCCCTTCCAGTTCCATATCGCCATAGGCATCAATTTTAATACTGACTTTATTGCCGGGACGCAGGCGCTCAAGCTGGGATTCTTTAAAGTTGGCGACCACCCAGATATCCGGGGAGACGAGGGAGAACAGCGCGCTGCCCGCCTGCACCAGCGTGCCGTTTTGCACGTTGCGTTTGGTGACAAAGCCGTCAAACGGCGCGCGCACTTCGGTCCACGACAAATTCAGCTCGGCGGTTTCCAGCTGCGCCCGCGCCTGATCGACCTGACGCTCGCGCGCTTCGACGTTGGTTTCCTGCTGGCGGATCTGTAACTCCACCTGCTCTGCCACTTCCAGCTGCGCTTTGGCGCTCGCCATCTGCGCCTGGGCGCTGCGCAACTGGGCGTTAGCCGAGTCAATATTTTGCTGGGTCGTGGCGCGTGGATCGACGCCGCGCTGACGGCGGTACGCCGCTTCGGCATTGGCCTGGTCCGCCTGCGCCTTCAGCACCTGCGCCCGCGCTTCATCGCGCTGCGCCGGATACTGCACTTTCGACAGGGCCAACTGCGCCTGGGCCTGATGCAGTTGCGCTTCGGCGAGGCCGAGCTGCGCTTTCGCCTGATCGCGTTGGGCGGTGGCGTCACGCGGATCGATAATCACCAGCAAATCGCCCTTCTTCACCCGCTGGTTATCTTTCACCCGCAAGTCAGTGACGTAGCCGGAGACTTTCGGTGCGATCGTCACCGCATCGCCATCGGTAAAGGCGTCGTCGGTAGTTTCCTGATTGCGCGTCATCAGCCACCACACCAGCGCCACGATGATCATCACAATCACCACGATGCCAAGAATAATCAGCGGCTTTTTACCCGGACGCTTGCGCGAGTCCTTTTTCTTTTCATCTCCCTGATTTTCCGCTTTATTGTCTTCCTGCTGGTTTTCAGGTTTTTCGTCTTTTTCTGCCATAAGTATGCAACGGTCCTGTCAGTTAACGGCGTAAAGGGGCCTGATAACTAAAGTTAGGAGGTTGCTATACATTTGCCAGGATAAATTGACAAATCAGCACTAACTGACAAGGAGTAATCCGTACCCGACCAGCGCCGCCCACACCAGCAACGGCAAAGAATAAAGATGAAAGCGCCACCAGATGCGGCGATTACCCGCCATGCGCAGGGCGATAAGGTTGGCCAGCGAGCCGGGCAGCAGGCCGAATCCGCCAACGTTTACCGCCCACGCCAGCAGCGTAGTGGGTGGAACGTAATTCAGCAGCAGAATTGTGGCAGGCACGTTGCTGATGACCTGCGACAGGCCAATCGCCGTCAGCCAGAGTTGCAGCGGGGTAAGACCGTCAACGCGATCCAGCAGGCCGTGCAGCACCGGAAGCCCGGTCAGGAGATGCACATCAATAAACATGGCGATAAACACCAGCAGCAGCGACCAGTCCACCTTCAGCACTACGCTGCGGGCGACGACCAGAAAGCCGACCAGCAGAATGCCCAGCCCCCACAGCTCCTGCTTCGTTTCCAGCGCAACCAGAAACACGAGGTAAAACGCCAGGCAGCTCCACACCAGACGACGCTGCCACTGCGGCGTTTTATCGCTGCTGCGAAAATGCAGCGTCTGCGCGGGAAAGCACAGCCAGCACAGTACCAGCAAAGTCGCCATCATGCTGAGCGCCAGCGGCAGCATCTGCCAGGTAAAGGCCGGAAAAGACAGCCCGGAGCGCCCCCACAGCAGGATATTTTGCGGATTGCCGATCGGCGTCAGCAGGGAACCGGCGTTAACCGCCAGCGCTTCGAAGATGATCAGCCGGTTGACCGGGATCTCACACCATTTTTTCAGCGTCAGGGTTAGCGGCACAACGATAAACAGCGCCACGTCGTTGGTCAGAAACGTCGACAGCAGCGCGGCAGCCAGCACCATAAACAGCGCCAGCTGGCGAACCGTAACAAAACGACGCGCCATTTTACGCCCCAGCACGTCAAAACAGCCGCTCTGCTCTACGCCTTTGGTCAGCAGCATCAGCCCGCTGAGGGTAATAATGGTGTGCCAGTCGATAGCCGCAGGCCAGCCGCCGGGCGCGAACGGCACGAAAAAGCTCAGGACAACGGCGATAATAATCAGCAGGTGTAAAAAACGGTCATACGCCAGCGCGCGCAGAAACGGCAGATTCATTCAGAAGGCATTCCGTGCTTCAGGCTGAACTGGCGGAACATTTCCAGCGTCTCCTCGCTGACGTGATGCTCAATGCCTTCGGCATCGCGGCGCGCAGTATCGGGGCTGACGCCGAGCACCAGCAAAAAGTTCTCGACGATATGATGGCGCTGGCGGCTCTCTTCGGCGAGTTTCTCCCCTTCCGGCGTGAGGAACACACCGCGCCACGGGATCTGCTCGATCAGCCCAACGGTCGCCAGTCTTTTTAACATTTTCGCAACCGTCGGCTGCGACACACCGAGCCGGGCGGCCATATCAACCTGCCGCGCCTCGCCCACTTCGCGGATGAGATCGGAAATCAACTCCACGTAGTCATCGATCAGTTCGCGACGATGCGCTTCCCGCACCTGGCGGAACCCCTCAACGTGATCCTGTACGTTCACTAATTGCGTCACTTTTTTTGTTGTAAGTTTTCCCGCGCGACGGCTCATTGTGCTTCCTCATGGGTGCGATGCACCGGGGCATCATCAAAAGAGCGCTTATTGTATAGGATCGTGACGTGAGTACAAAAAATTAACGTTTTAGCCATAGCTATAAAATATAGCCTGTGCTATATCTGTATGTAATGCAGTCACCTTTCACGGAAGAAGGGGTAAACGGTCAGGAGGTTTTATGAACGAATTTAAGAGGTGTATACGCGTGTTTAGCCACTCTCCTTTTCAGGTACGCTTAATGCTGTTGAACATGCTGTGCGAGATGCTCGGCGGCAAACCGCGTCAGGACGATCCTTCCTCTCATTAATGCGGCGTCGCGGTACGCCGCTTCATTTTTCTGTCATTTTCGCGCGTTATTCTGTTCCTTCTGCTGCTGAAACCCTCTCTTTTTTGCTGATTTGCAATCTGCCTCGCAAAACTATTTCTTATGGCTAGTTGACCTGACATTCACGGCGCTTTATCTTCTTGCAGCCCTGCACGTATTGCGGTTCGCAGATGCGGACTCGTTCCCCTCTTCACGCACTCTCCCGCAGGTTTTGACCCTTGACGCCAGGGTGCTCACATGGCGTTTTATGATTGTGGCATATGAATTACACCCTTAAAGAATCGCTTGCCTCACGACGCCAGGCGTTAAGCCCGTGGATCGGTTTTTATTTCCTGCAATCGTTATTTATTAACCTTGCGCTCGGTTATCCGTTCAGCCTGCTTTATACCGTTGCGTTTACCTGCGTTTTGCATTTGTTATGGCGCACGGTGCCCAATGTGCAAAAAGTGGTGCTGGGCATTTATTCGCTGATTGCCGCCAGCTATTACCCGTTCGGCCAGGCTTACGGCGCGCCGAATTTTAATACCCTGCTGGCGATGCACTCGACCAATATGGAAGAGTCCACCGAAATCCTGACCATCTTCCCGTGGTACAGCTACGTGGTCGGGCTGTTTATTTTTGCTCTCGGCGTGATTGCCGTGCGCCGTAAAACGGAAGGTAAAAAACCGTGGCGTAACCTGGACAGCCTGTGCCTGCTGTTCAGCGTGGTGACGTTTTTCGTTCAGCCAGTGCAAAACCTGGCGTGGGGCGGCGTTTTTAAACTGAAAGATACCGGCTACCCGGCGGTGCGTTTCGTTAAAGATGTGGTGGTCAATAACGCGGAAGTGCTCGACGAACAGGCGCGGATGGCGCAGTTCGCCGAAATGAAGGACACCTGGCACGTGACCGCCGTTAAGCCGAAATATCATTATTATGTGGTGGTGATTGGCGAAAGCGCGCGCCGCGATGCGCTCGGTGCGTTCGGCGGTCACTGGAATAACACCCCGTTTGCCAGCGCCGTCAACGGCACCCTTTTCACTGACTACATTGCCGCCAGCGGCTCAACGCAAAAATCGCTGGGGCTAACCCTGAACCGGGTGGTCGATAACAAACCGCAGTTCCAGGATAACGTAGTAACGCTGGCTAACCGCGCCGGATTTCAGACGTGGTGGTTTTCCAATCAGGGGCAAATTGGCGAATACGATACCGCCATTGCCAGCATTGCCAAACGTGCCGACGAAGCGCACTTCCTGAAAAGCGGCGATTTCGAAGCCGATAAAAATACCCAGGATGAAGAACTGCTGAAAATGACCGCGCAGGTGTTTGCCAGCGAGCGCAGCCAGCCGCAGCTGATTGTCCTGCATCTGATGGGCTCGCATCCGCAGGCCTGCGACCGCACGAAAGGCAAATACGCCGAATTCGTACAGTCAAAAGAGACGTCGTGCTACCTCTATACCATGACCCAGACCGACGACTTGCTGGGCAAGCTTTACTCGCAGCTTCGCAATACCGGCAACAGTTTTTCGCTGGTGTATTTTTCCGATCACGGCCTGGCATTTAAAGAACGCGGAAAAGAGGTGCAGTACCTCGCGCATGACGACAAATTCCAGCAGAATTTTCAGGTGCCGTTTATGGTGTTGTCCAGCGACGATAAAAAGCACCGGATCATCAAAGCGCGCCGCTCTGCCAATGATTTTCTTGGTTTCTTCTCGCAGTGGACGGGCATTAGCGCGAAAGAGATCGTGCTGGGCTATCCCTTTATCTCGGAAAAGAAAGCTGGCCCCACGTATATCACCAACTTTCATCTGCAAAAGGTCGATTTTAACCATCTTGGCACCGACCTTTTTGATACCAAACCCCGCCGCTAGCGCTTTTGTAGCCAGATTAACGCTTCCCCAACGCCCGCAATAAATACTATTGCGGGCGTTTTACATTTCTGTACCCGCAAATCTTCGTACTTAGCCGTAACAGAAGTATGACTCCCCTCGCATTAATGGTGATTTTTATCATGCAAACTTAAAAACATGGTAAAAATTTTCACAAGAATATCATCACGCTACGGAAAAGGATTAACCACAGTGAGTAAACCGATCAGCAGCCATCCTCAGTTCGTCATACTGGTGGATAAATTAAATGCCGCATCCGGCAAATTTTCTGCACAGCGTCATTTATCGGCGGTCAGGGATGCTTTTATTGCCCTGATGCCCGTAATTATTGCCGCCTCATTTTTTATCCTCATTAACAATGTCATTCTTCATCCGCAAAATGGGCTGGTTGGTTGGCTTGAGCTGACGGGGAGTTGGGTCGATGCCCTGCGGGAAATTAGCCTGCGGGTTTATAACGGCACGCTGAATATTCTTTCATTTATGGCCACCGTGATGATTGCCTGTAAGCTTGCGAAAAGCTACGGCGAAGACGGCCTGATATACGGCATTATTGCATTGGGTCTTCTGATTGCGCTTTTCCCGCTAAATGTTGCGGTGACCTCGCCTTCCGGTGAAAGCTTTCCGGCAACGGGTCTGATCGGCAGTGAACACACCGGCGCTACCGGCATGTTTGTCGGCATTCTGGTCGCCATTAGCAGTACCGAAATTTTTCGCCTGCTGAATCAGCAAAAATGGCTGCGCATCCCGATGCCAGAAACCGTGCCGCCTGCCGTGGTGCAAAGCTTTAATGTCATGCTGCCGGTGATCGTTATATTTGCGCTGTTCAGCACTCTCGCCTGGGGGATTGATTATTTTTGCGGGAAAACCCTTCATCAACTGGTCAACTGGCTGATCCAGGCTCCCCTGCAAAGCATTCTTCAGGGGTTAAGCGGCGTGCTTTCACTGTTGTTCATCCAGAATGGTTTATGGTGGATGGGTATTCACGGCACCAGCATCCTGTATCCGATTACCGAAACCACCTTATTAGTGGCGATCCAGCAAAACAGCAGCGCATTTGCCAGTCATCTTCCCCTGCCGCATATTGTGACAAAACCCTTTATTGATGCCTTTGGATTTATGGGCGGCGGTGGGCAAACGATGGGTTTAATGATCGCCTTGTTTATTGCCGCACGGCGTAAAGAACACCGCGCTATCGCCAAAATTTCTTCCGTTGCCACACTGTTTAATATCAATGAACCGCTGATATTTGGCCTGCCGGTCATATTCAATCCGATATTGATCGTACCGTTTATTTTCGCGCCGATTATCTGTATCACTATTGCGTACCTGGCGACGGCTTTTGGGCTAATTAGTAAAACCTGTATTTTAATTCCCTGGACGACGCCACCGGTAATAAGCGCATTTTTAGCAACTTCAGGCGACTGGCGCGCCGCCGGGCTTGCCGTCATGCTTATTTTTATTTCCGCGCTGATCTACCTGCCGTTTGTTTCACTGATGAACCGCCAGTCCTGCGGGCGAGGAGACGCCCAATGATCATTGTCGGCATCCCGCTGGATATCCGCCCCTACAACTATGATTTTTTGCAGTCGCTGGCGGCGATGAACAGTCAGCTAAATTTACTTCTGCCAGAGAAAAACCTTTTAGGCTTTAAGAAACAGCCCGCCCGTCATGGCGCGTTGAATGATTTTTTGCGGCAGGAAACCGGCAGAGCCGATGCCCTGATTGTCAGCCTGGATATGTATGTCTACGGCGGGCTTTTCCCGGCCAGAGTCCATAATGAGAGGGTGGAAGTGCTACTGTCACGTCTGCACCATCTGCGGCAAATAAAATGGCAGCAGCCTGATGTGAAAATTTATGCCTCGGCGCTGGTCTTACGCACGCCCTGCTACGACTCGAGCGAAGAGGAGCCGGACTGGTACGCGACCTACGGTAAAGCCGTTTATACGTATGGTTTTTTAAGCAACAAGCAGCAGCGTGTGGGGCTTGATACGGATGAGTCCGCGCGTCTTCAACATTATCAGCAGCTTATTCCTGCTGCCGTGCTGCAAGACTGGCTCTCCCGGCGGGAAAAAAATCGCCAGGTTATTCAGGCCGCCATTCAACTGGTCGCTGAAGGGGTGCTGGAGCAACTGGTGATCCCCCTGGATGACACCGCTGAATTCGGCTTTACCGCCGCCGATCGGTCACGCATTTATCAGTGGATCGATGATGCTGGCGTTCACGAGCGCGTGCATGTTCACCCTGGAACCGATGAAAGTGGCTGTACGCTGCTGACTCGCGCCTGGCTCGACCAGCGCGAACGTCCGTTTGGGGTTTCCGTTTTGTACTCAAACGAGCAGTTTTCTTCCGTTATACCCAACTATGAGGATCGCCCGTTTATTGATTCCCTGCGCTCGCATACCGCCGCCTGCGGCATAACGCTGGCGGCTGGTGACGATCAGCTTTATCCCTTGTTGGCGATTAACGGCTGCGGCGACATCATGCAGGAGTCGGCGGCAGCCAGCTACGGTTACGATGTCCACACCGGTTGTCGGCATCAGCCGCAAAAAAATGTGACCTATTCCACCCGGCGCAACCTGGACTCTTTCGTAGCTGAACTCACCCGCCGCACGCATTCCGTCCCGGTCGTCATTGCCGATCTGGCTTTTTCCAACGGCGGTGAAACGGAACTGGTCGATCTCCTCGACCATTACGGTGCCTGCGATCGTATTTGCGGCTATGCGGGCTGGAACACCACCTGCAACTCTCTCGGTACGGCGCTTGCTACCCTGGTCTTTGCCAGTGGCAGCGATAATCTGGCGGCAGTGCGCAACTTCTTGCAGGAAAGAATCATGTCTGACTGGGCCTGGCAAACCGAAGTACGTTTCCCGATGCAATGTGAATTTTTACCTGCGTCAGGAGCCAGCTATGCGGATTTTGATGCGGTGGCAGAAATGGTTTTTTCAGAGATCAAACAGCGGCTAAAAACGACCTGGAAAGCGCATCTGGGGAACAGTTTCGGCGGTCAGGTGCCCGAAATCATCCATTTGTCCGCGCCGTTCCACCGACTGAGCGGGCTGAATATCAAAACGGAAATGCGCACCGAGGCGTAACAGTATTTATTCCCCATAAAAAAATCCGCCCTGGGGCGGATTTTTTGTATCGTGCAGAAATCACACAATAATCAGAAGCGGTAGCCGACGCCTGCGATCCAGGTACCAACGTCAACGCTACGGATACGGCTCTGCTCGTAGGAAACGTCCAGAGCAACGTTTTCCATCGGGTTGAACTGCAGACCCGCGCCGTATGCCACACCGTAATCGCTGGTGCTGTGGTTATCAGGGATATCGTTCGCCTGAACTTTACCGTAACCAAAACCGACTACGCCGTAGATGCTTGCCCAGTCGTTGATACGGTAAGCCGGACCCGCGGTGAAGCCGTAGTACTGCGCTTTGTTATACAGGCCGTTATCGGAATCGTCTTTTTCGGTATAGGTGAAGGAACCGATAACGCCCAGCGGGGTGTCATTTTCGTAGCGATACTTCAGGTTGAAACCGTTAGCTTTGTTCGCCACGCCCTGCATATCGCTCTGAGCGTAACCACCGGAAACGGTAGAAGTTGCAGCTACGGCAGTACCTGCGGAAACAGCCAGAACAACGGCCAGTGCTGAAAGACATGCAATTTTATTCATAACCACCTCAAATGTGCTTCAAGTAAGTCCTAAGTTTTAAATATATCAAAATGCTGTGAAACTTTTTGAGAATTGCGTTGTCAGAGGGGTCCTTTCCTGTAACGAAACATTTCCATTCTTGACTATCCCTTTCAAAAAACAACGCTTTTGTCTCGCAGGCGGTCATTATGACGCGCGGCAGGGATTGCAATCATCGGATTACTCTCAATCTCCCACAGATTTTTTTCAGCAATTGATATTCACCCGATGAATTTTAAGCGTTCTTTTTTCAACAAAGACTAAACCGCGACCGCCTGTTCATTTACACTGGAACTTTTACTTCTTTTGACAAAAATTGACGGAGAATACATGCCTGGATCGCAGCGTAAAATGCCAGTCTGGCTACCTGTTGTTGTTTTATTAGTCGCTATGGCGTCGATTCAAAGCGGCGCGTCGCTGGCAAAAACCCTCTTTCCGCTGGTCGGCGCGCCCGGCGTCACCGCGTTGCGCCTGGCATTGGGTACGCTGATTCTGGTGATCGTATTCAAACCATGGAAGCTGCGCTTTGCCAAAGAGCAGCGGCTGCCGCTGGTGTTTTACGGCCTGTCGCTCGGCGCGATGAACTATCTGTTTTATCTCTCCATCCAGACAATTCCGCTGGGCGTGGCGGTGGCGCTGGAGTTTACCGGCCCGCTGGCGGTGGCTCTCTTCGCCTCACGCCGGGCGGTGGATTTCATCTGGGTGATACTGGCGGTACTGGGATTATGGTTCCTGCTGCCGCTGGGTCAGGACGTGGCGCACGTTGATTTGACCGGGGCGCTTCTGGCGCTGGGCGCGGGCGCGTGCTGGGCTATTTATATCATCACCGGCCAGCGCGCAGGCGCGGAGCACGGCCCGGCGACGGTGGCGATGGGTTCCCTTATCGCCGCGCTGATTTTCGTCCCGCTGGGAATTTTACAGTCGGGCGAAGCCCTGTGGCACTGGTCCGTGCTTCCGCTGGGTCTGGCAATCGCCGTGCTGTCTACGGCGCTGCCCTACTCGCTGGAGATGATTGCCCTCACCCGCCTGCCAACGCGAACCTTTGGTACGCTGATGAGTATGGAGCCTGCGCTGGCCGCCATTTCAGGGATTATTTTCCTTGGGGAAACGTTGACGTTCACCCAGTCACTGGCGCTGGGGGCGATTATCGCGGCTTCCATGGGGTCCACGCTCACTCTGCGACGCGAGCCGGAAATTAAGCAGGTAAAGGTCAAGAAATAATATTATTCTGCATGGTGTGCATAGCCATGCAGAATAATCCCGCTTTTTATCGACAAATATTTACGCACTTTTATCCATTTGCGTAAAAATAGAAAAGATAATATTCCCTTTAAATTATCAATTAAGAATCATTTACATAAATAACATCTAAGTATCTGTTAAAACGGATTATTGTTCCACACCGTCGTTTCACGCTATTAAACCGATAGGCAGATCCTGAATCGCACATCCGAAAAGCGGTGCTATACTTAATCTCGAAATTTACTTGGGAATCCACATCAAGAGGATATGAGATTATGAGTACCGCTAAACTGGTTAAAACAAAAGCGTCTAATCTGCTTTATACTCGCAACGATGTATCTGACAGCGAGAAAAAAGCCACCATTGAACTGTTGAACCGTCAGCTGGTGCAGTTTATCGACCTGTCGCTGATCACCAAACAGGCTCACTGGAACATGCGCGGTGCTAACTTTATTGGTGTACACGAAATGCTGGACGGCTTCCGTACCGCGTTAACCGATCACCTGGATACCATCGCAGAACGTGCCGTACAGCTTGGTGGCGTTGCGCTGGGGACCACGCAGGTCGTTAACAGCAAAACCGCACTGAAAAGCTACCCGCTGGACATTCACACCGTTCAGGATCACCTGAAAGAGCTGGCTGACCGCTACGCTATCGTCGCTAACGACGTGCGTAAAGGCATCACCGAAGCGAAAGACGAAGATACGGCTGATATTCTGACCGCAGCGTCACGCGATCTGGATAAATTCCTGTGGTTCATCGAGTCTAACATCGAATAACCATACGAAAATCCTCTCTCCCCGCCCGCCGTGGCGGGGGTCATATGCACCTTTAAGGTGCATTTTTTTGGTCTTCTTAGCGGCATAAGTTAATTTCTTGTAATAATCACCTCACATAATCGTTAATAAAAGATTGTTTTCTCCCTCTGTTCTGCGATAAAAATCAACATGAACCCCGGCACTAACGCCTTGCACCAAAATAGTGCTCCATCGTGGTGCATTGAAGGGTGAGATGATCAAATTCGTGCACCGCTACGTTGCATTGTGGCTGATAAAACAATAGCTTGTAAAAGTGGCACGATTTTTTCATAGTACCGTCTGTTCTCGCAGGGGATCGCCCCGTGACTATAAAAGGAAATGCTATGAAGTCTCTGTTTAAAGTTTCCCTGGCAACGCTTGCTCTGGCTTTCGCCGTTTCTTCTCACGCAGCAGATAAAAAACTGGTTGTCGCCACAGATACCGCTTTCGTTCCTTTCGAATTCAAACAAGGCGATAAGTATGTCGGCTTTGACGTTGACCTGTGGGCGGCTATCGCCAAAGAGCTGAAGCTTGATTACACCCTGAAGCCCATGGATTTCAGCGGCATCATCCCTGCCCTGCAAACCAAAAACGTTGATGTGGCACTGGCGGGTATCACCATTACCGAAGAGCGTAAAAAAGCGATTGAATTCTCCGACGGCTACTACAAAAGCGGCCTGTTGGTGATGGTCAAAGCGGATAACAACGACGTGAAATCGGTGAAAGACCTTGACGGCAAAGTGGTGGCGGTGAAGAGCGGCACCGGCTCGGTTGACTACGCGAAAGCCAATATCAAAACCAAAGATCTGCGTCAGTTCCCGAACATCGATAACGCCTATATGGAGCTGGGCACTAACCGCGCCGACGCGGTCCTGCACGACACGCCAAACATCCTTTATTTCATCAAAACCGCCGGCAACGGCAAGTTTAAAGCGGTGGGTGAGTCTCTGGAAGCGCAGCAGTACGGCATCGCCTTCCCGAAAGGCAGCGACGATCTGCGTGAGAAAGTGAACGGCGCGCTGAAAACGCTTCGCGACAACGGCACCTATAACGAAATCTACAAAAAATGGTTCGGCACCGAACCTAAATAAGCCATTTTGCTCGACTTTTTTCCGGGGGCGACGTTCGCCCCCTGTTCTATTTTTTAAACGCGGTAACAGGAATTTATTATGGAGTTTGACTGGAGTGCCATTTGGCCTGCCATTCCGATTTTGCTGGAAGGGGCCAAAATGACGCTGTGGATCTCGGTCCTCGGCCTGGCAGGTGGTTTAATCATCGGGTTGCTGGCAGGTTTTGCCCGCTCTTTCGGTGGCCGTATCACCAACTTTATTGCCCTCGTGTTCATCGAAATTATTCGCGGCACCCCGATTGTGGTGCAGGTGATGTTTATCTATTTTGCCCTGCCCATGGCCTTCAACGATCTGCGTATCGATCCGTTCAGCGCGGCAGTGGTGACCATCATGATTAACTCCGGCGCATACATCGCAGAAATCACCCGTGGCGCGGTGTTGTCCATTCACAAAGGCTTTCGCGAAGCGGGCCTGGCGCTGGGACTGTCGCGCCGTGAAACCATCCGTCATGTGATTCTGCCGCTGGCGCTGCGCCGGATGCTGCCGCCGCTGGGCAACCAGTGGATCATCAGCATTAAAGATACCTCGCTGTTTATCGTTATCGGCGTGGCGGAGCTGACCCGTCAGGGACAGGAAATTATTGCCGGTAACTTCCGCGCGCTGGAGATCTGGAGCGCCGTCGCGGTGATTTATCTGCTTATCACTCTGGTTCTGAGCTTTGTTCTGCGCCGTCTTGAAAGAAGGATGAAAATCCTGTGATTGAATTTAAAAACGTTTCCAAGCACTTTGGCCCGACCCAGGTGCTGCACAATATTGATTTACACATCACCCAGGGTGAAGTAGTGGTTATCATCGGCCCGTCGGGTTCCGGTAAATCGACCCTGCTGCGCTGCATTAACAAACTGGAAGAGATCACCAGCGGTGAGCTGGTTGTGGATGGCCTGAAGGTCAACGATCCGAAAGTGGACGATCGCCTGATCCGCCAGGAAGCCGGAATGGTATTCCAGCAGTTCTACCTGTTCCCGCACCTGACGGCGCTGGAAAACGTGATGTTCGGCCCGCTGCGCGTGCGTGGCGCGAAGAAAGCCGAAGCCGAAAAGCTGGCGCTGTCGCTGCTGGCGAAAGTCGGTCTCGCAGAGCGCTCGCATCACTATCCGTCTGAACTGTCCGGCGGGCAGCAACAGCGCGTGGCAATTGCCCGTGCGCTGGCGGTGAAGCCGAAAATGATGCTGTTCGATGAGCCAACCTCAGCGCTGGACCCGGAACTGCGTCATGAAGTGCTGAAAGTGATGCAGGATCTGGCGGAAGAAGGCATGACGATGGTGATCGTCACCCACGAAATCGGCTTCGCCGAGAAAGTGGCCTCGCGGCTGATTTTTATCGATAAAGGCCGGATTGCCGAAGACGGCAATCCGCAAACGCTGATTGAGAACCCGCCCAGCCTGCGCTTGCAGGAATTTTTACAGCACGTTTCCTGATGTCCGTCACCGCCCCTGCCTGGGGGCGGTGTCCCGGAATCCTCTCATTTACCGCCGCGTCATCTCAACCTTCTATACTTAGGGTTTTGTTCCTGGTTCTCATCGGAGGAGCCCCGTGCCGTGGATCTTACTTTTACTTATTAGTCTGCTGAGCGCTCCGCTGCACGCAGCGGTCATTCCTGGCGTCACCACCAGCGCCCCGGCGGCAACAGAAGAAAAAGCCCCTGCTGAAGAACCCGATCTGGAGCAGAAGAAAGCCGCCTACGCAGCGCTGGCGGACGTTCTCGCCAATGACACGTCGCGCGAGGAGTTAATCGGGCAACTGCGTAAAGTCGCCGCCACGCCGCCACCGGAGCCAGTGCCGACGATTGCCCCGCCGGAAGTGGAAGATAATACAACCGTGCTGGAAAACGTCACCAGCGTCGGACGGCATTATGGCGAACAGCTCTCTTCCCGCTTCGCCCAGCTCTACCGCAATATCACCGGCTCGCCGCACAAACCGTTTAACCAGCATACTTTCACCAACGCCCTGACCCACTTTCTGATGCTGGCGGGGATGGTCTTCGCGTTTTACGGCTTAATTCGCCTCGCAGCCCTTCCGCTTTACCGCAAAATGGGCCGCTGGGGACGGAGAAAAAATCGCGAGCACGGCAACTGGCTTCAGCTTCCCGGCATGATTACGGGCGCGTTTATTATTGATCTCCTGCTGCTGGTGCTGACGTTATTCGTCGGGCAAATCCTGATTGAGAATTTCAATTCCGGCAGTCAGACCATTACTTTCCAGCAGAGTCTGTTCCTGAGCGCCTTTGCGCTGATTGAATTTTTCAAAGCAATTCTGCGCCTTATCTTCAGCCCACGCGTGCCGGATCTGCGCCCGTTCTCGATTGAAGATGCCTCGGCGCACTACTGGAATTTACGCTTAAGCGCACTCAGTAGCCTGATTGGTTACGGGCTGATTGTGGCGGTGCCGATTATTTCTAACCAGGTGAATGTGCAGTTTGGCGCGATGGCTAACGTGGCGATTATGCTGGGGATCACCGTCTGGGCGCTGTATCTTATTTTCCATAACAAACAGCGCATTACCGAAGATTTACTCAAGCTGGCAGAACGTTCGCTCTCTTTCTTCAGCCTGTTTATCCGCGCCTTTGCGCTGGTCTGGCACTGGCTGGCGACCGCCTATTTCATCGTGCTGTTTTTCTTCTCGCTGTTCGATCCCGGCAACAGCCTGAAATTTATGATGGGCGCAACGGTGCGCAGCCTGGCGATCGTTGGCCTGGCGGCGTTTGCCTCCGGGATCCTTTCGCGCTGGATCGCCAAGCGCATTACGCTGTCTGCGCATACCCAGCGTAACTATCCTGAACTGCAAAAGCGGCTTAATGGCTGGCTCTCCACCGCCCTGAAGGTGGCGCGCATTCTGGTGGTCTGCGTGGCGATTATGCTATTGCTTAGCGCGTGGGGGCTGTTCGATTTCTGGAACTGGCTGCACAACGGCGCAGGGGAGAAAACCGTCGATATCCTGATTCGCATTGCGCTGATCCTGTTCTTCTCGGCGGTGGGCTGGACGGTGCTCGCCAGCCTGATTGAAAATCGCCTCTCCTCCGATATTCACGGTCGTCCGCTGCCGAGCGCGCGTACCCGCACGCTGCTGACGCTGTTCCGCAACGCGCTGGCGGTGATCATCAGCACCATTACGGTAATGATTGTGCTGTCTGAAATCGGCGTAAATATCGCCCCGCTGCTGGCGGGCGCGGGGGCGCTGGGGCTGGCGATTTCTTTCGGGTCACAAACGCTGGTGAAAGATATTATCACCGGCATCTTTATTCAGTTTGAGAACGGGATGAATACCGGCGACCTGGTGACTATCGGGCCATTAACCGGCACGGTAGAACGGATGTCCATTCGCTCGGTAGGCGTGCGCCAGGATACCGGCGCGTACCACATTATTCCGTGGTCTTCGATCACCACTTTCGCTAACTTCGTGCGCGGCATTGGCTCGGTGGTGGCGAATTATGATGTTGACCGTCATGAAAATGCGGATAAAGCCAACCAGGCGCTGAAGGATGCGGTCGCGGAACTGATGGAAATGCCGGACATCCGCGCGCTGATTATCGGCGAGCCGTCTTTTGCCGGGATTGTCGGTCTGACTAACACCGCCTTTACCCTGCGGGTATCGTTTACCACCCAGCCGCTGAAACAGTGGACCGTGCGTTTTGCGCTGGACAGCCAGGTGAAGAAACACTTCGACCGGGCCGACGTCCGCGCCCCGGTTCAGACCTGGCAAATCCTGCCCGCGCCGGGCGGCGCTACGCCACCGCCGGGCGCGATGCCGCAGCCGCCCGCCGAGCCGACGCTTTAACGGGCGCGCGCAGCGAAGCGGCGACGCTGGCTGTCGTCCATAAAGGTCCAGGCAATAAAGCGACTCTGCTTTTGACCCTGGGCCATCTCTTTTTTCACGACTTTAACCGCGCCCACTGCTGTCAACAGCGGATACAGCGCCGGCAGATTTTCACCGCGTGACACCAGCGAGCTAAACCACATCACCTGACGGCCATACTGCTGGCTTTCTTCTATCATCTGCTGGATAAAACGCACTTCGCCGCCTTCGCACCACAGCTCCTGCTGCTGGCCGCCAAAGTTGCGCGCGTCATCCTGTTTCTGCCCCAGATTACGCCGCTTGCGCTCGCTCCCTTCGCGCGCCGCCTCAGCAGAATCATGGAACGGCGGGTTACAAATGGTGGCGTCGTACTGCTCATTTTTATGAATGATACCGTGGAAGATCGCCTTTTCATCTTTCTGCTTGCGCAGACGCAGCGTGCGGCTCATCCCCGGATTGCCCTGCACGATAGCCTGCGCGCTGGCGAAAGCCTGGGCGTTAACCTCGCTGCCGGTAAAGCGCCAGCCGTACTCGTATGCGCCAATCAGCGGATAGATACAGTTCGCGCCGACGCCGATATCCAGCACGCTCGCCAGACGCGGAATTTCGCCGCTGGTTTCCGCCAGAATATCGGCCAGATGGTGGATATAGTCCGCGCGCCCCGGCACCGGCGGGCAGAGGAATCCTTCCGGGATATCCCACTGCTGAACGCCGTAAAAATGCGTCAGCAGCGCTTTATTCAGCGCTTTGACCGCGCGCGGTTCGGCAAAGTTAATCGTCTGTTCACCCGCCGGGTTTAACACGATAAAGTCGTTAAGCTCCGGGCACGCCAGGCATAGCGCGGGCAGATCGTAGCGGTCACGGTGGCGGTTACGCGGGTGTAAACCCGGTTTCTGGGCATTCATGGCATTCTCCTGTCAGTTGCCGCGTAAGATACCCGTTGACGCCGGGCGGGTAAATAAGTGAGTCTGGTGAAATTCGTTTTTTACCGGGGAACGCTATGTATTTTTATCAGCCCGCTCACGGGCACGGCCTGCCGCACGATCCGCTGAACGCGATTATTGGTCCACGGCCAATAGGCTGGATTTCCTCACAGGATGCCACCGGGCAGGTGAATCTCGCGCCTTACAGCTTCTTTAACTGCTTTAATTACACACCGCCGATTATTGGTTTTGCCAGCAGCGGCTGGAAAGACAGCGTGCGCAATATCAGCGAGACTAAAGAGTTCGTCTGGAATCTGACCACGCTTACCCTGGCGCGGCAAATGAACGAGACGTCCGCCAGCCTGGCGCACGGCGAGAACGAATTTGTCCGCGCCGGTCTGACGCCCGCCCCCAGCCGTATTGTCAGCGCCCCGCGCGTGGCGGAAAGCCCGGTTAATTTTGAGTGCCGTCTTTCGCAGTGTATTCAGCTTACCGCTGCCGACGGCAGCGCCGTTGATAGCTGGCTGGTACTGGGCGAAGTGGTGGCGGTACATATCGACGAGGCGCTGCTGGAAAACGGCATTTACCAGACCGCCAGAGCGCAGCCAGTGCTGCGTGCCGGGGGGCCATCCGCCTACTACAGCATCGACGAGTCTCACCGTTTCGATTTGATTCGCCCGGACGCCCGCTAAATGCTTCACCGCGGGTGAATTCAGCCGTTGTCATGATGAAACGGCTGCGCCACCGCCGCAGGCGAATGCTCTGAAATCCCGCGTCCCGCCCTTGCCCGCTCAAATTTTGACCCCATTTTTGCTATAATAAAGGTAACTATTGGAGGTGAAAATGGCGTCAGGCTGGACAAATGATGGTGCTGTTCAGGATCAGATTGACAGCACAATTGAAGATGCAGTCGCTCGCGCGCGTCGCGACCTGCCGAAGGGAGAAAGCATCGAATTTTGTGAAGAATGCGATGAACCGATCCCTGAGGCGCGTCGTAAGGCAATTCCGGGCGTCCGACTGTGCATAAACTGCCAACAGAAGAAAGATTTAAAAAATGCGAAATTCTCAGGATATAATCGCCGGGGATCAAAGGACAGCCAGCTACGTTGACCTTTCTTTTCCGCTGTTGACAGGATCACGTGGTAACTTTACGAGCACGGTTTTCAGGTTCTGGAGTAGCAAAAGATGCCTTTAAACTGCCTGATGCCGTGCTCAACGCAAACCCGCAGCAACACATCAAAATAATTTATTAATAATCAATAAATTATTCATCGTTCAAATATTTCGAACAACGCCGTCAATTCTCTTCGATTTTATCTCTCGTAAAAAAGCGTGATACTTATCACATCGACGGAACACCGTCCCTTTAACAGAATAACCTGCGAGAGATTAACTATGAAAACCATCAAATATGCTGTTGCCGCCATCGCCCTTTCTACCCTTTCCTTTGGTGCTTTTGCTGCTGAAGCCGTAAACCCGGCGCAGGCGCAGAACATGAATAAAGTCGGTGTGGTTTCTGCTTACGGCGCAACCACTCTGGACGGTCTGGAAGCACGCCTGGCGGAAAAAGCCGCTGCGGCCGGTGCTAAGGGCTACAGCATCACGTCCACTAACGGAAACAACAAAATGAGCGGCACTGCGGTTATCTATAACTAATTGCTGTTTCGCATCACCCTGACCCACCGGAAACCCGCTGGTGGGGCGCTTTAACCCTCATTAATTGACTCTGTGTTGTTACCCTTTTTTGCCCGTCCATGCAGGACGGGCTTTTTTTTGCGCCGGATTAATACGCCTGCGCAATCCGCGCCAGCCCGGCGTCCAGCGTTTCCACTTCCCCCGTCGCCAGCAGGCAGCAGGCGATTTGCGTTTTGACAGACTGGGGCACCGGCTCGCAACCGCTGACGCAGCGTTCGATCCAGCGCGCGGTAACGTCGGGATCTTTGCTTTCCGGCAGCGCAATGGGCACGCTGTTTGGCGATTCCTGGCGCTCGCTGATAACACGCACGCCTTCAGCATCAATCATCGCGATTTGCGGGCAGCGCTGCGGGCTGGCATACACTTCGCCCTCGGTGCCGTGCATCAGCAGGCCGCGCCCGCCGATATCGGTAAAAAATTTCGCTACCCGGGTGACGTATTCCGGGTGTGAGACGCTGGAAAGGCGCAGCGCGGCATCTTCCGCAAACGGCGTCGCCAGTTTCGCCAGGGTGTGCGCGCTGTTGCGCACGCCCATCCGCCAGCGCAGCGCCAGCTGTTTTTCCAGCGGCGGGCAGAATACGCCGACCGGAATAAATACCGGCTGCGAGCCGTCAAGCTTCGCCTGCGCCTGGCCTGCGGTCTGCACAGGTTCAATGCCGAGCAGGGTAAAAATCGTCTCCGTCAGCACCCGGCCTGGATCTTCGCTCACCCCGTGAACGACCACCGGGAAGCCGAATTTACGTAAAAGAATCGCCAGTAACGGCGTCAGGTTAGCCTGCTTGCGCGCGCCGTTATAGCTGGGAATGACGATGGGCATCGGCTTTGCTACCGGCGGAGTCAGGCGCAGAGTCTGCTGCTGCATCGCCTGATAAAACCCCTGCATTTCGGCTTCGCCTTCACCTTTGATGCGCAGCGCAATTAAAATACCGCCCAGCTCCAGCTCCGGCACTTCGCCGTTAAGCATTCGGGTATACAGCTCCCGCGCGGTATCGATATCCAGATCGCGGGCATGATTTTTCCCCCGTCCCACTTCTTTGATGATTTTGCGGTAATCCATCAAAACGCCCTCCAGCGGCTCACATCATTAACGTCGCCTGCGGCGACTCTGTGTTGTTTTGGTTTTGGTTTTGGTTTTAAGTTTGTTAACTATAACGTCAGGCACGTCGGGTTGGGAAATCGGGAACACCGGCAGCGCGTTCAGCAGCCGCTTACCGTAGCTTTTCGTCAGCAGGCGTTTATCGTAGATCACCACTTCTCCCCAGCAGCTATGGCTGCGGATCAAGCGCCCTACCTGCTGGATGAGATTGAAGGAGGCACTGGGCAGGCTTTGCACTTCAAAGGGATAGCGATTCAGGCTTTTCAGCCATTCGCCTTCGGTGATCACCACCGGGCTGTCTATCGGCGGAAAAGCGATTTTATGAATATGCACCTGGCTTAGCAGCTCACCCTTTAAATCCAGACCTTCAGCGAACGATTGCAGGCCGACCAGCACGCTTCGCTCGCCCGCTTCCACCCGCTTGCGGTGGAGTTCAACCAGCCGGTAGCGCGGCTGATCGCCCTGTACCAGCAAGAGCAGGCGCAGATCGGTAACGTGCTCCAGAAAACGCTGCATGGCCCGGTTGCTGGCAAACAGCACCAGCATTCCCTGATGCTTTTTGCTTTCCAGCTCCTGGCGGAAAAACGCCGCCATTTCGGCAACGTGCTGTTCTTCGTTTTCCATCAATGGCTCATAGCGCATTTGCGGAATCACGATTTTGCCCTGTTCAACGTGGTTAAACGGCGAGTCCAGCGCCACAAAGCGATCGCCCGCCTTTTCTTTCAGCCCGCTCATCTCTTGCAGGCGGGTAAAACTGTTGAGCGAGCGCAACGTTGCAGACGTCACTACAATATGCGGTACGCTGCGCCAGAGCAGTTTCTCCAGCTGATCGCTGACGCGAATGCCGACGCAGTGGAAGAACATATGCGTCTGCCCCTCACGGATTTCACGGGTCGCCCATTTCGACACCGGCGCACCGGAAGCGTGGGCCAGCGAGGCCAGCCGCCAGAGCTTGCTCTGCGCCTCGAACATTCCCAGCGCGCGGTTCATCTGGAGGATAACCCGGTGCAGCCGCACGATGTCATGCGAGCCGGTTTTCTCACTCAAATCGTTGAGGAAGGATTCCGCCAGCCCACGCAGCAGCTCGGTCAGCTTTGCCAGCCGCTGGCAGATGACCATCACCTCTTCCGGCAGTTCGCCCATCACAAAGCGGTGCTCGGCCTCCTGGCTGGCCGGAAGGTATAAGTTCAGGATGGTATTCAGCGAGGCGATCAGTTCGTACAACTCTTCGCAGTGGGCGTTAAGGCGCTCAGGCGTGGCAAGCGGCGGCAGGGTTTTCGGGCGAAACTGCTCAAGGCAGGTGGCGACCAGTTTAGTGAAGAGATCGAGTTGCAGGCGATACCAGGGTGCGGTGATCTCGGCGCTCATCTCCAGCGCATCGCGCGCGACGTCCGGCAGATGATGCCCTTCGTCCAGCACCAGCAGCAGATTTTTAGCCTCCGGCAGCACCGCTTCGCTTTCCATTGCGGCCATCACCAGCGCGTGATTGGCGACCACCACTTCAGCCTCCTGGATTTCACGCCGGGCGACAAAGAACGGGCATTCGCGGTAATAATGACAGTTGCGGTTGAGGCAGCTCGCTTTGTCGGTACTCAGGCGTCGCCAGAGATCGTCGCTAATGGCGCGGTCAGTATGATCGCGCAGGCCGTCCCATTTGTAAGTATCAAGATCGCCCTTGAGCTTCGCGCAGTGCTGCTGCTCTTCTTTATTATTCGGCGTCAGTTCGTCATCAAGAAAAGCCAGCAAATCCTGTTGAGTGGTTTCCGTGCTGGCCAGCGCAGCAAGATTACGCGGGCACACGTAGCGCCCACGCCCAAAGGCCGCCGTAAAGCGGAGTTCAGGAATGATTTTTTTCAGCAGCGGCAAATCTTTGCTGTAGATCTGATCCTGTAGCGCGACGTTAGCAGTGCTTACCACCAGCGTTTTTTGTTCTTCACGGGCGATAGCAATGCCGGGGATTAAATAAGACAGCGTTTTACCGACGCCGGTCGGCGCTTCAATCGCCAGATGCCGCCCCTCTTCTCCGGCCAGCGTTTTTGCCACGTCCGCAATCATCTGCCGCTGCGGAGGGCGCGGGATGAAGTCGGGGATTTGCTGTTGTAGCGCCTTATACCAGGCGGCAATCTGCGCTTTGAGCGCGGCGGTGAGGGCCATCGGAAACCTGAAACACTGTATAAACAGCCACTATTGTGGCATTTTTCGCGAGGTGGGGGTATCAGTTTTTAGAATTGTGGAAGGCGGCTCGCAATTCGATTTATGCAGGCCAGCGCCGACTCGATCCGCCTGAGGTTAACCACGGCGGGAAGAGTAACAGCCAGATTAGCGTAATAAACCCTTTTGACTCTTCAGGGTGCGGGGAAAATCTTCCCCGCACCCTGCCCGTTAACGCAGTTCCGGCCAGTAATCTTTATTCGCTTCAATCAGCGCATCCAGCACTTTGCGGGCTTTTTTCGCATCAATAATGGTGCGGTTAAGGGTCAGCGCCTGTAACGCTTTGGTATAAGAGCGTTCAAACCAGGCTTCAACCGTCAGGCGCTCATAAGCAAACTGCTGCTCGATAAGCCCTTTATAGAAGGTTGGAATTTTGCCGACGCCAAACGGACGCGGACCGTTGCAGCCAATTTCCGCCGTCAGCTCGACCATCACGTCATCATCGAGGTTTTCCACCAGGCCGTTATTGGGCACCATCACGATGAATTTTTTCTTCAGGTTGAAGGCAATGGCTTCCGCCAGTTCGACGATCATATCGCCGTGGGCATCGTTATGGACCACATGGACGTTACGGGTAGTGCCTTCAGCGACGGCGGTGCGGCACTCGTCGAACACCCGTTTTTCACGACCGTTAATCACTTCATTGGCGCGGGTGTAATGAGGGTCGAGTTTGGAGAATTTGTACTCCGGGTAGAGATAATATTGCAGATAAGTATTCGGCAAATAATCCGGGAAATCACGCAGCATATCAGCCACCGCCGCGTAGGTTTCCAGCCAGGATTGATCGCGCTGTTCAGCGTCCGCAGGCTTAAAGCCGTTTTCAGCGATATACGCTTTCAGTTCCGGCACCAGATCGTGCCCGTTTTCATCATAAAGATGGGTGAACCAACCGAAATGGTTAAGACCGAAATATACCGGATCGAAAGTCGCCGGATCGCGATTCAGCAGACGTCCGTAGGATCGCAGCAGGTTGACCGGCTGGTCGCAGATGTTGAGGATGCGCGGGTCATCCGGGAAACGCTTGTTCAGCGCGTCGGCGACAATGGCCGCCGGGTTGGTGTAGTTGAGGATCCATGCCTGCGGCGAGCGGGCGCGCACCTTTTCCACCAGCGCGATCATGTCGCGGATGGAGCGCATACCGTAGGCGAAACCGCCCGCGCCGCAGGTTTCCTGACCGATAACGCCGAGGCTGAGCGGAATTTTTTCATCTTTCTCGCGCATCGCGTAGCCGCCGGTGCGCATCTGGCAAAAGATAAAATCCATATCGGTAAAGGCCACGTCTTCATCGCTGGTCCAGGTAAATTCCAGGTCCGGGTATTCTTCGCGAAACAGCACTTTGGCATATTCGCCGATGACCGCCTGGCGTTCGCTGTTGACGTCAAACATCACCAGTTTTTTTAACGGCAGACGCGCTTTGAGTTTGCATAACGCTTTTAATAATCCCGGCGTCCACGTGGAACCCCCACCGACTAATACGATATTAAAATGTTTTTTCATCATCAGTTCTCTTATTGCGTCTGTTGAACGAGTAAATGTTGTTTTACGGCGCTGGCAATACTCTCTACCTGCGGGCCGTAAATAACCTGAATGTCGTTATCGGTGGCGCGAATAAATCCGCTGGCACCGCTCTGTTTTAATGCCGCTTCATCCACTTTCTGCATGTCGAATATTTTTACCCGCAGGCGGGTGAAGCAGCAGTCAACGTGCTGGATATTGTCCTTACCGCCGAGACCGGCAATAATTTGCCCGCTGTTTTCATCTGCCGGTAATGCCCTGGTGTTGGCTACCGGTGTCGCACTTTCATCTTCACGTCCGGGCGTTTTCACGTTGGTACGTAAAATGATCCACTTAAAGGAGAAGTAATACACCGGCGCCCAGATAGCCCCCAGCAGCAGGCTAAACCACCAGTGGGTTTTCGCGCCGCCGAGCACGCCGAAGACCATAAAATCGATAAACCCGCCCTGAATATTACCGATCATCATGTCGAGCAACTGTGCGCTGGCAAAAGACAGGCCAGTCATTACCGCATGGAAAATAAACAGCAGCGGCGAGACAAAAATAAAGCTGAACTCCAGCGGTTCGGTAATACCCGTGGTAAAGGAGGCCAGTGCCCCGGCCAGCATTAAGGCTTTCACCCGCTGTTTATGCTCCGGCTTTGCGCAGCGGAAAATAGCCAACGCAGCGGCGGGCAGGCCAAACATCATCACCGGAATTTTTCCCTGGGCGAGAAAGCGCGTGGCTTCGCGGGTAATATCGTCCGCCAGCGCACCCGGATGCGCCAGCGCGTAATTAAAGATTGAGAGCGCGCCAATCACGCTTTCATTATTGACGTGAACCATGCCGCCCACCGGCGTAAAACGGACGGTCTCATTAAGAATATGATGCAGCCCGGTGGGGATTAAAATACGTTCGGTGAAGGCATAAATAAACGTGCCAAATGCGCCGGACTCGCCGATAAACTGCCCAAGATGAATAATCGCGCTGGCAATCACCGGCCAGATCAGCGACATCATCACGCCGACCAGCGGCAGGACGATAACCGTAATAATAGGGACAAAGCGGCGACCACCAAAATAAGCGATGGCCGCCGGGAGTTTAATCGTATAAAAGCGGTTGTGCAGCACCACCGTCACCATCCCGGCAATAACCCCGCCAAGGACGCTCATCTGATAAGAAAATATTCCCAGCGTACTGGCAAATTCAGCCGAATACATCACCGCTTCCGTCTGGTCGTATCCCTTCGCCACCAGCGCGGCAACCGACGTGGTTTCCGGGGTTAATCCCTGCGCCAGCAGGCTGTAATTCACCCCGACGTGAAAAGTAATAAAGCCGATCACGGCGGAAAGCGCCGCCGTGGGCTTTTCATCGCGCGCCAGTCCAATCGCAGCGGCTATAGCAAACAGCAACGGTAGATTACCAAATAATGCACCGGCAACTTTGCGGATAAAGCCAATTGCCTGCTGCATCGTTTGCGCATGAATAATGCTTTCGCCGACAATCGCCGGATTCTGCAACGCCGCCGCAAGGCCGAGAAAAATACCGGCAGCGGCAATCACCGAGATAGGCATCATCAGCGCCTTGCCTAAATCCTGTAAAAACTCACCTGCCCGACTCATATCGCATTCCCTGTAAGGTAAAAGTGGCTTAACTACGTAAACGTTGGGATGAGTATAGATGATCCAGATGTATAGTTGTCTAGCCCACCAGGTTAAAAATAAGGCACCGATCACAAAGTTACGCGCGGTTTTTCAGGGACGGGCAGCGGTCAGGGTGAAGCGATAGTGCTGCTGATTGTAGTAAATCTCTGATATTTCGAAGGGAATATTGTTGCGCAGGATAGCCAGCGAGGTGGCGTGCAGTACCGGCTCGTCACGGTTGATACCCAGCATGTCGCGTACTTCCTGGGAGGGCAGCTCGGCGCGGATTTCTTTTTCCGACCGTTCCACGGTGAAACCTTTGCGGCTGATATAGGCGTATTTCGAGGCGTTGAGATCGTCTTCGTTAAGGTCGGCAAAAGGCCGGGTAATCATCCACGACTGCTCAAACACAAACGGGATATCGCCCACCAGCCGCAGGCGCTTCATAAACCAGATTTCATCCCCTTCTGCCAGCGCCAGTTTTTCGGCGATGTCCGCCGTGGCAGGCTGACGTTGCAGGCAGATCAGACGGTTGACCACTGGCCCTTCAAGCCCCAGCGTCGCTTCACTGGACGAGAGATGGCGATCCAGCGGCAGCGAGATGCGCAAATTTTTACTGTTCTGCACGACAAACGTGCCCTGCCCGCGACGCCGTTCCACTTTTCCCTGACGTACCAGATAATCCACCGCTTTACGCGCGGTCATCCGGGAAATAGCAAATTGCTGGCAGAGTTCATTTTCGGAAGGGATAGCATCGCCGGGCCGCAGCAGGCCAGCGGTGATCTGACCGGTGAGATAATGCTCAAGTTGCAGATAGACCGGTACGGTTGAGTGTTTATCAATCATTTATGATGCTCCCTGTAGACAGTTATAGAGTAACTATCCGGCAGCAAAGTGACAATGTCTCTTCCGCAAAACCCGCGCCGGAGGGCGCGGGTAATCAGAGACAGAATAGCGGAACTCAGTGAGCAGAAGGCTTACGCGGGCGCGGACGACGCGGCTTTTCACCCGCCGGTTTGCCTTCGTTACTGCGTGGGGTGCGGGCTTTCGGCGCGCCGCCATCGCTGCGGCGAGGCTGCTGCTGACCGCGTCCACCACCACCCTGACCGCGACCGCCACCGCCGCCGCGCTGCTGGCGACCGTTCTGGATCGGGTCGGCTTTAATGGACGGGTCCGGCTCGTAGCCCGGCAGAGCGATGCGCGGGATCTCTTTTTTCAGCAGGCGCTCAATGTCGCGCAGCAGTTTGTGTTCGTCCACGCAGACCAGCGACAGCGCTTCGCCCGTTGCCGCCGCACGTCCGGTACGACCGATACGGTGGACGTAATCTTCCGGCACGTTAGGCAATTCATAGTTTACAACGTGCGGCAGTTCTTCGATGTCCAGCCCGCGCGCGGCGATATCTGTCGCCACCAGCACGCGAATGTCGCCGGATTTAAAGTCGGCCAGCGCACGGGTACGCGCGCCCTGGCTTTTATTGCCGTGGATCGCCGCACTGCGAATGCCGTCTTTGTTCAGCTGCTCGGCAAGGTGATTCGCGCCGTGCTTGGTACGGGTAAAGACCAGCACCTGCTGCCAGTTGCCTTCGCCGATCATCTGGGACAGCAGCTCGCGTTTGCGTTTCTTATCAACGAAATGCACGTGCTGGGTGACCTGCTCGGAAGCGGTGTTGCGACGCGCCACTTCGATTTCCAGCGGATTACGCAGCAGTTTTTCCGCCAGCGTTTTGATCTCATCGGAGAACGTCGCGGAAAACAGCAGGTTCTGACGCTTCGCAGGCAGTTTGGCCAGCACGCGGCGGATATCGTGGATAAAGCCCATATCCAGCATCCGGTCGGCTTCATCCAGCACCAGCACTTCAATGTTATCGAGCTTAACCGCGTTCTGATGTTCCAGATCCAGCAGACGACCCGGCGTAGCGACGAGGATATCCACGCCGCCGCGCAGTTTCATCATCTGCGGGTTAATGCTGACGCCGCCGAAAACCACCAGCGAGCGAATGTTAAGGTATTTACTGTAATCAACGACGTTCTCACCAATTTGTGCCGCCAGTTCGCGGGTCGGGGTGAGGATCAGCGCGCGCACCGGGCGCTGGCCTTTAGCCGGGGTACTCTGGGTAAGATGCTGAAGCAACGGCAGCGTAAATCCGGCGGTTTTGCCCGTACCGGTCTGCGCGCTGGCCATAATATCGCGGCCTTCCAGCACGGCGGGGATCGCCTGCTGCTGAATAGGGGTTGGCTCACGGTATCCCTGCTCTGCAACAGCGCGCAGAATTTCAGGGCTCAGGCCAAGGGAATCAAAAGACATAACAGCTCCACACCGCCCCGACCGTTACCGGTGTAGTTTTCAGGGAGATAGTAATAAGGCAGATGACAAAAACCACAGTGTCATGAAGGGGCGGAGTGTAGCAGTTTTTGTGATGCAGCGCATAAATATCCCATTCTGGCGTTAAGCACGGGCGCAGGTCACTCCGCCCGTCCGGCAATCTCTATGCGCATACTGAGGTGGCTGAAATCCGCCATGAGGGTTTCCGCGCTCACCACCGCAATATCGATATCATCGCAGGAAGCGACGTTATAGCGGGCGACCTGCGGTATTTTATCTGCCGTCACCGCCGCAATCACTTCGTTGCTCTGGCTTAGCACCGCTTTCTTAAAGCAGGCATCTTCATAGTACACCGCGCTCAGTCCGGCCTGCGGGTCCAGGCCGCACACGCCGATAAACGTCTGATCGAAGAGCATCCCTCTGATTTGATTAACCGTATCTGAACTTAACGTACTGCCGGTGAGCGGATTAACTTTGCCGCCCAACAGGATCAGCTCGCCATTCCTGCGGCTACTGAGCGCGGCGGCAACCTGCGGTGAATTGGTGACGATGGTCAGCGTTAAATTGGCAGGAATATATTCAACCATCGCCAGATAGGTTGATCCTGCGTCAATGAAAATACAGGTGTCGGGTTTGATCAACTGCGCACAGCGTCTGGCAATAAGCCGTTTTTCCTCGATATTCTGCGCGGCCCGCACCTCAAAAGGGGCGGACTGTACGATCTGGCTGACGGCCCCGCCGTAGACTTTTTTGCACACGCCGCGCCGGGCCAGCGCCTGTAAATCCCGCCGGATAGTATGTTCTGAAACGCCCAGTGTGCGCGCCAGATCGACGCCAGTCACCCGCCCCGTATCGGTGAGCATCCTCTGGATCAGCGCCAGCCGCTGCTCCGGGAATGCGTCATAATCGGCCATGTCAGTCTCTCAGTTCACGATAGTGTGGCTTAACTTATCATGAAAAATCATGCCGGATCTGCCCGGCGGGTGTTTTATCCAGCCGGTTAATGCAGCCCTTTTAAACGCAAATAATAAAAACCCGCCCGTAAATTGGACAACGGTTAAAACGTCAGCATAATATTAATCAATCGATTGATTAATTTATTGAGCACAGAATGAACGTCACTCCGATCACCACCAAAGGCGAGCAGGCAAAAAGCCAGTTGATTCACGCGGCGCTGGCGCAGTTTGGCGAGTTTGGCCTTAACGCCACCACCCGGGAGATCGCCGCGCAGGCCGGGCAAAACATCGCTGCTATTCCCTACTATTTCGGCTCCAAGGAAGAGTTATATCTCGCCTGCGCCGCGTGGATCGCAGACTTTATCGGTGAACAGTTTCGCCCGCATACCGAGGCGGCGGAAAAACTGCTGGCGCAGGCGCAACCGGATAAAACAGCCATCCGCGCGCTGATCCTTAACGCCTGCCAGAATATGATCGCCCTGCTGACCCGCGATGAAACCATGAGCCTGAGTAAGTTTATCTCCCGTGAACAGCTCTCTCCGACGGCGGCATATATGCTCATTCACGATCGCGTGCTCGCCCCCATGCACAGTCATCTGACCCGCCTGATCGCGGCCTATACCGGGCTGGACGGCGACGATACCCGCACCATTTTGCATACCCACGCCCTGCTGGGTGAAATTCTCGCTTTCCGCCTTGGGCGCGAAACCATTCTGCTGCGCGCGGGATGGTCCGGTTTTGACGATCAAAAAAGCGGGCTGATTTACCAGATCATCACCTGCCATATCGATTTTATCTTGCACGGATTATCGCAAAGGAGCCTGAATCCATGAAAAAACCTGTCGTCATTGCGCTGGTTGGCGTCATTGTTCTGGCCGCCCTCGGCGGCGGCTGGCTGTGGTATCAAAATCAGCAGCATCAGCCGTTAACTCTTTACGGCAACGTGGATATTCGCACGGTGAATATGAGCTTTCGCGTTGGTGGTCGGCTGGCGACCCTCGCCGTGGATGAGGGCGATAAGATCCGCGCCGGGCAGACGCTGGGCGAGCTGGATCGCGCGCCTTATCAGAACGCCCTGCTTCAGGCCAAAGCGAACGTGTCTACCGCGCAGGCGAAGTATGACCTGACGATGGCGGGCTATCGGGCGGAAGAGATTGCCCAGGCCGCCGCCGCCGTCAATCAGGCTCAGGCCGCCTGGCAGTACGCACAAAATTTCTACCAGCGCCAGCAGGGGCTATGGAAGAGCCGCACTATTTCGGCCAACGATCTGGAAAATGCCCGCTCCGCGCGCGATCAGGCGCAGGCCAGCCTCAAATCGGCGCAGGATAAACTCAGCCAGTTCCGCGCCGGTAACCGTCCGCAGGAAATTGCCCAGGCCAGAGCCGGTCTGGAGCAGGCGCAGGCGCAACTGGCCCAGGCCGAACTGGATTTGCAGGACACCACGCTTATCGCGCCTTCCGACGGCACGCTTCTTACCCGCGCCGTGGAGCCGGGCAGTATGCTTAACGCAGGCAGTACGGTGCTGACGCTCTCCCTGACCCGCCCGGTATGGGTTCGCGCCTACGTTGACGAGCGCAATCTGAATCAGGCCCAGCCGGGACGCGAAATCCTGCTTTATACCGACGGTCGTCCCGATGAGCCTTATCACGGCAAAATCGGCTTTATCTCGCCTACCGCCGAATTCACCCCGAAGGCCGTCGAAACGCCGGATCTGCGTACCGATTTAGTCTACCGGATGCGCATTATCGTCAACGATGCCGACGATTCGCTGCGTCAGGGAATGCCCGTCACCCTGCGTTTTAGCGGGGATCGCCGCGATGAGTGACGCGCTCATCACCCTTAACGGGCTGGAAAAGCGCTTCGCCGGGATGGACAAGCCTGCCGTTGCGCCGCTGGAATGTACCATTCATCCGGGTTATGTAACCGGGCTGGTCGGGCCGGACGGCGCGGGTAAAACGACCCTGATGCGGATGCTTGCCGGTTTGCTGAAGCCCGATGGCGGCAGCGCCACGGTCATTGGCTTCGATCCGATCCGTGACGATAACGCCCTGCACGCGGTGCTCGGCTATATGCCGCAAAAATTTGGTCTGTATGAAGATTTAACGGTGATGGAGAACCTCAATCTGTACGCCGATTTGCGCAGCGTGACCGGCGAAAAACGTCGTGAAACCTTTGAGCGCCTGCTCTCTTTCACCGCGCTGGCCCCTTTCACCGCCCGGCTGGCGGGAAAGCTGTCCGGCGGCATGAAGCAAAAGCTGGGGCTGGCCTGCACCCTGGTCGGCGAGCCGAAAGTGCTGCTGCTTGATGAGCCAGGCGTGGGGGTCGATCCGATTTCCCGCCGGGAGCTGTGGCAGATGGTCCATGAGCTGGCGGACGACGGAATGCTGATCCTCTGGAGCACCTCCTATCTTGATGAAGCGGAGCAGTGCCGCGACGTGCTGCTGATGAACGAGGGCGAACTGCTGTATCAGGGTGAGCCGAAAGCGCTGACGCAAAAAATGGCCGGGCGCAGTTTTTTAATGCACAGTCCGCAGGAAAATAACCGCCGGTTGCTCCAGCGCGCGCTCAGACTTGAGCAGGTCAGCGACGGCATGATTCAGGGGCGCTCGGTACGGCTGATCCTGAAAAAAGAGGCCACCGCCGACGACATTCGCCAGGCCGACGGGATGACAGACATTGAAATAGCCGAAACCGCGCCCCGCTTTGAGGATGCGTTTATCGATTTACTGGGCGGCGCAGGCACCTCGGAATCGCCGCTGGGCGCAATTTTGCATACCGTCGAGGGAACGCCGGGCGAGACGGTGATTGAAGCGAAAGCGCTGACCAAAAAGTTCGGCGATTTCGCCGCCACCGACCACGTTGATTTTACCGTCCAGCGCGGCGAGATTTTCGGCCTGCTGGGGCCGAACGGCGCGGGCAAGTCCACCACCTTTAAAATGATGTGCGGTCTGCTGGTACCCACCTCCGGCCAGGCGCTGGTGCTGGATATGGATCTGAAAGTCAGCTCCGGCAAAGCGCGCCAGCATTTAGGCTATATGGCGCAGAAATTCTCCCTCTACGGCAATCTGACCGTCGAGCAAAATCTGCGCTTTTTTTCCGGCGTCTACGGCCTGCGCGGACGGACACAGAATGAGAAAATCACCCGGATGAGCGAGGCGTTTGGGTTGAAGAGCATTGCCAGCCACGCCACCGATGCCCTGCCGCTCGGCTTTAAGCAGCGTCTGGCGCTGGCCTGCGCGCTCATGCACGAGCCGGATATCCTGTTTCTGGATGAGCCAACGTCCGGCGTCGATCCCCTCACGCGGCGCGAATTCTGGCTACATATCAATAGTATGGTGGAAAAAGGCGTCACGGTGATGGTGACGACCCACTTTATGGACGAGGCGGAATACTGTGACCGCATCGGGCTGGTTTATCGCGGCAAGCTTATCGCCAGCGGCACGCCGGACGATCTCAAAAGTCAGGCCGCCCACGACGAGCAGGCCGATCCGACCATGGAACAGGCGTTTATCACTCTTATCAATAACTGGGATGAGGAGCACGCGCATGAGTCATAGCGTTTTCTCCTGGCGGCGGGTACGCGCCCTGTGCATCAAAGAAACGCGGCAGATCGTTCGCGATCCCAGTAGCTGGCTGATCGCGGTGGTGATCCCCCTGCTGCTGCTGTTTATCTTTGGCTACGGGATTAATCTCGACTCCAGCAAGCTGCGGGTGGGCATTCTGCTCCAGGACCGCAGTGAAGAAGCGCTGGATTTTACCCATACGATGATCGGTTCGCCCTACATAGACGCCACCATCAGCGATAATCGCCAGCGACTGGTGGAGATGATGCAGGCCGGGCGCATTCGCGGGCTGATCGTTATCCCGGCGGATTTTGCCCGCAATATGGCGCGCGACGGTGCCGATGCGCCGATTCAGGTCATTGCCGACGGCAGCGAGCCGAACACCGCGAACTTCGTGCAGGGTTACGCGGAGGGGATCTGGCAAATCTGGCAGATGCAGCGCGCGGAGGATCGCGGCGAAACCTTTGAGCCGTTAATTGACGTCCAGACCCGCTACTGGTTTAACCCCGCCGCCATCAGCCAGCATTTTATTATTCCGGGGGCGGTGACCATCATCATGACGGTGATTGGCGCGATCCTCACATCGCTGGTGGTGGCGCGCGAATGGGAGCGCGGAACGATGGAGGCGCTGCTGTCCACCGAAGTCACCCGCAGCGAACTGCTGCTGTGCAAACTGGTGCCCTACTACTTCCTTGGGATGCTGGCGATGCTGCTGTGTATGCTGGTGTCGGTATTTATTCTTGGCGTGCCGTATCGTGGGTCGCTGCTGGTGCTGTTTGTGGTCACCAGCCTGTTTTTACTCAGCACCCTGGGGATGGGACTGCTGATCTCAACCATTACCCGCAATCAGTTTAACGCCGCGCAGGTGGCGCTGAACGCCGCGTTTTTACCGTCAATTATGCTGTCCGGGTTTATCTTCCAGATCGACAGTATGCCCGCGGCAATCAGAATTGTGACCTATATCATTCCGGCGCGTTATTTTGTCAGCACCCTGCAAAGCCTGTTTCTGGCGGGCAATATTCCGGCGGTGCTGGTGGTCAACGTGCTGTTTTTGATTGCCTCGGCGGTGATGTTTATCGGCCTGACGTGGATGAAGACCAAACGGCGGCTGGATTAATCCCGGCGCTGAAGGAGAGATCATGTTTTATCGTTTATGGACGCTGATCCGCAAAGAGCTACAGTCGCTGCTGCGCGAGCCGCAGACGCGGGCAATCCTGATTTTGCCGGTGCTGATCCAGGTTTTCCTGTTTCCGTTTGCCGCCACGCTTGAGGTCAGTAACGCCACCATCGCTATTTATAATGAAGATAACGGCAAACACGCGGTGGAACTGACCCAGCGCTTTGCCCGCGCGAAGGCGTTCACCCATGTTCTGCTGCTGCACAGCCCGCAGGAAATTCGCCCGACGCTGGATACGCAAAAGGCGCTGCTGCTGGTGCGGTTCCCGGCGGATTTTTCGCGCAATCTCGACGCCTTCCAGCCTGCGCCGATGCAGCTTATTCTCGACGGGCGTAATTCAAACAGCGCGCAAATTGCCGCCAACTATCTTCAGCAGATCGTCAAAACCTATCAGCAGGAACTGACCGACAGCCAGCCGAAGCCGAATAACAGCGAGCTGGTAGTGCGCAACTGGTATAACCCTAATCTGGACTACAAATGGTTTATCGTGCCGTCGCTGATCGCGATGATCACCACCATCGGGGTAATGATCGTCACCTCGCTGTCGGTGGCGCGCGAACGGGAACAGGGCACGCTGGATCAGCTCCTGGTTTCGCCGCTGGCAACGTGGCAAATTTTTATCGGCAAAGCGGTTCCGGCGCTGGTGGTGGCGACCTTTCAGGCGTCGGTGGTGCTGGGGGTAGGCATCTGGGCGTATGACATTCCCTTTGCCGGATCGCTGGCGCTGTTTTACTTCACCATGCTGATTTACGGCCTGTCGCTGGTCGGGTTCGGGCTGCTGATCTCGTCCCTGTGCTCGACCCAGCAGCAGGCGTTTATCGGCGTCTTTGTGTTTATGATGCCCGCGATTCTGCTCTCCGGCTACGTGTCGCCGGTCGAGAATATGCCGGTGTGGTTGCAGAATCTGACGTGGGTTAACCCAATCCGTCACTTTACCGATATTACCAAGCAGATTTATTTGAAGGATGCGAGCCTGGGGATTGTCTGGGGAAGTTTGTGGCCGCTACTGGTGATAGCGGCCACCACGGGCTCAGTGGCGTATCTGATGTTTCGCCGCAAGATCGCGTAGCTTTTTGTCTTTCGCCAGCAGCGAAAACACCGCCGGACCGGCAAGAATCGCCAGCCCGACCAGCGCCAGCAGTAAATTATTGTGTACGACGCGGGAAATCAGCCACAGTACGATCACCGCCGTACCGAAATACCAGGTGGTGGTCAGCTCTTCCAGTACGTCAGCCACTTCCCGCCAGCGCTGCTCGTGGTGGCGCTGTAGCGCCAGCATCATCACCACCGTCACGGCGTAAATCAGGCACAAACCCAGACCAACGCGCACCAGCGTGCCGCTCATCCAGCCTGTTACCAGCAGCGCCACAATCAGCAAATGCAACATAATCTGCCAGCAACTTAATCCTGTTGCGACACGAACTCGCTGTTGCCACCTCATGGCTATTCTCCTGAAGAATTTTTAACTGATAAGTCAGACTACCGGACTTTACGGAAAATTCCGTAACAGCGCATCTTTTTGTGACGACGACTACACTATTTCAAACAGGATAGTGACGCTGGCAGGAGAATCATGACCCAACACGCGCGACATTTTTCATTAAAAGTGCTCACCATTAACACACACAAAGGATTCACCGCATTTAACCGCCGTTTTATATTGCCCGAATTACGCGATGCGGTGAGGACCGTCGGCGCGGACATCGTCTGTTTGCAGGAAGTGATGGGCGCACATGAGGTGCATCCGCTGCACGTGGAAAACTGGCCGGACACCACGCATTACGAGTTTCTGGCGGATACCATGTGGAGCGATTTCGCCTACGGTCGCAATGCCGTTTACCCGGAAGGGCATCACGGCAACGCGGTGCTGTCGCGCTACCCGATTGAACATTATGAGAATCACGATGTTTCAGTGGACGGCAGCGAAAAACGCGGCCTGCTGTATTGCCGCATTGCGCCGCCGGATCTGGGATATCCGATCCATGTGCTCTGCGTCCATTTAGGACTGCGCGAGGCGCATCGCCAGGCGCAGCTTGATATGCTGGCGCAATGGGTTAACGGACTGCCGGAAGGTGATCCGGTGGTGGTCGCGGGCGATTTTAACGACTGGCGGCAAAAAGCCAATCATCCGCTGAAAGCGAAAGCGGGGCTGGAAGAAATTTTCACCCGTGCTAAAGGCCGCCCGGCGCGGACATTTCCTGTGAGTTTTCCTCTGTTACGACTCGATCGGATCTACGTCAAGAATGCCCACGCCAGCAGCCCGACGGCGCTGATGCTGCGTAACTGGCGTCATTTATCCGATCATGCCCCTCTGAGCGCGGAGATCCACTTATGAAATGTGACTGGCGAGAAGGAAACCGCATCCAGTTACTGGAGAACGGCGACCAGTTTTATCCGGCGGTACATGCCGCCATCGACGACGCGAAAAGCCGGGTCATTCTTGAAACCTTTATCTGGTTTGAAGATGGCGTCGGAAAAAAACTGCATGAAGTTCTGCTGCGTGCCGCCCAGCGCGGCGTGAAGATTGACGTGCTGCTCGACGGCTACGGCTCGCCCGATCTGAGCGATAATTTCGTCAACGAGCTGACAGCGGCGGGCGTGGTATTCCGCTATTACGATCCGCGTCCGCGCCTGATGGGAATGCGTACCAACGTCTTTCGCCGGATGCACCGGAAAATCGTGGTCATTGATACCGATGTGGCCTTCGTCGGCGGGATCAACTATTCCGACGAACATATGTCCGACTACGGCCCACAGGCCAAGCAGGATTACGCCATCCGTATTGAAGGCCCGGTGGTGCAGGATATTCTGCAATTTGAAGTTGAAAACCTGCCAGGCAATGCGTCGGTGCGCCGCTGGTGGCGTCGCCGTCATCGCGCGGTAGAAAACAACACGCCCGGCGAAGCGCAGGCGCTGTTTGTCTGGCGTGATAACGACGAGCATCGTGACGATATCGAGCGCCATTATCTGAAGATGCTGGCGAAAGCGCGCCGCGAGGTGATTATCGCCAACGCCTACTTCTTCCCCGGCTATCGTTTGCTGCACGCGATGCGCAATGCCGCCCGACGCGGCGTGACGGTGAAGCTGATCGTTCAGGGCGAACCGGATATGCCGATCGTCAAAGTCGGCGCGCGTCTGCTGTATAACTACCTGATCAAAGGCGGCGTCGACGTGTACGAATATTGCCGCCGCCCGCTGCACGGTAAAGTGGCGCTGATGGACGATCACTGGGCCACCGTGGGCTCCAGCAACCTCGACCCGCTCAGCCTGTCGCTTAACCTCGAAGCGAATCTGATCATACACGACCGCGAGTTTAACCAGACGCTGCGCGAAAACCTCAACACCATTATTGAGCAGGACTGCAAGCAGGTGGATGAAACCATGATGCCGAAGCGCACCTGGTGGAATCTCGGTAAAAGCGTGGTGGTGTTCCACTTCCTGCGCCATTTCCCGGCGCTGGTTGGCTGGTTGCCTGCCCATACGCCGCTGCTGGCGCAGGTTGATCCTCCGGTACAGCCGGAGATTGAAACGCAGGATCGCGTGAACACTGAAAATTCTGGAGTGAATTCCTGATGGCTAAATCTCATCCCCGCTGGCGACTGGTCAAGAAGATCCTCACCTGGCTGTTTTTTATTGCCGTGGCGGTTTTACTGGTGGTGTACGCGAAAAAAGTAAACTGGGAAGACGTCTGGAAGGTGATCCGCGACTACAACCGCCTTGCGCTGCTGAGTGCCGTGGCGCTGGTGGTGGTCAGCTACGTGATGTACGGCTTTTACGATTTACTGGGGCGCGCCTACTGCGGGCATAAGCTGGCGAAGCGGCAGGTGATGCTGGTGTCGTTTATTTGCTATGCCTTTAATCTGACGCTCAGTACCTGGGTCGGCGGCATCGGGATGCGCTACCGGCTTTATTCGCGCCTCGGTCTGCCGAGCAGTACCATCACGCGAATTTTCTCGCTGAGCATTACCACCAACTGGCTGGGCTATATTTTGCTCGGCGGGCTGATCTTCACCTTTGGCGTGGTCCAGCTTCCCTCGCGCTGGTATATCGACGAAGGTACATTACGGATCGTCGGCATAGTGCTGCTGTTACTGGTGGCGCTGTATATGTGGGGATGCGCGTTCGCTAAGCGTCGTCACATGACCATTAAAGGCCAGAAGCTGGTGCTGCCGTCGTGGAAATTCGCCATTGCGCAGATGGCTATCTCCAGCGCCAACTGGATGGTGATGGGGCTGATTATCTGGCTGCTGCTCGGTCAGGAGGTGAATTACTTCTTCGTGCTGGGCGTGCTGCTGGTGAGCAGTATTGCCGGGGTAATTGTGCATATTCCCGCCGGGATAGGCGTGCTGGAAGCGGTATTTCTGGCGCTGCTGGCGGGAGAGCATACCTCGCAGGGGACGATCATCGCCGCCCTGCTTGCCTACCGGATGCTCTACTACATCGCCCCGCTGCTGCTGGCGCTGGTGTGCTATCTGATTCTGGAAAGCCGCGCCAAAAAGCTGCGGGCCAGGAACGAACGGGCGATGGCGAAATAACGATGAGCCCGGCAGACTCTGCCGGGCTCATGCCTCAGACCACCGCCAGCATGTTACGGATCAGCATATCGCCGCCGATAAACAGCAGCACGAGATACACAATCCGCAGGAACTGTTCGCGGTTAATGCGTTTGAGAAACGCCATGCCGAGGAAAAAGCCGATTGCCGCCATCGGGAAACCGACCGCCAGCGCGCTCCACAGGCGCGGCGTCCAGGCTCCGTTGAGATACTGGTTCACGGCATTGAAGGTGTTCAGAACAATCCATACCCAGTTCATGGTATTACGGAATTTTTCTTTTTCCCTTACCGCATCGATCGTGTAAACGGTAATCAGTGGCCCGCCGATATTAAACGCGCCGTGCACCACCCCGCCTAATAACAGGCAGCCGTTACGAAAGCTTTTCTTAATGGCCGTATCGGGGACCTCTTCGGTGAGGATCTTTTTCAGCACCAGCGGCATAATGATATATTTATAAATATTCATTAAGGCAATCGCGGTGATCATCGCACCAATACAGATTTTCGCCGTGGTGGGGCTGATTTTATAAAACAGATAATTGCCTAATAAAATGCCCGGCGCGCACAGCACCACAATTTTAATTAAGTCTTTCCAGGAAACCTCTTTAATGGTTTTAAATCCCAGATAGAACAGGAATGGCAAGGTGATAATCGTGCCGTAAGGTACGCCCTCCGCCGTCCCCAGCAGCCCGGTGACGACGGCCGCCGCGATAACAGTACAGCCAAAGCCGGTGCATCCCTGGATGAAAAAGCCAAAGATTTGCATCAGGCCAATAATAATGAAGATAGATTCAAAGCTCATGATATCCGTCCTGGTATTGATATTTTCCGCATTGCCATACACCGGCACCGCCTGTCAGGCGGTGCCGTTATCACCCTCAGAAATGAAGTTCCGTGCGCTGAATTAAATCTTTCTGCAACGGTTTACCCAGCTCAACAAAATAAGCGCTGTAGCCCGCCACGCGTACCAGCATATCTTTATAGTCCTCTGGTTTTTTCTGCGCGGCACGCATGGTTGCAGAGCTCATAATATTGAACTGAACGTGCATCGCCTGCTTCGACATGTATTCATCAATAAAGCTGATGAGGTTATCGCGGCCTTCAGTTCCGGCCACCGCTTCCTGCGGGAAGCGCAGATTCATCAGCGTGCCGTTGGTCGCCAGGCTGTGATCCACTTTGCAGAGCGAATTGACCAGCGCGGTGGGTCCGCAGATATCATGCGACCCGGCGTCGGTATGCACCGGCCCCATATTGTCGGAGATCGCCTCGCCCTTCTTACGCCCGTCCACGGAAGCATTGGTGTTCAGACCCATCGCCACGTTGGCATTCACCGAATACACGCCGGGGCTGAATTCGCCGCCGCGGGGGATTTTCCTGCCGCTGATATGACGGCAGTAGCATTCGAACATAAATTTGAACAGTTCATCGGCGTAGGGATCGTCATTACCGTAATGGTGCACCTTCGAGCTGTTGACCAGCGCGTAGATTTTTTCGTGGCCGACCCAGTTTTCTTTCACCGCCCGGAGCAGTTCTGCGCCGGTGCAGCGTTTTTCATCAAACACCAGTTGTTTGATGGACGCCAGAGAATCCGCGCAGGTCGCCATGCCGCTGGCCTGTGGGCCAATGCCGTTGTACTTCGCGCCGCCTTCGGTCAGATCTTTACCGGACGCCATGCAGTCTTCATAGAATGCGGAGACAAACGGCACCGGCTTCAGCGCCCGGTGCGCGTTGTCGATAATATTCAGGCTGCTGCACATTTGATCGGTCCAGTATTCAAACTGCTTATCGACGCTCGCCAATACTTCATCAAAGCTCTGATAGGTATCAAGGCTGCCGGTATCCGGGCCGAGCTGTTTGCCGGTGCTCAGGCTGCGCCCGCCGTTGACCACCATTTCCATCATTTTTGGCGTATTGACGTAGGCCGCATCGTGCCAGCCATATTCTTTGCCCGGCAGATCGATTTCCACGCAGCCCACCACGCAATACTCTCTGGCTTCTTCCAGGGTCATGCCCTTTTTCATCATGGCTTTGATGGTTGGCGCGTCGTTGAACAGCTTCGGATGACCGTAGCCCGCGCGGATACACTCCACCGTTTTCACTTTTAGCTCATACGGCGTTTTTTCGTGCATACGCACGCAGACCCACGGGTTCATCATGCGGGTATGCGCAGAGCCTTCCAGCATCAGCATGGTTAAATCGTTGGTGGCGTCATTGCCATCGCGATCCATTCCGCCGATGGTCAGGCTTTCGCCGCCGAAACCGCGACCGTTACGCAACGCCATGCTGCCTTTATCTTTCAGCTTGGTCGGGTTATTCATTTTGACGTATTCAACTTCAATCAGCTCAAGCGCAAATTCTTTGCTGATAACGCCATTTTTAATATCGGCGGCGTAGTAGGGATACAGCCACTGATCCATGCGACCATAAGAAATGGAGTGACCGTTACTTTCGACCTGAATCAGCGCGGTGGCGATATTAAACAGTTGCAGCGCCTGCCAGAAAGTTTTCGGTGCGCCCCCGGCGACGGCATGGCAGTTTTCCGCCATCGCCAGCAATTCCTGTTTACGCTGCGGATTGCTTTCCCCGGCGGCGCACTGTTCGGCCAGCGTCGCATAGCGGGTAACATATTTTTTCGCGGCCTCCAGCATGATAATCATCGCGGTGTAGGTGTCGCGCTTATCGCCATATTCCGGGTCGCGTTTGCTCAGTTTTTGCTGATTAGCTTTGGCGCGAGCGATCAGTCCGTCATAGCCGAGCTGCATCAGCAGGCC
The DNA here is from genome assembly GCA_002421005.1 of Enterobacteriaceae bacterium UBA5654. Classification (GTDB taxonomy): domain Bacteria; phylum Pseudomonadota; class Gammaproteobacteria; order Enterobacterales; family Enterobacteriaceae; genus Superficieibacter. The sequence goes on along the minus strand of DIJC01000022.1, from coordinate 28,161 downwards.
GTAATCAATCGCCAGATGACCCGCCCCCGCGTAATGGTAAAGGTTGGTCTGGAAAATGCGCTCGCCGACTTCAGAACCTTTGATCTGATCGTCTTCCAGCCGCAGGTTAATCAGATCGTCAACGGTTTTGCCCTGCCAGTATTTGCACAGTTCAATAATTTCCTGACGCTCTGCGTCATTACGGATATAAAACTGATCGTTCGGACGCTCTTCAAACGGCGAATGCAGAATTTCATCGATAATCCAGTTTACCGAGAATTCCGGGTAAATCGGCGAGGCTTTGGCCGGGGCCGCAATTTCGCCGAGGATCAAATCGTCTTCATAAATATACAGCGTGGTATTGAGCAGGATATTTTCAAAGGCGTAAGCACACTGCAATTTACGCGGATAGCCTTCGTGTTTTTTGTAGGATTCAGTCACCAGCCGCAGTCTTTCGACGTCCACTTCATAGGGGCGGTCGAGGAAAGTCTGACGCAGACGATTAACACGCGGGTACGGCGACCAGTCTTCGTGATTGACCTCATAACCCAGACTGTAGGTACGATCAAAAGGCTCGGTGCCCCGTGCTTGTGTATGGTAAGTTTTCATGAAATATCTCCTTGGTATTTTTTTACTGTTTTTCTTTTGTACCGACCAGGCAGTGAATACCGCGACCATTGAAATAGCGGGCGATGTCGTTTACCCGTTTCTGAAACGAGCGTCTGTCAACCCGCAGGCTTTGCATTTCATAAGGCATGTCTAATGAGCGATATTTTTCTTCGCCGAGTCGCATAAAACTTAATAGCTGGAGCGTTCTTACCTGCCCGCCTAATTCACTGAGAATAAAATCCGCCGTGGCGCTGATATTGTCCATATCGTCGTTAACGCCCGGAATAAGCGGAATGCGCAGGATCAGTTCGCGATGCTCGCGGGTCAGTCGCTGTAAATTTTCGAGAATTCGACCATTTTCGACCCGCGTATATTTTTTATGAACCAGGGGGTCCATATGTTTAATATCGGAAATAATAATATCGGTCCACGGCAGTACGCGGGCGATATCTTTCCAGTTAACACAGAAAGAGGATTCACAGCAGGTCTGAATATTTTCATCCTTGCAGGCTTTAAATAGCGCGGCGACGAATTCACTTTGCAGCAGCGGCTCGCCCCCGGAGACGGTTACCCCGCCGCCGGAGCGCTGGTAATAGCCAATATCCTTGCGGATCACCGCCATGCACTCTTCCACCGTCATGGATTTTCCCCATGGCTTAATGGCTTCTGACGGGCAGGCGTCGGCGCAGGCGAGGCAGTTGCTGCACAGGTCACGGTCAATCACGCTAAGTTTACCGCGCGTAAAATTCAGCGCGCCGGAATGCGGGCAAGCGTCTTCACATAAGCCGCATTTCTTTTGGGAAATACATTTAGATTTAAAAACCCCTGGCTGGCTGTAGGGTTTCAGGCTTTCGGGATTGCTGCACCAGGCGCATTTTAACGGGCAGCCTTTTAAAAATAATTCGGTGCGCAGCCCCGGGCCGTCATGCAGCGTGAAGCGCTGAATATTAAAAACATTTCCCCGCAGAGACACGTTATCCTCTCCCGTTTGCATAATAACGTCCGCTTACAGCGCCTGGTGATAAAGCCGGATAATGTCGTTAATGGTTGACTGACGAGGATTCACCAGCACGTTACCGCTTTTCATCACGTCTTTAGCCATTGCCGAAATACTCTCTTCGGTGACGCCGACGGCGGACAGCGAGGCCGGAATACCGAGCGTGCGGTTTAATTCTTTAATTTCTGCCACCAGCATTTCAGGTTTAAAACAGCCGCCGGTGTGTGTGTTCTGACGAATAAACTGGTAAATCACTTCGTAACGTCCGGTATCAGCCAGCGCGTTATATTCCACCACGGTCGGCAGCAGAATGGCGTTCGCCACGCCGTGCGGTATGTTGAAGAAGGCGCTGACCGGATGGCTCATGGCGTGGACGTTACCCAGCCTTGCCCACGCAAAAGCGATCCCGGCGAAATTGCTTCCGGCCATCATCGCGCTGGCAGCCTCTGCATCCTGACGGTTGGCAACAAAGCGGCGGATATTTTTGCCGATGAGCTGCATCGCTTTTTCCGCCATCGCGTCGGTGAAAGGTGAGGCACTGGTGGACAGATAGGCTTCCAGCGCGTGGATCAGCGCGTCGATACCACAGGCCGCCGCGATGGACGCGGGCAGGGTCATAATCAGTTCGGGATCGAGAATGGCGTACTTCGGCAGCATTTCGTAGCTGATCACCGACAGCTTATAGTTCCGGGCCTCGTCGGTGATGACCGCCGATGCGGTGACTTCACTGCCCGTCCCGGCAGTGGTCGGGATCGCCACGATGGGCGTAATCGGACCGGGAACCTTGTTCGGCCCTTCGTAGTCGGTAATGCTGCCGCCGTAATTGACCAGTACGCCCACCGCTTTGGCGACATCAATCGGGCTGCCGCCGCCCAGCGCGATAATCGCCGTCGCGCCGCAGGCTTTGTAGCAGGCAGCGGCGTCGTTAACGATATCGACGGTCGGATTGGGTTTGACCTCCAGACAGGTAGTCAGGCCTACCCCGCCGGAGGTGATAATCTCCTGAACTTTTTTGACCACACCAACGGCGTCAAGGCCGCGATCGGAGATCAAAAAGACGTGCTCCGCATTAAGCTGTCTGAGGATCTGCGGCAGCTTTTGCAGGCTCCCCATACCAAACTCAATATTCTGCGGGATCTTAAAGCCAAAGTTTTTCATTATTAAATTCCTTCCATGTGAAAAATGTCGTGCTCGTCAACAGGAGGCTGGCACCAGATCCCATCGGGATCGGGAAGCCACGACTGTTGCAGCGGATAACCAACACGGGTGATATTCATCAGGTGTTCAAAACTGAGGTTGCCGCTGAAGCTGTTATTGCCCCAGGAGCCGCAGCCCAGCGTGGTGGTGGCGGTGAAACCGTTGGTCGGGCTACCGCCGCCGCTGGTTCCGGCAGGCTGATTTACAATCACCCGCGACACCGCGCACTGAATGGCGGCATATTCAACATTGGCGGGCGTCGCCGAATGGACGGCGATGCTGTGGCCCTTGCCTTCACAGTTGAGATTTTCAACCATCATGGCGACGCCTTCGGCAAACGTCGGGTAAGGCATAACGGCCAGTACCGGGCACATTTTTTCGCGGCACAGCACCTCGCGCGGCCCCACTTCCGGCACCTGAACCATAATCACCCGCGTACCGCGCGGCACCTCAAGGCCCGCCCGGGCAGCAACCTGCTCTGCGTTCTGGCCCACCACATCGCGGTTAATCGCCCCGCCGCCGGGGAACAGCGTTTCGCGCAGGCGCTGCGCGTGTTCTGTACCGTTCACCGAATACGCGCCCTGCTTTTCCATCTCGCGGATAAACGCGCTTAACTGGCTCTGGTGGACAAAAACCGTCTGCTCGCTCAGGCAGATCAGGCCGTTATCAAAGCTGCGTCCGAGGAGGATTTTCCCGGCGGCGTCGGCTACATCGACATCCCGATCCACGATGCACTGCACGTTACCAACGCCGACGCCCAGCGCGGGCTTGCCGCTGGAATAAGCCGCCTTCACCAGATTCGCGCCGCCGGTGGCGACAATCACGTCAGCGGCGCTCATTAACTGCGCGCTGTTGTCGATGGAGACACTCTCCAGCCCCAGCACCAGATCCGCCGGGAGCGCCAGCTTTTCAAGCTCGGCGCGGAACATCGCCACCAGCCGCCGGGTGCAGTCCACCGCGCGCGGATGCGGGGCGAAGATCACCGCGTTACGGGTTTTCAGCGCAAACGCGGCGTTACTCATGGGGGTCACAATCGGGTTGGTGGCAGGAATGATGCTGGCGACCACGCCCATCGGCTTGGCGATGTCGAACGTCCGGCGCGCGTCATTTCTGGCAATCACGCCGACCGATTTTTTATCTTTTATGCTTTGCCAGATGAGCGCGGGTTTCATCCGGCATTTGCTGATTTTGTCCGCCACGTTGCCCATTCGCGTTTCGGTAACGGCCAGCGCCGCCAGAGTGGCGGCATTGTCATAAACCACTTTGCAGATTGCCCGCGCCGCTGCATCGGCCTGCTGCTGGCTGGCAAAGGCAAACTGCGCCTGCGCCACCTGCGAACGGGCGACCAGCGCTTCAACGGTTAACGCTCTGTCCATGGGCACTTATCTCTTTTCATTTACTGAAGACACAGGAAAGCTGGCTGAAGGTGGGCCACAGCTGCATAAAGGCGTAGCCAAAAACAGTCACCATCACGATATGTACCAGAGCCATCACCGCCCCGCCTTTGAGCATTTTTCTGGCGTCCAGGCCATACGCGACGGGGATTGCTCTGACGCTGATCGGCAGCATAAATTCGGCATTGAGCGCCAGAATGGTGATAAACCAGTAGGGGACCGGGTTAAGACCCAGTTTGGTCGTAAAGCCAAGCACAATGGGAATAGTGACGGCGGCGGAGGTCGTCGAGTTGGTGGATTCCGAGATCGCTCTGGCGAACACCACAAAAATGATGATGGTCAGCAGGCCGCCGTCCAGCGACATACCGGAAACCAGTTCGGCAATGCCCACGCTGGCACCGGAATCATTCATCAGCTTGCCAAGCGCCAGACCGCCGCCGAAGAGGATCATCATCCCCCACATCGTCTCTTTCTCAGCGATTTCCCACGACAGCATCGGCATCTTATTGGCGAGGGTAATCACAAAACACAGGCAGCCGAGGATCAGGTAAAGATGGGCGGGCGTCAGCGCGGGAAAAATACTGACGTACAGCGGGCGGGTGAACGCGCCGACCAGTCCAATCACAAACAGCGAGCCGCAGATTTTTTCGTCACGCGTCATCGGCCCCAGCGCGCGATAGCGTTGGGTAAAATATTCGCGGGTGCCGTTCAGGGTTTTGACCTTCATCGGGATCAGCAGCATACAGGCCAGGGTGACGAGGCTGATGATGATGAAAAACGGGCTGATGCGAATAAGCCAGTCAACGTACATAAATTCGTGGCCGACGTGCTCCTCAAAAATAGAGATGGCGGCGAGATTCATCGCCCCGCCAAGCGGCGTTCCCAGACCGCCGATGCCGACGCCCCAGCCGATAGCCAACAAAATGGGAACGGCAGGCTGGCATTTGGTGATATCGCTGTAGCCCGCCGTGGTCAGCATCGCTACCGCCATCGGTGTAAACAGCGCGCAGACCGCCACGTTAGGCAGCAGGCAGGACATCAGGATGCTGGCCAGCAGCCAGACGGTCACCTGGGACCGCATTGAGGGGCCAATCACCGACAGCACTTTCAGCGCCACGCGACGGTCAAGGCCAATGGTCGCCCAGGGCGCGCAGAGCAGACCGGAGCCGAAAATCAGAATGATGCTGTCAGAAAAATACTGCCCGGTAATCACCCCCATCGGCACAATATTGAGCAGCGCATTGGCGATGACGGGCACAAAACCGGTAACCGCAATATGTACCGGACGCGCGATCCACCACAAAATCATCCAGAATAAAATCCCGATGGCCTGCGCGCCGTGGAGAGTCAGCAGATCGGAGAGCAGAAAAGTGGAAATCCCAAGGACGCCCGGACCGGCAAGAATGTAAAATAAACGTTTAACTGGCTCCATGGCATATTATCCTTTTAACGATTTTTAAACGTGTGCCGACAGAGATTGTCTTATTTCACGCGCGCCAAAATACAGGCACAATGACGCCGTACCGCTGCCTGAGGTTTATCAACTTAACGAAAGAATACACCGCCGAATGTTCTATCTGCGTTCCATAGCGTCAGTAATATAGTTAGAAAACTTCGAAAGATCGTTGCCATTTACACTATATGCATTCGAACAAAATAACAATAGGCAAGTTTGTTTTTTTGATTATTGCAATTAATTCTCACATTACAAAATTATATTTTACCTGATGCAAGACAATTGCATATTATGCAACTGAATATTATCTTCTTAATCGCTATACAATAATTATTTTCACAGGTAATTTTCTGGCAGTGAATGTAATATTCAAACGAAGCAAAAGCATTGCAAAAGAGACAAAGAATATCATCCCATCCACTAATTAAACGCCGGGAAATAATAATACCGTAACAGTAGAACAGCTAATGAAAAAAGGCATAAAAGCATTGCGTCTTTTATGCCGCTTTTTTATTTGGGGAAATAGCCCAGCTTGCCGGATATTTTGCTGGCGGCCATCATTACCGCTCTGGCAAGCTCCCGCTCGCGCTCCGGCTGGCTGAGGCTGTGTACGCTGGTGGATACGCTGATGGCGGCGACGGGCGCGCGATTACGGTCGAAAACCGGGGCGGAAAGCGAGCCTTTCCCTTCGTTCAGTTCATTAAAAATCGTGCAGTAACCGCGCTGGCGCGTGATCACCAGTTCCTGTTTGATTTCGCGGAGATCGACTTTGGTAGCGGCAGTATATTTTTGCAGTTCCGAGCGCTGGAGAATGTCCTGCGCCTGCGCTTCGGGCATGTACGCCAGCAGCGCGCGGCCCATGGCTGAACAGTGCATCGGGTGACGATGACCCATCGGGATGAGCAGATCCACCGTGCTTTTACAGCAGTTGCTGATCAGGTGGACGATATCGGTCATGTGCGGAACAGACATGTGGCTGTGAATATTATATTGGTGAGAGAGCCGCTGAAGCTCCGGGAAAGCATGACGAAAGATGTCATTATTTTGCAGCGTGACGCCCGCAAGCGCCACAATCCCAAGACCGGGGGAATAAAAACCGGTGGCCTCATCGCGTTCCAGAAAACCCCAATCGAGCATGGTATTAAGATGGCGGGAGACGGTGCTAATATTCATTTGCAGTTTTACCGCGATGTCTGAAGTGCGTTGTACTGGCACCGACTCATTAAATGTGGCGAGTATTGCTAAAGTTTTGCTTACGCTTTTGGTGTTGGAGTCTTTGCGGGGGTGTTCTGCAGGCTGGATCATAATAGAAAATCCTTTTTTCAGGGCAACGCCAAATATACCCTTAACGGGATCTTTTTAAAATACTCGACGAAGCTAACATACTTCACCCTATTCTGCAACCGGGTAAGTTTTTCCAAATTGTTATACTGCACGCGCGAATTATTTGTCGCGTTAATAGGGCAGCATCGGCTTATCTTCGGCATTTTATTTGCAGGAGAGAAAATAATTAAAACGCCGTCCCGAAATAAAAAGAGACAGCGACATGCGATTATTTATTAAAAATGCAACCAGAATGAAAAGGGAATAACAGTATATTGTTAAATGGATTAACAAGCCCCGCCGACAAAAAATAATCCCGGAAACAGGTTCCGGGATGGATAGCGGTAGCGCGAGCGTTTAACGGCGGTTGCCAAAAATACGCAGCAGCATCAGGAACAGGTTGATAAAGTCCAGATACAGCGTCAATGCGCCAAGAATGGAGTATTTACGCAGCATACTGCCGTCGCGGGTATCGATCTGCTCACCGATATTTTTCAGCTTCTGGGTATCCCAGGCGGTCAGGCCGACAAAAATTACCACCCCGATGTAGGTCACCGCCCACATCAGCGCTTCGCTCTTCAGCCAGAAGTTAACCAGCGAGGCGAGGATAATACCAATCAGGCCCATAAACAGCATGTTGCCCAGCCCGCTGAGATCGCGTTTGGTGGTGTATCCGTACAGGCTCATGATGCCGAACATCCCGGCGGTCACCACAAAGGTGCTGGCGATGGAAGAATAAGTGTAGACGATGAAAATGCTCGACAGGGTCAGGCCGGTGAGCGCCGAATAGAGCATAAACAGCGTCGTCGCCATGCCCGCACTCAGCTTGTGTACCAGCCCGGCGAGCACAAACACCAGCGCCAGCTGCGCGATGATCAGGCCAAAAAAGGTGATTTGGCTTGAGAAGACAAACATCATCACGGCGGGGGTATTGGCGGAATACCAGGCCACAAAAGCGGTGAGCAGCAGGCCGCAGGTCATCCAGCCGTAAACCTGCGCCATGTAGGTTTGCAGGCCGCTGCGGGACTGCTGGACGATGGAATCGGACTTTGGAAATCGCTCCATGAGAAACTCCTTATAAGGTGAATACTCATGTAAGCCTACTACATCCTGAAAAACTCGTCTTACCAACGCTGCGCGGCTTGCTTATCGCTGTCCCGCGCGTCAACCCAGCGTTCGCCTTCCGGGGTCGCTTCCCGTTTCCAGAACGGCGCGCGGGTTTTCAGATAATCCATAATAAATTGCCCGGCTTCAAAGGCGCTGCTGCGATGGGCGCTGGTGACGCCGACAAAGACAATTTCATCGCCCGGCCACAGTTCACCGATGCGGTGGATCACCGTAATGCGGCCCAGTGGCCAGCGGGCGCGGGCTTCAGCAACGATTTCCGCCAGCGCTTTTTCCGTCATCCCCGGGTAGTGCTCCAGCGTCAGCGCCTTCACGCTGTCGCCGAGATTATGATTGCGCACTTTGCCAGTGAAGGTGACGACCGCGCCGTCTTCATCGCGCTCCGCCAGCCACGGGTATTCATCGCCCACGCGAAACGGGGCGTGACCGACGCAAATTCGGGTTTCAGCCATTTCAGCCTCCGGTAACCGGTGGAAAGAACGCAACTTCATCGCCATCATTAACCGGATGATCGAAGGCCACCAGCGTCTGGTTGACGGCGGCGAGCAGTTTGCCCTCCTCCAGCGCCAGCGCCCAGCGGTCGCCTCTGGCGGCGAGGTGCTGACGCAGGTTTTCCACGCTGGTGAATTCCGCTGCCAGAGTCAGGCGGTCGCTGCCCACCAGTTCGCGCACCTGGGCGAAAAATAAAACGTTAATCATGAGCGTCCACCGTAAAGTCACCCGATTTGCCGCCGCTTTTTGCCAGCAGGCGTACCGGGCCAATCACCATATCTTTTTGCACTGCTTTGCACATGTCATAGATGGTCAGCGCCGCCACCGACGCGGCGGTCAACGCTTCCATTTCCACGCCGGTTTTCCCGGTCAGGCGGCAGCGCGTTTCAATGCGCACGCGGCTGTGCTCCGGCTGCGCCTGGAGGTTAACTTCCACTTTGCTGAGCATTAAAGGATGACACAGCGGGATGAGATCCCAGGTTCGCTTGGCGGCCTGAATACCGGCGATGCGGGCGGTGGCGAAGACGTCACCTTTATGGTGGCTACCGTCAACGATCATTTTCAGCGTTTCCGGCAGCATGGTGACGAAGGCTTCCGCGCGCGCCTCGCGCACGGTTTCCGCTTTCGCCGACACATCCACCATATGCGCTTCACCGGCGGCGTTGATGTGGGTGAGTTGTGACATAACTTATTTCTTCAAATGGGGATGAAAATTACACGGGCGCGTGCGGGCATCAAGCTGCGGGGCGATAATGTTTTCCCAGGCCGTGCGGCAGGCTTTGGTTGAGCCGGGCATGGCGAAAATCAGCGTGTTATTGGCGATGCCCGCCACCGCGCGCGATTGCAGCGTGGAGGTGCCGATCTCTTCAAACGACAACATGCGGAACACTTCACCAAAGCCTTCGATTTCGCGGTCAAACAGCGGCAGCAGCGCTTCGGGAACCTGATCGCCTTCGGTAAAGCCGGTGCCGCCGTTAATTAAAACTACCTGCACTTCTTCGTGGGCGATCCACGCCGAAACCTGGGCGCGGATGGCGTAGCGATTTTCTTTGACGATGGCTTTATCCACCACCCGATGCCCCGCCTCGCTCGCGGAATCGCGCAGGAAATGGCCGGAGGTGTCATCCTCTTCGCCACGACGGCTGGACACGGTAAGAATGGCGATCTGCGCCGGGATAAATTCTGCACTGACCTGACTCATGTGACTTCTCCTTGCGGGCGGTTAGCCGCCAATATAAGAAAGGTTCTGCGTGATGCCCGTATTTCCCTGATGCAGGAAATGGGTCTGCTTCTTATGGGCCAGCGCCGCCGCGATCCGCGACTCCAGCGCGGCCTGCTGCTGGTCATCTTCCAGCAGATCGCGCAGTTCAACGCCGCCGTCACCGAACAGGCACAGATGCAGTTTGCCGGTGGACGACACGCGCAGGCGGTTGCAACTGGCGCAAAAATCTTTTTCATACGGCATGATCAGGCCGATTTCGCCTTCGTAGTCCGGGTGGCAAAACACCTGCGCCGGGCCGTCGCTGCGCTGGCGAAGCTGGTGGATCCAGCCGCGCCGGAGTAGCTCATCGCGCAGCACCATGCCGGAAATGTGATGTTTGCGAAACAGATCGCTGCCCTCCCCTGTTTCCATCAGTTCAATAAACCGTAACTGAATGCGGCGCGGTTTGATCCACGCGAGGAAGGTGTCGAGTTGATGATGATTAACGTCGCGCATCAGGACGGTATTGACCTTCACGCGTGCAAAACCGGCGGCGAAGGCGGCGTCGATGCCGTCCATCACCTGGCGGAATTTATCCTGGCCGGTGATGGCATGAAACTGGCGGGCGTCGAGGCTGTCCACGCTGACGTTAATGTTGGTCAGGCCCGCGTCGCGCCACTGCGCCACGTCCCGCGCCATCCGGTAGCCGTTGGTGGTGACTGCAATCTGGCGGATTGCGCGGTTCTCGCGCACGGTGGCGATGATATCGGTGAAATCGCGGCGCAATGAAGGCTCGCCGCCAGTGAGGCGCACTTTCTCGGTTCCCAGCGCGGTAAACGCGCGGGTCACCCGCCGCACTTCATCGGTGGTCAAAAAACCTTTGTTGTTAACGCCGCTGGGCCGGTAGCCGTTGGGCAAACAGTAGGTACAACGAAAGTTACACACATCGGTGATCGACAAACGCAGATAATAAAACCTGCGGGCGAACGCATCGGTAAGTTGTGAGGCCATGTACACCTTTCCAGTTCGGGAGGCACAGTCATTTCTTCCTGTACCCTGGTGGCTTATGCCACGGCCGAAGCGCCATATCGTGTGACTTAGGCGCAGGGGCTAGAGTGATTATGCCGATAGTAGCGCGTCAGCGGCGTTTTCGCCAGACGCATAACGTTATATAACTCTGTATATAGCGTCACGATCGTGTCATTTCACTACAGGATACGGGTATTTCACGCTTTTGCATTGATATGCATCAGTTCATCGCATCTGCCCCATCGTCTTTCAGGCGCAGTTACGCTACTGTAGCGCTGGATAAATCATTAAGGGAAAGTTATGCGAAATCGCACGTTTGCGGATCTGGACAGAGTGGTGGCGCTGGGCGGCGGACACGGTCTGGGGCGCGTGATGTCTTCACTGTCATCGCTCGGCTCACGGCTGACCGGGATTGTCACCACTACCGATAACGGCGGTTCTACCGGACGCATTCGCCGCGCCGAGGGCGGCATTGCGTGGGGTGATATGCGTAACTGTCTTAATCAACTGATCACTGAGCCCAGCGTGGCCTCCGCGATGTTTGAGTACCGTTTCGGCGGCAATGGCGAACTTTCCGGGCATAATCTCGGCAATCTGATGTTAAAAGCCCTCGACCATCTGAGCGTGCGCCCGCTGGAAGCGATAAATCTTATTCGCAATCTGCTGAAGGTCGATGCGCTGCTGATCCCGATGTCGGAAGTGCCGGTCGATCTCATGGCGCTGGATAACGACGGTCATGAAGTGTATGGCGAAGTGAATATCGATCAGCTTCGGCAACCGCCTGCAGAACTGCTGCTTTCGCCTGCGGTGCCCGCCACCCGCGAGGCGGTGCAGGCAATTGGCGAAGCGGATTTGATCCTCATCGGTCCCGGCAGTTTTTACACCAGCCTGCTGCCGATCCTGCTGCTTTCCGATATCACCCAGGCGCTACGACGCACGCCTGCGCCGATGATTTACATCGGCAATCTGGGGCGCGAAGTCAGCCTTCCGGCGGCGGAGCTACAGGTGATCGATAAACTCACCCTGATGGAGCAATATATCGGTAAGCGGGTGATCGATGCGGTAGTCATTGGGCCGGAAACCGACACCCACGGGCTTCACGATCGGGTGGTGATCCAGCAGCCGCTGGAGGCCAGCGATATCCCCTATCTCCATGACCGTGGCCTGCTGCGCAAGGCGCTGGAGCAGGCGGTGCAGGCGCTGGGTTGAGATTTTCCTGCGGCCTGAAATCTTAAGGTTGTCTTAATTATTCCCTGCGAGGATGGCGTTCTCTTTTCTGCTGGGATCGCATCATGCGGGCATTCACTCTGCGCAGGCCGACGCTCGGACTGCTGACTTATCTGAGCCTTTTTGCACTCTATATCGCACTGTTTTTAAATCTCGCATTCTGGCAGCAGGCGTACCGGCTGCTGCCGGTGCACTCCCTGCATTCGGCGCTGGTGTATCTCTCCATGCCGGTTGTGCTCTTTTGTGCGCTGCTGATTATCCTGACGCTAACCTCATTTGTGCGCCTGCATCGCCTGGCGGTCAGCCTTTTTGTCTTGCTCAGCGCGGCGGCACAATATTTTATCGTTAACTTCTCGATTGTGATCGACCGGGGGATGATCGATAACATCCTCGATACCACTCCGGCGGAGAGTTTTGCCCTGCTCTCGTCGCGGCTGGTGCTCACCCTGCTGACTTCCGGCGTGCTGATGGTGGTCATTGCCTGGTGGGTGAAAATCCGCTATCCCACCACCCGGATGCGCGGGGCGCTGGTGCGTATCATCACCCTGACGCTCTCGATGCTGGCGATCCTGCTGGTCGCGCTGCTTTTCTACAAAGATTACGCCTCTTTGTTTCGCAATAATAAACAGCTGGTGAAATCGCTGAATCCGTCGAACAGTCTTGTCGCCAGCTGGTCGTGGTACATCCACAACCGGCTGGATAACCTGCCGCTGGTGAAAATCGGTGAAGACGCGCAGCAGGATCGCAAAATGCAGGGCGGAAGAAAAAACCTGACCATCGTGATCGTCGGCGAAACCTCGCGGGCAGCGAATTTCTCCCTCGGCGATTATCCGCGTGAAACCAATCCCCGGCTGAAGCAGGATGGCGTGATTTACTATCCGCAGACCACCTCCTGCGGCACCGCCACCGCCGTCTCGGTTCCCTGTATGTTTTCCGGGATGCCGCGCCAGCATTATGACGCGCAGCTGGCGCATCACCAGGAAGGGCTGCTGGATGTGCTCCAGCGAGCCGGAATAAAGGTGCTGTGGAACGAAAACGACGGCGGCTGCAAAGGCGCGTGTACGCGGGTGCCGACCCAGGATATGACCAAACGCAAGCTGCCGGGCCAGTGCATTGACGGCGAGTGCTACGATGAGGTGCTGTTCGACGATTTAGAAAAAGACATTGACCATTTGCAGGGCGACGGCGTGATTGTCCTGCATACCATCGGCAGCCACGGGCCGACCTACTGGCACCGCTATCCGCCGCAGTTCCGCCAATTTACCCCGACCTGCGATACCAACGAAATTCAAGGCTGTAGCCAGCAGCAGCTGGTCAATACTTATGACAATACGATCCTGTACGTCGATTATATTGTCGATAAGGCGATAAAACTGCTGCAAACTAAGCAGGATAAATTCACCACCAGTCTGGTTTATTTATCCGATCACGGTGAATCGCTGGGGGAAAACGGTGTCTATTTACATGGGCTACCCTGGTCCATTGCCCCGCAAGAGCAGACGCACATTCCGATGCTGATCTGGCTGTCAGAGGATTATCAGAAACGCTACGGCATCGACAAAACCTGTCTGCAAAAAAATGCGGCAACGTTGCCCTACTCGCAGGATAATCTTTTCCACACGCTGCTGGGGATCACCGGCGTGAATACCCAGGTTTATCAACGTAATGAGGATATTTTAATGCCGTGCAGAGGAGCTGACTAAGTGAAAATATTAGTTGTCGAGGATGATGCTTTATTATTGCAGGGGCTGCTCCTCGCAATGCAAAACGAGGGATATGTTTGCGATGGTGTTGCAACCGCCCGCGATGCAAAACTCTGTTTGTCCAGCGCCCATTACAGTCTGGTGGTGCTGGATTTAGGCTTGCCCGATCAGGACGGCTTACAGTTGCTGGCGAATCTGCGCCGGGAGAAATTTACCCAGCCGGTGCTGATCCTTACCGCCCGCGATACCGTCGGCGACCGCATCGCCGGGCTGGACACCGGCGCGGATGATTATCTGATCAAACCCTTTGCCCTGGATGAACTGAACGCCCGCATTCGCGCCCTGCTGCGCCGTCATCATAATCAGGGTGACAGCGAACTGACGCTTGGAAATCTGACGGTTAACGTCACGCGGCGTCAGGTATGGCTCGACGGGCAACTGCTGGATCTGACACCGAAAGAGTATGCGCTTCTCTCCAGGCTAATGCTGAAGGCCGGAAGCCCGGTGCACCGTGAGATCCTGTTTAACGATATTTATAACTGGGACAACGAGCCTTCCACCAATACGCTGGAGGTGCACATCCATAATTTACGCGAGAAGATCGGTAAAACGCGCATTCGCACGGTGCGCGGTTTCGGCTACATGATGCCGGAACAGGATAAGCAATGATGCGATTGTGGCCCAGAAAATCCACCATGCGCAGCCAGCTTCTGCTGACCATTGGCGCGGTGCTGGTAGTGTGTCAGGTTTTCAGCGTGTTCTGGCTCTGGCATGAGAGCAAAGAACAGATCGAACTGCTGGTCGAGAGCGCGGTTCATAATCTCAATAACCATAAGCACGTTGAGCATGAGATCCACGAGGCGGTCGCCAGCCTGCTGGTGCCGAGCCTGCTGATTATCGGCATGGCGCTGTTGATTTGCTTTCACGCGGTGAAAAAGATCACCCGCCCGCTGGAAGAACTTCAGCGCGAACTGGATACGCGCACGCCGGATAATCTCCAGCCGATTGCCATCAGCGATTCGGTCAGCGAAGTGGAGGCCGTGACCTCCGCCATCAATCAACTGGTTTCCCGCCTGAACGTCACCATCGAGCGCGAACGGCTGTTTACCGCCGACGTGGCCCACGAACTGCGCACCCCGCTTGCCGGTTTGCGCCTGCATCTGGAGCTGATTGGCCGCGCGGGCACCGCCAACGTGGAGCCGCTGCTGCAACGTCTGGATCAGATGACCACCAGCATTGCCCAGTTGTTGCAACTGGCCCGCGTCGGGCAGTCGTTCTCCGCAGGCAGCTATCAGCAAGTGGCGCTGTATACGGACGTGGTGCTGCCGTTGCAGGGTGAACTGGAAAGTATGCTGGCGCAGCGTCAACAGCGGCTACAGCTGCCCGCTGAGAATAACGCTGCGGTGCTCGGTGATGCCACGCTGCTGGGAGTGCTGCTGCGCAATCTGGTGGAAAACGCTTACCGTTACAGCCCGGTGGGGTCGGTGATTAGCGTGAGTATTGAGCCAGGCCCGGAGCCGGTGCTCATAGTGGAAGATGAAGGGCCGGGGATCGACGAGTCGAAAGGCGGAGAGCTGAGTAAAGCGTTTGTGCGCATGGACAGCCGTTACGGCGGTATCGGGCTGGGGCTGAGCATCGTGACCCGTATCGCCCAGCTTCACGACGCGCAGTTCTTTTTGCACAACCGACAGCCGGGGCCAGGCGCACGCGCGTGGGTCAAATTCCGGGGTCTGCGCGACATTAAAAAGGCCGGATAGCGTTTCGCTATTCCGGCCTGGTATTGACTAACGCGGCGTCAGGAAGCGGCAATAAACAGATCGCGCAGTTGATGCAGCTGGTCGCGCACCTGGGCCGCTTCTTCAAACTCCAGATTCTGCGCGTGCTGCATCATTTTCCCTTCCAGCTCGTGGATTTTCTGCTGCAACGCTTTCGGCGTCAGCGTCAGTTCGCTGGCGTCATCCTGCACCGGATGACGTGACTTGCCGCGACCTTTGGCTTTCGTTTTGGCGATGTTTTCGCCCAGCGCCAGAATATCGACCACTTTCTTGTTCAGACCCTGCGGCACAATACCGTGCTCGAGGTTGTACTGATGCTGCTTCTCGCGGCGGCGCTCGGTTTCGCTAATCGCTTTTTCCATCGACGGGGTGATTTTATCCCCGTAAAGGATCGCCTTGCCGTTAATGTTACGCGCGGCACGGCCGATGGTCTGGATCAGCGAGCGCTCTGAACGCAGGAAGCCTTCTTTATCGGCATCAAGGATGGCGACCAGCGACACTTCCGGCATATCCAGCCCTTCTCGCAGCAGGTTGATACCCACCAGCACGTCAAACTCACCGAGGCGCAGGTCGCGGATGATTTCCATACGCTCCACCGTGTCGATGTCCGAGTGCAGATAGCGCACCCGCTCGCCGTGCTCTTCCAGATATTCGGTTAAATCTTCCGCCATCCGCTTGGTCAGGGTCGTCACCAGCACGCGCTCGTTGATGGTGACGCGCTTGCGGATTTCCGACAGCAAATCGTCCACCTGGGTGGCGACCGGACGCACTTCGATAATCGGGTCCAGCAGGCCGGTCGGACGGACCACCTGATCGACCACTTCATCACCGGATTTCTCCAGTTCGTACTTGCCGGGGGTCGCGGAAACGTAAATGGTTTGCGGAGCCAGCGCTTCGAATTCTTCAAATTTCATCGGGCGGTTATCCAGCGCCGACGGCAGTCGGAAACCGTACTCAACGAGGGTTTCTTTACGCGCGCGGTCGCCGCGATACATGCCGCCAATTTGCGGGATGGTGACGTGCGATTCATCGACCACCAGCAGGCCGTCAGCGGGCAAATAGTCAAACAGCGTCGGCGGCGCTTCGCCCTGCCCGCGCCCGGACAGATAGCGCGAATAGTTTTCGATGCCGGAGCAGTAGCCCAGCTCGTTCATCATTTCGAGGTCAAACTGGGTGCGCTGGGTCAGCCGCTGCTCCTCCAGCAGTTTGTTATTGGCCATCAGCGTCTTGCGCCGGTCGGCCAGCTCCACTTTGATGTCTTCCATCGCCTGCAGAATGCGCTCGCGCGGGGTAACGTAGTGGGTTTTCGGGTACACGGTGAAACGCTGAATGGTCGATTCAATATGCCCGGTCAGCGGATCGAAAAGCGACAGACGCTCGACCTCTTCGTCAAAAAGCTCAACGCGCAGCGCCATGTCATCGGATTCCGCCGGGAAGATGTCGATCACTTCACCGCGCACGCGGAAGGTGCCGCGCTGGAATGCCTGATCGTTGCGGGCGTACTGCAACTCTGCCAGCCGACGCAGAATATCGCGCTGGTTGATAATCATGCCGATGGTCAGGTGCAGCATCATTTTTAAATAGAGATCGGGGTCGCCAAGGCCGTAAATCGCCGAGACCGACGCCACCACCACCACGTCCCGCCGCTCCAGCAGCGCTTTGGTGGCGGACAGACGCATTTGCTCGATGTGTTCGTTGACCGAGGCGTCTTTCTCAATAAAGGTGTCTGAACTGGGGACGTAGGCTTCCGGCTGATAATAATCGTAGTACGAGACGAAATACTCTACCGCGTTATCCGGGAAGAACTCTTTCATCTCGCCGTATAACTGCGCCGCCAGGGTTTTGTTCGGTGCCAGCACCATTGTTGGGCGCTGGAGATCGGCGATCACGTTCGCCACGGTAAACGTCTTCCCTGAGCCCGTTACGCCAAGAAGCGTCTGATGGGCCAGGCCATCCTCAAGACCTTCTTTCAGACGACGAATCGCCTCCGGCTGATCGCCAGACGGACGGAATGCGGAATTCAGTTTGAACGGTTTACTCATTAAATGGCTACCTGAAAGGAAGAAGCGAGCAGGAGGATAATTTTACCTGTGGTTGACGATTTTGCCAACAATTAATACTGGACAAAAAACCAGTAAACGGTAAAAGTGATTCCGTTGCGCCCGGGAACAACAGCAAAAGCGTAGCGTCCGATGAGGAAAATGCCAGTCGGAACGGGTTATCCCCAGAAAATTTCAATTTTTAACTTTTGTCAAGTAACGTCATGACGCTTTTGTGGCAGCAGATGACACTTTTCTTGCAGATATTGATTTTATATAACCCGTTGATATCAGATGATATATCAGAAAAGATGCGTTTGCCGTCAATTCAGGCGCAGGCCGCGTATTCTCTCGTTTGCCACACGTTTTCTCACTCTCATACACAAGGTTATCCACAGGAATAGTGGATAAGTATCTCCAGCCCTTAGCCGCCGCTATCTGGCGAAAATCGCCGACGCCGCAAAATGGCCCCTGTAAAAAATATTTATCACTATTTTTTGACGTTAATCATCTTAAGACGGCGGTGATAGCGCGGGCTACATGCACCCCTATTATCGGGCGCTGGCACCGACAAAGTGCATAGCGATGCTTCGCTTCGCTAATATTTTTCCCCTTTTCCTCGGCGGTTTCCGAAATAAGCCTCTTTTTGCGCACGCATGCCGGAAATGGCAAGCCTTTTGCAACATACCTGTTGAAATAGTGGATTGTCGAACTGCACGTGCTGAATTGAGGAGAAACCGATGTTGAGTCTACGCGCTGTAAATCAGTTTTACGGAAGTCAGCATACGCTGTGGAATATCACGCTCGATCTACAGCCGGGGCAATGTACCAGCGTCATTGGGCTGCCGGGGATGGGCAAAACCACCCTGATTAACTGTATTACCGGGTATTTGCCCATCGAGAGCGGCAGTATCGTCTGGCAGGACGCGGATGCCCTGCCCTGCGATCTGCTGCCGGTGTCGGTGCCGCACCGCACCGCGCTTGGGATCAGCCATGTGCCGCAGGATAAGCGCATTTTTTCGCAGTTGACGGTGGAGGAAAACCTGCATATTGCCCGCGCCTCTCGTCAGGACGGCGGCGCGGTAAACGGGGAGATCTACGAGCTGTTCCCGGAACTGCGCACGCTGCGTCAGAGCAAAGCGGCTACCCTGTCAGACGATAACCAGTATCAGCTGGCGCTGGCGCGCGCGCTGGTGACCCGCCCGCGCCTGCTGATCCTTGACGAACCGACGCGCGGCGTGGGGCAGGCATTTTTACTCCGGCTGGGCGAGTTTATTCTGCGCCTGAAACGCGAGCTGGGGCTGACGATCCTGCTGGCAGAGCAGCATCTGTCATTCATCCATCAGGTTTCCGACCGCTTTCTGCTGCTGCATCAGGGGCGCAACGTCGCTCAGGGACAGGTTAATCAACTTGACCAGCGCCTGCTGGCACAGTGGATGACGCCGGGTGCAGGGCACTGAGGTCGAGATACTGACCGGGATCGCACTCCTCTGGCGTCGTCTTAAGCCAGGGGATTTCGCCGAGCAGCGGCGCGGGCAACACGCGTTGCAGGGTGGCGAGATACTCCTGATGACGTTTACCCGGCGGGGTTACGTCGTTGGCGATCCAGCCTGCCAGCGTCAGTCCCGCCTGCTGCACGGCGAGCGCGGTCAGCATCGCGTGGTTGATACAGCCCAGCTTAACGCCCACGACCAGGATCACCGGCAGTTGTTCTGCCGTCACCCAGTCGGCGAAGGTCAGCGTCGGCGACAGCGGCGTAAACCAGCCTCCGGCACCTTCCACCAGCAGCCACTCCGCCTGCGCTTCCAGCGCCCGCAAGCCTGCTGACAGCGCCCCGGCGGTGATGGGACGCCCTTCATCGGCGCTGACGATATGCGGCGAGGTCGGCTCAGCGAAAGTGAACGGATTAACCTGCGGATAGCGTAGCGCCAGCGTGCTGTAACGCTGTAAGGCCAGCGCGTCACTGTTGCGCAGCCCGTCCGCCGTCATTTCGCTGCCGGAGGCCACCGGTTTATAGCCTGCGGTCTTCAGCCCCTGACGGGCGGCGGCCTGTAACAGCGCGCAGCTGGCAACGGTTTTGCCCACTTCGGTGTCGGTCCCGGTGATAAAAAAACGTTTAGTCACGTGCAATAATTCCCGTAAAAAGATGATACGTCAGCGGATACGCGCCCTGCTGCTGCGGCCATGCCAGCTGTAGCTGGCGCAACTGGCTGCGGGTCAGCGGACGACGCTCCCGGCCCTGATGCAGGTGCGTCGCCCCGGTCCCTTTCAGAGAGCGCATGGCGCTTAGCGCATCGGCGAAGGTCAGGCTAATCGATTGCTGATGGCTGCGATAGCGCCAGCCCGCCAGCGCCTCGTGGATGGCCTCCACCGACATAAAACGGTTGACGTGCGGGCGCGCATCGACCGCCCGCCACGCCTGCGCCACTTCCGGCAGCGATCCGGCGATCAGGGTGGTGAACGCCACCGTCCCGCCGGGGCGCACCACCCGGCAGAGTTGCCCGATGGCCTGACGTAAATCGTCGCACCACTGCACCGCCAGATTACTCCACGCCAGGTCGAAGCTCGCCGCGTCCAGCGGCAGGGATTCAATATCCGCCAGCACGTACTGGTGCGCGACCTGCTGGCGCTGCGCTTCCGCCAGCATCTGCGCCGAGAGATCCAGCGCGGTGACCTGGCTGCCGCGCGTCTGCCAGTAACGGCTCATCGCCCCCGGCCCGCATCCGGCGTCCAGCACCCTGGCAAATTCGCGTTCAGGGAGCGCGGTCAGCAGCGCCCGGGCGCTCTGGCGCTGTAGTTCATCATGCTGAAGATACACCGATGCCGCGCGACCAAACGCCGCGGCAACCGCCTGTTTATCGACCGATGGCATCCAGCACCTCCAGCAGACGGGCGATGTCTTCCGTTTCGTGCGCTGCGGTCAGGGTTAAGCGCAGCCGGGCGGTGCCTTCCGGCACCGTTGGCGGGCGGATGGCCGTCACCCAGCATCCCTGCCTGCGCAGGGCATCCGCCATGTTCAGCGCACGGGCGTTGTCGCCCACCATCAGCGGCTGAATGGCGCTGGCGGAATCGGTCAGGCGAGCCTCTAATGACGCCGCGCCGCGCCGAAACACGGTGATGTGCTGACGGAGTTTTTCTCGCCGCTGCTGGCCGTCATCGCTCTGGATCACCGAAAGCGCGGCACCCAGCGCCACCGCCTGCGCGGGCGGCATACTGGTGCTGTAAATCAGATGGCGGGCAAACTGAATCAGGTAGTCCGCGACAGGCTCGCTGCACAGCACCGCCGCGCCGCTGACCCCGAAGCCTTTGCCGAAGGTGACGACCAGCAGTTCCGGCTGCACCTGCTGCGCGTGGCAGCTTCCGCGCCCGCCGTCGCCGGTGACGCCCACGCCGTGCGCGTCGTCCACCATCAGCCAGCTCCCTGCCGCCCGCGCCGCCGCGCTAAGCTCTTTTAGCGGCGCGCTGTCGCCGTCCATGCTGAAAACGCCTTCGGTCACCACCAGCTGCTGTCCGTCTACCGGTTTTGCCAGCAGAGTTTGCAGGTGCTGCGGATCGTTGTGCGTAAAGCGGCGAAGCTGCGCCGGGCTGAGGCTGGCGGCTTCCAGCAGCGAGGCATGGCTCAGGCGGTCGGCGAGAATGCGATCCTCTTTTCCTGCCAGCGCCGCGATAACGGCCTGATTAGCGGCAAAGCCGGAGATAAACAGCAGCGCGCGCGGGTAGCCCAGCCAGTGTGCCAGCGCCTCTTCCAGCGTCTGATGGGCGGTCGTGTAGCCGCTGACGTGACCGGAGCCGCCGCTGCCGACGCCGTAGCGCTCCGCGCCCTGCTGCCACGCGCGCACAACGCGCGGGTGCTGGCTTAAGCCGAGATAATCGTTACTGGAGAAATTCACAAAACGACGCCCGTCGGTTTCCAGCCAGCGTCCCGCCCCCTGTGTAACCGTCTGACGCTGGCGCAGGGCGCGGGCGGCGCGGCGTTGTTCTAAAGCGTTATCAATGCGTTGCTGCCAGTTCATACCGCCGCCGCGTTGTAGTACGCATCGGTGTCCGGCGTTTTCAGTACCTGTTCGAGGCGCTGCTGCTGTTCGTTGTCACCTTCATGCACCGTGGTCTGCTGCGGATTCAGCCCCAGCTTGCGGAACAGTTGTAAATCTTTATCTTCTTCCGGGTTCGGCGTGGTCAGCAGTTTGCAGCCGTAAAACACTGAGTTGGCCCCGGCCATAAAACACATTGCCTGGGTCTGTTCGTTCATCTGCTCGCGCCCGGCGGAGAGGCGAACGTATGACGTCGGCATCATGATGCGGGCGACCGCAATAGTGCGAATAAAATCAAAAGCATCGACGTCTTCGTTGTCAGCCAGCGGCGTGCCTTTAACCTTCACCAGCATGTTGATCGGCACGCTTTCCGGCGGCGTGGGCAGATTCGCCAGCTGCAACAACAGTCCGGCGCGATCCTTCACCGTTTCGCCCAGCCCGACGATGCCGCCGGAACACACTTTGATCCCGGCGTCGCGGACTTTATCCAGCGTATCCAGCCGCTCCTGGTAGGTGCGGGTGGTGATGATATTGCCGTAAAATTCCGGCGAGGTGTCGAGGTTATGGTTGTAATAATCCAGTCCCGCCGACGCCAGGCGCCGGGCCTGCGTTTCATCCAGCGTGCCGAGGGTCATGCAGGCTTCCAGCCCCATGGCTTTTACACCCTGCACCATTTGCTCAAGGTAGGGCATATCGCGCTCGTGCGGGTTTTTCCACGCGGCACCCATACAAAAACGGGTCGATCCAGCCAGTTTCGCTTTGCGCGCGGATTCCAGCACCTGCTCAACTTCCATCAGGCGCTCGGTTGCCAGACCGGTTTTGTAACGCGAGCTTTGCGGGCAGTATTTGCAGTCTTCCGGGCAGGCACCGGTTTTAATCGACAGCAGCGTACTGACCTGCACCTGCTGAGGATCGAAATGCTGACGGTGGATTTGCTGCGCCTCGAACAGCAGATCCAGCAGCGGTTTTTGAAAAAGTTCGGTGACTTGCGACATTGTCCAGCGCGGGTGGTGAGCCATGGGGCCTCTCCAAAGGGTTTAGTTAATTCGTGGTTCGGTTTATACTCGTAAACCTAAAACTTTTCAAAATGGTTTACAAGTCGATTATGACCCAGGACGATCTCGCCTTCGATAAACGCCATATCTGGCATCCCTATACCTCAATGACCTCTCCCCTGCCGGTGTATCCGGTGGTCAGCGCCAGGGGCTGCGAGTTGCAGCTTGCCAGCGGAGAACATCTGGTGGACGGCATGTCGTCATGGTGGGCGGCGATCCACGGCTATAATCACCCGCGCCTGAATGCGGCGATGACCGCGCAAATCGATCGGATGTCGCACGTCATGTTTGGCGGCATTACTCATCCCTCCGCCGTGGCACTGTGCCGTAAGCTGGTGGAGATGACGCCGGAGGCGCTGGAGTGCGTATTTCTGGCCGATTCCGGCTCGGTGGCGGTTGAAGTGGCGATGAAAATGGCGTTGCAGTACTGGCAGGCCAAAGGCGAGCCGCGCCAGCGCTTTCTCACCTTCCGCAATGGCTATCACGGCGATACATTTGGCGCGATGTCGGTATGCGACCCGGAAAACTCCATGCACAGCCTGTGGCAGGGCTATCTGCCGCAGCATCTGTTTGCGCCCGCGCCGCAGAGTCGTTTTGACGGCGAATGGGACGAGCACGATATGATCCCCTTTGCCCGCCTGATGGCGGCGCATCGCCAGCAGATCGCCGCGGTGATTCTGGAGCCTGTGGTGCAGGGCGCAGGCGGAATGCGCATGTATCACCCACAGTGGCTGAAGCGCATCCGTAAAATGTGCGACCGCGAAGGCATCCTGCTGATTGCCGATGAAATTGCCACTGGCTTTGGGCGTACCGGCAAGCTGTTCGCCTGTGAACATGCGGGAATTACCGCCGATATTCTGTGCCTCGGCAAGGCGCTGACCGGCGGCACGATGACGCTTTCCGCTGCGCTGACCACCCGCGCGGTGGCGGAAACGATCAGCAACGGCGAAGCGGGCTGCTTTATGCACGGCCCGACGTTTATGGGCAATCCGCTGGCCTGCGCGGTGGCGAGCGAAAGTCTGGCGCTGCTGGCGGAAAACCACTGGCAGGCGCAGGTTTCAGCCATTGAAGAGCAACTGAAGGCCGAACTGGCACCGGCGCGCGACGCGGCGCTGGTCGCCGACGTGCGCGTGCTTGGCGCGATCGGCGTGGTAGAAACGACCCGCCCGGTCAATATGGCAGCGCTCCAGCGCTTTTTTGTCGATCGCAACGTGTGGATCCGTCCTTTCGGCAAGCTGATCTACCTGATGCCGCCCTACATCATCCACCCGGAGCAGTTGTCGCGCCTGACGCGGGCGATCAATCTTGCAGTGCAGGATGAAACGCTTTTTAGCGTGTAAGACGCGGTGCTACACTTCTTAATTAGCGAGTGAGCAACCTTAAGGAGCAGTGATGAAGTTACTCAGCAAAGATTTTCAGGACGGCGATAAACTGCACAATCGCCATGTCTTTAACGGCATGGGCTATGAAGGGGATAACATTTCTCCGCATCTGGCGTGGGACGACGTCCCGGCGGGAACGAAGAGTTTTGTCGTCACCTGCTACGATCCCGATGCGCCGACCGGTTCCGGCTGGTGGCACTGGGTGGTCGCCAACCTGCCCGCCGACACCCGCGTGCTGCCGCAGGGTT
This sequence comes from Enterobacteriaceae bacterium UBA5654, assembly GCA_002421005.1. Taxonomy (GTDB): domain Bacteria; phylum Pseudomonadota; class Gammaproteobacteria; order Enterobacterales; family Enterobacteriaceae; genus Superficieibacter. The sequence goes on along the minus strand of DIJC01000022.1, from coordinate 3,899 downwards.
CCGGCTCTGGTTTGCTTCCTCTGCCGGAGGGCGCAATTCAGACCCGCACCGACTTTGGCAAGACCGGCTACGACGGCGCGGCACCGCCGAAGGGGGAAAGCCATCGCTATATCTTTACGGTTCACGCGCTCAATGTGGATCGCATTGAGGTAGATGAAGGTGCCAGCGGTGCCATGGTCGGTTTCAACGTTCATTTCCACACCCTCGGCAGCGCGTCAATCACCGCGTACTACATCTGAGATGAAAAATAGCGTGGCTGGCGACTGGCTGGATTTTCACCGCGAAAAGGAAAGCGGGATTGACAGCGTCAGCGCGCATTTCACCGGACACGCCTACGATCCTCACGACCACGACGAAATTCTGGTCGGCGTCACCTGGCAGGGAGTGCAGCGCTTTCGCTGTCATCGCACGGTACATACCAGCACTCCGGGGCGCGCAATTTTAATTGAGCCGGGCGCAGTGCATGACGGTCATGCCCCGGAGCCGGGCGGATTTACCTATTCGATGCTGTATCTGCCGCAGCCGTGGGTTTCAGCGCAGCTTGCCCGGCGCGGGCAGGATGATATTTCGCTGATCGAAGCGGCGTTCTGCCACACCCTCACCGACGATCCCCTGTTAATGCACGCTATTCAGCAGACCTTTTTTGCCTTCCATCATGATGAAGGCCGACTGGCGCGGGATCAGAGTACTGACCGCCTGCTGACCATGCTGATGAGCCATATCAAAGAGAAACCGCCGTCGCTTAAGGACGATCCGCTGTGCCAGATGCAGCGCGTGCGCGAGATCCTCCATGAGCGGATGGCCGATGACATCGGTCTTGATGAGTTATCGCGTCTGGCGGGCATTGACCGTTTTCGCCTCAGCCGCCAGTTCAGTAAGGCGTTCGGCCAGACGCCGCACGCGTATCTGGTCAGGCTGCGGCTGCGTAGCGCGCGGGCGCTGCTTAGTCACGGCGTGGAGCCGGTGCAGGTCGCGTTACAGGTGGGTTTTGCCGACCAAAGCCATCTTGGGCGCTGGTTCCAGCGTGCTTACCGGATGTCACCCGCCGATTTTCAGCAACAGTGCACAAACGTTCTATCCCGCTAAACCGCATTCTCCGATGATGGGTCTTTACCGTGCAGATGGAGAAAAGAGACGCATGTTCGACAGCAAAATTGCCTTTGTAGTACGAGACGATCTGGAAAGCTGGCAGCGGCTAAACGTCGTCGCCTTCCTTGCCACCGGTATTGTCGCCGCCGCGCCTGACGTGCTGGGCGAGACCTATATCGACGCCCATCATCGCCCCTATTCCCGCATATCCGCCCAGCCGATGCTGATTTTCGCAGGCGATCTGGCCGCCCTCCAGCGTACCCATCGCAAGGGGCTTGAGCGGGAATTAACCCTTGTGCCTTACGTACAGGCGATGTTCGCTACCGGCAATGATGCAGATAACCGCGCGGTGTTCCTGGAAGAAGACGCCGACGCGATGAATCTGGTGGGAATCGCCCTGCGCGGCCCGAAAAAAGCGGTCGATAAAGTGATTAAAGGGCTGTCATTACATCCCTGATTTTTGCCCCGCCGACGCCCCGCGTTCGGTGGGATTTTTCGACCCAAAATCATCAGATTGTAAATCAACACCTTTCGTCGTGACTTTTTAGTAATTTGGCTTCCCGTTTCGCTCAACTTAGTATAAAACAGCAGGCTTTAAAGGACCCTTTAACATTTACCAGCCTGGAGTTCCCCTTGAACACATTTTCGGTTTCCCGCCTGTCTCTGGCACTGCTTCTGGGCGCGACGCTGACCGCATGCAGCTCAACGCCGGCCGATCAACAACCGTCTGCACAAATCGCGCCTGGCACCGCTGCACGCCCGGTGCTCACCGCCAGCGAAGCAGAGAATTTTGACGCTGCGCATTATTTCCTGTCGATGACGCCGAACACCGCGCCGTGGAAGCCGTCGGCGATTAATATTCCTGCTAAACCTGATTTTGTGGTCGGACCCGCAGGGACCGCAGGCGTGACCCATACCACCATTCAGGCCGCCGTTGACGCCGCTATCACCCGCCACACAAGCAGCCGCCAGTACATTGCTATTATGCCGGGTGAGTACCAGGGCACCGTTTACATTCCGATTGCGCCTGGCAGCCTGACGCTGTACGGCACGGGCGAGAAAGCCGCCGACGTTAAAATCAGCGAAGCCATCGATTCTGAAATCGATCCGGTCAGCTGGCGTCGTCTGGTTAACCCGGCAGGCAAATATATGCCCGGTAAACCCGGCTGGTACATGTTTGATAAATGCCAGAGCAAACGCGCGGCAACGGTCGGCCTGATGTGCTCTGCCGTGTTCTGGTCACAGAGCAATGGCCTGCAATTGCAGAATCTGACCATTGCCAACAATCTCGGCGACAGCGTCGATGCTGGCACTCATCAGGCAGTGGCCCTGCGCAGCGACGGCGACCAGGTACAGATCAATAACGTCAACATTCTGGGCCGCCAGAACACCTTCTTTGTCACCAACAGCGGCATTCAGAACACCCTGCAAAATGACCGTCAGACCCGTACGCTGGTGACGAACAGCTACATTGAAGGCGATGTCGATCTGGTTTCCGGTCGCGGCTCGGTGGTCTTCGACAATACCGATTTCCACGTCGTTAACTCCCGCACCCAGCAAGAAGGCTACGTCTTTGCGCCAGCGACGTTATCGAATATTTATTTCGGTTTCCTCGCCACCAACAGCCGCTTTACCGCCGCCGGTGACAACGTGGCGCAGCTTGGCCGCTCGCTGGATATCGACAGCAACGTTAACGGCCAGGTGGTGATCCGCGACAGCGTGATTAACCAGGGCTTCAACGTGGAAAAACCGTGGGCCGACAGCGCCGTCTCTAAACGCGCGTTTAACGGCAACACCGGCAGCCAGAACGAAAAAGGTGAGATCCAGCGCGACCTGAACGATGCGCAGTTTAACCGCATGTGGGAGTTCAACAACCGGGGCGTTGGCAGCCAGGTCGTTGCACCGACCAAATAATCGGTTTCAGGCAGCAAACAGTGAAAACCTCGCCACGGCGAGGTTTTTTTTCGGACGTTCTCGTGGATATTATGCGTTTTTCCGCTACCTGCTACGGCCTGAACCACCTGTCGTTTTACCGTGATTTTACCGTTGATGGTCAGGATGTCTCCACCCGGGTACTGGCAAACACGGCGTTGTTTAAAGAAACAGAAATGAAATTGTTCGACGAAGGGACGATTTCGCTTTCAGACAATGAGTTACCCAACGAATATCTTTATTTTTATTTAAATAATAAAGATATTCAGGCATTAATGATCCACCCGCTGATTAATGATTACGCTATTGCGACAAAAATCCTCGTCGAATTACAGGCCGCGAAGCAAAAGGATTTTATCCAGGCCCAGGATTTATTTAAACAATCAGAAAACGTGCTGAAGGAAAGTCAATTCTTTACGGAGTATGGGCCATTGCTACAACTGCCCTTTACCTGTGGGCCGTTATCCGTTTATTGTGCAATAACCATTAATTATCATCACACACAGCGAATTAATGCCCCCCTCTGTACCCTGTTATTAGTGCGGTGATGGTAACGTTAATTTTGAACAGTAAAATCATTGAAGGTAACGTCAACGTGGTTTTCCTGGATTCGCGGGGCCTGTTTGTGACAATTATTGCCTCGTTAGCTACCGTTGAGTTTATCAGGACAGGCATTAACAACGAAACCCATAGCATGTTCAGACATAAAAAATCCGGGAGCAGAGGGCTGATCCCGGATTGTCTCTTCTTAAACGATCGGCATTACTTTCAGTGAAAGGGCCCTGCGCCGGTTGTTATCAGAAGCTGACGTTATAGTTCATCATCAGACCTTTATCGCTGATACCGTCCTCTTTCCAGTGGTACGCCTCCAGCCCGGC
>DIJC01000007.1 GCA_002421005.1 Enterobacteriaceae bacterium UBA5654 | reverse complement strand
AGCGCCGAGGGTGGTGTGGGGTCCCCCAATGCGAGAGTAGGGAACTGCCAGGAATCAGAAAAAGAAGAACCCCGCCCGCAAGGACGGGCTTTTTGCATTGTATCAACATAATGGAAGGCGCTTTCATGACGGTGCTTTATATTCAAATCCGTCGCGATCGGATAACGCTTCGCGATATCGCCCGCCAGCAGGAAGTTGTCGGTCAGGGAACCTTCAGTAATCAACGCCTTCTGATTGCCAATTTCTTAACGGCAGAAAAAATATTACGCGATCTCATCCTGCAACTTTATCCACGTTCAGGATTAAGCGCATGGCTACCAGCAAAGCGCTACAACATCGTGGTCAGCGCCCTCGAAATGAACGAAGGGGGCTTATCACAGGTAGAGGAGCGCGTCCTTCAGGAAGTTGTTGCTGGCGCAACAGCAATGAAGTACCGGAAACTTCAGGTACACGCGCAGTCAGCGGTACTCAGCGATAGCGCCGTAATGGCCATGCTGAATCAGCAATAAAGTTATACCTGCTTCGCAATATGTCGCAAATTCAGTAAAGGATAAGGCCGGCCCAAATCATCTTTCTCTGAACGGCCCGTTACCGTAAATCCCATCTGTGTATAAAACGCTACCGCCTGCAAATTTTGCTCGTTAACATTTGTGGTCAGCTCAGGGGCAAGCGTCAGCGCATGTTCCACCAGCAGTCGTCCCACGCCCTTCCCACGAAAATCAGGATCGACAAACAGCGCATCCATATGATCCCCCGTCAGCAGCATAAACGCTACCGGCGTATCCTGTGCCGTCGTAGCGACCCACAGCGGAGCTTCCGGTAAAAAAGCACGTACCAGCTCTTCCAGTTCCTGACGATAAGCCATGGTCAAAAAATCATGCGTAGCGTCGACCGAACGGCACCAGATCTCCGCCAGCCTGTCAGCCTCATCGTGCCGGGATCGGCGGATGCTAATAACCATATTCTCTCCTTTTTGTGATGCTTATATTCTAACGTAGACATTGCCTTGAAACTTTCTCACCTTAGGCCTCCAGACTCGACATTACCGTTATTCCTGGGTATTGTCAGCTGTCTGGATGTCTAAACGTTTAAACGTATGCAGTGAGGATATAAGTTATGCCGATTCGGGTGCAGGACGAGCTGCCAGCCGTCAATTTCTTGCGTGAAGAGAACGTCTTTGTAATGACGGCCTCGCGCGCTACGGGCCAGGAAATTCGTCCGCTAAAGGTGCTCATTCTTAACCTTATGCCCAAGAAAATCGAAACGGAAAACCAGTTTCTCCGCTTGCTGTCGAATTCACCGTTGCAGGTGGATATCAAACTGTTGCGTATTGACGCGCGCGAATCCCGTAACACGCCAGCCGAGCATCTGAATAACTTCTACTGTAACTTTGATGAAATCTACGATGAAAACTTTGACGGCCTGATTGTGACCGGTGCGCCGCTGGGTCTGGTAGAGTTCAATGATGTGGCTTACTGGCCGCAGATCAAGCAAGTGCTGGAGTGGGCTAAAGATCACGTGACCTCAACGCTGTTTGTCTGTTGGGCGGTACAGGCCGCGCTCAATATTCTCTACGGTATCCCCAAACAAACCCGCACTCACAAACTTTCCGGCGTCTACGAACATCATATTTTACACCCTCATGCGCTACTGACGCGCGGTTTTGACGATACGTTCCTGGCTCCGCACTCACGCTTTGCTGACTTTCCGGCTGCGCTGATCCGTGACTATACCGACCTGGAAATCCTTGCTGAAACGGACGCGGGCGACGCCTATCTCTTTGCCAGCAAAGATAAGCGTATTGCGTTCGTCACCGGACATCCTGAATACGATGCCAATACCCTCGCCGGAGAGTATTTCCGCGACGTTGAGGCCGGGCTTAACCCGGACGTGCCGTATAACTACTTCCCTAAAAACGATCCGCAGAACACGCCGCGTGCCACCTGGCGAAGCCACGGCAATTTGCTGTTCACCAACTGGCTCAACTATTACGTTTACCAGATCACGCCATACGATCTGCGTCATATGAATCCAACGCTGGATTAATCCTTCATAAGCTACGCGCCTAAAGCGTTTCAGCACCTCATTTCAGGCACCTTCGGGTGCCTTTTTCATTTCCGAAAACCACTTCACGAGCTGTAAAAAATTTATTCATAAAGTTATCAATATGTTAAATGATAATTAAATTAAAAATGGAAATAGTTTTTGATTTTGTAATTTAATTGAGTAGTCTTATTTGTGCTGAACGAAAATACGATAACGATCCTTCGTTCACGCTGGAGACGATCCCGGATCATTAACGAGGAGCAGCGCAATGACACAACAGGCAGCCACCGCCGATGAACTCGCCTTTAAGCAGCCGTACGGGGAGCAGGAAAAACTCATTCTTACTCCTGAAGCCGTCGCATTCCTGACTGAACTGGTGGCGCGTTTTACGCCGAAGCGTAACAGGCTACTGGCCGCGCGCATCCAGCAGCAGCAGGATATTGATAACGGCAGGCTGCCAGGTTTCATTTCGGAAACTGCTTCCATTCGTGAAAGTGACTGGAAGATTCGCGGTATTCCTGATGATTTACAGGATCGCCGGGTAGAAATCACTGGCCCCGTTGAGCGCAAAATGGTGATTAACGCGCTGAACGCTAACGTCAAAGTCTTTATGGCTGACTTTGAAGACTCGCTGGCCCCGGACTGGAACAAAGTCATCGACGGGCAAATTAACCTGTGCGATGCCGTCAACGGCACCATCAGCCATACCAGCGAGACGGGGAAAATTTATCAGCTCAAGCCCAATCCGGCGGTGCTGATTTGTCGCGTGCGTGGTCTGCATCTGCCGGAAAAACACGTCACCTGGCGCGGCGAAGCCATCCCCGGCAGCCTGTTTGATTTTGCCCTTTATTTCTTCCACAACTACAAAGCCCTGTTGGAAAAGGGTAGCGGTCCCTACTTCTACCTGCCGAAAACTCAGGCGTGGCAGGAAGCGGCCTGGTGGAGCGAGGTCTTCAGCTACACAGAAGATCGCTTTGATCTGCCGCGCGGTACCATTAAGGCGACATTGCTGATCGAAACCCTGCCCGCTGTATTTCAGATGGACGAGATCCTGCACGCGCTGCGCGATCACATCGTTGGCCTGAACTGTGGACGCTGGGACTATATCTTCAGCTACATCAAAACGTTGAAGAACCACCCCGATCGCGTGCTGCCCGATCGCCAGGTGGTCACGATGGATAAACCCTTCCTGAGCGCCTACTCGCGTTTGCTGATCAAAACCTGCCACAAGCGCGGCGCGTTTGCGATGGGCGGCATGGCGGCATTTATCCCCAGCAAAGACGCCGGGCGCAACAATCAGGTGCTGACTAAAGTGAAAGCGGACAAAGCCCTGGAAGCCCATAACGGTCACGACGGCACCTGGGTCGCGCACCCCGGCCTCGCCGATACCGCGATGGATGTCTTCAATGAAGTGCTGGGCGATAACAAAAATCAGTTATCCGTCAGCCGCGAAGAGGATGCACCCATCACCGCAGAACAGTTACTGGCCCCCTGCGACGGTGAACGTACTGAAGCAGGAATGCGCGCCAATATTCGCGTCGCGGTGCAATACATCGAAGCGTGGATCTCCGGTAACGGCTGCGTGCCGATTTACGGTCTGATGGAAGACGCTGCCACCGCCGAAATCTCGCGCACCTCAATCTGGCAGTGGATCCACCATCAAAAAACGCTGAGCAACGGCAAACCGGTCACTAAATCCCTGTTCCGCCAGATGCTGGCTGAAGAGATGCAGGTGATCCAGGAAGAGCTGGGCGAGCACCGTTTCAGCAGCGGGCGCTTTGATGACGCCGCGCGCCTGATGGAACAAATCACTACCTCCGACGACCTGATCGATTTCTTAACGCTGCCCGGCTACCGGCTGCTGGCTTAACTCACCGCTTACCTATGGAGCATCTGCACATGAAAACTCGTACCCAACAAACAGAAGAATTACAAAAAGAGTGGACCCAGGCGCGCTGGGAAGGCATCCGTCGTCCGTACAGCGCGGAAGAGGTGGTGAAATTGCGCGGCTCGGTCAACCCGGAATGCACGCTGGCACAGCTTGGCGCAGCGAAAATGTGGCGTTTGCTGCACGGCGAAGCAAAAAAAGGCTATATCAACAGCCTCGGCGCGCTGACCGGCGGTCAGGCGTTACAGCAGGCGAAAGCGGGGATTGAGGCGATTTACCTGTCCGGCTGGCAGGTGGCGGCGGATGCGAACCTCGCCGCCAGCATGTACCCGGATCAATCCTTGTACCCGGCGAATTCGGTGCCAGCGGTGGTGGATCGGATCAACAATACTTTCCGCCGCGCGGATCAGATCCAGTGGTCATCCGGCATTGAGCCGAACGATCCGCGTCACGTTGATTACTTCCTGCCGATCGTTGCCGATGCAGAGGCGGGATTCGGCGGCGTACTGAACGCGTTTGAACTGATGAAATCGATGATTACTGCCGGTGCAGCGGCGGTACACTTTGAAGATCAGCTCGCGTCGGTGAAAAAGTGTGGTCATATGGGCGGCAAGGTGCTGGTGCCCACCCAGGAAGCCATTCAAAAACTGGTGGCCGCGCGTCTGGCGGCGGACGTGATGGGCGTGCCGACGGTGCTGATTGCGCGTACTGATGCAGACGCCGCGGATCTGATTACCTCCGACTGCGATGCTTACGACAGTGAATTCATCACTGGCGAGCGGACCAGCGAAGGCTTTTACCGTACCCGTGCGGGCATTGAACAGGCGATCAGCCGGGGTCTGGCTTACGCCCCGTATGCCGACCTGGTGTGGTGTGAAACCTCGACCCCGGACCTCGAACTGGCCCGCCGCTTTGCCGATGCCATTCACGCTAAATTTCCCGGCAAACTGCTGGCCTACAACTGCTCACCGTCGTTCAACTGGCAGAAAAACCTGGACGATAAAACCATTGCCAGCTTCCAGCAGCAGCTTTCCGACATGGGCTATAAGTACCAGTTTATTACCCTGGCGGGCATTCACAGCATGTGGTTCAACATGTTTGACCTGGCGCACGCCTATGCCCAGGGTGAAGGCATGAAGCACTACGTCGAGAAAGTACAGCAGCCGGAATTTGCCTCTGCGCCGCAGGGCTACACATTTGTTTCCCATCAACAGGAAGTCGGGACCGGCTACTTCGACAAAGTGACGACCATCATTCAGGGCGGAGCCTCATCCGTGACCGCGCTGACCGGTTCCACGGAAGAATCGCAGTTCTGATGACGGCCGACCCTCTCCAGCCGGAGAGGGTCAATGTAAGGAGCGGCGATGACGCGTGGTCTGGAATTGCTGATTGCACAAACCATTTTACAGGGCTTTGACGCCCAGTATGGTCGCTTTCTGGAAGTAACTTCAGGCGCGCAGCAACGTTTTGAACAGGCCGACTGGCACGCTGTTCAGCTGGCGATGAAAAACCGCATCCATCTCTACGATCATCATGTGGGTCTGGTGGTGGAGCAACTGCGCTGTATCACCGACGGAAAAAGTACGGATGCGGACTTTTTACTGCGGGTTAAACAGCACTACACCAGCCTGTTACCGGATTACCCTCGCTTTGAGATAGCGGAAAGCTTTTTCAATTCCGTCTATTGCCGGTTATTTGACCACCGCTCATTAACTCCTGAGCGGCTTTTTATATTTAGCTCCCAGCCGGAGCGCCGTTTTCGCACCATCCCGCGCCCGCTGGCAAAAACCTTTTACCCGGAACACGGCTGGGAATCGCTGCTCAGCAAATTATTAAGCGATCTGCCGCTACGCCTGCCCTGGCAGGACAGCGCCCGCGACGTGCGTTATATCATTGCGCACCTGAGCGAAACCTTTGGCGAAGAGCTGTTACGCCAGGCGCATCTGCATATTGCCAACGAGCTTTTTTACCGCAATAAAGCCGCGTGGCTGGTGGGTAAACTCGTCACGCCAGTGGGAACGCTGCCGTTTCTGCTGCCCATCCATCGCACCGATACGGGCGAACTGATGGTCGACGCCTGCCTGACCAGTATCGCCGAGGCCAGCATCGTTTTTGGCTTTGCCCGCTCTTATTTTATGGTCTATGCACCGCTGCCCGCCGCGCTGGTGGAGTGGCTGCGTGAGATCCTGCCGGGGAAAACCACCGCCGAACTTTACATGGCGATCGGTTGCCAGAAACACGCAAAAACGGAAAGCTACCGTGAATATCTGGATTACAGCACCGGCACCGACGAGCAATTTATTGAAGCGCCGGGCGTGCGGGGAATGGTGATGCTGGTGTTCACCCTGCCGGGCTTCGACAGGGTATTCAAAATCATTAAAGACACCTTCGCACCGCAAAAAGAGATGTCCGCCGCGCATGTTCGCGCCTGCTACCAACTGGTGAAAGAGCATGACCGCGTCGGTCGCATGGCCGACACCCAGGAGTTCGAGAATTTCGTGCTGGAGAAGCGACAAATTTCTCCCGCGCTGATGACGCTTTTAATGCAGGAAGCGCCGGAAAAAATTACCGATCTGGGCGAGCAAATCGCAATTCGTCATCTTTACATTGAGCGTCGGATGGTGCCGCTGAATATCTGGCTGGAGCAGGTGGACGGCCAGCAACTGCGCGACGCCATTGAAGAGTATGGCAACGCCATCCGCCAGCTTGCCGCCGCCAATATTTTCCCCGGCGACATGCTGTTTAAAAACTTCGGCGTCACCCGCCACGGGCGCGTGGTGTTCTACGACTACGATGAAATCTGCTACATGACGGAAGTGAATTTCCGCGACATCCCGAAAGCGCGCTACCCGGAAGATGAAATGAGTGCAGAACCCTGGTACAGCGTCTCGCCGGGCGACGTTTTCCCGGAAGAGTTTCGCCACTGGCTGTGTGCCGACCCGCGCATCGGGCCGCTGTTTGAAGAAATGCACGCCGATCTGTTCCGTGCCGACTATTGGCGCGAGCTACAAACGCGCATCCGTCACGGGCATGTTGAGGACGTGTACGCCTATCGCAGACGCCAGCGCTTTAGCGTCCGCTATGGGGCCGATGACTCACCCGGGCACAGCGCAAAATAACGGGGATGTGTACCGCCGGATGAAAACGCGTTTACCGTACCCCGCCATATGCCAGCGTCACTTCTTTCGCGGCTTTAATGACCATGGCCCCAAACTCAGTGACGCGGTCATCGGTAATCCGTGAAATCGGACCGGAAATTGAAATGGCGGCAAAAGGTTCGCGGTGCTCGTCATAAATGCAGGACGCCACGCAGCGCAGGCCGAGCGCGTGCTCTTCATCATCAAACGAATAGCCACGCTTGCGGGTCTGGGCGAGATCTTCTTTCAGATGCAGCGGGGAAACCAGCGTGGCGTGGGTATAAGCGTGCAGCCCCTGGCGATGCAGCAACCCGGTGACCTGCTCTTCGCTCAATTGAGACAGGAAGGCTTTCCCCGCGCCGGAAGCGTGCATCGGTAGCTTGCCGCCAATGGGCGCGGACATGCGCATCAACTGGGTACACTGCACCTGATCGATGATAATCGCCTGGTGGTCGCTTTGATCAAGCACGGCCAGATTCACCGTCTCGCCGGAATCATCCATTAGCTTGCGCAGGATCGGGTGGACAATCGCCAGCAGATTACGGCTCTGCAAAAAGCTGCTGCCGACCATAAAAGCATGCGCGCCGACGGACCAGTGTCCCAGCTCGCCGACCTGCCGCACAAAGCCAAGCTGCTGCATCGTGGTCAGCAGGCGATGGGTGGTGGAATTAGGTAAACCTGCCTGCTGCGCCAGTTCGGTAAGCGCCACGCTGCCGTTAGATTCAGCAATCCACTCCAGCAGCTTCAGGCCGCGCGTGAGCGACTGCACCTGACCGGTCGCAGGCTGGGCGGCGGCGGGGGCGGGTTTTCTGCCGCGTTTAGCGGGGACGGGGGCAACCATAGCGCACTCCTTTTCTGTATCGTGGAAATCATTTTCGTTTTATCTCAGTATAATGCAACAACAACTACGCTGATCGGATGAGTGTAAGTGAACTTGTCTCATGTTCCCCGTTGTTCTCTTTTCCGCCTTCCTGCTTTATGCCACTATGCTTCGTTACGTTGAGCGTTGTCGGGAGTCGGTGTGAGCAGCAAAGTAGAGCAACTGCGTGCGCAGTTAAATGAACGCATTCTGGTTCTGGATGGGGGTATGGGCACCATGATCCAGGGCTACCGTCTGAACGAGCAGGATTTTCGCGGCGAACGTTTCGCTGACTGGCCCTGTGACCTGAAAGGCAATAACGATCTGCTGGTCCTGAGTAAACCAGAGACTATCGCTGCGATCCACAACGCCTACTTTGCGGCGGGCGCGGATATCATTGAAACCAACACCTTCAACTCCACGACCATCGCGATGGCGGATTACCAGATGGAATCCCTGTCGGCAGAAATCAACGTCGCGGCGGCGAAACTGGCGCGCGCCTGTGCCGATGAATGGACCGCCCGCACGCCGGAAAAACCGCGCTACGTGGCAGGCGTCCTCGGCCCGACCAACCGTACCGCCTCGATTTCACCGGACGTAAACGATCCGGCATACCGCAACGTCACCTTTGATCAGTTGGTCAGCGCGTATCGCGAATCGACCAAAGCGCTGGTGGAAGGCGGCAGCGACCTGATCCTGATTGAAACCGTCTTCGACACCCTCAACGCCAAAGCCGCTATTTACGCGGTTAAAGAAGAGTTTGAGGCGCTGGGCGTTGAACTGCCGATTATGATTTCCGGCACCATCACCGACGCCTCCGGGCGCACGCTTTCCGGGCAGACCACCGAAGCCTTTTATAACTCCCTGCGCCATGCCGATGCGCTCACTTTCGGCCTGAACTGCGCGCTGGGGCCGGACGAGCTGCGTCAGTATGTTCAGGAACTGTCGCGCATTGCTGAATGCTACGTCACCGCGCACCCCAACGCCGGGCTACCCAATGCGTTTGGCGAGTACGATCTGGACGCAGACACGATGGCTACCCAGATCGGCGAATGGGCGCAGGCGGGCTTCCTTAACATTGTCGGCGGCTGCTGCGGCACCACGCCGGAACATATTGCCGCCATGAGCCGCGCGGTCGAAGGCGTTCCGCCGCGCAAACTGCCGGAGATCCCGGTGGCCTGCCGCCTGGCGGGCCTGGAGCCGCTCAACATTGGTGACGACAGCCTGTTCGTCAACGTTGGCGAACGGACCAACGTCACCGGCTCTGCAAAATTCAAGCGCCTGATTAAAGAAGAAAAATACAATGAAGCGCTGGACGTCGCCCGCCAGCAGGTTGAGAGCGGCGCGCAAATCATCGACATCAATATGGATGAGGGGATGCTCGACGCCGAAGCGGCGATGGTGCGTTTCCTCAACCTGATTGCCGGTGAGCCGGATATCGCCCGCGTGCCGATCATGATCGACTCCTCAAAATGGGACGTTATCGAAAAAGGCCTGAAATGCATCCAGGGCAAAGGCATCGTCAACTCCATCTCGATGAAAGAGGGCGTGGAACCCTTTATTCATCACGCGAAGCAGGTACGGCGCTACGGCGCGGCGGTCGTGGTCATGGCGTTTGATGAAGTCGGGCAGGCGGACACCCGCGAGCGTAAGATTGAAATTTGTCGTCGGGCTTACACCATTCTTACCCAGGAAGTGGGATTCCCGCCGGAAGACATCATCTTTGACCCGAATATTTTCGCCGTGGCGACCGGCATTGAAGAGCACAATAATTACGCCCAGGACTTTATCGGTGCCTGCGAAGATATCAAACGCGAACTGCCGCACGCGCTGATCTCCGGCGGCGTCTCCAACGTGTCGTTCTCGTTTCGTGGCAACGACCCGGTGCGCGAGGCGATCCACGCGGTATTCCTCTATTACGCCATCCGTAACGGCATGGACATGGGTATCGTTAACGCCGGACAGCTGGCGATTTATGACGATCTGCCCGCCGAACTGCGCGATGCCGTTGAAGATGTGGTTCTCAACCGCCGTGATGACGGCACCGAACGTTTGCTGGATCTGGCGGAAAAATATCGCGGTAGTAAAACCGATGAGGTCGCTAACGCCCAGCAGGCCGAATGGCGCAGTTGGGACGTGAAAAAGCGCCTCGAATATTCGCTGGTGAAAGGCATCACCGAATTTATTGAGCAGGATACCGAAGAAGCCCGCCAGCAGGCCGCGCGCCCCATTGAAGTGATCGAAGGCCCGCTGATGGACGGCATGAATGTGGTTGGCGATCTGTTCGGCGAGGGCAAAATGTTCCTGCCGCAGGTGGTAAAATCCGCCCGCGTCATGAAACAGGCGGTGGCGTATCTCGAACCTTATATCGAAGCCAGCAAAGAGAAAGGCAAGACCAACGGCAAAATGGTGATCGCCACCGTGAAGGGCGACGTTCATGATATCGGCAAAAATATCGTTGGCGTGGTCCTGCAATGCAATAACTACGAAATCATCGATCTGGGCGTGATGGTGCCGACGGAGAAAATCCTCAAAACCGCGCGCGAAGTGAATGCGGACCTGATTGGTCTTTCCGGGCTTATCACCCCGTCGCTGGATGAAATGGTCAATGTGGCGAAAGAGATGGAGCGGCAGGGCTTTACGCTGCCGCTGCTGATCGGCGGCGCGACCACGTCGAAAGCGCATACGGCGGTAAAAATAGAGCAGAACTACAGCGGTCCGACGGTCTATGTGCAGAACGCCTCACGCACTGTCGGCGTGGTGTCGGCGCTGCTGTCAGAAACGCAGCGCGATGAGTTTGTCGCCCGCACCCGCAAAGAATACGAAACCGTGCGCATTCAGCACGGACGTAAAAAACCGCGCACGCCGCCGGTCACATTGCAGGCTGCGCGTGAAAACGATCTGGCCTTCGACTGGCAAAATTATACTCCGCCGGTAGCGCATCGGCTGGGCGTGCAGGAAGTGACGGCGAGCATTGAGACGCTGCGTAATTACATCGACTGGACGCCGTTCTTTATGACGTGGTCGCTGGCGGGTAAATATCCACGCATTCTGGAAGATGAGGTGGTGGGCGAAGAAGCGCAGCGGCTGTTCCACGACGCCAACGCTATGCTCGACCAGCTCAGCGCGCAGAAGACGCTCAACCCGCGCGGCGTGGTAGGTCTGTTCCCGGCCAACCGCGTGGGTGATGACGTGGAAATCTACCGCGACGAAACGCGCACCCACGTGCTCAGCGTCAGCCATCATCTGCGCCAGCAAACGGAAAAAACCGGCTTCGCCAACTATTGCCTCGCCGATTTCGTTGCGCCAAAACTAAGCGGCAAAGCGGACTACATCGGCGCGTTCGCCGTTACCGGCGGGCTGGAAGAAGACGCGCTGGCGGAGGCTTACGATGCGCAGCACGATGATTACAATAAAATCATGGTGAAAGCCATTGCCGACCGTCTGGCCGAAGCCTTTGCTGAATACCTGCACGAGCGGGTGCGCAAAGTTTACTGGGGCTATGCGCCCACGGAGAACCTCAGCAACGAGGAGCTGATCCGCGAAAACTATCAGGGCATACGTCCCGCGCCGGGGTATCCGGCCTGCCCGGAACACACCGAAAAAGGCACCATCTGGCAGTTGCTGGATGTCGAAACCCACACCGGCATGAAGCTCACCGAGTCCTTCGCCATGTGGCCGGGCGCATCGGTTTCCGGCTGGTACTTCAGTCATCCCGACAGCAAATATTACGCCGTGGCGCAGATCCAGCGCGATCAGGTGGAAGATTATGCCCGGCGTAAAGGTATGACGGTCGCAGAGGTCGAGCGCTGGCTGGCACCTAATCTGGGATATGACGCAGACTAGCGACACGCGCCGCGCACTCATCGGCTGGAGCCTGAAATAGCGGCTTACAACAAACGGGACGCTCTTTAAGCGTCCTGTCTCTTTATTACAATTAACCTCTTATACTGATACAGAGCCTGAATAATTCGAGTCGCAGAAAAAAACTTGTCGTATTTTTATCCTGCGGCCTGAAGTATGACGGGTATAAACGTCGGGCTGCCTCTGTGCGGCCTTAGCTGGCGTTTTTGTACCAGGGAAACCAAATAACAATTAAGGAGGCAACCATTCCGTGTTAACGCTGTTACACCTGCTTTCTGCTGTCGCCCTGCTGGTCTGGGGGACTCACATCGTGCGCACCGGCGTGATGCGCGTTTTTGGCGCGAGATTACGCACCGTACTTAGCCGTAGCGTGGAGAAAAAACCGCTCGCCTTCAGCGCCGGGATTGGCGTGACCGCGCTGGTGCAAAGCAGCAACGCGACCACCATGCTGGTAACCTCGTTCGTTGCCCAGGATCTTGTCGCCCTGACGCCTGCGCTGGTGATTGTGCTGGGGGCCGACGTCGGGACCGCGCTAATGGCGCGTATCCTCACCTTCGATCTCTCCTGGCTCTCGCCGCTGCTGATCTTCGTCGGGGTGATATTTTTCCTCGGACGTAAACAAACGCGGGCCGGACAACTGGGGCGCGTGGCGATTGGTCTGGGGCTGATTTTACAGGCGCTGGAACTGATCGTGCAGGCCGTGACGCCTATCACCCAGGCTAACGGCGTGCAGGTGATTTTCGCTTCGCTCACCGGCGACATCATGCTGGATGCGCTGATTGGTGCCGTTTTTGCCATTATCAGTTACTCCAGCCTCGCGGCCGTGCTGTTAACGGCGACGCTGACCGCCGCGGGAATTATCTCCTTCCCGGTCGCACTGTGTCTGGTGATCGGGGCTAACCTTGGCTCCGGCCTGCTGGCGATGCTCAACAACAGCGCCGCCAACGCCGCCGCCCGTCGCGTGGCGCTCGGCAGCTTGTTATTTAAGCTGGTGGGTAGCCTGCTGATCCTGCCGTTCGTGCATATGCTGGCGAATGCGATGGATGCACTGCCGCTGCCGGAATCAGAGCTGGTAATTTATTTCCACGTCTTCTACAACCTGATCCGCTGTCTGGCGATGGTGCCTTTTGCCGGCGCGATGGCACGGTTTTGCGAGCGCATCATCCGTGACGAGCCAGAGCTGGACGCGCGCCTGAAGCCGAAGCACCTTGATACCAGCGCGCTGGACACGCCCACGCTTGCACTGGCGAATGCCGCGAGGGAAACCCTGCGCATGGGCGATGCAATGGAGCAGATGCTGGACGGCCTCCGGCAGGTGATGCACGGCGAACCGCGTCAGGAAAAAGAGCTGCGCAAGCTCGCTGACGACATCAACGTTCTCTATACCGCCATCAAACTCTATCTGGCGCGGATGCCGAAAGATGAACTGGCGGAGGAAGAGTCCCGCCGCTGGGCTGAAATCATTGAGATGTCGCTTAACCTTGAGCAGGCGTCCGATATCATTGAGCGCATGGGCAGCGAAATCGCCGACAAATCGCTGGCCGCCCGCCGGGCCTTCTCGCTGGAAGGGGTCAAGGAACTGGACGCGCTCTATGAGCAGTTGCTCAATAACCTGAAGCTGGCGATGACGGTCTTCTTCTCCGGCGATGTCACCAGCGCCCGTCGCCTGCGGCGTAGCAAACACCGCTTCCGTATCCTCAACCGACGCTACTCGCACGCGCACGTTGACCGCCTGCATCAGCAAAACGTGCAGAGTATTGAAACCAGCTCCCTGCATCTTGGGCTGCTTGGCGACATGAAACGCCTGAATTCACTCTTCTGTTCGGTGGCCTACGGCGTGCTGGAACAGCCCGATGAAGATGATGATCGCAACGAATACTGAAGACTGGAAAGCGCCTCGCAAAACCACGTCATATTCCTGAACGGCCGGGAATGTTGATTTATCCTTCTGCCTGATAGTGGTGTTTTATACCTATATGGATATAATCAGAGGAAGAGATGACGAAACCGCTTTACTGGGTAGGGCATGCCCGCAAGGATCTCCAGGCGATGCCCGAACAGGTTCAGGATACGTTTGGTTTTGCGCTGTGGCTCGCCCAGCAGGGGAAGCAGCACCCGCAAACAAAGCCCTTAAAAGGTTTCGGTGGCGCTGGCGTGCTGGAAATCGTTGAGGACTTCCATGGCAACACCTGGCGTGCTGTCTACACCATTCAATTAAAAAGTGCGGTATATGTGCTGCATGCCTTTCAGAAAAAATCTGTCTCCGGGAAGGCCACGCCAAAGCCGGATATCGATCTCATCTGGCAGCGGCTCAAAGCCGCTCACCGCCACGCGCAGGAGAGTTAATATGACACATGAAGTTGAAGCGAGTAGCGGCAATGTTTATGCCGATTTAGGTTCTCACGATGCGCAACAAATGCAGCTCAAAGCGCAGTTAGCGCTGGCTATCGGTGAGATCCTGCAACGTAAAAATTTGACCCAGCAACTGGCGGCGCAGATGCTGGGAATGACCCAGCCTAAACTGTCTAATTTATTGCGCGGCCAGTTCAGAGGGATTAGCGAAGCAAAGATGCTGGAATGTCTGGTCAGATTAGGTCGGGATGTTGAAATCGTTGTAGGAAAAGAGAGCAACGCGCCCGGCACATTAAAAGTCAGTTTTGCCTAAGCGCCGGTATTTGCGAACGCGATTATTTTTCTCATTCGTCAGGTAAGGTATATTTCGCTTTTACAGGAGAATTTATGCTGCCAGACTCATCAATCCGATTAAATAAATACATCAGTGAAAGCGGAATTTGCTCGCGCCGCGAGGCAGATCGCTATATCGAACAGGGCAACGTTTTTATCAACGGTAAGCGTGCCACCATCGGCGATCAGGTCTCTGCAGGCGATGTGGTCAAGGTTAACGGTCAGTTGATTGAGCCGCGTGAGGCAGAAGATTTGGTCTTTATCGCGCTCAACAAGCCGGTGGGCATCGTCAGCACCACCGAAGACAGCGAGCGTGACAACATCGTTGATTTCGTCAATCACAGTAAACGCGTCTTCCCGATTGGCCGCCTGGATAAAGACTCGCAGGGGCTGATTTTTCTCACCAATCACGGCGACCTGGTGAATAAAATCCTGCGTGCCGGTAACGATCACGAAAAAGAGTATCTGGTTACGGTCGATAAGCCCGTTACCGATGACTTTATTCGCGGTATGGGCGCGGGCGTGCCGATCCTTGGGACCGTAACGAAAAAGTGCAAAGTTAAAAAAGAAGCGCCGTTCGTGTTTCGCATCACGCTGATTCAGGGGCTGAATCGCCAGATTCGCCGCATGTGCGAACATTTTGGCTATGAAGTAACTAAACTGGAACGCACGCGCATCATGAATGTGGGCTTGTCGGGGCTTCCGCTCGGTGAGTGGCGCGATCTGACGGATGACGAGCTTATTACGCTGTTCAAACTGATCGAGAATTCATCCTCCGAAGCTAAACCGAAGGCGAAGGCCAAACCTAAAACGGCGGGCATCAAGCGCCCGGTCGTTAAGGTCGAAAAAAGCGCCGAGAAAGCGCGCCCGGCATCCAACGGTAAACGCTTTACGTCGCCGGGACGAAAGAAAAAAGGACGTTAACGCCTGCCGCGCGTCGGTGTATTTGCCGACCAGGAAAACGATGCTTCCTTATCCGGTTTATAAGCCTGCTTTTTCTTCAACTGGCGGGCTTTTTTCGCTTCTGCTTCACGCTCAATCATTAGCTTATTGATGTACTCTTTTTTAACGTTGTTGCTTTCCGCGTTGGTCAACAGGCGACCATGCGCAATCCGCGCACGATCAAGCAGCGTTTTCAGTTCGCGCTGCTCGCGCTCGGTCATCTCTTTTTGGGTAATGCGGGGAAGTGCCATGATAGTGCCCTCTGGCAGGAAGATGGTTCAGTGTACGGCATTAACGACAAAATAGAACCTGTCCTGCAAGCAGCGCGCATATTTACTTCGGCTGTGCGGGTCATAGCGTTACGCCTAGTGGACAAACTCTGAAGCAAGAAAGTCAGGCGATGCGGCAACCGGGCAGGACTACTCTGCCACCCGCAATTTCCCGGCGAAATCCGGTTGGGTATAACCCGTTGTTTTGAATCCGCTATCGGTAATAATGTGATCGACCTCTTTTAAGGTTGCGATGCACATCACGCCATCCTGCCCAAATTTGCTGTGATCGGCGAGGATCACCGATTTTTTGCTCATGGTGATCATGGCCTGCGCCACATACGCCTCATCAAAGCTTTTCACCAGCACCCCGTGCTGGGGCGAAATGCCGCCCGCGCCGATGAAACAAATATCGGCATGAATGGCATTAATTTGCTGGCAGACGGAGACGCCAAGATTAGCGCGGAAATGGTAATCATATTCGCCGCCTAATACATAAACTCGCGCCAACAGATTATGTTCTTTAATTTTATCGGCAATTAGTGCGGAGTTGGTAATAACGGAGAAGGCGAAAGAGGGTAATTGTTCTGCCAGAATAAGGTTGGTGGTACAGGAATCAATAAATAAGGTGTCGTGCTCGCTGACCATAGTGGCGGCCACTTTACCTATCGCCATTTTTTCTTCGCGATGGGTATTAATGCGTGCGCCAAAGGCATCTTCCTGAACAACCTGCTTTATCACCGCGCCGCCGTGGATTTTGGTGATTTGCCCTTCAGACTCCAGCGAAGAGAGATCCCGACGAATGGTTTCAGAAGTGACTTTTAGCGTTTCCGATAATTTAACCACGGTCACTTCACCGAACTTTTCTAATTCATCAAGAATATGTTTTCTTCTTTTTATCGGGTTCATGATTGTCCGCCAGAATCGTGCTTTGGCGCATGGTAACTGGATGCGCAGGTCAGCGCAACCACTTCAGCGCGTCGGCAATACCCTCATCATCGTTAGACGCCGTAACGTAGTCGGCCTGCTTTTTTACCGACGCCGGGGCGTTGCCCATGGCGATCCCCACGCCAGCGGCAGTAAACATGCTGACATCGTTTTGCTGGTCGCCAAAGGCGATAACCTGCGCCGCACAGATCCCTGCTTGCTCAATTAACGTTTTTATCGCATAACCTTTATTTATTTCTGCACGCTGAATATCAATATAATGGGCTCCCGTCACCGTGGCGCGATAATCAACAGGCAGTATTATATTCAACTGTGCATCCAGCGAATCAATTTTCGACGAGTCCGCTACCAGCGTGATTTTATAAATGTCGTTGCGATTCACGATATTTTCAGAGGGCGCGGTAATCAGTGGAAGGTCAAAAAGTCGTGCTTCATACCTTGTCCAGCGCGCGACGGGGTAATCGTCGCGACAATAAATAGCTCCGGCGCTAAAAAAATGGTGTGAATAGCGGGAAAGAACACTATGCCGATCGATGTCCTGTAGCTGCTGGCTGGATAACCCGGCAGAATGGATAATTCGTTGCTGCGCCATCGCAAGGATTTGCCCACCGTTGAATCCGGCGCACCAGCTAAACAGAGTATCAACTCCCTGCTCTTGCAGCAGCTGCATCATTGAAGAAACCGGTCTGGCGGAACAGGCAGCCAGCTGGCCGCCGCGCTGGCGATAGTCAGCCAGCGCCTGACGGGTGCGTGGGCCTATTATCTTCCGCGACGTTAATAATGTTCCGTCCAGATCGGTAACCAGCAGCATATAACTTTCCCGGCTTTTTTAATGAGTAATAAACGGCGTCACAGCATCTTTGGCGGCATTGCAGACCATATTGTCGATTGCGGTCCCGACCACCAGGATATTCACGCCGGTATCCTTAAAGGCTTTGGCGTTGGCGAGGTTGATACCGCCTTCCGCCAGCGTCGGGACATCCACCGCGCCGACCAGCGCTCGCAGACGGTCTTTAATTGCCTGCGGAATATCGCCTGCCGCCACGCCTTCATAGCTCATGCCGGTCATCAGGCCGATCATATCGACGCCAATGTCCTGCATCCGCTTCGCGACGCTCGCCACTTCTTCCGGTGTGCGTGCCGGGATGCCAAATGTGTGCAGATCATCAGGATGGCCAATATAAGCATCGACGGTCAGGCCATACTGGTGCGCAAGATCGACAATATCCTGCAAATCCTCCCAGTCGGATTTATGGGTATGCAATCCGTCAGCGCCAGCGCGGGCAATTTCAAGAATTTCGGTTTCGCTAAGCGGAACCGGCAGGGTTTCGGTAAAGCCGCCCGCAATGCCGACGGTAATGAAAATATCGTCGGGCACCACATTACGCACGCCGTTTACCGCCTCTGCCATCTGGCCGTTGGTGATTTCATGGCGAATTTGTTCCGCTGCGTGCATATTACTCACGCCTTTGTGACCGCGTGCCAGCGCCAGGGCGGGATGATTCGGCTCCAGCAGTTTGACCCCGGCTTCGCATACCGCTTTCGCCAGACGCGCATCATCGCCCGTGATACCGGTGCTGAGAATGGTTTGCCCGCCGTGAAGCACAATGGCATCTTTCACTTTCTGTAACGCTTTTGCGCGTTTTTTATTCATATCGCCTTTAAACATGGTGTACCTCTGGTGTTGGTGCATTAATTAGTGCGTTACCGGCGCAGATTCTTTCTGCACGACGGCCTTAAATCGGTTAGCAATAAGGGTGCTGATGCAAGTCAGCACCATTACCGTGATCATCACAATGGCCATCTGTAATGCGTTACTGGATAAGAACGGTGATGCGAATGCGGGAACGTAGGCCACACCCTTAACGTTAAAGAAGCCCAGCATCATGCCGCCCAGACCCGCCCAGACGATGGCGGAGCCAAAGACGATTTTGTTGGCGAACATGAACGGATAGGCAGACTCCACGAAGGTCCCAAAGCCCAGGTTGATGAGCAGACCGGGGGTGGCGACCGCTGCTTCGCTTTTTTCACGAGGGGCGATGACGTTAGCCAGGTTGATACCGGCAGCGACCATGACCAGGCCAACCATATCTACCGCGCCGAGGAAGCTGACGCCGGATTTTTCCATCTCCAGCAGCACCAGCGGCAGGATGACCGCGTGGTATACGCCGCCGAGTATGGCAGGCCAGATGACCAGCCCCGCCAGGAGTCCGGCAAGGACAGGACTGAATGCCAGCGTGCTTTCAATGGCCAGCTTGATATAGTTACCGGCTTCCAGCGCCAGCGGGCTTAGCAAATAGTGCATGATCAAACCGGCGGCGAGGCCGGATATCCCACCGGCGACAATGTTGACGGTGGTCATCGGAAAGCGCCAGTTCAGACACAGTTCAAATAGCCAGCGAACGAAGATACCGGCCATCAGACCGCCGATAATCCCGCCAATCAGCCCGCCTTCAACTGAAAGCACCCCGGCAACCACGCCTGCCACGATCGAGACTTCATCCAGCTCAGAAATCTGCTTCGCGGCGAGAACGGCGACCAGCACCGGCAGGCCTTTCAGCAGAATCTCAAAAATATCGTTCAGTTTTTCCAGCCCGGGAATGTGGCTCAGTGCGAGGACAATCGCCATCGCAATAAAGCCGGGCAAGGCGGGGATCATAATGCTGCGGATGTTAAACCGCTTAAGCAGGCTTTTTCCTGAACCGCTTTGTGAAGGCGAGGCGCTGCCCAGCTGCGGCTTGTATTTGATCCTCCAGTGTTTACACAGCGATGCCACAAAAGAAACCGCGCGAGTACGGCTGGTGGTGCCGGTAGTGCCGGAGGTTGCGACCACTTTTGCGCCTTTGGCGGCGATCAGCGCCATTGAGGTACCACCTGTACCGACAATCGGCGTTTTCATGTCCACGGCAGCGGCGAAAACGGCCTGATTTGTTTTCTGCGGATCGGCGCTCATGACGACGATCCCGTCGATCTCGCCGCTGCGGATCCTTTCTGCGATCTGCCGATCGCTTTCTACCACCGAAGCATTCACGTCGGCCAGCTTACCGTGAAAGATACGCTGTGGTTTTTGTTGGTTTTCTGCGGTCAGGGCAAAAACGGATGCTGGCGTGTCGGGTTTGGCGGCATCCATAGACGCCTCCGCCGCGATAAACTGCACGGCAGCGACCTCCACGCCTGCGGCTTCGCACTGCTGGTAAATCTCATGCAGCAACTTTTCCGGCTCTGCGCCGCCCAGGTTGTAGAGATTGCCTCCACTGCTTCCAATAATCGCAATTTTTTTCATCGTAGCCTCAGGGACAGGGTAAGAGGGTTATTTGTGTTGTAATGACATAATAATTCCAACAGAAACAAATTAAATCAACATTTGATCGCTGTTTTTTGCGAAGGATTAAGCGTGTTTTTTGTTGTATTTATATGAAAATAAAAGAGTATATTAAGAAATTGCTTTGTGTTGTTATTTGTGGTTTTGTGACGGAGTTCAAAAGAAATGCGGTGAGGATGGAGGGCGTACCCCCCATCACGCTGGATTACTGCTGGCGCAGCGTCTTATGTTTCTCATCAAGCGGCTTCGCAGACCAGTATCCCGCCAGCAGCGAGCCGGAAAGATTATGCCATACCGAAAAGAGCGCGCCGGGGAGGGCGGCCAGCGGGGAAAAGTAAATTTTGCCGAGCGCGGCGGCAAGGCCGGAGTTCTGCATACCGACTTCAATCGCCAGCGTGCGGCAGGTTGACTCATCAAAACCGAACAGCTTGCCGCCCCAGTATCCGCCCAGCAGCCCGATGGTGTTATGCAGGATCACCGCGATAATCACCACCACTCCGACCGAAGCAATATGGCTGGCGCTGCCCGCGACCACTGCGCTGATAATCGCCAGAATGCAGACCATTGAGAACGCAGGCAGGTACGGTTCCACGGCCTTCACCACGCGCGGGAACAGATGGTGAACAATCAGGCCAAGCGCAATCGGGATCACCACGATTTGCAGAATGCTCAGCAGCATCCCCATCACATCCACCTGAATGTGAGCGTCCACATACAACCGTGTCAGCAACGGCGTGGCAACTACGCCCACCAGAGTAGAGACGGAAGAGATGGTGACGGAAAGCGCGACGTCGCCTTTTGCCAGATAAATCATCACATTCGACGCGGTGCCGCTGGCGACACTTCCCACCAGCACCATACCGGCGGAGAGATCCGGCGGCATTTTAAACAGTATCGCCAGCAGCCAGGCGGCCAGCGGCATGACCAGATAATGCAGGAAAATCCCTGCGGCAACCGGAGCCGGGCGCGACAGCACGCGCTTAAAATCAGCGAGCCGTAAATGTACACCCATGCCAAACATAATGAGCATCAGCAGCGTACTGACCCACGGGCCGAGGGGAACAAAGGTGGTGGGCGTGTAATAAGCGATAACGGAGAGCAGCAGCGCCCATAACGGGAACAGCCTGGTCAGCATGGAAAGCATCGTGTTTTTCCTCAGGGATGTATGCGTTGTGTTTTGTTATAAACAGGCCGGGATCGAGCCAGACCATAGCTATTTTTTATCGTGTGAGGGCTGTTTATTCAAACAAATTATGATGAAGAGGATTCATGTGGCCTCTGTGCGCGAGGAAAATACGACGAATTCAGGCAGGCGGGAAGGGGCAACATGGACTATTGTTATCGGGTTTTAACCGGTCGGGACAACCCGCAATATCACAGAATGTGTCGCTGAAGAAAAACGAGAACATGAAAATCATCCCTGTTATTTTGTTTCTGTTATCTGAAGAAAGTGCTGAATTAAAACAGTTCTGGCGAGCGGAAATAACCTCTGGCGGCAAGCTCAATCCCTTTCGTCTTTATATGGCTCACCGCAGCCGTACCCGGCATTTCCTGATGTGGTGGCGTCTCGCCAGCCAGATGTCGATAAAGGGTAATAAACAGCAAAAACGCGCGGCTAAAAAAATCCACTGGTCCTTGCAGTGCCGCTACGCCTCGGATATCAGTTTAAAAGCCGCTATCGGTATAAATCCTAAGTTTGTTCACCTGACCGGGGTGGTCATTTCAGGGAAATCGGTCATCGGCGAAAATGCCACCATCTATCAAAATGTGACTATCGGCCTGCGTAATGATAATGACGAATCGGCGGCGCATATTGGTAATAACGTAAATATTGGTGCAAGCGCCTGTATTCTGGGCAACGTCAACATCGGTGATGATGTGAAAATAGGCGCGATGTCGCTAGTGCTGGGGGATATTCCAGATAAGTCGACCTATATTTGCCAGGTAACACCGAAAATTATTTCCGCCGCTTAGTCATAATAACAGGGCCGTAAGATAAATCGGCCCTGAATTATGCGTATGCTATCGGTAGCTAAGCATGGTGATGAATGTTTAGTACACCACAAATGAGTTTGCCCGGCTGGCACAACGCTACCGGGCATTTTTATTATTCAAACAAATTGAAATGCAGCTTCTGGACTACCTGCTCGGCTTCGGCACCGGGCACAAGGAAGCACAGGTTATGGCTTGATGCGCCATAGCAAATCATGCGGATGTTAAACGGCTCCAGCACGCCAAATACCTCTTTGCCCACGCCGCAGGCTTTCGACAGGTCGTTGCCGATCAGCGCGACCAGCGCCAGGTTTTCTTCAACTTCCACCCGACACAGAGCCGACAATTCCATCAGCAGAGACTGGGTGAGCAGCGTATCGCCGGTGGAGGTCGATCCGGTCGTATCGAGGGTTAACGCCACGCTGACTTCAGAGGTGGTGATCAAATCGACCGAAATGTTATGGCGTGCCAGAATGCCGAACAGCTCCGCCAGGAAGCCGCGCGAATGCAGCATATTCAGGCTGTGCAAGGTTAGCAGCGTTTGTTTCCGGCGCAGCGCCAGCGCGCGGAACAGCGGCGGGTTTTGCGTCTCATTGCAGACCAGCGTGCCGCCCGCTTTTGGATCTTTGCTGGAGCCGACAAACACCGGGATATCGCTGCGCACGGCGGGCAGCAGCGTCGCCGGGTGCAGGACTTTTGCGCCGAACGTTGCCATTTCCGCCGCCTCTTCAAAGGCGATTTCATCAATACGTTTTGCCGCAGGCACTACGCGCGGGTCGGTGGTGTAAATGCCCGGCACATCGGTCCAGATATCCACGCGGGTCGCGTGCAGCGCTTCTCCCAGCAGGGCGGCAGTATAGTCGCTGCCGCCGCGTCCCAGCGTGGTGGTACGGCCTTTGCCTTCGCTGCCGATAAATCCCTGGGTGATCACCAGACCTTCGTGCAGGCGCGGAGAGAGCAACTGGTTGGTGAGTTCAGCGAGCGCCGCCACGTCCGGCTCGGCTCGGCCGAAACGGTCGCTGGTGCGCATGACTTTTCGCACGTCAAACCACTGTGCCTGCACCTTGCGCTCACGCAGGATCTCGACGAACAACAGGGTAGACATCAGCTCGCCGTGGCTCACCAGTTCATCGGTGAGGGCGGCAGAGGTCGCCAGCGACGCCGCCTCTGCCAGAGTGGTAATATTTTCCAGCAGGCGATCAATTTCTTCACGGATGATATTTGGCTGCGTCAGACGTTCGAGGATATCGAACTGAATTTTGCGGATCGCATCCAGTTTGACGAAGCGTTCGCTCGCCTCCAGCCCTTCGGCCAGCGCCACCAGCAAATTGGTCACTCCCGCCGACGCGGAAAGCACCACCAGATGTACGCTGGGATCGGAAAGCACCACGTCCGCGCTGCGGTTCATGGCATCAAAATTGGCCACGCTGGTGCCGCCAAATTTGGCGACGACAAGCGGGGAAACGGCAGTAGTCATAGCAACCTCGTGTCTGAGAATGAAAATAGCGACCCCGGCACAAGGGCAGAACGTTGACCGGTCCATGTGCAAGCACCTTATACCCGTAATATTTCACGTTGCCTGTGTGCTGGCTGCGCTCACTCACCCCAGCCACTTACTGGCGTAAGTTCCCGGGGCTTCCCTCGCTGCCGCGTTGATGCAACTCGAATTATTCAGGGTATATTCATAAATAAAAGGTGAGCCGGATGATGTCAACGCTGGGGTTATGCGGATTTTTCATGCAGCACAGCCCATCAGAAAAAACACTTATATCCTCGTCATGCTTCAGGTTGCCCGATCGCCGTCTCCTTCGCCTGTCACTCGAATGATCCAGGGCATAAACGCTATACTTTCCCTGTTCTTTTGACCGTTATTGTCGCTCCACCAGGGCAATGGCATAAAAACCATCACAATTTTGCGTTACTGGCGCTACAATCGACCGCAGTTATAGTTCTCATATCTGAAGAGTATTGCTCATGAAAAACATTAATCCGACGCAGACTTCTGCCTGGCAGGCATTACAGAAACACTATGATGAAATGAAAGACGTGACGATCGCGGACCTGTTCGCGAAAGACAGCGATCGTTTCAGCAAATTCTCCGCCACGTTCAATGATTCCATGCTGGTGGACTTCTCCAAAAACCGCATCACCGAAGAGACGCTGGCAAAACTTCAGGATCTGGCGAAAGAGACCGACCTGGCTGGCGCGATCGCGTCCATGTTCTCCGGCGAAAAAATTAACCGCACTGAAGACCGCGCCGTGCTGCACGTCGCGCTGCGTAACCGCAGTAATACGCCGATTATCGTCGACGGCAAAGACGTGATGCCGGAAGTGAACGCGGTGCTGGAGAAGATGAAATCTTTCTCCGAAGCGATTATCTCCGGCGAATGGAAAGGCTACACCGGCAAGCCGATCACCGACGTCGTGAACATCGGTATTGGCGGCTCCGACCTCGGCCCGTTCATGGTGACCGAAGCGCTGCGTCCGTACAAAAACCATCTGAATATGCACTTTGTGTCTAACGTCGATGGCACCCACATCGCCGAAGTGCTGAAAAAAGTCAGCCCGGAAAGCACCCTGTTCCTCGTGGCGTCTAAAACCTTCACCACTCAGGAAACCATGACCAACGCCCACAGCGCGCGCGACTGGTTCCTGAAAACCGCCGGTGATGAAAAACACGTAGCGAAACACTTTGCCGCGCTGTCCACCAATGCGAAAGCCGTCGGCGAGTTTGGTATTGATACCGCCAACATGTTCGAATTCTGGGACTGGGTGGGCGGTCGTTACTCCCTGTGGTCGGCGATTGGCCTGTCAATCATCCTGTCCGTGGGCTACGACAATTTTGTGGAACTGCTGTCCGGCGCGCACGCGATGGATAAACATTTCTCCACCACCGCCCCTGAACAGAACCTGCCGGTACTGCTGGCGCTGATTGGCATCTGGTACAACAATTTCTTCGGCGCAGAAACCGAAGCGATCCTGCCGTATGACCAGTACATGCACCGTTTCGCGGCCTACTTCCAGCAGGGCAATATGGAATCCAACGGTAAGTACGTTGACCGTAACGGTAACGCCGTGGATTACCAGACTGGCCCTATCATCTGGGGTGAGCCGGGCACCAACGGCCAGCACGCGTTTTATCAGCTGATCCACCAGGGCACCAAAATGGTTCCGTGCGATTTCATCGCCCCGGCGATCACCCACAACCCGCTCTCCGATCACCATCCGAAGCTGCTGTCTAACTTCTTCGCCCAGACCGAAGCGCTGGCGTTTGGTAAATCCCGTGATGTGGTTGAGCAGGAATATGCCGATCAGGGTAAAGATCCTAAAACCCTGGAGCACGTGGTGCCGTTTAAAGTGTTTGAAGGCAACCGTCCGACTAACTCCATTCTGCTGCGCGAAATCACTCCGTTCAGCCTGGGTGCGCTGATCGCCCTGTACGAACATAAAATCTTCACCCAGGGCATCATCCTGAACATCTTCACCTTCGACCAGTGGGGCGTTGAGCTGGGCAAACAGCTGGCTAACCGCATTCTGCCGGAACTGAAAGAAGACGACGCTATCGACAGCCACGACAGCTCCACCAACGGTTTAATTAACCGTTATAAAGCGTGGCGCGGCTAAGATAATAGCCATAAAAAATACCGGCAAATTGCCGGTATTTTTTTATCAGATAATTCTTCTTGTGACCCAATATTCGCGATCGTTATTTGTGAGCATAATCTGAAAAAGAATTATGCTACGAGCGTCCCAAATCCAAATTTTAAGAAAATACGTATATTAGATTTTCTTTTACTCATTGAATTTTATCGATATTTTATTTTAAATATCCGTGCATTATTAAATTTAGTTAAATCCATTTCATATTTCCTCACGATATTCCTTGTATCGGGGTTGTGTATACTCGAACGCGCCTGGATATTTCAGGCACCTCCATTCATTCAATGAAGGGAAATTGATATGCGTAAAATCCTGTATGGCATTTTTGCCATTACCGCATGCGCGGCAACGTCCGCGTACGCAGCACCGGTTCAGGTCGGTGAGGCCGCAGGTTCGGCGGCGACGTCTGTTTCAGTGGGAAGCTCCACTGCAAGTAGCGTTAGCCCCGTAAGCTCGGCCGTGGGTGTCGCTCTGGCGGCTACGGGTGGTGGTGATGGTTCCAATACCGGGACCACAACTACCACGACCACCAGTACCCAGTAACAGCGGGTATTTTAACCATAACCACACTTCGGTGTGGTTATTTTGCCCCTTCGGAGAGAAGAGTCGTGAAGCGACCTGCACTCATTATGATTTGCCTGCTGCTCCAGGCCTGTTCGTCAACCACCAAAGGGTTAGGAGACTCATTGTGGAACAGCGTGTTTGGTACCCCTGGTGTTCACCTCACTGACGATGATATTCAAAACATGCCCTACGCCAGCCAGTATGTTCAGCTTAACGAGGGACCGCAGCTGTTTGTGGTGCTGGCCTTCGCCGAAAACGGGCAGCAAAAATGGGTGACGCAGGATCAGGCAACCCTGGTGACGCAGCACGGGCGTCTGGTGAAAACCCTGCTTGGCGGGGACAACCTGCTGGAAGTGAATAATCTGGCCGCCGATCCTCTGGCGAAGCCTGACCAAATTATTGACGGCGCGCAGTGGACGCGCACGATGGGCTGGACCGAATACCGCCAGGTGCGCTACGCCACCGCCCGCTCCGTCTTCCACTGGAACGGGACCGACAGCGTGACGCTGGGCGGTGAAACCACCCCAGTCCGCGTTCTTGATGAAGAAGTCGAAACCGACCAGACCCGCTGGCATAACCGCTACTGGATCGATAGCGAAGGGCAAATCCGCCAGTCGATACAGTATCTCGGCGGCGATTACTTCCCGGTCAAAACCACGTTAATCAAGGCGGCGAAATCATGAAAAAACAGCTCATCGCCGCGCTGATGCTCGCGCTGACGTCCTCTCTGGCGACGGCAGCGGGAACGGTGCAGGTTTATTCGCCGCCCGGCGCGCAGCCGAAAATGCTGACCGGGGCTGAACATCTGATTGATCTTGTGGGCCAGCCCGCGCTGGCAAATAGCTGGTGGCCGGGCGCGGTCATCAGCGAGCGGCAGGCTACGGCGGTCGCGCAGCAACAGCATCAGGCATTGCTGGCGCGTCTGGCCGTTGCGGCCAGTGAAGAAGGCGGTGACGACGGCGCGGCGATCAATGCCCTGCGCCAGCAGCTACAAAATCTCAGCGTCACCGGCAGGCAGCTTATCAACCTTGACCCGGATCGCGTGCGGGTGAGCAGCAGCGGCAATCCGCCATTGCAGGGCGAATACAGCCTGTGGGCCGGGCCGCGCCCCTCCACGGTAACGGTGATGGGGCTGGTCAGCCAGCCGGGGAAAAAAGCGTTTACGCCGGGCCGCGATGTCGCCAGCTATCTCGAAGGCAACAGCCTGTTAAGCGGAGCGGATCGCAGCTATGCGTGGGTGATTTACCCGGACGGGCGCGCGCAGAAAGTCCCGGTGGCGTACTGGAATCATCGCCACGTTGAACCGATGCCGGGCAGCACGATTTTTGTCGGTTTAGACGGATCGTTATGGCGTCGCACCCCGGATGAACTCAATGCGGATGTTGTTCACTCCCTGACGCAGCGGATACCCGAATAATGAAAAAAACTTATCTTTATAGCCTGCTGGCGCTGGGTGTGAGCGCGGCCTGCCACGCAGAAACTTATCCGGCTCCCATCGGCCCGTCGCAGGGTGACTTTGGTGGCGTGGGGCTGCTGCAAACGCCAACTGCCCGCATGGCGCGTGAAGGCGAGCTGAGCCTTAACTACCGTGATAACGATCAGTACCGCTACTATTCTGCATCGGTACAGCTGTTCCCATGGCTGGAAACCACGCTGCGTTACACCGATGTGCGGACAAAACAGTACAGCTCCGTTGATGCGTTCTCCGGCGATCAGACCTACAAAGATAAAGCCTTTGACGTCAAGCTGCGCCTGTGGGAAGAGAGCTACTGGCTGCCGCAGGTTTCGGCTGGCGCGCGCGATATCGGCGGGACCGGGCTGTTTGATGCCGAATATCTGGTGGCGAATAAAGCCTGGGGACCGTTTGATTTCTCGCTCGGTCTGGGCTGGGGCTACCTCGGCACCAGCGGCAACGTCAGCAATCCGTTCTGCTCGTATAGCGATAAATACTGCCATCGCGACAACAGCTACAAGCAGGCGGGATCGATGGATACCGGCGAAATGTTCCGGGGTCCGGCATCCCTGTTTGGCGGCGTGGAGTACCAGACGCCGTGGCAGCCGCTGCGCCTTAAGCTGGAGTACGAAGGCAATAACTATCAGCAGGATTTTGCGGGCAGACTGGATCAGAAAAGCAAATTTAACGTCGGGGCCATTTATCGCGCCACCGACTGGGCCGACGTCAACGTCAGCTACGAGCGCGGCAACACGCTGATGTTTGGCGTGACCTTACGCACCAACTTCAACGACCTGCGCCCGAACTACAACGACAATGCGCGTCCGCAATACCAGCCGCAGCCGCAGGATGCGATCCTGCAACACTCGGTGGTATCGAATCAGCTCACGCTTTTGAAATACAACGCGGGCCTGACCGATCCGCAAATTCAGGTCAAGGGCGATACGCTGTACGTGACCGGCGAGCAGGTTAAATACCGCGATTCGCGTGAAGGTATCGAGCGGGCCAACCGCATCATCATGAACGATCTGCCGGACGGTATTCGCACGATCCGCGTGACCGAAAACCGGCTGAATATGCCGCAGGTCACTACCGAAACCGACGTTGCCAGCCTGAAACGGCATCTGGAAGGCGAGCCGCTGGGGCAGGAAACGGCGCTGGTACAAAAACGCACTGCGCCGATCGTGCCGGAAAATACCGAGCAGGGCTGGTATTTCGACAAATCGCGCTTTGATTTCCACCTCGATCCGGTGCTTAACCAGTCCTTTGGCGGGCCGGAAAGTTTCTACATGTACCAACTTGGGGTGATGGGTACCGCCGATCTGTGGCTGACGGATCACTTGTTAACTACCGGTAGCGTGTTTGCCAACCTCGCCAATAACTACGACAAGTTTAACTACACCAATCCGCCGAACGATTCGACGCTGCCGCGCGTGCGTACCCGCGTGCGTGAATACGTGCAAAACGATGTCTACGTTAACAACCTCCAGGCCAACTACTTCCAGTACCTCGGCAATAACTTCTATGGTCAGGTCTACGGCGGTTATCTGGAGACGATGTATGGCGGCGCGGGTGCGGAAGTGCTTTATCGTCCGGTAGACAGCAACTGGGCGGTGGGTCTGGATGCCAACTACGTGAAGCAGCGTGACTGGCGCAGCGCGCAGGACATGATGAAATTCACTGATTACAACGTGAAAACCGGGCATCTGACCGCTTACTGGACGCCGCCGTTTGCCCAGGACGTGCTGGTGAAAGCCAGCGTCGGTCAGTATCTGGCCGGGGATAAAGGCGGCACGCTGGATATCGCCAAACGCTTCGACAGCGGCGTGGTGGTCGGCGGGTACGCCACTATCACCAACGTTTCGGCGGATGAATACGGGGAAGGGGACTTCACCAAAGGCGTGTACGTTTCTGTGCCGCTGGATATCTTCTCATCCGGCCCGACCCGCAGCCGCGCCGCGATCGGCTGGACGCCGCTGACGCGCGACGGCGGGCAAATGCTGGGCCGCAAATACGAGCTCTACGGCATGACCAGCGACCGGAACATCAATTTCCGCTAACCCTGCCACGCCCGGTTTGCGCAATGCAGCCGGGCGCTTTACCTTCGCTGACGTAAACCAGGATAAAAAATGTAGATCTGGATCACACTTTTGCGCTATACAAGAGCCACGTCTCTTTAGCAAAAGGTGCTGCTATGACATCGCTACCCCGCCCGCGCGTTGAGTTTATCTCCACCATTCTTCAGACCGTGCTCAATCTGGGCTTGCTCAGCCTGGGGCTAATCCTGGTCGTGTTTCTCGGCAAAGAGACATTACATCTGGCGGATGTGCTTTTCGCACCTGAACAAACGAGTAAATACGAGCTGGTCGAAGGGCTGGTGGTGTATTTTCTTTACTTCGAGTTTATCGCGCTGATTGTGAAATATTTTCAGTCCGGTTTTCATTTCCCGCTGCGCTACTTTTTGTACATCGGGATCACTGCCATTGTGCGGCTGATCATTGTCGATCACACCTCGCCATCGGATGTGCTGATCTACTCCGGGGCGATCCTGATTCTGGTCGTGACCCTCTGGCTGTGTAACTCGAAACGGCTGAAGCGCGAATAAAAAAAGGGCGCTCCGAAGAGCGCCAAACAAAGGTCACAAGATCAATGATAAGTTGAGGGTTACAGCGGCTTCGAACGATGAAACTTAACCTTTTACCCCGCCTGCCGTCAGGCCGTTGACCAGCCAGCGCTGGGCCAGCAGGAACACAGCAGTGATAGGGATGGCGGAGAGCACCGCCGCAGCGGCAAAGTCGCCCCACAGATAGTTTTGCGGGTTGAGATATTGCTGCATTCCGACCGCCAGGGTGTAGCTGTTCACGTCGCGCAACAGCAGCGAGGCGACCGGCACTTCAGTAATCGCGGCGATAAACGACAGAATAAAGACCACTGCCAGAATCGGCACCGACAGCGGCAGCAGTACCAGACGGAACGCCTGCCACGGCGTTGCCCCATCCAGCGCGGCGGCTTCTTCCAGCGAGCTGTCAATGGTTTCGAAATAGCCTTTAATCGTCCAGACGTGCAGCGCGATCCCGCCCAGATAGGCGAAGATCACCCCGCCGTGGGTATTCAGGCCGATAAACGGAATGTACTGACCGAGGCGGTCAAACAACGCGTACAGCGCGACCAGCGACAGCACCGCCGGGAACATCTGGAAAATCAGCATCCCTTTCAGCAGCGTCGCCTTGCCGGAAAAGCGCATCCGCGCAAAGGCATAGGCGCAGGTGGTGGAGAGCGCCACAATACCGACCGCCGTGATCCCGGCAATTTTCACCGAGTTCCACAGCCACAGCAGCACCGGGAAGGGCGGCGGCGTGACGCGACCATCCGCATGTTCCACGCTAAAACCGAGCGCCAGCCGCCAGTGCTCCCAGGAAATCTGTTCCGGGATCAGACTGCCGGTGGCGAAGTTGCCCTCGCGCAGGGAGATGGCGATCACCATCAGCAGCGGGAACATAATTGCGGCGATAAACGCCAGCAGCAACAGGTGCGTCGTCAGCAGCCGCAGCTTTTGTGATTTGGGTTGAACCATAGCCATTGTTATTTCTCCCTTAATCAAACTTCATGCGCGTGGCTTTCAGATTCACAATGGCCAGTGCGCCGACCAGCAGGAAAATCAGCGTGGCGATGGCGGCCGCCAGGCCAAAGTCCTGACCGCCGCCGCCTTCAAAGGCGATGCGGTAGGTGTAGCTCACCAGCAGGTCGGTATACCCGGCCGGCGTGGTCGTACCAAGGCGATCCGGGCCGCCGTTGGTCAGCAACTGGATCAGCACGAAGTTATTAAAGTTAAACGCAAAGCTGGCGATCATCAGCGGCGTCAGCGGTTTGATCAGCAGCGGCAGCGTGATCTTAAAGAAGTTCTGGAACGGTCCCGCGCCATCCATTGCCGAGGCTTCGTACAGATCGTCAGGAATCGCTTTCAGCAGTCCCATGCACAGGATCATCATGTACGGGTAGCCCAGCCAGGTGTTAACGATCACAATCATCGAACGCGCGGTGGTCGGGTCGCTGAACCATGCCGGTTTCACACCGAACAGCGTGCCCAGCAGCATGTTGATTTCCCCAAAGCTCTGGTTAAACAGCCCTTTGAAAATCAGAATCGAGATAAACGACGGCACGGCGTAGGGCAGGATCAGCAGCACGCGGTAAATCGCTTTGCCTTTCAGCGATTCCCACTGCACCACACAGGCCAGCACCATGCCTACCGCGACGGTTAAAATGACGGTAAGTATGGAGAAGATCACCGTCCAGACGAAAATCGCGAAGAACGGCTTCTGAATGCCTTCGTCGGTAAAGACGCGCATAAAGTTGTCCCAGCCGATGGTCACGGTGTAGCCAGGGCTTAATTTTTCATCGCCCCAGGCGCCGTCCGCATTGATCGCCTGCCAGAAGCCTGCGTCGTTATTAGGGCGGTATTTCACGCCGCTCTGGTTGTTGGTCAGCGTGCTGTCATCCGCCAGCGAGTACAGAGGGCGCGTGCCGGAGAACTGACGCAGCGAACTCATGATCACTTTACTTTCGTCGGGCAGCACCGCCGTCAGTTGGGTCAGCGCCTGACGATTCTGGGTGATGATGCGTAAGTTAGCGCGCTCGCGGGTCGGCAGAGAGGCGATCTCTTTCAGCGCGACTTTCTGCTCGCCGCCAAAAGTGAAGGCGTCGGAGAGATAATTTTTGCCGGTTTCGCCGTCGGTCAGCGCCAGTTGCCATTGATTCTCCGCCGGATAGAGTCCGAAGTTATAGGTTTTACCCGCCTGATATGAGCGGTCCATCAGCACCTGCTGCGCGCGCTCCTGGGTGAGCTGGTTGGTGCTGCTGTAGTTGGTAAAGGCGATGGCGATGGTGCAGACCAGCGGGAAAAGGACAAACAGCCCCATCCCGGCCATGCCAGGGTAGACATAGCGCCACGCGTAGGCTTTGCGATTAGCGAAAATATACAGGCCAGCCGAGCTTAAAATCAGCGTCATGATGGCAAACAGGTACTCCCCCTGGGCGTACATTAAAACAACAAGGTAACCCACCAGCAGCCCCAGCAACCCTATCGCTGACCATTTCAGCGTGTCGCTTTGCCACCCGTGTTTCTTTTTAACGGCATCCATGGGGATTGTCCTCTACAACGATTAAATAACCCTCACCCCAGCCCTCTCCTCAAGGGAGAGGGGCGGTTTCTCCTTCTCCCTTAAGGGAGAAGGCCGGGATGAGGGGGTTACAACACGTCTTACTTGGTAATGCGGCCCTGCGCATCTTTCAGTGCGGCATCGACCGTCTGACGACCGCTGGCAGCGTTGATCACCGCTGTGCGTACTGCGTACCAGAAGGCAGCCATCTGCGGCACGTTCGGCATGATTTCGCCTTTCTGGGCGTTATCCATCGTGGCGGCAATACGCGGGTCTTTCGCTAACTGATCCTGGAAAGATTTCAGCGCGACCGCGCCCAGCGGTTTGTCCTTGTTCACTTCATCCAGACCCTGATCGGTCAGCAGGTAGTTTTCGAGGAACTCTTTTGCCAGTTCTTTGTTCGGGCTGGCGGCGTTAATACCCGCGCTCAGTACCCCAACGAACGGTTTCGACGCTTTGCCTTTAAACGTTGGCAGCAGCGCGACGCCGTAATTGATTTTGCTCTTGTCGATGTTCGACCATGCCCACGGACCGTTGATGGTCATCGCGGTTTCGCCTTTGTTAAAGGCCGCTTCGGCGATGGAGTAATCGGTATCGGCATTCATATGTTTGTTTTTGATCAGATCGACCAGGAAGTTCAGGCCCGCTTTCGCGCCCGCGCTGTCCACGCCGACATCTTTCACGTCGTACTTGCCGTTGGCAAATTTGAACGCGTAGCCACCGTCAGCAGCGATTAACGGCCAGGTGAAGTACGGTTCCTGGAGGTTAAACATCAGCGCGCTCTTACCTTTCGCTTTCAGCGTCTTATCCAGCGCCGGGATCTCTTCCCAGGTTTTTGGCGGATTCGGTACGAGGTCTTTGTTATAGATCAGCGACAGCGCTTCTACCGCAATCGGATAGGCGATCAGCTTGCCGTTATAGCGCACTGCGTCCCAGGTAAAGGGATACAGTTTGTCCTGCAAGGCTTTGTCCGGGGAGATTTCTGCCAGCAGGCCAGACTGGGCGTAGCCGCCAAAACGGTCATGCGCCCAGAAGATGATGTCCGGGCCATCACCGGTCGCAGCAACCTGCGGGAATTTCTCTTCCAGTTTATCCGGGTGCTCAACGGTGACTTTAATGCCGGTGTCTTTCTCGAATTTCTTACCGACTTCCGCCAGGCCGTTATAGCCTTTGTCGCCGTTGATCCAGATTACCAGCTTACCTTCTTCGATTTTGGCGAGAGCCGAGGCGGAAAACATCATTGTTGTCAGTGCGGACAGCGCCAGAATGCGTGCGCCAGTTTTGATATTCATATATCCCGTCCTTATGGTCATTACGTGTGAATACGCTCAGGTGGCTTGACGATGCTCAGTCTCCGGGTTTGACAAGCCCTTTCCATCCTCCCCGCCTCTACGCCCCACCGCTGCGTTATGTGATCCGCGTTGCATAAATCTGCGTTATGGGTTCTGGCGCACACAAAATCGCGACGAATTTTGTCGCTCGCATCACGAAAATAGCCTGCGGGCTGTGCCGCCCGTCTCAGAGGTCTCCTCCTCATCCTCCTGACTCCTCCCCCATAAAAAAGGCAGGGGGTGGAGGATTTATCGCTTCCGCGATTGGCACATAGTCAGCCCATCTTGAATGTTTCTGTTGATGACAGGTTGTAACGAAGGGAGTGGGCATGGCGAGCGTACAGCTACGGAATGTAACGAAAGCCTGGGGTGACGTGGTGGTATCGAAAGATATCAACCTCGACATTCATGAAGGGGAATTCGTGGTCTTTGTCGGACCGTCAGGCTGTGGGAAATCAACCCTGCTGCGCATGATTGCCGGGCTGGAAACCATTACCAGCGGAGAGTTGTTCATTGGCGAAACCCGCATGAACGACATCCCGCCCGCCGAACGCGGTGTGGGCATGGTCTTTCAGTCTTATGCGCTCTATCCGCACCTTTCCGTTGCTGAAAATATGTCGTTCGGCCTGAAGCTGGCGGGCGCGAAAAAAGAGGTCATGAATCAGCGCGTGAATCAGGTGGCAGAAGTGCTGCAACTGGCGCATCTGCTGGAGCGCAAGCCGAAGGCACTCTCTGGCGGGCAGCGTCAACGTGTGGCGATTGGCCGCACGCTGGTGGCGGAACCGCGCGTTTTCCTGCTTGATGAACCGCTTTCCAACCTCGACGCCGCGCTGCGCGTGCAGATGCGCATCGAAATCTCGCGCCTGCACAAGCGTCTGGGCCGCACGATGATTTACGTGACCCACGATCAGGTCGAAGCGATGACGCTGGCCGACAAAATCGTGGTGCTGGATGCCGGTCGCGTGGCGCAGGTGGGTAAACCGCTTGAGCTGTATCACTACCCGGCTGACCGTTTCGTTGCGGGCTTTATCGGCTCGCCGAAAATGAACTTCCTGCCGGTGAAAGTGACCGCCACCGCGATCGATCAGGTGCAGGTTGAGCTGCCTAATCGCCAGCACGTCTGGCTGCCGGTGGACAGCGCCAATGTTCAGGTGGGGGCCAATATGTCACTCGGCATTCGCCCGGAACATCTGCTGCCGAGCGACATCGCGGATGTCACCCTGGAAGGTGAAGTTCAGGTCGTCGAACAACTGGGCCACGAAACACAAATTCATATTCAGATCCCCGCCATCCGTCAAAACCTGGTTTACCGCCAGAATGACGTGGTGTTGGTAGAAGAGGGTGCCACATTCGCTATCGGCCTGCCGCCAGAGCGCTGCCATCTGTTTCGTGAGGATGGCTCCGCGTGTCGTCGGCTGCATCAGGAGCCGGGCGTTTAAGCATTCCCATTAAATACGCGGAGCCGGAAAAGGCGAGGCGTAAAAAAAGAAAAGCAATGATCTCAGGAGATAGAATAATGACTACTCTGCGCAAACTTCCACTGGCAATCGCCATCACTGCGGGCATTCTTTCTGCTCATGCCGGTGCTGTCGATTTCAAAGGTTATGCTCGTTCCGGTATCGGCTGGACGGGAAGCGGCGGCGAACAACAGTGTTTCCAGGCGACTGGTGCTCAAAGTAAATACCGTCTCGGTAACGAATGTGAAACCTACGCGGAAATTAAACTGGGCCAGGAAGTGTGGAAAGAGGGCGATAAGAGCTTCTACTTCGACACTAACGTCGCTTACTCCGTCGCACAACAGAATGACTGGGAAGCAACCGATCCGGCCTTCCGTGAAGCCAACGTGCAGGGTAAAAACCTGATCGATGCACTGCCGGGTTCAACCATCTGGGCCGGTAAACGCTTCTATCAGCGTCATGACGTCCACATGATCGACTTCTACTACTGGGATATCTCCGGTCCTGGTGCGGGTATCGAAAACATCGATCTCGGCTTCGGTAAACTGTCTGTTGCCGCAACGCGTTCTCAGGAATCCGGCGGTTCTACCTCCTTTAGCAACAACCATATTTATGACGCAACCAAAGACACCGCCAACGATGTCTATGACGTGCGTTTAGCCGGTCTGGAAACCAACCCGGACGGGATGCTGGAATTCGGTGTCGATTACGGTCGTGCCAATACTACCGATGATTACCGCCTGGCCGACGATGCGTCCAAAGATGGCTGGATGTTCACCGCTGAACATACCCAGAGCATGTTGAAAGGCTTTAACAAATTTGTTCTGCAATACGGCACTGACGCGATGACCGCGCAGGGTAAAGGTATTCCGCAGGGTTCCTGGACGGGTGACGACTTCGCCACCGACCGCCAGGTTAACAACGACGGTTCACTGTGGCGCGTTATCGACCACGGTGCCATCACTCTGGCTGACAAATGGGACCTGATGTACGTCGGTATGTACCAGAAAGTCGATCGTGATGATAACCGTGGTACTGACTGGTACACCGTGGGTGTGCGTCCGATGTACAAATGGACACCGATCATGAGCACCCTGCTGGAAGTGGGCTACGACAACGTGAAATCGCAGGAAACCGGCGATCGTAACAACCAGTACAAAATCACCCTGGCACAACAGTGGCAGGCTGGCGACAGCATCTGGTCACGTCCGGCTATCCGCGTATTCGCGACCTATGCGAAATGGGATGAAAGCTGGGGCTATGCCAAAAACAGCGACGGCGCAATTGGCCGCTCTGCCATCAGCGACTCAACCGGCAACGGTCAGTTCTCCAACAGCCGTGGTGATGACGATGA
Source organism: Enterobacteriaceae bacterium UBA5654 (assembly GCA_002421005.1). GTDB lineage: Bacteria > Pseudomonadota > Gammaproteobacteria > Enterobacterales > Enterobacteriaceae > Superficieibacter. The sequence continues at coordinate 42,293 of DIJC01000007.1, read as the reverse complement.
AATCACCTTCGGTGCACAGATGGAAATCTGGTGGTAATCACGCAGTAATCTGACACAAAGAGGGGCGCAAGCCCCTCTACTTCTTAAAGGTTGGCGCGCTATTGCCTGGCTACCGCTGAACCTATGCAATTTGAGGTGATAACAATGAAAATGACGAAAAGTTTTGTCGCCCTCTGCCTGACAGCGGGCCTGCTGGCAGCGGCTCCGGCCATAACGCTTGCTGAAGTAAACTACGTACCGCAGAACACCAGCGCCGCGCCGTCTATTCCTGCTGGCGCATTGCAGCAGTTGACCTGGACGCCGGTCGATCCATCGAAAGAGCAAAAGACGTCGCTCGCGACCGCCGGGCAGCGCCTGGACGTGGCGGGCATTACCGGTCCGGTTGTCGCTTACAGCGTCCCGGCCAACATCGGTGAGCTGACCCTGACGCTGACCAGTGAAGTGAATAAACAAACCAGCGTTTATGCGCCAAACGTGCTGATCCTCGATCAGAACCTGACGCCGTCCGCCTTTTTCCCCAGCAGCTACTTTACCTATCAGGAGCCGGGCGTGATGAGCGCCGACCGTCTGGAAGGGGTGATGCGTCTGACGCCTGCGCTGGGGCAGCAAAAAATCTACGTGCTGGTCTTTACCACCGAGAAAGATCTGCAACAAACCACCACCCTGCTGGATCCGGCGAAAGCCTACGCCAAAGGGATTGGTAACGCGGTGCCGGATATTCCCGATCCCGTTGCCCGTCATACCACCGATGGCCTCCTGAAGCTGAAAGTTAAAACCAATAACAGCTCCAGCGTGCTGGTTGGCCCGCTGTTTGGTTCATCCAGCCCGTCTACGGTGACGGTCGGCAATACCGCTGCGCCGGTTTACAGCGCGCCCGCCACAGCTACCACAACTGCCGCACCGGCACCCGCTGCGAAAAGCGAACCGGTACTGAATGACACGGAAGCGTACTTTAATCAGGCCATTAAACAGGCCGTGGCGAAAGGCGATGTCGATAAAGCGTTAAAACTTCTTAACGAAGCAGAGCGTCTGGGGTCAACTTCAGCGCGTTCCACCTTTATCAGCAGTGTAAAAGGCAAGGGGTGATTGTTGCCCCACAATGCTGATGCTTAGGCTTAGCCTTTCGGTGCGCCCCCACGGGCGCACTCTTTTTTCCGGTGCCGCCTCTGTGTTGCATATCTGTTGCGTTTTTGGACGCTAACCCGCCCTCATCTCCTCGTTTCTGCGTTACAATACCTTCAGGTTATGTCCCGGAGAAACAGGCATGTCACATCCTGCGCTAACGCAACTGCGTGCGCTGCGCTATCTTAGTGCTATCCCCCCGCTGGAGCCTGCACTGCTGGAATGGCTGTTGCTGGAAGATTCGATGACCAAACGGTTTGAACAGCAGGGCAAAAAGGTCAGCATCACGCTGGTGCGCGAGGCATTTGTCGGGCGGGAGGAGATAGCGGAAGAGCTGGCGCTGTTGCCGGACGAGTCGCGCTACTGGCTGCGGGAAATTATCCTCTGTGCGGATGGCGAACCCTGGCTTGCCGGGCGCACCGTTGTGCCTGAATCCACTTTAAGCGGCCCTGAGCTGGCGCTGCAAACGCTGGGTAACACGCCGCTGGGACGCTATCTGTTTACTTCATCGACGCTGACGCGCGACTTTATTGAGGTCGGGCGTCAGGCCCAACTGTGGGGACGCCGCTCGCGGCTGCGGCTGAATAGAAAACCCCTGCTGCTAACCGAACTGTTTTTACCTGCCTCACCGATATACCAGAAGGAAAGAAGAAATGGAGTGGAGTCTGACGCAGAATAAGCTGTTGGCGTACCATCGCCTGATGCGTACCGACAAACCCATTGGCGCACTGCTGCTGCTGTGGCCGACGCTGTGGGCGCTATGGGTCGCGACGCCAGGGCTGCCGCCGCCGTGGATCCTCGCGGTTTTTATCGCCGGAGTCTGGCTGATGCGCGCGGCGGGCTGCGTGATTAACGATTATGCTGATCGCAAAATTGACGGCCATGTGAAACGCACGGCTAATCGCCCGCTGCCCAGTGGTGCCGTCAGTGGTAAAGAAGCGCGCATACTGTTTGTGCTGCTGGTGCTGTGTTCGTTCCTGCTGGTGCTGACCCTTAATAAAATGACGATTTTCCTTTCGGTTGCGGCGCTGCTGCTGGCGTGGGTCTATCCGTTTATGAAGCGTTATACCCATTTACCGCAGGTGGTGCTGGGCGCGGCGTTTGGCTGGTCAATTCCGATGGCATTTGCCGCCGTCAGTGAAACGCTGCCGCTAAGCTGCTGGCTGATGTTTCTGTGCAACATTCTGTGGGCGGTGGCCTACGACACTCAGTATGCAATGGTCGATCGCGACGACGATCTGAAAATCGGCGTGAAATCCACGGCAATTTTATTCGGACAATACGATCGGTTAATTATCGGGATCTTACAAATAGCGGTACTCGCGCTGATGACGCTTATTGGCTGGCTGAATGGACTCGGCGGTGCATTTTACGCGGCAGTGGCGGTGGCAGGCGTGCTATTTGTCTGGCAGCAAAAGCTGATTATTCACCGTGAGCGCGATGCCTGTTTTAAGGCTTTTATGAATAATAATTATGTCGGTCTGGCGCTTTTTGTCGGTCTGGCGGTAAGTTACTGGTATCTTTAATTATTTGCTCGGGCATCTGTGGTGGTTTATGCCATTTAAGCCTCCCGAGAAAAAGCCAAAGTGATGAAGAAGCTTTGGCTTTTTTCTTTCTGTAATAATGGCTTGCGAGTTAACTATCCTGCTAAATCCGTTCTTTTAATTCTCATCTGAAACCCAGTCATTAATAATGTTATCCTGGAGATCAGGTAGCCATAATCTGATAAAAAAAGCGGGCCATATAGGTGACCCGCTTTTTTTCTCTATAAAAACCTCCGGCGATGCCGGAAGATATTTATTCGCCCTGCGCCGCGCTCTCGATGGTCAGGCGCACATCCGACGTAATCAGCTCTGCCAGCATCTGATAAACCTTCATCGTTTGCTCTGGTTCGGCATCGCCGGTATCGCTGATATAGCCTTCATCGCGCAGGGTCAGCACCAGCGAACTGAATACCGCTTTATCGAAGAATTCCGGGGCGTTAATACCGTGCAGCACGGAGAGACGTTGCGCCACGGTACGGCTTTCTTTCTCCAGCGTGCCACGGTTAATCGACGGATTCGCGCTAAGCAGCCAGAAAGTGATGGCATAGCGTTGCAGCGTTTCGCGCGCGCCTGCGGCCAGCAGTTGCAGCGTGTGTGTGCGTGCCGGATTAATGCGGTACTCGGTTTCATTAAGGCTAATCAGCCCCTGACGCGTCATTTCTGCGGCCAGCGCATCAATAACGCCTGCGATTTCCGTGCTGTCCCAGCGCAGGAACAGTTCGGCCTTGAGCATCGGATAAAGCAGTTCGATGTGATCCAGCAGCGCTGCACGCGAGATCTGCCGTTGCTGGGTAATAATCGCCGCGATCAAAGAAGGCAGCATCAGCATATGCGCAATGTTATTGCGATAGTAGGTCATCAGCACCGCCTGCTCGCGCGGCAGGATGATGATATCGCCGATGGTGTCTTTCTCGACCTCGAACTTATTCATCTGTAGCGCATGTTCGATAAGTTCGTTCGCGGTGGCAGACGGCGCGGTGGAATCCGGTGCGTAAGGCACGTTGCGCAGCAGATCCAGATAGCAATCCAGCTGTTGCGTAAGCTGCTCGCGGGTCAGCGAGCGCTGACGGGACGCCAGCAGCGCGGTACAGCACAGGTTCATGGCATTCGCCGCGCCTGCGTTGTTGATGCGCACCATTAAATCGGCGGCGATGCGGTTTACCGTCGGCGTCAGCCACGCGGGACGCACGGCCTCGATAGGATCGATAGACTCGCGCCATTCAGGAACGTGATGATTCAGGTAAGTCATCAGCGGCATCGGCTCGCCAAAGTTCACGTAGCCCTGACCAAGATTTCGCAGCTTGCTCAGACCGCGCATCATTTGCAGCAGGTTTTCTTTCTCTTTCGTCGCGCCGCGCAGCTCTTTGGCATAGGTGCCCACTTCCATAACGTGCTCATAGCCGATGTAAATCGGCACCAGCGTGATAGGGCGAGTACCGCCGCGCAGCATCGCCTGAATGGTCATGGACAGCGTGCCGGTTTTCGGGTCCAGCAGGCGGCCAGTACGTGAGCGTCCACCCTCGACAAAATACTCCACCGAATAACCCCGGCTGAACAACTCGCCCAGGTATTCGCGGAACACCGTGGAGTAGAGTTTATTGCCCTTAAAGGTGCGGCGGATAAAGAACGCGCCGAGGCGGCGGAAGATTGGGCCTGCGGGCCAGAAATTCAGGTTGATACCGGCAGCAATGTGCGGCGGAACCAGCCCCTGATGGTAAAGCACATAGGACAGCAGCATGTAGTCCATGTGGCTACGATGGCAGGGCACGTAAACAATCTCGTGCCCGTCATGCGCCAGTTGGCGCACGCGCTCGGCGTTATGGACATTGATCCCCTGATAGAGACGGTTCCAGGTGAAACCCAGTATGCGGTCGGTCAGGCGGATCATTTCATAGGAAAAGTTGGCGGCAATCTCTTCCATCAGCGCAATCGCGTTTTGCTGCGCTTTTTCATGGGAGATTTTTTTGCTGCGCGCTTCATCTTCTACCGCGCGGGCAATGGCTTTCGATGCCAGCAGCTTATTAAACAGATCCTGACGAGCGGGCAGGCGCGGGCCTACGGCTGCCAGACGCTGGCGGGCAAAATGCATTCGCGCTACCCGCGCCAGCTTTTGGGCGATAATTTTGTCGGTGCCGTGCTCATCCGCCATCCGGCGCAGAGAAACCGACGGCGAGAAGCGGACAAAGCTGTCGCGCCCCAGCCAGGAGACGGCAAAAAACTTCTGCACGCCGTTCAGCATCCGCAGCGGCGGATTGACTTCCCCTTTTTCACGCCCCGGCGAGCGGCCAAACATGACCGAAACCGGGACCATTTGCACGTCCAGCGCGGGATTGCTGCGATGCAGATCCAGATAGTCATGAAAAAGTTTGATTGATTCTTCTTTTGGCGTGTAATACGTAAATACACGCGGGCCACCGTGAATGAATACGTAACGCGGCAGCAGGGTGCCGTCGACCTCCAGCGGCTCCAGTGGGTCGGGGAGATCGTGCGCCAGACACTGCTCGCGTAGCGTCAGCAGGTCCGCTTTCGAGTTGTACGGCAAAACGTACATAATCGGGCGGGAGGTATCCAGACCCAATTCCAGAGCGGGTTCCGCCGGAATAGACTTGCTCTTTACCAATACGCTTAATGGTAAATTCAGTAATTTGTAGTAAATTCGTGGCCAGCCGGACATAAACGATGTGAAGCCTCTGGTTAATAATGCAAATGCGCTGCAAGGATATCAGAAAGTACACAGATTTTCTGAGGTAACACAGGAAGCGCGTTATATCATTGACGCTAATAATGGAAAAAGGTTCTTTTAATGGCCAATAATACCACCGGATTAACCCGGATCATCAACGCCGCCGGTTATTCCTGGAAAGGATTTCGCGCAGCATGGCGCAACGAAGCCGCTTTTCGTCAGGAAGGCGTCGCCACCGTGGTGGCTATCATCATCGCCTGCTGGCTGGATGTCGATCCGATTACCCGCGTTTTGCTTATTGGATCGGTGCTGCTGGTCATGATTGTGGAGATCCTCAACAGCGCGATTGAAGCGGTGGTGGACCGCATCGGCCCGGAGCATCATGAGCTTTCCGGGCGCGCCAAAGATATGGGATCGGCAGCGGTGCTGTTGGCGATTGGCGTCGCGCTTCTCACCTGGGTGACGCTATTGTGGTCACATTTTCGCTAAAGATGGATAAAGCCTCCTGTTTTTTGTGCGATTTACGGTTCCAAAATCGCCTTTGACTGTATATACTCACAGCATAACTGTATATACACCCAGGGGGCGGAATGAAAGCGTTAACGGCCAGGCAGCAAGAGGTGTTTGATCTCATTCGGGATCACATCAGCCAGACAGGTATGCCACCAACGCGTGCCGAAATTGCGCAACGTTTGGGGTTCCGTTCTCCAAACGCGGCTGAAGAACACCTTAAAGCACTGGCGCGTAAAGGGGTGATCGAGATTGTCACCGGCGCATCGCGCGGTATTCGCCTGCTGGTGCAGGAAGAAGAAGGTATTCCGCTTATCGGTCGCGTCGCTGCCGGTGAGCCGCTGCTGGCACAGCAGCATATCGAAAGCCACTATCAGGTTGATCCGTCGTTGTTCAAACCCAACGCTGACTTCCTGCTGCGCGTTAGCGGTATGTCGATGAAAGACATCGGCATTATGGATGGCGATTTGCTGGCGGTGCATAAAACTCAGGACGTGCGTAACGGTCAGGTTGTCGTTGCACGTATCGACGAAGAAGTGACCGTTAAGCGTCTGAAGAAGCAGGGCAACGTGGTTGAACTGCTGCCGGAAAACAGCGAGTTCTCACCGATTGTTGTCGATTTACGCAAGCAAAGCTTCTCTATTGAAGGGCTGGCCGTAGGCGTGATCCGCAATGGCGAGTGGCTGTAAAAAAGACTATTCTTTCTGCGGTGCGCTTTGTGCCGCAGTCTTCTGTTCCCGCAAAATGATTCCCCGACCGTTTTTCCTCTGAGGGTTAAAAACTCTTAATTCTCCGCAGGGTGCAGGATCCTCATCTACACTTATTCATACGTTCAGCACAAAAGACAGCTTTTCTGGACGACAGAATTCGAATGATTTGTACCCCAACAATGAGGACATAATTATGAATAAAGACGAAGTCGGCGGTAACTGGAAACAGTTCAAAGGTAAAGCGAAAGAACAATGGGGTAAGCTGACCGATGATGATATGACTGTCATCGAAGGTAAGCGCGACCAGCTGGTGGGTAAAATCCAGGAGCGCTACGGCTACCAGAAAGATCAAGCCGAGAAAGAAGTCGGTGACTGGGAAACCCGTCATGATTACCGTTGGTAGTGATGACTTCAGTTAACCCCTGAAATGCCTACCCGATGGTACAAGGAAGTACCACTCCCTGAAGAGGCCGTGCTGCGATCAGCGCGGCTTTTTCTTTACCTGAACGCTGTGATCGTGGTGGCATTCACCAGGATGACGGCACGCTTCTACTTCTGCACACTCTGAGCAAAGCCCATGCGCTTCAATCACGTTATGACGTAAGGCAAAGCCCATTTTTGCCGCCAGCGCGTGCATAATATCTTCCACGCCGTCCGCACCCTGTTCTTTCACCACGCCGCAACGATCGCAGATAAACATCGCCGAGGTATGGGTTGGCTGATCGAACAAGTGGCACAGCACATAGCTGTTGGTGGATTCCACCTTATGCACGAAACCCTGTTCCAGTAAAAATTCCAGCGCCCGGTAGACCGTAGGCGGTTTGGCCTGCGGCTCTTTGTCGCGCAACAAGTCGAGCAAATCGTAAGCGCTGATGGCACCCTGTTGCAGGCTCATCAAACGCAGCACTTCAAGGCGCTGCGGAGTCAGGCGCACGTTGCGTTGCACGCACAGCTTTTCAGCATGCGCTAACATCTCCTGCGAAGTGGTCTTGTCCATAGCGTCCTCGGGTAGTGGGGGTAACATCGCATTTTATCATGTTCTGCGGAAAGTCAGAAATGATGGCGGTAGCGGATTTCTGCAATGTGTAAACCTGAATGCCTTGTAAGGGCGCATACAGTGAAAAAGCCTGGTCAGGCAGCGTTAAAATGTACTGGGTACATAAATAGTTTGGGGAATGTACTGTGTACACGTAAAATAAGCTAAAAATTACCAGGCATCAGGGATGTGAGATGTTAACTTTTATTGAGCTACAGGGGTTCAGTAAACGGCGGCAGGCATTTTTGCCAGATGACGAGTATCGGACCTTCCAGGAGGTACTCATTGAAAACCCTGAGGCTGGAGACACCATTGCGGGAACAGGGGAATTTCGTAAGATCCGCTGGGGCCGTCCGGGAATGGGAAAGCGCGGTGGTGTTCGGGTAATTTATTACAACGTGACGAGCAAAGGGCGCATCTATCTGGCGCTGGTGTATCCAAAAAACGAGCTGGATGATTTAACCGAAGAGTAAAAGAAAGCGCTGAAACAGCTTTCTGACATACTGATATAACAGCAGGTTTTACATTCCAGCGGTAAGCAGTAAATCCTATGCGCTATTGATGAGGTGAGAGAGGGGAATTAGATGAAAGACGAATTGTTTGCCGATCTGCTGGCGAGTGCAGAAGAAATGGTAAGAATTGAAAAGGGTGAACAAACGCCAGCACCTGAACATGTTCATACCTTTAGCGAGATTGATGTTAAAGCTATCCGCGAAGCTACCGGGTTGAAGCAGCAGGACTTTGCGGTAGCCGTTGGCGTCAGCTATGACCTCGTAAAAAGCTGGGAAACAAAACGGCGTCAGCCCACGGGAGCACCAAGAAAGCTGCTTCTGTTACTCGAAAGTAATCCATTTATTATTAATCAGCTTAAAGCTATTTAGCGCAGTGACACGTCCTGTCGCAGTCTCATCAAACGTCATCTTTTCTGAGATGAAAAAACGCCCTTCCTGTAGGTACAAATTAAGGGGACGCGCAGGATACCCGTAACCGCACGTCCCTGTGCTATAGTACCCCCATTACCCCCTCTGTCCGGGCACTTCCGCGTACCGGGGTCTCATTTTCGCCAACGACGTTTAAAACATGCACCTGAATTCAGACCCGAAAAAAGCCAACGATTCCGTTTTCCCCGTCCACCGTTTTTCCGTCGCGCCGATGCTCGACTGGACGGATCGCCACTGCCGCTATTTTTTGCGCCAGCTTTCCTGCCAGAGCTTGCTGTATACGGAAATGGTGACGACCGGGGCGATTATTCACGGTAAAGGTGATTATCTGGCCTACAGCGAGGAAGAGCATCCGGTGGCGTTACAGCTTGGCGGCAGCGATCCGGCTGCGCTGGCGCACTGCGCGAAGCTGGCGGAAGTGCGCGGTTATGATGAGATCAACCTTAACGTCGGCTGCCCGTCTGACCGCGTGCAGAACGGCATGTTTGGTGCGTGTTTAATGGGTAACGCAGCGCTGGTCGCGGATTGCGTAAAAGCCATGCGTGACGTGGTATCCATTCCGGTAACGGTGAAAACCCGCATCGGCATTGATGACCAGGACAGCTACGAGTTCCTGTGCCAGTTTATCGACACCGTTTCCGGGCAGGGCGAGTGCGAGATGTTTATCATCCATGCCCGCAAAGCCTGGCTTTCCGGCCTGAGTCCGAAAGAAAACCGTGAAATTCCCCCGCTGGACTACCCGCGCGTGTATCAGCTTAAGCGTGATTTTCCGCACCTGACGATGGCGATCAACGGCGGTATTAAGACGCTGGAAGAGGCTAAAACGCATCTTCAGCATCTGGATGGCGTCATGGTTGGGCGCGAGGCGTACCAGAATCCGGGCATTATGGCAGCGGTGGATCGCGAGATATTTGGCATTGCAGGCGCGGATGCCGATCCGGTCGCGGTGGTGCGGGCGATGTATCCTTACATTGAGCGGGAACTGGCTTCGGGCACCTATTTAGGCCATATCTCTCGCCATATGCTGGGCCTGTTTCAGGGCATCCCCGGCGCGCGCCAGTGGCGGCGTTATCTGAGCGAAAATGCTCATAAACCCGGTGCCGACATTGCAGTGCTGGAGCACGCACTAAAGCTGGTAGCCGATAAGCGTTAATCTTTCGCTAAAAAATCGTCAAATTCACCATGCCTCGCCGGTTTCGGCGGGGCATTTTGCTTTCTAATCAACAAGTTAATTCTGGCACGATTCTTGGATAGTAAATGTCATTCAGGCATTTTGGGGAGAGAGTCATGCTGGAACTATTATTTGTGATCGGATTTTTTGTCATGCTGTTGATGACCGGCGTGTCGCTGCTGGGCATTATCGTTGCGCTGGTCGTCGCTACCGCGCTGATGTTCGTTGGCGGGCTGTTTGCGATAGTTATCAAACTGCTGCCCTGGCTGGTGCTGGCCGTTGCGGTGGTATGGGTGATCCGGGCGATAAAAGCGCCAGAAGTCCCGCAATATCAGCGCAATAAGCGTCATCGTTTCTAAGGAGTGTGCAGGGGATCACAACCCCGACACTTTTGCTTAGAATCGAATAGGCTTTGCTTAGCAAATCTGTCACTATTGCCCGGTTAACGCATTCATCGAGCTGTACCCTACATACGGCCGAACTAAAAAAAAGTAAGGGCTTCCCTCGTGGAAGCCCTGAGCTTTTTCAGGGGATCAGCAGGCTTGAACCCTGCGTTGCCCGGCTTTCCAGCGCCTCATGTGCCTTCTGCGCATCCTTCAGGGCAAATTTCTGTGCGTCTGCTACATCCACCTTAATCACTCCGCTGGCGATCAGCGAAAACAGCTCATTGCTGGCTTCCGTTAACTCTTCGCGATTTGTGATGTAACCCTGAAGCGAGGGGCGGGTGGCAAAGAGGGACCCTTTCTGATTAAGGATCCCCAGATTGACGCCGGTCACCGGGCCGGAGGCATTGCCAAAGCTGACGATCAGCCCGTGACGTTGCAGACAATCCAGCGACGATTCCCAGGTATCTTTACCCACCGAATCGTACACCACGCGCACTTTTTTACCGCCGGTGATTTCTTTCACTCGCTCGACCAGATTTTCTTCGCGGTAGTTAATTACCTGCCATGCGCCCGCCTGTTTCGCGCGCTGCGCTTTTTCCGCCGAGCCGACGGTGCCAATCAGTTTTGCTCCCAGCGCTTTTGCCCACTGGCAGGCGATCAGCCCCACGCCCCCGGCTGCCGCGTGGAATAAAAACACTTCATCCGGTTTGATCTCATAGGTTTTGCGCAGCAGATAAAAGACCGTCAGCCCTTTCAAAAATGAGGCCGCAGCCTGCTCAAAAGAGATCGCATTCGGCAGAATGGCGACTTTATCGGCGGGAACGTTATGTACTGAACTGTAGGCACCCAGCGCGGAGGTGGCATAGACCACGCGGTCACCCGGTTTGATGTGCTCCACGCCGCTGCCGACTTTGCTCACCACGCCCGCCGCTTCAGTGCCTAAACCGCTGGGGAACGACGGCGGCGGATACAGCCCGCTACGCACGTAGGTATCGATGTAATTGATCCCTATAGCCTTGTTTTCAACCTGGACCTCATTTTCTGCCGGATCGGTCGGCGTAAACTCCACCGCCTGAAGCACTTCCGGCCCGCCGGGCTTGTGAAATTCGATGCGTGTAGCCATGCTTCCTCCTGAACAATGTGATAATCTTTCGACCCATTCATCATCTCGGTAACTCCATTCACTATGGCAGGAAATAAACCCTTCAACAAACAGACTGAACCTCGCGACCCACAGGTTGCCGGGTTAAAAATGCCCCCGCACTCGATTGAAGCGGAACAGTCGGTGTTGGGCGGTTTAATGCTGGACAACGAACGCTGGGATGACGTCGCTGAACGCGTTGTGGCGGACGATTTCTACACCCGTCCGCACCGGCATATCTTTACCGAAATGGGCCGTTTGCAGGAGATGGGCAAACCCATCGACCTGATTACCCTCGCCGAGTCGCTGGAACTTCAGGGCCAGCTCGACAGCGTCGGTGGCTTCGCCTATCTGGCAGAGTTATCCAAAAATACGCCAAGTGCGGCGAACATTAGCGCTTACGCCGACATCGTGCGAGAACGCGCAGTCGTGCGCGACATGATCTCCGTCGCCAATGAGATCGCCGACGCGGGCTTCGATCCGCAGGGACGCAGCAGTGATGAACTGCTGGATCTCGCCGAATCCCGCGTCTTCCAGATCGCCGAAAACCGCGCCAATAAAGACGAAGGGCCGAAGAGTATCGATCAGATCCTCGACGCCACCATCGCGCGTATAGAAACGCTGTTCCAGCAGCCGCATGACGGCGTTACCGGGGTTGATACCGGCTATCAGGATCTGAATAAAAAAACCGCCGGTTTACAGCGCTCCGACCTGATCATCGTCGCCGCCCGTCCGTCGATGGGGAAAACCACTTTTGCGATGAATCTCTGTGAAAACGCGGCGATGTTGCAGGAAAAACCGGTGCTTATCTTCAGTCTTGAGATGCCCGGCGAGCAAATTATGATGCGTATGCTGGCGTCGCTGTCGCGCGTGGATCAGACTCGCATCCGTACCGGTCAGCTTGACGACGAAGACTGGGCGCGGATCTCCGGCACCATGGGAATTCTGCTGGAGAAGCGCAATATGTATATCGACGACTCCTCCGGCCTGACGCCCACCGAAGTCCGCTCCCGCGCGCGGCGTATTTTCCGCGAGCACGACGGCTTAAGCCTGATTATGATCGACTATCTCCAGTTGATGCGCGTGCCGTCGCTTTCCGACAACCGTACTCTGGAAATTGCCGAAATCTCCCGCTCGCTGAAGGCGCTGGCGAAAGAGCTTCAGGTGCCGGTGGTGGCGCTGTCGCAGCTTAACCGCTCGCTGGAGCAGCGCGCCGATAAACGCCCGGTTAACTCCGACCTGCGTGAGTCCGGCTCCATCGAGCAGGACGCCGACTTAATCATGTTTATTTATCGTGATGAGGTGTATCACGAAAACAGCGATCTCAAAGGCATCGCGGAAATCATCATCGGTAAACAGCGTAACGGCCCCATCGGCACGGTACGTCTCACCTTTAACGGACAGTGGTCGCGCTTTGATAACTATGCCGGGCCGCAGTACGATGACGAATAATTCAGGTAGTTAAAGCACACACTTATCAAGGAACACACATGCAAGCGGCAACTGTTGTTATTAACCGCCGCGCTCTGCGACACAACCTGCAACGCCTGCGCGAACTGGCTCCTGCCAGCAAACTGGTTGCGGTGGTGAAAGCGAACGCCTACGGACACGGTCTTCTTGAAACCGCGCGAACGCTCCCCGACGCTGACGCTTTCGGTGTCGCCCGTCTTGAAGAGGCGATGCGGCTACGGGCGGGCGGCATTAGCCAGCCTATTCTGTTGCTCGAAGGCTTTTTCAACGCCGCCGATCTGCCCACTATTTCGGCGCAGCATCTGCATACCGCCGTGCATAATCCTGAACAGCTCGAAGCGCTGGAAAACGCACAGCTGAGCGAACCGGTTACCGTATGGATGAAGCTCGACACCGGGATGCATCGTCTCGGCGTGCGCCCGGAAGAAGCTGATGCGTTTTATCAACGCCTGAGCCGCTGCAAAAACGTGCGCCAGCCGGTAAACATCGTCAGCCATTTTGCCCGCGCGGACGAGCCGGAATGCGGGGCCACCGAACGGCAGCTCGATATCTTCAACAGTTTTTGCGAAGGCAAACCGGGCCAGCGCTCAATTGCTGCTTCCGGCGGCATCCTGCTATGGCCGCAGTCGCATTTTGACTGGGCGCGTCCGGGAATTATTCTCTACGGTGTTTCGCCGCTGGATCAAAAACCCTGGGGACCGGATTTTGGCTTTCAGCCGGTAATGTCGCTGACCTCCAGTCTGATCGCCGTGCGCGAGCATAAAGCGGGCGAGCCGGTCGGCTACGGCGGCACCTGGGTCAGCGAGCGTGATACCCGGCTGGGCGTGGTGGCGATGGGCTACGGCGACGGCTATCCGCGCACCGCGCCGTCGGGTACGCCGGTATTAGTGAACGGGCGCGAAGTGCCGATTGTCGGGCGCGTGGCGATGGATATGATCTGCGTTGACCTGGGGCCGGAAGCCTCTGACCGCGCAGGCGATACCGTGATCATGTGGGGCGAAGGATTGCCGGTCGAGCGTATCGCAGAGATAACAAAAGTAAGTGCTTACGAACTTATTACGCGCCTGACGTCGCGGGTGGCAATGCATTACATCGACTAATCAGCCATTTTCAGGGAGGAAACTCTGTCCGTACCAGAAATGGCGGTATGCCTGAGCTACGCCATCTCCGCCTGGCTGACCGCGCGCCGCAAGCGCGTCGCGCAAATGATGGCGCACCTTACGGCGGTGAATCCACCGCCGTAATCTTCCCTCGATCTCTGTTCGCTTCCAGTTTATTGTGTAGATCCCTCTGACCGTAAACCTGGAGACCCACCGCGTGTTTCAGAAAGTTGACGCTTATGCTGGCGACCCCATCCTCTCCTTAATGGAGCGCTTTAAAGAAGACCCGCGCAGCGACAAGATCAATCTGAGTATTGGTCTTTATTACAACGAGGAGGGGATTATTCCGCAGCTCCAGGCGGTGGCCGATGCCGAGGCGCGGCTTAACGCCCAGCCGCACGGCGCGTCAATTTATCTGCCGATGGAAGGTCTGAGCACGTATCGTCATACTATTGCTCCGCTATTGTTCGGCGCGGATCACCCGGTACTTCAGCAAAATCGTCTTGCCACTATTCAAACCCTTGGCGGCTCAGGCGCACTGAAAGTAGGCGCGGACTTCCTCCGGCGTTATTTCCCGGATTCAGCCGTCTGGGTGAGCGACCCGACCTGGGATAACCACGTCGCCATTTTTGAAGGAGCCGGATTCGAAGTAAGCACTTACCCGTGGTTTGACGATATCACCAAAGGCGTGCGCGTTGAGGCATTGCTGGAAACGTTGCATACGCTGCCCGTGCAGAGCATCGTGCTGCTGCATCCATGCTGCCATAATCCCACCGGCTCCGATCTCACTCCTGCCCAGTGGGATGCAGTAATTGAAGTGCTGAAAGCGCGCGATCTCATTCCGTTTCTGGATATCGCCTATCAGGGCTTTGGCGCAGGCATGGAAGAAGACGCGTATGCTATTCGTGCCATCGCCAGCGCGGGTCTGCCCGCGCTGGTCAGCAACTCCTTCTCCAAGATTTTCTCTCTCTACGGCGAGCGCGTCGGCGGCCTGTCCGTGGTGTGCGAAGATGCCGAATCAGCGACGCGGGTGCTGGGACAGCTAAAAGCCACGGTGCGCCGTAACTACTCCAGCCCGCCTAATTTCGGTGCGCAGGTCGTCGCCACGGTTCTGGGCGATCCGGCGTTAAAAGCGGTATGGCTGGCGGAAGTCGAAGCGATGCGGGTACGCATTCTGGAAATGCGCCAGACGCTGGTGACGGTGCTGAAAGAGGCCATTCCGGGGCGAAATTTTGATTACTTCCTGCAACAGCAGGGCATGTTCAGCTATACCGGGCTTAGCCCGCGGCAGGTCGATCGCCTGCGCGATGAGTTTGGCGTGTATTTAATCGCCAGCGGTCGCATGTGCGTGGCCGGGCTGAATACCCGCAACGTACAGCGCGTAGCGCAGGCTTTTGCCGCTGTAATGTAAGTGCTCACTTACTTTTCCCTCTCCCGGTGGCATCAGGCCGCCGGGCGTAGTCATCCTGACCCTGTCTGATAAAACCGCATAAAAACCTTTTCTTCCTTTGCCGTCAGGGTTAAGGTCGAAACGGTATTGACCTTTTACTCACCTTAAAACGATAACGAACTGATAATTTAGGGAATAATATGCGTAAGATCGCAGTGGCATTCGGTGCCGCCTGCCTGGTGTTCGCACTAAATGGCTCCGTCGTTGCTCGTGCCTCCACACCTTCTCCGCTCTATACCGGCACTAACGTCGCAAAACTGGCTGAACAGGCTCCCATTCACTGGGTTTCCGTGGCACTCATTGAAAACAGCCTGACGGGTCGCCCGCCGATGGCCGTCGGTTTTGATATCGACGATACCGTACTTTTCTCCAGCCCGGGTTTCTGGCGCGGCAAAGACGTGTTCTCTCCAGGCAGCGAAGAGTATCTGCACAATCCGGCGTTCTGGGAAAAGATGAATAACGGCTGGGATGAATTCAGCATTCCGAAAGAGGTGGCACGCGCGCTGATCGCCATGCACGTAAAACGCGGCGACCGTATTTATTTCATCACCGGGCGCAGCCAGACGCGGACGGAAACGGTATCAAAAACGCTTCAGGACGATTTTTCTATTCCGGCGGCGAACATGAATCCGGTGATTTTTGCCGGGGATAAAGCCGGGCAAAATACCAAAACGCAGTGGTTGCAGGATAAGCAAATCAAACTGTTCTACGGTGATTCTGACAACGATATTACCGCCGCGCAGGAAACGGGCGCGCGGGCCATCCGTGTACTGCGCGCCTCTAATTCCACCTATAAACCGCTGCCGCAGGCGGGGGCGTTCGGTGAAGAAGTGATTGCCAACTCCGAATATTGATCCCTGCCGGGGAATTGCTGATTTTTTATCCAAAAAGACGTTAAAAGGTTTACCTTTTGGCGTCTTGCTGCACACTTAGAGAGATTCCTCTCTCACGACGGAGCAGTTTATGTGGCATCAGCAAACCCTGACGTTAAGGGCGCAACCGCGCGGATTTCATCTGATAACGGATGAAGTGCTGGGGCAAATCCGCGAGCTTTCACGCGTCAACATCGGTTTGCTGCACCTTTTGCTTCAGCACACCTCCGCCTCCCTGACCCTTAACGAGAACTGCGATCCGAGCGTGCGCCGCGATATGGAGCGTCATTTTCTCAGTACCATCCCTGATGACGCACGCTGGGAACACGATGATGAAGGCCCGGATGATATGCCGTCGCATGTCAAATCCTCCACGCTCGGTGTTTCCCTGCTGTTGCCGGTTCAAAACGGGCGCGTGCAGTTAGGCACCTGGCAAGGGATCTGGCTGGGCGAGCATCGCATCCACGGCGGTTCACGTAAAATTATTGCGACCCTGCAAGGAGAATAACCATGACCGATTCGGAACTTTTACAATACTGTATGGCCAAGCCTGGCGCGGAGCAGAGCGTGCATAGCGACTGGAAAGCCACGCAGATTAAAGTCGCAGATGTTCTCTTTGCGATGGTCAAAATTGTGGAAGACCGTCCGGCGGTCTCCCTGAAAACCAGCCCCGAACTGGCGGATCTGCTGCGGGAAAAACATAAAGACGTGCGGCCCAGCAACCACCTTAACAAGGCTCACTGGAGCACGGTTTATCTCGACGGCACGCTGCCGGATTCGCAGATTTACTACCTGGTTGATGCCTCGTATCAGCAGGTATTAGGCACACTGCCGGAAGACAAACGCAGGCAGTTGCCGCTCTGAATCAAAGTATGCCGAGCAGCGAAATCAGCGCGAGGTCAATCATGCGGATGACGATCGACTGAATGCGGTTGCGCAGGGCAATCTGCGCGTTATTGGCCCGTATGCGCGCAATATCGCGCTGGCCTTCCAGCAGGATCACGATATCTTCCTGCGCCAGCCAGCCGCGTGCTTTTTCGCGCAGCGCCTCGGCAACCAGCGATCCGGTGCTGCGAATGCCGTCGTCTTCATCCCGCAACGCGAGACTCATCAGCGTCATAAATTCAGCGGCGACCGGCGTTTTCATCTGTTGCTGAGTGTCGGATTTCGCCAGCAGGGTATTCAAATCCTCCAGAAGTGCCATCGTCTACCTCTCTGCATGACAGTTTGAATAAGCGCGCAGGCATTCACCGGCGATCGCCAACTGATAAGCCTGCTGCGCCTGCTTTTGATACAGTCGTAACTGAACGGGAGAAAAGGCGCGGTTTTGCTCCATCAGCCGGGCATGAATACGAAAATAGCCGGCTTCCAGGAGCGTCAGATTCTCTACCCGTAGCGAGTCGTTAACGTGGTTTGCCAGCTCAATAGCCTCGCTGAAACGCTGGCGGAGCTCGCGGTCGTCCCTGGCAATATCAATTTCGTTCAGCGGGGTGGTGGCGGCATCGGCGAGAAAATGCATATACGCCTTTTCCAGCGCGATAAACTGTTCATGCGCCTGGGCGTTGTAATTGTCGGTCAGGGTGCAGGCGGAAAGCACAATAATCCCTAACAGCATAAGGCAACGTTTTATCATCCTGATGTTTTCCTGGGAGAAGCAGTTGCCGCTATCTGATAACAGCTTCAGGGATGAGACAAATCACAAATGCTCACGCAGGAAAGATGAGGGAAAATGAGGAAGGAAAAGCCGCCCCCGGCTGAACCGGAAGGCGGCAGAGCGCTGTTTACAGCATAGGTTTGAGGAAGCGGGCAGTGTGTGATGCTTCACACTCCGCCACCGTTTCCGGGGTGCCGGAGACGAGGATTTCCCCGCCGCCGCTGCCACCTTCAGGACCGAGATCGACAATCCAGTCGGCCGTTTTGATGACGTCCAGATTGTGCTCAATCACCACGATGGTATTCCCCTGATCGCGCAACTGGTGCAGCACTTCCAGCAACTGCTGAATATCCGCGAAGTGCAGGCCGGTGGTCGGCTCATCAAGAATATAAAGCGTTTGACCGGTGCCGCGTTTCGACAGTTCGCGCGCCAGCTTCACGCGCTGCGCCTCACCGCCGGAAAGCGTGGTTGCCGACTGACCAAGGCGGATATACGACAGACCCACGTCGATCAGCGTTTGCAGCTTACGCGCCAGCGCGGGCACCGCGTCAAAGAACTCGCGGGCTTCTTCGATGGTCATATCCAGCACTTCGTGAATGCTCTTGCCTTTGTACTTCACTTCCAGCGTTTCACGGTTATAGCGCTTGCCCTTGCACTGATCGCACGGCACGTAGATATCCGGCAGGAAGTGCATTTCTACCTTGATAACGCCGTCGCCCTGACAGGCTTCGCAACGCCCGCCACGCACGTTAAAGCTGAAGCGGCCCGGCGTGTAGCCACGCGAACGCGATTCCGGCACGCCAGCGAACAGTTCACGCACCGGCGTAAATACGCCGGTATAGGTCGCCGGGTTAGAGCGCGGGGTGCGTCCGATGGGGCTTTGGTCGATGTCGATAACCTTATCGAAATGCTCCAGCCCCTGCACGTCGCGATACGGCGCGGGTTCGGCAATGGTTGCGCCGTTTAGCTGACGCTGGGCAATCGGAAACAGCGTATCGTTGATCAGCGTCGACTTACCAGAGCCGGAGACGCCGGTAACGCAGGTAAACAGCCCGACCGGCAGCGTCAGCGTGACGTCCTTCAGGTTATTACCGCGTGCGCCGGTGAGCTTCAGCACTTTTTCAGGATCGGCTTTGACCCGCGTTTTCGGCACTTCAATTTTGCGTTTGCCGCTCATGAACTGACCGGTTAATGATTCCGGCACCGCCATGATCGCTGACAGCGGACCTTCCGCGACCACCTGGCCGCCGTGAACGCCCGCGCCGGGACCAATATCAATCACATGGTCCGCCGCGCGGATGGCATCTTCATCATGCTCAACCACAATCACGGTATTACCCAGATCGCGCAGGTGAACCAGCGTGCCGAGCAGACGCTCGTTATCGCGCTGATGCAGACCGATAGATGGCTCATCCAGCACGTACATCACGCCGACCAGACCTGCGCCAATCTGGCTTGCCAGGCGAATACGCTGGGCTTCACCGCCGGAGAGCGTTTCCGCCGAGCGGGAAAGCGTCAGGTAATTCAGGCCGACGTTGACGAGAAATTTCAGACGATCGCCAATCTCTTTGAGCACTTTTTCGGCAATTTTAGCCCGCTGACCGGACAGCTTCAGGTTAGTGAAGAAGTCCATCGCGTGTCCGATGCTCATATCTGAGATGGTCGGCAGGGCGGTATTTTCCACAAATACGTGGCGCGCTTCGCGGCGCAGACGGGTGCCTTCGCAGGTGGCGCAAGGGCGGTTGCTGATGTATTTCGCCAGCTCTTCACGCACCGCGCTGGATTCGGTCTCTTTGTAGCGGCGCTCCATATTGTGCAGCACGCCCTCAAAGGGATGGCGGCGCACGGAGGTATCGCCCCGGTCGTTCACGTATTTGAATTCAATCGATTCTTTACCGGAGCCGAAGAGCACCACTTTCTGTACGTTGGCGTTCAGGCTACCCCATGGGGCGTCAACGTCGAATTTGTAGTGATCCGCCAGCGAGCGCAGCATCTGGAAATAATAAAAGTTACGCCGATCCCAGCCGCGAATGGCGCCACCAGCCAGAGACAGTTCCGGGTTTTGCAGGACGCGATCCGGGTCGAAATATTGCTGTACGCCGAGGCCGTCGCAGGTTGGACAGGCACCCGCCGGGTTGTTGAATGAGAACAGGCGCGGTTCCAGCTCGCGCATACTGTAGCCGCAAATCGGGCAGGCGAAGTTCGCGGAGAAAAGCAGTTCTTCGGCTTTTGGATCGTCCATATCCGCGACAATCGCCGTCCCGCCGGAGAGATCCAGCGCGGTTTCAAACGATTCTGCCAGACGCTGCGCCAGATCTTCACGCACCTTGAAACGGTCAATCACCACTTCAATGGTATGTTTCTTTTGCAGTTCCAGCGACGGCGGATCGGAGAGATCGCAGACTTCGCCGTCGATCCTCGCGCGGATATAGCCCTGGCTCGCCAGGTTTTCCAGAGTTTTGGTGTGCTCGCCTTTACGCTCTTTGATGATCGGAGCCAGCAGCATCAGCCGCTTGCTTTCCGGCTGCGAAAGCACGTTGTCTACCATCTGGCTGACGGTCTGCGCCGCCAGCGGCACGTCGTGATCCGGGCAGCGCGGCTCGCCCACGCGAGCAAACAGCAGACGCAGGTAATCGTGGATTTCCGTGATCGTACCGACGGTAGAACGCGGGTTGTGCGACGTTGATTTCTGCTCGATAGAAATCGCGGGCGACAGCCCTTCAATATGGTCAACGTCCGGCTTTTCCATCAGCGACAGGAACTGCCGCGCATAGGCGGAGAGGGATTCGACGTAACGACGTTGCCCTTCAGCATATAACGTGTCAAAAGCCAGAGAAGATTTGCCAGAACCCGAAAGCCCGGTGACGACAATCAGTTTGTCGCGAGGGATAACGAGGTTGATGTTTTTGAGATTGTGGGTACGTGCGCCCCGAACTTCTATCTTATCCATTCACCTTTCCCGGTAGCCTGATTTGTTTGAAGGACAAACGGCGTTTTTGCAACTGAAACGGCTAATTATGACACAAATTAACCTGAATGAATATACAGTATAGGAATGCAACTTCCGCGTGGATGTGCAAAAATGTCGCCAGCAAGTTGTTTCCCGGAATCAACTTCACAAGGTATCAAAACGCGGTCTGGTAATGTTACAATCGCGCGTTTACACTCATTAAGAACGTTTTCAGGAGACACGATTATGGCCAGCAGAGGCGTAAATAAGGTGATTCTCGTCGGTAATCTGGGGCAGGACCCGGAAGTACGCTACATGCCGAGTGGTGGTGCAGTTGCCAACTTCACGCTGGCTACTTCCGAATCCTGGCGTGATAAGCAGACCGGTGAGACAAAAGAGCAGACCGAATGGCACCGCGTGGTGATGTTTGGCAAACTGGCAGAAGTTGCTGGTGAGTATCTGCGTAAAGGTTCTCAGGTGTATATCGAAGGCCAGCTGCGTACCCGCAAATGGACCGATCAGAGTGGTCAGGAACGCTATACCACCGAGATCAACGTCCCGCAAATTGGCGGCGTGATGCAAATGCTGGGTGGTCGTCCGCAGGGCGGCGCTCCGGCAGGCGGCGGTCAGCAGGGCGGTTGGGGTCAGCCTCAGCAGCCACAGCAGCAGCCTCAGGGCGGCGGCAACCAGTTCAGCGGCGGCGCGCAGTCTCGTCCGCAGCAGCAGTCCGCACCGGCACCGTCTAACGAGCCGCCGATGGACTTTGACGACGATATCCCGTTCTAAGAACACTATCATCGACCAGCTCCTTCACCGGGGCTGGTGCTTTCGCCCCGCGTCGATCAGGTAATGACTACTGGCCAGTCTGGCGGCATCTTACTCATGGTTTCGACCATCACATCTTTAACATTATTCATAATCGCCGACATATCACCCAGCGTAATGCCCAGTAGCCCGGTGGCAAACCAGCAGGCTGCAACAAGCCCAAGCAGGGTACTGATCACCGCCAGACCAATGTAATCCGCTTTGCGGAACTGAACGTTTAGCGTACTGGCGATAAACATCAGCCCGGCGCTTACCAGCGGCCAGCGCAGCAAAACAACGCTGGTAGTAATGGTAGCCATGAAACTTCATCCTCAATCAAAAAATGACATGCCTTCGGCCTGACAGCCGATTCGTAAAAACGTGGGCGGTCATGGAGCAGGCGAGTAGTGTAATGAAACGGCGTTCCTGTTTCACAGGATGTGTGAACTATATCACATTTGTTCTTTTATTCACCAGTCAGCAGCGGGATTTTTGCCCGCTTGCGGCCATGAAAAATTTTCATCCGTCACGCGGGACAAACTCAGCTATATTGTTAACTGACTTTTTTAACGGCAAGTAGCGGGTTCATCCTCATGGTTAAATTATGATTAAGATTTAAGCTACGTTAAAATGTACCGCTGTATAACTGTTTCCGAAAAAAAGCGAGTGGACAGTTAAATGTACGTATGATTAACTTTTGAACCCACCATTTTGCCTGGTCATTTAATTCTTTTGTCATTTTTTTTGTACAGATTTATTGCAGTGTGCAATCCCCTCTCATTTTTTTTGAATTTAACGAGCACTTAATTATCACGCGGTTAATCTTCCGCTCATTTTGCCAAAAGTGGTATATGGAATTCAGCATATACTGTTTTCATGACACAACTCATCAACCAGTTGCTGCATAAATATACAGCGCACTATTGTAACTTCCCCGGCGACTCTCTCTTTTTACGGCATTATGCGCATTTTCTCCTCTCCTTAATAAAAACGTGACGTTCACTTTAAGTTTGGCTTACGGAAAAATATTATCTTCATAACCAAATATTAGGTTTTTACGATAAAAAGTCGGTTGCTAATGTCGTATGATTCATGCAACGTAATCACCTGTTTATCTAAAGTATCCGCTCTGGAGCGCAGGCACATAAAATGCAGGGACATTAGGCTGAAATGAATCATAGCGCGCAACGCAAGGTGCTGAGAGTTCTTGGGATCATCATGGTAGTTCTTCTGCCGGTGATGCTTGCGCTATGGTTTGCTCATTTAAGAGCCGTTTCAGAAACCCGCGATCAGCTCCGTTCATTTGCGCAACTTGCGCTCAATAAAACGGAGAAAGTAATTCGGCAGGCTGACATCGCGCGCGATGCGGCGGAACAATATCGCGGCGACATTTGTAGTCCACAGCATCAGCAGCGAATGCTTAATATTGTTCATGGCCGTCTGTATGTTGATGATTTAATCTACGCCACAGGCAATCAATTTATTTGTTCAACCACTACGCGTCCCGCTCAAGCCTACTTGATGCCGAAAGAAAATTACTCGCGTAAACCAGATGTGCATATTTATTATTATCGCGATACGCCGTTTTATCCTGGCTATAAAATGAACTATATGCGACGCGGTAATTATGTCGCCGTGATCAATCCGCTTTCCTACAGTGAAGTTATTTCTGAAGACCAGTCTCTGGCGTATGGTGTTTATGATACGGTGACCAATGAATTTTTCTCGGTCAGCGAGCAGGCCAACCCGACGATATTGAAAAAGCTTTTACTTAATAAAGATTATACCTTCCAGCATGACGGACGGTTTTATACCATTGCCCGCTCCGAACGACGGCCTATCGCCATTATTGTCTCCACCACCGCTTCACGCTTTCACGATAATTTCTACCATCAGGCTTCCTTAACCCTGCCGCTGGGGATAATTTGCAGCATTTTGATCCTGCTGGTCTGGTCGCGAACGCACCGGGAGTACAACTCCCCGCGCCGTCTGCTCCAGCGTGCGCTGCAAAAACGCCAGCTTCGCCTGCATTATCAACCCATTATCGATATTAAAAATAACCAGTGCGTCGGTGCTGAAGCGCTATTGCGTTGGCCAGGATTTGAAGGTCAGGTTATGGGGCCGGGAGAATTTATTCCGCTGGCAGAAAAAGAAGGGTTGATTGAACATGTCACGGATTATGTGGTTGATGAAGTTTTTTCTGATTTAGGCCATTTCCTTGCTGGACATCCAGAGCTCTATATTTCCATTAACTTATCGGCGTCCGATTTTCACTCTTCGCGCTTAATTGCTCTCATCTCGGATAAAGCACAAAAACACTCCGTGCTGGCGCAGCAAATCAAAATTGAAGTCACCGAACGCGGGTTTATTGATGTACCCAAAACGACCCCGGTTATTCAGGCATTTCGCCAGGCGGGCTATGAAGTGGCGATAGACGATTTCGGCACCGGTTATTCCAACCTGCACAATCTCTATTCCCTGAATGTCGATATTTTAAAAATTGATAAATCATTTATCGATACCCTGAGTACCAATAACCTGATCGCCGAGCATATTGTTGAGATGGCGCAAAGCCTGCGGCTGAAAACCATTGCGGAAGGGGTAGAGACGGCGGAGCAGGTGTCATGGCTGCTCAAGCGTGGGGTACAGTATTGCCAGGGCTGGCACTTCGCCAAAGCCATGCCGCCGCAGGAGTTTATCAACTGGCTCCAGCAGCCCATCAGGCTGTTGAAGCCGCGCAAGCATCACGCTGAAATCTGATGACGATAATCCGTTGGCGTGCGATCGAATTCGCGGCGGAAAACGCGGGAAAAGGTTTGCTGCGAGACGTAACCCAGATCCATGGCGATATCAAAAATAGGACGCTGGGTGGTGCGTAACGCTTCCGCCGCCAGCAGTAACCGACGCTGACGGATGTAATCGCCCAGAGTCTGGTGCATCACCGCGCGGAACATCCGCTGTAAATACCACTTCGAATATCCTGATTTTCTGGCGACCATATCAATATTAAGCGGTTGATCGATATGTTCATCAATCCATTCAATCAGCGTTTGAATAATTTCGCGATGCGACATACAGCGGCCTCTTCTCATCTAAGATTCGTCATTTCTCTGCGGGCGAGTATAATTCCTCAAGTTAACTTGAGGTAAAGTGCTTTATGGAAAAGAGATCCCCACGTATAAAAGCGCTTCTGACGCCGGGTGAAGTCGCCAGGCGTAGCGGCGTGGCGGTATCGGCCCTGCATTTTTACGAGAGTAAGGGCTTAATTAAGAGTATTCGTAACAGCGGCAATCAGCGGCGCTACTCGCGCGACGTGTTGCGCTATGTGGCGATCATTAAGATTGCCCAGCGCATCGGCATTCCGCTGGCGACGATTGGCGAATCGTTCGGCGTCCTGCCGGAAGGGCATAACCTGAGCGCCAAAGAATGGCAGCATCTTTCCTCCCAGTGGCGCGAGGAGCTGGATCGGCGCATTCATACGCTGGTTGCACTGCGTGATCAGCTTGACGGCTGTATCGGCTGCGGCTGTCTTTCGCGGCGCGACTGCCCGCTGCGTAATCCCGGCGACAAACTGGGGGAAGAGGGTACCGGCGCGCGTCTGCTGGAAGAGGAGTAGAAAGGCGGAACCTCTCCTATAGTTAATCAGGTCAAACTACAGGAGAAATGTATGCTGAAGGTGCATCATCTTAACCAGTCGCGCTCGCAGCGCGTGCTCTGGGCGCTTGAGGAACTGAAGCTGCCGTATGAAATCGTGCATTATCAGCGCGAGAAAACCATGCTTGCCCCGGACGCGCTGAAGAAAGTGCATCCGCTGGGCAAATCGCCGGTACTGGATGATAACGGGCTGATTATCGCCGAATCCGGTGCGATCCTTGAGTATCTGGAAGAGTATTACGATCCCACCCACCAGCTTCAGCCGCAGGATAAAGAGCAAAAACTGAAGTACCGCTTCTGGCTGCACTACGCCGAAGGATCGCTGATGCCGCTGCTACTAATGAAGCTGATTTTCGGGCGTCTCGGCAAGCCACCAGTGCCGTTTGGCCTGCGCACGCTGGGTAACGCGCTGGGGCAGGGCGTACAGAAAGCCTATCTCAATAAGCAGATCGAAACCCACGCGCGTTTTATTGAGGCTGAGCTTGCGCATACCCCGTGGTTTGCCGGAGAAAATCTGAGCATGGCCGATGTCCAGATGAGCTTCCCGGTTTTTGCCCTGCTCTCACGCGGCGGTATCGATAATCTCCCTAATCTGAAGGCGTGGAAAACGCGCGTGGAAATGCGCCCGGCCTGGCAGACGGCAATTGAGAAAGGCGGCCCGTTCACGCTGCCGGGCGAATAAAACCCGCGCGGTTGCAAATAATTCGCAGTTAAAACGTTGCCAGATTGCGCATAAACGATAACGTTTGCGCATCTGCTGGTGATTTCTTCATCACCCCCGGTGAATTTTCGTCAATCGTTGCAAAGTTCAGTTGAAAAAGGCGGGTTAAACGCTGGATAATCGTTTGCCTTTTATCTGCGGGCGCGGTTAAGGCGGTTTTTTCGTCCTTATTCGCATGAGCGGATAACTTTTAAAGCCGTTTTGTTTGCGCGGAGTTAAACGTTTGCTTTTTACGGTGCCTCTTTACCGTGATCCAGCACAGGGAGATGACGTTTAGCTGGCAGTGGATGGTCCACCACGCTTACCAACGAAAGATAAAAATTCTCAGGGGATGTTTTCTATGTCTACGCCTTCAGCGCGTACCGGCGGTTCACTTGACGCCTGGTTTAAAATTTCTGCTCGCGGCAGCTCCGTTCGTCAGGAGATTGTCGCCGGTCTGACCACCTTTCTGGCGATGGTCTACTCCGTGATTGTGGTGCCGGGGATGCTCGGCAAAGCGGGTTTTCCACCCGCAGCGGTGTTTGTGGCGACCTGCCTGGTCGCAGGCGTTGGCTCCATCGTAATGGGGCTGTGGGCCAACCTGCCGCTGGCGATTGGCTGCGCCATCTCGCTGACCGCCTTTACCGCATTTAGCCTGGTACTGGGTCAGCACATCAGTATTCCGGTTGCGCTTGGCGCGGTATTCCTGATGGGTGTGCTGTTCACCGTCATCTCCGCAACCGGCATTCGTAGCTGGATTTTGCGCAACCTGCCGCAGGGCATCGCGCACGGTACCGGGATTGGTATTGGCCTGTTCCTGCTGCTGATTGCCGCTAACGGCGTGGGTCTGGTGATCAAAAACCCGCTTGACGGTTTACCGGTCACGCTGGGCCACTTCGACAGCTTCCCGGTGATTATGTCGCTGATTGGTCTGGCGATGATTATCGGTCTGGAGAAACTGAAAGTGCCGGGCGGCATCCTGCTGACCATTATCAGCATTTCAGTGGTCGGTCTGCTTTTCGATCCTAACGTCCATTTTTCCGGCATTTTTGCCATGCCGTCGTTAAGCGACGCAAACGGTAATTCGCTGATTGGCAGCCTGGATATTATGGGCGCGCTGAATCCGCTGGTGCTGCCGAGCGTGCTGGCGCTGGTGATGACCGCCGTATTTGATGCCACCGGCACCATTCGTGCGGTCGCAGGCCAGGCCAATCTGCTGGATAAAGACGGGCAGATCATCAACGGCGGCAAAGCGCTGACCACCGACTCCCTGAGCAGCGTGTTCTCCGGCCTGGTCGGCGCGGCACCCGCAGCGGTGTATATCGAGTCTGCGGCAGGAACGGCGGCAGGCGGCAAGACCGGCCTGACGGCGATCACCGTTGGCGTGCTGTTCCTGCTGATCCTGTTCCTCTCTCCGCTCTCTTATCTCGTTCCGGCCTATGCCACCGCTCCGGCGCTGATGTACGTCGGCCTGCTGATGCTAAGCAACGTGGCGAAAATCGATTTTGCCGATTTTGTCGATGCCATGTGCGGGCTGATCACCGCCGTATTCATCGTGCTGACCTGTAATATCGTGACGGGCATTATGATCGGTTTTGCGGCGCTGGTGATTGGGCGCATCGTGTCCGGCGAATGGCGTAAGCTGAACCTCGGCACCGTAATTATCGCGCTGGCGCTGGTAATTTTTTACGCGGGCGGCTGGGCCATTTAAGTCTGCGTGCAGCATAAACGGGTGGCTTTAGCCACCCGTTTTTGTTTTTAAGCCACATCCTGTTTCCCTTCCGTTCATCTCAGTGTTCTACTATGAGAGATGCGCAGTGCGCTTGATTTCACACAAAGCAAACAGGGACAGCATGGAAATATTCTTCACAATACTGATTATGACCCTCGTGGTCTCACTTTCTGGCGTGGTAACACGCGTTCTACCTTTTCAAATCCCTTTACCGTTGATGCAGATCGCCATCGGGGCGCTGCTGGCCTGGCCGACCTTTGGTCTGCATGTTGAGTTTGATCCAGAACTCTTTCTGGTCCTGTTTATCCCGCCGCTTCTGTTTGCTGACGGCTGGAAAACGCCGACCCGCGAGTTTCTGGAGCACGGGCGGGAAATTTTCGGCCTCGCGCTGGCGCTGGTACTGGTGACGGTAGCGGGGATAGGATTCCTCATCTACTGGATGGTGCCAGGTATTCCGTTAATTCCGGCGTTCGCGCTGGCGGCCGTGCTGTCGCCGACCGATGCGGTAGCGCTCTCCGGGATTGTGGGCGAGGGGCGGATCCCGAAGAAAATTATGGGTATTCTTCAGGGCGAAGCGTTGATGAATGACGCCTCCGGCCTGGTGTCACTGAAGTTTGCCGTCGCGGTGGCGATGGGCACGATGGTCTTTACCGTCGGCGGCGCGACCGTTGAGTTTATGAAAGTCGCCATCGGCGGCCTGCTGGCGGGCTTTATCGTCAGCTGGCTGTACGGCCGTTCCCTGCGCTTTCTTAGCCGCTGGGGTGGCGATGAACCGGCCACGCAAATTGTTCTGCTGTTCCTGCTGCCGTTTGCCTCCTATCTGATTGCCGAACACGTTGGCGTCTCCGGCATTCTGGCGGCGGTGGCGGCAGGGATGACCATCACCCGTTCTGGCGTGATGCGCTCCGCGCCGCTGGCGATGCGCCTGCGTGCAAACAGCACCTGGGCGATGCTGGAATTTGTGTTTAACGGCATGGTATTCCTGCTGTTGGGTCTGCAACTGCCGGGCATTCTGGAGTCCTCGCTGGCGGCGGCCGAAATCGATCCTAACGTTGAAACCTGGATGCTCTTCACCGACATCGTGCTGATCTACGCCGCGCTGATGCTGGTACGCTTCGGCTGGCTATGGACGATGAAAAAGTTCAGCCTGCGCTTCCTGAAAAACAAGCCGATGGAGTTTGGGTCATGGAGTACGCGCGAGCTGCTAATCGCCTCCGTCGCCGGGGTGCGCGGTGCCATTACTCTGGCAGGTGTGCTCTCCATTCCGCTGTTACTGCCGGACGGCAACGGTTTCCCGGCGCGTTATGAGCTGGTCTTTCTCGCCGCCGGGGTGATCCTCTTCTCGCTGTTTGTTGGCGTGATTGTGCTGCCAATGCTGCTTCAGCAAATTGACGTGCGCGATCATTCGCAGCAGTTAAAAGAGGAACGGCTGGCGCGGGCGGCAACGGCAGACGTCGCTATCGTCGCGATTGAAAAAATGGAAGAGCGTCTGGCGACTAACGCCGAGGAAAACATCGACAATCAGCTGCTGCGTGAAGTCAGTTCGCGGGTGATTGGCAACCTGCGCCGTCGCGCTGACGGGCGTAACGATGTGGAAAACTCATTCCAGGAGGAAAATCTGGAGCGCCGCTTCCGCCTTGCCGCGCTGCGATCTGAACGTGCCGAGCTTTATCATCTGCGTGCCACCCGGCAAATCAGCAATGAAACGCTGCAAAAGCTGCTGCACGATTTAGATTTGCTGGAAGCCTTACTGGTTGAGCATAAATAACGGTCAGCCCTTCTTCTTTATGGAAGAAGGGCGGCTATTTCTCCGGTAGCCAGAACCCTTCACAGCACGTCAGCCACGCTCTGGCGCTGTGCGACAAATACACGCCTTCCCGCCAGATCATCCCTAACTGCCAGCGTAAATCGCTTTGCAGCGGTAGCCAGCGTACCGTGGCTTTATCCAGCCGCTGACATATCGGTTCCGGGAGAACGGCCAGCCCTACGCCCGCCTGCACCATCGCCGCCAGAAAATCCCATTGCCCGCTCCGCACCGCAATACGCGGCTTGACGTTATGCTGGCTAAAAAGCTGCATTAACTGGCGGCTGAGGGCAAAGTCCTCGTTATAAATCAGCAGCGGATGTGCGGCGAGCTGGCGAGGAGAAATGGTTTCGCAGCTTAGCCAGTCGCCGGATCGCGGCACCAGCACGCAAAGCGGATGGCTGAACAGCGGCTGGGTGGTCAGGCCGCTTTCTTCCTCCACCGGCAGCGCGGTCATCGCCACGTCCAGCTCACCGTTCATGACCGCCTGCTGCACGGTCAGGCCGCCGAATTCAGAAATCTTTAGCTCCACGCCCGGATAGCGCTGGCGAAACAGGCTAATCGGGCCCGCCATTAACACGCCCACCATCGGCGGAATGCCCAGCCGTAACAGCCCTTTATTGAGGTGGTTGATATCGCTTAACTCAGCTTCAAGCTGGTTAAACTCGCCGAGGATCGCCAGCCCCCGTTCAAAAACGACGCGCCCGGTATCGGTGAGCAGCAGCCTGCGCCCGTCGCGAATGAGCAGGGTACAGTTCAGCTCATCTTCCAGATTTTTTAGCATTTTGCTGATGGTTGGCTGGGTGACGAAAAGCCGCTCCGCCGCCCGCGTGAAACTCTGCTGGCGAACCACTTCAACAAAATAGCGCAGCGTTCTTAGATCCATCGTTATTCCTTCAGACTATGGGAGCGATGATTTTAATTCATTTCAGTCGCCGTCAGGCGCTCACTATAATGCCGCTTCTGTTTCATTTTCCCAGGAATTATTCAAATGGCTGTGGCCTCCGGGCGCGTGATGCCTGCCGTGGTGCGCTATCTTCAGATCCCGGTACAGGTATTACTTTACGCCGGGTTATTCGTGATCGCTGAGTACCTCGTCGCATGGTTACATTTACCGCTGCCCGCCAATCTGGTTGGAATGCTGATGCTGCTGGCATTAATTGTTTGCCGGGCGGTCCCGTTGCCATGGGTCCGCGCCGGATCGCGCTGGCTGCTGGCCGAGATGCTGCTGTTTTTTGTGCCTGCGGTGGTGGCGGTGGTCAATTATAGCCAGTTGCTGAGGGTAGAAGGCTGGCGCATCTTCGCGGTGATCGCATTGAGTACGCTGATGGTGCTGGGCGCAACCGCCTGGGTTGTCGACAAAGTCTACCGCTATGAATTAACCCGAGAAAAACGATGAGTCAGTTTGCGCTTAGCCTGCTGTGCCTGGCGATCACCCTGGTGCTTTACTATGCCAATAAGCGGCTCTACCGACGCTTTCGCCGACTGCCCTTGATGCCGCTGGTGCTCACGCCGGTTTTACTGGTGCTGATGCTGGTCTTTGGCCATATATCTTATCAAAATTATCTCGGTGAGACGCACTGGCTGCTGTGGCTGCTGGGTCCGGCGACGGTGGCGTTTGCCGTGCCGGTCTATGACAATCTGAAAATCATCCGTCGCCACTGGATGTCGCTTTCAGCGGGCGTCATCACCGCGACGGTGGTTGCCGTCACCAGCTCAGTCTGGCTGGCGCGGCTGTTTATGCTGCCCGACGAAATCCAGCGCAGCCTGGCGGTGCGCTCCGTGACCACGCCGTTTGCGCTGGCGGCGGCGCGGCCGCTGGGAGGCCAGCCCGATCTGGTGGCGCTATTTGTGGTGGTTACTGGCGTATTCGGCATGGCGGTGGGCGATATGCTGTTTTTGCGCCTCTCCATTCAGGCGGGAATGGCGAAAGGCGCGGGTTTTGGCGCAGCCTCGCACGGCGCGGGAACGGCGCGATCGTGGGAATTAGGCCCTCAGGAAGGGGTGATTGCCAGTCTGGTGATGATGCTTTCCGGCATTCTGATGGTGCTTATCGCGCCGCTGGTGGCGTGGGTGATGTTCTGAAAGCTCCCCGGTCGCCTGGCCGGGGAGAACCGCGATTTTACCGATCTCTGGCCCGCGTCAGCTTACGCAGAATGCGTTCGGCCTGCTGTTTAAACGTCGCCGCCGCCTGCCCGGTGGTTTGCCTGCCGTAATCCATATTTTCCCAGGCCGTGGTGAACTGGTCCACGATTTGATTATCTTCAATCCACGGTGTGGCAACCATATTACTGGGCAATGCCTGCACCAGATTCAGCCCCGCGACCATAGGATCGTTTTTCTTAATCACCTCATGACGGGTGAGCGTCTCTACCGCCGTTTTGCCCAGCGGAATGCCGCGCTCCAGACCCAACGCCAGCGCCGCGTCTTTGTCGTTTAGCAGGAAATTCAGCAGCATTGCCGCTTCGCGCGGGTGTTTTGTCGATTTCGCCACCGAAAACATCTGGGCGACTTTAAAATAGATACCGGCATCTTTAGCCTGCGGTAATACCGGATATTTCCCGGTGACCAGCGTTGCGGGCGGGGCAAGATTATTTATATACATTCGGACAGACACATTCCATGTATAGGCTCCGCCCCATTTATTATTGATCCACGGTTTCATTTCATAGTCGTAGCCCTTGCCGTAAGAAGCCAGCGTGCGGGGGCCGGGAATGACGTGATCGTCCTTCAGGCGCTGGAGAAAGCGAAAGGCATCCAGCCACTGCTCGTCGCTCCAGGGCATGATCTTTTTCTGCGCATCGAACATCGGCAGGTTATATTTTTGCATCATGTAGCTGTTGATCATCAGGAGCACATCCTGATTCACCATCACTAACGGGTAATAATCATTACCCAGTTTTTCTTTAAACGTTTTTCCGGCAGCGAAAAGTGCCTCCCAGGTTTCAGGGTAAGCGATACCCGCCTGTTTCCACGTTTCTGTATTGTAATAAAACACTGGCGCATTAACGGAAATGGGCAAGCCGTTCAGTTTGCCATTGAGGGTTACAGGAAGCAGATCCCGCGCGTCGAATTGCGTGAGATCGACCCATTCCTTTAGCTGATAAATATCATAATAGCCGTTGCCGTCCTTCGAAAATATCGGTAGCCACGGCCAGTTAGTTTGCATGATATCCGGTTCCGTGCCGCTGGCTATTTGCGTGCTGAGGCGGGACTGATGTCCTTCCCAGCCGGTATATTCGGCTTTCACTTTGATATCGGGATATTTCTTTTCAAAGGCCGCAAGCGCTTTTAAAGTGGCCTGATGACGGCTATTCCCGCCCCACCAGGACATGCGTAATTCAACAGGCTGGGCGGCAAAAACGGACGGACAAAGTAATAATAATGCTGAAAAGGCAACGGCAATTCTGGTTTTCATTGTGCTTCTCCTGGACAGACATACGCCGGTGAGTAACGGCAAAATACTCACCAGGAGACGACGCGGTGTCTTGCCGCGTCGTTAAAGGGCACGGGCTATTTTTTCAGTCGGGCAACCAGCGTAAATTCACGGAAATTCACCGGACGCTGCTGCTGGATGGAGATATTGCTGGCAATTCCGGTCAGGATCGACATCGCCCCTGC
This sequence comes from Enterobacteriaceae bacterium UBA5654, assembly GCA_002421005.1. Lineage (GTDB taxonomy): Bacteria > Pseudomonadota > Gammaproteobacteria > Enterobacterales > Enterobacteriaceae > Superficieibacter. The sequence continues at coordinate 9,238 of DIJC01000007.1, read as the reverse complement.
CTGATGATCGGCTGCGCGCTTGAGCGGGTCATGTTCCGGCTCGCCGAACAGATCGGCCAGCATCGCGTTATCGCCGCCGCCGTGACCGCCTTCACCTGACGTGAATTCCACTTTCCACGGTGCGGCGAACATCGGGAATACGGTGATATCGCAGTGTTCCAGACTGCCTTCATTTTCGCGCTTCCCTCCGGCGTTAACATAAGATTTCTCAACGATTTTCATCTCCAGGCGACCTTCGCTGCCGTTGAAAACCACGTTCAGTCCTTCCCACGGCAGATAAGCATTCAGCGAGTAGGTCAGCTGCACCTGATTCTGATATTTCACCAGCACCGACAGAGTGTCTTCGATGGTAATGCCATCGCTGAACACGTTCTGGTCGCGAAAATAACCATCTTCATGTTCCGCATCGAGATACAGCGCTTTAAGCTGGGCGTTATCTTCCATATTCAGCGCAAACGGATCGTTCTGCGCCTGGCGATAACCGTGAGTGCGCGGATAAAAATCCGTTATGCCTCTCTTTTCCGCATTTTCTTTACCGTAAAAGCGCAGTCCGCCTTCGGCATAAACACGTTCTGGATAACTGTTCAGCCAGAAGTTCATCAGATCGAAATGGTGAGTCGATTTATGAACCAGCAGGCCGCCGCTATTCCGTTTTTCCCGGTGCCAGCGCCGGAAATAATCCGCGCCATGTTCGGTATTCAGCAGCCATTCAAAATGCACGGAATGGATTTGACCAATAACGTCTTCCATTAGTAGTTCACGTATTTTGCTATGGTGCGGCGCGTAGCGATAATTAAAGGCGACGCGCACGGTGTGCCCGGTTTCTTCAATCGCATCAAGAATATGCAGCGCGCGTTGTTCATCAATGGTCATCGGCTTTTCAGTGATGATGTCGCAGCCCGCGCGCAGGCCGCGGACAATATAGTCATCATGGGTGCGATCCATCGTGGTGACGATAATAATATCCGGCCGGGTTGTGCGGATCATCTCCTCAAACTGCGGCGCTTTCCACGTCGGCACAGGCTCTGCGCCTGCCTCTTGCAGCCGCTGATTGGCGTAATCCATTCGCGTTTGGTTGGTGTCGCAAAATGCGACTAACTGAGCGTTATCCCGCCATTTGCCGCCGATGGCTGAAATATATAAACCTGCACGTCCGCCCGTGCCAACCAGCGCATATTTTTTCATAGCATCCTCGATTATGATAAAGCCATTAACGTTATCAGGACGAAACGATGAAACGCATCCCGCACCAGTTAATCGAATTAAACAGCACGTTTATCTGGCACTGGCCCTGGTTTATTCAGGGCGTGGAATGTGCGAAACAGCATGGTTTCACCGGGATCATCCTGCACCAACAGGAACTTTTTTCTATTCTGGCAACGCCTTCGCCATTAAGTCAGCGGGTAAATGTTGAAAATCTTATTCATCAACAGCATTACGCGTTGCATTATTTAAAACGGGTCGATCGTTATTTACAGGAAAATAATTTATCCTTTTGGTTACAGGGCGAAGCCGCGCCCACCGATGATATTATCCGGCGTAAATTCCCGGAGTTTGCTTTCGATGAAAACAGCACCCCGGATTTTTGGTCGCATTTTTATGCCACGATTTTTACGCCGCTACTGACGGCTTTGCCGCACCTTAGCGGAGTGATCCTCAGTCTGACGACGCCAACGTTTCAGGCAGAGAGCTGGCAGCAGGCACTGCATCATGTCTGGAGCCTGCTGCGCAGGCATGGCAAAAAGCTGGTGCTGCGCGATTTCATTGATGAAAGCTGGCCGCGTCAGCAACTGACCGGCGTACTTTCTGCGCTGCCTGCCGATGTCCGCGCCTCGATTAAAGCGACGGAACTCGACTACCACCCCGGTTTTGCGAATCATCCCGCTATCGCCACGCTTACCGGACATAAAAAATGGATCGAATACGATCTCTTCGGGATCGGCTACGGCTGGACGCTTCTCCCTTGCTATCTGGCCGACGACATTCGCGGTCGTTTAAGCTGGGCAATCAGCGTTGCCGGTGACGATATCGAAGCCATCACTTCCCGTATTAGCTGGCAGTGGCTTCCTGACAGCCGGGTGATGGACTCCGTCAACGACATCAACCTGCCAGGGCTTAGGGTCGCCAACCAGCGCACGCCCGATTCGGTGTTCGAACTGTGGTCGGAACAGCATCAGCTGCGTTTTCGCACCTCACAGGACAGGCAGCGTCTGACGGAGGTGCTTCAGGCCAGTTATGACTGGCTGTGCAAAACGCCCAATATGCTTGGTCGTCGTTTGCATTATCAGAGCCAGATCCCGGCAAGCATCGCCCAGGCGCAGCAACTGCTGCATATGGACACGCGCAGCGCCAACTGGCTTCAGGCGTGGCAGCCGTTAATGCCGGTAGATGACATGGCCCTCGGTCTTGAGCAGCGGCAGCTAATCCGGCTGGAGAAAGAGAATGCCTGTTTTCTTGCCGCCCGCGCGGTCCAGTCCTTGCGCGAACTTCTTCCCCGCATCGCCTGCCCGAACGATACTCTGGAGCGACTGCTCAATGCCTGGCGAAGCGCGGAAATATATAGTCAGATGTTTGCCCAGGTCGCCGATGCCATTGCCGACGAGTTGTGGTGCGACCATTATGGCGACGCCTCGCTGCCCGCTGATACGCTGCGTCAGCATCAGGAGCGGCTTTTACGCTATGCCGACACCCTCGACCGCTGGCTGGAGCCCTCGACAGCACCGCCGTTTTTACCCTTGTTGATCAGCCCGCAGCGGCTAAGAGGGTTTGCCTGTAGTCTCGCTAAATCCGAATGAGATAAGAATAAAAAGCCGGGGCATAAAAGTCGCCATTTACCGTCGCGGCAGAAGGGAGAAGGCAGGGGAAGGGAGGAGAAGTGCTACCCGCGTCACGAAGTGAAAAAAAAGAGTGTGACGGAGGTCATTTTTTACCGCGCGCCGAATGTGACTTCAGTCACTTCGTGGTGGCCCGGAAAGCGATCCAGCGGCAGGAGCGGGAAAGACAATTCCTGACCTTACGCCGCCAGGATGTCTTTTAGCTGATTCATCCCCGGTCAGTTGACCGGGGAAAACGGTGAGATTAATGCGCGCGGCCCTGCTCGATGCCGATGCCGGTTTGCGAGCGGATAAACTGGGCGCGGAACTGTTCGCGCTCCAGCTTGCCTTCCGGCGTGTTATCGGTGGCGGAGAAGATCCAGATGCCGATAAACGCTACGGCGATGGAGAACAGCGCCGGGTACTCATACGGGAAGATAGCTGAGGTGTGACCGAGGATCTGCACCCAAATCGTCGGGCCGAGGATCATCAGGATCACCGCCGTCAATAAGCCCAGCCAGCCGCCAATCATCGCGCCTCGCGTCGTCAGCTTCGACCAGTACATCGACAGCAGAATAATCGGGAAGTTACAGCTCGCGGCGATGGAGAACGCCAGGCCGACCATGAAAGCGATGTTCTGGTTTTCAAACAGGATCCCCAGCAGGATCGCCACCACGCCCAGCACCAGCACGGTGATTTTCGACACCTTCAGTTCATCACGCTCCGATGCGCCTTTGCGGAACACGTTGGCGTAAAGATCGTGCGAAACCGCTGACGCCCCCGCCAGCGTTAATCCGGCAACCACCGCCAGAATAGTGGCAAAGGCCACCGCTGAAATAAAGCCGAGGAACAGGTTGCCGCCGACCGCATCCGCCAGATGTACCGCCGCCATATTATTGCCGCCAATCAGCGCGCCTGCGGCATCTTTAAACACCGGATTGGCCCCGACCAGCATGATGGCCCCGAAACCAATAATAAAGGTCAGGATGTAGAAGTAGCCCATAAAGCCAGTGGCGTAGAAGACGCTTTTACGGGCCTCGCGGGCATCGCTCACGGTGAAGAAACGCATCAAAATGTGCGGCAGACCGGCAGTACCAAACATCAGACCCAGCCCCAGCGACAGCGCGGAGATCGGATCTTTCACCAGTCCGCCGGGGCTCATAATCGCCGCCCCTTTCGGATGCACCGCCATCGCCTCGTTGAACAGGTTATTAAAGCTGAAACCGACGTGCTTCATGACCATAAAGGCCATAAAACTCGCGCCGAACAGCAGCAGCACGGCCTTAATAATTTGCACCCAGGTGGTGGCGAGCATACCGCCAAAGAGTACGTACATCACCATCAGCACGCCCACCAGCACAACCGCAATATGGTAATTCAGACCGAACAACAGTTCGATGAGCTTACCCGCGCCAACCATCTGCGCGATCAGGTACAGCGCCACCACCACCAGCGAGCCGCAGGCGGAGAGGATACGAATCGGCCCCTGTTTCAGGCGGTAGGAGGCGACATCGGCAAAGGTGAAGCGTCCAAGGTTACGCAGACGCTCGGCGATGAGAAACAGAATAATCGGCCAGCCAACCAGGAAACCGAGCGAATAAATCAGGCCATCGTAGCCGGAGGTATAAACCAGCGCCGAGATGCCGAGAAACGAGGCGGCAGACATAAAGTCACCGGCAATCGCCAGCCCGTTCTGAAAACCCGTAATGTTGCCGCCTGCCGTATAGTAATCGCTGCGCGAACGTACCCGTTTGGAGGCCCAGTACGTGATGTAAAGGGTCAGCGCCACGAAAATCAGGAACATGATGATCGCCTGCCAGTTGGTCGGCTGGCGTTCGACCGCGCCGGTAATGGCATCGGCAGCATGGACGCTAAAAGGCAGCGTGGCGGCAAGCGCCGTCAGGACTCTTTTCATGGTGCATTTACCTCGCGGATAACGGCATTGTTCAGGCGATCAAATTCACTGTTGGCCCGCCAGACGTAAACGCCGGTCAGGACAAAAGAAATCACAATCACGCCGATCCCAATCGGAATGCCGCGCGTGACGCTGGTGCCTGCGTGCAGAGGCGTGCCCAGCCAGCCAGGTGCGAAGGCAATCAACAAAATAAAGCCGACGTAAATGACCAGCATGATCAGCGAGAGGATCACGGCGAAACGCTGCCGTTTATGAACCAGCTCCCTGAAATGCGCACTATGTTCTATCCGCTGATAAATGGTGTCATTCATCACAGAGTCTCCAGAGGGTTATTGTTGTTTTTCCCTCTCCCTGACGGGAGAGGGTAGGGGTGAGGGATTATGAAGGCATCGCCAGCGCCTGCTTTTCTTCGAGCAGTTTTTCCACGACGCCAGGATCGGCCAGCGTAGAGGTATCGCCCAGGTTGCTGGTGTCTCCGGCGGCGATTTTGCGCAGAATACGGCGCATGATTTTGCCGGAGCGCGTTTTCGGCAGCGAGTCGGTCCAGTGCAAAATATCTGGCGTCGCCAGCGGGCCGATCTCTTTACGTACCCAGTTGCGCACTTCGGTATACAGCTCCGCCGAAGGTTCTTCACCGTGGTTGAGGGTCACATAAGCATAAATGGCCTGACCTTTGATGTTGTGCGGAATGCCGACCACCGCCGCTTCGGCGATTTTCGGATGCGCAACCAGCGCGGATTCAATTTCGGCCGTGCCCAGTCGGTGACCGGAAACGTTAAGAACGTCATCCACGCGTCCGGTGATCCAGTAGTAGCCGTCTTCATCACGGCGCGCGCCGTCACCGCTGAAATACTGGTTTTTAAAGGTCGAGAAATAGGTTTGCTCAAAGCGATCGTGATCGCCAAACAGCGTGCGTGCCTGACCGGGCCAGGAATCAGTAATCACCAGATTGCCTTCGGTCGCGCCTTCCTGCGGATTGCCTTCATTATCGACCAGCGCAGGCTGCACGCCAAAGAAAGGGCGGGTGGCGGAACCGGCTTTGAGTTCAATTGCGCCGGGCAGCGGGGTGATCATAAAGCCGCCGGTTTCGGTCTGCCACCAGGTATCCATGACCGGGCATTTTTCATTGCCGATTTTTTTCCAGTACCACTCCCACGCTTCCGGGTTAATCGGCTCACCCACCGAACCAAGAATGCGCAGCGAGCTACGGTCAGTGCCTTCCGTCGCTTTATCGCCTTCCGCCATCAGCGCGCGAATAGCCGTCGGCGCGGTGTAGAGAATATTGACCTTATGCTTGTCCACCACCTGCGCCATACGCGCCGGGGTCGGCCAGTTTGGCACGCCTTCAAACATCAGCGTTGTTGCCCCGCAGGCCAGCGGACCGTACAGCAGATAGCTATGCCCGGTGACCCAGCCCACGTCGGCGGTACACCAGTAAATTTCACCGGGATGGTAATCGAAGACGTATTTAAAGGTGGTTGCGGCATAAACCAGATAACCGCCGGTCGAATGCAGTACGCCTTTAGGCTTGCCGGTGGAGCCGGAGGTATAAAGGATAAACAGCGGATCTTCTGCATTCATCTCTTCCGGCGGGTGTTCGGCGCTGGCCAGCTCAATCAGAGCGCTCCACCACAGGTCGCGTCCCTCATGCCAGTCAACCTTACCGCCGGTCCGCTTCAGCACCACAACGTGCTCCACGCTGTTAACGTTCGGATTTTTCAGCGCGTCATCGACATTTTTCTTCAGGGGGATGCTGCGCCCGGCGCGGATGCCTTCATCCGCCGTGATCACCAGCCGCGAACTGGAGTCGATGATACGCCCGGCCACCGCTTCCGGGGAGAATCCGCCGAAGATCACCGAATGCACCGCGCCAATACGCGCGCAGGCCAGCATTGCTACCGCCGCTTCCGGCACCATCGGCATATAAATTGCCACCACGTCGCCTTTTTTGATCCCCAGATCCTGCAAGGTATTGGCAAAGCGGCAGACATCGCGATGCAGTTCCCGGTAAGAAATATGCTTGCTCTGGCTGGCATCGTCGCCTTCCCAGATAATTGCGGTCTGGTCACCGCGCGCCTGCAAATGGCGATCGAGACAGTTGGCCGCCAGATTCAGCGTTCCGTCTTCATACCATTTAATAGAAATATTGCCGGGAGCGAAGGAGGTGTTTTTCACCTTCTGATAAGGCTGGATCCAGTCAAGGATTTTGCCCTGCTCGCCCCAGAAGGTGTCGGGATCGGTAATAGATTGTTGATATTTTTCTTCGTACTGCTCCGGGTTTATCAGGCAGTTTTCCGCAATATTTGCGGGAATGGCATGTTTGTGTATTTGGCTCATGGCTTTTTTTCTCCTTGTAAGATGTTAATGATATGTCACATAAACGTTAATTACAGGAGGGCGGGAAGCTTTGTTTATTTTTTGGGCGGCAGATCACGCATTAAATGTACTGTTTGAAAAATCAGCAAACGAATCTTTGAAGCGTAATAGTTTGAAATGATGATTATTATAATTATCGTGCAATATTATTTATTTATAACAAAAGGTTATAGAACGTAACTGCCTATAACTCTGTTTACCACCTGCATTTTTCATCAACAACGCCGTTGTGAAAGGGTTGCGCAGGATACCCGGCAAATGGTACTGATTATGCGCGACAAAAAATCCTAAAAAAGGACGCGACACAATTTCATACCTTTCACCAGGCATCATTCACATTTGTGGATGACGCAGTTCGTTAAGGAAGTCCGTTGTTATGAAAAACATAAAACTCAGCCTGGCATGGCAGATTTTGCTGGCCCTTGTGCTGGGCATTCTGCTGGGCAGTTACCTCCATTACCACGCGGATAATCGTGAATGGCTGATTGCGAACCTGCTCTCTCCGGCAGGGGATATCTTTATCCACCTTATAAAAATGATAGTCGTCCCTATCGTTATTTCCACGTTGATTGTGGGGATCGCGGGTGTCGGCGATGCAAAACAGCTTGGCCGTATTGGCGCGAAAACCATTCTCTATTTCGAAGTGATCACTACGGTCGCCATTATTCTGGGGATCACGCTGGCAAACGTCTTCCAGCCGGGAGCCGGGATTGATATGGCGCAACTGGCGACGGTGGATATTTCGAAATACCAGAGTACGACGGCGGAAGTGCAAAGCCATGCGCACGGTTTGATGGGGACTATTCTGTCGCTGGTGCCGACGAACATCGTTGCGTCAATGGCGAAGGGCGATATGCTGGCGATTATCTTCTTCTCCGTGCTCTTTGGCCTTGGGCTTTCCTCACTGCCTGCCACCCACCGTGAGCCGCTGGTGACGGTGTTCCGCTCCATCTCGGAAACCATGTTTAAAGTCACGCATATGGTGATGCGCTACGCGCCGGTCGGCGTCTTTGCGCTGATTTCGGTGACGGTGGCGAATTTTGGTTTTGCTTCGCTGTGGCCGCTGGCGAAACTGGTCCTGCTGGTGCATTTCGCGATTGTCTTCTTTGCGCTGGTGGTGCTGGGCTGCGTCGCGCGGCTGTGTAAACTCAGCATCTGGACGCTGATCCGCATTCTGAAAGACGAACTGATCCTCGCCTACTCAACCGCCAGTTCCGAGAGCGTGCTGCCGCGCATTATCGAGAAAATGGAAGCCTACGGCGCACCGGCGTCAATTACCAGCTTTGTGGTCCCCACCGGTTATTCCTTTAACCTCGACGGCTCCACGCTGTACCAGAGCATCGCGGCCATCTTTATCGCCCAGCTCTACGGGATCGATCTCTCGCTGGGTCAGGAGATCATCCTGGTGCTGACGCTGATGGTGACGTCAAAAGGGATTGCGGGCGTACCGGGCGTTTCCTTTGTGGTGCTGTTGGCGACGCTGGGCAGCGTCGGTATTCCGCTGGAAGGGCTGGCGTTTATTGCAGGCGTCGACCGTATCCTCGATATGGCACGTACCGCGCTTAACGTGGTCGGTAACGCGCTGGCGGTACTGGTGATCGCCAAGTGGGAACACAAATTTGACCGCAAAAAGGCTCTGGCCTATGAGCGTGAAATGCTGGGCAAATTTGATAAGACCGCGAATCAATAATTTAAGGGCGCATTAAGACCTCTGCTCCGGACAAGCCAGGCGGGTTTCCCCGCCTGGTGAGTTTAACCGGCTTTACAGGCCAGCTTCGCCGCCACCTCCTGATGCTCACTCTTTATTGACAGCTCGCAGAGTCTTCCGCGATTAATAAAGGTAAAAATCACTATTGTTAGACAAACCACTAATAAGATCGCTAACACATATTTCAATGGCGTCATGCCTTTTACTCCTTGCAAAAAAAAGGGTAAGAGGCTATTCTCAACTTGCTTGGAGTTGAGGGATAGCCTCGGGTTAATGGAAACATTGCCCGGGGCTTTCTGCTTTCTATCCCTCACTTATTATGCTCAAGACAGAAAGCCTTAAGCACCCGCCGGATATCATATTCGTTCTGGCTGAAACTTAAAGAGAAACCGGCATGTAATTCTGGCAGATAATTACATTATTTCT
>DIJC01000008.1:49493-138668 GCA_002421005.1 Enterobacteriaceae bacterium UBA5654 | reverse complement strand
CTCCCGGATGCACCATATTCTCCCCTGATATTAAAGCCATGAAGCGTTTTCAGACGCTACGAATGTATTTACAGGCACCAGGGAGGATAGCGTTGCTTCAGCAACGACCCGAAGGGCGAGCCGCAAGGCGAGTCATCCTCCCGGATGCACCATATTCTCCCCCTGCTATTAAAGCCCTGAAGCGTTTTCAAACGCTGCAAAATCTCACAGCCATAAAGCCTGGGTCATCATCCCGTTTCCATCCTGATAATTCCTCATCCTCTCGTCAGCGACAAAAACAGCCATTTACGCTAAAGTAACGTCCTGTAATCCGCTTTGTGAGAACACGATGTACGAACGTTACGATGGTCTGATTTTCGATATGGATGGCACCATCCTCGACACCGAACCGACCCACCGCAAAGCGTGGAATAACGTCCTCGGCGGTTATGGCCTGCGTTTTGATATGGACGCGATGGTAGCGCTGAATGGCTCTCCGACCTGGCGCATCGCCCAGGCGGTTATCGAACTCAACCAGGCCGATCTCGATCCCCACCTGCTGGCGCGGGAAAAAACCGACGCGGTAAAAGCCATGCTGCTGGATACCGTACAGCCGCTGCCGCTGATCGAAGTGGTGAAGGCGTGGCACGGACGTCGTCCGATGGCAGTCGGCACCGGTAGCGAAAGCGCAATAGCCGAAGCGCTGCTGGCGCATCTTAATCTGCGCCAGTATTTCACTGCGGTTGTCGCCGCCGATGATGTAAAAAATCACAAGCCCGCGCCGGATACGTTCCTGCTATGCGCTGAACGGATGGGCGTCGCGCCAGAAAAATGCGTGGTTTTTGAGGATGCGGATTTTGGTCTTCAGGCGGCGCGTCTGGCGGGAATGGACGCGGTAGACGTCCGACTCCTGTGAGTCATCCCCCTCTTTGGGGAATAATAGCAAAAATGGATAATAGCGCTGGAGGGGTAACTACAGTTATTCTTGAGCGTTTGTTTCCGCAGGTATGGCGTGATGGCACTAATATGATTATGACAATAATTTCGACAGGCGGGAGGTCAATTTGATCCCGGACGTATCACAGGCGCTGGCCTGGCTGGAAAAACATCCTCAGGCACTGAAGGGGATCCAACGCGGCCTTGAGCGAGAAACGCTGCGCGTTAATGAAGACGGCACTCTGGCAACGACCGGACACCCGGAAGCGTTAGGATCGGCGTTCACCCATCAATGGATCACCACGGATTTTGCCGAAGCCCTGCTGGAGTTTATTACGCCGGTAGACGGTGATATCCAGCATATGCTGACCTTTATGCAGGATGTGCATCGCTATACCGCGCGCCAGATTGGCGATGAGCGGATGTGGCCGCTTAGCATGCCCTGCTATATTGAGCAGGGGCAGGACATTGAACTGGCGCAGTACGGCACGTCCAACATGGGGCGTTTAAAAACGCTGTACCGTGAAGGCCTGAAAAATCGCTATGGCGCGCTGATGCAGACCATCTCCGGCGTGCATTTTAACTTCTCGCTGCCGATGGCGTTCTGGCAGGCGAAATGCGGCGTGACCGACGTCGAAAGCGGCAAAGAAGCGATTTCAGCGGGCTACTTCCGCGCCATCCGCAACTATTACCGTTTTGGCTGGGTGATCCCTTATCTGTTCGGCGCCTCGCCTGCTATCTGCTCCTCTTTCCTGCAAGGTAAGCCGACGGCCCTGCCGTTTGAGAAAACCGCAGACGGGATGTACTACCTGCCGTATGCGACCTCTCTGCGTCTGAGCGATTTAGGCTACACCAATAAATCGCAAAGCAATCTCGGCATTACTTTTAATGATTTGCAGACCTACGTCGCTGGCCTGAAACGGGCGATTAAAACCCCGTCTGAAGAGTACGCCAGAATGGGCCTGCAAAAAGACGGTAAGTATCTGCAAATCAACAGTAATATCCTGCAGATTGAAAACGAGCTGTATGCGCCAATTCGTCCAAAACGGGTGACCCGCAGCGGCGAAACGCCGTCGGACGCGCTGCTGCGCGGCGGTATTGAATACATCGAAGTGCGCTCGCTGGATATTAACCCGTTCTCGCCGATTGGCGTGGACGAGCAGCAGGTACGCTTCCTCGACCTGTTCATGGTGTGGTGCGCGCTGGCTGATGCGCCGGAAATGAGCAGCGACGAGCTGCTGTGCACGCGTACCAACTGGAACCGGGTGATCCTCGAAGGCCGCAAGCCGGGCCTGACGCTGGGCATGGGTTGCGAAAGCGCCCAGTTCCCGCTGGTGCAGGTGGGGAAAGATCTGTTCCGCGACCTGAAGCGCGTCGCGCAAATCCTCGATGGCATTGAAGGTTCAGATGCCTACCAGAAAGTGTGTGATGAGCTGGTCGCCAGCTTTGACAATCCTGAGCTGACCTTTTCGGCGCGTATTTTGCGCATGATGCTGGACGAGGGAATTGGCGGCACAGGAAAGGCGCTGGCTGCGCAATACCGGGCTATGCTTCGTGAGGAGCCGCTGGAAATTCTCAGCGAAGAAGCGTTTATTGCCGAAGGTAAGGCGTCGTGGGAACGTCAGCGTAAAGCGGAAGCGGCAGATACTGAGTCGTTTGAAGCGTTGTTGGCGAGACACGCCTGACACAAAAGAAAAAGGCCACATCACTGTGGCCAAATATACATCTCTGAAAACAGGGATGATGATAACAAATGCGCGTCTTTCATATATTCAGACTCGCCAGGGAACAAAGAGTTCACTTTAATTTCAAAAAAATTACGCTATCTGCAATGACCTGATTTTCGACAAGCTAAGTGATTGAATTTCTGGCAAGAAGATAGAACGGAGGAGATGAAATGCCGCTATTAGATAGCTTTACCGTCGACCACACCCGTATGGAAGCCCCGGCGGTCCGCGTGGCCAAAACCATGAACACCCCGCATGGCGATGCGATCACCGTGTTTGACCTGCGTTTCTGCATCCCGAATAAAGAGGTGATGCCGGAGAAAGGCATTCATACGCTGGAGCACCTGTTTGCGGGTTTCATGCGTAATCACCTGAACGGCAATGGCGTTGAGATTATTGATATCTCCCCGATGGGCTGCCGCACCGGTTTTTACATGAGCCTGATTGGTACGCCTGACGAGCAGCGCGTTGCCGATGCCTGGAAAGCGGCAATGGCCGACGTACTGAAAGTGCAGGATCAGAATCAGATCCCGGAACTGAACGTCTACCAGTGCGGAACTTATCAGATGCACTCGCTGACCGAAGCGCAGGACATCGCGCGTCATATTCTCGATCACGACGTGCGCGTGAACAGCAATGAAGAGCTGAAACTGCCGAAAGAAAAATTGCAGGAACTGCATATCTAGCTGGCCTGCCGGATACTGCGTTATCCGGCCTGACAAGCAGTATGACTCACAGGCCGGGTAAGCGTCAGCGCTCCCCGGCCTGTTTTATGCATTGACCAAAATAGCTGTCGCGGATCGCATCGCGGATGGTCAGGCAGAGAGGCAATAAGCAAAAGCGCCACCTGACCACGGTGGCGCTTTGTGTTTTTTAGTGCGCGCCACCGCCTCCGCCGCCCGCGCCAAAAGGCGGTTTGGCGAACCACACCAGCCCCAGCAGCAGCACGAATATCCCGGCCGAAACCCAGAAGATTTCATTAGCGGAGATAATCAGCCCCTGATTGGTGATCTGCTGCGCCAGCCAGCCGGAAGCCTGCTGCTGGCTCATCCCCATACCCTGAAGCTGATCGTACATTTGCTGCGCATTAGGATTATAGGGGGTTACCGACTCGGTAAGCTGGGCGTGATGAAGCGATTCGCGGTTGGTCCACATGGTGGTGGTGATCGACGTACCAATCGACCCCGCCAGGGTACGGGTGAAGTTCGACAGGCTCGACGCGGCGGCCAGACGTTCCGGCGGCAGGCCCGACAGGGTGATGGTGGTCAGCGGCATAAAGAAGCAGGCCACTGCAAAACCCTGAATAAACTGCGGCCACGCCGATGCGCCGAAGTCCATGCCCGGCTCAAAGGTATACGCGCGCCAGTAGAAGCACACCGCATACATAATAAAGCTGAACGTGACCAGCCTGCGCATGTCGAGCTTATGGGCGAAACGACCAATAATCGGCGAGAGGATCACCGGGATCACCCCCACCGGCGCGGAGGCCAGCCCCGCCCAGGTCGCGGTATAACCGTAGACTTCCTGCAATAGCTGCGGAAGCAGCACGATTGCGCCAAAGTAGAGCATATACGCGAGGCTGATACACAGGCAGCCAATGGTAAAGTTACGCGACTTAAACAGCGACAGGTCAACAATAGGGTTATCGTCCGTCAGCTCCCAGACAATCAGGAAGCTGATAGCGACCACCGCCACCACGGTGAGGATGACGATCTCGCTCGACGCGAACCAGTCCAGTTCCTTACCCCGGTCAAGCATTACCTGCAAACTGCCGATGCCGATCACCAGCAGCGCCAGCCCCACGCCGTCGATCCGGCGTTGCTCGGTGCGCGTCTCACGACCGCGCAGCGATTGCAGGGTCATCAGCACCACCGCGATACCAATCGGCACGTTGATGAAGAAGATCCAGCCCCAGTGATAGTTATCGCTGATATAACCGCCGAGGATCGGCCCGCAGATCGGCGCGACGATCACCGTCATTGACCACAGCGCCAGGGCGATTGACCGTTTGGCGGGCGGATAATTACTCAGCAGCAAACTTTGCGACAGCGGGATCAGCGGCCCGGCGACAATCCCCTGGATCACGCGGAAGAAAATCAGCATCGTCAGGCTGCTGGACATACCGCAGGCCCAGGACGCGATAGCAAACGCCACCGTTGACCAGACGAACAGCTTCACCTCGCCCACGCGTTTTGCCAGCCAGCCGGTGATCGGGATGGAAATCGCATTCGCCACACCGAACGAAGTGATCACCCACGTTCCCTGGCTTAAGGACGATCCCAGATTCCCGGCGATGGTCGGGATAGCCACGTTAGCAATGGTAGAGTCCAGCACCTGCATGAAGGTCGCCAGCGACAGCGCGATGGTCATAATGACCAGTTGCGCTCCCTCCAGCGGTTTTTGCTGTTGCATTACGCTCACCTTAAATTACCCTGCGTTGGCCTGCACAATGTCATTAATGAGTTTATTTACAGGTTCGAGGCTGATTTCGCGGGCGTTACTTTCATAGGCCGGGCTGGTGCGTGCCTGACTCGCCAGCATCTGACCGTCGCGGTTGGTGGTATCCACCGTCACCAGCGTAGAAAGGCCGATCCGCAGCGGGTGATCGCTAAGCTGCTTCTGGTCGAGCTCAATACGTACCGGCAGACGCTGAACCACTTTGATCCAGTTACCGGTGGCGTTTTGCGCGGGCAGCAGCGAGAAGGCGCTGCCGGTCCCCATATCAAGACCAACCACTTTACCGGTGTATTTGATATCGTCGCCGTAAACGTCGCTGACCACGGTCACGGACTGGCCGATGCGCATGTGGGCAAGCTGGGTCTCTTTAAAGTTGGCGTCCACCCACAGATTCGTGGCGGGGACTACCGCCATCAGCGGCGTGGTCGGGCTGATCTGCGCGCCTGGCTGCACGGAACGGCGGGAAACGTAGCCGGTCATCGGGCTGACAATTTTCGTGCGCTGAAGCGCCAGCCAGGCGTTGCGCACTTCGGTCGCCGCCTGTTGCACGGCAGGCTGATCTTCAAGCTTCGTGCCGAGGATCATCGCCTGATTAGCGTTGTATTGCTGGATTGCGACGTCAAGCTGGGCCTGAGCGCTGGTAACAGCATCGCGTGCGTGCTGCAACTCTTCACGGCCAATCAGGTTGGCGCTGCCAAGCGGCACGCGACGGTTAAGATCGGTCTGCGCCTGGGAAAGGGCGGTTTTTTGCACGTTGATATTCGCCTGCAACTGCTTGCTGTTGATCATCAACTGCCGGGTCTGACGGACGCTGGAAGCGAGTTCGGTCTGCGCTTTTTCAAACGCCTGCTGGGCATCGGTTTGATCCAGCGTGACCAGCGCGTCGCCTTTCTGCACAAAATCGGTGTTATCAACCCAGACTTTGGTCACGCTGCCCGAAACCTGCGCCATGATTTGTACCTGATTCCCTGCCACGTAAGCGTCATCGGTTTCTTCAAAATGACGCAACACGAAAAACCAGTAAATGCCATATGCCACTGCAATAATAATAAAGAGCAAGGTTAACAACAAAAGGATGCGTTTACGCTTGCCCTTCTTGTTAACCGGTTGCTGCGGGTTCTGGATCTCCGCATTTGCGCTCATGTTATTCTCCACGATCTTATTATTTCACATCGGCTGACGCCGACCAGTTTGTCAGACAGGCCAGCAGTTCTGGCCTGCTGGCCTGTCAATTTTCTTTTTAATCAGGATATTCGAGCGACTTGAAACGTTAGCGCAACGCCTCAAGGACTGCGCCTTCTTCGTCCATCTGGTCAAGACGGTTCAGAAGCTTACGCGTGATTTGCTCAAGCTGTTGTTTCTCGGAGTTTTCTAAAGAGGACCACAGCTTATGCAGGCACTGATGCTGGGGCGGGAGCACCTCGCGCAAAAACTGGTGGCCTTTTTCCGTCAGTTGCAGATGCAGGCAGCGACGATCGTTGTCGCTTTCACGACGTTCGATCCAACCACGCTTTTCCAGTTCATCGGCAATACGGGTGGCATTGGTACGGGACGAACCCAACGCGCAGCTTAATTCGGAAGGCTGAATGCTGTGATCTTCCTGAGACTCAAGCGTAATCAACGCCATAAACAACGTCTCGTTAATCCCCTGGGCTTTCAGCATTTTATTGCGGTTTTCCAGCAACTTGCCCTGCATATGCATACACAAGCGAGTCAGCAGAACTTCCTGTAAAGGGAAGTCTTCGTAGCGACTGGCGCGGAATTTTAGCATTTGTTCAATGGGCGTAAACGAACTATCCATTTGGGCATAACCTCATTAGTTTCAGCCGATATAGTAACGAGAGTAACAAATAAAGTAAATGTATTAATCACAATAATTAATACTTGGTGGTTATGTATTTGTGAGCCATTTCCAGGCGAGACCGTAGGCCAGCGCGCTGAATAATGTAGGAATAATGATGCTGCGGGTCTTCCAGAAGCTGATGCCGAGAACGGCAAAGCCCGTAAGAGTTGGCAGCAGGCGGCGGAGGTCGGCTATCACTTCTGGCGCGCAGGAAACCACCAGCAATGCGCAGATGGACGCGATGCCGATGGTATCCAGCAGCACGCTGGTGGCCCCCCGTGTTGCAGGCTGGCGGGAGGCGGTAGGCAGGCGCAGCGGAAGATAGCGGAACAGATAATTCACGCAGCCGACCAGCAGACCGAGCCAGAGCACGCTATTGCTCATGCTGACGCTCCTGCCAGAAAGTGTGGATCAGCGCGGTCGCGCAGCCGCAGGTAATACCCGCGAGGATGGCGACCGGGATGGAAAAGAACATCACGCCTGCCAGAGCGCCGGTAAGCGCGGCGACCACGCACAGCGATTGTTTGCGCTGAAAGGAGGCGAGCAAAAAACTCATAAACAGCGCCGGCAGCATAAAGCCCATCGCCGCTTCGACGGCGGGATAACCTTCCAGCAGGCCGCTGCCGGACCAGGCACCGATAATGGTGCCGAGCACCCATGAAAACCAGGAGCAAAAGGCGATGCCGATCATCCAGTTCTCACTCCAGCGACGACGGTCCCGCGCCAGCTTTGCGGTAGCGGCGGCAAAAACCTCATCGGTCAGGCCGAAGGCCCAGAGCGCCGTTTTTGGTTTGCTCAGCTGCCCGACGATCCGGCTACGCAGGGAAGGGCCGTACAGCACATGGCGCACATCCATTGCCATCACCGTCAGCGCCGCCACCCACAGTGAACTGCCTGCCGCCAGCATGGTCGTGATCACAAACTGGCTGGCACCGGCATAAATAACGCAGGAGAAAAACAGGCTTTCCAGCGGGGTAAAGCCAAGGCGCGTCGCGTTCAGACCAAAGGCAAACGCGACAGGAATATAACTGATGACGACAGGCAGGCTATCTTTGATCCCTTCCAGCAGGGTAGCCGAAGCGAGGCGGGGATTGTCGTGAAGCGCGGCAGGGCTTTCCATATGCTTTATTAATTTATAGCCGGAGTTAATATGACTTTCGTAAAGTTGCTAGCACCATACCAGACCGGGGGGCGGGTTAACACCCCACGGCCATTTTATGCCCTTACTGGACGTATGCTGAACCGCGCCACCAGACGAAAAGATTCACGACAGCTATGATTGCGCCTGCCGCACAGACGCCCGTCCAGCCTGCGTGCTGCCAGGCAGCGGCCGAGATCAGCGAGCCTGCCGCGCCGCCAATAAAGTAGCTGGTCATATAGCCTGCGGTCAGTCGGTTGCGCGCATCGGGGTGGACGCGATAGATCACCGACTGGTTGGTGATATGAACGCCCTGCACGGTGAGGTCGAGCACCAGAATGCCGATGATCAGCGCGATAACCGAGGCGTGCCCGAACCAGATTGCTCCCCAGGACAACAGCAGCAGGATCAGGCCAGCGGTGGTGGTGAGATGAGATTTGCCCTTATCTGCCAGCCCACCGGCCGGACGCGCGCCCAGCGCTCCTGCCGCTCCCGCCAGACCAAACAGGCCAATCACTCCTTCGGAGTAATTAAACGGCGGAGAGGCAAGCAGAAACGCCATCGACGTCCAGAGGATGCTGAAGTTGGCGAACGTCAGGCAGCCCAGCAACGCTCTGGTGCGCAGCAGTTTGTTGCGTAAAAAGAGGGTGAACACTGAGCCGAGGATCTGTGGGTAGTTAAGGTGGTTTTCCTGCTTCACTTTCGGCAGCCCGCGCCACAGTGCCAGCGCCATCAGTACCATCAGCGCCGCCGCGACCCAGTACACGGTGCGCCAGCCGCCGAGACCGGCCAGCAGTCCTGCAACCGTTCGCGCCAGCAGGATCCCCAGCAGCAGGCCGCTCATAATGGTTCCCACTACTTTCCCGCGCTTCTCCGGCGCAGCCAGCGTCGCCGCCAGCGGAACCAGAATTTGTGCCACTACTGAGAACAGGCCGGTCAGAGCGGTGCCGAGGATCATTATTGCCACTGACTGGCTGCTGGCGGTAATCAACATCCCGACCGCTGCGAGCAGCGTCATGGAAACAATCAGCCTGCGGCGCTCGAACATATCGCCCAGCGGCACGAGGAACAGCAGACCCGCCGCGTAGCCAAGCTGCGCCGCCGTAACGATAAATCCGGCCTGACCGGGGGTAAGCGCAAACGCTCTGGCGATGGTATCCAGCAGCGGCTGGGCGTAATAGTTGCTGGCGACGGCGAGACCTGTCGCCACGGACATCAGCACGATGAGTGTCGGGCTGAGGCCCGGAGTGGTTTTATTCATTGTTATCATTGATGGTTGTTTGAGTTGTACCAATCATAACGAATGATTGCCGTCAATGGGGGGAAGGAGCGTGTTGGTTTGTGCGGTTTTGGGGCGGGGGGGATGCCACGGAATCCCCTCTCCCCGGCCCTCTCCCGGCGGGAGAGGGAGTGGCTGGTGCCACGGGCAGAGTGATGTGGATTGCCCGGCCAGAGGCTGGCGACCAACTCAATGACAACGCCGGGCAGTCCCCTCTCCCGGCGGGAGAGGGGGTGGTTAGTGCCACGGGCAGAGTGATGTGGATTGCCCGGCCTGAGGGTGGCGACCAACTCAATGACCACGCCGGACAGTCCCCTCTCCCGGCGGGAGAGGGGGTGGTTAGTGCCACGGGCAGAGTGATAGGGATTACCCGGCCTGAAGCTGGCGACCAACCCAATGACAACGCCAGACAGTCCCCTCTCCCTTGAGGGAGAGGGTTAGGGAGAGGGTTAGGGAGAGGGGGAGAGTACAAGCCACGGCATCCTCCCAATCCCCCATAAATATTACTTCTGCGCGGCCAGCGCTTCTTTCACCCAGCCGTCAAACTGCTGCTGGTGGGCTTTGATCCAGCCGTCAACGTGACCCTGCACATCCGCTTCTGATGATTTGCCGTTATGCATCATCGCATTCTGCGCGTTGATATCCGCCAGCGGCAGTTTCATCAGCGAGAACAGTTTCGCCGCCGCCGGGTTTTTCTCCGCCCAGGCTTTGTTCGCCACGATATGCATGGTATTCACCGGGAAGCCGTAGTTCGCGCCATTCGGCAGTTTGGTATCAATCCCTTTCTGTTCGCCCGGCAGGGAGGAGAACGGAACCTGCAACCAGACCACATCTTTGCCCGGCTTCATCACATCGCTCACCCAGTACGGCGTCCAGGTGTAGTACAGAATCGGTTTGCCTTCTTTAAAGCGGGTGATGGTATCTGCCATCATCGCTGAGTAGTTACCATGGCTCACGTTAACGGTCTTCGCCAGATCGAACGCTTCGTTCTGGTGATTAATCACCGCTTCACAGCCCCAGCCCGGTGAGCAGCCCATCATGTCAGCTTTACCGTCGCCGTTGGTGTCAAAAATTTTGGCAATTTTCGGATCTTTAAGCTGGGCAATATTGGTGATTTTGTACTGTTCAGCCGTTTTGCGGTCGATCAGATAACCCTGCGCCGCACCGTTAACAAAAACGCCTTCGCGGTAGAATTTCTTATCACCGCCAGCGGCAGCGTACATATCGTCATGCAGTGGCTGCCAGTTTACGGCGGTGAAAGTGGCATCGCCGGAGGCAATCGAGGTATAGCCGACGTTGTAATCAACTTCGCTGGGCTTGCTGACGGTGTAGCCCAGTTTTTCCAGCGCACGACTGACCAGCAGCGTCTGGAATGACTCTTCAGAAATGGTGCTCTGGACCGGCTGAACGGTAATGCCTTTCCCCGGCAGATCGGCAGCAAACGTGCTGGTGGAAACAAGGGTGGCGAAGGCTGTGGCAAAAATCATGCTATGTCGCATCGTTGTTCCTTTTTGATTAAGTGAGGTATTTCAGGCCCGGCGTTGCCGCCGGGCAAATGACATCGTTATTTGATGAAAGGACGGGTGACGACACCCAGCGGGCCAGTGGCATACCAGCGACGGTTACCACGGCTGCGTGAATCGCGGCCGACGGCCTGGGTCAGGCGGTCAAGGATGATGGCGAGGATCACGATCCCGACGCCGCCAACCGTGGCCAGACCCATATCAAGACGGCCAATGCCGCGCAGTACCATCTGACCCAGACCACCTACGGCGATCATCGAGGCGATCACCACCATCGACAGCGCCAGCATCAGAGTCTGGTTGACGCCTGCCATAATGGTCGGCATCGCCAGCGGGAGCTGAACTTTAAACAGCATCTGATGCGGGCTGGCCCCAAAGGAACGCGAAGCCTCGATCAGATCCGCCGGCACCTGGTTTATCCCCAGAATGGTCAGGCGCACAATCGGCGGCAGGGCAAAGATGATAGTGACCACCACGCCCGGCACGTTACCGATCCCGAACAGCATGACGATCGGCACCAGGTACACAAACGCTGGCGTAGTCTGCATCGCATCCAGCAGCGGACGAATAATCTTCGCCGCCCGTGGACTGCGCGCCAGCCAGATCCCCAGCGGTAGCCCAAGCACCACGCAGAACAGCAGGGCGGTCAGCACCAGCGCTAACGTGATCATCGCCTGCGACCAAGCACCAATCGCGCCAATGGCGATAAGCGAAATCAGCGTGGCAACGCCCATGCCGAGGCCGGAAATCTGCCAGGCAATCAGGGTGAAGACAATAATCGCCACCGGCGCGGGCATCCCCAGCAGCAGTTGCTGGAAGCCGTTGAGGATGTAATCTACCGGCACACGAATGCCCTGGAATACCGGGCGGAAGTGGACGACCACCCAGTCGATGCCCTGCGTTACCCAGCTATCAAGCGGGATCAGCGTCTTATGGAACGGGTCCATAATGTTGAAATGTTCCGGTGCAGGTGCCGGCGCGCTATTGAGCCAGTCGGCGCTACCGCCACCGTCCGCAGGGGCACCGGTGGGTGAACCCCATGCATCAGCGGACTGTGCCGCGCTGTCGGTCGCCTGTGCCGCGCTGTCGGCGGCAGGTGCGGTATCCCACGGATTTGATTGATCAGCCATTGTTAGCCCCCTCGCGATCTAAAGACTGGAGCAGCATCCGTTTTGAGATGATGCCAAGGTACTGTTGCTCTTCATCCACCACCGGTACGGCACAGGGTGCCTGGCCGACGTGAGAGAGCAACTCGCTGAGCGGCGTTTGCGCATCCACCGCAAGCGGGGAGTCGATTAACGCCGTGTCGATCCCCTGCTGCTGGCGTAATGCCGTTTTCAGCGAATCGATGGAGACAATGCCAACAAATTTATTGCCGCGTTCAATCACATAGCCATATTCCCGGTCTTCATCCGCCAGTAATTTGAGTGCCGAACGGGGGCCAAAACCAGGCGTTCTGCGAATCAAACCAACCGGGCTACGACGGGCAATATCTTTCGCGCTGAATACCTGACTAATATCCACGCCACGGAAGAAGGTGCGCACATAATCATTCGCCGGATTATTCAGAATTTCATCCGGCGTGCCGACCTGGATCACTTCGCCATTTTGCATAATGGCAATCCGGTCGCCAATTCGCATCGCTTCGTCAAGATCGTGGGAAATAAAGACGATAGTCCGTTGATGTTTCGCCTGTAATTTCACCAGCTCATCCTGCATTTCGGTACGAATTAGCGGGTCAAGCGCAGAGAAAGCTTCATCCATTAACAGAATATCAGGATTGATAGCCAGCGCGCGGGCCAGGCCGACACGCTGACGCATCCCGCCGGAAAGCTCATCCGGGTAGCCATGCGCGTAGTTTTCCAGCCCCACCTGACGCAGCGCGTCCAGCGCTTTCTCCTGGCGCTCCTGCGCACCCAGACCCGCCAGCTCCATACCAAAAGCGGTATTATCGAGCACGGTCATGTGCGGCATCAGCGCGAACGACTGGAATACCATCGCAATTTTCTTCCTGCGCACCTCGCGGAGTTCGGCATCAGAGATTTTGGCGATATCGACGCCGTCAATCAGCACCTGTCCACGGGTGGGTTCAATCAGGCGATTGAGAAGGCGTACCATTGTGGATTTACCCGATCCGGATAATCCCATGATGACAAATATCTCGCCTTCTTCAATGGCCAGATTAGCGTCTTTAACGCCAAGCGATAGCCCCGTTTTTTCCAGAATTTGCTCTTTCGAAAGTCCTTTTTCGATGTATTTGAATGCACGCTGGGGATGCTCACCAAATACTTTGTATAGATTCTTAACTTCTAATTTAATTGCCATGCAATAAAAGGATTCCCGTTATTTAATTTTGTCGATTTGCTACCTGTAAGAAATAATCACCGCGATATACCCTAGCACACTGAGAATCTGTGACAACCCTCCCGCTGCGCCTGGCACGGATATTGCGTGGTCAGGATCGGCGGGATGTTCCCATGATATAAGGGCTGAGAGCTAATCGAATAAAAGTGATATTTTTTGCGATCCACAGCAAAATCGCGCCTGAAATCGGATGATTCAAACGAAAGGGGACAACAATATGTACTGTATCGCAAACTGAAATATTTGTGTGATAATTCTGCAGTCTTTGAGAAATATCCGGGCAGGCTTCAGGGAAATATAACCTGCCGAATAATTGGGAATGTTCTTAACGTCGGGTGGAATCGCGCACCATCAGTTTACCCGCCATGGTCACCTGGGTCGCCGCGTCTTCCCCGTCGCACAGATACTCAACCGCCAGACGGCCTAACTCCGCGTAGGGGAGCTGCACGCTGGTCAACTGGGGGATCACCTGGCTGGCAAAACGCTGGTCGTCGTAGCCTGCCACCAGCACGTCCTGGGGAATGTTTATCTGCAATTCTGCCAGCGCCTGATAGCAGCCTAATACCATCCAGTCGCTGGCGCAGAAAATCGCTTCCGGCGGCGTGGAGGCCGTCATTAACTGACGGGTGGCGCGATGCGTTTCGTCTATTCTCCAGTTGGTGCTGACCACCAGCGCCGGATCGAACGGGATGCCAGCCTGGGCCAGCGCATCTTTATACCCTTCCAGGCGGTGATGGGTGGCGTCCATCCAGTATTCGCCGGTGATATGCGCGATCCTGCGCGCCCCCTGAGCGATAAGATGCCCGGTGATTTGCCGCGCGTTGGCGTAATCGTTAGGAAGAAAAGTGGGGAGCAGTGGATAATTTTTGTCGTAAACGTTCAGCAGCACCAGCGGCACAGAAGTGCGTTGATCAAACAGGGAAAAATTAATGGCGCTGGTGACGGGGGAGGCAAGAATAATCCCGGCGCAGCCGCGTTGCGTGAGCTGGCGAATGATGTCCAGGGCGACGTCAACATCATCGCTGTAATCATACAGCGTCAACAAGACATCATTGCGCCAGGCGGCATCGCGGGCCTGGTTAAGCGCGTCAACGAAGGGATCGTAGCCGGGCATGGAGTTGATCAAAATGGCGATCCCTTCCTGACCTTCATGCTGATGCGGCGACGGGATTTTTTTGTAGCCCAGTTTTTGCGCCGTCTCGATCACCCGCTGGCGCGTTTCGTCGCTCAGCTTGATCGCCTGGGAATTATTCAGCACTAACGACACCGTTGCCTGGGAAACGCCCGCTTCACGAGCAATGTCGGTCATCGTGATTTTCTCTTTCTTTTTCATCCTGTTCGCCAGTGTTTACCTCTGCTTTGGGCACTATACCACAGCGTAGTGACGGCGGCGGGGCGCGGGGAGTTATAGCGAAAAATTGTGATCCACGTTGTAAATATTTTAGCCACCGCTTGCGATGGCGCGCCTTCAGTAATAATTATTAGCTAATATTTATTACGTAACCTACTGAAGGAAAAAATATGCGCCAACAATGGAGTCAGGAACAGGCAAACCGCTGGTATCAACAGCAGGGGTGGATGTGCGGCTTTAACTATCTGCCCCGCACCGCCATTAACTGGACGGATATCTGGCAGGCGGAAACCTTTGATGCGCCGACCATCAAACAGGAGCTGGGCTGGGCGGCGGACGTCGGCTACAACACTCTGCGAATCAACCTGCCGTTTATCGTCTGGCAGCATGACCGCGACGGCCTGATTGACCGCATCAATACTTTTTTGACTATCGCGGCAAAACGGGGCTTTCGTACCATGCTGACGCTGATGGACGACTGCGGATTCTCCGGCGACGAGCCTTATCTCGGTCCGCAAAAAGCGCCGATCCCCGGCAAACACAACAGCCAGGCGGCCGCCAGTCCGGGACGCGATAAAGTCTGCGATTATGCAGTATGGCCGGAAATCGAGCGCTACGTGCGCGACATTATTGGTACCTTCCGCAACGATGAGCGTATTTTCGTCTGGGATTTATACAACGAGCCGGGCAACCGTGGCACCTTCGCCAGCGGGATTGAAGAAGTGCTGTACGATGAAAAACTGGAACGCTTCGCTCTGGAGCTGATGACCAAAACTTTTGCATGGGCGCGGGACGAAGATCCCTCCCAGCCGCTGACCGTCGGCGCATGGCATCTGCCGCTCGACCCGGATCAGCCGGACGAAATGCTGTATGACCACCCCATCGATCGGGCGGCGCTGGCGCTTTCCGACGTGATAAGTTTTCACGCTTATATCGGCACGGCAAAAATGGTGCGGGTAATTCGTTACGTAGAGCAGTTCGGCCGTCCGCTGTTTTGCACCGAGTGGCTGGCGCGCCAGGTTGGTGGGACGTTTGAAGGGCAACTGCCGCTGATGCATGGCTGCAATGTGGTGCCCTATCAGTGGGGGCTGGTGCGCGGTAAAACCCAAACCTACATGCCGTGGCCGATCTTTGTAAAAGAGCGTCGGGATTATTCGCACTTGTGGTTCCACGATGTGTTTGATGAGCACGGCATTCCGTTCTGCAAAGCGGAAATGGATCTGGTATCACGTCTTTCCCGCATTGGTCTGCATCCACGTTTCTGACGGCATTAAGAAAAAATAATATTTCATATTAATACTCCCCGGTATTTCTACCGGGGCAGTAAGGAGTTTCTATGTCTACGGCAATAAAGATACCTCAAAAAGAGTTATGGTCTTATTTCGGTTACGGCGTAGGTCAATGTTTTAGCTTTGGATTGGTTGGCTCATTTATTAATTACTTTTATACGGATGTGATGGGCATTTCGGCGCTGGCAGCCAGTACTATATTTCTGATTGCCAGAGCCTGGGACGCCATTCACGATCCGTTAATTGCCAGTGTTATGGACACGCTGAACAGTCGTTTCGGTAAATTTCGTCATTTCATGCTCATCGCGCCATTCTTAATCACCATCATGACGCTGGCCTCTTTTTATAATATTGATGCGCCGGTCAGCACCAAAATAATTTACGCTGGCGTGACCTATATTTTGTGGGGCACGCTGTACGCGATATCTGACATCCCTTTCTGGTCAGTCTCATCGGTGATGAGCAATGAACCGCGCGAGCGAACTAAGGCGGTGACGGCAGCGGTGCTGGGCGTTAATGCGGGTTGCGCGTGTGCCAATATTTTCTTTCCCCGCCTGACGGCATTTTTCGCCCCGTACTCAACCGATCACGGCTATTTTCTGGCGGTGCTGGTGATGATGATCATTGGCATGTTATTAATGCTTAATGGCTTCTTTAACGTTAAGGAGCGCGTGCCGCCCAGCGCCGAAAAAGTCACTATGCGTGACACCTTTCGTAATCTCTGGCATAACAAGCCGTTGTTTATTGTATTAGCGTCTTTCTTTTGCTGTATTTTTCACAATATGGCAAACGGGATTTATATCTACTTTTTTATTTATAATATTGGCAACGTAGGGCTCCAGGCAGTCATCGGGGTTATAGGTATGGTGGCAGCGCTTGCCTGTTTATTTGCACCGGTATTAACCCGCCATTATAAGAAGCGCACGCTGTTTCTGGTGATTTGTGCACTGGATGTGGTGGTGCGGATTATATTGTGGGTCAGTGGCTATCACAGCCTGACGCTGTTGTTTATTCTGCTGGGACTTAGCGCACTCTTTATGACCATGAACGGGGTTTTTACCTCTGCGATGATCGTCGATACCATTGAGTATGCGGAATATCACACCCATAAACGCTGTGCAGCGATTACTTTTTCCGGGCAAACCTTTACCGGCAAAATGTCAGTGGCGGTCGGCGGCGGGTTGATTGGCGTTTATCTGACGCTGATTGATTATGTTCCACAGGCGGCTACGCAAACCCCGGCGGTACTGAGCGGCCTGTTTTTTGGCATTAGTTTGCTACCGGCGGTGGGATCGGTACTGCGGATGATCATCATGTGGTTTTATGATTTCACGGAAGACAAACATGCTGAAATTAATCGCCTGCTGGCCGAGCGCCGGGCGGCGCAGCCGGTAGTGAATACACCGTAATAACAATTTGCTGCCGGGTAAGATGACGTGCCCGGCAGCCCTGGGATCAGAAATTCCAGTCTTCGTCTTCGGTTTCCACCGCTTTGCCCATCACATAAGACGAGCCGGAGCCGGAGAAGAAATCGTGGTTTTCATCGGCATTCGGCGACAGCGCCGCGAGGATCGCCGGATTCACTTCCGCCATCTCCGGCGGGAACAGCGGTTCGTAGCCCAGATTCATCAGCGCTTTGTTGGCGTTGTAGCACAGAAACGCCTGCACATCGTCCTCCCACCCGGTCCCGGCATACAGATCCAGCGTGTACGCCAGTTCGTTATCATAGAGATCCATCAGCAAATCAAGGGCGAAATTTTTCAGCGCTTCACGTTCCCCGGTGCTGACTTTTTCCAGCCCTTTCTGATACTTATAGCCGATGTAGTAGCCGTGAACGGCTTCATCACGAATAATCAGCCGGATCAGGTCGGCGGTATTGGTCAGCTTACCCCGGCTGGAGAAATACATCGGCAGCCAGAAACCGGAATAAAACAGGAACGACTCCAGGAAGACGCTGGCGATTTTCTTTTTCAGCGGTTCGTCAGCGTGATAATGGGCCAGAATAAGCTGGGCTTTACGCTGTAGCGGGGCGTTTTCTTCGCTCCACAGATAGGCCGCGTCAACGTCCCGCGTCTGACACAGCGTCGAGAAAATCGAGCTGTATGAGCGGGCGTGAACCGCCTCCATAAAGCTGACGTTCGACAGCACCGCCTCTTCATGTGGCGTCAGGGCATCGGCCATCAGCGCGGGCGCACCGACGGTATTCTGGATGGTGTCCAGCAGCGTCAGGCCGGTAAACACGCGGATGGTCAACTGCTGCTCTGTCGGATTCAGGCTTTGCCACGCCGGAATATCGTTGGACAGCGGCACTTTCTCCGGCAGCCAGAAGTTGCTGGTCAGACGGTTCCACACTTCAAGATCTTTATCGTCCTGGAGTTTATTCCAGTTCACGGCGCTGACGCGCGACAGGCGGCTCATCCCTTTCTCCTTACAGTGCGCATGATACGCAGCCTTCAATTTCGGTGCCTTCCAGCGCAAGCTGGCGCAGGCGAATGTAGTACAGCGTTTTGATGCCTTTCTTCCACGCGTAAATCTGCGCTTTGTTGATATCACGGGTGGTGGCGGTGTCCGGGAAGAACAGCGTCAGCGACAGCCCCTGATCGACGTGGCGGGTGGCTTCGGCATAGGTATCAATAATTTTTTCCGGGCCGATTTCATAGGCATCCTGAAACAGCGCCAGATTCTCGTTGGTCATAAACGGGGCAGGGTAATACACGCGCCCGGTTTTGCCCTCTTTGCGGATTTCAATCTTCGACACAATCGGGTGAATGCTTGAGGTCGCATGATTGATATAGGAAATAGAACCGGTCGGCGGCACCGCCTGCAAATTCTGGTTATAAATGCCGTAGCGCATGACGTCATCGCGCAGTTGCTGCCACATTTCGCGCGTCGGCAGGGTGATACCGGCACGGGCAAAGAGTTCGCGGACTTTAGCGGTTTCAGGCTGCCACTCGCCTTCCAGATACTGGCGGAAATAGTCGCCGCTGGCGTAGCGTGAATTCTCAAACCCGGCGAAACGCTGATTGCGCTCGCGGGCCAGCATCATGGACGTATTCAGTGCGTGCCAGGTAATGGTGTAGAAATAAAAGTTGGTAAAATCCAGTCCCTCCGGCGACCCGTAGGCGATGCCCTCGCGCGCCAGATAGCCGTGCAGATTCATCTGTCCCAGGCCGATAGCGTGCGACGCCTGGTTGCCTGCCGCCACCGACGGCACCGAGCGGATGTGGCTCATGTCGGAAACGGCGGTCAGGCCGCGCACTGCCGCCTCCACGGTACGGCCAAAATCCGGCGAATCCATGGTGTGCGCAATATTCAGCGAGCCGAGATTACAGGAGATATCGTGCCCGGTGCGGGCGTAGTCCAGATTTTCGTCGTAGGTGGACGCGCTGTTCACCTGCAAAATCTCCGAGCACAGGTTGCTCATATTAATGCGCCCGGCAATCGGATTCGCGCGGTTCACCGTGTCTTCAAACATAATGTACGGGTAGCCGGACTCAAACTGGATCTCCGCCAGCGTCTGGAAAAAATCGCGGGCGTTAATGTAGGTTTTACGGATGCGCGGATCGGCGACCATTTCGTCATACAGCTCGCTGACCGCAATATCGCCAAACGGCTTCGCGTAAATGCGCTCCACGTCATACGGTGAAAACAGCGCCATCTGCGCGTTCTCTTTCGCCAGCCGGAAGGTAACATCCGGGATCACCACGCCAAGCGAGAGCGTTTTGATGCGGATTTTTTCGTCGGCGTTTTCCCGTTTGGTATCCAGAAAACGCTGAATATCCGGGTGATGGGCGTGCAGATACACCGCGCCCGCCCCCTGACGTGCGCCAAGCTGGTTGGCGTAGGAAAACGCATCTTCCAGCATTTTCATTACCGGGATCACCCCGGAAGACTGGTTTTCGATGCGCTTAATCGGCGCGCCCACTTCGCGCAGGTTGGAGAGCAGAAACGCTACGCCGCCGCCGCGTTTGGAGAGCTGGAGCGCCGAGTTTACCGCACGGCCAATCGACTCCATATTATCTTCAATGCGCAGCAAGAAGCAGGAAACCAGCTCGCCGCGCTGCTGTTTGCCGCAGTTAAGGAACGTCGGCGTCGCGGGCTGAAAGCGTCCGGCCAGCATTTCATCGGTCAGTTGCTGCGCCAGCGCGGTATTGCCCTGCGCCAGGGTCAGCGCCACCATCGTCACGCGATCTTCAAAGTGTTCAAGGTAGCGTTTGCCGTCGAAGGTTTTCAGCGTGTAGCTGGTGTAATACTTCCACGCGCCGAGGAAAGTCTGGAAGCGAAAACCGCTGGCGTGGGCGTGAGCAAACAGATCCACCACGAAAGCGCGGTCGTAACGGGCCAGTACGCTTTGGTCGTAATATCCTTCGCTAACCAGCCAGTCGAGCCGGGCATCCTGATTCGGGAACGAAACGGTATTCGGCACAACGTGCGCGGCAAAAAACGCCTCCACCGCCTGATGATCTTTTTCAAACTGGATGCGGCCGTCTTTGTCGTACAGATTCAGCATCGCATTGAGCGCATGGTGATCCGGTCCGGCCTGCGCTACACGTTCTGCGGTTGTCGTTGCCAAAATTCGCTCACTCCTTTTCGCACATTGTCGATATCACGCTGGGTGCCCATCATCTCAAAACGGTAGAGCCAGGGAACATTGCACTTCTGCGCTACCACGTCCCCGGCGCGACCATAGGCCTCGCCGAAGTTGCGGTTGCCGGAAGCGATGACCCCACGGATCAGCGCACGGTTATGTTGATCGTTTAAAAATCGAATCACCTGACGCGGTACGGCGCCAGCGGTGCCACCGCCGCCATAGCTCGGCACAATCAGAATATAGGGTTCGTCCACCCGGATCCGTTCACGCTCATTCAGCGGAATGCGAATCGCAGGCAGCCCCAGCCGCTCAATAAAGCGCTGCGTGTTTTCTGAGCTGCTGGAGAAGTAGACGAGGGTGCTCATGCGCGGGCAGCAATGGGATCGGCGCTTAAGCGGTTGATCATATCCGGGCGGAAACCGGACCAGCGGGTTTCTCCGGCAATCACCACCGGTAACTGGCGGAAGCCTTGCGCGCGCAGAGTCTCAATTTCTTCCGGCTGAACGTCAAGATTGACCATTTCAAAAGCCAGCCCGCGACTTTCCATCGCCCGTTTAGTGGCGTGGCACTGAACGCAATCATTTCGAGTGTAAATAATAATGCTCATGATTCGTATTTCCATTTAGAATGAGAGTGGCGGCGCAGGATGTGCGTCGGAATATGTGTTGCTCTATAAGATGAGATACTAGATGTAGAGAACTAAAAGTTCAACCATACAAGATATAGTATTTTTAGATAAGTTTTGCCTGGCTAATGAACGTAGCGTGGGAGAGGGCGCTGTGACTGGTCGGCGCAAAACGAAGGGGGGTAAAAAAAGAAAACCCCCGCAGGCGCGAGGGTTTTGGTCAAACCGGATTGCTGATTAACGGCGACGCAGGCTTAGCAGTGCGCCGACGAAAATACCTACCGCAGCGGCAGAGCCGACGCTGCACCACGGCTTATCACGGACAAACGATTCTGCGCAACCGATGGCATCACGGGCGGCCTGACCTGTACGGGTCCGGCCCTGAGCGCGCGCACGCGTCTCTTTCAGCAGCGCTTTCGCTTTACGACGCGCTTCTTCCGCTTCACCTTTGGCATCGCTGCCCCAGGATTTCAGTACCGACTCCAGGCTATCCGCTAATTGGTTAACGTCATTCTGGATATCCTGCACGCCATCATCTACATCGTTACGGTTCGGTCGATTAAACATAGGATCCTCCATTGATTTCGATGTGGGTTTAAGTGTAGACCAGCTTTTTTCACCCTGAAATCAAACGCAGCGCGAAAGACGCTTTTATGGACTTTTCTGAAAGCGAGGACAATGCTGAATACGTTAAGGTTGCGATGCAGTAAAAGATAACGAGGATAAATTATGTATTTACGACCCGATGAGGTGGCACGCGTTCTTGAGAGAATGGGCTTTACAATGGATGTGGTGACGCAAAAAACCTATGGTTATCAGCGCGGCGATGACTACGTGTATGTCAATCGCGAAGCGCGGATGGGCCGAACGGCGCTGATTGTTCATCCGACCCTGAAAGAACGCTGCATGTCGCTTGCGGATCCGGCCTCGGATATAAAAACCTGCGATCATTATCAGCAATTTCCACTGTATCTGGCAGGCACCCGTCATGAACACTACGGTATTCCTCACGGTTTCAGTTCGCGAATGGCGCTTGAGCGTTTTGTGAAGGGCGTATTCGGGGATTATCAGGTTAACTAACGACCGGCAGCGCCGGTCGTCTCACCTCAGGCTTTTGCCTGCTGGCATGCACTCACGCGGAACAGGCGGCGACAGTAATCAAGGAAGTAGCCGTATACCGCCCCCATCAGCATGGATATCACGATATTCGAACTCACGGCCGCCACAATTTGCGGCCAGCCAGCGCCAACGGTCAGCAAAATCGCGATATAGACCGGCGATTGAAACGTCACGTAGGCCAGAATATCCGCCAGATTTCTTATCCATCCCGCCGGACTTATCCGCCGCATCGCGCGCACCACGGCATCACGATAAAACCCGTATGGCCAGGCAATAATAATGTTTACCGGAATCGCGACCAGCCGCGATGAAAGCGACTGCTCAAACGTCATTCCAGAGAGGAATATCTCGATCAGCATGTTCACAATGGAACAGTAGACAACCATCGCGAAGGTGTCTGCAACCGCGTGACGCAGGCGTGACTGCGCAGAGAACATCTGTCGGCTCCTGAAAAAGTAGGGGATAAATAGGGTAAACGGGCGTCATCGCAGCGTTTTACGATGCATGACGCTTTGGATATAGATTATCTGCCTGGTTATAAACTCACAACTAGTGAAATATTTTTATTTATTGCTTTTATTTGGATAAATCGCTTTGCGGGTGTGCGTTTTTTGTTCGTTTCGCTATTTTCGTTGCTTCAGGTTTATAAAGTTATTTAAATCAATGCGTTAATCTGAATTCATTAATTTTATTGATGAGAAGCGGCAGGTTCTGTTTCACATTTTTTAGCACAGGATCGCGGGCGGACGGGTAAAACCCAGGGTAAAGCATTTTTCATGCGTGCTTTGCGTTTTTACCAGAGGAAAATGCTAACAAAGGTAACGGATAGCTATGCAGGCAAACTGCATGAAAAAACGGCGGCGGGGACGTTTCAGCCGCCGTAAACGGTCGGTGCCGCCGGGGGCGGGCCTGCCGGGTTCCTCAAATTCACGACAAATTAACGTCACATTCTCCGCAAGGCATGTGCGCCAGCAATATTTTGGTCAGGTAGACGATCTGGCGCTGGGGGCGGAAATCGGCGCGTTATTGAATGAGTCCCTGTCTGTGCACCCGGAACTACCAGTCAGTACCTTCAGGGTGCAGCGACGGTCAGCGTGCGCTGTAAAGGGAGCAACAACAGAGCGGGGAGGGAATGCATGAATACGTCATGCGGGCAGGTTCCTGCTGGTTTTCAGCATACGCCAAAATCACCGTCTTCTGTATAAAGTACAACGTCAGCGGCCTTCAGCGTTACCTTACTACCCTGCTCATTACTGGCCGGGACGGCAACAATCTGGTCTTCGTGAACTTCAATCACTTTTAATTTTTGTCCGCCAATGCGCGGCTGAACAATATCGCCGATTGAGAACATACTTACTCTCCATTTTTGCTTTATATCCGTGTAAACATTAGCACAGGAAAGTCAGGAAGGTAAAAGAGGGTAAAAAGACGAAGCGCTGCTGGCGGCTTTGACTACACTGTCTACTCTTAGAGACAAATCTCTTTTTTTACAATGATCTACTTTTTATAGGGAGTATTTATGGGTTTCTGGCGCGTAGTGATTACGATTATTCTTCCCCCGTTGGGCGTGCTGATTGGCAAAGGTTTTGGCTGGGCCTTCCTGCTCAATATCATCCTGACGCTGCTGGGTTATATTCCGGGTCTTATTCACGCTTTCTGGGTACAGACACGTAACTAATATTGGCTCTCCGGGGGCTTTCCCGGAGAGTTTCCCTTAGCGCGCCTCCAGTTGCACCAGCAGGCGAGCTAAGGCAAATTTCACTGCCTCATGAATGACCTCTTCACATTCCCCGCTAAACTGATGCGATTCGCTGAATACCGGCTGGTCGAGCACTGACCAGGCAAACCAGATAAAACCGGCGGGCGTGCCGTCAGGGCCATCTTCCGGCCCGGCGTAACCGCTGACGGAAACCGCCAACTCTTCGCCGGAGATTTTCCTGGCTCCCAGCGCCATTTCCTCAACCGTTTGTTGACTGACCGCAGTATGTTCCGCCAGCGTTTGCGGGCGCACATGCAGCAATTTTATTTTTGCTTCGTCGGTAAAGGTGACAAAACCGCAGCCGTAAAATTCCGGGGTATCTTCAGCGGCGCAAAGCGTGGTGGCAATTTGCCCCCCGGTACAGGATTCGGCGGTGGTCAGGCGTAATTTTTTTTGGCTAAGCAGATTTCCCAGGCGGTCGGCGATTTGCTCCACGCTAAGCTGGAAAACATCATTTTGTGCAGTGTCAGGGGTGTTTACGGAATTATTCATTATAACCTTCATTGTTCCCGGTTAAATTCAGATTAAGCCATAAGCTATGGATAAATATAGTTCAGCAGAGGCCCGGAGGAATAAAAAACGCTTTGCCGCTTCGTTGAACTGCCGGGGCAGGCCGCATGTTGCAAGAATGACGGTTGGCTGCCAGGCTTAATTCTCAAGACCTGTAACCGGAGAGGCTCGGATGAATAAAAAAGCGATCTTAATTCTTCTCGGCTCGCTGCTGAGCGTGGGCGCTCATGCTGAGGAAAAGGGTGGCCTGAAACCGGGTGACGCACCGCCGCCGCCGCACGCCATCGATGACGGCTACCGGGGAGTGGAAGATGCCCGTATTTCAACCATTGAAAAAGCGAAAGAGATGCATGACGGCGCATCGGTTTCTTTCCGGGGTAATCTGGTGAAAAAGACCGGTGAAGATCGCTTCCTGTTCCGTGATAAAAGTGGCGAGATAGACGTGCAAATTCCGCCCAGCGTATTTGACGGGCGCGAGGTCAAACCGGATCATCTGTTGACGCTAAGCGGCAGCCTGGATAAAAAACAGAAACCCGCAATAGTACGCGTAAGCCATCTGGAAAAATAGCCGGGCGCGGCGGCAAATAATGTTGCCGCACCTCATGCTTTACGTATTGGATATATTCTTCTTTATAAGAATAAACTGATAAAAAATCGGATAAAGCCAATTATAACTTTAAATCACAACGGTATCAGCGCCGATAAATAAATATCGTCTGCTACACTTTGATCGTATTCACTGCATATAACGAGGTAAAAATGGGACTGTTTAATTTTGTAAAAGATGCTGGCGAGAAACTCTGGGATGCGGTATCGGGTCATCATGACGATCAGGCAAAAAAAGTGCAGGAACACCTGAGCAAAACCGGGATCCCGGATGCCGATAAAATTAATGTGCAGATTGCCGATGGCAAAGCGACCGTGACCGGCGACGGCCTGAGCCAGGAAGCGAAAGAGAAGCTGCTGGTGGCCGTGGGGAACATTGCCGGGATCGCCAGCGTTGACGATCAGGTCAAAACCTCCGCTCCGGCGCAGGAAAGCAAATTCTACACCGTAAAATCCGGCGATACCCTAAGTGCCATTTCTAAACAGGTTTATGGTGACGCCAACCAGTACAATAAGATTTTTGAAGCCAATAAACCGATGCTGAAAAGCCCGGAAAAAATTTACCCGGGTCAGGTACTGCGTATTCCGCAATAAAATTAGCCGGTTAAATGCCCGTCTACACTGATTCGGCTTGCAGGAAAGCCAACGTACCTGCGACCTGAATTATGACGAGTATGATATGGCCCCGCTGCGTCGGGGCCATATTTGTTTTTGCGGTTCGGGGTGTTGTGCCCTGGCTGATCAGCATGAGTTCCTTCAGGAGAGGGGGAAAATGGCGTTTCCCTGTTACCTGTTAGAGGAAAGTCGCTCAGCCTGTCTCCGGTCGGTTCCTCCTCCCCGAGAAAAAAACCGCATCGGACCTACAACCCAATCACACCGCCATCGGCGCGGGTGATCACCACCGTTGACGAGCGCGGGCGACCGTCAGGGTTGGCATCCGGCCAGTTTGATACCGCGCGTGGATTTGCCGGATCGGTTACGTCCTCGCCGCCTTCGCCGGGATGCTGAATATTAATAAACAGCGTGCGGTTATCCGGGGTGAAGGCAATGCCGGTGATCTCGCAGCCGCGCGGTCCGGTCAGGAAACGGCGGTATTCATTGGTACCAGGAATGGTTGCCACCATCTGGTTATTGCCCATTCCGGCGTAATCTTTCTGGTTGATAGTGCTGGAAGAGACGTCGGTCTGGATCCACAGCACGCCACGATGGTCGAATGATAATCCGTCCGGGCTGCCAAACTCCGCGCCCTGCATCGAGCCTTTGGCTTTGGCATCGGTACTGTCGGTGCGACCGGCCAGCACCAGGATATCCCATTTGAAGCGCGTGGCTGCCGGATCGCCGTTTTCTTCATTCCAGTGCATGATATGGCCGAACAAATTGGCGGCGCGCGGGTTGGCGGCATCCGTCGGCGCTTTGCCTTCCATCCCGCGATCGCTGTTGTTGGTCAGTGTGCAGTAGACGCTGCCCGCGCTGTGCGGATCGACGGCGATCCATTCCGGCCGGTCCATTTTAGTGGCACCCACCGCATCGGCAGCCAGACGGGTTTTGATCAGCAGATCGCCCTGATTCTCAAAGCCTTTACTCTGATCCAGCCCGTTCTCACCAAACACCAGCGGTAGCCATTCACCGCTACCGTCTTCATTGAACTTTGCGACATACAGCGTGCCGGACTCCAGCAGCTGCATCCCGGTTTCGCGATTACCGGCGGCATATTTTTCATTCGAAATGAATTTATAGATGTACTCGAACTTCTGATCGTCGCCCATATACACCACCACGCGCCGATCGGCCGCCAGTGTCACTGCCGCGCCCTCGTGTTTAAAGCGGCCCAGCGCGGTGTGTTTACGCGGGGTGGAGGTGGGATCGTAAGGGTCGATCTCCACCACCCAGCCAAAGCGGTTGGGTTCGTTCGGCGTTTTATCGACGCTGAAACGCTCATCCACTTCATTCCAGCGGTAGGAAGCATCGCTGTCGCTTATGCCGTAGCGTTTTTCCAGCGCGTTGCGCTCCGCTTTTTTCACAAAAATATCGGACCAGTTTTCTTCGCAGGTGAGGTAGGTTCCCCACGGTGTAAAACCGTTAGCGCAGTTCTGCATGGTGCCGAGCACCGTTTCTCCCTGCGGGTCGGCGGCGGTTTTCATCAGATCCTGATGACGCGCCGGGCCGGTTAACTGAATCGGTGTATTAACGGTGATCCGCCGGGCATAGCGGGAAGGGCGCACCACCTGCCAGTCGCTGCCGGTTTTTTTCACCTCAATCACCGATACGCCCATCGCGTTCTGTCCTTTGAGGGCTTTATCCCGACTCCAGTTAGCCACGCCGTCTTTGAACAGCATCCCGTTATCAATATATTCATGATTCAGCGCCAGCAGGCCGTGCGCGGGATTATCTTCCTCGCGCGGCAGGCTGAACCAGGCCATTCCGTCATGATGCATTCCCGCCTGCGCGGCCTGCTCTTCGGTGGTATTGCTGGCATCCGCTTTAAACGCCGGCAGATTGCCTTTCAGCCCGACAGCATCACCCCAGCGGTAGAAGGGGCGCGCAATATAGCCTTCCGGCACGATCACGGTATCGTCGGTTGATAGCGGAATACTGGTAAATCCCAGCGACACCGCTTTTGCCAGTGGGGAAGGGCGGGTCAACGCGGCGAAGGCATTTTCCGGGTGCAGAAGCGCCGGGAACGAGACGGCGGCACCGGCCACCGCACCCATCTGCAAAAAACGGCGGCGGGAGAGGAACGCGCTGGCGACTTCTGAGAACGCCGGGTTAGCGCTGGGGTTACTGATCTCTTCACTGTGTTCTTGTTTGAATACGGATTTTAACGGTCTGCTCATAGCGGCTTCCTGTCGATTTGCAATAAAGACACAAGATGCGGCTATGGTAGAAAATATTTGTTACAGATTTATAACATCTGGCGAGAGTTTACGCGGCGGGATAAGCGGAGCCTCGCTGGTGAGACTCCGCCGGGGATTAGCGTTTAAGATTCAATAACGTATCGGCTTCAGCGATCTGCGTCTTTTTCGACGCGCGATGCCACAGGCACAGCTCACGCCCGCGCTTTTTTTTCATCTGCGGCTGCGGATAGCGCCCGCCGATCGCCAGCGCGGAGTAGCCCACGCTATCATCAAACATCATGATCTCACTGATTACCGTCGGGTTCTTAAGCTGGCTGGCCTTCAGGCACGCCGCCTTCATCGCTTTGGCATCCTCCGCCCACGCCTCATCTGAACTGGCAAGGGTGGCAGAACTGAAGGTCAGCGCGGCAGTCAGCAGAAGCAGACTTTTTAGCATCGGTTGATTCCTCATCGCGTTTTACACCGCGCGCGTCAGGCCGCCGTCAACGCGGATACTCTGGTTAGTGATATACGCCGCCCCCTCGGAGGCGAGGAACGCGATCGTCGCGGCAACCTCTTCCGCCCGGCCATAGCGGCCCAGCGGCACGCTCTCCCGACGCTCTTCGGTGCCCGGCAGACTGTCGATCCAGCCTGGCAGCACGTTATTAATGCGGATATTGTCGGCGGCATAGGTATCGGCATACAGCTTCACAAACGAAGCCAGCCCCGCGCGCGCCACGGCGGAGGTCGGAAACAGCGAGGTTGGCTCAAAGGTCCAGGCGCTGGAGATATTAATAATCGCGCCGGATTTTTGTTTTTGCATGATCGGCGTGACCAGACGCACGGCACGGATCACGTTCAGCAGATAGACATCGATGCCCTTGTGCCACTCTTCATCGGTCAGCTCCAGCAGCGGCTTGCGCGGCCCGTGCCCGGCGCTGTTCACCAGCACATCGATCCGTCCCCAGCGCTCTACCGCGCCATTGACCAGCCGCTGCAAATCCGCACTGGACTCGTTCGACCCGGTGACGCCAAAGCCGCCCAGTTCCTGCGCCAGCGCCTCGCCTTTACCGGAGGAGGAGAGGATAGCGATCTTAAACCCGTCCTGCGCCAGACGACGCGCGGCCGCCGCCCCCATGCCGCTACCCCCGGCGATAATGACAGCCACTTTTTCTGATGACATCAGGAAGATCCTTATCGGTTGGAATGAAAATAGTGAGTGTTTACAGATTATTATAGGAGGGATTTTTGGGGCGGTGGGGGAATACAGGCGTTGCGCGTGTCGATATCCCTGTTGCGAATCGGGAATATTCAAAGAGGACGTTAACCTGAAGGCTGGAATATGCCTGACTTACTCCTGTTGATATTAACAGGTGGGAGTGCGCATTTTAATTAAGGCACAGACCGCCTGGTTTTTAGCGGCCCGCATTATTCAAAGCTGTAAATCTGGGAGCCTTTATTTTCCATGCAGCGTATGACGTTGGCCTCGATGTGCTGCATATTTCATTGTCAACGTTCTGAGCCAGCACGAAAGTCTGTTGTCGAGGTTTAGCTGTGCGCCTCGATCTTACCCCGATGGTAGCATCAGAGCTACCTGAAGATATCGCCAACGCGCTCGCTTCACATTCATTATTACGACGCAATGGTGTACCTGATGACATTTCAGGGACAGTTGCGTGGCTACTTTCTGATGATGCCAGTTATGTTACAGGACAGGAAATTATGGTGGATGGCGGTTTCATTATGGGTGGAATGAGGTAATAGCTTTTACACCAGCCCGCCAGGCGCTGGCTGGATGCTATCTGGCGGGACGGCCTCCGTTATAACAAGGCAGAGGGCATGCCTGGTGACTTCTTCATCAGGCGGTGGGATAGCTAAAGTTGTTTGATGAGCTTGCGCAGGGGCAGACAGCGAGAATCCATTGAGGGTATGGACTGAAGAATATTGAAGCCTTGCACCTCTTGTCAGCAAAGAAAGCCAGACGTATCCCATCCCTCACAAAACTACTTAGACGTCACTGGAAGGATCGCCCCCAGCATAGTCGCGTTA
Organism: Enterobacteriaceae bacterium UBA5654; assembly: GCA_002421005.1. Taxonomy (GTDB): domain Bacteria; phylum Pseudomonadota; class Gammaproteobacteria; order Enterobacterales; family Enterobacteriaceae; genus Superficieibacter. Next base: position 108,689 of record DIJC01000008.1, on the reverse strand, counting down.
AACAGACATTGCTTCTTTCACTTTACTCATTAAAAGGAATTTTGGTATGGTATGTTACCGTACCATTAATCATAAAGGTTATGTTCATTTATGAGAAAAATCGAAACATTACGCTCAATTTCCCCAGGACAAGCATTGGGCCCTAAAGGAAAGGAACGCCTCAAAAAGCTTACCGACTCAGCAACAAAGCTCTTTCTTGAACACGGATATGAAGCAGCCTCTATGGATACCCTGATCCAGGAGGTCGGTGGATCACGACGTAATATTTATTCACATTTTGGCGGTAAAGAGGGGCTATTTTCTGCAGTTATAACTGAAGAATGCAAAAAGCTGGCGGCCCCTCTTGAATCATTGGTCCTGTCGGATACATGCATTAGATCAACATTGGAAAAATTCGGGCATGAACTCCTTCGCATTATTAAACAACCCCGGACGCTCGAACTACACCGCCTTATGATTGCTGAAGGTAAACGTTTCCCACATCTTTCTCGCGCAATCTGGCTCGCTGGTCATCATAATGCCAAGCAGATACTTGAAACATGGATCAAACGCCAACAGGATCAAGGCAAACTGCGTGAAGATCTTGATGCATCAGCTTTATCCTATGCGTTCATTAATACAGTTACTGCAACCACACAAATGCAGATGTTAACTGGCGGATATTTAACCACTGAAGAGCAAGATAACAGCACTGTTACTATGGGAGTAATGCTATTCCTGTCAGCCACAATTAAGGATACGGACAATGGGTAAGATAAGTGCAAAGCAGTTGCTTGCTTATGCTTTAGTCGTGTTTTTTATAATTGGTGCAATTGGTAATATCATTGCGCCAAAAACCATTATGGATGATTACGCCAGATGGGGCTATCCACAGTGGTTTCATTTTATAACGGGATTCCTTGAACTGGCGGCGGCCATCCTGATGTTAAGGAAAGCCAGTCGGTTAGCCGGAAGTATTATTGCTGTAGGTATTATGTCTTCAGCCATTATTACTGTTGTTTATCACAGTGAATATTCACATATGATTGCACCATCCATTGTCCTGATATTATTAATTATATCTATTTATCTTCATCGAAAAAAATTGACCAAAGAGTCGTGAGCATTTTATTACGCAAAACTAAATGGAGATATCATGAATAATAATCAACCCATCGCACTCGTTAGCGGCGCAACCAGAGGTATTGGAAGAGCAATAGCACAGGGACTTGCTCAACAAGGCGTCAAAATTCTGCTGGGCGCTCGTAACTTACAGACTGGGCATGAGATTGCCAATAGTATCCTTACACAGAATATTTCTGTAGAGGCAGTTCATTTGGATACTACCCGTCAGACAACCATCGATAATCCTGTTTCGCTTATCCATAAAAGATACGGACATCTGGATATTTTGGTCAATAATGCGGGTATCAGTCTGGATTTCTATCCTGATATCCCCTTAAGAGAGAAACTGTCCAGGACGTTTGAAACTAATGTGGTGGGCACTGCTGCGTTGACGGACGCGATGATTCCATTGCTTGAAAAGTCTGAGCATCCGCGAATTGTCAATGTATCCTCTGTTCTTTCTTCTTTTACAAAACGTATCCAATCTGACTGGATGTATGCTGACGTGTATATGCCAACATATCAGGCATCAAAAGCGGCGCTGAATGCTTTAACTCTCAGTTATGCAAAGCAACTCGCCGAACGCAATATTAAGGTAAATGCAATTTGCCCGGGCTTGACTGCAACAGATGCAACGAATCATTACGGCGACAGATCTCCTGAAATGGCAGCAAAGATAGCAATAAAGTTTGCATTACTGGAAGATAGCGGGCCAACCGGTTTCTTCGCGAATGAAAGTGGTGCTCTTGCCTGGTAATGATATTCAGGTTTAAGCAACGGCTCCCAAATAATTATTTCTCTATGTTTCGATAACATAGATGTGCCGTTCCCTGATGATTAACACACTCCTGCGTTTGCAAAGCCCACTTTCTGGTACAAAGTAGCCATTAAGTGGGTATTCGTTGTCTGTCAGGAGCGAGGAAACGATCTCTGGTTTTAGCCTGCGCCTGCATGATGATCATGTTCGCTCTCTGATATGATCTATAAAAATTTGAAGTTGACCCAATGCCATGATATTCCACCGCTGCAATTCTTGAATGACAAAAGATTACTGTAAATTGCCAGAATGACGGTCAGAAGGTGCGTGGAATAAAGTGTCTTAGCCTGGCATCAATCGCATTCAAAACGCTAAAACAAACCCAGCATCATTAACCATGAAAAATACTGGAGGACAAACACTATAAGGATTTTACTGTGATAACTGCAGAGAGAAGTACGCCTATGAAGACCAGTTCGAAGAGCACCAGAATCAGTAACCTTTCGACTTTCCTTAGACCGGGATATGAAAAGATTACATAACCCGCACTAAATGCTGTGAATATCATCCCCAGCGTAGAAGCCAATAACAAACCCCAGAAGATGATCGGATGCCAGTCAGGTCCTTTTACTTCCTGTTGTCTTAGAACCGCCACCATCACTACAGAATGTAAAATTCCCAGGGCTATCAAGCCAGACGTTTCATTTGCGATTTTGCAGTAGGAGGATAGAAGCTTCTTCATAACAAACGTTTTACCGGTAGTTGATACAACTATTAATTAAATCAGAGTTGCTCGCACTTTGCCGTAATTTTTCTTCAGAAAGAGAACATCCAGAGGTGATATGCATTGTCGATAAAACCTTAAGTCAAAAGTAGTTCTTCGAGGAAAAGCCCATCGCCATCATGCAGCGTTAGACCCTTCTCTAACGCCTTAGCGCGTAGAACTTCGGTGTTGGTAAGGGGGCGTGTTGTCCGTGCCACTGTGGTCGCTTCTTCGTGAATTGGTATACGTGTTTAGGTATACATCCTACCGTATACCAATAATCACCGGATTTAGCCGGATGCCCTCGGACAACAACCGACACAAAAAAGCCCGCAAGGCTTTCACCTTGCGGGCTTTCAGGACTTCATCGAATGACTCTGGTAATCACGGATGGAGAATTTTGGGCTGGCGGAGTCTGAATTTTTTACTTAAGTTGATGAAAATTACCATTATTTATGAATTCAACTTTTCTCCGTGTACCTAAACGTGTACCAATTATGGAATGTCATCATGTGCTTGATGCTTTTGAATTGTCTCTAAGTTTACCTTTGCACTGCTTTTTGCTTTGAGATAAGACTAATAAAAAGTTTTTTTTGCATCTAACTGTTCACACTGTTCACACCGATGTTTTTACCTTTAATATCATAAAGATAATCAGTGACGAGTCGGTGAACAGTGAACAGTAGACTCTACACTTTTGCGCTCTTATGGCTTCGGATGTCGCGCCGCACAGCCTGACGGTCACGCTGAGGGGGGTAAAAGTTTTTTTCTGGAAAAACTGTTCACACTGTTCACTCGTGATTTTTATTAGTTAAAAACAGTTGGTTAGGCTGTGAATACCCGGTGAACAGTGAACAGTAGACTGTTCACATGGCGGGAGCGGGAGATAAAAAAAGACCGGCGGCTGCCGGTCTGAGAGGGTTATGTTGCGTTGGGGTCGTCGCATTTCGGCAGCCAGTCGCCGTTGCTTTCCTCCCTGAGCGCGAGGTTGGTCTGCATGCCCTGATTCGTCCGGCGCTTGTCATAATGCATGCCGTACTCTTTCAGCATGGCTGACAGCCCCTTCCCGAACATCGTCAGGCTGAGGGTGTTTTTATACCCGTGGGCCTCCATGTAGACCAGATAGGCATGATACAGATAGAGTCGCGGCTGACGCGGGACAATGTTGGCATTCCCCATATACATCCCGTCAGCGTCAGGCAGCGCCTCCAGATAGCCACAGAAATCAAAGGCCGGGTCAGCGTCACGTTTGATGCTGAGTGCCTCGTCGGAGTTCTGCTGCGACTGGAGCAGCGTGCGGGCGCTCATCGGGTCGCTGAACTGCTGCGTAAGCTGGCGCACAATCACGGCCAGCTCGCGGGCTATTTTGTCCTTAAGCTGCGGGTCGCGCTCGGCCGGGGCTATCTGCTCCGGGAAGTGAATAATCACCCGCCGACGCGACACGCCGCCGCTGCGGTCGGTGAAGCGCATCGGGTTATTGTTCACGGCCAGAATCACCGCCGGGATATGCGCTGAGTAGGCGTCGCGGTATTTCGGGTCGACCGAGACGGCATCGCCCCCGGTGATGGCCTTGAGGCCTGCCCCGTCACCGCTCCATTTCTCCTGGTCAGGCAGACGTATCAGCGAGAAGCCGATAAGGGCCGCACGCTCGCGGGGCGACTCCAGCGTCTCAATACTCGCCGAGGTGGCGTTATCCTCACCGGCGAGCATTGTCGCAATTTCAGCCAGAATACTTTTCCCGCTGCCGCCGGGACCGGTGACTTCGAGAAAGAGCTGCCAGTCGTAGCGGTTTGCCAGCACCATAAACAGGGCGGCGAGTATCACATCACGCTTGTCCTGACGGCCACCGGCGGCACGGTCAAGCCAGCGCCAGAAATACGGGGCATGGGTTTCCAGCGTTTCACCCTCCACCGGCGGGGTAAAATCCACATCGCAGAGCGTGCGCAGCCAGTGCGTTTTACAGTGCGGGGCGAATATACCGCTTTGGGTATCGAGCACGCCGTTGCGAAAGCCAATCAGCCGCCGCGCCGGGGCGGCCTGCTGCGGGATTATCAGTTTCAGGGTGTCGACCAGTGAGGCAATTTTCCCGGACGAGAACGGGGCGCGCAGGCGCTGGAACAGCCCGGCCACGTCGCGGGCAAAGTCCGACGGCGGAATAATTTTCCAGATACCGTGTTCATACCGGGAGAGAAGCTGGCCGTTTGCATCCACGGCCAGCGCCTCGCCGTAGTGCTCATGCACCCGCATCGCCTTTTCACTGGTGCTCATGGCGGTAAACTCCGCCTCGCTCATGGTCGTGAAAGGGCTGTCAGCCGGGGGGCGGATGGCATCATAAATCCCCCGGCGGGTGGCGTCCTCACCCTGCTGCATAAACGCATCATTCCAGTCGCCGAATACCGGCGGCAGGGCCACAGTCCCTTCGCAGGCTTCTGCGGCCGTGGCGGCTCTGGTCTGCCCGTCGCCGCTGAGATCGCGGTCGGCGGCGAGGATAATCTGACAGGCCGGATGCTTTTGCCGGGCAAGGCTCGCCAGAGAAAGAAGGTTCACGGAAGACAGCGCCACCATCACGGTTTCGCCGGTCAGGTGATGCACGGTAAGCGCGGTCGCATACCCCTCCGCAATCCACAGGCGTTTTCCGGCCTGTTTTTTTCCTTCAATGACGTGGCAGGCTTCCTTCACCTGTCCGCCTTTCAGGGTGCGTTTCAGGCCGTCTGCGTTGATAAGCTGGAGGTTCACCAGCGTCCCGGCGGCGTCATGCAGCGGCACCACCATATCGCCGGAATGGTACGCAACGCCTCCGGTTGTGTGCGGGGCGGTCAGCATCAGGCACTCACGGGCGGGAAAGCCCTTGCGGGTCAGGTAGGCGTTGCCGGTGCCGGTGCGGGCTTTTTCCAGTAATGAGGTGGCAAGCCGGGACGCCGCCGCACGGCTGGCGGCCGTTTCAGCCTGTTCTGCTTCGCTCAGGGTTTGCGCTGCCACCGGCGGCAGGCTGCCGGTCAGGGCGCTGACTTTTCCGGCCGCCTCTGAGGCTGAGACGCCGAAGACTTTTTCAACCAGCTTAAGCCCGTCACCCGCGCCGCACTGGTTACAGAACCACGTCCCGCGCCCCTCCCTGTCGTCAAAGCGAAAGCGGTCTGTGCCCCCGCACACCGGGCAGGGCTGATGGCGGTTTTTCACCACCTTCACGCCCAGCGCCGGGAGAATGCGCGGCCAGTGGCCGCACGCCTGTTTCACGGTTTCCGTTACGTTCATTTTCATGGTGTTTTCCCTCAGTGCAGAACAGGTGATGTGATGTGGCGGGTGCAGAGCTCATCCATCACGGCGAGGCCGAGGAAGGTCAGCGCCGGGGCGGCCTTAAGCGGCCCGGCCTGCATTAAATCTTCCAGCAGTGCGCAGGCAATCAGGCGGCCTTTCTCCTCGCCGTGCCGGCGCAGGTAGAAGCCCTCAAGCTGTGCGGCGATGGCATTCTCCACCGTCTCAAGGGTAAGGTGCGGATAGCGGTGCTGGCGTTCGCACGCATTCAGCCAGGCGCAGGCCACGGCACGGCGGTAAAGGGCGATGCGCAGGACGGGGGTAAGGGACTGGTTCATGCGTCTGCCTCCCCGTTAAGCCACTGGTGACTGCACCGGCCAACCACGTCGTCGAGCTGGACAGTCATGAGGTAAATCACGGAGGTGAGCTGTAAATGCTGCGCCGGGCTGCGGCGCAGGCTTGTGCAGTCCTGCACCTGCGCCATGTCGGTCACGAGCTGGCCGAGGTTGCGCAGGTGCTCAAGGCATTCGAGGTCTTTCAGGGTGATGGCGGGCTGTTTCATGCGCGCACCTCCACCGGCAGGCGGGCCGCAAGGGACAGCACATAGTCACGCACAAGGATGCGGCGGGCGGCGCGCTCGTCACCGGCAACAGTGCGGAGCATGCAGATACGGGGCTGACGGTCTGCGCGGCGGACGGCGGCAAACACAAAGACAAACTGCGGATGAGACAGGGTGAGGGTAGCGGCCATAAGGGCAACCTCCATAGTTAGCTTGTTACAGCTACCACCGGAGTTCTCACGCAATGGTGGTAGCCCAGACGGGGGTGAGAAACCGGCAACTATGGAAACCGGCCAGCCCGAAGGCTGCCCCGCCTGAGCCACCATAACTCTGATAGCGCAACGGACAAAGAACCGTTGCCTAAAGAATGGGAGCGCATAGGCATAGACATAAAAAAAGACGCAAGGCGCGTCTGATGTCGCCACAGTTAAACTCGGGTTCTCACGCCCGGCTGCCGATTTTGCGACAGCGGGAGGACTATACCTGGAAACGGGCGGAAGAAGCAAGCCAGAAAAAGGGGCTTTTTGCTGAGCAGCCATCATCATGCGTCACAGCCCCGGTTGCGGGCGGCGATGCGGTCACTCATCCACGCGGTGATTTCAGAGTGCAGCCACGCCACGTTTTTCCCGCCGAGGGAAACCTGCTGCGGAAAGGCGCTGCGGCTGATGAGGTCGTACACCGTGGAGCGTGACAGCCCGCAGAGGTGCATCACTTCGGGCAGGCGCAGAAAACGCTCCTGAGCGGCATCAGGCGCCGGCATCGGCGGGGCGGCTGGGGCGGAAGACGGGGAAGAAAAAGCGGTGTGCATCGGGCTACCTCATAAAGTCCATACAGTGCCGGTCGTGTCCGTCCGGCCTCGGGTAGCTCTCTATTTTCAGCATAAAAGCGGGCAATGCAACAAGGGGCGATGTGCAGACAGCTCACACAACATTGCGTAAAAAATAATCGGTTGTGCAATATGGTGCAATGTAATGCAGTATAGTGCAGCACCTAATTTTTTAATCAGAGTTAGCGATAAAAAACTCCTTAATTAATAAGAAAAAACACTAAAAAAAATACAGATTATCTTTTTCACTTCCCATCAATAAAAAATAACCAGTGAACACTTGTGAACAGTCGGTGAACACTCTTACCTCAACTGTTCACTGCTTAACTTACTGTATTAACTGTATTTTTATTTCCAGTGAACAGTAGTGAATACTTATAAGTAAAAAAAACAAACGGTAAAGGGGTGTCTGCCTGCACCCTTTCTCTGGCAAGCCGGGTTTTAGAGGTCTGTTTGTGTGGAATGTGCCACAACTGCAATGAATCGCCCTGTTGTGCCCGGCACGGCAGAATTGTCTCCACAGAACAGACTGAGGAGAACCACCATGACCGCCACCACTATTCCTGACTACCTGAAACCGGCCTTTGCACAGCTTGATACCGCCAGAGCCGCCCACCTCGATGAAGCCCGCAGGATGGACGATACCGTCGCGGCCATTGCCCGTACCGCTGAACAGAAAGCCGGGCTGGCGCTGGAGAGCGAAAGTGACACCGCCGCATGGCGCAAGGCCTTTCGCGCCGCCGGGGCTGTCCTGTCCGACGAGCTGAAAAACCGCCACCTGATGCGCGTTGCCTCCCGTGAGCTGGCGCAGGAGTGTGACGCCATGACCGAAGTCCTGAATTTTGAGCGGGACAAACTTAAGGCGTCCTGTAACGGCACGGCCAATAAATACCGCCAGGCGCACCGCCACACCCTGACCCTGTATGCCGGGCATGAATTCGATGCAGCACTACGGGATTCGTGCGGGGCGCTGGTCCGGGCGATGAAGCTGAAAATTCTGGCGCGCGGCGGCGTGCTCGAAAGACAGAATGAGATTGCCACAGGCTATGTGGAGCCGGATGAGGAAGTAATGCAGGAGGTGACGGCATGGCTTAAGGAGGCGGTTAAAAACTGTCATGTCCGCCTGAACGAGGAGCCGGTCCTTTTCCGGGCAGGGCTGTCGGCTGAAACCCTGCCGCACATGACCCACAACACAGGCGCGACGTCCGGCAGCCGTCAGAAGTTCTTCAGGGAGATGCGCGAGCGTGAGGCTGACCTGAAAGCGCGGGGGCTGATGTCATGATGCACTGCCCCTTCTGCAAAAGTGCAGCCCACACCCGCACCAGTCGCTATCTGTCGGAAACGGTAAAGCAGATTTACTACCAGTGCACGAGCGTTGTCTGCTCGGCCTCGTTCCGGGCGATGGAGTCCGTGGACAAAATTATCCAGTCCCCGGCCCAAACCGACCTCGCGGAAGATACGTTTATTGTGACCGAGTCTGACAAAACCCGAAAACAGCGTTTTTACTAATCCCGGAGTGCACCATGACCACCCTGACCCTGAAACAGGCGTATGACGCCTGTGAAAAGAACAAATCCGCCTGGCTGGAACATAAAGCAGCGCTGGCCGCCGCCGGACAGGAATACCGCGAACAGACCGCAGCAGGCACTGACCACCCCGACGGGCGCTTGCAGGAACTGCGTGAGATTATCGATATTAAAAAATGGGAAATTAACGGGGCCGCCGGGCGCTATATCCGCTCGCACGAGGCGGTGCAGCATATCAGTATCCGCGACCGGCTGGATGAGTTCATGCAGCAGCACGGCGACACGCTGGCGTCCATTTTCGCCCCCGAACTGATGGCCGTGGCGGGACAGACCGGCACCGTAAAGGACCGTGCCGTCGACCGGTCAGTGATTTATCTGCGTGAGGCACTTTCTCTCTGGCTTGCGGACGGAAAAAAACCGGCTTACTGCGAACAGGATGCAGTGATTTTAACGGCCATCGGACTGAGGCCCGACGCGGCCTCCCGAACCGACAGTCAGGAACGATACACCCCGGCGCAGCACATGATTTATGCCCGCCGCCGGGCTGAATTAACCGCGCAGTAGCCCGTCACAAAACACCGAAAAACCCCGCCATTTTTGCCAAAAAAAGTCATGCATTCACAGGGTGCATGATTTTGCATGCAATTCCCCGTATTTTTCATCCCCCGCCATGCCAGCACCGGCGCGGCCTGCACCGTTTCATGCACCTGCATTTAAAACGCCCCCTTAAGCGGGCAGGCGTGGCGGGGAGAGCATTGCGCGCAGAATTGATTAATCATTATTGAAAGACTCTGTGTTTCAAGTATCCTAACTGGTTAACTTCAGGGGCAAATTTTGAGCTTATACGGCCTACCGTATTATGAGACTCAATCGTAAATTTTGGGTAAGTGGTTTAAAGATGATTGCAGGCGCGAAAAGAGGGAGAAACGAACGCAAGAGTCTTCACTCTTGGCATCCATACTATGCAGGCTATTCAGAATCCTTTGTAGCTTCTGTTTTGCAGGCTGAAGACGTTGAACCGTCCGCCATTGTTCTTGATCCTTGGATGGGAAGTGGTACCACAGGTATAGTTTGCCAAAAGCAAATCATAAATTGTATTGGCGCAGATATTAACCCTGTAATGAGTTACTTCGCTGCCGCGAAAAGCCGGGGTAATATTACAGCGCTGGATGTTACCGGAGAAAAAACCCTCAAAAGGATACTGCTTTGCTTTAAAAAGAAAACAAAAAATATAGCTGAGTGGTCGAAGGGGGATTCTATTATTGAACAGTTACAGCAGTTTTATAAATGTATCTGTGATCAATTTGTCGATAATGGAAAAGTTGATGTCGTAAATCCCTTAAAAGCATTTTATTGCAGTGTTTTATTTTATACTGTTCGCAATGTACTTGATGTTAAGTCAACTTCAAACCCAACATGGATTTCTAAAAAAATAGATTTTAATAATGATTTTGACATTTGCCTTGAATATGATAAAAATTTTAAAGTTATGCGTGAACAGCTAAATGAATACTTTGGTGAGACTAAGAGTCAATCCTCTTATTCGATCTTAAATGTGGACAGTAAAAAATTAAATATTGAAGATAATACAATTGACCTTGTTGTTACATCGCCACCGTATTTAACCCGAATAGACTATGCTGTTTCAACGCGACTTGAGTTGGAACTAATTTTAGGGCGCGAGGGATATAATTCTCTGAGAAAAGAAGTTATGGGTACAACTACTGTGCCTAAAGTTGCGGATAATATTGATGAAAAATGGGGTTCCCTGTGTATGAATGTTTTGTCATCAGTGACATCGCATACCTCAAGAGCATCAGGGAGTTATTATCTTAAAAATAAAATCAGATACTTTTCTAATGCCTATGATTCATTAAAAGAAATCTTTAGGGTTTTAAAGGTTGGTTGCTCTGGGTATTTTGTGATACAAAACTCATATTATAAAGAAATAGAAATTCCTCTTTATGATATTTATTGTGAAATGGCTCTTTCTATTGGGTTTTCAGAAGCAAAATGCGTGAGAGAAGATCAAGTCAAAGCGATATTTGGGCAGATAAATACCAAGTCAAAGAATTATATTACAGATAAAATTTACTTTGAAAAAATCATAAGGATAACAAAATGAATGATATAACTAAATTGCTATCTCAGATAGATGAGAAAAGAGATGAAGTTGTAACTGATTCTTATACTATCTCATGGCGTGAAGTGATTAATCTATATAAAGAAAATGAGATAACAATTTCTCCAGATTACCAGAGGCTTTATCGTTGGGATAACTCAAGGCAAAGCCAGTTTATTGAGTCATTACTGCTAAACATCCCTACGCCAACACTTTTCTTCTACATCGATAATAATGGTAAGCAGGAGGTTATTGATGGATTGCAACGTGTGAGCACTATAATTAGATTTTTTTCAGAAGATATTTTTAACAAAGAAGAAATCGACAATGCAAAGAAACAAAACTCTATAAATGATGTCCGCAATCCAACGGTTCTTGATGATGTACCTATCATTACAGAATTGAATGGATGGACTGCAAAAGGATTACCAGACAAAGTTAGCCGAACTATAAAAAATGCACGAGTCAATGTTGTTATTTTGGAGCAAGAAACAAAGCCTGAAACTAAATATAACGTTTTTAAACGATTGAATAGATCTGGTGTTCGTTTGAGTGACCAAGAAATACGCAATTGCATGGCTAGATTAGCTGGAAATGAATTCGCAGACCGTTTACGCAAGATAGCTGAAATGGATGGTATTGTGCAAGCGCTTGGGATAAATGAAGAAGGTCAAAAATCTCAGGGTGTTGAGGAGGCTTTGCTACGAGTTATGGCATCTTTGACTTACGCGGATAAGTTTAGCCATAGTGTGACTGACTTTTTAGACGAATTTATGTTCTTCGCAGCAGAGAACAATGTTATTGACATTACTTTTGAATTAAAAATAAAAAGAACCTTTGATTTGATAAATCTTGCTGATTTATCAGGGAAAGCATTTAAGTTTAGGAAGAATGGTGCTCCAAGTGGTCCATTTAGCACTAATTTACTAGATATTATTGCTGTAGGTATTTTTAATAATGTAGATAATTTAACTCCCGCTGAGGTATCGAAAAGATTTAACCATTTAATGGATAATCAAATCGATGATTTAAGAGCTTGCACTGGTTCTGGCTCTAATACTAAAGCCAAGCTAGAGAAAAGAATTACACTTGGTAAGAAGGTATTCGGATAAAATGAGAATATCAGATTTCGAAGATTTCAAGGTACTGTTGGAAAAGACAAAAAATGAAAGCCTTGGGTTCCTTGATAGCATAAAGTCTATAAATGACTTTATGGCGAGGTCAGGAGATAGTGAAAAGGAAGATATGTTCAGAATCATATCAGTTCCAATGATTTATTCTTCTTGGGAAGGTTTTTTTACAGAAACAATGTCAGTTTGCTTAAATACATTGAAACTTTCAGACAGAGAGGCATTTAAATATTCTGCGGAAATTCGGGCTCTTTGGTTGCAGCGTGAACCATTTTATAGCAGATATGTAGATATGATAAAAAATATTTATGATGCTGACTCACATCGGAGTATTGTACACAATGGTGCACAAATAAAAAAGAAAGTTACGAAAGGTGCGTTTAAACTTACTAGCGATGTAATTCAACATATTGATGCATTTAATAAATCGGCATTATCAGATTGCGACGTTTCTGAGTTAGTTATGACATTTTCCAATGTGAATGAAATAGTTGTTAAGATAAATTTTGATGCTATAGGATTGGATTATTCATCACTTGATTTATCACAGCTAGGTGAGGTTGTAGGTCTTAGAAATTCTTTGGGGCATGGGGAGTTTAAAAGTAGTGTTAAACCTAGAAAATTCAATTCAATAATTGCGTATGTTGAAAGATTGATTAACGATTTGAATCAATGTGCAACAGAGTGGTTGGATAAATTAGAAGATGAAATAACTAAGCCTGAAGAACGTGAGGCTATTCAGTGAATCAAAGTTAGATAACTCCTGTTCTAAGTTGTAGGTAATCTTAACAGGAGTTATCTAATGATAGTCTTTAAAGTTATTTGTGTATTTCAGTTCCCCACCACTCCATCAGCTCTTTTCGCTGGAGTAAATAAGTTGAACGATTATAAGCTTTCCTTACCTCATTTTTATCGCTATGGGCTAAAGCTGCCTCAATAACATCTGCATTAAAACCAGCTTCATTCATTGCAGTACTGGCAATAGAGCGTAATCCATGTGCGACTAGTCTTCCACCATATCCAATACGCTTTAAAGCGGCGTTAGCAGTCTGACTATTCATCGCTTGCTTTGGATCATTCCTGCTTGGGAAAAGATGTTCACGATGAGCACTGATTGGTTTCATCACCTCCAGAATCTCTAATGCCTGTGGAGATAGAGGCACGATATGCTCTCGCTTAGCCTTCATCCGTTCGGCTGGAATTGTCCAGAGCTTTGCATCGATATCGACCTCTGCCCATCGTGCACCGGAAGCCTCAGACGGGCGCACTAGGGTCAGAAGCTGCCATTCAATAAGACAGCGAGTCGAAACAGACAGATTCGACATCATCAAAGAACGCATCAGTTTCGGCAATTCTTCTGGCCGAAGCGTCGGCATGTTTTGCTTTTTCGGTTTCTCAAATGCCATTCCGACACCTGATGCCGGGTTCGCATCAATCAGGCCAGTGTTGACTGCGTAAATCATTATCTCGTTAATACGCTGTACCAGGCGGCGAACCGTCTCTAATGCACCACGTGCTTTGATTGGTTCCAATGCTTCAACAATCGTTCTGGCCTTAATCTCCTGAACAGGTATTGCGCCTATTGCAGGGAACACATCCTTATCCAAAGAGCGCCAAATATCTTTGGCGTAGTCTTCAGTGACGCTTTTGCTCTTCATTTTGAACCAGTTGGCGGCCACAGTTGAGAAAATACTATCCAGCTCAATCTGACGTTGTTCTGATGCCTGCTCTTGTTGCTGTTGCGGATCTATACCTTGTGCGAGCGTGGTTAAGTGCTGGTCGCGGATCTGACGAGCTGCTGCGAGAGTAAGGGCAGGGTATGAGCCGAGACTTAAATTAGTTCGGCTGCCACTTACCGGACGTTGATAGCGGAAGCGCCAGAGTTTTTTACCGGTGGTTTTGACGAGCAAGAATAGGCCGTCACCATCATGCAGGGTGAAGTCTTTTTCCCGAGGTTTGGCTTTGTGGATTTCGTTGTTAGTGAGGGGGCGTGTGATGCGCGCCATGTCTGGATCCCTTCCATAATTGGTACACGTTTAATGGACCACAGTATAGCGTGTACCTAAACGTGTACCAATTTTCTCTGGATTTAGCCGGATGTTCTCGGACAACGACAGACACAAAAAAGCCCGCAGGGCTTGTGCCATGCGGGCTTTCAGGATTTCCCCGGACGTATCCGGAAGGGTAAGTGGTGGAGCTGGCGGGAGTTGAACCCGTGTCCGAAAACAATATAACGCTTTGAATATAAATGTATTTTCTTTCATAATATTGCTCAAGTGCATTTTACGTGCAGATGACTGTCTCTGTAACGTCCTGATTCTGTCCAACATTTTGCAATATTTGCCGTCCTACAGAGCTGCTGTAATAGCAGTTTTACCGTCATATTCAGCAAGGTAAGATCCGTAATGGCGGAACAACATTTCCGGCCCTTTATGGCCCATTTGCCCGGCTAGCCAGAACAGGTTAACACCCATGCTGATATGCCGGGTGGCGAAAGTGTGACGCGTCTGGTACGGATTCCTGTAACGAACACCTGCTTTTTTGAGGGTTGGCACCCAAGCTTTTTTGCGTATTGCGTCGGCGTTCGCCCAGGGCTCTCCCGTTTTTGGGTCGCTGAAAATGAACTCGCTTTTCATGAAAGTGAATATCTTCTGGGCCTGCAGCGCAACAAGTGCATCACTGTTTAACTCCACTTTACGGGTACCAGCTTTTGTTTTCGTACCCTTCAGTACACCAACTACGCTGGCCGCCTGAACGTGCGCTGTATTTTCGATAAAGTCGATATCAGACCAGCTCAATGCGCATAACTCAGAGCTGCGTAGTCCAGTGTTGAATGCGAAGCGGAACAGATTTTCCCACTCCTTGTATTTACAGTGTTGATAAATAGCGCTGGTCTCGGCTGGTGCGAACGGATCAACTTCATAATCATCAGCGTTCGGACAACTGTCGATCACATGGTACCGGCTGGCACTGACCAGCGTAACGGGGTTGATCGTCAATAAGCCATCAGTAACGGCCTCATCGATAGCGCTGCGCAAAAATGAAAGGTTATTTCTGATCGTCTTAATTTTTGTTTTACGACTGGCTATCCAGTTTTTTAGCACTGCAGGAGTCAGCTCGGAAACATGAAGTTTATGCAGGGCCGATAGCGCCGAAAGGCATTTTTCATAACCACCAATAGTGGACGGCGACAGGTTGCGGTTTTCGCAGATTTTCAGATACTCGTCCAGATAGGACTTAATATTTTTGGTTTTTTTCACAACACCGAACAGCGTCAGCTTTTTGGAGTTGGGAAAGTATTTGGGATAGTCGAATGTGCCGCTGACAATCTGATTTTGTATCTCCCCCAGCAGCCGCTCAGCATACTTCACACCGCGCGCGTTCGTTTCCATTTTGGAAAGGGGCTCCCGGCAGAGAACCCCTTTGTACGTGAATGTGATCACCAGGGTATCGCCAGTTTTATGCTGGCGAATGGTTACTCCTCTTGGGAGAGATAATGATCCTTGTTCTTTCTTGCCCACTTTGAAACCTCCGTTAAGTCAATCCAGCGTTCTTTAACGCCATCGACTTTTAATACATGGACACCCTCTTTCCATAACCCTCTTTGTATCCGTTTGTTAACGGCATCAACCGTTTCCCCTGCATCCCGGCAATAGGTCGAAAGTGGTACACAGTCAAGATTCATGGCGGCTCTCCCGCCCAAAAGCCTGGGCATTTTCCAGTTCGTTAGCAGCATAAATCAGAGCGTTGTGGTGAGCTCTGAAACCGCCATCGAGTTCACGCGCAGCTCTTTCACGCAAAATGTCGATCGCAGGCTGATAATCTGCTTGCTGACAGCGACGGGCAAGCAGTTCGCGGTAAGCGTTTGATTGAGGATTATTGCCATGGGCCATACTCTCCAGATCTTTGTCTGAGAAAGTATTCGACGATTGTTCAGCGTTAAGCCCGGTGTGTTTAACAATGCTCATAGCTAACCTCAGCGATTCATCAAAACTAATTTCAGTTGTTTGGCCGAAAAATACGGCCACCAGCTGAAAGCTACAAAGTATGCAAAAAACTGTCAGAGAAGCCCTTTTGGCTTGATAGCCTGCAGTTCATCTACCTCTTTTACATAGCGGTTATGCATGGATTCCCATTTGTCGTACCACGTTTGTACTTCTCGCTTATGTTTCAGGATGCGGCGCAGTCTACGGACGCAACGCTGATGGGCGCGCAAATAATTTCGCGTAGTTTCTCCCTGTTGCCACATTTCAACGCCGTTACGCTCGATCCTTTCTTCCGGTTGCCGTTGTTTGAAACCCGACATCCCAAAGGCCTGGGTTGTCATAAAGAATGCGAGGTAGCGGATCGCTGTATCGCGGGTGAAGCACTTTTTGATGCGACCATGCCGGGCGGCAACGAATAACGGACCAACTGGGGTCTCATAGACTCTGAGCGCGTGGTCAATTGCAGAATTAGTGCGGTTGTTTTTCATTTTCTATCCTTAAACTTGCTATATCGTTCGTGACTCATTACTGCCCAGTTCTGGCCGCCGTCGCGCGACAACAGCCGCCAGCGCAGATTGACTTTCAGGCTCAGATAGCCTGTCTTGTGCATACGGCGAGGGTGTATTCTCCCGGCCCGGTATTACCGCCTGCCCGTGAACCCATTCAGGAATTCGTATCGCTGTCAGTGCCACCCGCTACCTCCTCAATCCTCAGCTCCATGTCGCGTGCCATTTCGATAAACGTTGCCAGTGAGCAAATGTGTTCATCGTCCAGCAGCCGGCGGTCGCATATCACCCTCCCGTTTTGAATGTGCAGGACTACCCGCCCTGTAAAATCAGGGAGGACATGCAGATCCACGTTCAATACTGGGCGGGGAATCTGCACACCCTGATAGAGCATCGTTTGCTGATTAGTCATTTTCAGTCTCCGCATTAACTGGTTCATGCTTTTTAACGAACTCAACCAGCTCAGAAATAAGCTCGTCGATTAACTCCTTACCGCTTTCTGTCAGGAATTCACCGCTACCATTTACATCAACAGAGCTGCTGTAAATTCCCTTAATAGCTTTTACGCCTTCGATATTTCCATACTCACTGATAGCGAGCCTTTCGAATTTTCGTAATAAACCATCCAGAAGAATCTCTGTTAACTCGACCGTGTTAATACCGCCTTTGAGCAAGCGAATAACAAGGCAGGTGCTACCCGTTTTTCTGTGATGGCGGATTAATGCGGCCTTTAATATCCGGCGGCGATAAGTAAGAATTACTTTATCCATTTCGTCTCTTCTCTTCGGCATTCATCCATGTGGAAATCTGGCAGGATAATTCATAGCACAGCCCAACCAGTGACTCTTTTTGATCATCATCCATAGACTTAAAGTGCGTATACATTAAATCCAGAAGCTGATACATGTTATCGCCAGTGGTGACGGCCGTTTCGATAGTGCTGTTTTTAGTTAGCATTTAATGCCTCCTGTTCCAGAGACAAGATAAAACTGCTTACAGGTACAGATAAATCATATGCCAGTTCAAAAATAGCTTTAGCTTCCGTTGGTTCCAGCTCTTCACCAGAAAATGCAGCAACCTTAAGCAGAGCAAATAATTTATAACCTGCGAGACTCGCGCTCTGTAATTCAGATTCTTTTTTCATGTTATCTCCCGTATGCTTTACGCAGATAGATTGACGCAATTACTTCCTGACCGTTCGCCGCAAACAACAGCGCTAATTTATATGCTGCATGGTCTTTGATGAATGACATAGACTTTCAATCCTGTTTTCAGGTTGTGTATGGTCCCACCAGTCATGGTGTGTTATTTTAGTTGGTAAAAATGGTGTTCTATTTTTGAAGTATTACGTTTCTTGATTCTTCTTTGGCTTCACTGATATCTGAGAATGAATCAACAAGAATGAAATAGTCTCCGATTTTTTTGTAAAGTGCATACTGCCATTCATCATCAAATGATGTGACCAGAATGTGTTTAGCATCATCAAAATGGCCGTCGTCACATTTAAATTTTTTGCGGAACTCTTTCATTTTACCCTGACCTTTTTGCTGAGCTGTTCAATATACTCATATGCAGTTTCATTCGTTTTCTGCATTGAACGGATTAAACATGCGATTGCATTATCAGCTTCAGGTGGTAATTCGTTGATGCGATAAATAACCTCAAGAAGTGATGTATTCTCATAGATATCAGCCGCAACGCTTTCAAGCATATTAACAGGAGTCATCATTTGAGCTTCTCCATTGCTAAATCGTTAGCAGCTTCAGCGTATAATCTTGCTTGTTGAAAAATAAAGTCACTCAGATCTGAGCTATCTTCGAGATCGGAAACTGAAAAAATCATTCCCGCCTCAATCATTATCGCAATTTGGCGGAAAGCATCTCCTGGTTGCAGGGAAAGGCCTTTAAAAGTATTCGATTTGTTGAGGGTCATCTCATATGCTCCGTTGTTTGCCGATATGTGAAGCATACCTATGGGTAATAATATTGGTCAATACCTGGGGGTAATATTTTTTTGTATTTTTTTTATGGTATTGATTTTTAAGGTAATAAAAAACCCGCCGAAGCGGGTTTAATCAGATAATTTTTAATCTGGCTTCGACTGCAACGCCGAGCAGTTTGCAATTCCCATTTATGGGAATTATTGGATAGGCAGGGTTCAATGGTTTAAGGAAATGATCTCCACCATCAATAACCAGTTTCTTGAAGGTGGCTTCGTTGGCATCGATTAGCTTTGCCAGTACCAGGCTTCCATGCTTAGGTTCACGCCCTGTATCGAAGAGTACCATCATGCCTTCTGGAATGCTTATTCCTACAGGAGCGGTCATAGAGTCACCTTTGATCCGTAGCCAAAAGCCTTCGCCTTCAACATGAGCATCTGATTCACACCACTCCTCAACATCATTCAAGGTATAAGGTTCTATTGCCTCTGCCCAAGCTCCTGCACTAACCCAACTGATCACTGGATAACTCTTCCCTGGATTTGGTTGTTGTACTAATTCTACGTTCGATTTTTCTTGGCTAATAATGCCATCCATCCATCCCCGAGGTAAACCGAACGATTTTTCGATAACTTCCATCATATCGTCGGCGATGCGTTTTCTACCTGCCTTGCCTTCCGGCCAAAGCATTCTTAGAACGTAGGAAGGCTCCCGCTCAATCTTCCGGGCGAGTTTTGAGGCGTTCCCATCACAGTAATCATCCCTCAATTGGATGAGTCGTAAACGACGTTTTTCGTATTTATCCATAGCGCTCATTTTAACTTTTGTTACCCGTTGGTAAATAACCTACAGGTATTGATTATGTTGATACCTACGGGTAATATAAACTAAGAATTTAAACAGAGGTTAATTATGGAAGCTCTGAAAAAGTATATGGCGACCTTAACGCCTGAAGAGAAAAAACAGTTCGCGCTTAGTTGCGGGACCACTCTTAACTACCTACGCAAGGTAATGAGTACAGGAAAACCTATCGGCCCTGAAATCTGCGCTCAAATTGAGATTCACAGTGGGGGACTGGTTTCTCGTAAATCACTCAGTCCAAACAATTGGCAGAAAATTTGGCCAGAGCTGCAAGGGGTGTGACATGTCATACCCAATCACTAGCGAAGATCAGGTTAAGCAACTGGATATCGTTTCTCGCGATCCATGCGGCCTGGCTTTGCCTGGCGCTGGATGGAGCCTTGAGTGTCAGCTTTTCAGGAGGGGTTCAGAATGAGCCTGCTTTTTAATTTCCGCCCGCTGGTTATTAACCCTGAATTAGCGGTGCGCATCGGCCTTAACGAAGCAATAGTGTTGCAGCAGGTTAACTACTGGATCAACGACAAAGATCAGGGTGTCGATTATGGCGGCCTTCGCTGGGTATTCAACACCTATGAGTCCTGGGCAAAGCAGTTCCCGTTCTGGTCTGAAGATACCGTTAAACGTGCTTTCACCTCGTTGGTTAAGCAGGGCTGCCTGTATGCAAAGCAACTTAACAAATCTCAGCATGATCGCACCAATTTTTACACCATTAACCCGGATTCACCCCTTCTTCAGGAAGAAAAACATCTGCACTCATCGAACGGGGCAAATTGCCCTGATCGAGAGATGCAGATTGCCCTGATGGATGAGGGCAAAAACGCCCGATCTCCTATGGTTACTACAACAAAGACTACAACAGATATTAAATCTATTGGCACACCGGCTAAAGCCGATGAGCCTTTACCCACTGCAAAGCAGGGTTATTTACCTGATTTTGAAACAGCCTGGCAGGCGTATCCCAAGCGCGCTGGTGGTAATCCTAAAGCGTCAGCTTTCAAAGCATGGAAAGCCCGATTGAAAGAAGGGGTCAAGCCAGATGACATGCTGGAAGGCGTAAAGCGTTATGCAGCATACGTTCGCGCAACGGGCAACGCAGGCACTCAATACGTCAAGCAGGCTGTAACGTTCTTTGGTCCCGATCGCCATTTCGAAGAGTCCTGGCTTGCTCCATCCGCTCCGGGAGGTGGGCGTCCTGGAATGCTGCCGGTATCCGGCTTTAGTGAACAGGACTATGGCAAAACAGACTGCAACTGGTGACTCAGGAGATTTTAAATGTTGAATATCAAACAGCGTGAAGAAAGAGATAATTTGCTGGCTAAGCGTGACGCATTAACCGAAGAACTTGAGTTTGCAGTGGAGCATAAAAAACCATGGCGGTGGAGCAGCTGGGATGCCGGCGAGATCACCACGGTGTCATGTGACATTCACGGGGATTACAAACGCATGGCGCTGATCGGCAAAGCCCTTCGTGGCGCTGAAAATATCGTTCACTCGTCCTGCCCGGAGTGCGTCAGGGATCAGATCGCCCGGACCGAAGCCGCGCTGCGGGAACTGCGTGTGAGTGACCTGCTGGACAATGCCGGTATTGCGCGCCGCTTCGAGTCCTGTGAGTTTGAGAACTATCAGGTGATTAACCCTGACGCTGCCAAAAATCTGGCTGCCTGCCAGCGATATGCCGCCACATGGCCCGAGCGTCTGCAGGCAGGCACCGGGCTTGTCATGACCGGCACATGCGGTACTGGCAAAAACCATTTAGCTGTTTCGCTGGCAAAGGTCATTATTCGCAATCATCTGGCGAAAGTGGAGATCACCGACGTCATGCGCCTAATCCGCGCGGTGAAAAGCACCTGGCGGCACAATGCAGAAAGCAGTGAGGAAGAAGTCATTGAGCACTTTGCCACCCTGGACCTTCTGATTATCGACGAGGTTGGGGTACAGTTCGGCAGCGCGACAGAGATGACCATTTTGCAGGAGGTCATCAACGCCCGGTATGAAAGTATTCTGCCGACTATTCTGATCAGCAATCTGACTTTTGAGCAACTCAAGGAAACCATTGGAGAGCGTATTGTTGATCGGGTCACTGACGGGGGGATTAACAAACTGGCTTTCAGCTGGGAAAGTTTTCGCAGTAACCGCGGAGTAGCAGCATGACTCCGATATGGAAAAATCCCGATCTTGAGGGAGCTGTGATCGGCGCTATTTTTCTGCGCGGTGCCGATCCCGAAGTGCTTGATATTCTATCCCGCGTGCCGGGAAGCGTGTTCTCTGTGCACCAGTACCGGGAAATCTATTCAGGGATCTGTCGCCAGGCGCGCAGCGGGGTAATTGACCCGTTGTTGCTCTGCGAAATTCTCCCTGGGTTGAGCGCAACGATTATGGCGTCGTCGAGCATTGCCTGGGCCAAATCAGCACTTAACTCATATGCGTCCATGCTGATCCGCAATGCCGCAGTCCGCGACGCTGAAAAAGCCATGACAGAAGCACTTGTCGGCATCCGGGATGCGAAAACCGGTGATGCCGCAGTTGCTGCCCTGGAACACGCCCGTCAGGTGATGTCAGTAATCAGTATCGACGCTGACACCATCAATCCCGTGCACATAGACGACCTGTTACCTGATGTTGTTGCCCGTGTGGAAGCAAGAATGGAGGGAAAAGAAGAGGGGCGCAGTTTGCTGACGGGGATCGAAGACCTTGATGCAAAAACGGGTGGCATTGATATTACTGACCTGGTATTTATCGCAGCTCGGCCTTCGATGGGCAAAACCGAGCTGGCACTGGACATTATCGACAAGGTTTCTGAACAGGGCCACGGCGTACTGTTCTTCAGCATGGAGATGGCAAATATTCAGATCGGCGAGCGTATGGTTTCCGCCGCTGGTGGAATGCCCGTTTCGCGCTTAAAAGCCGTTGACCGTTTTAACAATGAAGACTGGGCTCGTCTCACGACGGGTGTCGCACACCTGACCGGCCGTAATATCTGGATGGTGGATGCTAACGATCTGACCGTTGAACAAATATGTCAGACGGCTACGCGCTGGAAAATGGCCCATCCGGAAATCGCGCTGGTGGTGGTGGACTACCTTGCGTTAATTAAAATTCAAAGTACAGCGCGGTACGATCTGGCTGTTGGCGACGTTTCCAAAGGACTCAAGCGCCTGGCGAAAGCGAACCAGACACCTGTTATTGCGCTGAGCCAGCTTTCGCGCGGCGTTGAATCACGCCCGAACAAACGCCCTATGAACTCTGACCTTAAAAACTCCGGTGAGATCGAGGCAGACGCTGACTTAATTATGATGCTCTATCGTGACGAGGTTTATAACCCGGAATCTCCGGCAAAAGGTATCGCTGAGATCAACATCACCAAACAGCGAAATGGTGAGCTGGGCACTGTGTATCGCCGGTTCTTCAACGGTCACTTCCTTCCTATTGATCAGGATGAGGCAAAAGCCAGAACTGCGCCGCCAGTAAGGGCTCAGGCGCGGCGCTATTCGAAAGGGAGCCAGTCGGCATATGCAGATTTTTAATATTATTCCAATGGGTAAGCCGCGCATGACGCGTGCAGATAAATGGAAAAAACGGGATGTGGTTCTGCGCTACAGGGCTTTTTGCGATGAAGTTCGCCTGAACGGGCTGGTGATGCCGGAAACTGGCGGGCACATCACATTTGTCATTCCCATGCCTGCCAGCTGGAGCCAGAAGAAACGCGCAGCGATGAAAGGTCAGGCGCACCAGCAAAAGCCCGATGCAGACAACATGATCAAGGCACTTATGGATGCTCTGTTCGCCGACGATGCTCACATCTGGGATTTTCGCGTTACAAAACGATGGGGTGAAACAGGACAGATTTTAATTTCATCAATTGAGAGGGCTAAGCAATGAAACTGGAAGCAGCACTCAAACATTTCAGTCCTCAGAGTATGCATATCAGCGACACAGTCAGTAGTACAGGCCCTGATCGACTTACCGGCACCGATATTATGGCTGCATTAGGCACCACCAGCAGCAAGGCACGTTTTGGGCTGGCCGCATATCTGGGCAAAGCAGGTGTGAGCAAATCGGATGAACAACTGGCCGTTCAGGCGCTTGCCCGGCACGCTATGGACATTGCTCCGAAGAATGTGCGCAAAGCAGCGGGTGGTGAATTCGGAAGGTGTATGCAACTCCTGGCGCAGTTTGCTTTTGCAGAATACTCACGATCGGCAGCAACTACTGTGACGTGTCACAGCTGTAGTGGCACTGGTTTTACATCACAATATGAAGATGTGGTGAAATATCCAGGCATTATCAATTCAGATGGTGTTGAGGTGGTGCCAGCGAAAATTAAGCGTGAGCTGGTGAGGCACATCTGCGGCACATGCTATGGGAAAGGGGTCATTCATGCCCGTTGCCATTGTTGCGGTGGGAAGGGGGAAGTCCTCGATCGCAAAGCAACCAAAGAACATGGTGCACCAGTGTTCAAGGAATGTGAACGCTGTGGCGGCAATGGATTTTCCTCGTTACCCTCTACTGCTGCGCACCGAGTGATACTGAAGCGCATACCGGATCTGCATGTCAGAACATGGACTCGCAACTGGAAGCCGTTTCTCGAGCTGCTGGTGGACTTTTGCCATCGACAGGAACAAAGGGCTGAAACCGCCTTTGAGACCGCAACCAGCTTTCGTGATGATAAGAGCAATATTTAGAGATTTCGCAGCGTAGAACTTGCTTTTGTCCGAAGTTGTAATGTATGCTTCAAATCGTGGAGTATAGCGCCCAAGAGATATTCCACACTAAACCCGCCTCCGTGCGGGTTTTTTTATTGTAGATCCCTCACTCAAAAGTAAACATAAATGTTGACATGGTAAGCATAATTGATTACTATAATCACATGTTCAACAGAATGGAGGAGGGATGAAGCAAAGCGAGTTCAGGCGGTGGCTTGAATCTCAGGGGGTTGTGGTTTCAAACGGTACTAACCATCTGAAACTACAATACGGGGGAAAACGAAGCGTAATGCCACGGCACCCCGGAAGTGAGATAAAAGAACCATTACGAAAGGCCATCATTAAGCAGCTTGGCCTGAAATAAAAAAACCAGCCTCTCCGGGGGCTGGTACTCGCTGAGATTCATCAAGACAATATGCGATATCCCGTAAACCTTGAGCCGGATACCGGCGGATATGTTGTTTCGTTCCCGGATATCCCGGAAGCATTGACGCAGGGCGATACCAGAGAAGAGGCGTTATTTATGGCGCTGGACGCTCTGGTTACTGCGTTTGAGTTTTACTTTGAGGACGGGCAAAAGGTGCCTGAACCCGGTAAAATCACCGGCGATTTCGTTGAAGTGCCGGCCAGCGTTGCGGCGAAGGTACTGATGCTCAATGCCTTCGTAGACTCCGGGATTACTCAGGTTGAACTCGCCACACGCATGGCAGTGAAAAAGCAGGAAGTGACCCGGCTTTTTGATCTGAAGCATTCGACCAAAATCGATACTGTTCAGAAAGCTCTGGCTGCGCTGGGCCATCAACTCGAAGTGACTATCTGATAGCCCAAGATAAATAACACAGGCTCGCTTCGGCGGGCTTGTGTTATTGGCTCCTGATCACAATTTCTAAAAAGTACCAGCTGATTCATTGATCGAACAGCGTTTGTGAACCTTACTCAGTATGTGGTGAATACCCCTCTGCTGGGTGGTCCAGTCTGTGTCATCAGGCGACCACCCACGCAATCCATCACCACCAGCGATAATACTGAATGAATATTTGCTCCCTGTAGCCTGCTTCTCTGAGCAGGCTTTTTTTTGAATATGAGCCGGCATAAATTATGCTGATAAATATCTATCTGTGATTAGCTTCACAAAAGTCAACTATGAATGTTAACCGTTGTTCAAATGTTAAAC
The DNA here is from genome assembly GCA_002421005.1 of Enterobacteriaceae bacterium UBA5654. Lineage (GTDB taxonomy): Bacteria > Pseudomonadota > Gammaproteobacteria > Enterobacterales > Enterobacteriaceae > Superficieibacter. The sequence continues at coordinate 83,481 of DIJC01000008.1, read as the reverse complement.
ATCTCTAAAATGCGGGGCAGGCATATCCTTGTGATGATGGACATGCTTAATTGAAGAAAGCCCGTATTTTTCTTAACCCGCCAATGCGGGTTTTTTTTCGCCTGAACTATTTTGATTTGCTGCCGGTTTTCGGCAGTTTCTTTTCATCCATCCCACACACTTCCCCCTGGCGGAGGTGAGAGACATGTCCCATATGAGCAAACTCGTAACCGGTGTCGCGCTCGGCACTTCCGGCGGCACCATCCTGAACGGTGTTCTGACAAAACTGAGCCCTGATGAATGGAGTGCCGTTGGCGTGCTGGCCGGTATCGCGGGCATTGTCGTCACCGGGCTTATTAACTGGTACTTCAAACGAAAGGTCGCCAATGCCCAGGTAAGGGCGCTGGAGAAATACGGCCCGACGATAAAAGTTGGAGATGACTGATATGCCGATGACCAGCAGTCTGCGTAAAAAACTCATCGCTGCTGCGGGCGGCGGCGCGATGCTCATCGCCACGGCGTTTCTTGGCGGCCACGACGGGGTTGAAGGGCGGAAGTATGAAGCCTATAAGGATGTGGCTGGTGTCTGGACGGTCTGCGACGGGCACACCGGGCGCGATATCGTCCGGCACAAAACCTACACCGACCGGGAATGTGATGCCCTGCTGTGGAAAGACCTGCAACCGGCAAAGCGCACCGTTGACCAGCTGGTGAAGGTGCCGGTGGGCGAGTATCAGCGCGCGGCGCTCTACAGCTTCGTCTTTAACGTCGGCTCCGATGCGTTCTCTAAATCCACCCTCCTGCGGAAACTCAACAAGGGCGACCATGCCGGTGCGTGCGAAGAGATGCGCCGCTGGGTTTACGCTGGCGGCATGAAATGGAAGGGACTGCAGAACCGGCGCGAGATGGAGCGTTCCATGTGCCTGGCGGAAGGTAAAAATGACCTTTAAAGCAAAACTTATCGGTGCGCTGGTGGTCGCTGGCCTGCTGGTGGCGCTCGGCTGGGCGGCCAGTCATTACCGCGATAATGCCATCGCCTATAAAGAGCAGCGCGATAAAGCCAAAGGCGACCTGCAGCTGGCGAACGATACCATCATTGATATGAAGGTGCGCCAGCGCGATGTCGCTGCACTCGATGCCAAATACTACGGAGAACTGGCAGATGCCAAAGCGAATATTGAGCAGCTTGAACGTGACGTTGCTGCTGGCCGTAAGCGGCTGCAGCTCAACGCAACCTGTCCAGAGAACGGAGCGCCCGGCACCACCGGCGTGGATGATGGTGCCGGCCCCCGACTTAATGACTCCGCTGAACGGGATTATTTTACCCTCAGAGAGCGAATCGAAACTGTCACCAGCCAGTTGAATGGACTGCAGCAATATGTACGGGAACAGTGTCTGAGATAAAAGAAAGCCCTCACGAAGAGGGCTAACAGGGTAGGAGTAGATTTTTTATATTATGAAAAACATTAAGTCAGGCTCTTCTCAGAATGAAAGCATGCACCCCGCATAACTTCATCCAGACTTGGTAGAAAAGCCTCGGGGAAAGTCTGGTCTAAACGTCGGATATGACAAGCGGCAGAAGAGATGATTAAGATTAATCCTGGTGCTGGCGCAAAAAACTTCCCTTCTAAAGTGAAATCCAGGAACTTCAGAAGGGAGACCAAGTGGTCATCGTTACAAAGAACGAGCGAAGCATATAGGAACCAACGGGATTTAGAACTGTTATTAGAAAAATTACTTAAACTGTATCTTTTTGATGGCAACGAATCTTGTCGGCACTGATTGGTCCGTTATTTTCTGATGCTGACAGCGTGGCGCTGAATGCCCAGCTTTATGGTGTGATTGGTCATTGCAATATTGATCGCGCCGCAATCCGAAAAATCGAATTATCCCGATAAGGTAAATAAAAATGACAGTAGTTCTGACAGCTAAGCAAATCGAAGACCTGGCTAATTTTGCGAAAGAAGACGGCCAGCCGCAGTACACCATCACTACCGGCACAATCCCTGAGTTCGAAGCCGATAATGGCGAAGTGATCCCAGAGTACACTGGCTTAATCGCTTACTCTGAATCGCTGGAACACGGTGTGCTGCAACTCGACTGAAGGCATCACAAGGCGCATTTGCGAGTGCGTCTGATGATGTTCTCCACTCTGCAAAACACGGTTAGCCACGCTGTGAAGCGTCGCGAGACTGGCCCATCAACAGCAAGGATCATGAGATGATTGCTACTATCGGGACCATCCTCATCTGGTCCCTTATCGTTATTGCGGTCGCCGCTGGTCTGTTGTTCGCATTCATCGGCTTTATGTTCTTTATCAACTGGCCGAAGTGACGCCGACTGCTAAGGCATTACAGCGGTCATTCAGTGAACGGCCGCTATAGTTGCTCATTTTTTTTAAGACCCTTTTCGATCGCGATTGTCATAAGGTCACCGTACACGCGGTCGAAATAAGAAATAGAATTGCTGTAATTGGGATTTTTAGTTATCAGTGCAGAAATGATCTTTACCGTTTCAGAAAATACATATTTCTTAAGTTCTTCTTCATTCATGTGAAAATCTCCATGTCAATTGTGGGATTTTAGCTTTACCACAATTTTCAATTTTCATCGATAAAATTAGTTGTTCCAATGCGCATCGCACGCGCATCAACGAGAAACTTTCAGCAGTGAGCCTGGGGATACCGCTTGTCTCGGGCGGCTTTACCGTGAGACAGGCTTACACCTAAAAGGATAATAAAATGCGCATCACTGTTCTTGATGATGATCCGGGTGAGCGAGTTATTCCCGGTCGTGAACGTATCACCGTATATCTCGATGGCGTAAAGGTGAAGTCGTGCCTGACTGCTGATGATGTTAAGGGTGAAGTCGTGGATATTGAGCGTGATTACAGAGGGCATATAGTGGCGGTGAACGGAGAATTACAAAGCCGTGTTAGATATGGTCAAGTAAAAATCGAGCGCCGTCAGCGTTAAGCCTGTTTCACGTCGAAATCTATTCACACGGAGTTTATTATGCAGGTCACTATTGATGGTGTCCCGTATGTTGCTGCCTGCGCTTCATCTCCTCGTATAGGTATTGCTATTACGACGCATAACCGCGCTGACGTACTAAGCCGGGCGCTGGTCCACCATATGCAGCATTTACCCGCCGGTGCGCTGATGGTTATGATAGATGATGGCTCGGCACCAGTGGCTACAGTTCCTGATGGAGTAGAACTAATCAGGCACGAAACATCCCTCGGTATCGTCGCATCGAAGAACGCCAGCCTGACCGCGCTGATGGATGCCGGATGTGAGCATCTGTTTCTGTGGGATGATGATGCCTGGCCGATTGCCGATAACTGGCATCTGCCCTATATCGAATCACCTGAGCCGCATTTCTCTTATCAGTTTCTCGATTTGGCCGGGCCGCGCAAGCTGAACGATCTGGCGGTGCTCTACCGTGACGATCAGCATGTGGCCTATACCGGGCAGCGCGGCGTCATGCTGTATTACCACCGCAGCGCCATTGAGACCGTAGGGGGCTTTGATCCGGTGTACGGTCGCGGGATGTACGAGCATTCTGATCTGGCGCTGCGCATCCACAACGCCGGGCTGACAACATGGGCTTACGCTGATGTCACTGGCTCGGAAAAGCTGATTCACTCGATGGATGAGCACGAAGAGGTCACGCGTTCTGTTTCCCGACCCGATCGCGAGGCGCTGGTGGCGCGCAACGTGAAGATCCACAATGAGCGCCGGGATGCCGGTTATACCGGTTATGTCGAATACCGCCCGCGTCGTAACGTGGTGATCACCACTCTGTTAACCAGCCAGCCTGATCCGCAGCGTGGCGTGAAGATGCGGGCTGAACCGGACCTTCTGCGCGCCTGGGCAACGTCAATCAGTGGCGCTGATGCGGTTGTGCTTGCCGATGAACTGACTGAAGCGCCACCCGGCGCAAAGCTGGTGAGCGTTCCTGACGTGACAATGAATGTTTATTTCCGGCGCTGGCTGCATATTTACCAGTATCTGCGCGATCACCCTGAATGCCGTTTCATCTGGTGTACCGATGGTACCGACGTCGAGATGCTGCACGCGCCGTGGGATGAGATGGAAGCCGGTAAGGTCTACGTCGGATCGGAACCAAAAACATACGCTGACGCATGGGCCCGGCAGAACCATCCCGAAAAACCTTATCAGGACTTTCTCGATGAGTATCGTCACGACGTAATGCTTAATGCCGGGCTGCTGGGCGGCAAGCGTGAAGATGTGATGGCGTTCGCTCATGCCATCGTACGTCTGTATTACCGCATCGAGAGTAACCGCTTCTGGCAGACAGAACGCGCTGATGCTGCGGTGGGTGACATGCTGGCCTTCGGCATTGTGGCGAAGTCTTTCGGTAACCGGATCGTTTCTGGTCCTCAGATAAACACGGTATTTAAAACTGACGGTGTGGGTAAGGAGTTTGCCTGGTGGAAACACAAATAAAGTTTGTGGTTGTCGGCCATCACTCACGATACATGCAGGCTCGTAGCCTGGCTGAATCTCTCGATGCCTTTCTTCTCATTGATAGCTGGGACCATGGCGCGAACTGGAATCATCGTCGCGCGCTTGAGTGGGCCGCCGGGCAACAGTGCAGGGTTGTGATCCTTGAGGATGACGCTCTGCCAGTTGTCAGTTTCCATCGCGGTATTTATAGCTGGCTCAGGGATTTCCCTGATTCATTAATCAGCTTCTATCTCGGCACAGGCCGCCCGCCGCAGTACCAGATGCAGATCGCTGAGCGATTGATCGTTGCCGACAAGACGCGCTCTGACTACATCACGCTACCACGCCTGATTCACGGCGTCTGCTACAGCGTACCGCCGCAGCAAATTGAAAGGGTGCTGACTCGCTGGGACAACAGCAAGCCTGCTGATTATGCAGTGGGTGATGCGTATGGTGGCGATGTCATCTATCCCTGCTCATCGCTGGTAGACCATGCCGACGGCGAAACGGTTGAGCGTCATCCAGACGCGGCGCAACGAACAGAACGCCGCCGGGCGTGGAGAACGGTTTTGTAAAAAAACCGGCCATAAGACCGGTTTGAATACTATTACCTTTTGCTGTCTGGAGTCCGTTTCACTGGTTCCCATGTTGCGCCTGGTCGAGATGTAGGTGGCGCAGTATGGTTATCAGGTATTGTCGTGTAATTATCGGTTTGGCCACCACGAGGTCCACGTTCGCGATAGACTCCGCCATCACGTCCGCTGGACTGGCCAGGTTTTAAACCCATAAAAACCTCCGAGAGGTAAGCCACAGGGTTGTGGCAATTCTAATTTGTGGGAAACACGGTCATTTTCAATATGAAGCGATACCATTTTTTAAGGAGTGTTAATGCCGTCACAAATTCCACGGGCTTGTCGTAAGCGTGGATGTCCAGGAACGACAATTGACCGCTCAGGTTACTGTGAGAAGCATCGTAACGAAGGCTGGCAACAGCATCAGCGCGGGCAGACCAGGCACCAACGCGGCTATGGCAGCAAGTGGGACGTACTCAGGCTCGACGTACTGACCCGTGACAAACACCTGTGTCAGAACTGCAAACGCAATGGCCGTGCGGAACCCGCAAAAACTGTCGATCACATCATCCCCAAAGCACATGGGGGTACCGATGACATGTCCAACCTTGAAAGCCTCTGCTGGTCGTGCCACCGGGCAAAGACGGCAACCGAACGACTCAAATGATAATCATTATCATCAAAATGGTTGCATTTGCAACTATATCAAAGTGAATGATAACGATTCGCATCATCAGGGGGAGGGCGGGGAAAAAGTTCAGGAGCCATGCGCCACAGGACCGCCGCCTAACCTTTTTTTACATCGCCGCAGGTTAGAAAACTTTTTTATGGGGATCCCCAGCATCGATTAATAGGAGTTTTCGATTATGCCCGGACCACCGAAAACCCCGACACATCTGGCTCTGGTGAAGGGGAACCCATCAAAACGAGCCATCAATAAGAACGAACCAAAACCCCCGGCAGGGGTACCCCCAACGCCGAAGCATTTCGACAAACAGGGTAAGTACTGGTTTAAGCGGATGGCCGAAGAGCTCGACACCATCGGTGTGATCTCTCTTCTCGATGCGCGGGCGCTTGAGCTGCTCGTCGAGGCTTATACCGAATATCGGCATCACTGCGATACGCTCGAAATTGAGGGTTACACCTACCGGACTGAAACGCAGACTGGTGACGTGCTGATTAAAGCGCATCCGGCGGCAATCATGAAAGCTGATGTCTGGAAACGTATACGTGCGATGCTTGCTGAGTTTGGCATGACCCCGGCCAGCCGATCTAAAGTCGGGGCTAAAGGTCCTGCTGAGGCCGATCCACTGGAAGAATTTCTTAAAAAGCGCAAATGATGAATGGCAACGGTTTCGGAAGGTATTCAGTACGCCGAGCGCGTACTATCCGGCGAGATTGTTGCTGGCGAACTGGTACGCCTGGCGTGTCAGCGATTCTTCAATGATTTAGAGCACGGACCGAAGCGGGGCGTCTATTTCAACGAGGAACGCGCCCAGCATATTCTCGATTTTTATGACTTTGTACCCCACGTTAAAGGTGCGCTGGCTGGAAAGCCCATCAAGCTGATGCCCTGGCACGTCTTCATACTGATAAATCTGTTTGGCTTCGTCATACATTTAGTTGATGAGATGACGGGCGAAGTGGTTATGGAAGACGGCGCAGCTGTCATGGTGCGCCGCTTCCGCACCGCTTATGACGAAGTCGCGCGTAAGAACGCGAAATCAACACTTTCTTCCGGCATCGGGCTTTATATGACCGGAGCCGATGGAGAAGGCGGGGCAGAGGTCTATTCAGCGGCAACCACGCGCGACCAGGCCCGTATCGTTTTCGACGATGCCAAAAACATGATTAAGAAAGCACCCCGCACGCTGGGGCGTCTGTTCGGTCATGTAAAACTGAATATTCACCAGGAGCGGTCGGCCTCGAAGTTCGAACCGCTTTCCAGCGATGCCAACAACCTCGACGGGCTTAACATTCACTGCGGGATAGTGGACGAGCTGCATGCTCACCGTACCCGTGATGTATGGGATGTGCTTGAAACCGCCACCGGAGCACGTCTTCAGTCCCTGTTGTTCGCCATCACCACGGCGGGTACCAATAAAGAGGGAATCTGCTTTGAGCAGCGGGATTACGCCATTAAGGTGCTGCGCGGCGTGGTCGAGGATGACACGTATTTCGCGCTCATCTACACCCTGGATGAAGACGACGATCCGTTTGATGAGGCGAACTGGCCGAAGGCAAACCCCGGACTCGGTATCTGTAAACGCTGGGATGATATGCGCCGCCTGGCGAAAAAGGCTAAGGAGCAGGTCGCAGCCCGTCCGAACTTCTTTACCAAGCATCTCAATATCTGGGTGACTGCTGAAAGCGCCTGGATGGATATGGATCGCTGGAGCAAATGCACCGGCATTGCCTCTGATAATGATCTCCGCAAATGGCCGCTGTGGGTGGGTATTGATCTGTCCAATAAAATCGATATTTGCGCCGCTGTTAAATCGTGGCAGGCACCCGACGGCCACACGCACACGAAGTCGAAATTCTGGATCCCGGAGGGCCGTCTTGAAACCGCGCCCAACCATATCGCAGAGCTTTACAGAAAATGGTCTGCTGAAGGATTCCTGGAACTGACCGATGGCGACGTTATCGATCATGGCTACATCAAGGCAGAAGTTGAGGCCTGGGTGAAGGGGGAAAACCTGAAGGAAATCGCTTTCGATCCATGGAGTGCAACCCAGTTTAGTCTTTCGCTTGCTGAGGAAGGTCTGCCCCTCGTTGAAGTTGCGCAGACGGTAAAAAACCTGTCCGAAGCAATGAAATCTGTGCAGGCCAGCGTTTACGGTAGCAAGATCCATCACGACGGCAACCCCGTTATGACCTGGATGATGTCAAACGTGACGGTGAAACCAGACAAAAACGACAACATTTTCCCGAACAAATCCACGCCTGAAAACAAGATCGATGGTCCTGTGGCTCTGTTCACGGCGACCAGCCGTCAGCTCGTAAATGGCGGTAACGACCAGCAGGATCTGACCGGATTCTTCGATAACCCCATCATGATAGGTGTCTGATGAAAGAGAATAAGCAGCCCGGCAGGGTAAAATCGGCCCTGCTTAACTGGCTGGGTGTACCCATAAGCCTGACCACCGGCACATTCTGGGAAGAGTGGATGGGGACCAGCAGCAGCGGGAAAACAGTATCGGCAGATAAAGCCATAAGACTGTCTGCCGTCTGGGCCTGCGTCCGGTTACTCAGTGAGTCCGTTTCAACGCTGCCACTGAAAATCTACGAGCGGCAGGCGGACGGCTCGCGTAAAGCGGCAACAGGACACCCCGCATATGCGGTATTGTGCCGTCGTCCGAACCCTGAAATGACGCCATCACGTTTTATGCTGATGGTGGTCGCCAGTATCTGTTTGCGTGGCAATGCCTTTATCGAAAAGAAATTCATCGGCAGCCGGCTGGTATCGCTGGTGCCGCTGCTACCTCAGAATATGGTGGTCAAACGGCTGGAAAACGGCAGCCTGGAATATACGTACACCGACAGCGGATCGAAGCGCGTTATACCGGTCAAAAACATCATGCACATTCGCGGCTTCGGCCTTGATGGTGTCTGCGGCATGATGCCGATGATGACGGGACGTGACGTGATCGGCTCTGCGATGGCAGTAGAGGAGTCAGCCGCGAAGATTTTCGAGCACGGTCTTCAGAGTTCAGGATTTCTCTCGGCAGAACAGGCGCTCGATAAAGATCAGCGGGAACGGCTGCGCGGGTACATGGCAACGTTTACCGGCTCTAAAAATGCCGGAAAAATCATGGTGCTGGAGGGCGGTCTTAAATACCAGAACGTGACTATGAACCCCGAGGCCGCGCAGATGCTGGAGTCCCGCTCGTTCAGCATCGAGGAAATCTGCCGCTGGTTTCGTGTGCCGCCGTTTATTGTGGGGCATACCACAAAGCAAAGCAGCTGGGCATCAAGCCTGGAGGGGATGAACCTCCAGTTTCTGACCCACACGCTACGACCGCTGCTGGTCAATATCGAGCAGGAGATCGCCCGGTGTCTGCTGGACAGCGATGATGACATCTTTGCCGAGTTTTCGGTTGAAGGGCTGCTTCGCGCTGACAGCGCTGGCCGGGCAGCGTATTACACCAGTGCGCTGCAGAACGGCTGGATGTCGCGCAACGATGTGCGTCGTCTGGAGAATATGCCCCCGATTGACGGCGGCGATATTTATACCGTTCAGCTGAATCTGACCCAGCTCAAAAACCTCGAAAACATCAACCCTGCTGTGCAGGCGCTGGCGTTAAGAGAGCTGCATAACCATGTATTCCCCGATATTCCCTTTGAACAATCTCCGCTGAAACAGGCCGCTTAGGAGCGCATTCAGTATGACAAAAAAACAACTTCCGGTTGCACCGGCGGGCCGCCCCTGCGCGCGTGTTACCTGTGAAACGCTTCCCTCCGCGCTCGATCGCTGGGACGGAGGCATTAAAGCAGCGGATGCCGGTGATAACAGCATCTCGGTATTTGACGTTATCGGCCAGGACTACTGGGGCGAAGGCGTCACCGCAAAGCGCATTGCCGGTGCGCTGCGTGCCATGAACGGCGCGGATGTCACGGTAAACATCAACTCCCCCGGCGGCGACATGTTCGAAGGCCTGGCGATTTACAACCTGCTGCGCGAATACCAGGGGACAGTGACTGTTAAGGTGCTGGGGATTGCCGCCAGCGCTGCATCGGTGATTGCCATGGCCGGTGATGAGATTCAGATCGGTCGCGGTGCATTCCTGATGATCCACAACTGCTGGGTGTTTGCGATGGGTAACCGTCACGACTTCGCCGAACTGTCCGCCTCGCTCGCGCCGTTCGACAATGCGATGGCCGATATTTACGCGGCCCGCTCCGGGCTGGATATGGCAGAGGTCCAGCTGATGATGGACAACGAAAGCTATATCGGCGGCAGCGATGCGGTCGAAAAAGGCCTGGCCGACAGCCTGCTTTCTGCTGATGCCGTCTCCGGCGGCGATGATTCCCCCGCCGCAGCGCTGCGCAAACTTGACGCGCTGCTGGCGAAGACCAATACCCCGCGCTCTGAACGGCGGAAACTGATTAAAGCCTTATCCGGTGGCACGCCTGGCGCTGCCTCCACACCTGACGGTAAGCCGGGCGCTACCGACGAAATCAATCCAGAAACCCGCTCATCTCTTGAAAACGCGCTGGCCGCGTTAGTCAATTAAGGAAAACTTATGTCTGAAGTAAACGATATTCTGAAACAGGTCACTGCAAGTATTCAGGAGGCCACCGGCAAATTTAATGCGAAAGCAGAAGAGGCGCTGAACGAAGCGAAAAAACAGGGCAAGCTTTCTGCTGAAACCAAAGAGACCGTGGACAAGATGGCCTCTGAACTGAACGGGCTTAAAGAAGCAGAGAAGGCTCTGAAAGCCACCCTCGGCGAGCTTGAGCAGCATGTTGCACAGATGCCGCTGGCGAATGCCATCAAAGTGGTGGAAACCGTCGGTAAACAGGTGGTGTCCGCTGAAGCGCTGAAAGCGTTTGCCGCCAGTGTTGAAGGCGGTAAGCGCGTCAGCATCCCGGTTAAAGCGGCTATTCTCTCCGGTGACGTGGCCGAAGGTGTTGTGGAGCCCCAGCGTCTGCCGGGTATCGATACCGCACCGAAACAGCGACTCTTCATCCGCGATCTGATTGCACCAGGGCGGACCACTTCCCCGGCTATTTTCTGGGTGCAGCAGACCGGGTTTACCAATAACGCGAAAGTGGTGCCGGAGAATACCACCAAGCCTTACAGCGATATTGAGTTCGCCACCAAAATCACGCCGGTGACCACCATCGCGCACATGTTCAAGGCATCCAAGCAGATCCTCGACGATTTTGCGCAGCTCCAGTCCACGGTGGATGCAGAAATGCGTTACGGCCTGAAATATGCCGAAGAGCAGGAAATTCTGTTCGGTGACGGCTCTGGTGTGCACCTGCACGGCATCGTACCGCAGGCATCAAAATTCGACCCGGCGTTTCAGGTGGAACAGCAGAACGGTATCGATGATCTGCGTCTGGCGATGCTTCAGGCGCAGCTGGCCCGCTTCCCGGCGTCCGGGCATGTGCTGCACTTCATCGACTGGGCGAAAATCGAGCTCACCAAAGACTCACTGGGCCGCTATATCCTGGCGAACCCGGCAGGTCTGACCGGGCCGACCCTGTGGGGGCTGCCGGTGGTGGCGACCGAGGCCGCTCAGTTCATCGGTAAATTCCTGACCGGCGCTTTCAATGCCGGTGCGCAAATCTTCGATCGCGAAGATGCGAATGTGGTGATTTCTACCGAGAACGCCGACGACTTCGAGAAAAACATGATCTCCATTCGTTGCGAAGAACGTCTGGCGCTGGCGGTCAAGCGTCCGGAGTCTTTCATCTACGGTGCGTTCACCGGTGGCGCTGGCAGCTGATTACCCTGGCGGCCTTCGGGCCACTTCTTCATTCACTCATTCGGATAATGCCATGATCGAACTTAATGCGGTCAGGGAGCACTGTCGCATCGATGATGATTTCAGCGGCGATGATGCGCTGCTTGAAATCTACACCGGGGCAGCGAAACGCTACGTCGAAAAATGGACGCGGCGAAAGCTCTATAAAACCAATGCCGATCCCGGCTTTGCTGACGATCCGGATGCACTGCTGCTCGATGATGACATCCGCGTGGCTATGCTGCTGCTTACCGGTCACTGGTATGCAAATCGCGAGGCTGTCAGCCCGGTCAGTGCGAATACGGTACCGCTTGCCGTTGACGCGCTGCTTCAGCCTTACCGGATCTATGGCGTTTAGGGGGAAATATGCAGGCAGGGCGCTTACGCGATCGTCTCATTGTTCAGAACCCCACAACAACACGATCACCGACCGGCCAGCCCGTGAAATCCTGGTCTGACGGTCCAGCAGTCTGGGCAGAAGTTAAAGGCATCAGCGGCAGTGAGCAGATGTCTGCGGGTGCGGAGACCGCTGAAGCCAGCATCCGTGTCTGGATGCGCTTCCGGCGGGACGTCACCGCAGCATCCCGTCTGAAAGTGCTGACGGGACCGTTTAAAGGCGCTGTGCTGAATGTGACCGGGATGCCGATCCCGGATGCGAAGGGCAGCCAGCTGGAGATTCTTTGCAAACAGGGGAGCGAAACGTGATTGATGTTAACCTCGACTTCTCCGGGCTGGAGGATATTGCCCGCGACCTCGAAACCCTGAGCCGGGCCGAAAATAATAAGGTGCTTCGCGATGCCACGCGCGCGGGTGCTGATGTGCTTAAAACTGAAGTCATTAACCGGGCTCCGGTCCGCACCGGGAAAATAAAAAAGAATGTGGTGGTGGTCACGCAGCGATCGCGTCGGCGGGGTGAAATTTCGTCCGGCGTTCATATTCGTGGCGTTAACCCCCGGACCGGCAACAGCGATAACACCATGAAAGCCAGCAATCCGCGTAATGCGTTCTACTGGCGCTTTGTTGAACTAGGTACGGTGAACATGCCTGCGCATCCGTTTGTGCGACCGGCGTTTGATACCCGGCAGGAAGAGGCCGCCGAAGCCGCTATTGCCAGGATGAACAGCGCCATTGATAAGGTGCTGAGCAAATGACGGAAGCCGATCTTTACCCGTTGTTATCGCACCTGGCTGACGGGCAGGTTTATCCCTATGTCGCACCGTTAAGCGACGATGGCCAGCCGTCCATTTCTCCGCCGTGGGTGATCTTCTCCCTGGTCTCTGATGTTTCGACTGATGTGCTGTGCGGTCAGGCGGAATCCCGCGCATCAGTGCAGATTGATGTTTACTCACTGACCATTGAGGAAGCCAGATCCATTCGTGAACAGGCGCTGGAGGCGGTTAAGCCCCTGGCTCCGACTGAAGTAACGAACATTCCAGGCTACGAGCCAGATTTCCGGCTTTACCGCGCCACGCTCGAATTTCAGGTCACATCCTGAAATGTTAATCAACCCTGAATAACCCGCTCCGGCGGGTTTTTGCTTTTATGGAGACAGCTATGTCCTCTTTGTATGAAAAATCGCAAAACACCAAAATCCTGATCACTGAGGTTCCCGCAACCAAAGACACGCTGAAAACCGCCAAATTCCTCGATCTGAGCTGCACGCTTAAAGAGGTGCAGTTTACCGGCGGTCAGAAACAGGATATCGACACCACCACTTTTTGTTCGGAAGAGCAGGAAAATACCAACGGCCTGCCGGCACCGTCTGAAATTTCCATGTCGGGAAACTTCTACCGTAACCCGGCGCAGGATGCACTGCGGACAGCCTATGACAATGACACGACCTATGGCTTTCAGGTCATCTTCCCGTCCGGTAAAGGCTTCCGGTTCCTGGCAGAAGTGCGCCAGCATACCTGGTCGTCCGGTACCAATGGCGTGGTGGCCGCCACGTTTTCCCTGCGCCTGAAAGGCAAACCCGAAAACATCGAGTCCGGCTCGTAAGGAAAAAAAATGACTTCGCTTAAAGAACTGGCCCTGGCTAAAAACTCGGGCTTTCGCTTTAAAGAAACCACCGTGCCTGAGTGGGATAACGCCAAAGTCGTGCTGCGTGAGCCCTCCGGTGAAGGCTGGTTACGCTGGCAGGAGATCGTCAGAGCAGACAGTGACGACGAGGGTATTTCAGTGTCGGAACGGGCGCACCGTAACCTGCGCGCGGATGTAGTACTGTTTATTGATGTCCTCTGCGATACGGACAGGCAACCGGTATTCGGACCAGAAGATGTAGAGCAGGTGCGGGCGATTTACGGCCCAATCCATGCGCGCCTGCTCAAGCAAGGCCTGGATCTCATCAGCACTGCGGACGATGCGCGGGAAAAGTCGCAACCCCCGGCGTAAAATTCCTGATGTCGCTGGCGCTCCGGCTGGGGCGCACCCTGTCAGAACTGCGTCAGAGTATGACTGCCAGCGAGCTGATGATGTGGATTGAGTTCGACCGAAACAATCCAATTGGTGATGTTCGAGGCGACATCCAGGCGGCGCAGATAACATCTGCTGTTTACGGTTCACAGGGGGTTAAAACCACGCTGAATGATGTTCTGCTGCAATGGACTGGGGATGAAAATGCAGAGGCGGAAGATCATTTTGCCAGCCTTGAGGCTGCGTTAGACGCAGCAACACAGTGACTTTTTTTTAACAAGGTATTAGGATTCCTCCCATAAAATTTAATGGGGGCTTTATGGAAATACTACTTATCTCGATTGTCATTGGCATCATCCCGGCTTTGATCGCTCATAGCAAGGGACGCTCCTTCTTTGCGTGGTGGATCTATGGTGCATTGCTTTTCATCATTGCTTTCGTTCATTCATTAGTAATACGCAAAGATGTTAAAGCTGAAGAAAAGGACATGATCGCCTTCGATGGAATGAAAAAATGCCCTTTTTGCGCAGAAATGATTAAATCTGAAGCAATAAAATGTAAGCATTGTGGGAGTGATTTGACAGGGAATAATCCGAATTTGGATTTAAAAAAGTCTGATGAAGAATATTTAAAAGAGGCCAGGCGAAAGGCTGGAATAAATGAATGATAAAGAAAACCGCTTCGGCGGTTTTTTTGTTTCTGGAGCTTGTTATGGCTACGCTGCGCGAACTAATAATCAAAATCTCTGCCAACTCTCAATCTTTTCAGTCAGAAATTTCTCGTGCTTCTCGTATGGGGCAGGACTATCACCGCACTATGCAGAATGGTGGAAGACAAGCGGCGTCAGCGCAGCGTGAAACCCAGCGGGCTTTAGCTTCTGTTACGTCACAATTAAATACCACTCGCACCGCTGCATTAAATTTAACCGGCGCATTTGCTGGTGCATTTGCCACTGCAAATCTTATTCGACTGGCGGATTCATACAATTCTCTCTCAGCGAGGGTAAAACTCGCAACAACTGATGCGAGTGATTTTTCCGCCGCGCAAAAGGGTTTAATGGATATTAGCCAGCGAACTGGATCAGCTTTTGCTGATAACGCTGCACTTTTCAGTCGTGCTTCCACATCATTACGTGAATGGGGATTTGGCACGCAGGATATACTTAAGCTGACTGATGCCCTTGCCAATGGGCTTCAGGTATCAGGCGCGTCCGCCGAGGAGACATCTTCTCTTATAGTTCAGCTCTCACAGGCATTAGGCCGTGGCGTGTTGCGCGGGCAGGATTTTAACTCTGTAGCGCAATCTGGACAGCGAATTATGAAAGCGCTGGCTGATGGCATGGGCGTTGCCCAGAAAGACCTGAAAGGTATGGCTGATACAGGCCAATTAACAACAGACAAAATCGTACCGGCGCTAATTAGTCAGCTTGGCAAATTAAAATCTGAATTTGACTCGATGCCGAATAGCGTCAGCGCCGCATCCACACGTATTCAGAATGCATTCATGGAATGGGTAGGTGGTGCCAATAAAGCGAGTGGCGCGACGGCAACAATTTCTGGTGTTATGGATGACGTTTCAAAAAATATTGACAGCGTTGCCACTGCCGCAGGTGTTTTGGTTTCAATTGGTCTCGCAAGATATTTAGGTGGTATGGCTTCTGGTGCAATTTCAGCCAGTGCAGGTCTCATTGGAGCAGCCAAAAGGGAAATTGCACTCGCAGACGCTCAGGTTAGAGGTACCCAGATCTCCACAGCCAGAGCCAGGGCGGCAGTATACAGAGCTCAACAAGCTTTAGTTGCAGCCAGAGGAACAGATGCTCAGGCGGCCGCAGAGAAAAGACTGAGTGCAGCTCAACAATCATTAACAAGAAATATTGCAGCGAGAAGCTCAGCTCAAACCGCTTTAAATAATGTGACGTCGATTGGCTCTCGCATGATGGGTGGTGCGCTGAGTTTAGTTGGGGGATTTCCTGGTCTAATTCTCCTGGGTGCCGGGGCTTGGTATACATGGTATAAAAATCAAGAGCAGGTCAGAAAGTCAGCGCTCGACTATGCCAATACGCTGGATGATATACGCGAAAAAACTAAATCGATGAGCCTCACTGAGGCATCAGATAATGAATCTCAAACGCGTAAGGCTCTGGATGAACAAAATCGACTGGTAGATGAACAAGCAAAAAAAGTCAGGGGGTTAAAGGAAGAAATTTCCGGATATCAATATATGTTGGCTAATCCTGGGCCAACAGTGGGTGGGTATATGATTAACCATCTCAAAAGCCTTGATGATGCAACTCTCGACCTGTCAAATGCAACTCAAGCTTTAGCCGTAGAGCAGGAACGCCTATGGCAAATGCAGGCTAAATCCCAATCGATTCAAGATGTTCTTGAAGGTATTGAGCATCAGCGAGTGGCATTAATCCGCCAACAGGCGGCTGAACAAAATGCTGCTTACCAATCTCTTTTATTAATGAACGGGGAGCATACTGAATTTAATCGCCTACTTGGGTTAGGTAATAATTTATTAATGGCCCGTCAGGGTTTAGTTAATACGCCAATGCGCCTCCCTCAGGTTGACCTCGATCAAAAGCAAAGCGATGCCCTTGAAAAAAGCCGTCGCGATTTAGCTTTATCTAAATTAAAAGGCGAGGAAAAAGAAAGGGCAAGGCTTGGATATGCTGCTGATGATCTTGGTCTTAAAAATGAACCTCAGTTCCAGACATGGCGACAAGAACTCATCGACAATGGTGTCACTGAATGGAGAAATATCGAAGCCAATAAGCCCAAGAA
Source organism: Enterobacteriaceae bacterium UBA5654 (assembly GCA_002421005.1). Taxonomy (GTDB): domain Bacteria; phylum Pseudomonadota; class Gammaproteobacteria; order Enterobacterales; family Enterobacteriaceae; genus Superficieibacter. The sequence goes on along the minus strand of DIJC01000008.1, from coordinate 66,785 downwards.
GAAAGGGCCGAAATCTGATGCTGAAAAAGCGGTTGATACCTATGACCGACTGATTAAGCAGCAAAAAGAGCAGATCGCGCTCGAAGGGCAAAATACCGAACTGGCGAAAGTGAAATATCAGGTCAGTCAGGGAGAGCTGGCAACCTTAAGCCAGGCACAGAAAGCTGATCTGATGCGCAATGCCGCGCTTATCGATCAGGTTAAATTACGCGAGCAGCTCCGCAACTACGAAGCGCAACTGGCCGACAGTAACGCCAGCGCGCGCGCCGCGAATGAGGCCCAGCTTACCGGCTACGGGCAGGGAACCCGGTTCCGTGAACGTATGCAGGAGCAGTTCAATATCCGTAAGGAATTTGAGCAAAAGAATACCGATTTGCTCCGGCAGCGGCAGGCGGGCGACATTGAAGAAGAGACGTATCAGCAGGAGCTGGCGCTTAATAAACGCTACCTGGATGAACGCCTGCGCGACCAGCAGGGCTTTTACAGCGCATCAGACGCACAGCGTAACGACTGGTTCAGCGGACTGAGCGAAGGTTATGCCAACTGGGCGGATGAAGCGACGAACTATTCCGCTCTGGCGGCCGATGGCATGAGGCAGGCGATGGATGGTGCCGTTTCCAGCGTGACCGATATGCTCAACGGCAACGTGTCGAGCTGGCGGGATTGGGGCGTCAGCGTGCTGAAGATTGTCCAGAACGTGCTGGTGAACATGGCGATGGCAAATACCGCCAGCTCTATCGGCTCATTGTTCAGCTTCGGCGCATCCTCTGCGGCAGGCAGCGGCGGGACCGCCATTCAGAGCGCAGCGGATAATTTCAGATTTAACGCGAAAGGCGATGTGTATGACTCCCCGTCGCTCAGCGCCTATACCAACGGGGTGTACAGCACGCCGCAGTATTTTGCGTTTGCCAAAGGTGCCGGGGTGTTCGGCGAAGCCGGGCCGGAGGCGATTATGCCGCTTACGCGCGCGGCGGATGGCTCGCTGGGTGTGCGGGCGACGGGCGGGGTACAGACCGAACGCAGCGCGCCCTCCGTCATCATCGGCGATATTCATATTAACTCACAGTCACAGCAGCCGGTCAGCCAGGGCGCGGCCAGTGCTGCCGGTCGTCAGCTGACCGATGCCATCGTGCGCACGGTGAATGAAGAGGTCAGCCGGCCGGGTACACCGCTGTGGCGGGCCGTTAAAGGAGTGTAAGCGTGGTGACAGAAACATTTGAATGGTGTCCGCGCATCACGTCGCAGGTTGATATCACCCTGCGCACGCGAAAGGCGCAGTTCGGGGATGCCTACGCGCAGGTGGCCGGGGACGGCATTAATCCTAAGCTGCCGCAGTGGAGCGTGAGCTTTACCGGTGATGAAGACTATATCCTGGCGATAAAGGCATTCATCGAGCGGCACGGCGGGTGGAAATCTTTCCGCTGGAAACCGCCGCTCGAGCCGGAAGGGCTGTACCGCGCAGAAACCCTCCAGCTTTCGTCCCACGGCAATAATATCCACACCCTCAGCAGTACCTTCATACAGGCATATCACCCATGAGTATTTCATCTGACGTTCAGAAACTTGAACCGGGCAGCCGTATCCGGCTTATTGAAGTGGACGGCTCCGCCTTCGGCGCGGGGATCCTGCGCTTTCATAACGAGAACATCCCGCACACGGAAGCTGAACTGGCGGCATCCGGCGGCGATGAGTCAAAGCTGGAGCCGAAGTCCGTCTGGTGGCAGGGCGAGGAATACGGTGCCTGGCCGTTTGAGCTGGAAGGGATTTCCGTCAGCAGCGACGGGCAGAGCGCCCGGCCAAAGCTGACAGTTGCCAACATTAAAGGCACGATCGGCGCGCTGTGCCGCCGTTTTCAGGGAATGGCGCGGGCGAAGGTAATTATTCACGACACCTTTGTGCATTATCTCGATGCGCGTAATTTCCCTGAAGGTAATGCGGATGCAAATCCGCTGGAAGAGCGTAAGCAGGTGTTTTATGTGGATCGCAAATCCGGCGGTGATGATGAAACCGTGGAGTTCGAACTTTCCAGCCCCGCCGACCTGCGCGGCCAGCAAATTCCGACGCGCCAGATCCAGCCGCTCTGCACCTGGTGCATGCGGGGGTGGTACAAAACCGGGAACGGCTGCGCTTACGCCGGGCAGAATGGCTGGTTTGATAAGGACGGTAACAAGGTTGACGATCCGGCGCTGGATGTCTGCTCCGGCCTTCTGTCCACAGGCTGTAAACCGCGCTTTGGCGAGAATGAACCGCTGGACTTCGGCGGCTTCCCCGGCGCATCCCTGCTCAGGAGCTGATGATGAAAGATAAAACGATCAGCGCCATCCTGGCGCACGCTGAAGCGGTTTTCCCTGATGAGTGCTGCGGGCTGGTCATTCAGAAGAGCCGGGTCGAGAAGTACATTGCCTGTGAAAACCGGGCCGCATCGCCTGATGAACAGTTCGAGATTGCCCCGGAGGATTACGCCGGTGCAGAGGATCAGGGTACCGTGGTGGCGGTGGTGCACAGCCACCCCGGCGACGGTGCCACCACCCAGCCGAGCGAGCTGGACATGCTGATGTGTGATGCCACCGAAATACCCTGGGTCATTGTTTCCTGGCCGGAAGGCGATATCAGAACGGTTATGCCGCGCGGCGATCGCCCGCTGACGGGCCGTCAGTTCGTGCTGGGTCACGCCGACTGCTGGTCGCTGCTGATGGATTATTTCCGCACCGGGCACGGCATCACCCTGCCTAACTACAGCGTAGAGCGCCACTGGTGGGAGCAGGGCGAAAATCTCTATATGGATAACTGGCATGACTGCGGCTTTCGCGAGTTCGATGGCCCGCCGCAGCCCGGCGATGTGGTGATCATGCAGGTCCAGTCACCTGTACCCAATCATGCCGGGGTACTGCTGGAGGGAAACATGCTGCTGCACCACATGTACGGCCAGCTGAGTCAGCGGGTGCCGTACGGCGGCTATTACCTCGATCGCACCATCAAGATCGTGCGACATAAGGAGCTGATGTAATGAACAAGACCGTGATTAAACTCAGCGGCTCAATGGCGCAGCGCTTTGGCCGCACGCATTACCGCGTACTCGATACCTCGAAAGAAGTTTTCCGCGCGCTGTCGGTCACCCTTGACGGCTTCGATGCCTGGCTGCGGGAGGCGCGGGCGAAAGGTCTGGACTTTGTCATCTTCCGCGATCGCCGGAACATCGGACAGGACGAGTTTGAAATGGTCAGTGCCGGGAGTGAACTGCGGATCATCCCGGTTATCCGGGGCAGCAAACGGGCAGGTGTTTTCCAGATAGTGGCAGCGGTGGCTATCGCCGCATTTACGTGGTGGAACCCGGTGGGATGGGCTGCAGGGACGCAGGCAGCAATTTATGCTGCTGCCGGTTCTATGGCCGTCGGCGGGGTAGTACAGATGCTATCCCCCCAGGTGGCCGGAATGCGTACAAGGCAGGATCCTGATAACAAGCCCTCTTATGCGTTTGGCGGCCCGGTAAACACCACGGCAGCCGGGAATCCGGTTCCGCTTCTCTACGGTCAGCGCGATATCGGCGGCGCGATTATTTCAGCGGGCATTTACGCCGAAGACCAGCAATAGAATTTTTCAGTAAACCCCGGCCGCCTTATGGCGGCTTTTTTTATGGATGCGATATGGCAACGATTATTGGTGCAAAGGGTGGCAGTAAGCAGGGGCATACGCCGGTTGAATCCCCGGACAGCATTCAGTCCATCGCCCGCGCAAAAATGCTTATCGCCCTGGGCGAAGGGGAATATGCGGGCGGGCTTGATGGAAAAACAATTTTTCTCGGTGACGGCACCTCCTACACGCCGCTGCTGAACGCCGACGGTTCAGAAAACTTTCCCGGTGTGGTGTGGGAGTTTCGCTCCGGCACGCAGGACCAGACCTATATCCAGGGTTTTCCGGGCATTGAAAACGAGCTGCAGGTCTCCCAGGTACTGAAGCAGAATGCGCCGTATGTGCGTGCCATCTCCAATACGCAGCTGTCCGCTGTGCGCGTGCGCGTCGGCTGGGAAACTCTGCTCTGGCAGAAAGATAACGGCGATAAAGTCGGTACCCGCGTTGAATATGCCATCGATCTGTCAGTTGATGGCGGCGCATACCAGACCGTGCTGAATGGCATTGTGGACGACAAGTCCACTACGCTTTACGAGCGCAGCCACCGCATTAATCTGCCCAAAGCCACGACCGGCTGGCAGCTGCGAGTCCGCCGCGTCACGCCTGATGCTACCTCCGTGAACATCGTGGACACGATGAAGGTTCAGGCCATCACCGAAATCATTGATGCAAAACTGCGTTACCCGCATACCGCGCTGCTGTATATCGAGTTTGATGCAAAACAGTTTCCGAACGGTATTCCGCAGGTGGTGTGCTGCCCGAAGGGACGTATCATCCGTGTGCCGGACACCTATGATCCGGAAACACGCGGTTATACCGGCACCTGGACCGGGGCGTTTAAGTGGGCATGGACCGATAACCCGGCGTGGATTTTTTACGATCTGATCATCAACGAGCGCTTTGGTCTCGGTCAGCGCATCACTGCCGATCAGGTCGACCGCTGGGAACTGTACCGCATCGCCCAGTATTGCGACCAGCTGGTGCCGGATGGCAAGGGCGGCACAGGCACGGAGCCGCGCTTCCGCTGCAACGTTTATATTCAGGATCGTGCTGAAGCCTGGACGGTTTTGCGCGACCTTGCCGGTATTTTCCGGGGGATGACCTACTGGGGAGACAACCGCCTGTATGTGCTGGCGGACATGCCGCGCGACATCTGGCACGTTTATAACCATGCCAGCGTGGTCGACGGTAAGTTTACCTTCTCCGATCCGAGTGAAACCACCCGCTATACCTCGGCCATGGTCAACTGGTCCGATCCGAAAAATCATTACAAAGACACGCCGGAAGTGGTGTACGACAACGATCTGGCGATGCGATATGACTTTCGCCAGATGGAAATGACGGCGATTGGCTGTGACCGTCAGTCCGAGGCGAACCGTCGCGGGCGCTGGGTGCTGCTGACGAACGGGACCGGGGAAGTTGTGTCCTTTGCCACCGGGCTGGACGTGCCGCCGGTGGGGGAGGTCATCGGCATCGCGGCCAATGAACTGGCCGGGCGGATCATCGGCGGGCGCGTCAGCGCAGTAAACGGGCGGAATATTACCCTCGATCGCATCGCTGACATCAAACCAGGCGATAGGCTGTTCGTGAACCTGCCGTCAGGTCCGGCGCAGGCGCGCACGGTTCAGGCGGTGAACGGCAAAACCGTGACCGTGACTACCGGCTGGAGCGAGACGCCGGAAGCGGAAACCAACTGGGCGGTTGAAGCCGACGATCTGTATATTGCTCTGTTCCGGGTGACGGGCGTCAGTGATAACAATGACGGCACCTATGCCATCACCGGTACCACCTACAATCCTGACACGTATCCCGCCGTCGATCACGGCACCCGTCTGGATGAGCGCCCGATCAGTGTCATTCCGCCGGGCGTGCAGGGTCCGCCGGTAAATGTGACAGTAGACAGCTATTCCAGCGTCAGCCAGGGCATTGCCATTACCACTCTGCGTGCTGCGTGGGAAGCAGTAACCGGGGCGGTGGCCTATGAAGCTGAATGGCGTAAGGATTCAGGAAACTGGGTCAACGTGCCACGAACGTCTTCGCTGGGCTTTGAGGTGCCAGCCATTTATTCAGGCCGCTATCTGGTCCGGGTGCGGGCAGTGAATGCCAGCGATGTCTCATCGGTCTGGGCTGTCAGCCCGGAAACCGTCCTGACGGGTAAAACCGGGGCGCCACCGAAACCGGAAGCGCTGCGCACGCAGGGTATCGTCTTTGGCGTCGTGCTGAACTGGGATTTTCCTGTCGGTACCGGGGATACGCTCAAAACCGAGATCCAGTACAGCACTGCGGCCGCCGGCACAAATCCGTTGTTACTGGCCGATGTACCGTACCCGCAGAAAACATACCAGCAGCTCGGCCTGAAATTTGGCGTGACGTTCTGGTACCGTGCGCGGCTGGTGGACAAAACCGGCAACCAGAGTGCGTGGACCGACTGGGTCAGCGGCATGCCGGCCGATAACGTCGCTGACTACATCGACAACATGGACGAGGCGATCCGCGACACGGACACATACAAAGAGCTGGACAAGTCGATCCAGGACAACGTTAACGCCATTCAGAAAGAGGTTTCTGACCGCTCGGCTGCGATTACCAAAGAGGCCGCCGATCGCGCTGCTGCGATTTCGAAGGAGACAACTGCCCGCAGCCAGGCGCTGACTAAAGAAGCCAGCGACCGGACCGCAGCAATCGCGGCGGAGGCAACAACGCGTTCCCAGCAGGATCAGAAGGTGGCCGCTGACGCAGCCAACGCTCTGCTTAACGAGCAGCTGACGCGCGAAGCGGCAATTTCTGAAACCAACCTGATTATTCAGAACAAGACCGACAGTCTGGCGCAGTCTATTGCCCAGGTCGCGGCGGGCAGCGGCACGCAGTTCGACTCCCTGAAAATCTGGCATTTCAATTCTGCGGGCGTAGAGGGCTGGACTGGTAACGGCACGCCGACGGTGGTCGATAACTGCCTGCGTCCGGCGAACCACGCCAGTAACCCTTACGTTGTTTCTCCGGCAGCGCTGGCAGTAGATGCGGCGTCTTATCGCTTCGTTAAACTGCGTATCAGAAAGGTAGGCAAACCAGCCTGGCGTGGTCAGCTGCGCTGGCGCGATACGTCTGCCTTTAACGACACGAATATGGTGACGCTGCCTGAGCCTGTTTTTGATGCCAGCGACGTGGCGACTATCGATTTCAGCGATATCAAATGGAATACTCTGGCGAACGTGGCACAGATCCGCCTGGATATTGGCGCAACACAGACCGCCAGCGATTATTTCCTGATTGACTGGATAGCGGTCGGCCGCCCGGCACCGGGTGCCAGCACCGCAGCGCTCGAGGATGAAGCGACCGCGCGAATCGCAGCCGACTCTGCCGAGGCTACGGCACGCACCACCCTGGCGGCGCAGCTGCGCGGCGGCACCGACGGCACCGATCCGTCGAAACTGACCAGCGGCCTGATTTACAACGAACGCCAGGTGCGCATCTCTTATGAAAAGGCTATCGCTGAAGACGTTGAAGCGCTGGAGACCAATTTCAATGGTAACAAAGCGGCAGTGCAGCAGTCGCTGGAAACGCTGACGTATGCACAGACCAGTCAGGGGCAGGCGATAACCAATATTAGCGCGTCGTTGAAATACGCCAATATTGACTCGGAAAATATGCTCACTAACGGATCTTTCGAGTCTGATTTTGACTATTGGGATGATAGAACCAATCGCCAGTTCCAGGCCATCATTAACGGTGGCTCGTACAGCGGCGATAAGATCCTGCGCTTCTCTGCATACCCCGGCGGCACGTCATCAGTAGCGCAGCGGGGGATCCTGTTACTCAAAGGTCGCACTTATCGCATCTCAGCCGTTTGCAAGTTCTCGGCTGATGCTGTGGATGCGGGAACCGGTAACACTAAGTTAGCGCTGCGCAATAATGCTTCAGACGGACTTATTGCAGCCGTGGCTTTTGGTGCAAATGAAAACCCTTTGCCTGTGGCGTGGGTAGAACGATCTTTCGACTATAAGATCGGTAGTTCTGATATTGTCGCTAAACTGGTCGTCTCTTCATACATGAGCGCCGGGACGATGGATATCGACTTTGTGCGCATCCGTGACATCACCGATGTTAAGGCTATTGAAACGAAAGCCGATGCCGGTGCCCTGCAAACGCTCGACGGGAAGGTAACTGCAATCGGTAACACAGTTACGTCGCAGGGTGACGCGCTGACGCAGGTTCAGGCGAGTATCGGGCGGCGCACTGTTTTCCGGGCTGTGTCAGTCGGCAGCGGCGGCACAGGGGGTATTACAGCGGCGGGTATTTTCAAAGAGGATGGTACCAAAGTCGCCACGCCAGCGCGCTCGTATATGCTGACCGTTTTCTCTGCGAATGCCGATGGCTCCACAGCCGTAACCCGCACCAATTACGATCTCTATGGTAACGGGGCAGCAGCGGCAACAGCATTCAACGATGCGGTAGCGGCGCTGGCTAACGGGACGTATGTAGCTGTAACCACGTACGACGAGCCAAACACCAATAAAACCCGGATCTATGATGCGATTGAAAGCCTCGGCGGCAGCCGTGAGGCGATGGATACGATGGTCTCCAGAAGCGCATACATCCTGCTGGGCTGCAAAGGCATCGGAAAAGGGAACGGCCAGGAACTGGTCAGCCCGGTGGGCGGGGCGGCGGATGCTCGCGTATCCACTGCCATTGAATTCGTTAACGGTACCATGATCGGCCTTGGTACTGGCGCGACGGCTATCGCCAACGCAGCAGCCACGGCAACTTCAAACCTGAGCACCACTGTAACGCAGCAGGGCCAGACAATCACGGCGCAGGGTAAATCCATTACCCAATTAACAACCGACGTGGGCGGCAAGGCGAGCCAGACCGCGCTAAACATTGTCGATCAGCGTCTGACTGATGCAGAGGGGGAAATAGACGGGCAGCAAACCGCTATCAACGGACTGACAACTAACCTCGGCAAGAAAGCGGATTCATCCGTCGTAAACGAGTTATCTAACACCGTTCAGGGGCAGAGTGAAAGGATTGACAGCATCGCGCTTAAGACGACACGCGTCGACCTGACTGGCCTCGATCAGAACACTTACTACGCTGTGACAATGACACTGCCTTCCGGCGGCGATATTGCCAAATCACCTTCGCGTATTCGCGTTGCGCGTCCTCTGTCAAAGAACTACGGCATCAGGCAGGCCGACGGCACCTATAAAAATCCAGACTGGGCCACTCATGCGAACGGATTTACCGCTTCAATGGAATGGACGGCCATCGGTTCTGGATACGGTGCTAACGATGTGGAACGGAATATTTATGAGTACCAGTTCCGGCCCAACTGGATCAGCGGCGGCGTTGCACCCGTTGTGAACGTGGGGCAGATGACGAACTCATCAAACGAACACATCTATCTGCGCGGCGGTTCTCAGTATGACGTTTCGACGTCCAATAACGTGACGCCGGTTTTGCGAACTGATTCGTTTACCGCAACCAGTCAGACGATCAACCTGATAGCGGTTGGATCGGCGTCTGTCGTCGTGCCGACCACGATCCGCCAGGACACGGTGTTAAACGCCACCGCAACGACGGCGCTGAAATCTTCCCTCAAAGACGCCAGCTCGGACACGGAAAACATGATCGCCAACGGTAGTGGCGAAAGCGGCCTTGAGTTCTGGGAAGGTTCGCCGCAGCCCGCGGTAGTCACCACGTCCCCCTATCTGGGCACGAAATGCTTCGAGTACTCCGGCACGGCCAATATGCTGATGTTCCAGCGTGGCCTGACGATGCTCAAAGATCGGACGTATCGCGTTTCGCTGATGGCTAAGTTTTCGTCCGATGCGAGCGTTGATGCAACGACCGGGTGGGGTAATACCAAAGCGTCGATTCGCCAGAGCGAGTCAAACGCCTATATCGCGGAAGTGAATTTTAAAGGCTCAGGTCCATCTCTGGCGACAGCGTGGACCGAGTTTTCCTTCGAGTACACGCCGACCGCTGATTTACTGGTCCGCCTTGCTATTTCCTCACTGCTGAAATCCGGGAAGATGTGGATCGATAATATCAGGATTGAGGATGTTACTGATGCCAGAGCCAACGCCACCACAGCGTCGGCTGTCAGTCAGTTGCAGACTACGGTGAAAAATCAGGGCGATACGCTGACGGCTCAGGCCCAGAGTATTCAGTCGCTCAATACGAACCTTGGCAATAAGGCGGAATCCAGCGCGCTGACACAGACCAACGCAACGGTGACGCAGCAGGGCAAGGATATCAAAGCCAATACTGAGTCAGTCAGTTCTCTGAAAACGCGAGTGGAGGGCGCGGAATCGGGGCTGGCTCAGACGTTTGAATCCGTCGCCCAGGCCGGGCTGGCGCAGTTCCGCGGCTTCCGGGAGCAACGTGCTGAAATTGTCAGCAATGACACGAAAATCAGCGCCTCAATTAATGAAGTGAATGTCACTATCGCCAACGAGACGGGCGCGCTGGCACAGCAGATGGATACCCTGCAGGCCAGTGTCGGGGAGAATGCCGCTGCTATCCAGGTAACGTCCTCCGCGCTGGCGGATGTTTCGGGCAAACTCTCGGCGCAGTGGGGTGTGAAGGTCGAGACTGATAACCAGGGTCGGAAAGTCGTGGGTGGTATCCAGCTCGGGTCTGATGGCGAAACATCAAGCCTTCTTCTTGATGCCGACCAGGTGGGTATCTACAACCCCAGCGCGAATGGTGGCCGCGTACTTGCCTTTGCGATAAGCGGCGCAACTGCTTATTTGCGCGCGGCGATGATTCAGGATTTGAGCATCGACTTCGGCAAGATTAGCGACTCTCTCCAGTCAACCAACTTTATTGATGGTCAGACCGGCTGGAGGCTAAGGAAAGATGGTTCCATGCAGATTAACGGCGGCACGGCAGGCCAACGCCGTTTTACCCTCGATAACGCCCGGATCGTATCTTATGACGAGCAGGGCAGGCCAACGGCAGTTTTCGGAGCGCCTTTATAATGTCGTTTCAGGAATTTATTAAAGGGACATCTTTTGATGTCCTTAACTCCATGGCTTTTAATTATGTGGCCGATTCTTTCTGGGCCAGCGGTTCAGGAAGTCGGTCATATCCTTCACTTAACGTTAATTATGAGGCGGTAATATTAAACACTTTTAATTCAACTGACTTTAACGAAAGGAATTACAAAGTTACGGTATCAGGTAATAATGTAAGCTGGGATGTTCCCAATACCGTCAGGCTACTGATAATGACCACGGCTAATATAGGCGCTAATAGCAACTATGGCGGCTTTGCTTATTATGAATATCCCAATGGACAAAGAACAGTAAAACTCGCCCCTGATTTTCTACCGTTCAACCTGGTTCAGGTTATCGACATCGGCGCTGGCAATGGAGATCTTGAAACGATCGTCCCTCTGGATAAAGGAATAATTGGTTTCCATCGTGGACTTGATACGGGGGTTAACCGATTAGATCAGATGATCTTTGAGTACGTAGCAGGGAATGGAAGACATGTTTTAAGGGTAACGAATAATCCCATTGGTGGAAGAATTTATGTTTTCTCTAACATGCTTGTCAATGTCCCAAATAGCGGTTTTTATATGTACCGTGAGGGTCAAATGATATGGCATAGTAATTGCTTGCCATTAAATGTTAAAAGAATACCAAACGGAAGATTAGATAGCGATAAGCCGATGGCTTGCCCTTCAAGCGTTACGGCTAACATAAAGATACAGACAGATCCTCAGTTTCAGGTTGGATATGACAACCGGCAATGCTACTCAGCAGGATATAGCCAGGGGCGATGGAGAGTTGATATCGCTGAAACATTCTCCAGCCAGTTTGTGCAGGATGAAGGTACATTCAGAGCTATCAGACCATGGGCTGTTGGCGGTTATCCTGCTTATATTGAAACTTCAATTTATGACCAATACTACAGAGCCTCTTTAGGCATCTAAGGGGATTTTATGGCTACCATTTCAGACGACCTGGCATCGGGACTCACGAAAACTTTGCAGCTCGCGCAGCTTGATCTACAGAATCAAGATAAGGTTTTCTCTCCCGTACAGACAGACGTAACATTAACACGGGCAGACGGAACGACGTTTAACGCGGCGACGTGGGCCAAAATGATGGCTGCAACCATCGACAACATCAAAAAGCGCGGCGGATTGGGGGTTAATAACCTCAATGACATAAACGGGACATTAGAAGGGTTCTGGACACAACCAACTACTTCTAACGCCATTGCAAGCCGGAACTATCCAGAGCAGATCGCCGGCTCTCTGGTGGTAATTGGCAATGCAACAAATAACGCCGCCGGATGCACTCAACTTTATTTGCCACACAACAACAATAATTTCTATGTCAGGACGGGGATCGCCAACGCCAGCGGGATCGCATCATGGACCACCTGGCAAAAACTGGTCTTTACCAATGACCCAGAGCTTACCGGGAAAGTGGTGATGCCTGGTGCAATGCACCTGAAAAAAGACAAAGTTATTCTGAAAGCCGGTGATGACAATACGTGCATCTTTACTATTGGGGGAACTACTGACGTTTGCTTATTTAATGGCGACGGCATTTACAATAACGGGCGGAATGATGCGGTGCGCGGATATGCCTCACGACGTGGCACAGGTAACAACAGCACGCTCACTGGTAACCTGTGGGCGCTGGGGTGGGCAACGCAGACAGGGATGACACTTTACGTTGACGGATCAACCATCGGGAGTATCCAGACCGCCTCGAATTCTGACAGGGAGATGAAAAATAATATTAAATACCTTGCTCGGAAAGAACGCGATGAGGCCCTTGCCGAGGTTATGAAATGGATGATTGCAACCTTCCGGTATAAAGCCAGGGGCGACGGCCTGATCCCCGAGTCCGGCGACAAGCTAGGTTGGATAGCCAACGACCTGATCGAGGTAAGCCCTGAATGTGTAGAGGGTGAAGGATTGAAAGAAGGTGAGGAACTCGATCCGCTGAAAGCCTACACTCTCGACACCGTTGCGATGATGGCAAAAATGACGCTGGCGATGCAGGCGCAGCAGGAGATGATCACTGACCTGCAAAACACAGTTAACGATTTGAAAAACCAGCTTCTTTCCCGGTAATCTCGCCGCTTCGCCGCCTCGTCTTACAAGAAAGCTTGCGCAGTGCCGAGAATTAATAGTCGCCGCCATATTGATCAACCCAAAAGGATACCACTATCTGCGTGCACGCGATTTTTATGCATTATTTGAAGGGCTGCTATCCCCGTGGATGGCCGCCCTTAACTTAGTATTTTGTGATGGAAAAGCAATCAACGTTGTCCTGCAAGATCCTCGCTATTTCACTCGCTTTTTCTACATTAACGCTTTTTTTAAAGATGATGCTGAGGTGACCTGTGTTGTGGTCAAGGAAGCTAAACTCATACTCAGTTGGCTGACAATACAAGCTGGTTTGGGCCTCTCCTTCTGAAGGAGTGTCAAACTCTTTTACTTCAAATTTATACTTTGCGATTTGATGTGAGTGCATAACTATTCCCCTGAATTGTTTTTGAGTGATTAACCGCTTATCTAATCTGTTATTTGACCCATGTTCAGTGATATACGTCACTCTATGTATAATGTAGGTAGGAGGCAAAAACGTCAGTCTTGATGGATCAATGGCCGCCTTGAGAAGAAAATTTAACGAGGAAAGCATGCGTAAAAAATTATTGGCATTGGTACTGGCTCTATCTCCCCTGTCATCACAAGCAGATATTTCCCCTTTCACACTCTCGCAAATTTGTCGGGCTGGTATAGCGACTTTCTACGAAAGAAGCGTTGATATCATGAAAGCTCAGATACTTTCGGATGACGAAATTCGCATCACCTACACCAGGCCCGAAGACGGAAGACAGTTTTCCTTCAAATGCCGGAACCATCCTGGAAGCAATTACCGCCTTAACTTTTATGACGAAAGCCTTAATGGTGCGCGGTGGTACGGAGCGGATATGGCCGACCAACAGACCGTTTATACTGTAAATGACAATATCCTGATCATGAGAAGGGTGGGTAACGGAGTTTTACTGACGGAGGACTTTTACAAAAGCTCCGATCTTCTCCCATCTCAATAGAAATGTTTATAGCGACCACATGTCATAGTTCGCTTCTTCTTTCCTCCCTACGAACTCACTGCCGGGAGTGTATCAGTACAAGGTCGCACGCTGGGTCACGGCGAAATTTAAAATGAAGGCTCTTGTTGATGTATCCCGGAGTCGCCTGAGATGTGGGGCTTTATCGGTAACGCTCTGAAAGCCTTCAGCCCGCAGTGTGTATAGAGGCAGGGACTGGAGGAATCTTGAAGAGTTCAGCCACTAAATCCGTGACACGATAAAACGAAATACCAGCTGACTGTTCGGGGGATCGCCCCGACCAAAAGCGGGCTAGGCTGGTCAATCATGTGGCGAGGCAATGGAAGAAAACAGGTGGCGAGAGTATATGACACAGCAGTGTACACACCATATAAAAAGTTTTCCGCACAGCAAACTTTCGAGCTGTGACAGCCGTCACGTAAGGCATTGTTGTTTAGGAGCTTGCACTTCATTAAGATTGATCAAAAAGTGAGGTGACAAAATGAAAGTAAGCATAAGAAGTATCCATAATCATGGGGATGCGAAAGAAGAGTATGTGGTTTTGGATGTGATAGAAGATTGTAAATTGCAATATTATATGCTTCAAGATACTACATACACAGATGCAGGTAAGATTTCTTCTAAACTCAGGCATTCTTATTGGATGCCTTCCTATGATGCAAAAAAAGGTGATGAAATTTACCTACATACGGGTGTAGGTAAAAATAAGGTACCAGTCAGAGAAAATGGAGGGAGGCGATTTACATTTTATTGGGGACTAAATTCGGCAGTTTGGAATGACGAGGGAGATTGCGCTGTGCTATTTGAAATAAAAACATGGACATCTAAAGGAGTGTAACTATCATGCGGCAATAGTCTTCATCCTATGACGCGATTTAGGTTGAATAATATGAAGAGACTAACAATTATAAGAAAGGAAGCAACACAACTCTTGGGTATCTTAACTGCTACCGTGACTCAATGAGTATTGGAGGGAAGGCTCAAAGCCTGTCGTGTTAGTAATAGTCCTACATCACCACATCTATTCACTCATGAAGATTGCTTGGCAGCTTTACAGGCTGTGCCGGTAGAACCTGTTCTCCTAAGGGAAAGGAATGTGAAGCGTGAAAAAGAAGAATCGTTCTTTTCGGTACCAGAAATACGTTATTAAAAAGTTGGATGCATTGCTGAAAATTAAGGCAGGAAAGCTGAGTGAGTAACCCGGCCCGGTGGCCGGGTTGGCTCTATTTAACTAACCTTAAACCACTTTTTTTGTTAATAGAATACATCTGTTCAATTTCATCATAATGCATTGAAAATACTTGCGATAATTCGTTTTCGTCATAGTCAAGTTCTTGTTTAACGTGATCAAATATCTCTTTCAACAATGTAGGCTTTTCATTATCAGGAGATAATTGCACTGGTTCATTGAGCCTATATCCGCGTGCAGACATTTGACGCCAAATGTATTCGTTTTGCCCTTGATTTAAATACTTCAAAGTCTTAGCTCTGAAAATTAAAGAGGCCATTGAAGCTCTCCAGTAAGGCTTCAGGGTTGCAGCTTTTTCAATGCTCATATCACGAAGATAAGGAGAGATGTCACGTGCAGGCATTAAAAATTCTGCTGCGAAAGCATCGGCTTCGCTCTCCATGTTTGGATTTGGAGATTTGTGCATGACTAAATGACCAAGCTCATGTGCAAGCGTAAAACGATACCTGTCAAGGGGCTGATTTCTATTGATAAAAATAATCGGAGGCAATCCAGGTAGATTATAGCTAACCCCCGATAAACCAGTGTCATCCATGTTACACTCAATTATCAAGCACCCAGCTCGTTCAAGAACCTCGATCAAGTTTTTTACCGGACCTGCGGGCATATACCAGCTTTTTCGGGTGTTTCTTGCAATTTCAGTTGCGTCACCATCATAGTCTTCAGGATCATAATTAGGTAATTCAAACTCTGGTTCGAAATCAACGAACTGCAGAAGTTTTCTAATATGAGCTATTCGTACATTTATTTCTGCTATTAAACGATCTAAAACTTTTATACCAACAGATGCTTTTTTTCTATACATCGGAGCGGCGCTGATCGGTCCACCGTATAGGCGCTCAGACATCGTAAAAAAATTCAGTGGGCATGATAATGCCTCCGAAAGTTTCTCAGCTTGTTCTGGTGTTACAGCTTTTAATCCCTGTTCTATCTTCGAGAGAGTTCCTTGCGACATCCCCACCTTTTCAGAGAGAACTTTTTGGCTGATTCCAAGCATTCTGCGGCGAAGCTCGATCATCTCATTTCTAATCAAAGAGAGAGATTCAGGAATTGGTGCCATCTTTGTTTACCACGTTTTCTTTTGAATGTTTGCGAGGTCTGATAACTTTTTTAGCAACAGTTTTAGTTGCCTCGGTTGAGCTTGGTTCAAATATTTGGGGAATTTCAGCGATATTGTCAGATTCGATATCTATTGCCCAAGCGACAAATTTGTCTTTTCTTTGAACAATTGCAATTTTGTCAATGTTGATCCCATCACCATCTAAAACATACAGCAGTTCTAAGCGAACCTCTCCGCCAAACATATCAATTTCTGGGTCATGATATTTCATAGCTGATTGAGTCTGAAGGTTGGAGGAAAGGAAGTTGGAATCGGCCTTTTTAAACTTAAGGAAGAATCTGTCACTAATAGCAAATCCTTGGTTGTAAGGTATTTTTGCAAACTTAATGCCTTTATATTCCTCTGTAGAAAGTGCTTTTATCATCTCGAAAAAATAATCATTCCATACGAGATTTGCACGAACGCGCTTGTGCTGCATACGAGGAGCTATTGGACCCGTGACCCAAGAATTCCATGCAGCATGTACAGCATTTCGCAACAGAGGGAAATAGGGTTCAAGTTCCAGCAATGCTTCTTCTCTAGAAATAAGGGACATAAAACGCACTCTGCTATTGATGATAATGATAAGAGTAACACCAACAACAAAAATGACAACAAAATATTCCTAAAAATATTCCATATAATTTAATTTATTGAATTTCATATGGTTTATGGTTTAGTGACACATCAGATCCTTGAAACATGTCCTTTAGCATGCGGTTCAGCTCTTCCCCGTCGCTTTGACTGGCATTGCTATTCAACCCATTCATCTGCATAAGGTTCACCTTAGCATTGGGGAAAACTTGGTGCTCTCTTTTCGTCAGCAAAGCCAGAATGATCTCTATGGTCCCCACAAATCCCATAACATTAAGCTTGTTATAAACCATTTCAACAAACATAGAGGCCTCCGAAGAAATACTGTGATTGCATACAGTCTTTACTGTGAAAATCAACAGTATCAAAGCGAGCGGAGCGCGAATTGGTAAAGTGTTTTTGTTACCCTTAGTTACAAATAGAAAAACCCCGGATCATGAGATCTGGGGTTCATTTAAAGTGCACGTGCATTTAACGTGTATATTTTTGTCATTTTTCGGTCTGCTTACTGTCTGGTCAGTGTCCGTAAGTGCCTGTTTTTATAGCCACTGTCCGGGTGCAGTCCTATCAAAAGTGGTGGAGCTGGCGGGAGTTGAACCCGCGTCCGAAATTCCTA
>DIJC01000008.1:0-49394 GCA_002421005.1 Enterobacteriaceae bacterium UBA5654 | reverse complement strand
TCGTTTGCGACTATTTTTTTGCGGCTTTTTACGAGGCCAACCGCCCCTCGGCATGCACCTTGGGTTTCGCAAATCCCGTCGAATCCAGAATCAGCCCCAATGTGTTGGAAACGAGTATAACAGCTTTGTGACGTTTTATGCCAGTTTTGTCACGCGCTTTGCAAGCGTTTAATTTTGCTCACTTAATACACAATTTCTTGTTACAACAATAGTATAGCGTGTTTTATCGTTCGCGCAGCGCCTCTTTTGCCCGGTTGAAGGGTTTGATCAGATAGTCAACGATGGTTTTTTCGCCGGTTTTGATGTCTACCGTGGCGATCATGCCGGGCGCGATAGAGAAGCGGCGGCCTGCTTTGTTGAGCAGAAAATCCTGATGGGTGCGGATAAATACCCGGTAATAAAAAATCTCCGGCTTCACTTTATCCTGAATCGTGTCCGGGGAAATGGTTTCGACTTCACCCTCCATGCCGCCGTAGATGGCGTAATCATAAGCGGTGATTTTGACCAGCGCGCGCTGGCCGGGATGGATAAACGCAATGTCACGCGGCGACAGCCGGGCTTCTATCAGCAGCCGGTCGTCAATGGGCACAATCTCCATCATCTCGCCGTTGGGGGGGATGACCCCGCCGATGGTAGTCACCTGGATGTTTTTGACAATGCCGCGTACCGGCGAGCGCACCGTCAGACGGGTCACGGAGTCTTCACGGCCTTTGATGATAGCTGAAAGCATCTCAACTTCGGCGTTGGCTTTGGAGAGCGCTTCCCGGGCCTGGACGTAATACTGCGAGCGCAGATCGCTGATTTTAAGACCTAAATCGCTTTTTTGCCGTTGCAGACGCAGCACTTCAACGTGGCTCGCCGCGCCGCTTTTCTCCAGCCGCTGGGTGATCGCCAGCTCTTTATTGACCGAGGCCAGCGCCTCTTTTAACTCCGTCTGGGCGTCGGCAAGCTGCGCGCGGCGCGAAGTATAGAGGCGCGTCTCGGCGGCGATAAGCTCCGGCCAGGCGTTTAACGCCTTCGGGAAGACCAGCGGTTTATCGCTCACCTCGGCATACAGACGGGCGCTGGAAGCGAGGGAGGCCCGGTAGCGCGCCGCGCTCTCGCCGACGTTAGACTCGGATCGGGTGGGGTCGAGACGAGCCACGACCTGACCAGCCTGGACCTGATCGCCTTCGCGCACCATCAGCTCTGCCAGCACGCCGCCGTCGAGGGACTGCAAAAGCTGCTCGCGCGAGCTGGGCACCACTTTGCCGGTGCCGGTGGAGACTTCATCCAGCACGCCGAACCACGCCCAGACGCCGATCGCCGCAAAGAGAAGAGTACAGAGCACGATGATGCGGGTTGAGCCGGAGAATACGCTCTCGCGGCTGCCGTCGAGGTCGTCGAACGCCGCGTCATGCTGACTGGTTTTCATAATCATCCTCCCGTCCGGTTGTCGGCGTGGCCTTGCGGCTCTGGCTTAGCGCCTGCGCTTTGGGCGCGTCCATCACCAGTTGTCCCTCCTTCAGTACCACTACCCGTTCGACCAGATCGAGCACCGGCACGCGGTGGGTGGCGACGATCAGCGTGCGGTTGCCGAGCCACCCGGCGAGCCGCTGGATAAACTCGCGCTCGGTATGCTCGTCCAGCGAGGCGGTAGGCTCATCGAGCAGGACAATGTTGGGCGAGCGCAGCAGCATCCGCGCCAGCAGGATCGATTGCCGTTGACCACCGGAAAGCCCGGTGCCGCCTTCCATAATCTGATGATCGAGTCCCTTCGGCTGGGTTTTAACGAAGCGCGCCGCGCCGCAGATCTCCAGCACGCTGAAGATCTCTTCATCGCTGGCGTGCGGCGCGCCGAGGGTCAGGTTCTCGCGCAGGGTGCCATAGAAAAGGCGCGCGTTCTGACTTAAAAAGCCGATGTTGCGCCGCAGATCGGCCATGTCGATTTGCGGCAGGCTCAGGCTGTCGAGACGCGCCTCGCCGCCTGCCAGTTCCACGCCGCCCGCCAGCGCCTGGAGCAGCGTGGATTTACCGGCCCCGTTGCGCCCCAGCAGGGCCACACGCTCACCGGGGTGGATCTCCAGCCGCCCGACGCGCAGCGGAATGGTCTGGTCATCGTTGTGATAGCGAAACTGCGCGTTCTCAAACTGATAGTGACCATGGAAAATCTCCTGATGCACCAGGCTGTCATCGCGCTGCGTCTCGCTGGGTAACTGCATAATGCTGTCCAGCCCCACTTTCGCCGCCTTTACCTGCTGCCAGCGGGCCAGCACGCCGCAAAGGTTCGCCATCGGCGCAATCATCCTTGAGGCCAGCATTGAGGCTGCCACCACCGCACCGGTGGTCATGGTGCCTTCAATCACCAGCGGCGCGCCAAACATCACGACCGCCGCGTAAACCAGGCTCTGCACGGTGATCCCCCAGCTAATCAGCCCCTGCGACAGTTCGCGTGTGCGCAGCCCGGACTCGGCGGTGATGCGGATGTAGTGGTTCCACTGCTGCAAAAAGCGGTTCTCAGCCTGCATCAGCTTGATGTCTTCCAGCCCCTGCACGCTCTCAACCAGCACCGCATTGCGCAATGTCGCTTCATGCGCCGACTGGTTTGCCAGCACCGCCAGTCGTTTTTGTAGCAGCAGGCCCGGCAGGATCATCAGCAGCGCGGCGACCGGGGCGATCCATGCCAGCGGCGGGGCGATGATCGCCAGCACCACCATAAACAGCAGAAAGAAGGGGAGATCCACCACCGTGGACATCGTGGAAGAGGTGATCATCTCGCGGATCTGCTCCAGCTCGCGCAACTGGGAGATAAAGCTGCCGGTGGAGCGGGGGATCGCGCTGTTACGCAGGCGCAGCGCGTGGCTGAAGACCCGGTCAGAGACGCGCATATCGGCGTGTTTACCTAACAGATCCATAATATTGCCGCGCGCAATGCGCAGCAGAAAGCCGAAGATCACCGCGATCAGCACGCCGAGGGAGAGCACGTAAAGTGACGGCCAGGACTGCGCCGGGATCACCCGGTCATACACCTGCATGGAAAAAATGATCCCGGAAAGCGACAGCACGTTGATCAGCAGCGCCGCCAGCATCACCGGGCCGTAGGGTCGGAGATCTTTCATCACCAGGCTTTTGAGCCAGTCGGGGCGAAAGCGCGAGATGTAGGCGTCAACGCGGCTGTCTTTGAGGGCGGAAAGCGGGCGCAGGGCGACCACGTAGCGGATCTCGTCAAGCACGGTGCTTAGCGCCACGCGGTTGCGCTGGCGTTCGTCGCCGATGAACGTGACGTCCAGCGTGTCTTCGCCGTCGAACTGGCCGATAACCGCCAGCTGGCCGTCGTTGAGCGCGGCGACCACCGGTAGCCGCCAGCGGGAGATCGCCGCCTGGGTGCTGTCCAGCGGCTGGAAAGACAGCCCGGCCTGCCGCGCAAGCTGGGTCAGCGCCGGAAGTGATTTTTTCCCCTGAAACCACGGGGCGTTGGCCTGAATAGTGCCCGGCGAGCAGGAGATGCGGTAATGTGCGGCGATCTCGCTTATCGCCTGCGCCCAGCGGGCCAGCGCCTGGGCGCTGAGGGGTTCCACGTCGGGAATGTCGGCCTGTTTCATGGCTGGATCTCCACGGACTGTATGCGACGGTTCTCCAGGCCAAAGGCGCTGCGCAGTTTGCCGGTGTTATACAGGCAGTTGAGCTGAAGCTGATGAAGCTGGTTAAGGGTCTGCTGCTGGGCGAAGCGCGCCTGATAAACCTCCTGCTCGGCATTGAGAACGTCAAGCAGCGGACGGGAGCCTAAATCCAGATACTGCTGCTGGTAGAGCTGCCGGGTGCGCTCGCTTAGCGCCTGCTGCCGGGCCTGGACCTGAAGCGAGCTGGCGAGGTTTAACGCTTCGCTGCGGGCTTCGAGAAGTTTCTGGCGCACCTGAAGACGGATGCGCTGAATGGTCGCCTGGGCGGTGTCCACCGCATGGCTGGCGGCATTGCGCCGCGCGGTCAGGCCGCCGCCCTGGTAAATCGGCATTTCTACCCGCACCCATGCGGAATACTGGGTGCGATCCAGTTCGGCGCTGTTGGCGTATTTATCATTAAGGTAGTGGCGGACTTCCGGTTCGAGGGAAATGGTCGGGGTCATCTGCGCGTTGGCGTAATCAAGGTTGGCCTGGGCGACGTTAGCCTGCGCCCACGCCGCCAGCACCGACGGCACCAGACGGTCATCCGGCTGCGCCACGTCACAACTGCGGGACAGCCTGGCCGGAAAATCGTTGCTGATGCCGTTGAGGTTGTTCCAGCCAAGCCACATCATCAGCGTGGCCTGGGCACTCTCAAGGCTGGCCCGGTACTGCACCAGCTGCGCCCGCGCGCCTTCAATACGCGCTTCGGTTTGCACCACGTCAGAAAGCGAACTGGCTCCTTCGTCGTTGCGCTGATGCGCCAGATGACCGATGGAACTCAAGGCACTGAGCTGTTCTTCGGCGATGTCCACCATCTGCTGCCAGGTCTGCACCTGCACCAGCGCGGTGGCGGTATCGTGGCCGACGGTATCGATACTCAGCAGCACGTTGGCCTGCTCCTGCGCCACGCCCGCGCTCTCCGCCCTGACCTGACTTGAAACTTTGCCGAAGTCATACAGCATCTGCGAGAGCGAAAGCACCAGCGACGGGCTGAAGCCGCTGTCCGAGTAAGTGTTGCTGTAGCCGTTGTTCATTCCGGCGTTGACCTGCGGATAATATTTTGAACGGGCGACGTCCACCTGATCGCTTTGCGAGGCCAGTTTGCCGACCGCTTCGCCAATGGACGGGTGCCAGGCAACGGCGCGGTTGACCGCGTTATCCAGCGTCAGCAGGCCGGGGGCAGCGGTCTCCAGCGCGAGAGGGGCCGCGCCATCCAGCGACGGAAGTTCCTGCTGCGCCAGCGCGGTCGAGGTAATCACAGGCACCGCATCGGCGGCGCAGAGCTGAAACGGACACAGGCAGCTAACCAGCCACCCAACAACGGGCCGTATTTTTCCCATAATTTATCCCTAAGAAAAGGTTACTTCACACCTGTTCGGGGCGAGGTCCGCCCCGAACTAAAGTGCCTGTCACTTCATACCCACCGGGGCGGCACGCCCCGGTGGGGGTGCCCGTCAGGTAATAATGTGATTTTGTTGGATCAGCTCTTCGAGGTTGGTTTGTACATTCTCCAGGGTGACCAGGTTAGTGGACTGATAGGTTGATCCGCCACCGTCCCGGTCAATCGCTATCACCGTGTTGTTGCCGCTGGTAGTGACGTTCAGGTAGCTGCCGAGCGAGGACTGATCGCCATTCCAGCCCACCAGCAAATCGCCAATGTCGATTTTGTCGCCCTGCGCCAGCGAGAAATTGCTCCAGTTGTCGCTGCCGTTACCGCCGGTGGCGCTGGTGGTGCTGAGCAGTTGATAGATCAGCGTGTCGGCGTAGGCGGTGCCGATGATCGTATCGTTCTGCGCGGTGCTCACGAACTGCGGGGCCATGTCGATGGTCAGGGTGGCGTTATCCGTATGGCCGTTCTGATCGTTGAGCGTGTAGTTAAACGTCTCCTTCGTGGTGATGGATGAGGTAGCGATCCCCGGCGTCAGCGTGTAGGTATACGAGCCGTCGAGGTTGATATTCAGCGAACCGTAATGCCCCTGCACGGTGCCGCTGGCGCTGCTGTTGGCGAACGGATCGAGCGTGGTCGTGCTGCCGTTGTAGCCGGTCATGGTCAACCGGGTATCAACGGTGGAAAGCTGATCCAGCACGCCGCCTGCATCGCTGCCGTCAAAAATGTTGCCGCTGACGGTATGCACGCCGCTGGTCTCAAAGTTATCGAGATCGTACGTGGTGCCGGTGACGCGCGGGGTGATGGTAATATTACCCACCGAAAGCGCGCCGATGGTGCCGGTATAGCTCAGCGTGAAATTGCCAGGATGCAGCTCCAGCCCGCTTAAGGCGACATCGATGTTATTACCCAGCAACGCGCTGCCGCCGAACGAGCCGGTACGGATGGCGGTCGTACCGTCGTACAGGGTCCAGTTAACCGTCAGGCCGCTGAGCGCCAGACCGGAGGCGACGTTAAAGTGCAGCACCACGTCTTTAACCGCCGTTCCCGCCGCCACCTCGACGATACCGCTACCGGTTCGGGAGGTGGTGTTAAACAGCGAACTGGTCCAGGTGGCGTTGCCCACCGCATTATCGGTAAAGGCGGCGGTATCCTGGAGCGTATTAAAGGTTAACAGCGGGCTGATATCGTCCACCGCATTGACCGGCTGTGGCGTGGCGGTGATGTTCAGCGAGGCGCTGTCGGTGCTGCCGTCCGGGGCGCGCACGGTATAAATGAAGCTGTCCGGTGCGCTGATGCTGTCGGCCCCGATGCCGCCGCGCAGTGTGTAGCTATAGTTCCCTGCCTGGTCGATGGTCAGTGTGCCGTATGCGCCTTCGATAGTGGCTCCCGCCGCGCCGACCGCGACGCCGTTAACTTCAGTCAGCAGCGTCCCCGCTGGTGCAACGTCATTGTCCAGCACGTTCCCGGCGGTGGCGGCGCTGAGGCTTTCCACGTTGTAGACGTGATCCTGAAGAATGTTCAGGGTGTAGCCGGTCAGCGCGGTGACGCCGGAGGCGTTGTTGAGCAGGAACAGATACTCGCCGCCCGGCAGCGTCAGCGTGAGTTGCCCCGATTGCCCGCCGAGAAGCGGAGCCTGAAGCCAGCCGCGCTCGACCCGATACTGCTCAAACTGCTGGATGGTATCGTTGAAGCGGTAGACGTACAGATCAAAGGTGGAGATCAGCGCCACGCCGCCGACGCTGGATTGCAGGGTCAGCGTGCGGGTGGAGCCTTCCTCAACGTCAAAGATAATCGGGTTGGTCAGGTTATCCAGAATATTGGCATTCAGCACGTTGCCGAGCGCAATGCCCACGACCGAGAAGCCCGCCTGCGACGATGGCCCGTTATTAATGGCCTCGACGCTGGTTTCATAGTTCAGCGCGGCAGTGTTATCGACCGCCGTCACCGTGCTGCCGGTTGCGCCCGCGCCGAGGGCGACCACCAGCTGCGCCGAGTCACTGACGCCGTTATGGGTGATGGTATAGGTGAAGCTCTCGGTGCGTCCCAGCACCGTCGGCGACGTGCTGGTCAGCGCGTAGCTGTAGCTGCCGTCCGGGTTGATGGTCAGCGTACCGTACAGGCCGTCGATGCTGGCCCCGCCTGCGCCCACCGTCACCGTCTGGCCGCTGGCGTTGGTGACCTGGCTGACGACCGTGCCGTTCGGCGCGCTGTCGCCACCGCTGACCGGATCGATATCCTGGATCACGTTGCCGACCTGCGTCGTCTCACCGTTCAGCGTCCCGGCGCTGGTCTGCACCACGGACACATCAAGGCTGGTGTAGGAGCCGGTAGACAGCAGGCTGGTGTTGTAGCTCAGCACGCGGTACGTGCCGCCGGTCAGACCGTTGAGATTAAAGGTGACGCTGCTGCCGTTCAGCGTCAGCAAATCGGCGAACTGAGGCTGGGAGGAGTCCGCCACCGTGACCCACGCGCCGCTGGTGGCGTCGAGGCGCTGCACCGCGATTTGCTGGGTGTTGAGCAACGACAGCACAATGCCGGTCGCGGCGGAATCAATACTGATATCCGCACTGCCGCCCTGGGCGACATTGAACGTCACCTGCGCCGTATCGTTACCAATCACCGTTGCGCTGTTACCCAGCGCCCCGACCAGCAGAATGCCGTAGTCGCTGTAGTTCTCAGTGCTGATGGTGGCATCGGTGGTCAGATCCAGTTCGGTGACGTTATCGCTGGCGGAGAGCGGCAGGACCGGCGCGGTCAGCGGCGTGGCGGCGGAGACGTTACCCGCCGCGTCGCGTGCCGTCACTGAAATCGCCTCGCCTTCGGTCTGGCGGTCGGTGAGGGCAATGCTCCATGCGCCGCTGCCGTTAGCGGTGGTGGTCAGTTGTACGTTGCCCGGCAGCGTCACAATCACCGTACTGCCCGCTTCGGCGCTACCGCTGATAAGGCTGCCATCGGCATTAATGGCCGCCAGCGGAGCCGCCGGTGCAATCGTATCTATCACCACGCTATAGGCGGCGGAAGCCGCGCCGGTGTTGCCCGCCGTATCGGTGGCCGTGGCGGTCAGAGTATGCGTGCCTTCGGCGAGGTTAACGCCCGGCGTAAAGCTCCAGCTGCCGTTCGTTCCCACCGTGACCGTGCCAATCTGCGTGCCGTTATCCAGAATGCGCAGCGTGGCACCCGCTTCCCCGGTGCCGTTCAGCGTCGGGCGTGCGTCATTGGTGGACAGGCCGTTGCCGACCACGCCCGTGACCGGCGCCACGTCATCAGTCACGCTGACAATCACCGGCGCATCCGGCGCGGTGGTATCTACGGTGATGAGGAACGGTGTGGACGCCGGGCTGGTGTTGCCTGCGGCATCGGTGACCGTGGCGGTCAGGGTATGCGGGCCGCTGGCAAGAACAGTGGTCGGAGTGAATGACCAGTTGCCGTTACTGGCGACGGAGGTGACGCCTATCTCCGTGCCGTTGTCGAACAGGCGCAGGGTAGTGCCCGGCTCGCCCCTGCCGCTGAACGCGGGCTGGGTGTCGTCGGTGGTGCGCCCGCTGCCCAGCGGGCCGGTTACCGTGCCGACGTTATCGGTCGCCAGCGCGATCACCGGCGCGGCAGGGAGGAGGGTATCGACAACAATCGTGAACGAACCGGACGTCAGGCCGCCGTTGCCCGCCGCGTCGGTAGCGGACGCGGTGAAAGCATGGCTGCCGTTGGTCAGCGGGGCGTCAGGCGTGAAGCTCCACGCGCCGGTGTCGCTGGCCTGCACGCTGCCAATCGCCACGCCGTTATCGAAAATACTTACCGTAGCGCCCGCCTCGCTGGTGCCATTCAGCAGCGGACGGGTATCGTCGGTAGACTGGCCCTGAATCAGCGGGCCGGTCACGCTGCCGACATCATCGGTAATGCTGACGATAACCGGCGCGTCCGGGGCGATGGTATCAACCACCAGCGTAAAGGCATCGGAAGCCGGGCCGGTATTGCCTGCGGCATCGGTGGCGACCACGGTTAGCGCGTGTTCCCCCTCCGCCAGCGGCGTATCCGGGGTGAAAATCCAGCTTCCCGTACCGCCCACGGTGACGGTGCCGATCTCATTGCCATTATCCAGAATGCGCAGCGTGGCCCCCGCTTCGCCGCTGCCGCTCAGCGCCGGACGGGTCTCATCGGTGGTCTGCCCCTGCACCAGCGCGCCGGTGAGCGGTCCGCTGCCATCCACGACCGACGCGATCGTCGGCGCAGCCGGAGCCTGGGTATCCACGTTGATGCCAAACGTCGGCGAAGCGGCGCTGGTGTTACCTGCGGCATCGCTGGCGGTGGCGGTGAAGCTGTGCGCGCCGTCCGGCAGCGGCGTTAACGGCGTGAAGTTCCAGTTGCCGTTGTTATCGACCAGCGCGGTGCCGATCGGGGTGCCGTTGTCGAGGATCTGCACGGTCGTGGCGGGCTGGCCGGTTCCGCTCAGGGTCGGCAGATTATCATCGGTGAACTGACCGTCCGCCAGTGACCCGGTGAGCGTTCCGGCATCGTCCGCTATCGCCGTAATCAGCGGGATAGCGGGCGCGGTAGTGGCGATCTCAATGCTGAAGCTCGCTGTCTCCGGCCCGGTGTTACCCGCGGCATCGCTGGCGCGCAGCGTGAAGCTGTGCGTTCCGGCGTCCAGAGCGCTGGTCGGCGTGAAGCTCCACGCCCCGGTATTGCTGGCCTGCACGCTGCCGATCTGCACGCCGTTGTCGAAGATCAGCACCGTGGCATTCGCTTCGGCGCTGCCGTTCAGCGTTGGCGTGGTGTCGTCGGTAGTCTGCCCGGCGGTGAGCGGTCCGGTGACGGTTCCGGCGTTATCCGCCACGCTGGTCAGCGTCGGCAGCGGTGGCGGGAGGGTATCCACCACCACGGTAAACGCCGCTGACGCCAGGCTGCTGTTGCCCGCCGGATCGGTGGCGACGGCGGTGAGCGCGTGCGTACCGTCATCCAGCGCGGCGGCAGGGGTGAACGTCCAGTTGCCCTGCGCGTCTGCCACGACGCTGCCCAGCAGTTCGTCGTTATCCAGAATAGTGATCGTCGCGCCCGCTTCCGCCGTGCCGCTCAGGGTCGGCTGCGCGTCGTTGGTGATCTGCCCGCTGACCAGCGGACCGGTCAGGGCGTCCACATCGTCTGTTACCAGGACAATCGCTGGCGTATCCGGCGCAGCGGTATCGACGGTGATAGTGACCGGCGAGGAGGTTCCGCCGGTGCCGATGGCGTTGGTGGCGTTGACCGCAAAGGTATGCGGACCGTCACTGAGCGTGCCGGGCAGGGCGTACTGCCACGCGCCGCTGGCATCGGTTTCCACGCTGTCAATCACCACGCCGTCCACGATAATCGTCACCAGCACCTCCGGCTGGGCGGTGCCGCCGAGGGTAAGCTGATTGTCATCGGTACTCTGCCCGTTGGTCAGGTTGCCGGTCAGCGTGCCGACGTCATCGGTAATGTCGGTGATCGTTGGCACCGTTGGCAGGCCGGAATCCGAGGCGATCAGCGGGGTCGGATCGCTGACGTTGCCCGCCGCATCTCTGGCGACCACGGTCAGCGGCTCGCCGCCGGTCTGCGCGGGGGTGATGGTGACGCTGAAGGTGCCGCCAGGCCCGGTCAGCGCGCTACCGATGACATTTCCCAGCCGGTCGCTGACAATCGCCGTGCTGCCTGCTTCCGCCGTGCCGGAAATGGTGGTGCCATCGGGGGTGGTGGTGACGTTTTCCGGCGCATCCGGCGCGGTGAGATCCACCGTCAGCGTAAACGGCGAAGAGAGCGGGCTGACATTGCCCGCCGCATCCGCCGCACTGACGGTCAGCACCCAGGTGCCTTCCGGCAGCGGGGCCAGCGGTGTAAAGCTCCAGTTGCCCGCGCCATCGACCACGGCGGTGCCGATTTGCTGATCGGTGGCAAAAATCGTCACTGTGCTACCCGCCTCGGCGGTGCCGCGGATCAGCGGCAGGGTATCGTCGGTAAAGCCGCCGTTAGCCACCGGGGTAGTAATGGTGCCGACGTTATCCTCGACGGTGACAATCGCCGGTACGCCAGGCGCGGTAGCATCAACGGTCAGGGCAAACGGCGCGGTGGGCAGGCTGACGTTGCCTGCGGCGTCGGTGGCGGTGACGGTCAGAGAATGCGGACCATCCGCCAGCGCGGTGGTCGGCGTAAAGTTCCAGTTGCCCTCGTCATCCGCAACGACGCTGCCCAGCGCCACCCCGTCGTTGTAAATCGTAACGGTGCTGTTGGCGGGCGCGGTGCCGCTAAGCGCGGGCAGGTTGTCGTCGGTCAGATCGCCGCTGGTGAGCGGGCCAACCTGTGCGCCGACGTTGTCGGTCACGCTCGCCAGCACCGGCGTATCCGGTAGCGTGGTCTGCACGTTGATGATAAACGGCACCGTCGCGTCGCTGACGTTACCCGCCGGATCGGTGGCGGTCAGGGTCAGGCTGTGCTCACCCGTATCCAGCGGTGCGGTCGGGGTAAAGCTCCAGTTGCCGCTGGTGCCGATGATGACCGAACCCAGCGGCGTTGTACCGTCATAAACCGTAATAGTGTCGCCTGCGGTGCCGGTGCCGCTCAGGGTTGGGCGGGTGTCGTTGGTGATCTGCCCGGAGGTGAGATCGCCCGTGCCTTCCGGCACGTCGTCGGTGACGGCGGTCAGGATTGGCGCGGCGGGCGCGGTGGTATCCACCACGATGTTAAAGGCGACCGATACCGGGCTGATATTGCCTGCTGCATCGACGGCGGCGACGGTAAGGGCGTGCGGCCCTTCGCTGAGCGCGGTGACTGGCGTAAAGCTCCAGCCGCCGCCTTCGGCAACGGTGGTGCTGCCGATCAGGGTGCCGTTATCGTACACATTGAGGGTTGTGCCCGGCTCGCCGCTGCCGTTCAGCTGCGGGCGGGTGTCATCGGTGGTTTGTCCGCGAGTGAGATTGCCGGTGACGCTGCCGACATCATCATTGACGCTGGCAATCACCGGCGCAGCCGGGGCAAGGGTGTCTACCGTCAGACTAAAGCTGGCGGCCGGGCTGACGTTTCCGGCGGCATCGGTGGCAGTTACGGTAAGGGTATGCGCGCCATTGGTCAGCGGGGTGGTGGGCGTAAAGCTCCAGCCACCGTTGTTGCCCGCCTGCACCGCCCCCAGCAACGTGCCGTTATCAAAAATGCGCACGCTGCTGTTGGCTTCTGCCGTACCGCTTAGCGCGGGGCGCGCGTCATCGGTAGTCTGCCCGCTGGTCAACGCGCCGGTCAGGCTGCCGGTATCGTCAATGACCGCATTGATGACCGGCACGCCTGGCGCGACGGTATCGACCGTCAGGGTGAACGGCGCAGAGAGGGCGCTGGTGTTGCCCACGCCGTCGGTGGCGCTGACCGTGAGGCTATGCGGCCCCGACGCCAGGGCGTTGGTCGGGGTAAACGCCCAGCTTCCGTTATTGCCGACCAGCGCGTTACCGATCAGCGTGCCGTTGTCAAAAATGTTAACGGTGGTGCCGATTTCGCCGATGCCGGACAGCGCCGGGCGGGTATCGTTAGTGCTTTGCCCGTTGGTAATTTGCCCGGTGACGGGCGCGATGTCGTCAGTCACCAGGGTGATAGCCGGAACCTGCGGCATCACCGTATCCACCACCAGGCTGAACGCGGCGGAAGGCTCGCTGACGTTACCGTTGCCATCGGTGGCGGTGACGGTGAAAACATGCCCGCCAGTGCTGAGCGCGCTGGTCGGGGTGAAGCTCCAGTTCCCGTCCGCGTCCGTCGTGACGGCTCCGATTTCCTCGCCATTATCAAGGATGCGCACCGTGGCGTTAGCCTCGGCGGTGCCGTTGAGCGTCGGGCGGGCATCGTTGGTACTTTGCCCGTCGGTCAGTTCGCCGGTAAACGCCGGAACGTCGTCGATCACGCTGACAATCAGCGGCGACTGCGGCGCGGTGATGTCCGGTGCGTTAACCGTGGCGGCGAGACCGGTATTGGTGGCTGCGTCTGTCGCCGTGGCGTTCAGCAGTTCCCCGTTGGTCTGCGGCGTGGTCAGGGTGACGGTAAAGCGCCCGTCATCGCCTGCCGTGGCGCTGCCGAGCGGCGTATTGCCAGGCCCGGTTATCGCGACCGTGCTGCCAGCCTCCGCTGTCCCGGTGACGGTGGTGCCATCGTCGGAAACCAGCAGATCGGCGGGAGCCGCAGGCGGCGTCAGATCCGGCGTGGCAACGGTAGCGGCGGGACCGGTGTTGTCTGCCGTATCGGTCGCCGTGGCGCTTAACAGCTCCCCGGTGATTTGCGGCGTGGTCAGCGTGATGCTGAAGTTACCGTTGTCATCCACAATCCCGCTGCCCACGTTTTGATTACTGGCGTTGGTGATAGTGACGGTGCTGCCAGGCTCAGCGCGTCCGCTGACGACGGCCCCGTCCGGGGTAATGGCCAGTTCGGTCGGGACGCCGGGCGCGGTGGTATCACCCGCGTTGACGATTTCCGGCTGGCTGCTGTTGCCTGCGGCATCGGTAGCGATGGCGGTGAGCGGCTGGCCGTTGGTTTGCGGGGCGGTAAGGGTAAGGGTGAACGTGCCGCCGTCAGGCACGGTGGCGCTGCCAAGCAGGTTGCCGTTGGCATCGGTGATCGCCACGCGACTTCCGGCTTCGGCGCTGCCGCTCACCGTGAGGCCGTCATCACTGACCCGCAGATCCTGCGGCGCATCCGGCGCGAGGGTATCGACCGTAATGGTGAACGGCGCGGAAAGGCCGCTGGTGCCCGCTGCGGTGGTAGCGCTGGCGATGAACTGATGCGGCCCGTCAGCCAGCGCGGTCTGTGGGGTGAACAGCCAGTTGCCGTTCGCATCGGCGCTGACGGTGCCGATTTCCGTGCCGTTGTTGTACAGCGTGATGAGCGCGTTCGCTTCCGCCGTTCCGCTCAGCAGCGGACGGGTATCGTCGGTGGCCTGGTCGGGACTGAGGTTACCGGTCAGGGGGCCGGTATCGTCGTTAATGCTGACAATCACAGGCGCATCCGGGAGGCCGGAATCGGAAGCGGCGAAAGGCGTGGGCATTCCCACGTTGCCCGCGCTGTCCTGGATACGTGCTTCCAGCGGCTGGCCCATGGTTTGCGACGGAGTGAGACGCACGCTGAAGCTGCCGTCAGGGTTAACGATGCCGCTGCCAATCTGCACGTTGCTGGCGTTCACAATAGTGACTAACGCGCCCGCTTCCGCCGTTCCGCTGACCGTGGTGCCATCCAGCGCGACGTTGGTAATGACCGGCGCATCCGGCGGGGTGACGTCAATAATAATGGTGACAGGCGCTGAAGGTGCGCTGACGTTGCCGACGCTGTCGGTTTCCCGCACGGTGAAACTGTGGCTGCCTTCGGCAAGCGGCGCATCCGGGGTAAAGCGCCACTGACCGTCGGTGCCCACCGTGGTGGTGCCAATCTGCGCACCGTTATCAAACAGCACAATCTGGCTACCCGCCTCACCGCTGCCGCTCAGCGTCGGGCGGGTGTCATCGGTGCGCTGACCGTCTGCCAGCGCACCGGTGAGGGTGCCCACATCATCGGTGACGACCGGCGTCGCGGCCTGCGGCGCGGTGACATCCACCACCACCGTAAACGCTGCCGACGCCGGGCCGGTATTGCCCGCCGCATCAGTGGCGCGCAGGGTCAGGGCGTGGGTGCCTTCGCCCAGCGCGGTCGTGGGGGTGAAGCTCCAGTTGCCGCTGGCGTCGGCCTCTACCGCGCCAATCTCCGTGCCGTTATCAAAAATACGCACCGTGGCACCGGCTTCGCTGGTGCCGCTCAGCGCAGGCTGGGTGTCGCGAGTGAGTTGACCGCTGGTGAGCGGTTGCGCTGTGCCGCTGGCATCGTCAATGACCGCCGCCAGCACCGGGGCGACCGGCGCGGTGATGTCGATCAGCACGTTGAAGACCGACGATGGCGTACTGCTGTTGCCCGCCGCGTCGGTGGCGGTGACAGTCAGCGGATGATTGCCGCCGCTAAGCGGCGTGGCGGGCGTCAGGCTCCAGCTACCGTCAGCGTTAACCTGCACTGAACCGATTTCCACACCGTTGTCATACAGCCGGACGGTCGCGCCCGGCTCGCCGCTGCCGCTGAGGGTCGGACGGGTATCATCCGTTACCTGTCCGCTGGTCAGTGGCCCGGTGACGCTACCGCTGTCATCCGTCACGCGGGTGATGACCGGCGCTGCGGGGGCGGTGGTATCGACGGTAATGGTCACCGGCGCTGACGCCGGGCCGCTGTTGCCGGAGGCGTCGGTGGCGCTTACCGTCAGGCTGTGCGTGCCTTCGCCCAGCGCGGTAGTTGGGGTAAAGCTCCACGTTCCGTCGGTACTGACCGGCGCGCTGCCGATGGCAACGCCGTTATCAAAAATCTGCACGCTGCCGTTTGGCTCAGCGCTACCGCTGAGGGTCGGGCGGGTATCGTCCGTCGTCTGGCCTGCGGCAATCGGTCCGGTCAGGCTGCCAACGTCATCGATGATGGCGGCAAGCTCGGGCGCGTCCGGCCCGCTGATGTCCACCACCAGCGTAAAGCCTGCGGAGAGCGGGCTGCTGTTTCCGGCGGCGTCGGTGGCGCTGGCGGTGATGAGATGGCTGCCGTCACCCAGCGGCTGCGCCGGGGTGAGCGTCCAGTTACCGGCGTTGCTGGCTCGCACACTGCCGATGGCGATCCCGTCGCTGTACAGCGTGACGGTCGCACCCGCTTCGGCGGTGCCGCTGAAGGTCGGCTGGGTGTCATTGGTGGCCTGTCCGCTGGTGAGCGGCCCGGTGCCGGGGGCGATATCATCCGTCACGCTGACGATAACCGGCGCGGCAGGGGCGAGGGTGTCAACCACCAGGTTGAAGACTGACGACGGGGCGCTGCTGTTTCCGGCGCTGTCGGTGGCGGTGACGGTCAGCGGATGCGCACCGCTGGCAAGCGGCGCGGTGGGGGTGAAGCTCCAGACGCCGTTAGTTCCCGCCTGGACGGTGCCCAGGGCGGTGGTGCCATCGTAAACCGTGATTGTGGCTCCCGGTTCGGCGGTGCCGCTCAGGGTCGGCTGCGGATCGTTGGTGGGCTGTCCGCTGACCAGCGGGCCAGTCCCGCTCTCCACATCATCGACCACCTGGCCGATCGCCGGAGCGTCTGGCGCGGTGGTGTCGATGATAATTGCAAACGGCTGGGATTCGCCGCTGGTGCCGTTGCCGTTAGTGGCGGTAGCGGTAAAGGTGACGTTGTTTTGCCCTTCCGCCAGCGGTTGTGCCGGGGTGAAGCGCCAGTTGCCGCTGGTATCAACCCGCGTGGTGCCGATTTCTGTCCCGTTATTGTAAAGCGTAATGGTTGCGCCCGCTTCGCCTGTGCCGCTGAGGGTCGGACGGGTGTCATCGGTGCGCTGGCCGTTGATCAGATCGCCCACAATCGGGCCGACGTCATCGCTGACCGAGACGATAACCGGGGTGTCCGGGAAACCGGAGTTTGTCGCGCTAAACGGCGCGGCAGCACCGACGTTTCCGGCGCTGTCGGTGGCCTGCGCCAGCAGATCCTCCCCGGCGGTCTGCGCCGGAGAAATGCCGATGCTGAAGGTGCCGTCAGCATTGGCGGTGCCGCTCCCCAGCACCACGGTGCCGCTGGCATCGGTAATGGTGACGCGGCTGCCCGCTTCGGCCGTCCCGGTGACGGTGGTGCCCTGCGGGGACACAGTCAGATCGCCAGGGGTGGCAGGGGGCGTGGTATCAACCACAAAGCGCAGGGCAGCGGAAGGTTGGCTGGTATTGCCCGCCGCGTCGGTGGCGGTAACGCTCAGGGCGTGCGCGCCTTCCGTCAGCGGGGCGGCAGGGGTAAACGTCCAGTTGCCGTCTGCGCCAACCGGCACGCTGCCGAGGATCGTGCTGCCGTCGTACAGGGTGATAGTGGTGCCCGGCTCCCCGCGCCCGTTAACGGTTGGCCGGGTATCGTCGGTGCGGGTGCCGTTGACAATCGCCCCGGTGACAGCGCCAACATCGTCGGTCAGGGTCGGCAGCACAGGCGAGGCGGGCGGCGTGATATCGACGGTAAAGGTAAAGGCTGCCGACGGTGCGCTGGTGTTGCCCGCCGCGTCGCTGGCGGTGACGGCGATCGCGTGCGCGCCTTCCGCCAGTGGGTCGGTCGGGGTGAACGTCCAGTTCCCCTGGGCGTTCACCTGGACGCTGCCGATCTCGGTGCCGTTATCCAGAATGCGGATCGTGGTGCCTGCCTCGCCGGTGCCGTTAATGATCGGGCGGGTGGCGTCGGTGGTCTGCGCCTCCAGCAGCGGGCCGTTTACCGCACCTG
Organism: Enterobacteriaceae bacterium UBA5654; assembly: GCA_002421005.1. GTDB lineage: Bacteria > Pseudomonadota > Gammaproteobacteria > Enterobacterales > Enterobacteriaceae > Superficieibacter. Next base: position 32,093 of record DIJC01000008.1, on the reverse strand, counting down.
CGTTATCGATAATGGCGGTGATCGCAGGTGCGCCCGGCGGCAGGGTATCAATGGTCAGCGTGACGGCAGGCGATGCCGGACCGGTATTGCCAGCAGCATCGGTGGCGGCGACGGTCAGGGCGTGCGTGCCGTCGGGCAGCGCGGCGTCCGGGGTGATGCTCCAGCGACCGTCGGCGTTGACCGTGGTGCTGCCAATCGCCGTACCGTTGTTATATAGCGTGACGGTGGTGCCAGCTTCGCCGCTGCCGGTCACGGTAGGGCGGGTATCATCGGTGGTTTGTCCGCTGGCAATCGGCCCGGTGAGGCTGCCGACGTCATCAAGGATTTCACCGATCGCCGGGGCCGCCGGGGCGCTCAGATCGACCGTCAGACTAAAGGCGGCGGAAAGGGCGCTGGTGCCGTTGGCGTTGGTGGCGGTGGCGGTAAAAGCGTGCGCCCCTTCTGCCAGCGCGGCGGCTGGGGTAAAGCTCCACTGACCGTTTGCCCCGGTCAGGGCAGTGCCGAGCAGGGTGCCGTTATCGTACAGTGTCAGCGTGGTGCCGGGCGCGGCGGTGCCTGCCAGCAGTGGACGGGTATCATCCGTGGATTGCCCGTTGGTGAGGGTGCCGGTGACAGCACCCACATCGTCGGTGGCGGAAAGGATCGCCGGAACGGCCGGGAAGCCGGAACTGGTGGCGGTCACGTTGGCCGCCGCGCCGCTGTTGCCCGCGCTGTCCTGCGCCACGGCGGTGAGGGTCTGGCCTGCGGTCTGCGCCGGAGAAATGACAATGTTAAAGCTGCCGTCGCTGCCGACGGTGCCGGAACCCAGTACCGTCCCGCCGGGGCCGGTGATGGTCACCAGGCTGCCCGCTTCCGCGTTGCCGGTAACGTTAACGCCGTTCTCGCTGACCGCCAGCCCGGTCGGGGCGGCAGGCGGCGTGGTATCCACCACCAGCGTCAGCGGAGCGGAAGGCGGGCTGACGTTGCCCGCCGGATCGGTGACGGTGAATGTCAGGGAATGCTCGCCTTCAGTCAGCGCGGCGTCCGGGGTGAAACTCCACTGGCCATTTTCATTAACGGTGGTCGTGCCAACCACTGTGCTGCCATCGTAGAGGGTGATCAGGCTACCCGCCTCGCCGCTGCCGCTTAAGGTCGGGCGAGTATCGTCGGTAGTCTGACCGTCAGCCAGCGGTCCGGTAACGCTGCCGACATCATCCGTGATAGCGGGCAGGGCGGGCGCATCCGGCGCGGTCACGTCAATAATCAGTGTGAAGACCGGGGAGGCGGGGCTGACGTTGCCCGCTGCATCGGCGGCGGTGACGGTAAAATCATGATTGCCTTCTGCCAGCGCGGTGGCGGGCGTAAAGCTCCAGCGACCGTCTGCATCGGCGGTCACGCTGCCCAGCGCTACACCGTTGTCATACACCGCGATCAGGCTGCCCGCCGTCGCCGTACCGCTTAACAGCGGCTGCGTATCGTCGGTGGTTTGCCCGCTGGTTAATGCCCCGGTCACCGCACCCACGTCATCGCTGGCCGCGGTGATGATCGGCGCGGCGGGCGCGAGGGTCGCCACCGTAAAGCTGAAAGCCGGGGAAGGCGTGCTGACGTTGCCTGCGGTATCGGTAGCGGTGACGGTCAGGCTGTGGCTGCCATCGGCCAGCGGCGCGCCGGGCGTAAATTGCCAGTTGCCGCTGGCGTCGGCCTGCACGCTGCCAATCAGAAGGCCGTTATCGTAGAAGGTGAGGGTGGCTCCGGCTTCGCTGCTACCGCTCAGCGTTGGCTGGCGGTCGTCGGTGGATTGCCCGCTGGTCATCGCGCCGGTAAGACTGCCCGCGTCGTCAATCACCTGCGCGATGACCGGGGCGTCCGGGGCCAGCGTATCCACCACGAGAGTAAACGGCAGGGATTCGCCGCTGGTGCCGTTACTGTTGGTGGCGGTGACGGTAAAAGTGAAGGCGTTTTCGCCCTCCGCCAGCGGCTGCGCCGGGGTGTAGCTCCAGTTGCCGGAAGCGTCAGCCAGCACGCTATCCACCGCGTCACCGTTCAGGTAAACGGTGATGGTCGCGCCCGGCTCGCCGGTGCCGTTCAGGGTAGGCTGAGTATCATCGGTATGCTGACCGCTGCTTAAATTGCCCCTGATGGTCCCGACATCATCGGAGACGGAAATAATGATCGGCACGTCAGGATAGCCGGACGTGGAGCCGTTAAAGGCGGCAGCCGGACCGCTGTTGCCCGCGCTGTCACGGGCGACGGCCTGCAGCGCTTCACCGTTGGTTTGCGCCGGGACAATATTCACTGAAAACGCGCCATCGCTGCCTGCGGTGGCGGAACCAATCACCACGCCGCTGGCGTCTGTGATAGTCACCAGGCTTCCGGCTTCAGCCGAACCGGTGACGGTGGTGCCATCCACGGAAACGGCAAGATCGACCGGCGTATCAGGCGCGATGATATCCACATTAATTGTCAGGGGCGCTGACGCCTCGCTGACGTTTCCGGCGGCATCGGTGGCGGTAAAGCGCAGCACGTGCGTGCCGTGCGCCAGCGGGGTATCAGGCGTCAGGCTCCAGTTGCCGTTGTCATCAACCATTGCGGTGCCAAGCATTTCTGCGCCGCGCCAGGCGGTGATCATCGTGCCCGCTTCGCCGTTGCCGGTGAGGGTCGGACGGGTGTCGTCGGTAGGCTGGCTGTCGGCCACCGGCCCGGTGAAGATGCCGGTGTTGTCATTAATGACCGGCATGTCAGGCACGTCGGGAGCGGTAATATCCACCACCAGATCCAGCGGGGCAGAGACCGCGCTGATATTGCCTGCGGCGTCGCGGGCGGTCAGGGTCAGCGTGTGAGTGCCTTCAGCGAAATCGCTGTCCGGGGTAAAACGCCAGCTACCGTCCTCAGCAACCTGCACGCTGCCAATCAGCGTGCCGTTGTCGTAAAGGGTGATAGTGCTGCCCGCTTCACCGTTGCCGCTCAGAGTCGGGCGCGGGTCGGGGGTGATCAGCGTGTCCGTGAGAGGACCGTTACTATCGGTAATAAGGTCAATCGCGGGGGCTGGCGGGGCCAGCGTATCCACCACCAGGGTAAAGGCGGCACTGGCCGGGCTGGTATTATTTGCCGCATCGGTGGCGGTGACGGTTAACGCATGGGTGCCGTCAGCCAGCGGCGTTGCGGGCGTAAAGCTCCAGCTACCGTCGGCGGCGACCTGCACGGTGCCGAGCGCCGCCCCGTTGTCATAAACGGTGATGGTGGTGCCCGGCTCGCCGTTACCGCTAAGGGTGGGAAGATTGTCATCACTGCTTTGCCCGCTGGTCAACGGGCCAGTCAGTTCGCCGCTGTCATCGCTGACGGCGGCAAGCACCGGCACTTCCGGCGGGGTAGTGTCCGGCGCGGTGGTGCTGGCTGCCGGGCTGGTATTACCGCCCGGATCGCTGGCGACCACGTTGAGGGTTTCACCGTTGGTCAGCGGCGGATTTAACGGCAGAGTAAAGCTGCCGTCCGGCCCGGCGGTGGTGGTGCCCAGCGGCTGACCGTTGCCATCGGTAACGGTAACGGTGCTGCCTGCTTCGGCATTACCGGTCAGGGTCGTGCCGTCCTGAGATACGTTCAGATCCTCAGGCGCAGCGGGCGCGGTGATATCCGGCGCGTTAACGCCTGTGGCCGGGCCTGCGTTACCCGCCAGGTTAGTGGCCGTGGCGGTGAGCGCTTCGCCGTTTACCTGTGGCGGCGTCAGGGTGGCGCTGAAATTGCCGTCCACTCCGACGACGGCGCTACCAATAATCGTGCCGTTAGCATCGCGGATATTCACCGTGCTGCCCGCTTCCGCGCGTCCCGTCAGCGTAGTGCCATCTTCTGAAACGTCCAGATCCTGCGGGGCGGCAGGCGGAGTGGTATCCACAATAATGGTCAGCGGCAGCGAGACGCCGCTGGTGCCATTACCGTTGGTGGCGGTCAGGGTAAAGGTGAACGTGTTTTCGCCTTCCGGCAGGGCCGGGGAAGGGGTAAAGCTCCAGTTACCGGAGGTGTCAACAAGGGCGATGCCGATGGCAACGCCGTTGTTATACACGGTGATGGTCGCGTCAGGCTCGCCGGTGCCGTTGAGGGTCGGCGTAGTGTCATCCGTGGTCTGCCCGTCCGTCAGGTTGCCGGTGATGCTGCCGACGTTATCGACGACAGAGGTCAGCACCGGCACATCGGGATAGCCGGACGTGGAGCCGGTAAACGACGTGGCCGGGCCGCCGTTGCCTGCCGCATCGCGGGCGCTGGCACTCAGAATTTCACCGTCGGTCTGCGCCGGAACGATGCCGATACTAAACGCGCCGTTCGCATCGGCAGTGCCGGTGCCCAGCACGTTACCGCTGGCGTCGGTGATGGTAACCGTGCTTCCCGCTTCGGCGCTGCCGGTGACGGTGGTGCCGTCGGTGGAGGTCAGCAGATCCGCAGGCGCGGCGGGCGGGGTGGTATCGACCACAAAGTTAAGCGCCGTGGATGGCTGGCTGACATTTCCGGCAACGTCAGTTACGGTCACGCTCAGCGCGTGTGCGCCTTCCGCGAGCGGTGCGGTCGGCGTGAAGCTCCAGCTCCCGTCGCTGGCAATCTGCGTTGTGCCGAGCAGGGTTGCGCCATCATACAGGCTGACGGTGGCTCCTGGCTCGCCGCTGCCGCTCATCAGCGGACGGGTTTCATCGGTGGACTGGCCTTCGGTGATCGTGCCCACCAGCGTTCCGCTGGCATCGATCGCCGTCGGTGCGGCGGGGGCCTGGGGTGCGGTGGTGTCGATAATCACCGTCCACGGCGCGGACGCGGCACTGGTATTGCCCACCGGGTCGGTGGCGGTAAGGGTGAAGCTGTGGCTGCCTTCCGCCAGCGCGTTTTCCGGGGTGAACGTCCAGTTCCCTTCTGCGTCGACCGTTGCCAGCCCAATCACCGTGCCGTTGTCATACAGCGTAATGGTGCTGCCCGCCTCGCCGCGCCCGGCAAACGTGGGCTGACTGTCATCGCTTACCTGACCGTTCAGCAGCGGGCCGGTGAGCGAGCCTGCATCATCGAGCAGGCTGGTGAAAACCGGCACCGCCGGAGCCTGGGTATCAACAATCAGGGTAAATACGCTGGAGGCCGGGCTGGTATTGCCCTGGGCGTCGGTGGTAGTGGCGGTCAGCGCGTGGCTACCGTCGCCCAGCGCGATGTCTGGGGTAAAGCTCCAGCCCCCGTCAGTGCCGATGGTGACGGCGCCGATCTCCACGCCGTTATCGTAGAGCGTCAGGGTCGAACCGGGCGCGCCGCTGCCGCTCAGGGTCGGGCGGGCGTCATCGGTGCTCTGACCGCTGGTCAGCGAACCAACGATGGGACCGGCGTCATCGACGGCAAGATCAATTGTCGGTGCGCCTGCGGGCGAATCGAGCGGCGCGGTCACGACAGCGGTCGGGCTACTGTTGCCTGCCGCATCGGTGGCGACCACGCTGAGCGTTTCGCCGTTCCGCTGCGGCGGATTGAGGATAAGGCTGAAACTGCCGTCAGCGCCGACGACCGCGCTGCCCAGCGGCTGCCCGTTGCCGTCGGTGACTGTGATGGTACTGCCCGCTTCGGCGTTGCCGGTGAGCGACGCGCCATCGTCAGCAATAATCAGCGCGTCAGGTGCGGCGGGGGCCGTCAGGTCAATATTCAGCGTGAAGGCGGTGGAAATGCCGCTGGTGCCGCTGGCGTTGGTCGCGGTGGCGGTGAAGCGATGCTCGCCTTCGCCCAGCGGCGTGGTCGGGGTAAAACTCCAGTTACCGCTGGCATCGACCCGCGCGGTGCCAATGGCCACATCATCACTGTACAGCGTGATCGTCGCGCCGGGTTCGCCATTGCCGCTAAGGGTGGGCGTCGCGTCGTCGGTACTCTGGCCGCTGGATAAATTTCCGCTGAGAGTGCCTGCATCATCCAGGGCACTGAGGATGGTGGGCACATCAGGATACTGCGAGCTGGACCCGCTGAATGCGGTCGCCGGGCCGGTGTTTCCGGCGGCATCCTGAGCCGTTGCGGTCAGCGGTTCACCGTTGGTTTGCGCCGGAACAATGCCGATAGTGAAATTGCCGCTGGCATCGGCAGTCCCGCTACCCAGCACGTTGCCGCTGCCATCGGTGATGGTGACGGTGCTTCCCGCTTCGGCGGTGCCGCTGACGGTGGTGCCGTCTTCAGACGTCGTCACGCCCTCAGGCGCGGGCGGCGGGGTGATATCAATAATAATCGTAAACGGCGACGAGAACGTGCCTGCAATATCTGAGGACGCGGTGAAAATATGCGTGCCTTCGCCCAGCGCTGATTCGGGGGTGAAGCGCCATGCGCCGCTGGCGTCAACCAGGGTGCTGCCGATGGCCGTGCCGTTGTCGTAGACGGTGATCGTCGCGCCGGGGATGCCGCTGCCGCTCAGTTCCGGGCGGGTATCATCCGTCACCTGACCATGACTTAATGCGCCGGTGAGGGAGCCGGTATCATCCAGCACGCTGTCGAGGGTCACGGCATCCGGCACGGTCAGGTCGGGGGCATCAACGCTGGCGGTCGGGCTGCTATTTCCTGCCGCGTCGGTCGCGCTGACCGCCAGAGTTTCACCCCGGGTGAGTGCCGGATTAAGCGCGAAGCGGAAAAAGCCGTTCGCGTCTACAATCGCGCTGCCGAGAAGATTGCCGCTGGCATCGGTGATGTTTACCGTGCTGCCCGGCTCGGCTTTGCCGGTGAGCAGGGTGCCGTCCTCGGCGATCAGCAGGTCGGTGGGCGCATCCGGGGCAGTGAGATCCGGCGAGTCAACGCTGGCGGAAGGACCGGTGTTGCCTGACGGGTCGGTGGCGACCACCTCAATCGGCCTGCCGTCGGTCTGCGGGGGATCTAAATCAACGGTAAATTTGCCATCGCTGCCGGTGGTGCCGGAGCCGATGATATTACCGTTCGGATCGGTAATAGTGATGGCGCTGCCCGGTTCGGCGCTCCCGGTGAGGGTTTTGCCTTCGTTGCTGATGAGCAGATCGGTTGGCGCAGCGGGCGGGGTGGAATCTTCTCCCGGCTCCCCGCTGACGGGGGGCGGGGCTGCAGGTTTATCATCATCGTGACTGCTGCTTCCGCCGCTCGAGGCGGCGATAGCCGCCAGTCCGCCACCCCCCAACAGACCGCCGAGTACCCACGGCCAGACCGGCGCGGCACCGTCAGTCGCCGCTGCGCCTGCGCCCGCGGTGACCAGCAGATCGTCAATGCCGGAAACAGGGACAAAATTCAGCCCTGCCGCTGTCGTATCTTCTACCCACCACAGCGCGCCCTGACTGTCTTCCAGCACCAGCAGGCTTTTGGTTTCACCCTCGGCGAGATAAAAGTTTTTAATGGCGACGGTTTCGCCGGAGCGGAGATGGACAATCAGATCGTTATTGCTGCGGGCAAGGGAAGCGATATCTGACCGCGCAACCTGCAATTTGACGATTGCCGGATGGCTTAAGGTGACTTCAGAGGCTGTGGTAGATGTTTCTACACCGGTTAAAGCGGAGATGACAGATATCGATACCATTAATTCTTACTCCCGGCAGATATGGGCGGCGCACGGGTGAGCGCTGCGCCCTAATTACAGGTAAAAGAGCTCTGCGGCAGAGAGACTATTGTAAAATAGTTTCTCACCGTTATTTAAATCAGATAATGAATGCTGTCCCTGGTGTCGGGAGAGCTGATTAAAAATATTCATTGTCCGGCCCCCGATTACGTTTCTACGGGGTGCCCACATAAAAGTTATGCGCTTGTCGGTTTTAATACTCCCGGTTGGCTTATTGATGATATAGCCAGAAATATTAAAAAGGGCAAATGAATTATCGCTATAGAAAATCGTAGTAAAATACAGAGGTTATTTTCCTGATGGCAGACTAAAGCCAGTAGTGACAAGGGTTTAGGGGTGGAGGGGTAATTATAAAAGGTTTATTTGCCAGTTATTACGGAGATTTGGGAAGTAAAACGCCTGATAATTTTTTTAAAAAACACTATTAAAATAAAAAAGATTAAATAGCGTATAATAAATATGATATATCATGGCGGTGCTTAAGCGATTCAGTCGAAATAAATATGATTTGTATTTGCTTTTTGTGTCTTTACGCCACGACGAGGAATATTTATTAAGATAAGCGGGTGAAAGTGAAATAATGGACGGGGAGAGTCTGAAATAATTTACCCGATTACACCGTGCTGACTGCAATCGGGTTTCTGTACTTAGCGCCCGGCATGTTTCATGATGCGCGCTTTATCAACCTGCCATTCGCGATCTTTAATGTCAGAACGCTTGTCATGCTGTTTCTTACCTTTCGCAACGCCGATTTTCACTTTGCACCAGGCATTTTTCCAGTACAGCGAGAGCGCAACGACGGTGTAGCCTTCGCGATTAACGCGCCCGTAGAGGGAGTCCAGCTCGCGCTGGTTAAGCAACAGTTTACGGGTACGAACCGGATCGCAGACCACGTGCGAGGAGGCGACCGTCAGCGGGGTGAAGTTTGCGCCAAACAGATACGCTTCGCCGTCTATCAGAATGACATAGCTGTCGCTGATATTGGCCTTACCCGCGCGCAGAGATTTTACTTCCCAGCCCTGTAACGCCAGGCCCGCTTCAAACTCTTCTTCGATAAAGTATTCGTGACGGGCGCGTTTATTCAGCGCAATGGTGGCTGATCCAGGTTTGTGTGCTTTTTTCTTCGTCATAGTGTCCTGAACATCGCTAATCTGATCTCAAACTGCCTCAACGCTCCTGCGAGGCGTAATGGGGTATCTTAGCACGAGTTGCGGCAGAGCGTTTTTTTTAACTTGCGATAAATGTTATTATTTATGCAGTGTATGTACCCAGGAATTGCTATGCCACAGATTAATCGTACTGCTCTGGTGCCCTACAGCGCGGAGCAGATGTACCAGTTAGTGAATGACGTGGACTCTTACCCGGAGTTTATCCCTGGCTGTACCGGTAGCCGCGTGCTGGAGTCCGGGCCGACGCAGATGACGGCGGCGGTTGACGTCTCGAAAGCCGGGATCAGTAAAACATTCACCACCCGCAACACGCTCAACAGTAATCAAAGCATTCTGATGCATCTGGTGGATGGGCCATTTAAGAAGCTTATCGGCGGCTGGAAGTTTACCCCGCTCGGTCAGGACGCCTGTAAGATTGAGTTTCAGCTTGATTTTGAGTTTACCAATATGCTGATTGAACTGGCGTTTGGCCGTATTTTCAAAGAGCTGGCTTCCAGCATGGTGCAGGCTTTTACGGCGCGGGCCAAAGAGGTTTACAGTGCCGGATAACGTCACCGTTGAAGTCGCTTACGGGCTGCCGGAAAAGCAGTATTTGCTGAAGGTAACGCTAAAGGCGGGCGCTACGGTTGAAGACGCGATCCGCGCTTGTGGCCTGCTGGCGCTGCGCACGGAAATCGATCTCACGCAGAACAAAGTGGGGATCTACAGCCGTCCGGTGAAGTTACAGGATCGCGTGCAGGACGGTGACCGGGTGGAGATTTATCGCCCGCTGATTGCCGACCCGAAAGAGCTGCGTCGCCAGCGGGCAGAGAAGGCCGTTAACAAAATATAAAAAAGGTGCCGAAGGGCACCTTTTTGCTTTTGTTTGTTACTGGTCGGTCAGCGCGGGTTTGTTGTCTATGTTCGTCAACTTACCGCTGCTGTCGAAGGTCAGCGTCAGCGTCTGCTGGGTGACGTCTTCATGACCTGGCTGCTGGCGGAAAACGTAGAACCAGGTGTTGGAGCCAAATGGATCGGACATCATCGGCGTGCCCAGAGCGTAGGCGACCTGCTGTTGCGTCATACCGACGCGAATTTTTGAGACGTCGTTAGGTGTCAGATAGTTTCCCTGGTTGATGTCAGGGCGGTAAACCACTCGCTCCAGAGTGGAACAGCCTGCGGTCAACATCAGAAGAACCGCTGCGGCAGCAGTCAGCGTTTTACAGCGCATAGTGATTTGATTCCTTTTCGGGCCCGAGCAGTACGCGGCTCATATGTATTGTGCCGATGATAATAGACCTTTCATCACTTTAAAACCTTTTGCTGTCAGGTCCGACGGCGTTTTTGTTTTGTACTCTGACCGTTAAGGGGCAAAAAAGTTTACGCCGCCAGCAGTTCTTTCGCATTTGCGAGAGTGTTGCGCGTGACTTCGCTACCGCCAAGCAGGCGCGCCAGCTCCTGCAAACGCGCGCGCTTGTCGAGCGGCTGCATATGGGTTTCGGTCATCTCGCCGTCGGTTTCTTTGCTGACCACAAAGTGATGATGACCGCAGCCTGCAACCTGCGGCAGGTGGGTGACGCACATCACCTGGGTGGATTCCCCCAGCTGACGCAGCAGTTTTCCGACCACGGCAGCGGTTGGTCCGCTGATACCCACATCCACTTCATCGAAAATCAGCGCCGGGGTTTCCATTTTACGGGCGGTGATCACCTGAATCGCCAGCGCAATGCGCGACAGCTCGCCGCCGGAAGCGACTTTGGCAATCGGTTGTAGCGGCTGACCAGGGTTGGTGGTGACGCGGAATTCAATGCGGTCAGCGCCTTCCGCCGTCAGGTGGTGCTCGTCAAAGCTGACGTCAATGGTAAAGAGACCGTGTGGCATGGCGAGCGTATGCATACTGTCAGTGATGAGCGTTGCCAGCTCCTGCGCGCTGGCCTGGCGACGCTGATGCAGCTGCTGCGCGGTTTCCAGCGCCTGCTGACGATGTTTGCTGACCGCGAGAACCAGGGTTTCCTGGGAGTCGGCCTGATCGTCAAGGAGCTGCTGTTCATCAAGCAGCGACTGGTGGAACTGCGGCAGCTCTTCCGGACTGACATGATGCTTACGCGCCAGCGCAATCTGGCGAGAGATCCGCTGTTCCAGTTCATAAAGGCGGTTAGGGTCCAGATCCAGACGATCGCTGTAGTGGCGCAACTCTTCACTGGCTTCACTAAGCTGGATGGTCGCTTCTTCCAGCATATCCAGCACGCCGGAGAGCTTGCTGTCCATGCCGATTAGCTCGCTCACCAGCTGCTTTGCGGCGTACAGCTGGCTTTGCAGATTGATGTCTTCACCGTCGGCCAGCAGATCCAGCGCCTGCTGGCTGGTGCTCAGCAACTGGCCGCTGTTGGCCAGGCGTTTGTACTCTTCGTCGATTTGCTCGAACTCGCCGGGCTGCGGGTGGAACTCGTTCAGCTCTTTTAATTGGTACTGAAGCAGTTCCGCACGCGCGGCGCGCTCCTGGCTTTGCTGCTGGTGCTGCGCAAGCAGGCGGCAGCTTTGATGCCACAAATGGTAGTGCTCTGCCATCTGCTGCATGATGTCAGCTTCACCGGCGTAGCCGTCCAGCAGATTTTTTTGGTGTTCCGGTTTGATAAGCAACTGGTGCGCGTGCTGGCCGTGGATTTGAATCAGCAACTGACCCAGTTCACGCAGCTGTGACAGCGGGACCGCCGTGCCGTTAATAAAGCCACGGGAGCGGCCATCGCTGCTGATGGCGCGACGCAGCAGGCACTCGCGACCGTCCTCAAGCTGGTTGGCTTCAAGCCAGCGCAGGGCGGCAGGGGTGTCTTTCAGGGAGAAACGGGCGCACAGGTCGGCGCGGCTGGCACCGGCGCGGACCATATCCGCTTCGGCGCGACCGCCCAGGCACAGCCCTAACGCATCAATTGCAATGGATTTACCCGCACCAGTCTCACCGGTGATGGCGGTCATTCCGCTGTGAAAGTCGATTTCGAGTTCACGAACGATGGCAAAATTGCTGATGGTAAGTTGTGCCAACATAGCTGCCTTCCTGTATGAAAAACCATAACTGTGTTTTCATACAGTATAAACAGGTTTTTTATCCAGTAAAGACCCGCAGCGTTAAATTAAAATAATTTTTTTGACCAGCCGAGTTTTGCGCTTAACGTATTGAAATAGTTGTAGTCTTTGGGGTGGATTAAGTTCAGGTGATAGTCGCTGCGGCGGATCAATACGTCTTCCCCTTCCTGAATTGGCAGGGCGATCTGACTGTCGCAGCTGATTTCAAGGTCGCTACCGCGATGCGAAAAACGCAGGCGAATGGTGCTGCTGCTGTTGATAACCAGCGGGCGCGCCGAGAGCGTATGCGGAAACATCGGCACCAGGGTGATGGCGTCGAGCGACGGCGTTAAAATCGGGCCACCGGCAGAGAGGGAGTAGGCCGTGGAGCCGGTTGGCGTCGAGATAATCAGGCCATCCGAACGCTGTGAGAACGCGAAGACTTCATCGATGTACACTTCGAACTCAATCATATGCGCCACTTTTCCGGGATGGAGTACCACCTCGTTAATCGCGGTGCTCAGGCGCTTCTGGCACGCTTTCTGGCATACCTGCGCTTCCAGCAGGAAGCGTTTTTCACTGATGTAATGACCTTCCAGTACGTCTGCCAGCTGCTGGTGCGCGTTGTCAGGATCAAGATCGGTCAGGAAGCCCAGATTGCCACGGTTAATGCCGATAACCTTAATATCATAGCGGGCCAGTGTCCGCGCCGCGCCGAGCATATTCCCGTCTCCGCCTACCACGACGGCTAAATCCGCCTGCTGACCAATTTCCGCCAGCGTGCCGGTGCGCACGTCGCTTAATTTCAATTCCTGGGCAATTTGCTGCTCAACGATGACCTCGTAGCCTCTGGCAGTAAGCCAGCGGTACAGCATTTCATGTGTGGTGAGTGCGGTAGGGTGACGCGGGTGTCCGACAATACCAATGCACTTGAAATGAGCGTTCATTTTCGGGTGATCCTTGTGCCAGTGATTGATGACAATGTGAGAGCTTCCCTTGAAACCAGGAATCCGATCCCCATAATAAGCGAAGTTAGCGAGATGATTGCGAAAAAAACGCGGAGAAATTCATGAGTAGTAAAGAACAGAAAACGCCTGAGGGACAAGCCCCGGAAGAAATTATTATGGATCAGCACGAAGACGTTGAGGCCGTTGAGCCAGATGTTTCCGCTGAGCAGGTGGATCCGCGCGATGAAAAAATTGCGAGTCTTGAAGCACAGCTGGCCGAGGCCCAGACTCGCGAGCGCGAAAGCCTGCTGCGTAGTAAAGCGGAAATGGAAAACCTGCGCCGTCGCACCGAGCTGGATGTAGAAAAGGCGCACAAGTTTGCGCTGGAGAAGTTCATCAACGAACTGCTGCCGGTTGTCGACAGCCTGGATCGCGCGCTGGAAGTGGCGGATAAAGCGAACCCGGATCTGGCTCCGATGGTTGAAGGTATTGAGCTGACGCTGAAGTCGATGCTGGATGTGGTGCGTAAGTTTGGCGTGGAAGTCATTTCCGACACTAACGTCCCGCTGGACCCGAACGTGCATCAGGCGATTGCGATGGTCGAGTCAGAAGATGTCGCAGCGGGCAACGTGCTGGGCGTGATGCAAAAAGGCTATACCCTGAACGGTCGTACCATTCGCGCAGCGATGGTGACTGTGGCGAAGGCGAAGTAAATTTAAGGCCGCTCGCAAGGGCGGCCGTTTTGTTGCCTGCGTTAACCTAAAAAAGCCCGTACATCCACCTACGTTGTGGGCAGGGCTACTCTTTCACGCTCTCGCGCAGCGGCTTCACCGGGATCACCCGCACCTGTTTAATCATATTGTCCTGGACATCAAGGATGTCGATATCGTACTGACCGATGCGCACGCGCGTTTCGGCGGCAGGTATTTCTTCCAGCGCTTCCAGCAGCATACCGTTGATCGTGCGGGCATCGTCTTCCGGCAGGCGCCAGTTGAAGGCTTTATTAAGCTCGCGCACATTTGCGCTGCCGTCGATGATCACCGAACCGTCATTTTGCGGCGTGACTTCTTCCGCCAGCGTTGGTGACATTGAGGTCGTGAAGTCGCCGACGATTTCTTCGAGAATATCTTCGACCGTCACCAGCCCCTGAATATCACCGTATTCATCCACCACCAGGCCGACTTTCTTTTTGTTGCGCTGAAATTTCACCAGTTGGGTGCTCAGCGGCGTTCCTTCCGGAACGTAGTAAATTTCGTCTGCCGCCCGCAGCATCACCTCTTTGGTGAACTCTTTCTTTTCCTGCATCAGCCGCCAGGCTTCACGCACCCGTAGCATACTGATGGTGTCATCCAGCGAGTCGCGGTAGAGCACAATGCGCCCGTGGGGGGAGTGGGTGAGCTGGCGGACGATGGATTTCCAGTCATCGTTGATATCGATGCCGATAATTTCGTTACGCGGCACCATGATGTCGTTAACGCTGACTTTTTCCAGATCGAGAATGGACAGCAGCATGTCCTGGTTACGGCGGGAGATTTGCGAGCGGGATTCGTTCACCAGAGTGCGCAATTCGTCTTTGCTCAGCGAACCGCTGATCACGACGTCCGTTTTAATCCCCATCATGCGCATCAGCATTCGCGCAATGGTATTCAGAAACCAGACCAGCGGAAGCATCAGAATTTGCAGCGGCGCGAGCAGAAAACTGCTCGGATAGGCGACTTTTTCCGGGTAGAGCGCGGCGATGGTTTTCGGCAGCACTTCGGCAAACACCAGCACCACAAAGGTGAGGATACCGGTGGCAATGGCGACGCCTGCATCTCCGTACAGGCGCATCCCGACGATAGTGCCGAGGGCGGAAGCAAGAATGTTAACCAGGTTGTTGCCGATGAGTACCAGGCTTATCAGCCGATCTGGTTTACGCAGTAGTTTTTCGACGCGTTTCGCCGCACGATTCCCCTGTTTCGCCAGGTGTCTCATGCGATAACGGTTGAGCGTCATCATGCTTGTTTCAGAACCGGCAAACCACGCGGAGATGACCACCATGATAATCAGCGTGACGATCAGCGTGGTGGTAGAGATGTGTTCCAGGGAAAGCTCCTTAGCTTACGAACTGCTGTACAACGCGGCTGCCAAAATACGCCAGCGTCAGAATGCACGCGCCCGCAACGTTAAACCAGACAACGCGACGACCACGCCATCCTTTATGATAGTGTCCCCACAGCAGAACGATATAAACAAACCACGCAATAATGGACAGCACGGCTTTATCGATGTTTTCCATGCTGAAAAGGTTGTGCATGTAAAACAGGCCGGTACACAGCGTCAGGGTCAGCAGCACTACGCCAATCTGGGTAATGTGGAACATTTTACGTTCAATGCTCATCAGCGGCGGCATTTCGCTGTTAAAGACCAGCTTTTTGTTTTTGAGCTGGTAGTCAATCCAGGCCAACTGGAGCGCATACAGCGCGGCAATGATCAGCGTCGAGTAAGAGAACAGCGACAGGCCAATATGCACCATCATGCCCGGCGTCGCTTCCAGGTGCGTGATGTACTCATTCGGCACAAAAGTGGCGAAGGCGAGATTAATTAGCGCAAAGCTGTACACCACCGGCAGCAGCAGCCAGCCGCGATTGCGCGAGGCAACGATGGTCATCACCGTACAAATCATCAGGCTGACCAGCGAACCGACGTTTAACAGGCTCAGATTTTGCCCGCTTTCTCCACCGGGGAAAATACGTGCTTCCAGCGCAAAAGCGTGGCAAATCAGCGCGATAACCGCAGAAATAATAGCCATTTTTCGCCAGCCGCTGTTTTTCTGAAGCAGGCCGGGAATAATCAGCGCGAGGCTGAATGAATAGGCGACGAGAGCGAGCAGCGCAAAAACAGGCATAGGTGTATTGACGGTTCACTGGGAAGAAAGAAAAGCAGTATAACGTTACGTGACCTTCGCTCCAACCGTTGCATAACAACAAAGGCGGCTTCATGTTATACTCCGGCAAAATTCTGATTATGTGTCGCGCGAGCGACCGACCGTTTCCACCGCAGGCGAGAGACAATGTTTGATAATTTAACCGATCGTTTGACGCGCACGCTGCGCAATATCAGTGGCCGTGGACGCCTTACTGAAGAAAACGTTAAAGAGACGCTGCGTGAAGTGCGTATGGCGCTGCTGGAGGCTGACGTTGCGCTGCCGGTAGTGCGTGAGTTTATCAATCGCGTAAAAGAGAAAGCGGTTGGTCATGAAGTTAACAAGAGCCTGACGCCGGGTCAGGAATTCGTCAAAATCGTGCGTGACGAGCTGGTCGCGTCGATGGGCGAAGAAAACCAGGTGCTGAATCTGGCGGCCCAGCCTCCGGCCGTGGTGCTGATGGCAGGCTTGCAGGGTGCGGGTAAAACTACCAGCGTCGGCAAGCTGGGTAAATTCCTGCGCGAGAAGCACAAGAAGAAAGTGCTGGTGGTTTCCGCCGACGTTTATCGCCCGGCGGCGATCAAGCAGCTTGAGACACTGGCCGAGCAGGTCGGCGTTGATTTCTTCCCGTCCGACGTTGGTCAGAAACCGGTCGATATCGTTAACGCCGCGCTGAAAGAAGCGAAGCTCAAATTCTACGATGTGCTGCTGGTGGATACCGCCGGTCGTCTGCACGTTGACGAGGCGATGATGGACGAAATCAAGCAGGTTCATGCGGCCATCAATCCGGTTGAAACCCTGTTTGTCGTCGATGCCATGACCGGTCAGGATGCGGCAAATACCGCCAAGGCTTTCAACGAAGCGCTACCGCTTACCGGCGTGGTGCTGACCAAAGTCGACGGCGATGCGCGCGGCGGTGCGGCACTTTCTATTCGTCATATCACCGGCAAGCCGATCAAATTCCTCGGCGTCGGTGAAAAGACCGAAGCGCTGGAGCCGTTCCACCCGGACCGTATCGCTTCGCGTATCCTCGGCATGGGCGACGTGCTGTCGCTGATCGAAGATATCGAAAGCAAAGTTGACCGTGCGCAGGCTGAAAAACTGGCCTCCAAGCTGAAGAAAGGTGACGGTTTCGACCTGAACGACTTCCTTGAGCAGCTTAAGCAGATGAAAAACATGGGCGGCATGGCGAGCCTGATGGGCAAGCTGCCGGGCATGGGGCAGATCCCGGATAACGTTAAATCGCAGATGGACGATAAAGTCCTCGTGCGCATGGAAGCTATCATCAACTCCATGACCCTGAAAGAACGCGCGAAGCCGGAAATCATTAAAGGTTCCCGCAAGCGCCGTATCGCTACCGGCTGCGGGATGCAGGTTCAGGACGTCAACCGGATGCTGAAACAGTTCGACGACATGCAGCGCATGATGAAGAAGATGAAGAAGGGCGGGATGGCGAAGATGATGCGCGGAATGAAGGGCATGATGCCGCCCGGTTTTCCAGGCCGCTAAAACAAGGGTATAAGGCTATCTTGTTTGCCATTTTAGTCCCGCGGTGTGCTCGAAATGCTCACGTACTGCGTGTACGCTCCGCTTTCTGCGCGCACGCCGGAACTAAACTGGCTGCACCGATATACGCCTTCTATCCTCAGTATCAAGATGCTGATTGCAATTTCCCCAGAAATCAGTAAAATTTTCGGGCTTTTAATATGACACCGGGCTCCGTTCCTCGACGGGGCCTGGTGTTTTATTCACACAAGAGGATGTTATGGTAACTATTCGTTTAGCTCGTCACGGCGCTAAAAAGCGTCCGTTCTACCAGGTTGTTGTCACTGACAGCCGTAACGCACGTAACGGTCGCTTCATTGAGCGCGTTGGTTTCTTCAACCCAATCGCCAGCGAAAAAGAAGAAGGCACTCGCCTGGATCTGGATCGCATCGCTCACTGGGTTGGCCAGGGCGCGACTATCTCCGATCGCGTTGCTACGCTGATCAAAGAAGCAAAAAAAGCAGCTTAATCTGTCACGGTGGTCATGATGAGCAAGCAACTCGCCGCACAGGTTCCCGTTGAACCGGTTGTACTGGGAAAAATGGGGTCGCCCTACGGTATTCGTGGTTGGCTCAGAGTGTTTTCTTCCACTGAAGACGCCGAAAGCATTTTTGACTATCAGCCCTGGTTTATCCAGAAGGCGGGTCAGTGGCAGCCAGTACAGCTCGAAAGCTGGAAGCACCACAATCAGGATTTGATCATCAAGCTGAAAGGCGTTGACGATCGTGATGCCGCGAATCTGTTGACTAATTTTGAAATTGTCGTCGATTCAACGCAGTTGCCGCAGCTCGAAGAGGGTGACTATTACTGGAAAGACCTTATGGGTTGCCAGGTAGTAACGTCTGAAGGCTACGATCTCGGTAAAGTCACTGACATGATGGAAACCGGGTCAAATGACGTTCTCGTCATCAAGGCAAACCTGAAAGATGCGTTTGGTATCAAGGAACGTCTCGTACCGTTCCTCGATGGGCAGGTTATCAAGAAAGTCGATCTCGCTACTCGTACTATCGAAGTAGATTGGGATCCTGGTTTTTAAACCACCGAATAAACGGTAAAAGACGGCATCAATGGGGATTGGCTTGTGTTCATTGGTATAGTTAGCCTGTTTCCTGAAATGTTTCGCGCAATTACCGATTACGGGGTAACTGGCCGGGCAGTAAAAAATGGCCTGCTGAACATCCAGAGCTGGAGTCCTCGTGACTTCGCCCATGACCGGCACCGTACCGTGGACGATCGTCCTTACGGCGGCGGACCGGGGATGTTAATGATGGTGCAACCCTTGCGGGATGCCATTCATGCAGCAAAAGACGCGGCAGGTGAAGGCGCGAAGGTGATTTATCTTTCACCTCAGGGACGCAAGCTTGATCAAGCGGGCGTGAGCGAGCTGGCAACGAATCAGAAACTGATTCTGGTGTGTGGTCGCTATGAAGGCGTAGACGAGCGCGTAATTCAAACCGAGATTGACGAAGAATGGTCTATCGGCGATTACGTTCTCAGTGGGGGTGAGTTACCGGCAATGACGCTGATTGACTCGGTCGCCCGGTTTATTCCGGGAGTTCTGGGCCATGAAGCTTCAGCAACGGAAGATTCCTTTGCTGACGGGTTGCTGGACTGTCCGCACTATACGCGTCCTGAAGTGTTAGCAGAGATGGAAGTACCGGCGGTTTTACTGTCGGGGAACCATGCTGAGATACGTCGCTGGCGTTTGAAGCAGTCGCTGGGCCGGACCTGGCTTAGAAGACCTGAACTTCTGGAAAACCTGGCTCTGACTGAAGAGCAAGCAAGGTTGCTGGCGGAGTTCAAAAAGGAACACGCACAACAGCAACATAAACATGATGGGACGGCGTAAGCCCCCGATATATCAGTTTACCCAGGATAAGAGATTAAATTATGAGCAACATTATTAAGCAACTTGAACAAGAGCAGATGAAGCAGGACGTACCTTCCTTCCGTCCGGGTGATACCGTGGAAGTGAAAGTATGGGTTGTTGAAGGTTCCAAAAAACGTCTGCAGGCATTCGAGGGCGTGGTTATCGCTATTCGTAACCGCGGTCTGCACTCTGCATTCACTGTTCGCAAAATTTCCAACGGCGAAGGCGTAGAGCGTGTTTTCCAGACTCACTCTCCGGTTGTTGACAGCATTGCTGTTAAACGTCGTGGTGCTGTACGTAAAGCTAAACTGTACTACCTGCGTGAGCGTACTGGTAAGGCTGCTCGTATCAAAGAGCGTCTTAACTAAGATATCGCTTAAGCGACATCCGTATAAAAGGGCTGGCCAGAGGGCTGGCCCTTTTTTCATGCCTCATTAGCGCATTGCGTTAACTCTTTCGACATAAATCATTTACACTATCCCTTCGCAGCAGGAGGGGAAGTGATCGGTCACGCATTACGTCAGCCAGGTAAAATGCGCGCGGCAGCATGGCTCGCGCTGTTTACGATCCTGCTGATTGTGGTGGCCCCGCTGATTTCAGTCTCCCTGCAAAAAGATCCCATGAGTGCCATGCCGGGAATGCATCACGATATGAGTATGATGGCGGATCACGCCGGACATCATACGCACGATGCGCCGGTCACTATGCCGGTCGATCACGGCGAGGCGTGTGGCTACTGCGTGCTGCTGGCTCACGTTCCCGGCCTTCTGCTGGCGCTGGCTATCCTGCTGTGCGGCATGCTGCTGCGACTGAAAACCCGACCGCCGCGCCCGACGATTAAGCACTGGCATTTCTTTCCCTGGCTGTATCCCGATACCCGCGCGCCGCCGCGCACGTCTGCTTTACCCCGATTCTGACTTTACGTTTATGCGCACCTGCGCATAACGCTGTTTGACTTTATCCGAGGAAAAGTATGACTACCTGCACCCCACGCGCAGCATGGCTGACCCTGCTACGGCGTCTTCATTTTTATATCGGCCTGTTCATCGGCCCGTTTATTTTTGTGGCGGCCCTTACCGGGACGCTCTACGTCGCCACGCCACAGCTGGAAGAGTGGCGCTATGCCGATGCCCTGCACGGCACGACACACGGGCAGAGTCAGCCGCTGGCGGCGCAAATTGCGATTGCGGAACAGGCCAGCGGCGGCCATTTGCCTGTTCAGGCGGTGCGCCCCGGGCTGGAGCCAGGTGAGACAACGCGGGTGATGTATGCCGATCCGACACTCAGCGCGTCTGAAAGCCGGGCTATTTTTATCGATCCGGTAACGCTGGCGGTTAAAGGAGATATGACAGTTTACGGCACCAGCGGTATTTTACCGCTGCGGCAGTGGATTGATTATGCACACCGCTCGCTGCTGCTTGGCGATCCCGGCAGGCTGTACAGTGAACTGGCGGCTTCATGGATGTGGATCGCCTCGCTGGGAGGCATTGCGCTGTGGTTTTTTACCCGACCAAAACGGCGGTTAAATAATGCGTTTCAGAAAACGCGCCGTCTGCACGTGACTCTCGGCTGGCTGCTGCTGGCGGGAATGCTGCTGTTTTCCGCGACCGGATTAACCTGGTCGCAGTGGGCGGGCGGCAACGTGGATAAAATGCGCGCGGCCTTTAACTGGCTGACTCCGCAGGTGAATACCCAGCTCCACGGGGCGGCGGAAATCCACGATCCGCACGCGGAACATCATGCACACCATGGCGGCAGGGTGATGGCCGAAAGCAGCCTGAAGCTGGCGCAGTTTGATGAGGTATTACAGGCGGCACAGGCGGCAGGGATCGACGCCAGACGGCTTGAGATCCGCCCGGCCCACAGCGCCGATCGCGCATGGACCGTAAGCGAAATCGACCGCCGCTGGCCGACACAGGTCGATGCGGTGGCTATCGACGCCGGGACACTGCGCGTTATCGACAGCACCCATTTTGCCGACTTCCCGCTAATGGCAAAGCTCACCCGCTGGGGCGTGGATTTTCATATGGGCGTCCTGTTTGGCCTGCCAAATCAGCTTTTATTGATCGCCTTCGGCAGTGCGCTGTGCGTAAGTATCGTGATGGGCTACAGGATGTGGTGGATGCGTCGTCCGGCTCCCGGCACGACAAGTCAGGCAGCATCGCTGCTGCAAAGCGTATGGCAACTGCCCAGGTCCGGGCGGATAGCGGCGTGGGTTATTGCGCTTTTGCTGGGGCTGGCGATGCCGGTACTGGGCGTCAGCCTGCTGCTGTTTGTGCTGATTGATTGCCTGCGCTGGCGGAGGGCTGAAACACGCACGATGGACCCTGGCCGCTGAGATGAAAACCGCTTGTCGGTTATCTGTAATTAATTATTTACGATTTTCAGCCATGAAAAGGGCGGTTATTTTGCTTTTGTAAAGTAAAGTGTACGTATTTTGTATTGAAAACTTTACCTCG
Source organism: Enterobacteriaceae bacterium UBA5654 (assembly GCA_002421005.1). Classification (GTDB taxonomy): domain Bacteria; phylum Pseudomonadota; class Gammaproteobacteria; order Enterobacterales; family Enterobacteriaceae; genus Superficieibacter. The sequence goes on along the minus strand of DIJC01000008.1, from coordinate 10,619 downwards.
TATGATATTGTAGATTCCTCTTTCGGGAGGAACCTTCTATCGCAAACGAGCATTACAGGATCGCTATCATGCAAAAAGACGCGCTGAACAACGTACATATCACTGACGAACAGATTTTGATCACCCCGGAGCAGCTTAAAGCCCAGTTTCCGCTGAGCGCGGCCCAGGAAGCGCAGATTGCGCAGTCACGCAAAACGATCTCCGACATCATCGCCGGGCGCGATCCGCGTTTGCTGGTGGTATGCGGTCCCTGTTCAATCCACGATCCTGAAACGGCTCTGGAGTATGCACGTCGATTTAAAAGCCTTGCCGCAGAGGTCAGCGATAGCCTCTATCTGGTGATGCGCGTCTATTTTGAAAAACCCCGCACCACCGTCGGCTGGAAGGGGCTGATTAACGATCCGCATATGGATGGCTCGTTTGACGTTGAGGCCGGTCTGAAAATTGCGCGCCAGTTGCTGGTTGAGCTGGTGAGTATGGGCCTGCCGCTGGCGACCGAAGCGCTCGATCCGAATAGCCCGCAGTACCTGGGCGATCTGTTCAGCTGGTCGGCGATTGGCGCGCGTACGACGGAATCGCAAACTCACCGCGAGATGGCGTCCGGGCTTTCTATGCCAGTGGGCTTTAAAAATGGCACCGACGGTAGCCTGGCAACGGCGATCAACGCGATGCGCGCTGCCGCCCAGTCTCACCGTTTTGTCGGCATCAATCAGGCGGGGCAGGTATGTCTGCTGCAAACGCAGGGGAACCCGGACGGGCATGTGATCCTGCGTGGAGGCAAAGCGCCTAACTACAGTCCGGCAGATGTGGCCCAGTGTGAAAAAGAGATGGCGCAGGCGGGACTCAAACCGTCGCTGATGATAGATTGCAGCCACGGTAATTCGAATAAAGACTACCGTCGCCAGCCTGCCGTTGCGGAGTCCGCAATTGCACAGATTAAAGATGGCAATCGTTCTATCGTGGGTTTAATGATTGAAAGTAATATTCACGAAGGAAATCAGTCATCTGAACAGCCGCGCAGCGCTATGCAGTACGGTGTTTCCGTAACCGATGCCTGCATCAGTTGGGAAACGACCGACGCGCTGCTGCGCGAAATCGATCGCGATCTGAAAGGCCATATGGCGGCGCGTCTCGCATAAGAGGTTGGTTATGGTTGCTGAGTTGACCGCGCTGCGCGATCAAATTGATGAAGTTGATAAGGCGCTGCTGGCACTGCTGGCGCGTCGTCTGGAATTAGTCGCCGAGGTGGGCGAGGTTAAAAGCCAGTTTGGTCTGCCGATTTACGTGCCGGAGCGCGAGGCGTCAATGCTGGCCTCCCGGCGTAAGGAAGCCGAAGCGCTCGGCGTGCCGCCGGATCTGATTGAAGACGTGCTGCGCCGGGTGATGCGCGAATCTTACTCCAGCGAAAACGATAAAGGCTTTAAAACGCTGCGCCCTTCGCTGCGTCCGGTGGTCATTGTTGGCGGCGGCGGGCAAATGGGCCGCCTGTTTGAAAAAATGCTGACCCTGTCCGGCTACCAGGTCAGAGTGCTTGAAAAAGATGACTGGGCGCGTGCGGAAGAGATCGTCGCGGATGCCGGAATGGTCATTGTCAGCGTACCGATCCACGTGACGGAACAGGTCATCGGCCAGCTTCCGGCGTTGCCGGACGATTGTATTCTGGTCGATCTGGCGTCGGTAAAAAATGGACCGCTTCAGGCGATGCTGGCCGCGCACACCGGCCCGGTGCTGGGGCTGCATCCGATGTTTGGCCCGGATAGCGGTAGCCTCGCCAAGCAGGTGGTGGTGTGGTGCGACGGTCGCCAGCCGGAAGCATATCAGTGGTTTCTGGAGCAGATGCAGGTCTGGGGCGCACGATTGCACCGTATCAGCGCGGTAGAACACGATCAGAACATGGCGTTTATCCAGGCGTTACGCCACTTTGCGACCTTCGCTTATGGTTTACATCTGGCGGAAGAAAACGTGCAGCTTGAGCAACTGCTGGCGCTCTCTTCGCCGATCTACCGGCTGGAGCTGGCAATGGTTGGGCGACTGTTTGCCCAGGATCCGCAGCTTTACGCGGATATTATTATGGCGTCCGGCAGCAATCTGGCGCTGATCAAACGCTATTACCAGCGTTTTGGCGATGCTATCAAACTGCTGGAGCAGGGTGATAAACAGGCGTTCATCGACAGCTTCCGTAAAGTGGAGCACTGGTTTGGTGATTATGCCCAGCGTTTCCAGAGTGAAAGCCGCGTATTGCTGCGTCAGGCGAACGATAGCCGTCAGTAATGTAAAAGCCGTATATACTCAAAAGCCAGACGGGAAACCGCTGGCTTTTTTTATTTAGGGAGGAGCGTATGGCTGAACCGCAACCGCTGTTTGATTATGTCGGACATTTACCGGAGTGCCCCACCTGGAGCGAAGAAGAACAGGCGCTTTACTGGGCGGATATTATTGAAGGCGAAATCCACCGCTATCATCCCCGGCGCGGTGAGCATCAGGTGCTCCAGTTCCCCGAAGAGGTTGGCTGCTTCGCACTACGCGAGAAGGGCGGATTTATCGTCGCGCTGCGCAATGCTATCTGGCTCACCGACGCGCGCGGTCTGCTGACGCATAAAGTTTGCGATAACCCGTCTAATCCCCAACTGGCGCGATTTAACGACGGCGGCACCGACCGCGATGGCCGCTTTTATGCCGGGACATTCTGGGCACCCGGCGATTATAACGGCGCGCTGCTGGTCAGAGTTGATAATGACCTGACGCCGCATGTGATACAGAGCGATATTCTCGGCTCTAACGGCCTCGCATTCAGCGAGGACAAACAGTGGATGTATTCTTCCGATACGCCAAATAATGTGATTTACCGTACGCCGCTGGATGCACAGGGTGAACCTGGCGCGCGTGAAGTCTTTCGCCAGTTCAGCGAGGGCGAAGGTAGCCCGGACGGCGCGGCGGTAGACGTTGAAGGATGCTACTGGAGCGCGTTGTATGACGGCTGGCGCATCGCCCGCTTTTCACCGCAGGGCGAGCAACTGGAAGAGTATCGCTTACCGGTGCGTTGCCCGACGATGGTCTGTTTCGGCGGCAGCGACATGAAAACGCTGTTTATCACCACCACGCGCGAAAATATGGATGCGCAGGAAACCGCGCAGTATCCGCTTTCCGGGGCGATCTTCACCCTGCCGGTGAGCGTGGCAGGGGTGAAGAGGCGGGCGTTTATCGAGCGTTAAGTCGGATCTACCGGTACGACGTTTTCACCCGGATAGCAGCCCAGCACTTTCATTGAACGGGTGATTGTCGTCAGCTCTTTCAGCGCTTTCTGCATTTCAGCAGATTGCAGATTGGCCTGGATATCCAGGTAGAACATTTCTTCCCACGGATTGCCGTAAATTGGGCGCGACTCCAGTTTGGTCATGATCAAATTGTGGTTGCGCAGCACCAGCAATGCTTCAACCAGTGCCCCGGCCTGCTGTCCTGTGGCGATGAGCAACGTGGTTTTAGCCGGAACCTGATCGGAGACATCGATGGCTTTACGCGCCAGCACCAGGAAACGGGTGAAGTTCTGCGTTTGATTGGCCTGAATACGCTCCAGCACCTGCAGGCCGTAAAGCGCGCCGCCCGCCTCGCTGCCGAGCGCGGCGACATGCGGCGAAGCGGCATGAGCGACTTTCTCCATGGCCGCCGACGTGCTTTCGGTGTATTCGATTTTCCAGTGCGGATAGCCGTTAAGGAACTGGCTGCACTGCTGGAACGGCTGCGGATGGCTGTAAACCGTCTGAATACGATCCACATCGGTCGCGGCAGAAACCAGCAAACAGTGGTCGATAGTCACCGTCATCTCGCCGACGATAGAAAGCGAAGTATGCTGGAGCAGATCGTAGACGTCGTTAATCGGTCCGGAGCTGGTATTCTCAATCGGTACGACCGCGTAATCGGCCTGGCCTGTTTCGACCTGGTTAAAAATGTCGGCAAATTTCGGGCAGCCGCTTTCGATAAACTCCTCAAAATGGCGTGCGGCATACTGACGCGCGGCCAGATGCGAGTAGGAACCCTTAGGGCCGAGAAAGGCGATTCGCGCGGAATGCGGATTGGTTTTATTCAGATGCTGCTGAAGCAAAGCCTGCTGGGTAAGCACCGAATCTTCAATAATGAGCTGAAACAGACGGGTAATGTAATGACCATCGAGATGGTGGGTTTTGCCCAACTGAATTAGCCTTTCCAGTAACGCACGTTCGCGGTCAACATCACGCACCGGGCGGTGAGAAGTCAGCTTGGCTTTGCCCACTTCAACAGCCAGACCACGACGCTCCGCCAGCAGCGTCAGCAGTTGTTCATCCAGCGCGCTGATTTTATCGCGCAGGGCCAGTAACGGGTTTTCCTCAGTCATAGTGTCGCCTGTCTCTTGTCCATAAAAAAAGCCTCCCGCGGTGGGAGGCTTGATTGTTCGTCTTCGCATTCTTTCTTTTACGACGAAACGCCTCCCGTTCAGGGGAAGGTAAAAAAGAATGCGAAGAAAAACGGGATGATTTTCATAAAAAATTCCTTAACTCGATGGAGCTAAAGTACCCGTACTGTTTTCACTCTGTCAACAAAAAACGCGCCCGAAGGCGCGTTGGCGATACACTCAATATAAAGGATTACTCTTCTTCCTGAACTTCTTCTTCGGCTAAGTTGGCATCTTTTACCGAGGTCGCGGCACGACGCGCTTCGCCTTTGTGCTGCACTTTATTGAGCTGCCGTTCCAGCTTGTTGATCAATTCGTTGATGGCGGCGTACATATCTTCATGTTTTGCGCTGGCAACCAGGTGGCCGTTAGGCGTGTTAATCGTCGCATCAGCCGTAAAACCCTGAGGTTCTTTTGACAGAATAATGTGCGGGTTTATCAGGTGTGTTTGCCATTTATCGAGTTTGGCGAGACGGTCAGCGACATGTTGGCGTATTGCCGGGGTGATTTCCATTTGCTTGCTGGTAATGTTCATTGTCATAAATTTTACCTCTTGTCTTTCCGTCTTGGTGATATCAGCATAACGTGCCTGAGGTCAAAATGCGTGATTGGAATCACGTTTTTTTGTCACTTTTTGTCAATGAAGGTATTTTGTGAGGCAAAACATGAAGAGCCGTCTTTTTGCTTGAAAGGGGGCAGGTTTACGGTCATATTTGATGGGATGACCTGAGCCGAATCGCGGCGGGAATGAATAAAAAAACGGCAGCCCACGGGCTGCCGTTTTACGTGATGAAAGGGATCAGGTGTTGCTGCTGTTAGCGGCAATAATTTTTGCGACCTTCTCCGCCTGCGTATTCATCTGCATTTCGCGATAGGCGTTTTCCATCAGCGGCAGCGCATTACGCGTGGCCTGAGTGTCCGGGTAGTCGCGCAGCATACCTTCGACGCGATTCACTACCGCAACCCATGCGCCGCGTTCGGTGTAGTATTCCGCAACCGCGTACTCATATTTGGACAGGCGATCTTTCAGGAATACCAGACGTTTGGTGGCGTCGGTAACATACTGGCTGTTCGGATAACCACGAACCAGCTTCGAGAAATCGGCAAAGGCATCGCGCGCATGAAGCGGATCGCGATCGCTACGGTCAACCCCGAAGAAACCTTGCAGCGTGCTATCGTCGAGCGCCATATTGGTCAACCCACGCATATACATCACATAGTCAATGTTCGGATGGGTGGGGTTCAGACGCATAAAGCGGTCGATAGACGCCTGGGCCAGCGGCAGATCGGCATTTTTATAGTATGCATAGATCAGATCCAGCTGTACCTGCTGTGAGTAAGGACCAAATGGATAACGGTTATCCAGCGCTTCCAGTTGCGTTATCGCTTGTTTCCAGTTACCGTCCTGCAGTTTTTGCTGAGCAGTCGCGTAAATTTCCGCAGGCGGATTATCAGGTACCTCTTCCTTTGAGCCGGAGCACCCCACCAAAGCCAGGCTCAGTGTGGCTGCTGCCACCAGATATTTCATGCGCGTCATGACGTTTTGACTTCCTCAGAATGTTTATGCGGGAGATTAACTGTTCCTGCTCCCGATTAAGACCAGCTACAATAGCACACTATATTATACGGCAAAGCCGTAAAACCCAACGTTAACGAAGAAGCTGTCTATGGCACAACAAGTACAACTCACCGCAACGGTGTCCGAAACTCAACTCGGTCAACGCTTAGATCAAGCTTTGGCCGAATTGTTCCCTGATTATTCGCGATCGCGCATAAAAGATTGGATCCTCAGTCAGCAGGTACAGGTTAACGGCAAAATTTGCGACAAACCAAAAGAGAAAGTGTTGGGCGGCGAAAGCGTCGCAATCAATGCTGAAATTGAAGAAGAAGCGCGTTTCGAGCCGCAGAATATCCCGCTCGATATTGTCTATGAAGATGAAGACATTCTGGTTATCAACAAGCCGCGCGATCTGGTCGTGCATCCAGGCGCAGGGAACCCGGATGGCACCGTATTAAACGCCCTGCTTTACTACTATCCGCCGATTGTCGATGTTCCGCGGGCGGGTATCGTTCACCGTCTTGATAAAGACACTACCGGGCTGATGGTGGTGGCGAAAACCGTTCCGGCGCAGACTCGTTTAGTTGAGTCTCTGCAACTGCGCGAAATTACCCGCGAGTATGAAGCGGTGGCTATCGGCCATATGACGGCAGGTGGCACGGTTGAAGAACCGATCAGCCGCCATCCGACAAAACGCACCCATATGTCCGTGCATCCGATGGGGAAACCGGCGGTTACGCACTATCGCATTATGGAGCATTTCCGCATCCACACGCGTCTGCGTCTGCGTCTGGAAACCGGGCGTACTCACCAGATCCGTGTACATATGTCGCATATCACCCATCCGCTGGTGGGCGATCAGCTGTACGGTGGTCGTCCGCGTCCGCCGAAGGGCGCGTCGGAAGAGTTCATTACTGCGCTGCGCAAGTTTGACCGTCAGGCGCTGCACGCAACTATGCTGCGTCTGTATCATCCGATTAGCGGCATTGAAATGGAGTGGCATGCGCCTATTCCACAGGATATGGTCGATCTTATTGCCGCCATGCGTGCCGATTTTGAAGAACATAAAGACGATGTGGCCTGGCTATGACCCAGCCAATTATTCCACAGTGGCCGATGCCGGAAGGCGTTGGCGCATGCAGCTCTACCCGCATCGGCGGAGTGAGCCTGCCGCCGTATGACTCGCTGAATTTGGGTGCCCACTGCGGTGATAACCCGGCGCACGTTGAGGAGAACCGCCAGCGCCTGTTTACGGCAGGCGGTTTGCCTGAGAAACCAGTCTGGCTGGAGCAGGTGCACGGGAAAGACGTGCTGCAACTGACCGGCGGCCCCTGTCTTTCTAAGCGCGCCGATGCGTCGTACAGCTCGACTCCCGGCACGGTATGCGCGGTGATGACGGCGGACTGCCTGCCGGTGCTGTTTTGTAATCGCGCGGGAACGGAAGTCGCCGCTGCCCATGCAGGCTGGCGCGGACTGTGTGAAGGCGTGCTGGAAGAGACGATCGCCTGTTTCCGGGATCGGCCGGAAAACATTCTGGCCTGGCTTGGTCCGGCTATCGGCCCGCAGGCTTTTGAAGTGGGCGCGGAAGTGCGGGAAGCGTTTATGGCAAAAGATGCAAACGCCGCGAGCGCGTTCCGTGCCGCTGGCGAAAAATACTTTGCCGATATTTATCAGCTTGCCCGCCAGCGCCTGGCTCGCGTTGGGGTCAGCGACGTTTACGGTGGCGACCGCTGTACCTTTAGCGAAAGCCAGCAATTTTTCTCTTATCGCCGCGACAAAACCACCGGCCGTATGGCAAGTTTTATTTGGCTGCGATAACCTGTAGAATCAAGACGATCCAGACGTACCTTTTTTTTCACATACTCAGGTCTTTAACCTTGAATAATTGAGGGATGACCTCATTTAATCTCCAGTAGCAAATTTGACCTGTTATGGGAGGAATTATGCGTCTGGATCGTCTTACTAATAAATTCCAGCTTGCTCTTGCCGATGCCCAGTCACTCGCACTGGGGCAAGACAATCAATTCATCGAACCCCTGCATCTGATGAGCGCTCTGCTGAATCAGGAAGGGGGATCGATCCGTCCTTTATTAACGTCTGCCGGTGTGAATGCCGGTCAGCTACGCACAGCTATCGATCAGGCGCTGAGCCGTTTACCGCAGGTGGAAGGCACCGGCGGCGACGTGCAGCCATCGCAGGATCTGGTGCGGGTGCTGAACCTGTGCGACAAGCTGGCGCAAAAGCGCAACGACAACTTTATTTCGTCAGAACTCTTTGTGCTGGCGGCGCTCGAATCGCGCGGTACGTTGACCGATCTGCTAAAAGCAGCCGGTGCGACCACCGCGAACGTGACGGCGGCGATTGAACAAATGCGTGGAGGTGACAGCGTGAACGATCAGGGGGCTGAAGACCAGCGCCAGGCCTTGAAGAAATATACCGTCGATCTGACCGAGCGTGCCGAGCAGGGCAAACTCGATCCGGTGATTGGTCGCGATGAAGAAATTCGCCGGACGATTCAGGTCCTGCAACGACGCACCAAAAATAACCCGGTGCTGATCGGTGAACCGGGCGTTGGTAAAACTGCCATCGTCGAAGGGCTGGCGCAGCGGATCGTCAACGGTGAAGTGCCGGAGGGCTTAAAAGGCCGCCGTGTGCTGGCGCTGGATATGGGCGCGCTTGTCGCCGGGGCGAAATATCGCGGTGAGTTCGAAGAGCGTCTGAAAGGCGTGCTTAACGATCTGTCAAAACAGGAAGGGAATGTGATCCTGTTTATCGACGAATTGCACACGATGGTGGGCGCCGGGAAAGCGGATGGCGCAATGGATGCCGGGAACATGCTGAAACCGGCGCTGGCGCGTGGTGAACTGCACTGCGTCGGGGCGACCACGCTGGACGAATATCGTCAGTACATCGAAAAAGATGCGGCGCTGGAACGTCGTTTCCAGAAAGTGTTTGTTGCCGAGCCGTCGGTGGAAGATACCATCGCGATTTTGCGTGGTCTGAAAGAGCGTTATGAACTGCATCACCATGTGCAAATCACCGACCCTGCGATCGTCGCGGCGGCCACGCTGTCGCATCGCTATATCGCTGACCGCCAGTTGCCGGACAAAGCGATTGACCTGATCGATGAAGCGGCATCCAGCATTCGTATGCAGATCGACTCGAAACCGGAAGAACTGGACCGTCTGGATCGCCGTATTATCCAGTTAAAACTGGAACAGCAGGCGCTGAAAAAAGAGTCTGACGACGCCAGCCTGAAACGCCTGGATATGCTCAACGAAGAGCTGAGTGATAAAGAGCGTCAATATTCTGCCCTTGAAGAAGAGTGGAAAGCAGAAAAAGCATCGCTTTCCGGTACGCAGACCATCAAAGCCGAACTTGAACAGGCGAAAATTGCCATAGAACAGGCGCGGCGGGTGGGCGACTTGGCGCGAATGTCTGAACTGCAATACGGTAAAATCCCGGAGCTGGAAAAACAGCTTGCGGCAGCCACGCAGTCAGAAGGTAAAACGATGCGTCTGCTGCGTAATAAAGTGACCGACGCGGAAATCGCGGAAGTGCTGGCCCGCTGGACCGGTATTCCTGTTGCGCGGATGCTGGAAGGCGAGCGCGAAAAATTGCTGCGTATGGAGCAGGAATTGCACAGCCGGGTGATTGGCCAGGATGAAGCGGTGGAGGCGGTATCCAATGCGATTCGCCGTAGCCGCGCGGGGCTGTCCGATCCCAATCGACCGATTGGTTCGTTCCTGTTTCTTGGCCCTACCGGGGTCGGTAAAACGGAACTGTGCAAAGCGCTGGCGAACTTTATGTTTGATAGCGACGATGCGATGGTGCGAATTGATATGTCCGAATTTATGGAGAAACATTCGGTTTCGCGGCTGGTGGGTGCGCCTCCGGGATATGTCGGTTATGAAGAGGGCGGGTATCTGACTGAAGCGGTGCGTCGTCGTCCTTACTCCGTCATCCTGCTGGATGAAGTAGAGAAGGCGCATCCTGATGTGTTTAATATCCTGCTTCAGGTGCTGGACGACGGTCGGTTGACTGATGGACAGGGGAGAACGGTCGACTTCCGTAATACGGTAGTCATTATGACCTCAAACCTCGGCTCAGACTTGATTCAGGAACGTTTTGGCGATCTGGACTACGGCAGTATGAAGGAGCTGGTGCTCGGCGTGGTCAGTCATAACTTCCGCCCGGAATTCATCAACCGTATTGATGAAGTCGTTGTGTTCCATCCGTTGGGTGAAAAACACATTGCTTCTATTGCCCGTATTCAGCTTCAGCGGTTGTATCAACGTCTGGAAGAGCGCGGCTACGAAGTTCATATCTCGGACGAGGCGCTGCAACTGCTTAGTCAGAATGGTTACGATCCGGTGTATGGTGCGCGTCCGTTGAAACGGGCGATCCAGCAACAGATTGAAAACCCGCTGGCCCAGCAGATCCTGTCTGGCGCGTTAATACCGGGTAAAGCGATTCGTCTTGAGGTCAATGACAATCGCATTGTGGCTGTGCAATAACTGGCAAAATGACAAAAACGGGCCTTCCAGGTCCGTTTTTGTTTATAAAACAGGCTAAAATACGCTTCTATACGGTGTTTTGGCTGCAAAATGAGCAGTTGATAAGTTTTTTTAAATT
>DIJC01000019.1 GCA_002421005.1 Enterobacteriaceae bacterium UBA5654 | reverse complement strand
CGATGGAGGCGCATTATAGGGGGTCGACTCAGGAAGACAAGCGGAAATATGCATTTTTCTTCCAACCGCTCACCTTTTGAACATAACGCCTGCTTTTAGCGCTTTTTGATCGCAGCTGGCAGCTCTGCAAGGCTGTTAATCACCCAATCTGCGGCTTTTTCGGCCTCTTCGGTGACTGGCTTACCCGTGCGGACCAACACTTTTGTTCCTACATCTGCTGCCGTTGCCGCCTGCATGTCTTCCAGTTTATCGCCAACCATATAAGAAGCGGCCATATCAATGTGCAGATAATCACGCGCGGAGATCAGCATTCCCGGATGAGGCTTACGGCAGTCGCATACCTGACGGAACTCTTCTACGCTCCCCTGTGGATGATGAGGGCAATAATAGATGCCATCAAAATCGACACCTCTGTCCGCCAGCGACCAGTCCATCCATTCAGTCAGTGTCTCAAACTGTTCTTCGGTAAACTTACCGCGTGCGATGCCAGACTGATTAGTCACCAGTACCAGCAGGTATCCCATTTCTTTAAGTTCACGCATGGCGTCTATGGCGCCATCAATAAACTCAAACGCATCAATTTCATGGACGTAACCGTGATCGACATTAAGCGTGCCGTCGCGATCGAGAAAAATAGCCGGTACGGATTTTGCCACCGCTTTGCTCCTGAATAAGTTAAGTGCCGCTAGTATCGCATGTTTCGCCGGGCATTAAAGTGCTGAAAGCAGAAAGCCCGATTGATTTAGACGTCTGGATGCCTTAACATCCAACAAATTGACGGCATATGTCCGTCTATGGCAGAAGAAAATGCCACGGCTAACCCCAGAGCGATTACCACTACTCAATGATAAAACTTTCAAGTATCTCCAAAGTCTTCCAGCAGGGAAACCGCACAATCCAGGCGCTGAATAACGTCAGCCTGCATATCCCTGCCGGACAAATTTATGGCGTCATTGGCGCATCCGGTGCAGGTAAAAGTACGCTCATCCGCTGCGTAAACTTACTTGAGCGGCCGACCGCAGGCAGCGTGCAGGTTGATGGTCAGGAATTAACGGCCCTGTCAGACGCCGCACTGACCAAAGCGCGCCGTCAGATTGGCATGATTTTCCAGCATTTTAATCTGCTGGCCTCCCGTACCGTATTTGGCAACGTGGCGCTGCCGCTGGAGCTGGACTCAACGCCGCGTGAAGAAATTAACCGCCGCGTTAAAGAGCTGCTCGATTTAGTCGGCCTGAGCGACAAACATGACAGCTATCCGGCTAACCTTTCCGGCGGACAAAAACAGCGCGTGGCCATTGCGCGGGCGCTGGCAAGTAATCCGAAGGTGCTGCTGTGTGATGAAGCCACCAGCGCCCTTGACCCGGCGACCACGCGATCCATTCTGGAATTGCTGAAAGATATCAACCGTCGTCTGGGGCTCACCATTCTGCTGATCACCCATGAGATGGATGTCGTCAAACGCATCTGTGACTGCGTGGCGGTCATCAGCAACGGCGAACTCATTGAGCAGGATAAAGTCAGCGAAGTGTTCTCGCACCCGAAAACGCCGCTGGCCCAGCAGTTTATTCAGTCCACGCTACATCTGGATATCCCGGAAGATTATCTGGTGCGTCTCAAAACGGAACCGACCGCCGACAGCGTGCCGATGCTGCGCATGGAATTTACCGGTCAGTCCGTTGATGCCCCGCTGCTTTCCGAAACCGCGCGCCGCTTTAACGTCAACAACAACATTATCAGCGCGCAGATGGATTATGCCGGTGGCGTCAAGTTCGGCATTATGCTGACGGAAATGCACGGCGCGCAGCAAGATACGCAAGCCGCCATAACCTGGTTGCAGGAACATCATGTAAAAGTAGAGGTACTGGGTTATGTCTGAGCCAATGATGTGGTTACTGTTACGCGGCGTCTGGGAGACGCTGGCGATGACATTTGTTTCCGGTTTCTTCGGTTTTGTGATTGGTCTGCCGGTCGGCGTGCTTTTATACGTTACGCGCCCTGGACAAATTATTGAGAACGCAAAGCTTTACCGCATGCTATCCGCTCTGGTAAACATCTTCCGCTCCATTCCATTCATTATTTTACTGGTGTGGATGATCCCTTTCACCCGAGTCATCGTTGGCACTTCCATCGGTTTGCAGGCGGCGATTGTCCCGCTAACCGTGGGCGCAGCACCTTTTATTGCGCGGATGGTGGAAAACGCGTTGCTGGAAATTCCGGCCGGGCTGATTGAGGCGTCACGCGCGATGGGTGCCACGCCAATGCAAATCGTGCGTAAAGTGCTGCTGCCGGAAGCACGACCGGGGCTGGTCAACGCGGCGACCATTACGCTTATTACGTTGGTCGGTTATTCTGCCATGGGCGGCGCGGTGGGCGCTGGCGGTCTTGGGCAGATTGGCTACCAGTATGGCTATATCGGGTATAACGCCACGGTAATGAATACCGTACTGGTATTACTCGTTGTTCTGGTTTATTTAATTCAGTTCGCAGGCGATCGTATCGTTCGGACCGTCACTCATAAATAGCATCACACAACACTAATACGCTAAGTTAAGGAAAAAGTATGACGTTCAAGTTTAAAACCTTTGCGGCAGTCGGTGCGTTAATCGGTTCTCTGGCGCTGGTCGGTTGCGGCCAGGATGAAAAAGATCCGAACCATATTAAAGTCGGCGTGATTGTTGGCGCTGAACAGCAGGTTGCTGAAGTCGCGCAGAAAGTGGCGAAAGAGAAATACGGTCTGGACGTCGAACTGGTTACGTTTAATGACTATGTTCTGCCCAACGAAGCGCTGAGCAAAGGTGATATCGACGCCAATGCCTTCCAGCACAAACCGTACCTGGATCAGCAGATTAAAGATCGCGGCTACAAACTGGCGGCGGCGGGTAACACGTTTGTTTACCCTATCGCGGGCTACTCGAAAAAAATCAAATCGCTGGATGAGCTACAGAATGGTTCGCAGGTCGCCATTCCTAACGATCCCACCAACCTCGGCCGTTCCCTGCTGCTGCTGCAAAAACAGGGTCTGATCAAACTGAAAGACGGCGTTGGCCTGCTGCCGACCGTACTTGACGTTACGGAAAATCCGAAAAACCTGAAGCTGGTTGAGCTGGAAGCACCGCAGTTGCCTCGATCGCTGGACGATGCGCAAATCACCCTGGCCGTCATCAACACTACCTACGCCAGCCAGATTGGTCTGACCCCGGCAAAAGACGGCATCTTTGTTGAAGACAAAGATTCCCCCTACGTAAACCTGATCGTCACCCGTGAAGATAATAAAGACGCGGAGAACGTGAAGAAATTTGTCCAGGCGTATCAGTCCGATGAAGTTTATCAGGAAGCCAATAAAGTCTTTAACGGCGGCGCGGTTAAAGGCTGGTAATCTTTTCTCTCTGTAATATCATTCAGGACGGGCTCATGCCCGTCTTGTCATTTTTACAAGCACCTGATTCAATAGCTCACCACCTGATTATTCATTGAGGAAATATTATGCGTGCTTTACCGATCTGTTTAGTCGCACTCACGTTAAGCGGCTGCTCCATTTTAAGCAGATCTCCCGTTGAACCCACTCAAAGCACCGTAGTCCCGCCAAAAGCGGAACCCGCAAAACCGAAAGCCGCTTATACTGCGCCGGTAAAAATCTATACTGATGCGGAAGCGCTGGTAGGAAAACCTTTCCGCGATTTGGGTGAAGTTTCAGGCGAATCCTGCCAGGCATCCAATCAGGATTCTCCGCCAAATATCCCGACCGCCCGCAAGCGTATGCAAATCAATGCATCCAAAATGCGTGCCAATGCCGTACTGCTGCATAGCTGTGAAGTCACCAGCGGCACACCGGGTTGCTACCGTCAGGCCGTTTGCGTCGGCTCGGCGCTTAACGTTTCGGCAAAATGAGTGCTTTTCAGTTTGAGCAGATAGGCGTTATCCGCTCACCTTATAAAGAAAAGTTTGCCGTTCCGCGCCAGCCTGGTCTGGTGAAAAGCGCCACCGGCGAGCTTCACCTGCTGGCACCTTACAACCAGGCCGACGCGGTGCGCGGCCTGGAAGCATTTAGCCATCTGTGGGTTATTTTTGTTTTCCACCAGACGATGGAAGGCGGCTGGCGGCCAACCGTGCGCCCTCCCCGGCTTGGCGGCAACGCCAGAATGGGCGTTTTTGCGACCCGCTCCACCTTTCGCCCGAATCCCGTGGGTATGTCGCTGGTCGAACTGAAAGAGATTGTCTGCCAGAAAGAAAACGTCATCCTGAAACTGGGCAGTCTGGATCTGGTTGACGGAACGCCGGTCATTGATATCAAACCCTATCTGCCGTTTGCAGAATCGCTTGCGGACGCGACCGCCAGCTACGCGCAACACGCGCCCGATGCAGAAATGAACGTCAGTTTTAGTGAAGAGGTGGCAAAGCAACTTGCGACGCTGGAAGGGCGTTATCCGCAGTTAAGCACCTTCATCCGCGAAGTTTTAGCTCAGGATCCGCGCCCGGCCTACCGCAAAGGTGAAGAGGCAGGAAAAACGTATGCCGTCTGGCTGCACGATTTTAACGTGCGCTGGCGCGTGACGAATGCCGGTTTTGAAGTCTTTGCGCTTGAACCCCGCTAATTTCGCACCCTTCTCTTTTGACATCCCCTTCTCGCTGGTAAACTAAATCACTTTTTTGTCTCAGGCTCGCGTTGAGCCTGTTCGATCGTCCAACTGGAACCGTAACAACATGCGTACTAGCCAATATCTGCTCTCCACTCTGAAGGAGACACCTGCCGATGCCGAGGTTATCAGCCACCAGCTGATGCTGCGCGCCGGGATGATCCGCAAGCTGGCCTCCGGGTTATATACCTGGCTGCCGACCGGTCTGCGCGTCCTGAAAAAAGTCGAAAATATCGTGCGTGAAGAAATGAATAACGCCGGTGCAATCGAGGTGTCGATGCCAGTCGTTCAGCCAGCCGATCTGTGGCTGGAGAGCGGTCGTTGGGAGCAGTACGGCCCGGAACTGCTGCGTTTCGTTGACCGTGGCGAGCGTCCGTTCGTTCTCGGCCCGACTCACGAAGAAGTGATCACCGATCTGATCCGCAATGAGCTGAACTCTTACAAGCAGCTACCGTTGAACTTCTTCCAGATCCAGACAAAGTTTCGTGACGAAGTGCGCCCGCGTTTTGGCGTTATGCGCTCGCGTGAATTCCTGATGAAAGACGCTTACTCTTTCCATACCTCGCAGGAATCATTGCAGGAAACTTACGACGCGATGTATGCCGCCTACAGTAAAATCTTCAGCCGTATGGGGCTGGATTTCCGTGCGGTACAGGCTGACACCGGCTCCATCGGCGGTAACGCTTCTCATGAATTCCAGGTGCTGGCGCAGAGCGGTGAAGATGATGTGATCTTCTCTGACTCTTCAGACTTTGCGGCTAACATTGAATTCGCCGAAGCCGTAGCGCCGAAAACGCCGCGCGCTGCCGCGACGCTGGAGATGACGCTGGTTGATACGCCTGACGCCAAAACCATCGCCGAGCTGGTTGAGCAGTTCAATCTGCCGATTGAAAAAACCGTCAAAACCCTGCTAGTGAAAGCGGTTGAAGGAAACAGCCACCCGCTGATTGCCCTGCTGGTTCGTGGCGATCACGAGCTGAACGAAGTGAAAGCGGAAAAACTGCCGCAGGTTGCCAGCCCGCTGACTTTCGCAACCGAAGAAGAAATCCGCGCGCTGGTGCAGGCAGGTCCTGGCTCTCTTGGCCCGGTCAATATGCCGATTCCGGTGATCGTTGACCGTACCGTGGCAGTAATGAGCGATTTTGCCGCTGGCGCTAACATCGACGGTAAACACTATTTCGGTATTAACTGGGATCGCGATGTTGCAACGCCGGAAGTCGCCGATATCCGTAACGTGGTGGCGGGCGATCCCAGCCCGGACGGTCAGGGGACGCTGCTCATCAAGCGCGGCATCGAAGTTGGCCACATCTTCCAGCTCGGCACCAAATACTCTGAAGCGCTGAAAGCGTCTGTTCAGGGCGAAGATGGTCGTAATCAGATCCTGACCATGGGATGCTACGGTATCGGGGTAACGCGCGTGGTCGCGGCCGCTATTGAGCAGAACAACGACGATCGCGGTATCGTGTGGCCTGACGCCATCGCGCCGTTCCAGGTGGCGATCCTGCCGATGAACATGCACAAATCCTTCCGCGTGCAGGAACTGGCGGAAAAACTGTACGCTGAACTGCGCGCGCAGGGTATTGAAGTGCTGATGGACGACCGTAAAGAGCGTCCTGGCGTTATGTTCGCGGATATGGAGCTGATCGGTATCCCGCACACCATCGTGCTGGGCGACCGTAACCTCGACAACGACGATATCGAATACAAATACCGTCGTAACGGTGAGAAAGAGCTGATTAAAACCGGTGACATCGTGAACTATCTGGTGAAAGCCATTAAAGGCTAACGCAAAAGCCTGCGCCATCCGCGTTTATCGCTGATGGCGCAGTACCTTTCAACCCTGCATGATTTAATCGTCACACCCTTTTCCCGGTACAAATTTCGCTTTGCTATCCGCCATCAGGATTTTTTCCTTCACCCCGGTCGCCGGATCGGTTTTAAGCGAGAAATGCCCTTCCACCATCAGCAGTAACGGCCTGCCCTCTGTGCCTCCGGCCAGGGCATAATCCTGCTCAAGCTGACTATTGCGGCTGACCGCCACCTTTTTCCCGGTCGCACAATCGGTAAATGTCGCAGTCCCTGGCTTATTGCTAAACATCCCGCGCATCGCCATCGGCGTTACGGGCAGGCTGGCGGAGACAGGCTCCAGCGTGTAGTTAAACTGCGAGGTAATGGGATTACCGTCGCGGTCGAGCATTTCCAGCGCTTCACCTTTGGCATGGAAGTAAGATTTTTCGCCCTGATTATCAGTCAGCACCAGCTTATCGGCGGTACGCGCCCACGTCCCGTAAGAAGCAAAAGATGCGTTTTTCTGCGACGTGCCCAGATAGTGCGAATTCATCACCCAGGTGCCGTCTTTTTCCAGAAATAAAGAGGTTTCAATCCCTTCACAATCGGCACAGGGCAGTACGCCGCGCCAGCTTTGCTGCATGGGTTTCAGCTCTGCGACCTGAGTGGGCTGCAACGCTTCCGCGTCGGTGCGGTGATTACAGCCGATGAGCGCGACGAGCGCCCACGCCGCCACGGCGGCTACTATCGCTTTTTTCACTGCGGGTTCCTTATCATTTTTGTCATCCTCATGATTAATCCGCTGAGCGCCCTGGTTTTCCACGTAGCGCCTTCACCGTAGATTTTTGCGCTTTCGCGGCCAGACGACGCTCTTTAGAGGCGCGAGTAGGCCGCGTCGGTCGGCGGCTTTTTTGCACCACCGTCAGTTCCTGGATCACCGAAACCAGTCGGGCAATAGCCGCCTCCCGGTTCATCTCCTGCGTGCGGTGCTCCTGCGATTTGATAATAATCGTACCGTCATCGGTGATCAGATGATGGCTGGCTGCCAGCAGACGCTCTTTGTAATAATCTGGCAGCCCTGAAGCCCGAATGTCAAAACGCAAATGGATCGCCGTTGAGGTTTTATTCACGTTTTGCCCGCCTGCGCCCTGGGCGCGGATCGCCGTAATAGTGAATTCGTCTTCGCTGATAGCAACGCTGCCGGAGATCCTAATCATGCGGGCTGCTGCCAGGCAGTGAGATTGATTTCCAGATTATTCTCATCATCAGAGAGCCAGATTGCCCCTTCCTGAATCGTGGCCTGTAGCGTCATCGTGCGAGCGGCAAACGCGCTTAGCTGCGCAAGCTGTGCATCGTCAAGATACCAGATGCTGAGATTTTTGAACGAGGCCAGCTTACTCTGGTTCTGCTGCCACCAGATTTCAGCCGCCCGGCTGTTGTAGGTAAACAGCGCCACTTCAGCGGACTGCGAGCAGGCTTTTTTCACCCGCCGCTCGTCCGGCAGGCCCAGCTCGATCCATAAATCAATGCCCAGATGATCGTTGCGCAGCCAGGCTTCCGGCTCATCTTCAGCGCTCAGCCCTCGGGTAAACTGCAATCGCTCATTGGCATATTTGATCCACGCCAGCAGCCGCAGCATCATGCGCTCCTGCGTTTCAGAGGGATGGCGGGCCAGGGTCAGGGTCGCATCAAGATACTGATGACGGTCCATGTCGGCCACATTAACCACCGCTTTATAAATTGTCGCTTTCAGCGCCATGAAACTACTCCTTCACAAATTAGGTCTCATTGTAGCGAAATTGCGATCAAAACGCTGCGGTCAGTTACGTCTGCGAGCGCTCATCCTGCTGATATTGCTTAGGTGACTATGGTATAGTCACCTTGC
This sequence comes from Enterobacteriaceae bacterium UBA5654, assembly GCA_002421005.1. GTDB lineage: Bacteria > Pseudomonadota > Gammaproteobacteria > Enterobacterales > Enterobacteriaceae > Superficieibacter. The sequence goes on along the minus strand of DIJC01000019.1, from coordinate 100,000 downwards.
TAAACAGGGGTTATCTTCGTAGGCTTAAACTTGCATCCACGATGAAGTCAGAGCATTGACAGGAGGGAATGTGGAACAATATTGTGAGTTAATACGCAAGCGGTATGCTGAAATCGCCAGCGGAGATTTAGGGTATATCCCGGACGCGCTGGGTTGCGTGCTTAAAGTGCTCAATGAAATGGCTGCGGATGATGCCCTTTCAGAGTCGGTCAGAGAAAAGGCGGCGTATGCTGCCGCAAACTTACTGGTGAGCGATTATGTCAATGAATGAAACGTATCAACCCATCAATTGCGATGACTATGACAATCTCGAGCTCGCCTGCCAGCATCATCTTTTACTGACGCTGGAACTTAAAGACGGTGAAGTCCTGAAGGCGAAAGCCGCTGATTTAGTCTCGCGCAAAAACGTCGAGTATCTGGTTGTTGAGGCGTCCGGTGCCAACCGTGAACTACGTCTCGATAAAATTACCAGCTTCAGCCACCCGGATATCGGTACGGTGGTCGTCAGCGAATCCTGATCCCTCCTCTTCGTCGGGTAAGCCTTGCGCTACCCGACGCTTTCCTTGCTAAGCACCAGCGTTACGCCATCATCACCATCGGTCCAGCCTTCGCGGGTAATAAAATAGCCCGCCGCTGCCACCAGCGTTTCGCCATAAAAAAGCAGCGGCGTAGTGTCGCGCAGCCACGGAGCCACGCCCAGTTCCTGCCAGATTTTTTTCAGCTTGCGCCCGCCATTGCGCCCAATGATATGCACCAGTCCGCTGGCCGTAAAGCGCACCGAAACGGCTTCGCCTGGCTGTGGCAAGCGCAGCGTGCCTCCGGCCACCAGCGATAAACGGCCCAGCCCATCCGGCAACGGCAGCGGCTGACGAAGATCCTGCCAGGCGAAAACGTTGTCCCCCTGCCCCGGTCGTCGCGCGATCCAGTGTAATCTCTGCTGATAACGGCGAATTTCAAATGCGCCCATTCGCAGGCAGGGCGTTGCATCTTCACGCGCCAGGGCGACTTCATCCCACAGCCGCGTCAGCATCTCGCGCGACGGCATCGGCGCACCACAGTGGGCCAGCCAGCGTCGCAGAAGCGCCGCACGATACACCGGGCTTTTATCGACCAGCGGTAAAATCGCCAGCGCGCCCCGATCGTCCATCCGCGTCCGCAGCTCATCGCCAAGTAATTCATCCAGCAACTGTTCCTGTTCAGCGCACAGTTCCGCGCTGCGCGCCGTCGCCTGCGCAAAATGCGCCCAGCGGGCGTTCAGCAGCGGTAAAACTTGCAGACGCAGGAAATTGCGATCGTAGGCCGCGTCCTGATTACTTTCGTCTTCAATCCAGCTTAATGCATGACGTGCTGCCCAGCGGGTGAGCGTTTCACGCGACTCGGACAGCAGCGGGCGGATCAAGTGCGTTCCGGCGAATGCCGACACGCGCGGCATCGCGGACAGCCCCGCCGGACCGCTACCGCGCTTGAGCGCCAGCAGAAACGTTTCGCTTTGATCGTCAAGATGCTGCGCCGTCAGCAGCACTTCTCCCGGCAGCAGCGCCTCGCGGAATGCCTGATAGCGCGCCTGTCTGGCGTGTGCTTCCGTTCCCAGACCTTCATCAGGGAGCGTCACCCGCATCACGACCAGCGGCACCTGCCACTGCTGGCAGATCTGCTGACAGTGCGCCACCCAGTCATCGGCGAAAGGGCTGATGCCGTGATGAATATGAATGGCACGCAGAGAAATTTCCGGCGAGTGCGCGCGCCAGCACACCATCTGATGCAGCAAAACCGTGGAATCAAGACCGCCGCTAAAGGCAATCAGAAACTGGCGGTGCGGATGAAGGGAATGAGCAATAGCAGGCGCGTTCATGATCGGTTTGACTCTGAAAATGTTGCCCGGAAAGTTACCGGGCAACAGGGGAATAGGCAAGCGTTACTGCTGATAAAGCTCCAGCGGCAGGCCGTCAGGATCGTTGAAAAAAGTAAAACGCCTGTCGGTGAAAGGATCGATACGGATCGCTTCACAGGCTACACCGTGGGCTTCAAGATGCGCCACCGCCTGGTCGATATCTTCCACGCTGAACGCCAGATGGCGCAGGCCGCAGGCTTCCGGGCGGCTGGGACGGGCGGGCGGAAAGGGAAACGAAAAAAGTTCGATCACATAGTGGCCGTTGAGCGCCAGATCGCCCTTCCACGAATCGCGCTCTGCCCGATAGAACTCTCCCTGGAGCGTAAAACCGAGAATATCGCAGTAAAATGCCTTACTTTTGGCATAGTCGGTGGCGATAATCGCAATATGATGAACTTGTTTTAAACCCAGCATAATTTTCTCCTTGATCTATGCCAGCACGTTACTGCCGCGACATTACCTGTGCAAGCGCTCACACGCTTTTTAAGACTCTCACCCGGTAAACCCCATCTTCATCACGCTTCGCGCCGTGAATATCGGTTTCGAAGCCGGGGTAATGGCGGCCTACAGAACAGAGCATCAGCAAAAAGTCGAGTACGGCGCGGCTTTCTTCGGTGATCATTTCGCCCGGCATCAGCAGCGGCACGCCCGGCGGGTAGGGCAGGATCATATTGGCGGAAACGCGGCCGACCAGTTTCTCCAGTTCGATAGTTTCCACATCGCCTTTAATTTGCTGTTGCCACGCCTGGTGCGGCGTCATCACCATCTCCGGCAGCACGTCAAACGCACGCAGCATCAGGCGGGAAAGATCGTGTTGGCGGATCAGTCGGTGAATGCCCTGCGCCAGATCCTGAATGCGCATATTGCGGTAGAAATCGGGATCTTCAGCATACAGATCGGGGAGCATATTTTTCACCCGCAAATTCAGATCGTAGGCGCGCTTGAACTCGGTCAGGCCGCGCAATAATCCCATCGCCCGGGTTTTATCAATGCCGATACTGAACAGAAACAGCAGGTTATAGGGTCCGGTTTTCTCCACCACCACACCGCGTTCGTCGAGGAATTTCGCCACCAGCGCGGCGGGGATCCCCTCCTCGCTCATATGGCCCTGCTCATCCATCCCCGGCGTCAGAATGGTCACTTTTACCGGATCGAGAAACATATGATCGGCATCGGCGTCGTTAAAGCCGTGCCAGTCCTCACCGGGCGCCACCGGCCAACATTCGGCTTCATCCACCACTTCCGGCTGCCAGATATCAAAGAACCAGCCGTCGGATTCCTCCCGCAGCCGCTGAACCTCTTTACGAAAATGCAACGCTCGCTCGACGGAGCGGTTTATCAGTCTTTTGCCCGGATTGCCGCGCAGCATTGCCGCCGCCGTCTCAATTGACGCGACAATCGGATAGCTCGGCGAGGTGGACGTATGCATCATAAAAGCTTCGTTAAACGTGTCTTCGTCGTAATCACCCTTAATGTGGATCAGCGACGCCTGCGAAAGTGCAGCCAGCATTTTATGCGTCGATTGCGTTTCAAAAATCACTTTCCCCGGCACCCGCTCGCCGCTCATCCCGCTTTTGCCCTGATAAATCGGGTGAAAATGGGTGTAGGGCACCCAGGCAGAGTCAAAGTGGATCGACGGCACATCCAGCGTCTGCTTGATCCAGTTGGTGTTATACAGCAGGCCATCATAGGTGGAGTTTGTGATCACCGCATGTACCGGCCACTGCGCCTGCGGCGTGGCGGCGACCTTCGCGGCCAGGCTGTCACGGGTAAACTCGCGCCGTGGGATACCGCCAAGAATGCCCAGCGCGTTGCGCGTCGGCTTGAGCCACAGCGGCACAACGTCGCTCATCATCAGCAAATGCGCCAGCGATTTATGGCAGTTACGGTCGATCAGCAGCGTGCTGCCGGTCGGCGCGGCGTACATCCCGACAATCTTATTGGAGGTCGAGGTGCCGTTAGTCACCATATAGCTTTGCTCCGCGCCAAAAGTGCGGGCGATATATTCTTCAGCCTCAAGATGCGGACCGGTATGATCGAGCAGCGATCCCAGCTCGGTAACGGAGATCGAGACATCCGCCTTCAGCGTATTGCCGCCGAAAAAATCATAAAACAGGCAGCCGATGGGGCTTTTTTGATAGGCCGTTCCCGCCATGTGCCCGGGCGTACAGAAGGTGTATTTGCCCTCTTTGACATAGTTGAACAGCGCTTTGGTAAATGGCGGCGTGATATTATCCAGATACTCACCGGTGTATTGCCGGATGCGGGTAGCGATGTCTTCAGCGACCCCAAGCGAATACTCAAAGAACCACAGCGCCATGCGCATATCGTGGACGCTGACATCCATCGTGGAGTGAGTATTGATAAAGGCATACAGCGGGAGGTATTCATTGAGTTGGTTAATTTCGCTACATAAATCAACGGAATACTCATCCCAGTCGAAAATGACGCCGCAAATGCGCGGGTTGTGCTCAATGAACTTCAGCAGATCGGAACTGTTTTGCGGCCAGATTAATTTAAACCCCTGCGCTTCAAGCGCACTCTCAAGTTCTTTAATCGGCTCATCTTTGTAATAGACCCCGTGCGGCCCCATGATAGCTATGATATTCACGCGTTCCTCCTGAAAAAATCATAGCTAATCATAGTAACAATCCCGCCAGTGCGTCGCACCGGCGGGATTTATTTCTGTTACAGCGCGTTCCACGCATCCTGCCAGGCAATGCCTGCGCCAGGCTCGTAGTACGCGGAGGCAACATTACACCATGCGCCCGCAGGCAGCGGTTTGCACTGGTACAGTACGCCATTGTTATTGACGATATCACCGGCATTCCACGTCTGGGTGGCGTTCCAGGAAGGATAGATCACCGCGCCATCCGTATCAGCTTTCGCTTTCGCTTTCACGTTCAGGGTGTAGCTGGCTGTGCTGCTCAGAGTACCGTCGCTCACTTTCAGGTTAACCACGTACTGCGCAGCTTCCGCTTTTTCCGGGGCATTGAAGGTGATAACGGATTTATCCGCACCGGAAACGGTCTGACCATCCTGTGCCATCCAGGTGTAGGACAGTTTGTCGCCGTTGGCATCGGTAGAGCCTGCTGCACTCAGAGAAACCGTGCTACCAGCATCTACCGCACCCACCGGACCAGCAATACGGGCGACGGGCGCAACATTAGCTGCCGGAGCCGGGACGTCATCGGGTGTCGGCTGCGGTTGCGGCTGTGCGTTGCCGCTGTCGTCCACGACGTTAACCTTGAAGTAGTGCTGGACGCATTTCGCATAGTCACCCTGTTTGAAGGCGGTATACGGCGTCTGATAACCCACTAACTGGCAGGAGTAGGATTTACCGTCTGCGGTATCCGCGCTCCATGACCAGTCTTCTTCCCAGTAAATCGGCAGTGCGCCCGCGCCGCCCTCGTCGAACTGCTTCATGTTCTTACAGCCCAGCACTTCGTCAGCCGGAACAGGCACTTTCAGATAGTTAGCAAACTCTTTGTAATAGCTGATACGGTTGAGGGACTGCGCCATTTCATCCGCGCCGCCGCATTCCACGCCGCCGTTGATGATCTGGATGGTCACGCCAAAGCCCGGCACCAGGCCATTTGCTTTATCGCGATCGTTCGGCTGCCAGGTCCCGTCAATGACGTGCAGCATGGACGGTTTCGGCGGCTGCGGATAAACAAAGAAGAAGACCGCGCTCGCCAGGTTCATCCAGGTATCGGCCACGATTTCCGGTTTATCCAGCAGCGGACGAACGTCGCCGTACATCGCGTCAGAGAACGGCCCGTAGTTGTAGTTATAGGAAAGCTGCTTCGCACCGCGACCAAAATAGCTGACGAAATCGCCGTCTTTATCTTTACCGCACGGCCAGGTCTGTCCCTGCCATACGTCCGGGTTACATTCGCCGTTATAGCCGCCTTTCTGACCTTCCACCCAGCCGACTTCGCGCAGGTAGACCAGCGCCTGACGCCATTCAGGAATGTCACGCCAGCTTTCGTGGCCACCGGTTTCCTGGGCGAAGTGGGCGAACATAGTTGCCAGCGTTTTACGGCAGATCGCATCGCTGTCGCGACCGTCGGTGTAGGTGCCGCAGACAGCCGGGAACTTACCAATCGCTTTCAGGAAGTTCAGGTAGGTGTATTCCGGGGCGCGCATCGGGAAGAGGAAATCCCAGTCTTTCTCAGTCAGCATTTTCTCAACGCGCTTCACGTTGTCCGGGTTCGCCGCACGTCCAACAGCAATTTTTTCAACTTCAGCGTTATCCAGGGTCGCAATAGAGGATTTTACCGCTGACATCAGCGGAAAGCTGGTTAACTCTTTTTCTTTCGCCGCCATGTCGCTGGCTTTAATAGTGACCGGCGCGCTGTCACCGAGTAAAGGTGCCGCGTGTGCGGTTGATAAACCCAGCAGGATCCCTGCTGCTACAGCGCTTAAGGCCATAGATTTTCGCAATGCCATTTTCTTCTCCTTGATAGATTCACAGCCTGCCCTGGCCGTATGCCTGGCAGTGCGTGCAGTTTCAGGGAGGAAGGGGCTGACAGGTTAATCATATGTGCTCAACGCAATATCACTTTTCCCCAGGAGAAAAATCACATAAAAAAAGGCCGGAATATCCGGCCTTTAGTGATAAAAATGAGGGAAGTAATCAGGCGTAACCGTAGCTCATCAGACGGTGATAACGACGATTGAGCAAATCTTCTTTACCCAGCACGTCGAGATCCGCTAAATCTTCCAGCAGCTGCGCCTTCAGGGAAGCGGCGATAGCTTCCGGGTTGCGGTGCGCGCCGCCCAGCGGTTCCGGGATGATAGAGTCAATCAGCTTCAGCTCTTTCAGGCGCGGAGCAATGATGCCCATTGCGTCGGCAGCCAGCGGCGCTTTATCGGCGCTTTTCCACAGAATGGAGGCACAGCCTTCCGGAGAGATAACGGAATAGGTGCTGTACTGCAACATATTCACTTTATCGCCCACGCCAATCGCCAGCGCGCCGCCAGAGCCGCCTTCACCGATAACGGTGCAGATAACCGGCACGCTCAGGCGCGACATTTCACGCAGGTTGCGGGCAATGGCTTCTGACTGGCCACGCTCTTCCGCGCCCACGCCAGGGTATGCCCCAGGGGTGTCGATGAAGGTGATGATCGGCATGTTGAAACGCTCGGCCATTTCCATCAGACGCAGCGCTTTGCGATAGCCTTCCGGTGCGGGCATCCCAAAGTTACGGCGGATTTTTTCTTTGGTTTCACGGCCTTTTTGATGACCAATGATCATCACCGGACGTCCATCCAGGCGTGCGATGCCGCCGACGATAGCTTTATCATCAGCGTAAGCGCGATCCCCTGCCAACTCATCGAATTCATCAAATGCCAGGCGGACATAATCCAGGGTGTAGGGGCGCAGTGGATGTCGCGCCAGTTGGGCTACCTGCCATGCGCCGAGATCGGCAAAGATTTTCCGCGTCAGCTCTACGCTCTTTTCGCGCAGACGATGCACTTCTTCGTCGATATTTATATCCAGTTTCTCATCCTGACGGCTAACCGCAGTCAGAGAATCGATTTTCGCTTCCAGCTCTGCAATCGGCTGTTCAAAATCTAGGAAATTCAGACTCATAGTATTCCTGTATTAGTCAAACTCCAGTTCCACCTGCTCCGAACCAATGAGGCCACGGAGATCGTTAAGTAAACGATCGCTCGGAGAGACGCGCCACGTTGCGCCAAAGCGCAGCCGCGCACGCGCATCCGTCCTCTGATAGTAGAGATGTACTGGAATGGTTCCCGAACGATGGGGTTCCAGAGACTGACGGAGTCGGTTTAAAAGCTGGTCATCAATTTGCCTGTCCGTCAGCGAGATAGCAAGCCCGCGAGCATATTTTTCGCGAGCTTCGTCAATATCCATCACTTCGCGGGCCATCATTTTAAGCCCACCGCTGAAGTCATCAAAGCTGACCTGTCCGCTGACGATAAGTATGCGGTCGTTTTCCAGCAACTGCTGGTACTTTTCCAGCGCCTCGGTGAATAACATCACCTCCAGCCGCCCGGAACGGTCATCCAGCGTACAGATGCCGATACGATTACCGCGCTTGGTGACCATAACCCGCGCGGCAATGACGAGCCCCGCCGCCGTGGTGACTTTACCACGTTCGGTCGGATGCATGTCTTTCAGCCTTACGCCTCCGACATAGCGCTCAATTTCTTTCAGATACTGATTAATAGGGTGGCCCGTCAGATACAGACCTAACGTTTCGCGCTCCCCTTCCAGTACCGTATGTTCCGGCCAGGGCTGGCAACTGGCGTAGGATTGCTCGATCTGCTCCGGCTCTTCCGCCAGCACGCCGAACATGTCTGCCTGCCCAATAGCTTCCGCTTTGGCGTGCTGATCCGCCGCTTTTAACGCATCGCCAAGCGAGTTCATCAGCGCGGCGCGGTGCGGCCCGAGGCGGTCAAATGCCCCGGACATAATCAGTTTTTCCAGCACCCGACGGTTTAACTTTTTCGTGTCGGTACGCGCACAGAGATCGAACAGCTCGCGGAAATAGCCGCCGTTATTACGCGCTTCGAGAATGGCCTCAATCGGCCCTTCGCCTACGCCTTTAATCGCGCCGATACCATACACGATTTCCCCGTCATCGTTGACGTGAAAATGATATTGCCCGGAGTTTATGTCCGGCGGCAGGATTTTCAGCCCCATGCGCCAGCACTCATCCACCAGCCCTACCACTTTCTCGGTGTTATCCATATCCGCCGTCATTACCGCCGCCATAAATTCAGCCGGGTAATGCGCTTTCAGCCACAGGGTCTGATAGGACACCAGGGCATAGGCTGCCGAGTGCGATTTGTTAAATCCGTAACCGGCGAATTTTTCCACCAGGTCGAAGATTTTCATCGCCAGCTCGCCGTCGATGCCGTTTTTCTTCGCCCCGTCTTCAAACGCGCCGCGCTGCTTGGCCATCTCTTCCGGCTTTTTCTTACCCATTGCACGACGCAGCATATCCGCGCCGCCGAGGGTATAACCAGAAAGCACCTGGGCAATCTGCATGACCTGTTCCTGATACAGGATGATGCCGTAGGTAGGTTCCAGTACCGGTTTCAGGCTCTCATGCTGCCACTGCACGTCCGGGTAAGAGATCTCTTCGCGCCCGTGTTTACGGTCAATAAAGTTATCTACCATCCCCGACTGAAGCGGACCGGGACGGAACAGCGCCACCAGCGCGATCATATCTTCAAAGCAGTCCGGTTGCAGACGCTTGATGAGATCTTTCATGCCGCGCGATTCAAGCTGGAACACCGCCGTGGTTTCCGAGCGTTGCAGCATATCGAAACTTTTTTTATCTTCCAGCGGGATGGCGGCGATATCCAGCGGCGGCTCGCCCTGCTTCTCACGCCGTTTGTTGATCATCTCCAGCGCCCAGTTGATGATGGTGAGCGTGCGCAGGCCAAGGAAGTCAAACTTCACCAGCCCGGCGTATTCCACATCATTTTTATCAAACTGGGTGACGGGATGCTGACCCGCTTCATCGCAGTACAACGGTGCGAAGTCGGTAATTTTGGTCGGCGCGATCACCACGCCGCCCGCATGTTTACCAGCGTTACGCGTGACGCCTTCGAGCTTACGCGCCATGTCGATCAGCGCTTTGACCTCTTCATCAGCCTCGTAGATTTCCGGCAGCTGCGGCTCGGCTTCGAAGGCTTTTGCCAGCGTCATCCCCGGATCGGGCGGCACCAGCTTGGAAATACGATCGACAAAACCATACGGATGTCCCAGCACGCGGCCCACGTCGCGGATCACCGCTTTCGCCGCCATCGTACCAAAGGTAATGATCTGTGATACCGCGTCGCGCCCGTACATATCCGCGACGTGTTCGATAACCTGATCGCGTTTCTCCATGCAGAAGTCAACGTCGAAGTCGGGCATTGAAACACGTTCCGGGTTGAGGAAACGTTCAAACAGCAGGTCGAGCGCCAGCGGATCGAGATCGGTAATTTTTAGCGCATACGCCACCAGCGAGCCTGCACCGGAGCCTCGCCCCGGTCCGACCGGCACGCCGTTATCTTTCGACCACTGGATAAACTCCATCACGATCAGGAAGTAGCCAGGGAATCCCATCTGGTTGATCACCTGAAGCTCAACGTCCAGGCGCTCGTCATATTCCGGGCGGCGCTTTTTGCGCTCTTCTTCATCCGGGAACAGGAATTCAAGCCGCTCTTCCAGCCCCTCTTTGGATTTGACGACGAGGAAATCCTCCGTGGTCATATCCCCGGTCGGGAACTGCGGCAGGAAATATTCGCCAAGACGCACGGTCACATTACAGCGACGGGCAATTTCAACGCTGTTCTCCAGCGCTTCCGGGATATCGGCAAACAGCTCGCACATTTCATCTTCGGTGCGCATGTATTGCTGCGTCGAGTAATTACGCGGACGTTTTGGATCGTCGAGCGTAAAGCCGTCGTGGATAGCAACGCGAATTTCATGGGCGTCGAAATCATCCGGGCTGATAAACCGCACATCGTTCGTTGCCACCACCGGCAGCCCACGCGCTTCTGCCAGCTCAATCGCCGCATGAAGATAGCTTTCCTCGTCCTGCCTGCCGGTACGGATCAGTTCCAGATAAAAGCGGTCGGGGAAATGCTCTTCATAGAATGAGACGCACTGATCCACCAGCACGTTATTGCCGCGCATCAGGCTGCGGCCAACGTCGCCAAGACGTCCGCCGGAAATCAGGATCAGTCCTTCGCCAAGCTCCGCCAGCCAGTCACGATCGATCCACGGCCCGAGCGCCCCATAGCCGCGCTGATAGGCGCGTGAGATCAGCAGCGTCAGGTTTTGATAGCCGACGTTATTGGCCGCCAGAACGGTAAGCTGGGTCAGCTCATCGGGGAGCAGTTCGTTCTGGACGTGAAAATCCGCGCCGACAATGGGCTTGATCCCCGCCCCGTGTGCCGCTCCGTAGAACTTCACCAGACCACACAGGTTCATAAAATCGGTGATCGCCAGCGCAGGCATACCCAGTGAGGCCGCCTTTTTCACCAGCGGCCCGGTTTTTGCCAGCCCATCGATCATGGAGTAGTCGCTGTGCACCCGCAGGTGTACGAAACGTGGTTCAGCCATTTTCAGATCCCGCGTGACTTAATTACTTGCGTGTTGATTCAGGACACCAGTCCCAGCGCGCGTTTAACAGGCGCAAAGCTACGCCGGTGATGCTGCGTCGCGCCGTGCTCCGCCAGTTTTTCAAGGTGAAAAGCGGTCGGATAGCCTTTGTGCTGCGCAAAGCCATATTGAGGAAACGTCAGATCCAGTGCCGCCATTTCCGCATCGCGAGCAACTTTGGCAATAATTGAGGCGGCGCTGATTTCTGCCACCCGACTGTCACCTTTAACGACGGCAAGTGAAGGCATCGCGAGGACGGGACAGCGGTTGCCGTCGATCAGCACATATTCAGGCATAACGCGCAGCCCGGCGACGGCGCGCTGCATCGCCAGCATCGTGGCATGCAAAATATTCAGCTCGTCGATTTCATACGGTTCGGCACGGCCCAGACTCCAGCTTAGCGCCTTTTCTTTGATCTCTTCACTCAGCGCCAGGCGACGCTTCTCTGAAAGCTTTTTAGAATCGTTAAGACCGGCAATCGGACGCGCCGGATCGAGGATCACCGCGGCCGTAACGACCGCGCCAACCAGCGGGCCGCGACCGACTTCATCCACACCGGCTACCAGGTGGGTATGCGGATAAACAAATTCTGTCATGGTGCTAACTCCAGTACCGCGTCTGCCGCCTGCTCATCGGCGTTACAGCGGATCTGCTGGTGCAGATCGCGGAAAGTCTCATGCATCGCGTGGCTGGTTTTACCATTCGCCAACAGGGGCAGCAGCGCGGCGGCTAACGCCTGCGGCTCACACTCCTCCTGTAGCAGCTCTTTCACCAGCTCACGGCCGGCCAGCAAATTAGGCAGCGAAACATAGTCGGTCTTCACCAGCCTTTTCGCCAGCCAGAAGGTAAAAGGCTTCATGCGATAACCGACGACCATCGGGCATTTTGCCAGCATACACTCCAGCGCCGCCGTGCCGGACGCCAGCAGCGCGGCGTCGCTGGCGATCATCGCCTCACGCGCCATGCCATCCAGCAGATGCACATTCAGATCTGCCGCCACTTCCGCTTTAATGCGCTCGAACTGTTCCCGGCGCTTCGCGTTGACCAGCGGGACCACAACGTGCAGATCGGGATAATGCTGACGCAGGATTTGGGCAGTTTTAAGGAAGTCTGCACTGAGCATTTCCACTTCCGCGCCCCGGCTTCCCGGCAACAGCGCCAGACAGTGCACGTCATGCGGGATGCCAAGCACGTCGCGCGCCGCGTTTTTATCCGGGTCCAGCGGCATAGCATCGGCCATCGTATGACCAATGAAGCGGCACGGTACGTTAAATTTATCATAAAACGCTTTTTCGAAAGGCAGGAAAGCCAGCACCATATGGGTGGATCTGCCGATTTTGAAAACGCGTTTCTGCCGCCATGCCCAGACGGACGGGCTGACGTAGTGGATCGTTTTGATCCCCTGATTTTTCAGGTTGCCTTCGAGAGTGATATTAAAGTCAGGCGCATCGATGCCGACGAAGACGTCAGGCTTAAGATCGGTAAGCCGACGGGTAAGATCCGCACGGATATGCAGCAACCGACGCAGGCGACCCAGCACCTCGACGATCCCCATTACCGCCAGCTCTTCCATTTCATACCAGGCTTCACAGCCTTCAGCCTGCATACGCGGGCCTGCGACGCCGACGAAGCGGGCATCAGGTACGCGAGCTTTTAGCGCGCGGATAAGACCGGCACCAAGAATATCGCCGGAGGTTTCTCCGGCGACCAGGGCAATCGTTAACGGGCGCTGTTCAGCCATTAACGAATCAGACCACGCGTTGAACGCGCAAAGAAGTCCGTAAAGGCTTTCACTTCCGGATACTGCCCGGCCAGCTCGGCGATTTCGGGTTTGGCTTCTTCCAGCGTTTTCCCGCTGCGGTACAGGAGTTTGTAGGCGTTACGGATCGCGGTAATCGCTTCCCGGCTAAACCCACGACGCTTCAGCCCTTCGATATTGACACCGAATGGCGTGGCGTGGTTGCCCTGCGCGATGACAAACGGCGGGACGTCCTGCGCAACACCGGAGCAGCCGCCGACCATCACGTGTGCACCAATGATGCAGAACTGATGAACGGCCGTCATGCCACCGATAATCACGAAGTCGTCCAGCGATACGTGTCCTGCCAGCGTTGCGTTGTTGGCAAGGATACAGCGGTCGCCGACTGTACAATCATGCGCCACGTGAGCGTTGATCATCAGCAGGTTATCGCTGCCCACCTTCGTCAGTCCACCGCCCTGTACTGTGCCACGATGAATGGTGACGCTTTCGCGGATGCGGTTGCGATCGCCAATTTCTACGCGCGTCGGCTCACCAGCATATTTAAGATCCTGATTAACCTCCCCGATAGAAGCGAACTGATAAATCTCGTTATCGCGACCAATTTTAGTGTGGCCGTTTACGACAACATGGGATTTCAGTACGGTACCCTCGCCAATTTCGACGTTGGGTCCCACAATACAAAACGGGCCAATATGGGCGTTGGCACCAATAATGGCACCCTCTTCCACAATGGCAGTCGGATGGATAAAGGCGGTATTATCAATCACGTATCAGGCCTCCCGGCTACGCGCACACATCATCGTAGCTTCACAAACAACTTTACCGTCAACCAGTGCCACGCCTTTAAAGCGGGTCAGTCCACGGCGGGTTTTTTCGAAAGTGACTTCCATGATCATTTGATCGCCAGGCACGACCGGACGCTTAAAGCGCGCTTCGTCAATACCTGCGAAATAGTACAGCTCGCCCGGCTCCAGTTTACCCACGCTTTTAAACGCCAGAATACCCGTAGCCTGTGCCATTGCTTCCAGAATCAGCACGCCGGGGAAAATCGGCTTGCCTGGAAAATGGCCCTGAAAAAATGGCTCATTTACGGAGACATTTTTTACTGCGCGCAGAAAACGACCTTCTTCAAAGTCCAGCACGCGATCTACCAGCAAGAACGGAAAGCGATGCGGCAGAAGCTCAAGAATCTCTTCAATATGCAGAGTATGAGTGTCAGTAGTCAAAATACTCTTCCTGTCTAAATATAATGAACAGCAATAATAACACGGCCTGTGGCAATCTGATGAATGCCGACAGGCCGGAATGTTCAGACATCTTCTGATGAAGCGTTAGTCTTGTTGATTGACCTTGCGCTCAATAGCCTTGAGGCGCTTGCTCATATCATCAATATTCATCACCAGAGCGGCGGTTTTACGCCATGTCTTATTGGGCTGCAGCGGGATACCTGAGGAGTAAACGCCCGGTTCAGTAATAGGACGCATGACCATACCCATTCCCGTCACCGTTACCTTATCGCAGATTTCCATGTGCCCGTTGATTACGCTAGCGCCGCCAATCATGCAGTAACGGCCAATTTTCAGGCTGCCTGCCATAATGACGCCACCCGCAACTGCGGTATTGTCGCCAATCACAACGTTATGTGCAATCTGGCACTGGTTATCAATAATCACGCCATTGCCGATAATAGTGTCATCCAGCGCACCACGATCGATAGTGGTACATGCGCCGATCTCAACGCGATCGCCAATAATAACCCGGCCAAGCTGCGGGATCTTCACCCAGTTGCCGCGATCGTTGGCATAACCAAAGCCGTCGGAACCGATCACCGTACTGGACTGGATCAGGCAATTTTCGCCGATCTCAACTTCATGGTAAATGCTAACGTTAGCCCACAGTCTTGAACCCGCACCGATCTTCGTCTTTTTACCGACAAAGCAACCCGCGCCAATAACCACGTTATCGCCAAGCGTTACGTCGGATTCGATCACCGCATTTGCGCCAATGGAGACGTTGTTACCCAGCGTCGCCGTGGCATTAATGACCGCACTCGGTGCAATATCCTGCGCAGGCTGTGGCGTGGTATCGAGTATTTGCGCCATCCGGGCGTAAATCAGGTAGGGATTTTTCACTACCAGCGCCGCGCTTTTCGCAAACGGAAGATCGTCGGGGGTCATAACGACAGCGGATGCCTGGCAAGCTGCCAGGTGTTCACGGTATTTAGGATTTACCATGAAGGTGATGTGACCTGCCTGGGCAGATTGCATGGACGCAACGGCGGTGATGACGATATCGCCATCACCGTGTAATTCTGCATCCAACTGCTGTGCTAAGTCAGCCAGTCGAATTGAAGGCATTACTTATTTAACCTGTTTCAGCACATCAGCGGTGATGTCTTTAACATCGCTGCTGTTGTAAGCAACGGTATTTGCGTCGACAACAAGATCGATGCTCTGGCTGCTGGCAACGGATTTCACTGCAGTCTGGATGCGAGTGACCAGTTTGCCGCGTTCTTCGTTAGAACGACGCGCGCGATCTTTCTCAAAAGCCTGTGCTTTCTGAGCGAAGGTCTGACGCTGTGACATGACGTCTTTTTCCAGCTTGTTGCGGTCAGCACCAGCTTTCATAGACTGTAAGCGCTGCATTTTGCTCTGCAGGTCGCCTTCCATTTTCTGCAGCTCAGATGCGCGGCCTTTAAACTCATTTTCCAGAGTGTTAGAGACGCCCGTTTTCTGTGCTACCTGTTGGAACAGGCTTCCCATGTTAACAATCGCGATTTTGTCCGCTGCCTGAGCAGAAGTAACCATTGCTAAACCGAGACCTGCCGCTAATAACCACTTTTTCACAATAAACTCCTTACCATCCCATTGATACCCGCAGGTATCGTTCTTTGCGTGACCAGACGACCCCGGAAGAGATCGGCTGAAATCAACGCTACACTGCAATTGCATTCCTTTGCGAGAAGCAATTACCAGGTTTTACCGATGTTAAACTGGAATTGCTCAGATTTGTCTCCATCGTACTTTTTGAATGGTTGGGCGTAGGAGAAGACCAACGGCCCCAATGGGGACATCCATTGTAATGCGATACCGGCGGACATACGGATATTACTCGGATCGCCGTAGTCCGGTATATCTGACGACACAGAAGACGTATCCCAGTTAGTATCCCAGACGGTACCCATATCCCAGAAGAATGAGGTACGGACCGAATTGGCATATTTTTCACTGATGAACGGCGTCGGCGTGATGAACTCAAGGCTGGCAACGGCCATGGCGTTACCGCCCACAGCATCGTTAGACTTACAGATATCACTCGCACCGTTTTCTACTGCGCAATCGTAATCATCGTCATCGTCGTAATCACGGACCGAATGCGGATAGTAAACCGCTTTAGGACCGATAGTATTCGACTGGAAGCCACGCACCGTGCTTGAACCACCCGCGTAGAAGTTCTCATAGAACGGCAGTTCTTTATCACCTAATCCGTCGCCATAACCCACTTTAGTACGGCCCAGAACAACCCATTTGTGGTCGTCATCGATCGGCACGTAGGTCGCGGTATCCAGCGTTGCTTTGTAGTATTCGTTGTCAGAACCCGGAATGGTCACTTTACCATTCAGGTTGACACGCGTACCTTCCGTCGGGAAGAAGCCACGGTCCAGCTTGTTATAGGTCCAGCCGTAGTTAAAGGTGAAATCATCTGATTTAAAGCTATTGTCCTGATCGGACGTACTTGGGTTTTCACCCATTGAATTCAGATAACGCCACATTGCCACCTGCGGCTCCATGTTAGACAGGGAGTTATGCACGTAGCCCACGCCGGTACGCAGGGTGTTGTATTCGTTAATCGGGAAGCCGAGCGTTAAATCCGTACCGTAACTTTTGTTGGTATAGCCGGAGAGATCCGCATCGTCCGCTTCGAAGTCGTTATAGAACACACGACCACCGAGGCTAACGCCGTCAACGGTAAAGTACGGGTTGGTAAGCGACAGCTCGGTATAGGTCTGGTAATCGTTTTTGGTACCGTTGATACCCACGGAGTAACCCGTACCTAACCAGTTATCCTGTTGCACGCCTGCCTGGAAGCTAACGCCGCTTTCAGTACCGTAGCCAACGCCGAAGTTAAAGCTACCGGTGTTACGCTCTTTGACTTTATAGACCACATCAACCTGATCCGGACGACCCGGAACACGCTGGGTATCGGTGTCCACCGTTTCGAAATAGCCGAGACGGTTCAGACGCTCTTTACCCTGATCGACGAGATCGCTACCCAGCCACGCCCCTTCCATCTGGCGCATTTCGCGACGCAGAACGGCATCTTTCGAGGTGTCGTTGCCTTCAAAGCGGATCTTACGCACGTAGTAACGATTACCGGCATCAACGTTGACGCGCAGTTTAACCGTCTTGTCTGCATCGTTGATTTCCGGCTGCGACTGCACGCGCGGATAGGCATAACCATAGCGACCAAGAAGCTTTTTAATGTCGTCTTCCATTTTGGTCACTTTGGTGCCGTTATAAAGCTCGCCCGGCTCAATTTTGGTCAGGCTTTCAATCTCTGCGGAATGTCCGGCCAGATTGCCGCTGACTTCAACACCCGACAGCTTGTACTGATCGCCTTCGGTGATGTTCACCGTCACGTAGATGCCTTTTTTGTCCGGCGTCAGGCTGACCTGGGTGGAGTCGATATTAAAGCGCGCATAGCCGCGATCGAGATAGTAACTGCGCAGGGTTTCAAGGTCGCCCGCCAGTTTTTGCTTCTGATATTTACGATCGCCAACCACGTTCCACCACGGAACTTCATCACGCAACTGGAAATGCGAGATCAGTTCTTCCGTACTGAAGGCCTGGTTGCCGACAATATTGATTTGCTGAATCTGAGCCGAGACGCCTTCCTGGAATACCAGCTTCAGGTCAACACGGTTGCGTGGCAGCGGGGTAACAACCGCTTTCACGCTGGCACTGTATTTACCCACGCTGTAGTAGAAGTCTTCAAGACCCTTTTCTATGTCGGAGAGGGTGGTGCGATCGAGGGATTCACCCACGCGCACGCCAGAGGCTTCAAGGTTTTGCTTGAGCATGTCATCTTTCACCGATTTGTTACCGGAGAAAGTGATGCTGGCAATCGTTGGACGCTCCTTCACCTGGATTAGCAGCGTGTCCCCATCGCGCAGGACGCGAACGTCCTCAAAGTTGCCGGTGGAAAATAAGCTGCGGATGATCTCACTGATGTCATCGTCATTGACCGTGTCACCAGTATGTACAGGTATACTCAGGAGGGCCGCACCAACAGCGACTCGCTGCAGGCCTTCGAAATGAATGTCCTTCACTACGAACCCTTCAGCACCGTATACGGTGGCGCTGCTGAACAGCAGCGACGCTATAAGCAACTTTTTCATCGCCATCGTTATTATGCGTTCTTCCTAACACTCTCTCTTACAACCGAGAGAAATCATTGAAAAGTGCAAGCCCCATTAACAACACCAGCAAAATCGAGCCAATGCGATAACTAAAGTCTTGAACTCGCTCGGATACCGGGCCGCCTTTTAGCTTTTCAATCGCTAAAAACAGCAGATGACCCCCGTCAAGAACGGGTAGCGGGAACAGGTTGATAATACCCAGATTTACGCTGATGAGCGCGAGGAACATCAGATAGTAAATCAACCCAAACTCCGCCGACATTCCAGCCCCCTGAGCGATTGAGATCGGCCCACTAAGGTTGTTCAGTTTTACGTCACCGGTTATCAATTTTCCCAGCATCCTGACCGTAAGCGACATCAACTGCCACGTTTTATCCGTGGCCTGGGCGATGGCGCTAAACGGCCCATACTGGCGTACTGTTTTGTACTCATCGGGGAGTGGGATAATCTTCGGTACCACTCCCGCAAACCCTTCATCCTTATCACCGGGTTTTGTATCTGGTATTAACGTCAAAGACAAGGGGCTACCCTGCCTTTCTATCTCCAGTGCCAACCCTTTGCCGGGGTTATCGCGCACCAGTGTAACAAAAGTCATCCACTGTGTGAGCGGTTGACCATCGACTTTAACGATCCTGTCGCCTGCTTGCAAACCCGCTTTTTGTGCGGCAGAGCCATTCTGAACTTCTGCCAGCACTGATTCTATCTGCGCTCCGCGCGGACGTATACCCAGAGAAGCAACCGGATCTTCTTTATCGGGTTCAAAATGCCAGTTACGCAAATCGAGAACTTTTTGCTGCCGACTGTCGCTGCCAAAAGGCGCAACGGTCACGGTAGTTTGTTCTTCGCCGATTTTAGCCACCAGCTCCAGACGCACAGCATCCCAGTCAGGCGTTTCGATGCCGTCAACGGCTTTAAGTTCCGTACCAGGTGCAATTTGTGCTTCTGCGGCGACCGAATTGGGTGTTATCTCACCAATTACCGGGCGAACGCCGGGTACGCCGATAATAAATACCAGCCAGTAAGCAAAGATAGCAAAGATGAAATTGGCGATGGGACCAGCGGCAATCACGGCGGCGCGTTGCCCTGGCGTTTTATTATTGAAAGCGTAATGGCGCATTTCCGGCGCAACCGGTTCAACGCGCTCATCCAACATTTTGACATAGCCGCCCAGCGGGATCAGGGCGATGACAAATTCAGTGCCCTGGCGATCGGTACGCCGCCAGAGCACCTTGCCAAAACCAATAGAAAAACGTTCAACGCGGACGCCACAGCGACGAGCTACCCAGAAATGGCCAAATTCATGCACGGTGATCAGTACACCCAGCGCTACGATGAACGCGGCCAGATTCCAGAGAATGCTCAGCATAAAACCTTCCGTTAAATCGTCCTGAAGACTAATAGCAACAGGCAGGCAAAGACCGGTACCGCTGCCGTCAGGCTATCGATACGATCCAGAATACCCCCGTGCCCTGGGATCAAATGACCGCTGTCCTTAATACCTGCTTCACGCTTAAACATACTTTCCGTCAGATCGCCCAGCACCGACGCCAGCGCGGCGACAACGGAGCAAATCAGCAACGTTGCGGGCGCAACCTCCAGGTTAGCCCACTGCCCGTAGGCCCAGGAGATGATTGCCGCCGTCACCAGACCGCCAAAAAAGCCCTGCCAGGTTTTCCCCGGTGAGACTTTCGGTGCCAGCTTATGTTTGCCAAACAGTTTGCCAAACATATACGCGCCAGAATCCGCGCCCCAGACCAGGATCATAACATAGAGTAGCCACAGCGCGCCGCTATAGGGATTGACCGTGTAGTGCCAGGCGCGCAGCACCACCATTCCCCAGAAAAAAGGAATAATGGTCAACACACCGAAAATCAGGCGCAGCGTTTTTGAATTGCGCCACACTGCGGCGGAACCCGGATAGAACAACACCAGCACCAGCGCGACAATCCACCAGGCCAGCGACGCCCAAAGGGAAAGCTCAATGACCGGTTGATGAATATTATGATGATACTCCGGTAGCATGAACAGCATCAGCGCCAGCAAAAGTCCGCATAAGACCGCCAGCCAGACACGCTGCGTTCTGGAGGTAAAACCACTCAGCTGCCCCCATTCCCACGCGGCCAGCATACACACAACCAGCGTTACGATACCAAAGCCCATCGGGGGCAATAAAAACAGCGCCGCAATGACAACGGGAATCAGTACAAAAGCAGAAATCAGGCGATACTTCAGCAAAAGCTACCCCCATCAGGCATTGTCAACACCGGAGTCTGTGCCGCCGAAGCGACGCTCTCGATTGGCAAAAGCATGCAGCGCACCTTCAAAGTCTTGTTCATCGAAATCAGGCCAAAGAACATCCGTAAAGTAAAGTTCGGCATAGGCAATTTGCCACAGCAAAAAGTTACTGATGCGATGCTCTCCCCCTGTCCTAATTACCAAATCTACAGGAGCCAGCTCATGCATGCAGATTTGCTGACTTAGCATCTCTTCATCAATTTGTTCGGCACGCAGGCGACCTTCCTGAACCTGCACAGCGAGCTGCTGAACTCCCTGAATAATATCCCAGCGTCCGCCATAGTTAGCGGCAATGTTTAACGTTAGTCCGGTATTATTTCCGGTTAACGCTTCGGCTTTGTGGATACGCTCCTGAAGGCGCGCGTTAAACCGGCTGATATCGCCGATGATACGCAAACGGACATTATGACGGTGCAGACTTTTGACTTCGCTGTCCAGCGCCCATACAAATAACTCCATTAACGCGCTCACTTCCTGTGCGGGACGATTCCAGTTTTCACTACTAAAAGCGTACAGCGTTAACGCATCTATGCCGTTATTAGCCGCAAAAGAAACTGCACGCCGGACAGATTTCGCTCCGGCTTTGTGCCCGAAAGCGCGGATCTTTCCCTGTCTCTTCGCCCAGCGACCATTGCCATCCATGATTATCGCAACATGACGACAGCCATGCGCAGGCAAACTTTCGCCGATTGGTTGATTAGCAGACAACATAACGCGTTTTAGTCCATAAAAGGGATTAGCGATGCCCCGGAATTGCGACGCTTTTTCGTAAAAAAGCCGTGTGAAACCACGGCTCACGAGATTGCAAATTAATAATAATCCGCAATCAGGTGGCGCAGACTATATCACTGAAGCACAGCGCTAACAAATACCACAACCGTACGTACGTGGATAATCATCAGCGGGTGTGACGTATCACCTGCTGTTGTGCAATCTCACGCGCCGTTGCATCTACAGCCAGCACATCCTCAATACTCTGCGGTTCGCGTGCGCTAATCTGTTCCAGAACGGCCAGATTGAGGGCGGCAATATCCGTAAAGCGGATCTGCGAGGCTAAAAACGCGGCGACGACGATCTCATTGGCTGCATTCAACGCCGTCGTTAATGCCTGTCCCTGTTCAAACGCTTGCATCGCCAGTTTCAGGCAGGGGTAGCGGTCATAATCAGGCGCGGCAAAACTCAGCTGGCTCAGCTTGCAAAAATCCAGCGGCTTCACGCCTGAAGCAACGCGCGCGGGCCAGCCCATGGTATGGGCGATAGGCGTGCGCATATCCGGCTCACCTAACTGGGCCAGTACGCTGCCGTCGCGATAGCGTACCATCGAGTGGATCACCGACTGCGGATGGATTAAGACTTCCATCTGCTGCGCTGAAGCGTTGAACAGCCAGCGGGCTTCAATGTATTCCAGACCTTTGTTCATCATGGTGGCCGAATCGACAGAGATTTTACGCCCCATCGACCAGTTCGGATGACGGCAAGCCTGATCCGGCGTCATCGCCGCCAGTTCAGAAATTGCCGTTTCGCGAAACGGGCCACCTGACCCGGTGAGCAAAATCGATGAAACGCCATTTTGCTCAAGATCAGCGTACCCCAGGTTGTGTTGAATTGTTTCCGGCAAACTCTGAAAAATGGCGTTATGTTCGCTATCAACTGGCAGCAACTGCGCTTCACTGCTCCTGACCGCCTCCATAAACAGGCGTCCGCAGGTCACCAGCGACTCTTTATTTGCCAGCAGCACCGTTTTACCGGCGCGGATGGCCGCAAGCGTAGGCACCAGTCCGGCTGCACCGACGATGGCCGCCATAACCTGATCGACATCGCTTAAGGAAGCCATATCGCTGGCGGCCTGCTGACCGCTTAACACCTCGGTCCGACAGCCGTTTTCGCGCAGCGTCTGTTGCAACATCCGCGCGCTGGACGCGTCGTCCATCACCGCATAACGAGGGGAAAACTCCAGACACTGCTCAACCATACGCGCCACATTTTTGCCCGCGACCAGGGCGGTAACAGAAAAGGCGTCGGGATTGTGGCGAACCACATCGAGCGTGCTACAGCCAATAGAGCCGGTTGAACCCAGAACGGTTAGTTGCTTCATGAGGCGTCCAGGAGAGATAAGACAGTATCAATACCCCAGCGTTGAGGTACACAGAAAGCAAAACGCCGCCAGCGAAACCGGAGGCTTCCTGTACGGCGTTAACGTTATTACGGCAAATCAGAACTGCATCAGCTCTGCTTCTTTCTCTGCCAGCGCCGCATCGACTTTTTTGATCGCGGCGTCAGTCATTTTCTGCACGTCATCCTGAGAACGACGATCGTCGTCTTCGCTGATTTCTTTCTCTTTCAGCAGCGCTTTAACTTTGTCATTTGCATCGCGACGCACGTTACGTACGGAGACACGTGCCTGTTCAGCTTCGCCACGCACGATTTTAGTGAGATCGCGACGACGTTCTTCGGTCAGCGGCGGCAACGGAACGCGGATGTCGCTGCCCGCAGAGCTTGGGTTCAGACCGAGGTCAGAAGCCATAATGGCTTTTTCAACTGCCGCGCTCAGAGTACGGTCAAATACGTTGATTTTCAGCGTACGGGAATCTTCAACGGTCACGCTTGCCAGCTGACGCAGCGGCGTTGGCGCACCGTAATATTCCACAACGATGCCGTCCAGCAGGCTTGGAGAAGCGCGGCCAGTGCGGATTTTGCTGATTTGGTTTTTGAACGCTTCTACGCATTTTTCCATGCGCACTTCAGCATCTTTTCTGATATCGCTAATCACGTTACGAATCCTTGAAAACTTGTCTCAGACAGACCAGACGGTAGCACGGTTGTGCTAAGTATAGTCCTGTTTAAAATATGCCACCGGGTAAGTGACCTGCGTAATTAAAGCGGAATCTTACCCGGAATTGGCCTCGACGGAAATTATTCCGTAATCAGAGTGCCTTCTTTTTCGCCCATGACGACGCGACGCAGTGCGCCAGGCTTGTTCATGTTGAAGACACGAATCGGTAATTTATGGTCACGTGCCAGCGTAAACGCGGCCAGATCCATCACTTTCAGTTCTTTATCCAGCACTTCATTATACGATAGCTGATCGTACATGGTTGCCGACGGATCTTTTGCCGGATCGGCAGTAAATACGCCATCAACTTTGGTTGCTTTCAGCACCACGTCCGCTTCGATTTCAATGCCACGCAGGCAGGCAGCGGAGTCGGTGGTAAAGAACGGATTACCGGTACCGGCGGAGAGGATCACCACGCGGTTATTACGCAGCAGGCTAATCGCTTCGGCCCAGCTGTAGTTATCACATACGCCATTAAGCGGAATGGCGGACATCAGGCGAGCGTTCACATAGGCGCGATGGAGCGCATCACGCATAGCGAGACCGTTCATAACCGTAGCCAACATGCCCATGTGGTCGCCCACAACGCGGTTCATACCCGCTTTCGCCAGGCCAGCCCCACGGAACAGATTACCGCCACCAATCACCACACCAACCTGAATACCCAGTTCAACCAGTTCTTTGATTTCCTGAGCCATGCGATCGAGTATGCTTGCGTCAATACCGAAGCCTTCCGAACCCTGCAGAGCTTCGCCACTTAACTTAAGCAGAATGCGTTTATAGACGGGTTTTGCATTGGTAGCCATGTTTCTTTCCTGAGACTGTCAACGAGTGAGATAAGTGAATTCCGGCGACATTGTACGTCGCTTCCAGCACCGCCACTATAAGAGTCTGTCCCATTAGGCTATTTTACCTGCCAATGACGCCTGGTGGGATCAGCTCCCGGTGGTTAGCTGATTTTACAAGATGGGCACAAAAAGAAGCCGCCCTCAGGCGGCTCCTTAAAAAATTAAGACTGCTTGGACATCGCAGCAACTTCTGCTGCAAAGTCAGTCTCAACTTTCTCAATGCCTTCACCCACTTCAAAGCGGATGAAGCCAGTTACGTCGGCATTGTGCTCTTTCAGCAGCTGGCCAACAGATTTGCTCGGGTCCATAACGAAAGGCTGACCGGTCAGAGAAACTTCGCCGGTGAATTTCTTCATGCGGCCTTCAACCATTTTCTCTGCGATTTCTTTCGGCTTGCCGGACTGCATCGCGATGTCGAGCTGAACCTGGTATTCTTTTTCTACAACTTCAGCAGAAACGTCTTCCGGTTTTACGAATTCAGGCTTGCTTGCAGCAACGTGCATGGCGAGGTGCTTAACCAGCTCTTCGTCAGCGCCAGTGGCGGCAACCAGAACACCGATACGCGCGCCGTGCTGGTAAGAACCCAGTACATCACCTTCCAGTGCAGCAACGCGACGGATGTTGATGTTTTCACCGATTTTAGCAACCAGAGCAACGCGCTCTTCTTCGAACTGCGCTTTCAGCACATCAACGTCAGTGATTTTGCCAGCAACAGCGGCGTCCAGCACTTTGTCAGCAAATGCCTGGAAACCACCATCTTTAGCAACAAAGTCAGTCTGGCAGTTAACTTCCAGAATGATGGCATATTTGCCGTCGATGCGGGTTTTGATCACGCCGTCAGCAGCCACGTTGCCTGCTTTTTTCGCAGCTTTGATCGCGCCAGATTTGCGCATGTTTTCGATTGCCAGCTCGATGTCGCCCTGCGCTTCGGTCAGTGCTTTTTTGCAATCCATCATGCCTGCGCCGGTACGCTCACGCAGCTCTTTTACCAGGGATGCGGTAATTTCAGCCATTCTAAAATCCTCGGGAGATTTGATCTGCCCGGCATTAAACCGTACAGATTTAAAAGTGAAAAAGGGGCCATGAAAAGGCCCCTAACCAAACGTGATACTACCTGGTCTATAAGGGGGCTCTGTCGAGCGTGCCTTATTATTCAGCTTCTACGAAGCTTTCTTCCGCCTGGGAAGCCAGATCCTGTGAACGGCCTTCACGAACGGTAGTTGCAACAGCGCTCAGGTACAGGGTAACAGCACGGATTGCGTCGTCGTTACCAGGGATAACGAAGTCAACGCCGTCTGGATCAGAGTTGGTATCAACGATAGCAAATACCGGAATACCCAGGTTGTTTGCTTCTTTGATAGCAATGTGCTCGTGGTCAGCATCGATAACAAACAGAGCGTCCGGCAGACCGCCCATGTCTTTGATACCGCCCAGGCTGTTTTCCAGTTTGTCCAGCTCACGGGTGCGCATCAGCGCTTCTTTCTTGGTCAGCTTCTCGAAAGTGCCGTCCTGAGACTGAGTTTCCAGGTCTTTCAGACGTTTGATGGACTGACGAACGGTTTTCCAGTTAGTCAGCATACCGCCCAGCCAGCGATGGTTCACGAAGAACTGGTCGCAGCTATTAGCAGCATCTTTCACCGCTTCGCTTGCAGCGCGTTTAGTACCAACGAAAAGGATTTTGCCTTTGCGAGATGCAATCTTGTTCAGTTCAGCCAGAGCGTCGTTGAACATCGGTACAGTCTGCTCAAGGTTAATGATGTGAACTTTGTTACGCGCACCGAAGATGAACGGCTTCATTTTCGGGTTCCAGTAACGGGTCTGGTGACCGAAGTGAACACCAGCCTTGAGCATGTCGCGCATGGAAACAGTTGCCATGATTTAAAACCTCTATAGTAAAATTGGGGTTAAGCCTCCACGCATCCCATATTACCGACCCCAAAGGGCACCCCGGAATATGTGCCGATACGTGTGTGTTGTTACACAAAGTGAGATTTGTCGCTTCAGTCCATCTTGTGCATACGAAATGGAACGGAAGTCCGGCGCGCTTTATACCATAAATCCGCCACGGACACCAACAGTTGTTGACGTTGGGTGCGGTTAATCATTCTCAATTTGGCAGGCCGCGCCTCACGCTGTTAACATTGGCATCACTAATACACAATGATTGTCGAATCTTTCGGCACTGATGGACAAAATCCATGGCAATTTCTCTTAAATCACCTGAAGACATTGAAAAAATGCGCGTCGCGGGCCGTCTGGCTGCTGAAGTGCTGGAAATGATCGCCCCGCACGTCAAACCGGGCATCAGCACTGGCGAACTCGATCGCCTGTGCAACGACTATATCGTAAACGAACAGAAAGCGGTTTCTGCCTGCCTCGGCTATCACGGCTTTCCAAAATCTGTCTGTATCTCTATTAATGAAGTGGTGTGCCACGGCATTCCTGACGACGCCAAGCTGTTAAAAGACGGCGATATCGTCAACATCGACGTGACGGTCATTAAAGATGGCTTCCACGGCGATACCTCGAAAATGTTTATCGTCGGGAAACCGACGATTCTCGGCGAGCGTCTGTGCCGCATCACCCAGGAAAGCCTGTATCTGGCGCTGAAAATGGTTAAG
Source organism: Enterobacteriaceae bacterium UBA5654 (assembly GCA_002421005.1). Taxonomy (GTDB): domain Bacteria; phylum Pseudomonadota; class Gammaproteobacteria; order Enterobacterales; family Enterobacteriaceae; genus Superficieibacter. The sequence continues at coordinate 73,198 of DIJC01000019.1, read as the reverse complement.
CCGGGCGTTAATCTGCGTGAAATTGGCGCAGCCATCCAGAAATTCGTTGAGGCAGAAGGCTTCTCGGTGGTACGCGAATACTGCGGTCACGGGATCGGTCGCGGCTTCCATGAAGAGCCGCAGGTGCTGCACTACGATTCCCGTGAAACCGACGTCGAGCTAAAAGCGGGTATGACCTTCACTATTGAACCGATGGTCAACGCGGGCAAGAAAGAAATCCGCAGCATGAAAGATGGCTGGACGGTGAAAACCAAAGACCGGAGCTTGTCTGCACAATACGAGCATACTATTGTGGTGACAGAGAACGGCTGCGAAATTCTGACGTTACGCAAGGATGACACCATCCAGGCGATAATCTCGCACAACAGCTAATACGAAGCCGGCAACCGCCGGCTTTTTTAATGGTCATCGTTTTTTCTTATGGGTGGCGCGATGAGTTATACCTTACCTGAGCAGCACGCAAACACGGCCCTCCCCACGCTGCCCGGCCAGCCTGAAAACCCCTGCGCCTGGCCAGAAACGGCTCTCACGTGTACCGACATCAAAGCGCATATCGATCGCTTCCAGCACTGGCTGGGCGAAGCGTTTGATAACGGCATCTCCGCCGAGCAGTTAATTGACGCGCGAACCGAGTTTATCGACCAGCTCCTGCAACGATTGTGGCTGCATTATGGCTTCGGGCAACTGGGCGATCTGGCGCTGGTGGCGGTCGGCGGCTACGGGCGCGGCGAACTGCATCCGCTTTCTGACATCGATCTGCTGATTTTAAGCCGTAAAAAGCTGCCGGATGAGCAGGCGCAAAAAGTCGGCGAACTGCTGACTCTGCTGTGGGACGTTAAGCTGGAAGTCGGTCACAGCGTGCGCACGCTGGAAGAGTGTTTGCTGGAAGGGTTATCTGATTTAACCGTCGCCACCAACCTGATTGAAACCCGCCTGCTGATCGGCGACGTAGCGCTATTTCTTGAGCTGCAAAAACACATTTTCAGTGAAGGATTCTGGCCTTCCGGGACGTTTTTTGCCGCGAAGGTGGAAGAGCAGAATGTTCGCCACCAGCGCTATCACGGCACCAGCTACAATCTGGAGCCGGACATCAAAAGCAGCCCCGGCGGGCTGCGCGACATTCACACCCTGCAATGGGTGGCGCGTCGCCATTTTGGTGCCACCTCGCTCGACGAAATGGTCGGCTTCGGGTTTTTAACCCAGGCCGAGCGCGCCGAACTCAACGAATGCCTGCACATCCTGTGGCGCATTCGTTTTGCGCTGCATCTGGTGGTCAGCCGCTACGATAACCGCCTGCTGTTTGATCGTCAGCTCAGCGTCGCCCAGCGTCTCAACTACAGCGGCGAAGGCAACGCGCCGGTTGAGCAAATGATGAAAGATTTCTTCCGCGTCACCCGTCGGGTCAGCGAACTGAATCAGATGCTCCTTCAGCTTTTTGATGAGGCGATTCTCGCCCTGCCCGCCGACGAAAAGCCCCGCCCGATTGATGATGAATTCCAGTTGCGCGGAACGCTGATCGACCTGCGTGATGAAACGCTGTTTATCCGCGAGCCGGAAGCGATCCTGCGCATGTTTTACATTATGGTACGCAACAGTGCCATTACTGGCATCTACTCCACCACCCTGCGCCACCTGCGCCACGCCCGCCGCCATCTGAAACAGCCGCTGTGCTATATCCCGGAGGCACGCACTCTGTTCCTGAGTATGCTGCGCCATCCAGGTGCGGTCAGCCGTGGCCTGCTGCCGATGCACCGGCATAGCGTTCTATGGGCCTATATGCCGCAGTGGTCGCACATTGTCGGGCAGATGCAGTTTGACCTGTTCCACGCCTATACCGTCGATGAGCACACCATCCGCGTGATGCTGAAGCTGGAAAGCTTTGCTAAAGAAGAAACGCGCCAGCGTCACCCGCTGTGCGTCGATCTGTGGCCACGTCTGACGCACCCGGAACTGATCCTCATTGCCGCCCTGTTCCACGATATCGCCAAAGGACGCGGTGGCGATCACTCGGTGCTCGGCGCGCAGGACGTGCTGACCTTTGCCGAACTCCACGGTCTGAACTCACGTGAAACGCAGCTGGTTGCGTGGCTGGTGCGCCAGCACCTGCTGATGTCGGTCACCGCCCAGCGCCGCGATATTCAGGACCCGGAAGTCATTAAACAGTTTGCTGAAGAGGTGCAGACCGAGAACCGCCTGCGCTTTTTAGTCTGCCTGACCGTCGCCGATATCTGCGCCACCAATGAAACCCTGTGGAATAGCTGGAAGCAGAGCCTGTTGCGCGAACTCTATTTTGCGACCGAAAAACAGCTGCGGCGGGGAATGCAGAACACGCCGGATATGCGCGAGCGCGTGCGCCATCACCAGCTTCAGGCGCTGGCGCTGCTGCGGATGGATAACATTGATGAAGAGGCGCTACATCAAATCTGGGCGCGTTGCCGCGCCAACTACTTTGTGCGCCACACGCCAAACCAGCTCGCCTGGCACGCGCGTCACCTGATGCAGCACGATCTCAGCAAGCCCATGATCCTGCTAAGCCCGCAGGCCACGCGCGGCGGTACGGAAATCTTCATCTGGAGCCCGGACCGCCCTTACCTTTTCGCCGCCGTCTGCGCCGAGCTGGACAGGCGTAATCTGAGCGTTCACGACGCACAAATTTTCACCACCCGCGACGGCATGGCGATGGACACCTTTATCGTACTGGAGCCGGACGGCAGCCCGCTATCGGGCGACCGCCATGAAGCGATCCGCTTCGGGCTGGAGCAGGCGATCACCCAGCACAGTTGGCAACCGCCGCAGCCGCGTCGTCAGCCCGCCAAACTGCGTCATTTTACCGTTGATACCGAGGTCAATTTTCTGCCCACCCACACCGACAGAAAATCGTTCCTGGAGCTGATCGCCCTCGACCAGCCTGGACTGCTGGCGCGCGTCGGCCAGGTTTTTGCCGATCTGGGAATTTCGCTGCACGGGGCCAGAATTACAACCATTGGCGAGCGAGTAGAAGATTTATTCATAATCGCCACAGCGGACCGGCGTGGCCTTAATAATGCGCTGCAACTTGAGGTGCAACAACGGTTGACAGCGGCCCTCAATCCAAACGATAAAGGATAGTGTGTTTATTTTTATGGAAAGAGTTTAACAATGCAGCAGTTACAGAACGTTATTGAGACCGCTTTTGAACGCCGTGCCGACATCACTCCGGCGAATGTGGACACCGTCACTCGCGAAGCGGTAAACCAGGTTATCGCTCTGCTTGATTCCGGCGCGCTGCGCGTCGCAGAGAAGATCGACGGCCAGTGGGTCACGCATCAATGGCTAAAGAAAGCGGTACTGCTCTCTTTCCGTATTAACGATAACCAGGTTATCGACGGTGCGGAAAGCCGCTACTTCGATAAAGTGCCGATGAAATTCGCCGATTACGATCAGGCGCGCTTCCAGAAAGAAGGTTTCCGCGTGGTGCCGCCTGCCGCCGTGCGTCAGGGCGCGTTTATCGCCCGTAACACCGTGCTGATGCCGTCCTACGTCAACATCGGCGCTTACGTGGATGAAGGCTCAATGGTGGATACCTGGGCTACCGTCGGCTCCTGCGCGCAGATCGGTAAAAACGTTCATCTCTCCGGCGGCGTCGGCATTGGCGGCGTACTGGAGCCGTTGCAGGCAAACCCGACCATCATCGAAGATAACTGCTTTATCGGCGCGCGCTCTGAAGTCGTGGAAGGCGTAATCGTTGAAGAAGGCTCCGTCATCTCGATGGGCGTTTACATCGGTCAGAGCACCCGTATTTATGACCGTGAAACCGGCGAAGTACATTACGGTCGCGTACCGGCAGGCTCCGTCGTTGTTTCCGGCAACCTGCCGTCAAAAGATGGCACCTACAGCCTGTACTGCGCGGTGATTGTGAAAAAAGTCGATGCCAAAACCCGTGGCAAAGTCGGCATCAACGAACTGCTGCGTACCATCGATTAATCATTCAGCCGGGTTACATGACGTAACCCGGCGTTTTACCTCATGGACGAATGATCCCACGAAAGAATCTTACACCGGGCGCTACTGCCGGTCTGCTACGGCAATCACGATAGCCTCCGCCCCCCTAATACAGCCTTATCAGCGAGACATTAACTGCAGCGGGCATCAACATTCTGTTCAATGCCGAAACGCAAATCGCCACCCCGCAGCGGCGTCGGCAGTTTGTACGCTCTACGGCTGAACTGTCGACCAGAAGAACTTATTTAGCCGGAAAACGCGGCGCGCGTTTGCCCTCTGCTGGCGGGCAGCCCGACATTCCTCCAGCCTGTGATGGCGATACAGTATTGCTGATATAAAACAGGTAATTTTTTAAAAATTAAGCCATTATAAAACCAGAGGACGAGGCTTTCCCGCGATCCGAATAGCTGTGCAAAATCCGATGTGCTGAAAGATTAGATAGTAAAATTCACTGATTCTCTTTGAGGTACCGCTATGTACGACAATCTGAAAAGTCTGGGCATTACCAATCCTGATGAAATTGATCGTTACAGCCTACGGCAGGAAGCCAACAACGATATTCTGAAAATCTATTTTCATAAGGACAAAGGCGAATTCTTCGCCAAAAGCGTGAAGTTTAAGTATCCGCGCCAGCGGAAAACCGTGGTCGCTGACGGTGTGGGACAGGGTTACAAAGAAGTGCAGGAGATCAGCCCGAACCTGCGTTACGTCATCGATGAACTCGATCAGATTTGCCAGCGGGATCGCAGCGATGTCGATCTGAAACGCAAGATCCTTGACGATCTACGTCATCTGGAAAGCGTGGTTGCCAATAAAATCACCGAGATTGAGGCCGATCTGGAAAAACTGACGCGCAATAAATAACGTTTCCCAACCCCGGTGAGCATCACCGGGGTGTCATCACTGCGGCTGCTCATCGAGCTGCAACGCAACGTACAGCAGCAGCCGGTCGTCAAAATTTCCCAAATCCAGCCCGGTCAGTTCAGAAATCCGGTTCAGCCGGTATTCCAGCGTATTACGGTGAATAAACAGCGCCTTGGACGTCGCCAGCGGCTGCACGTTATGACGAAACCACGCCTGCAATGTCCGGCGCAGCAGCCCGTTGTTGTCCATCGCCTTCAGCCGGGCCAGCGGACGCGCCAGTTCGTTGGCCTGCCAGCCACCGCGCAGGCTGTCGAGCAGCACCGGCAGCATTAAATCCTGATAAAAATAGCTCCGGTTTTCCGGCATCCGCTGCTTGCCCACCATCATAGTGGTGCGGGCGGTGCGGTACGAGCGCGCAATGCTGCCAGGCCCGGTGAAGTAATTCCCCAGCGCCACGCGAAAACGCAGTTGCCCGTTCTCTTTCATGCGTGAAATCAACTGTTCAACGCGCTTGCGGTGATCTTCTGCATCCCAGCGCCCGAACTGATTGAGCGCTGGTTTCAGCACCACCATTTCGGTCAGCGAGACAATGGCGATCAGATTATTACGCTCCGGGGTAGTCAACGCGCTTTGCAACTGCTGTAGCTCCGCCATCGCGCTGTCCACGCCGAGCTGGCCGCTGTCCACTTCCAGCACCGCCACCACGCGCGGCTGATTGAGGTCGATGCCCAGACGCTGCGCCCACTCGGTCAGCGCGGGAGTATGTTCTTCGGCCTGGATCAGGTTCATCACTAGCTCTTCTCGCAGGCGGCTGTCCTGAGCCAGCAGGTGCATCAGGCGGGATTGCTCCAGCATCATTTCGGCCGTCATGCACACCAGTTCGCCGTACTTGCGCAGCGTTTCCGGCTCGCCCGTCAGACCGATAACCCCGACAATTTCCCCTTCCAGGCGCAGCGGCAGGTTGATCCCCTGACGCACCCCGTGCAGGTGTCTTGCCACCGCATCGTCGATATCCACCACCCTTCCCTGAGACAGCACCAGCAGCGCGCCTTCGTGCAATTCCCCAACGCGCTCGCGATCGCCGCTGCCAATAATGCGCCCACGGGCATCCATTACGTTGATATTGGTATCAATGATGCGCATCGTGCGCGCCACGATATCCTGTGCCATTTTGGTATCAAGATGCCAGCCAGCCATGTAACCCTCCCGTAAGCAGTGCTCCAGAATAAGGAAGATAGCACGGCGCTGCATTGTGCAAATGCACAAAGGCAAGGAGAGAAGTATGGAGTTGTGGAGAGCCTCACAAATTGTGAGTTGAAGCCCCTCCCCTGACGAGAGGAGGGGCTGAAGGATTACTGTCGAAGCAGATAAATAGTGGAGTCGCCGCGCTGAATATTCAGCGCCAGCACGCTCGGTTTGCCTTCGAAAATTTTCCGCAGGTCAGCGATGTTTTTAACCGCTTTCTGGTTGGCGCCGATAATCACGTCACCTTTTTTCAGGCCAATTTGAGCTGCCGGAGAATTGGCTTTGACGGTATTGACCACCACGCCTTTATCCTGGCCTTTATTACTCATTTCCGCGCCTTCGATATCGTTAAAGATGGTGCTGGAATCGACCTGATTCTGGCTGCTCTGCTGAAGCTCCAGGCTTACCTCAAGCGGTTTGCCGTCGCGCAGCAGGCCGAGAGTGATTTTGGTGCCGATCGGCATCGTGCCAACCTGGGCACGCATCGCGGCAAAGCTGCTGATAGGCTTACCGTTGAGGGAGGTAATCACGTCCCCGGCTTTAATCCCGGCTTTATGCGCCGCAGAGTTTGGCATCACCTCACTGACAAACGCCCCGCGCTGGGCATCAACGCCCATCGCTTTCGCCAGTTCGGAGTTCAGTTCGGTGCCGAGGATCCCCAGCTCGCCGCGTTTCACCTGACCAAATTCAACCATCTGGGAGGTCAGGCTTTTCACCATGTTGCTCGGAATAGCAAAACCGATGCCGATGTTGCCGCCGTCCGGTGCCAGAATCGCGGTGTTGATGCCGATCAGTTCACCGTTCAGGTTAACCAGCGCGCCACCGGAGTTACCCCGGTTGATCGCCGCATCGGTCTGGATAAAGTTTTCATAGTTTTGCGCGTTCAGTCCGCTACGGCCCAGCGCGGAGACGATCCCGGAGGTGACCGTTTCACCGAGACCAAACGGGTTCCCGATGGCAACCGTATAGTCGCCAACGCGCAACGCGTCGGAATCCGCCAGTTTAATCGCCGTCAGGTTTTTCGGCTCCTGAATCTGGATCAGGGCAATATCAGAACGCGGATCTTTGCCCACCATTTTCGCGTCGAGCTTACGACCATCGCTTAACTGAACTTTGATCGTCGTGGCATTTTCCACGACGTGGTTGTTGGTGACCACATAACCTTTAGCTGCATCAATAATGACCCCGGAGCCGAGCGCCATAAATTTCTGTTGCTGCTGGCCCCCGCCGTTGCCTCCCGGCGCGCCACCCTGACAGAACGGCGAGTTCTGGAACGGCGAGCCGTCCTCACAGAAAGGGGAATTATCGCCGAAGAACTGCTGGAAGTTACGCGGCAGACGTGGCGTATTCACGCTGGTGCTGCCTTCAACGTTAATACTCACTACAGAAGGCATGATTTTTTCAAGCATCGGAGCCAGACTCGGCATCTGCTGCGCGGTCGCGGTCGCCGTCGGCGCAGTGGCCTCTGCGCTCGCCAGCGGGGATAACGCCAAACTTAAACTGAATGCCAGTGCGCTCATTGCTAATGTGGTCTTTTTCATCTTTTTCCGTCTCAATTTCAGTTAATGCAAGCCGCTATGTGTGATGTTCAGATTCACTTTATAGCGCGAAGTTCCGCAATTAAGTGACTGGAAAAAGTAAAAATTTATTGTCCGTCTTTACAAATCTTAGCGCTTATTCCACCGCCATCAGGCGGCGATATTCATCCCAGGCATACAGATCGGTCATTCCACTGATGTAATCCTGGATCAGACGGCAACGGTAGTAATATTCCAGCACCGGAAACTCCGCGCGCTCACGCTCAAGTTTATTCACCGCTTCCACATATGCCAGCCGATGGCGCGTGGAAAGTTTATGAAACAGGCGTGATTCAATCGGCAAACGCCGCAGCCGTTCTTTTTCCACCAGCTCGCTGAAATCCGCCAGCGATAACTGTAATAACGGCTGATAGATCTCCAGCAGGCCACGGATCACGCGGTAGCCCTGTAATTCAAGCTGTTCGACATCGGGATGGCTAAATACATGCTGCACCGCGACGCTTTTATATAACTCAAGCAGTTGGCTGAATGCGCTGTCGTCCTCAAGTAACGCATGATTAAATTCGCCGTCAAAAATTTCAGGCAGATGATCAATAAAGCGCGCCGCCGCATACGGCACCAGTTTATTCAGGGTATTGACCCGCAAATACATAAAGAACTGGTCTTCCGTACTGCGGCTTAAGGAATTAGAGCGGGATTTCTCCCATGCATTTTCAACGACCTGCGCAAACAGCGAGCCTTTTTCATGCGTGCCCCAGGCGTCGTGTAAATGCTGATAAAGTTGCTCAACGCTGAAAATACGTTTTTCTACGGCATCTTCGAGGTCAGCGACGCAATATGAAATATCGTCCGCCGCCTCCATAATCCATGTCAGAGGAAAACGGCTGAAGGGAGCCAATTCAAGCTCGTGGCGCAGCCGCTCAATATAAGCTTCCTCTGACAAATAATAGCCCGGCTTTTTCATCAGATAATTATGCGACGGCGGAATTTCCTCCGCCCACCACGCCGGACGGGTATATTTCAGAATACAGCCGACCTGCGCCCACGTCAGATTCATCCGCATCAGGGTCTGCACCAGGCGAATGCCCTGGGCATTGCCTTCAAAATGACACAAATCCTGGCGCACTTTGCGGCGCAGATCGTTCAGACTTTCCTCGCCTTCGCGCACGCGCAGCGCCGCAACCTGGCAGAGGTCTTCATCCGGCGGCCTTGCGGCATCAGCGGGAGTCAGACGCTGGCTGAACCAGTCGTTAATTGCCGCCTCGCCAAAATGCCCAAACGGCGGATTGCCGATGTCGTGCATCAGGCAGGCCATCTCCACGATGCTCTCAAAAGGCCCGGTCAGTTCATCAAGACCACAGGCGGCAAGCTGACGCTGTTCTTTAAGACGACTGAGCACCTCTTTGGCGATATAGCGCCCTACCTGCTGCACTTCCATTGAGTGCGTCAGGCGAGTACGCACCGCCGCGTTACGCTCCAGCGGGAAAACCTGGGTTTTTTGTTGCAGACGGCGGATTGCCGGAGAGTTAATGATCCGCCCGCGATCGCTTTCAAAAATGCGCAGGATCTCGTGCTCCGTCTTCACTCCGGTGGGCGAACGGTAGCGGCGATGCCAGTTAATTTTTCTACGGAAATCGATGTGTGCCATATTCTCTCCCGCGCGAGAAATGCGCTTCTGCTTACCCGCATGATAGACTATGCCTTTAAACCTGACACATCGCGAGTAAATCAATGAAAATTGGCATTATTGGTGCTATGGAAGAAGAAGTTACGCTGCTGCGTGACAAAATCGTCAACCGTCAGACCCTAAGCGTAGGCGGATGCGAAATTTATACCGGCCAGCTGCACGGCACCGATGTTGCGCTGCTGCGTTCAGGGATCGGTAAAGTTTCGGCGGCGATGGGCGCAACGCTGCTGCTGGAGCACGCAAAACCGGATGTCATCATCAATACCGGCTCAGCGGGCGGTCTGGCTCCGACGCTGAAAGTGGGCGATATCGTCGTTTCCGATGAAGCGCGCTATCACGATGCCGACATCACCGCGTTTGGCTACGAATACGGTCAAATGGCAGGCTGCCCGGCAGCGTTTAAAGCCGACGAAGCGCTGGTTGCCGCCGCCGAAGAGTGTATCCGCGAACTTAACCTTAACGCGGTGCGCGGGCTGATTGTCAGCGGCGATGCCTTTATCAACGGCTCGGTCGCGCTGGCGAAAATCCGTCATAACTTCCCGCAGGCGATTGCCGTTGAAATGGAAGCCACTGCCATTGCCCACGTCTGCCATAATTTCAGCACCCCGTTTGTGGTGGTCCGCGCCATTTCCGACGTGGCGGATCAGCAGTCGCACCTGAGCTTTGACGAGTTCCTGGTGGTGGCCGCGAAGCAGTCCACGCTGATGGTCGAAACGCTGGTGCAGAAACTGGCGCGTGGCTAACGTCCTGTTAAGAGCAACTGCTCTGCTGCTGCTCTTGCCCGCGTGGCTGTTCGCCGCGCCGCGCGTCATTTCGCTTTCTCCCGCCAATACCGAACTGGCGTTCGCCGCCGGGATCGTGCCGGTGGCGGTCAGCAGCTACTCCGATTATCCCCCGCAGGCCGCCACGATTGAACAGGTGGCGACCTGGCAGGGGATGAATCTGGAGCGCATCGTGGCGCTAAAACCGGATGTGGTGCTCGCCTGGCGCGGCGGTAACGCCGAGCGCCAGGTGAATCAACTGAGTGCTCTCGGCATTCGCGTGGTGTGGGTGGAGAGCAACTCGATTGAACAAATTGCCGCGGCCCTGCGCCAGCTTGCCGCGTTCAGCCCGGCGCCCCGGCAGGCGGAGCAGGCGGCGCAAACGCTGCTGAACGATTATCACGCCCTCAAAATGCGCTATGCCGGGCAGCCGAAAAAACGCGTCTTCCTGCAATTTGGCCTGACGCCGCTGTTTACCAGCAGCAAGGGCTCCATTCAGAACCAGGTGCTGGAAGTCTGCGGTGGCGACAATATCTTTGCCGACAGCCGCGTCCCCTGGCCGCAGGTCAGCCGCGAACAGGTGCTGGCGCGTCAGCCGCAAGCGATTATCACCACGGCCAGCGCGGGCGAAATTCCGAAAATCCGGCAGTTCTGGCGCAACCAGCTAAAAATCCCGCTGATTTCCCTTAACGGCGACTGGTTTGAGCGCGCAAGCCCGCGTATTATCCTCGCCGCAAAACAACTCTGCGCTGCGCTCTCACAGGTAAATTAACCATGCTCGTCTACTGGCTTGATATCATTGGTACTGCCGTATTCGCTATTTCCGGCGTACTGCTGGCAGGAAAATTACGGATGGATCCGTTCGGCGTGCTGGTGCTGGGCGTAGTGACTGCGGTCGGCGGTGGGACCATTCGCGATATGGCGCTGGCACACGGCCCGGTATTCTGGGTGAGAGATCCGACCGATCTGGTGGTGGCGATGGTGACCAGTATGCTGACCATTCTGCTGGTACGCCAGCCGCGCCGCCTGCCGAAATGGATCCTGCCGGTACTGGATGCCGTCGGCCTGGCGGTGTTTGTCGGGATTGGCGTCAACAAAGCTTTTCTCGCTGAAACCGGCCCGCTGGTAGCAGTGTGCATGGGCGTAGTGACCGGCGTGGGCGGCGGCATTATCCGCGACGTGCTGGCGCGTGAAATCCCGATGATCCTGCGTACTGAAATTTACGCGACCGCCTGTATTATTGGCGGCATTGTTCACGCCACCGCGTTCTACACGTTTGCGGTGCCGCTGGAGAGTGCAAGTATGATGGGGATGGTGGTTACGCTGACGATCCGCCTGGCGGCGATCCGCTGGCATCTGAAGCTGCCAACCTTTGCGCTGGATTAACCCGACCTGAACAGGCCGGGTCAGAGAATTATACGCTGAACGACGACCCGCAACCGCAGGTGCTTTTCGCGTTCGGGTTGGTCACGATAAAGCGCGAGCCTTCCAGCCCTTCGGTGTAATCTACCGAGCCGCCAACCAGATATTGCAGGCTCATCGGGTCAACCACCAGGCCAACGCCCTGCTTCTCAATGGTCATATCGCCATCGTTGATTTGATCGTCAAAGGTAAAACCATACTGGAAGCCGCTGCAACCACCACCGGTGATATAGACGCGCAGTTTCAGATTCGGGTTATCTTCATCGGCAATCAGGTTTTTTACTTTGCTGGCGGCTGCGTCTGTAAATTGCAGCGGCAGCGCTACGTCATCACTCATTTTTTGCTCCCAACGACATCGGTAATTGGGCAAATATTAACCCAACCATGATGGGCATTATCTAATACCCTGGTAATTCGTTCAAGTATTCTCGTCCGCCTGCTTTGCCAGCGTGCGGGCAAGCAGGGTGGAGTATAGCGGTTTTCCACCGACAAACTGGGCTAACAGTGTCGCGCCGAGGCAGGTAATAATCATTGGCAAAATGAGCTGGTAATTGTCGGTCATTTCCAGCACCAGCACGATCCCGGTCAGCGGCGCACGCACTGAGGCCGCCAGCAGCGCCCCCATCCCGGCGATGGCGAAGGTTCCGGCATCCAGATGATACGCCGGGAAAATGCCCGCCGCCGCCATGCCAAAGGTCGTCCCCAGCAGCGTGCCCAGCGCCAGCATCGGAGCGAAAATCCCGCCGGGCGCGCCGGAACAAAAACAAAGCAGCGTCGTGGCGACGCGGGTCAGAAAGATCACCAGCAGCAGGCCAATGCCGTAATGCCCCGCCACCGCCAGCGGGATCAGATTAAATCCGCCGCCGGTCGCTTCAGGATCGATAAGCCCAATCACCCCGCACATGCCGCCAAGCAGCCCGCCCAGCAGTACCCACTTACGGATATTACCGCCGTGGACGCGCTGAAACATATCCTGAGTCCGCAGTACCAGCGCGTTAAACAGTGGACCAACGCCGCCAAAAATGATGCCGAGGATCAGATACAGCCACAGCGTGTTAACCGGGGCATTGCTCAGCTTGCCGACGTCAATGACCGCCGCTTCGCCGTTAAACAGGCGAAAGACAATGCTTGACATGATCACGCCGGTAAACACGGCCTTAATGGAAATCAGACTGTAGCGAAACTGCGGGCGCATCTCTTCAATGATAAACAAAATGCCCGCCAGCGGCGCGTTAAACGCGGCCGACAGCCCCGCCGCCGCGCCGGTTGCCAGCAGCGTATGGCGGGCCTCTGCGCTCTTCAGGCGAAAGATATCCAGCACCATTCGCCCGATATTACCGCCGAGTTGTACGGTCGGTCCCTCACGACCCAGTACCATCCCCGCGCCCAGCGTGCCCATCCCGCCGATAAACTTGACCGGCAGCACGCGCCACCAGCGTACCGGACGCAGCTCTTCCAGCGCGCCCTCGATTTCAGGAATGCCGGAGCCGCCCGCTTCCGGGGCATATTTGCGCACCAGAAAATAGCCCACCATCGCCAGCAGCGCGGAAAGGATAAATGCCAGCGGCCAGATGCCGATGCCGTTCACGCTGGCCAGCGTTTCGCTACGCAGGTGCTGAACGCCGTTCACCGCCTTTTCAAAGGCCACGCCCACCAGCCCGGCGAGAATGCCGACCAGCGCCGCCAGCAGTAAAATAGCCAGCGGCGTTTTATCCCGCTGGAGGAGCTGGCGGATCTGTTTACCACGACGCAGACGCACCCTTTGCTGCGTTTCAAAAGAAGAGGTTTCAGCTTTCATCGCTAATCATTTATGGGTAAGACCGTGCAGGAGCCGCATTCTACCCGCCACCTGTGTAAAAATCCCCTGAAAATTGTAATGCTTCAATTGGGCAAAACTTTCATAACCTTGCCGGAATACTTTAGAATGACAGTGATTAATTTTTCGTTAACCAGGAATGAAGCCATGAGTAAGTCTGAAAACCTCTACAGCGCCGCACGCCAGGTGATCCCCGGTGGAGTGAACTCCCCGGTTCGTGCCTTTACCGGTGTCGGCGGCACGCCGCTGTTCATTGAACGTGCGGACGGCGCGTATCTGTATGACGTCGATGGCAAAGCCTATATCGACTACGTTGGTTCCTGGGGTCCGATGGTGCTGGGACATAATCATCCGGCGATCCGCAATGCGGTGATTGAAGCCACCCAGCGCGGTTTAAGCTTCGGCGCGCCGACTGAAATGGAAGTCAAAATGGCGGAGATGGTGACTGAACTGGTGCCGACGATGGATATGGTGCGGATGGTCAACTCCGGCACCGAAGCGACCATGAGCGCGATCCGCCTCGCGCGCGGCTTCACCGGGCGCGACAAAATCATCAAATTTGAAGGCTGCTATCACGGTCACGCCGACTGCCTGCTGGTGAAAGCCGGTTCCGGCGCGCTGACTCTCGGCCAGCCAAACTCTCCGGGCGTACCAGCGGATTTTGCGAAGCATACCCTGACCTGCACCTATAACGATTTAGCGTCGGTCCGCGAGGCGTTCGAACAGTTCCCGCAGGATATCGCCTGCATCATCGTCGAGCCGGTGGCGGGCAATATGAACTGTATCCCGCCGCAGCCGGATTTCCTGCCCGGCCTGCGCACGCTGTGCGACGAATTCGGCGCGCTGCTGATTATTGATGAAGTCATGACCGGCTTCCGCGTGGCGCTGGCGGGCGCGCAGGCGCACTACGGCGTGGAGCCGGACCTGACCTGCCTCGGTAAAATCATTGGCGGCGGAATGCCGGTTGGCGCATTTGGTGGACGCCGTGAAGTGATGGACGCGCTGGCACCGACCGGCCCGGTTTACCAGGCGGGAACGCTTTCCGGCAACCCGATCGCGATGGCCGCAGGCTTCGCTTGCCTGACCGAAGTCGCCCAGCCGGGTATCCATGCTACCCTCGACGCGCTCACCACACAGCTGGCAAGCGGTCTGCGCAGCGCGGCTGAGGAAGCGGGCATTCCGCTAGTGGTTAATCACGTGGGCGGCATGTTCGGCATTTTCTTTACCGATGCGCAGACGGTGACCTGCTATCAGGACGTGGTGGCCTGCGACGTTGAGCGCTTTAAGCGCTTCTTCCATCTGATGCTGGAAGAAGGCGTTTACCTGGCACCGTCCGCCTTTGAAGCGGGCTTCATGTCAGTGGCGCATAGCGAAGTGGATATTGATAACACCATCGACGCCGCGCGTCGGGTATTCGCCCAGCTATAATTGTGGGAGGGTGCTAATCAGCGCCCTCCTCTGCCGCCCTTTCTTAACGTCCTACCGACTCTGCTTACGCAACAAATAAACGAAATACGGCGCGCCGATAAACGTCGACAGCAGCCCGGCCGGGATCTGGAACGGGAACATGATCATTCTGCCGCACCAGTCGGCGAAGACCAGAATCAGCCCGCCGATTAACGCCGAGATGACGATGTGCGGAAGCGTCCGGCGGAAGCCCAGCATTCGGGCAATATGCGGCGCCATCAGACCGATAAAACTGAGCGGTCCAATGGTCAGCGTGGCGGTCGCGGTCAGCGCCGATGCCAGTAGCAGCAGCCCAATACGCGATGGCGTCAGCGCCACGCCCACCGCGCGGGCGGTGTCGCCTCCGAGCGGCAGGATGGTCAGCCAGCGACTGCACAGCGGGACGATAGCCAGCAGCACGACCATAATCACCGCCGTCTGCATGACCTGCTGTTCCGTTGCATTATAGGTCGAGCCGGAAATCCACGTCAGGATCTGCGCCATGCGCGGGTCGCCGCTCGCCTGCAACATCATCAGCAGCATGGTGAACGCGGTACTCAGCGCCATCCCTGCCAGCAGCATCCGGTGGGGTGAAAAACCGCCGCGCCCGGCAGCAATCATAATGATCATCAGGGTGCCCGCCGCACCGAGGCTTCCCGCTGGCAGCAGCCAGCCGAACGCATTACCCGGCACCAGGAACAGCATCAGCACAATGCCAAAGGCCGCGCCGGAACTGATCCCCAGCACTTCCGGGCTGGCCATCGGGTTGCCGGTCAGCCGCTGGATAATACATCCCGCCACCGCCAGCAGTACCCCGGCGAACAGCGCGGCGAGAATACGCGGCCAGCGCCACTGCATCAGCGCATTCAGCGTATCACCGCTGGCCCACTGCCAGCCCTGCGCGTCGCGACCCAACGACAGCGCGGCAAAGACGGCAAGCAAAAGGAGCACCAGGCCGATGAGCGCAAAACGCAGGACGTGCTGACGCTCGGCGCTCACGCTGTCGCTGGCGTTCATCGCGGGCGCGGTCATGCTGCGCAGGCGCGGCAACAGCCACAGCAGCAGCGGTGCGCCAATCAGCGCCGTGACCGAGCCAGTAGAAACTTCCATCCAGACGCGGGTCAGCCAGACGATAATTTGATCGGACAGCCAGAGGATCAGCGCGCCAATCAGCGGAGCCAGCAGCAGGCGGGAAATCAGCCGCCGCGCGCCGAGCATTTTGGCCAGCAGCGGCGAAAACAGGCCGATAAAGCCAATAATCCCCACCGCGTTGACCAGCAGCGCGCTTAACACGATAGCCAGCGTTAACGCCCCCAGCCGGGCGAGGGACAGCGCCAGACCGAGATTGCGGGCAACGCCGTCGTCCAGCCCCATCAAGGTTAGCGGACGCAGCAGTAACAGCGTGAGCATCACGCCGCCCAACAGCTGCGGCCACAGGCGCTGCACAATGCTCCAGTCGGTCTGGGTCAGGGTGCCGGTACTCCACAGGAACATACTTTGTAGCTGGTCATGATGGAAAATCACCAGCAGCTGGTTGATCGCGCCGCAGTACAGGCTCACCACCAGCCCGGCGAGAATTAACGTCACTGGCGAAAGCCGTTTCCCCCACGCCACGCCAAAGACCAGCGCGCCGACGATACAGGCCCCCGCCAGCGCTGCAAACTGTGAAACCAGCACGCCGGGGATCGCCCACAGCGAGGTGATCGTCATGCCGAGCTGTGCCCCGGTCGCCACGCCGAGCGTGGTCGGTTCAGCCAGCGGGTTACGCAGCACCTGCTGAAACAGCACGCCAACCAGCCCCAGCCCCGCGCCGACCAGCAGCGCAATAACCAGCCGCGGTAGCAGGCTGTAGTGGAACAGCATCTGCTCCACCACGTCGATATTTGGCTGCCAGAGCGCCTCATGCCACTGCGCGCGCGGCAGCGCCTGGGTGAAGTTAAATCCGGTCAGCGCCAGCGCGGCGATAAACAGCACCACCAGCAGTGCGGCAGGAAATGGCGCAATGCGTTGTCTCATGCGTTTCCTCCCAGCGCACGATCCAGCACGCGGGCAAAATGCATGGCGGAGAGCGTCGCCCCGTAAAACCATACCGCTGGCACGCGCTGAAAACGTCCGCTGCGCACAAACGGCATCGACTGCCACAGCGGGGTGGCCGCGAGCTGGCGCATTTCGGCATCATTACCGTGATCGAAACACAACACGTCCACATCCTTAAACGCCGCCAGCCGATCCACGCCGATGGGCGTACTGCCCCAGAAAGTTGATTCCCCGTGCCAGGCGTTTTTAATGCCGTACCGATCCAGCACTTCCTGGAACAGGCAGTTCTGCCCAAACACCAGCACGTGGCGCACATCCATCACGGTGATCATCAGCAGTGGACGGTCGCCGCGTTGGGCAAAGCGTGGGATCAGTGAATCAATAAACCGATCGAATTCATTAAGATGCGTCTGTGCCTGCGCTTCCCGGCCAATCATCTGCGCCATTTCCTGGAGCGACTGACGCGCTTTCGCCAGCGGCTTTTTGCCATCGCTGAAGGAAAACCCGCGCCCCGGCGCGATTTTCGCCAGTTGTTTATCCGACGGACCGTAACCCGCAGACCACACCAGACAGGAAGGTTTCATCTGCGCCAGCAGTTCGAGGTTCGGTTCGGTGCGCAGGCCGACGTCGATAACCGAGGAAGGCAATGAAGGCTCGTTGACCCACAAATTATAATTTTGCACGTCCGCCACGCCGTACGGCATAACGCCCAGCGCCAGCAGCAGTTCAACCGGTAGCCACTCCAGCGCCACGATGCGATGGGGATCGTAGGTTGCCGCTTCCGCCCTTCCCATCTGCCACATCAGCGGTGAGAGCGCCATCGCGGTCAGCAAACGCCGACGAGTGAGTGAAGTTCCGCCAGCCATCAGTAAACGAAACTCACCGGGGCCGCGCCTGCCGGGTGCGGCAGAATACCCATTGGAATACCGTAAATCTGCTCCAGCGTTTCGGCGCGCATCAGCGCTTCCGGCGTACCCTGAGCGATCATTTCGCCGCCGCGCAGGGCGATCAGATAATCGCAGTAGCGGGCGGCCATATTAATATCGTGCAGCACGGCGATCACCGTCAGCCCGCGCTGCTGGCTTAAGCGATGCACCAGCGCCAGCACGTCTACCTGATGAGCGATATCCAGCGCCGAGGTAGGCTCGTCGAGCAGCAGGCAGCGGCTGTCCTGCGCCACCAGCATGGCGATCCACGCCCGCTGGCGTTCGCCGCCGGAAAGGCTGTCCACCAGCCGGTGCGCCAGCGGTTTTAATCCCACCAGCGTAATCGCTTCTTCCACTTTTTCTCTGTCCGCGAGGCCAAAACGCCCCAGCGCACCGTGCCACGGATAGCGCCCGATGGCCACCAGTTCGCGCACCGTCATCCCCTCGGCCTGCGGCAACTGCTGCGGCAGATAGGCCACCTTGCGGGCGAACGCCTTGCTGTTCCAGCTTGCCAGCGGCTGATCGTCAAGCAGGATATCGCCTTCCGACGGCGGCTGGTGGCGTCCCAGCATCTTCAGGAGGGTGGATTTACCGGAACCATTATGCCCGATAAGCCCGGTCACTTTTCCCACCGGGAACGTCAGTGAGAGCGGATGCAGCAGCGTGCGCCCCGGTACCTGGAAGGTAACGCCGGAGAGCGCGAATGTGGTATCGGGTTGAGCTATCTTTTCGTGCATAGTGGCCAACTTAACAGATAAAAAAGGCACGCCGAAGCGTGCCCGTACAAGGCTTAGAAACGGAAAGTTGCGGTGGCGACAACCTGACGCTCTGCGCCCCAGAAGCAACCGTAAGTCTGGAAGCAGCTGGCGACGTATTCGCGATCCAGCACGTTATTCACGTTGACCGCAACACTAGAGCCCGCCATGCCGAAACGCGCCAGATCGTACTTGACGACCGCGTCCATCACCGCCGCGCTACCCACTTTGAAGCTGTTCGCCGCATCGCCGTAGCTGGAGCCGATAAAGCGTCCGCCGGTCCCCAGCGTCAGCCCGGACAGCGCGCCTTCGTTGAAGGTGTAATCTCCCCATAGCGAGGCCATATGTTCCGGCACCTGCTCCGGCGTATTGCCTTTCAGGGTAGTGTCTTTGGTATATTCCGCATCGGTGTAGGTATACGACGCCGTCATATTGATATTGGCATTCAGCGCCGCTTTCGCTTCCAGCTCCACGCCGCGCGCGCGAATTTCGCCCGCTGGCACCTGGCCCAGCGGATTATTCGGATCGGCGGTCAGATTGTTGGTTTTGGTCAGCTGATAGAGCGCGCCAGTGACCACCACCGGCAGATCTTTCGGAACGTATTTCACGCCCGCTTCATACTGCTCGCCTTTCGACGGCTCGTAGGAAACGCGCGGCACGCTCCACAGATCGAATGCGCTGGGTTCAAACGACTGGCTGTAGCTGAAGTATGGCGTAATGCCGTTATCAAACAGATAGTTAATGCCGCCGCGCCAGGTGAACTGGTGGTCGTTACGCTCGATATAACCTTCGGTCGGGGTGTAAGAGTTCTGACGGACGGTAGTCGCCTGCTGCGACCAGTCATAGCGTCCGCCAAGCGTCAGTACCCAGCGATCCCACTCGGCCTGATCCTGAACGTAAATCCCGGTCTGCTCGCTTTCGTTCATTTGATACGGTTCTGCACCGCCGAACGCGAAGTCATCAGGTTGATAATCGCTGTAAAGATCGATAGACGGTGCGCTGCCAAAGGTGGCGTTGATATCGTTCCGCATCCGCATGTAGTCCACCCCGGTCAGGAGGGTGTGATCGACGGCTCCGGTGGCAAATTTGCTCTGCAGCTGGGTGTCGACGCTGAAGTTTTGCAGTCGCTCATTATCTACCACGGTGCTGCGGTTGAGCGTATGGCCATCCGCTGCAATCCCGGTGCCGTACACGCTTTTCTGCGAGGTTTTCATCTCGTTAAAGCGCAAATTCTGGCGCACGGTAAAGGTGTCGTCAAAGCCATGCTCAAAGCTATAGCCGACCATTTTTTGGTTGCGGGAATAGGTATTGTTCGACGCGCCTTCGTTGAAGTCCGTCGGCAGGCGTTTACCGTTTGGCAACGGCTCAACGGTGCCTTCTTTCGGCAGCCAGCCGTAATAGCCGGTTTCAGGTTCGTTCTGGAAATAAGACAGGAAGGTAAAATTCGTTTTATCGTCAGGACGCCAGGAGAACGACGGTGCAATCGCATAACGCTGTGATTCTGAACTGTTCTGCTGTTCATCAGCAGAATGAGCCACGCCGGTCAGACGGTACGAGTAAACGCCGTCATCATCCAGCGCATCGCTAAAATCAAAGCCGGTCTGGAATTCGTTATCCAGCCCCACCTGGAACTGAACTTCTTTCAGCGGTTCGGTGGTCGGGCGTTTGCTGACCATCGAAATGATCCCGCCGGGGTTACTCTTCCCATACAGGACGGAGGTTGGCCCGCGCATCAGTTCGACGCGCTCCAGCATATAGGGGTCGATTACCGCATCGTTATAGAAGTTTCCCTGTAACTTCAGGCCATCCAGATAGTTATTCTGGTTCAGGCCGACGGAGGAGAAACCACGGATAATCACAAAGTCGTAGGTATTCGATGCCCCACGGCTGTTGACCGTCACGCCTGGCGTATAGCCCAGCGCCTCTTTCACCGACTGGAACTGGTGCATTTCCATTTCTTCACTGGTGACAACGGAAACAGACTGCGGTGTTTTTTCAATCGGGGTATCGGTTTTGGTGGTCGTCGCGGAACGTTTTGCGGCAATCGTTGGAGCCGGACCCCAGGCACTTTCCTGCGAGGCAGGCGCTGCGGTGACGGTAATGGTTTCTTCTTTCGGTTGAACCGCTGCCTGTGCATAAACAGACATGCCGCTAACCGCTGTGGCTACTACGACTGCGATTTTACGCAGCGAGTAAGTTGGCTGAGCAGTTTTAAGACGCGCCATTGGTATATCTCTGATGGATAGTGAATGATAACGTAAACGAGAATTATTATTATGACGGCAGCATAATAGGCGAAACGCCGAAGGCATAGCAAGTGATATGCGCCCATGGAAAAATTAAGGGATTAAGAAATAACCAGATACGCAGTGTGGCTTAAATAAAGCATAAAAAAGCCCCCGGATGAAGGTCTCAACCGGGGGCTTTGCAGGGCAGCGGTTAATCGCCGCCAAACATATCTTTAATCCAGCCCGCGACGCCGTCGCTCTCTTTCTTCTGCGGCGGCTGCTGCTGTTGTTGCGGCTGTTGCTGCTGTGGCGGCGACTGCTCGAACGGATTGGCCTGCTGCTGCTGTTGCTGCTGCAACATTTCGCTCTGCTGGCAAAGCGCGTTCGGATCGGTCGTCCATACCGGCAGGGCGCGTGAGCCACCGCTGCACAGGAAGTTACCGCCGTCATCAACACCCATATCCACCACGTCTTCCGGCGGGGTTAACACCAGCGGGATCGGCGACTGGTTGGTCAGGTAGCGCTGATAAATAGACATCGCGCCGCTGGCACCGTACAGCTTCGTCGGCTGGTTGTTATCGCGTCCAACCCAGGTGATCACCACTTCACGCCCGTCGATCCCGGCAAACCAGGTGTCCACGTTATTGTTGGTGGTCCCGGTTTTACCCGCCAGATGCAGACCCGGATATTTTGCGCCAAGCTGACGACCCGTACCGCGCTGCACCACCTGCTGCATAGTCCACAGCGTCATATACGCCGCCTGCGCCGGAACCGCGCGCTCGGCCTGCGGGAAGCTCTGGTACAGCACGTTGCCGTCTTCCGCGATCACTGAACGCAGCGCCGAGAGCGGCGCACGGTTACCGCCGCTGGCGATCGTCTGGAACGCCTGCGCCACTTCGACCGGGGTCAGGTTGAGCGCCCCCAGTAGCATAGCCGGAACCGGATGCAGCTGATTTTCCGGCACGCCCAGTTTTTTCCAGGTATCGGTGACGGCAGGCAGGCCCAGCGTCATCCCCAGATTGACCGTCGGCACGTTCATGGAGCGGGTCAGCGCATCGACTAACATCACCTGGCCATTTTCGCTGTAGCGATGATCGTCGTTCTGCGGTGACCACACCTGGCCGTTCGGCTGGCGCAGAGCCAGCGGCGCATCGGCGATCCACGTATTCAGGCGGAAGCGGTTGGGCTGGCTGAGCGCGGTCAGATAGGTCGCCGGTTTCGCCAGCGAGCCGATCGAACGTCGCGCCTGCATTGCACGGTTATAGCCCGCAAACTGCGGTTCTGCCCCGCCGACCATCGCGCGGACTTCGCCGCTGAAGCGGTCAACGACCACCATCGCGGTTTCCAGATCGGCCAGCTTACGCTGTTTCTTCAGCGCCGGAACGCCCTCGGTCGCCGCTTTCTCTGCCGCATCCTGCGCCACGGAATCAAAAGTGGTGAAGATCTTCACGCCGGAGAGATCTTTAACTTTATCGCCCAGTTTCGCCTGTAATTCCTGACGCACCATCTGCATAAAGGCCGGCTGCGGAGAGATCACCCCGCCGCGCGGCTGCACGCCCAGCGGACGCGCGCTCAGCATGTCGTACAGTTCCTGGTCGATCACCTGCTGCTGTTGCAGCAAACGCAGCACCAGATTGCGGCGCTCCAGCGCCAGTTTCGGGTTACGCCACGGGTTGTAAATCGATGCGCCTTTCACCATGCCGACCAGCAATGCCTGCTGATCGAGGCTCAGCTCTTCGACCGGACGCCCGAAGTAGTACAGGCTCGCCAGCGGGAAGCCGCGAATTTCGTTGTCGCCGCTCTGACCGAGATACACTTCGTTCATGTACAGCTCAAGGATGCGATCCTTGCTGTAGCGGGCATCAACAATCAGCGCCATATAGGCTTCGTTCGCTTTACGCCAGTAAGAGCGCTCGCTGGACAGGAACAGGTTTTTCACCAGTTGCTGGGTCAGCGTACTCGCCCCCTGCACCGTCCGTCCGGCGGTGAGGTTCGCCAGCATCGCACGGCCGATGGAGTAGAAGCTGATGCCGTCATGCTCATAGAAATGACGGTCTTCCGTCGCCAGCAGCGTATCGACCAGCAGATCCGGGAAACCGCTGCGCGCCACAAACAGTCGCTGTTCGCCATTTGGCGACGACAGCATGGTGATCAGGCGTGGATCGAGACGGAAAAAGCCAAACTGACGACGGCTCTCCATATTCTCAATGCTTTCCAGATGATCGCCGTCAAACTTCAGACGCGCGCGCACCTGCCCCTCTTTGCTGTCCGGGAAATCGAACGGGCGGCGGATCATCTCGATGCTGTTGGCCTGCACGGTAAACTCGCCCGGTCGCGTCATCTGCGAGACTTCGCGGTACTGGGTTGCCGTCAGCAGCTTGACCATCTCGTTCTTACTGATCGACATGTCCGGCTCAAGGTTTACCATCCGGCCATACACGGCCGCAGGCAACTGCCAGACTTTCCCGTCGATACGACTGCGGATCTTTTGGTCGAGATACACGCCGTAAATAACGATCAGTACGATAAAGACGATAAACAGCTTCAGCAGCAACCACAGCCAGCCGCGTTTTCCGCGCGGCTTGCGCCCGCCTCGGCCATTGCCCCTGCCCCGGCTTTTACGCGGCGGCGGCACATCGTCTTCTTCATCTTCATAGTCGTCGTCATACTCCTGACGGCGACTGACTTTTTGTTTTACCGGACGCGCAGGTCTTCCTTTACGTCCAATCGGTTCGCGGTCATTCCCCGCCATGCTTTCTCTCCGCAACATTCAGGCGTAATGCCCGATTCTCAGTTCTTCCTCCCGCAGGAGAAAGAAGAAATCTCTCAAATATCATCTTCAACCGGATGACGGCGTTGCCTCGCCCGATTATGAATACTTCTTCGTCCGCCGCGTCGGAGCGGTATTCGCCGGATCGTCAGGCCAGACGTGCTTTGGATAGCGCCCTTTCATCTCTTTTTGCACTTCGCGATACGCGCCCTGCCAGAATGCGCTCAGGTCGCGGGTGATTTGAAGCGGGCGCTGCGCGGGTGATAATAGTTCAAGAACCAGCGGAATGCGCCCCCCGGCAATCACCGGCGTGCGGGCTTCGCCAAACATTTCCTGCATCCGTACCGCCAGCGCAGGCGGATTTTCCTGATGGTAGCGAATGGCGATCCGGCTGCCCGTCGGCACAGTGTAATGCTCTGGCAGCTCACTATCCAGCCGTTGCCGCAGTGACCAGTCCATCCGGTTACGCAGCGCTGAAGCCACATCCAGCGCCTTCAGCGCGCGCAGGGAGTGAACGCCCGACAGTTCCGGCAGCAGCCACTCCTCAAGCGAGTCCAGCAGCGACGCATCGTCGACGGCGGGCCAGTTTTCTTCCGGCAGCCAGAGAGCGGCACAGTGTAACCGCAAACGTAGCTGCTCTGCCTGCGGTGTCCAGTTTAATACATTCAGGCCCTTATCGCGGATGCCATTGAGCATCGCCTGATGCAGCTCCGCTTCCGAGGGCTTCGCCAGCGGCTGCACTTTTAGCGTCAGTTCACCGATGCGACTGCGCCGCAGCGCCTTCAGCGTGCCCTGCGCGTCGTCCCATTCGACGGTATCAGACTGCTGAAGCAGCGCCGGACACGCGGCGATAAATTTATCCATCTCCAGCGGTAGCGCCAGCAGGATGCGGGCATCCGGCGACGCTCTGCCCTGTAACAGTAACGGCGCAATCAGCCATTCGTGGCGATTCATGGCGTCATCGGCATCCAGCATCGCCCCCATGCCGTTGGCAAGCTGATAGCGCCCGTCCTGGCCGCGTCGCCGCGCGATACGGTCGGCAAAACCTTGTGCCAGCAGCGGCGCAAGCAGATCGGCATCCGCCTGCCCGCCCTGACCACCCAGCCGCTGCCGCAGTTGTTGACTGCGCTGCTGCCAGTTCGGTTGATGGCGGGAAAACGCCACGCTGATGTCGGTACTGCCAGCGCGCGGCGGCTCTTCAAGGATGGCCGCCAGCTTCGCGGCGCTGGCGATCGCATCGGCCCCTTGCGCCCCGGCGAGCATCGCCGCCAGACGCGGCTCGTTACCGCTGGCCGCCATCCGCTGCCCGTGGGCGGTCAGGCGTTCGCCTTCCAGCGCCCCCAGTTGTGCAAGTAGCGTACGGGCTGCGGTCAGGTTAGCCGCAGGCGGCAGATCCAGCCAGTTTAATTGTGAGGTATCGGTACATCCCCACTGCAATAGCTCCATCAGCAGGCCGGAGAGATCGCTGTGTAAGATCTCTGCGTCTCCCTGCGCGGCGGCGCGTTCCGCCTGCTCTTTACTGATAAGGTGCAGACAAATTCCCGGCTCCAGACGCCCTGCGCGCCCGGCTCGCTGGGTCATCGAGGCCTGGCTGACGCGCTGTGTCACCAGCCGCGTCAGACCGGTACGCGGATCAAAACGCGCCACCCGCTCCTGGGCGCAGTCCACTACCAGCCGGATGCCTTCAATGGTCAGACTGGTTTCGGCAATGTTGGTCGCCAGCACCACTTTGCGTTTACCGGACGGCGGCGGGAGGATCGCCTGCCGCTGTTCCGCCAGCGGCAGCGCGCCGTACAGGGGGCAAAGCAGCACGTCTTCCGCCACCCGCGTGGCGAGTTGCTCCTGCACCCGCAGGATCTCGCCGACTCCGGGCAAAAACAGCAGCAGCGAACCGCTTTCTGCCCGCAGCAGTTCACGGGTAGCGGCGGCGACCGCTTCAGCAAAGCGCAAATGCGTCGCCAGCGGCTGATAGCGCCGCTCGACGGGAAACGCACGCCCGGCGGATGCCACCACCGGCGCAGCGGGCAGCAGCATCTGGAGCCGCGCGTTGTCCAGCGTCGCTGACATAATCAGCAGCTTTAAATCCTCGCGCAGCCCCTGCTGCACGTCCAGCAGCAGCGCCAGCGCCAGATCGGCCTGTAAACTGCGCTCGTGAAATTCATCGAGGATCACCAGCCCAATGTCGGCAAGTTCTGGATCGCGCTGGATCATCCGCGTCAGAATGCCTTCCGTGACCACTTCCAGCCGGGTCTGCGGCCCGACGCAGCTCTCCGCGCGCATCCGGTAGCCTACCGTCTGGCCGGGTTTTTCTCCCAGCAATTCCGCCAGCCGCTGCGCCACGTTACGCGCCGCCAGACGACGCGGTTCGAGAAGCAGAATTCGACCGTTAATCGCGCCCTGCTGCAACAGTTGCAGCGGCAGCCACGTCGATTTTCCCGCGCCGGTAGGCGCATTCAGCAGCACCTGCGGCGCGGTTTTCAGCGCGGTGAGAAGTTCAGGAAGGACGGCAGCGACCGGTAAAGAGGACACAAATGGCTCCAGAGGGTTAACATTAAACGGCGGTCATTGTAGCATCGCCACAAACCATAACCGAGTATCCCCGATGTCTGAGTCGAAAAGGCTGTTTTTCGCGCTGGCGCTGCCGGACGAGATCCAGCAGCAGATTATTCACTGGCGTGCGGCGCATTTCCCCGCCGACACGGGCCGCCCGATTGCGGCGGCGAATCTGCACCTGACGCTGGCGTTTCTCGGCGAGGTCAGCCCGCAAAAACAGCGCACGCTGGAAACGCTGGCCGGGCGCATCCGCCAGCCGGGATTTACGCTAAACGTCGATGATGCCGGTCAGTGGCTGCGCTCTGGGGTAGTATGGCTCGGCACGCGCCAGCCGCCGCGCGGCCTGCTCCAGTTAGCCAGTATGCTGCGCGCCCAGGCCGCACGCAGTGGCTGCTGGCAAAGTCCGCAGCCTTTTCATCCTCACATCACGTTGCTGCGCGACGCCAGCCATGCGGTGCCGATCCCCGCGCCCGGCTTCTGCTGGTCTTTTCCGGTGACGGAATTCATGCTGGTAGAATCACAATTTTTACGCGGTCGCACCCGCTACACTCCGCTCCAGCGCTGGCCGCTATTGCCTTTGGAAAAACAATGATATTTACGCCCCCGCTTCAGTCCGCCACGCTCATCAAGCGCTACAAACGTTTTCTGGCAGACGTCATCACGCCCGACGGCAAAGAACTGACTCTGCACTGCCCTAACACCGGGGCCATGACCGGATGCGCCACGCCGGGCGATACCGTCTGGTATTCCACTTCAGAAAATACTAAACGCAAATATGCGCACACATGGGAAATGACTCAAACGCAGCTGGGGGCATTTATTTGTGTCAATACATTACGGGCAAATATTTTAACGAAAGAGGCGATTATCGCAGAACAAATCCCCACGCTTAATGGCTATAGCATCTTGAAAAGCGAAGTAAAATATGGAAATGAAAGCAGCCGAATAGATTTTATGTTGCAGGCAGAAGATCGCCGCAACTGCTATATTGAGGTGAAGTCGGTTACGCTGGCGGAAGAAGAGAAAGGCTACTTTCCTGATGCGGTGACCGAACGGGGCCAGCGGCATCTGCGTGAGCTGATGAGTGTGGCCGCAGGCGGTGAGCGCGCGGTAATGCTCTTTGCGGTACTGCACTCAGCGATCACCTGTTTTTCACCGGCGCGGCACATTGATGCTACCTACGCGCAATTGTTGGTCGAGGCACACAAAAAGGGTGTAGAAATTCTGGCTTATAAAGCGGAACTTTCTGCTAATAATATGACTCTGAGATGGCCTCTCCCCATTGCCTTGTAATGGGGGTCGGGAACGGTCAAATAATGTTCTGACCGCGCGTGCAAATACGCTTTTCCTCACAGGGTTGTCAAGTGTAACGTTTAGATAATTGCTATCCGGAAAAGCATCTGCTATTTATAGCGGCCTGATTTTCCCCCGACTAAGGGGATCGATAGTGCGTGTTAAGGAGAAACAACATGCAAGAAGGGCAAAACCGTAAAACATCGTCCCTGAGTATTCTCGCCATTGCTGGTGTGGAGCCGTACCAGGAGAAGCCGGGCGAAGAGTATATGAATGAAGCCCAACTGGCGCACTTCAGACGTATCCTCGAAGCATGGCGCAATCAGCTCCGGGATGAAGTCGATCGCACCGTTACGCACATGCAGGACGAAGCGGCTAACTTCCCGGACCCGGTTGACCGTGCTGCCCAGGAAGAAGAGTTCAGCCTTGAACTGCGTAACCGTGACCGCGAGCGCAAACTGATCAAAAAGATCGAAAAAACGCTTAAAAAAGTAGAAGACGAAGATTTCGGTTTCTGTGAATCCTGCGGGGTTGAAATCGGTATTCGCCGTCTTGAAGCGCGTCCAACTGCCGATCTTTGCATCGACTGCAAAACGCTGGCAGAGATCCGCGAAAAACAGATGGCTGGCTAACAGCGCCAATCCTAATGGCGGGAGCTCTTCCCGCCTTATTTAAACAGTGCCATGCCTGACTCACAGTATATTGGGCGCTTTGCCCCTTCTCCCTCCGGTGAACTCCATTTTGGCTCGCTGATAGCCGCTCTCGGCAGCTATTTACAGGCCCGCGCCCGGCAGGGCATCTGGCGCGTTCGGATAGAAGATATCGATCCGCCGCGTGAAATTCCCGGTGCGGCACACACCATCCTGCGCCAGCTTGAGCATTACGGCCTGCTGTGGGACGGCGACGTTCTCTGGCAGTCCCAACGCCATGACGCCTACCGCGACGCGCTGGCCTGGCTTGCCCGGCACGATCTCAGCTATTACTGCACTTGCACCCGCGCACGTATTCAGAGCGTCGGCGGTATTTACGACGGCTATTGCCGGGACCGCCATCGCGATGGCGACAATGCCGCCGTGCGCCTGCGCCAGCAGCATCCGGTCATCCACTTTCACGATAACCTGCGCGGCACCCTTCACGCCGACGAGCGGCTGGCGCGGGAAGATTTTATTATCCACCGCCGTGACGGGCTGTTTGCCTATAATCTGGCCGTCGTAGTGGACGACCATTTTCAGGGGATTAGCGAAATTGTGCGCGGCGCGGATCTGATTGAACCGACGGTACGACAAATTTCGCTGTACCAGCAGTTTGGCTGGGACGCTCCGCAGTATGTCCACCTGCCGCTGGCGCTTAACGATCGCGGCGAAAAGCTGTCGAAGCAAAATCATGCGCCCGCGCTGCCGGAAGGCGACCCGCGCCCGGTGATTATCAGCGCGTTAGCGTTTTTACATCAGCCGGTTATTGTTGGCTGGCTGGATCTCAGCGTGGAGCAACTGCTTGCTCTGGCGGTGGCTAACTGGTCGCTTAGTCGCGTCCTGCAAAATCCGTCATTCTCAAACGCGTCTCGCTGAGCTATGATTAGCCGCTATTTTTTTGTCCTGATATGAGGTGCACTATTTTTACCCGAGTCGCTAATTTTTGCCGCAAGGTGCTCAGCCGCGAGGAGAGCGAGGCCGAACAGGTCGTCGCCCGTCCGCATATGACGGTTATCCCGCGTGAACAGCATGCTATTTCCCGCAAAGATATCAGTGAAAATGCCCTCAAGGTTCTTTACCGCCTGAATAAAGCGGGATACGAAGCGTATCTGGTGGGTGGCGGGGTGCGCGATCTCCTGCTCGGCAAAAAACCCAAAGATTTTGACGTGACGACCAGCGCCACGCCGGATCAGGTGCGGAAACTGTTTCGCAACTGCCGCCTGGTAGGCCGTCGTTTTCGTCTTGCTCACGTTATGTTTGGCCCGGAAATTATCGAAGTGGCGACCTTCCGGGGTCATCACGAAGAAACCCAGGCCGATCGCACCACCTCTCAGCGTGGGCAAAACGGTATGCTGCTGCGTGATAATATCTTCGGCTCTATTGAAGAAGATGCCCAGCGCCGCGACTTTACCATTAACAGCCTTTATTACAGCGTGGCGGATTTTTCCGTGCGCGATTACGTTGGCGGTATGCAGGATCTGGAAGAAGGCGTTATTCGTCTGATTGGCGATCCCGAAACGCGCTATCGCGAAGATCCGGTGCGGATGCTGCGCGCGGTGCGCTTTGCCGCCAAACTGAACATGACCATCAGCCCGGAAACCGCAGAGCCGATCCCGCGCCTGGCATCGCTGATGAACGATGTCCCGCCCGCGCGTCTGTTTGAAGAATCGCTCAAGCTGCTTCAGGCCGGTCACGGCTACGACACCTACAAACTGCTCTGTCAGTACAGCCTGTTCCAGCCGCTGTTCCCGACCATCACCCGCTATTTCACCGAAAGCGGCGACAGCGCGATGGAGCGCATCTTAGCTCAGGTGCTGAAGAATACCGATAAGCGCCTGCAAAATGATATGCGCGTGAATCCGGCGTTCCTGTTTGCGGCGATGTTCTGGTATCCGCTGCTGGAAATGGCGCAGAAACTGGCCCAGGAAGGCGGGCTGGCCTATCAGGACGCCTTTGCGCTGGCGATGAACGAAGTGCTTGATGAAGCCTGCCGCTCACTGGCTATTCCGAAACGCATCACCACCCTGACGCGCGATATCTGGCAGCTTCAGCTGCGTATGTCCCGCCGCCAGGGTAAACGCGCGTGGAAGCTGCTGGAGCATCCGAAATTCCGCGCCTCTTACGACCTGCTCGCCCTGCGTGCAGACGTCGAAAACAATGCGGAGTTGCAGCGTCTGGCGAAATGGTGGGGCGAATTCCAGGTTTCCGCGCCGCCTGCGCAAAAAGATATGCTTAACGATCTCGGTGATGAGCCTGAAGCACGTCGTCGTCATCGTCGCCCGCGTAAGCGAGCCCCGCGCCGCGAAGGCAGCGCATGACGCTTGCGTATATCGCTCTCGGCAGCAATTTGGCCTCTCCGCTGGAGCAGGTCAATGCTGCCGTTCAGGCAATAGGCGAGATCCCGCAAAGCCGGATTATCGCCGTCTCCTCGTATTACCGCACTCCCCCGCTTGGCCCGCAGGATCAGCCTGATTACCTGAACGCCGCCGTAGCGCTGGCAACCACGCTGGCGCCAGAAACGCTGCTCGATCATACCCAGCGCATTGAACTCCAGCAGGGCCGCACGCGCAAAGCCGAACGCTGGGGACCGCGCACGCTGGATTTAGATATTTTGCTGTTTGGCGACGAAGTGATAAACACGCCGCGCCTGACGGTGCCGCATTACGACATGCACAATCGCGGCTTTATGCTGTGGCCGCTGTTTGAGATTGCGCCGGAACTCCGTTTTCCGGGAAGTCACCAGCCATTACGCGAAGTGTTATCCTGCTTCTCTCCCTGCCCGGATCGCTGGTAATTCTCCTTCCGCGCCGCGGATTCAGGAAAAAAAGTAAACGACTTCCCGGTATTGCGCCTGACGTCGCTGTTATATCAATACTCTAAATAATTTGAGTTGCAGGAAAGCCAACACATCTGCAACGTGAAGGATGACGAGTATATACTTCCAGCAAAAGCATTGCCCCCATCAATAGCACTGATAGAATGCCAGCCATTATGCACTTAGCTTTCGGGTAAGATTATGAAACCGACCACGATTTCGCTGTTACAGAAATATAAACTCGAGAAAAAACGCTTCGCGACCATCACCGCTTATGACTACAGCTTCGCTAAACTGTTTGCCGACGAAGGGCTGAACGTGATGCTGGTGGGCGACTCGTTAGGCATGACCGTTCAGGGTCATGACTCCACGCTACCCGTGACCGTTGAAGACATCGCTTACCATACCCGCGCCGTGCGCCGCGGTGCGCCGAACTGCCTCCTGCTTTCCGATCTGCCGTTTATGGCCTATGCCACGCCGGAGCAGGCGTTTGAAAATGCCGCTGTGGTGATGCGCGCCGGGGCGAATATGGTCAAAATTGAAGGCGGAGCCTGGCTGGTGGATACCGTTAAAATGCTTACCGACCGCGCGGTGCCGGTGTGCGGGCATCTGGGGTTGACCCCGCAGTCAGTGAATATTTTCGGCGGTTATAAAGTGCAGGGGCGCGGCGACGCCGGGCAACAGCTTCTTGATGACGCGCTGGCGCTGGAAGCTGCGGGGGCGCAACTGCTGGTGCTGGAATGCGTCCCGGTCGAGCTGGCGAAGCGCGTCACCGAAGCGCTCTCCATTCCGGTTATCGGCATTGGCGCAGGCAACGTCACCGACGGACAGATCCTGGTGATGCATGACGCTTTCGGCATCACCGGCGGCCACATTCCTAAATTTGCGAAGAATTTCCTTGCTGAAGCGGGCGACATGCGTGCCGCCGTGCGGCAGTATATGGCCGACGTCGAATCCGGTGTTTATCCGGGCGAAGAACACAGTTTCCATTAAGGAGTCAAGTTGTGCTGATTATCGAAACTCTGCCGCTGCTGCGCCAGCATATCCGTCGTCTGCGCCAGGAAGGTAAACGTATTGCGCTGGTGCCCACCATGGGCAATCTGCACGATGGGCATATGAAACTGGTAGACGAAGCCAAAGCCCGCGCCGATGTGGTGGTGGTGAGTATTTTCGTCAACCCGATGCAGTTTGATCGCCCGGAAGATCTGGCCCGCTACCCGCGTACCCTCCAGGAAGACTGCGAAAAACTCAATAAACGTAAAGTGGAGCTGCTCTTCGCCCCTTCCGCGCAGGATATTTACCCGCAGGGCACTGAAAATCACACCTTCGTTGACGTGCCGGGTCTCTCCACCATGCTGGAAGGGGCCAGTCGTCCGGGGCATTTTCGCGGCGTATCGACCATCGTCAGCAAGCTGTTTAATTTGATCCAGCCGGATATCGCCTGCTTCGGGGAAAAAGACTTCCAGCAGCTGGCGCTGATCCGCAAAATGGTTGCCGATATGGGCTACGACATCGATATTATCGGCGTGCCGATTATCCGCGCTAAAGATGGTTTAGCCCTCAGTTCCCGCAACGGCTATCTCACCGCCGACCAGCGAAAAATTGCGCCGGGCTTATATCAGGTGATGAACAACATTGCTGAGAAATTGCAGGCGGGACAACGCGATCAGCAGGAGATCGTGACCATTGCCGAACAGGAGTTGAATGAAAAAGGATTTCGCGCTGATGACATTCAAATTCGTGACGCCGACACGCTGCTGGCGTTAAGCGAAACGAGTAAACGCGCGGTGATCCTTGCCGCCGCGTGGCTGGGCCAGGCGCGACTGATTGACAATAAAATGGTTGAGCTGGACTGATTGATAACCCCCAGCCGCTAACGCCTGAAGGCTTAGCGGCTGAAAATACGTTTAAGGCTTACGAGCACTTGCTTACGCTAGCCACAATGAGCATCAGTGGCTAAGCTGCTCGATTTCATCTTCGGTCAACTCCGTCATTCGGGCGACCATCTCGCTCGACATGCCGTTTTCCAGCAGGCGAGCGGCCACCCGGCGCTTTGTCTCCATTTCTCCTTTCAGCATTCCCTGCTCTTCCAACCACTCAGCAATCGTCATCATAGATTCCTCCTTCGGCACTCTGTGCGCCAGTTCCCTGTAAAATATTCCAGGTTGCTCCGTGTGACCACGTTGCAATATGTAGTTAATCAGCGCCTTAAGCTGACTTCCGGTAGTGTACTCTGCCGCTAAAAGCTTGACCAGCCGCTCCTGTAGCAGCATTAAGTCCCGCTGGCGGATATGCTTTTGCAGCAGTTCCAGCACGGCTACCCGCCGATGGCGCATGATCTCATCGTCCGGGATGACGGTTATATCGACCAGCGGAAACGGGTTGCTGTATAAGCGCCGCGCCAGCTCCGGCGAAGCGAACATATCCAGCCAGCAGGTCGAATGCGGGTAAGGGGTAGTGTTCCCCTGATAAAACAAAATGGGGATCACCAGCGGGAGGTGCTCGTGGTCAGCGGCAAGATGCCTATGCATTGTTGCAATAGCGTAGCGCAATAAGCGAAACGCCATTTTTTTATCCGGCGAACTCTGATGTTCTATCAAAACATAAAGATAGCCTGCGTTGCCCTGCATCTGTACCGAGTAAAGCACATCGTTGTAATACTCCTTCAAATCATCTTCCACAAAGTTTCCCGCTTCCAGACGCAGCGTATTCAAATCGCAGATTTCACGAAATTCACCCGGCAGGTGAATGTCGAGAAATCGCGCGCCGTATCGGGGTGCATCAGAAACTGTTTAAATAGCGCATCATGCGGCGTAGTGCCTTTTCCTTTATTCATCCTGACAGCCCTTTCATCTCCAGTGGGCGCAGTATCCTTCCAGCAACAAAATTCGTCAGGCGGGCATTTTGGGTTTTACGAGAGATGCCGTAATAAAAATCAATAGGTTACAATCATTGCTGTCAGCTTTGCGTGACAATACGCAAACTCCCCGCTGAAACGTCCCTGGCCATATAGACAGTCATCAAAATTCGGGCAATACTGCCTTAGAATTTTCTCAAAGCAGGTATTGCCTGCTTCGTTAACGACCCGTTTGAAAGGTAGAAGTTATGATTCGCACTATGTTGCAGGGCAAACTCCATCGCGTGAAAGTCACTCAGGCGGACCTGCACTATGAAGGCTCCTGCGCCATCGATCAGGATTTTCTCGATGCAGCCGGTATTCTTGAAAACGAAGCCATTAGCATCTGGAATGTGACCAACGGCCAGCGTTTCTCAACCTATGCGATCGCGGCTGAACGCGGTTCGAGGATCATCTCGGTGAACGGCGCGGCGGCCCATTGCGCCAGCGTTGGCGACATTGTGATTATCGCCAGCTTCGTCACCATGTCTGACGAAGAAGCGCGTCGCTGGCGTCCTAACGTCGCCTACTTTGAAGGCGATAACGAAATGAAGCGTACCGCGAAAGCCATCCCGGTTCAGGTTGCCTGATGCCTCACCCCTGCGGCTGATTGCTGATCAGCCGCGCCATCGTTTCCAGCGAATCCGTTCTTAAGATATATAACCGTTTCAGTAATAACACATTATCCCCCGGCTTTACTTTCCCCTGTACCGTAGTCACCGCCATATGAAAACCGGCGTCGTTTGCCGCTTTCAACGCGTTATCGTCATAGCCGCCGAAGGGATAAGACAGATAAAGCACGTGCGGATTAAACTGCGCCAGCGCGCGGCGCGAGTGCTCAAAATCCAGCAGGATGTTGTGATAATTACGGCTGAGTAAAATCGGATGATGAAGCGCATCCACGCGGTGCAAAAAGTGGGTATGCGACTGAAAATCAAACACGTCGCGAATGGTCCGCAGTTCGGCAATGCTCATAAACTGTAATGATTTCGCATCCCACTTCTGCGGATGGCGCTTGATGCGTGAAGAAATGATAAACGCGGTGGCGTGAAATCCGTACTGGTGGAGGACAGGGTAAGCATAGCGACTGACCGATTTCAGCCCGTCATCAAAGGTGATCGCCACTGCCCGCGCGGGCAGGTTCATTTTATTACGCACATAGCCCTCAAGCTGGTACATCGTCAGGGTGGTATAGCCCTGATCGCGCAGCCAGGTCATCTGGTTACTGAAGGCGCGCACGGAGGTTGTCGTCGAAGTATGGCGAAAGCGCGTGTTCTCTTCATCGCGCAGAATGTGGTGGTAAGTCAGCACCGGAATGCCATTATCCTGCTGGGCATCAAGGCTGCTGATCCAGGCGAGGCGATTGCCGATGCGGATCTGATACCAGGTCTGATTTAAACGGTCTTTCAGCTTGCTGATAATGGGGTAGCGCAGGTTATCAGCCAGAGTGCCGAAAGGCGCGCTGCCAGCACTGGGCGCGTTATACACCGGGGTATCTTTCCAGGTGATCAGATTCTGGTTGCTTAACGGTTTATTAAGATCGCCGAGGCTATCCTGAACGCGCTGGCGTCCCTGCACCGCTTCCAGATGGTCTTTATCAATAAAACCGGTGCCGAAGCCAAAACTAAATTCATAGAAGTCCGCAGCGGTAGGCAGAACTGCGAGGATTTGCCCCGGACGGACATTACCCACGTTGACCACTCTATTTCCTACCTGCGCCCAAATCGCCGCGTCTTCGGTCGTTTGCATATAGCGCGCGGGACGATCGCTAATTAACGCCGCGGACGCACTTGTACAGAGCAGCATCAGCAGCACAGTGATAAAACGTATGAACATTGAGGCAGGCCAGAAAGGAGAATCTGCCGCTATTGTAACAAAAGCGGCATCAATACCAATGGCTAATTTGCATACAAATCATGGAGCAGGACGAAGGGAGGATTTTTTTGCTGCTGATGCCACAGGCTGCTGACGTCCGGTGTACCGCGTGCCACGATCGCTTCGCGAAAGGCGGCGTGATCCAGCGTATGCCGCAGCGGGAAATAAAGCTCAAGCAGCGGATAGCTAATCCCCGAAATCACTTCGCAATGGGGATGTTTATGGCTCATCAGCGCCGCTGTGCGGTAAGGCGCTTCCCCCGATCTATCGGTCAGGAAAATCACCCCATCACCGGAATCCACCGCGTGCATCGCGTCACACATCATCCGGCTGAGCATGTTGGTGCTTAACCCACGCCAGAAATTGACCGCCCGGCATTGCGTTAACGGCCCGTAGTTTTTTTCAAGATGATCGAGCATGTCCTGCGCCCGATCGTCATGACAGGTAATCACCCAGCCTAGCATGGCTTATCTCCTTAGCAGGCAAGCAGTTTAGCCGGGTGATTAATTGTTGTCGGTGATAAATATCAAAACTTTCCGCCTCTTTTCAACAGAGGCGGAAAAATTAGCTGCGCAAGCCGCGACCGCGCTGGATCAGATACCAGCACAGCAGGTAAAAGGCGATGATAAATACCGCCAGTACGCCGACGGTCGTGAACAGCGGAACATCATTGATGCCGAGGAAACCGTAGCGGAAGCCACTGATCATGTAGACAATCGGGTTGAGATGCGACAATGCCTGCCAGAACGGCGGCAGCAGCGTAAGGGAATAAAACACCCCGCCGAGATAGGTCAGCGGCGTCAACACAAAGGTCGGGATCAGGCTGATGTCATCGAAGCTTTTGGCAAACACCGCGTTCAGCAGCCCCGCCAGCGAGAACAGCACCGCCGTCAGCACCAGCGTCAGCGCCACAAACACCCATGAATGCACCTGAAACGGCACGAAGAACAGCGAAATGGCCGTCACCAGAATGCCCACGCACAGCCCGCGCGCCACCCCGCCGCCAACATAACCAAAGATAATGACGTGCGTCGGCACCGGAGCCACCAGCAGTTCCTCAATATTGCGCTGAAACTTGGCGCTGAAGAACGAAGAGGCGACGTTTGCATACGCATTGGTGATCACCGACATCATGATCAGCCCCGGCACGATAAACTGCATATAGCTAAAGCCGTGCATCTCGCCGATCCGCGAGCCGATCAAATTACCAAAAATAATAAAATAAAGCGTCATGGTAATGACCGGCGGCACCAGGGTCTGCACCCAGATGCGCATAAAGCGATGGATCTCTTTCGCCCAGATGCTTTTCAGCGCGACCCAGTACAACTGCATCATGCGCGATCTCCTTGTTTTTCATGAACCAGCGAAACGAACAGCTCTTCCAGACGGTTCGCCTTGTTACGCATACTTAATACCTGTACACCCTGGGCGCTAAGCTGGCTAAAGACGCTGTTAACGCCCTGCTCGCGCAGCACTTCGACCTCCAGAGTGGACGTATCGACCAGCCGGTACTGATACCCTTCCAGCTTCGGCAGCGGGCTTTTCGCCGCCAGATCGAGAATAAAGGTTTCCGACTTCAGCTTGCCGAGCAGATTTTTCATTGAGGTATTTTCCACCAGTTCACCGTTCTGAATAATGCCGATATTGCGGCACAGCATTTCAGCTTCTTCGAGATAGTGGGTGGTCAAAATGATGGTCGTGCCTTTATCGTTGAGATCTTTCAGGAAGCCCCACATGGAGCGGCGCAGTTCGATATCCACGCCAGCGGTCGGCTCGTCAAGGATCAGCAGTTTAGGTTCATGCATCAGCGCACGGGCAATCATCAGGCGACGCTTCATACCGCCGGAAAGCATCCGCGCACGTTCGTTGCGTTTTTCCCACAGTTCAAGCTGTTTAAGGTACTTTTCGCTGCGTGCGACCGCTTCTTTGCGCTCCACACCGTAGTATCCGGCCTGATTGATGACAATCTGCTGGACGGTTTCGAACGGATTAAAGTTAAACTCCTGCGGCACCAGCCCAAGCTGGCGTTTGGCGTTAACGACGTCTTTTTCCAGATCGTAACCGAAGATGCTCACCCGCCCGGAGGTTTTATTGACCAGCGAGCTGATAATGCCAATGGTGGTGGATTTACCCGCACCGTTCGGGCCCAGAAGAGCATAAAAATCACCGGCGTTTACCGTTAAATCAATCCCGCGCAGCGCCTGTACGCCGCCGGGATAGGTTTTTTTTAGCTGGTTGAGTTCCAGTGCAATGGTCATGGATTATCACTTACCTTTTTTCTGACACTCTATGTGTGGTTTAAAAAATGATGGAGTTGACCTATATTAGCCCAACGCACTAACTTGGTTACAGGTCGTTAACCTCCATGAAAGACATAGATACACTCATCAGCAACAATGCACTATGGTCAAAAATGCTGGTAGAAGAGGATCCGGGATTTTTTGCAACGCTGGCGCAGGCCCAAAAACCGCGCTTTCTATGGATTGGATGTTCTGACAGTCGCGTTCCCGCAGAACGTTTAACCGGTCTTGAACCAGGGGAATTATTCGTTCACCGTAACGTGGCCAATCTGGTCATCCACACCGATCTGAACTGCCTCTCCGTCGTTCAGTATGCCGTGGATGTGCTGGAGGTGGAACACATTATTATCTGCGGCCACTACGGCTGCGGCGGCGTGCAGGCGGCGGTCGAAAACCCTGAACTGGGGCTTATCGATAACTGGCTGCTGCATATTCGTGATATCTGGTTTAAGCATAGCTCGCTGCTCGGCGAAATGCCGCAGGAGCGTCGTCTGGATACGCTGTGTGAGCTGAATGTGATGGAACAGGTTTATAACCTCGGCCACTCCACCATTATGCAGTCGGCGTGGAAACGCGGGCAGAAAGTGACGATCCACGGCTGGGCCTACGGCATCCACGACGGGCTGCTGCGCAATCTGGACGTGACTGCCACCAACCGCGAAACGCTGGAACAGCACTACCGGAAAGGTATTTCCAACCTGCGCCAGAAGCACATCAACCACAAATAAGCCTTCCCAAAAGCCGGGTACAGACTTTACTTTACCCGGCCTCTTACAACGAACGCCGCTTTTCCACAAATATTAGCAAATCAGAACCAGGACGCAGCATCCATTCGCCCCGAAAATGCTGACAGTCAGACTCTTTACCGCTTCCGTGAAAAATAATT
Organism: Enterobacteriaceae bacterium UBA5654; assembly: GCA_002421005.1. GTDB lineage: Bacteria > Pseudomonadota > Gammaproteobacteria > Enterobacterales > Enterobacteriaceae > Superficieibacter. Next base: position 34,412 of record DIJC01000019.1, on the reverse strand, counting down.
GGCGGGGAAACATAATTCACATAAATAATTCACAGGCAAATAAACAGCACAACCGGTTATTTTATTGATCTACCCCCGGTAATTATTGATTGATCCCCTCTCAAATATTCACAATATGAATCAATAGAATTAATTTTTTATTAGTATATACAAAACAATTCTAAATCCTGTTAATATCACACAAGCATACTGGTTAGGTTAACAAAACGCAAGTATAGCAGTTACGTTAGTAAAAATGCGCAGGATAATATATATCCAACCAACTGCTTTAATTTGCCTGAATAAAGCAGAACAAGTTACTAATTAAAGATAAAAGGATTTTTATGAAATACAAACTAATAAGCATGGGCATAGCGATGGCGCTTTCAGCTAATTATGCACATGCCGCCACGCCACTGAATATTGACACCACCTGTCCGAAGGATATCAGCAAACTAACGCCCGAGCAGAAGAAGAAACTGCCCGCCAGTTGCCTGACGGACAATGGTTTAAGTAATAAAGTGATATGGGGCAGCGTCGCGGGCGTCGCTGCCGTGGCGGGTATCGCTATTGCGGCCAGCGGCGGCGGTGGCGGCGGTGGCAGCGATCACACCCCGAATACGCCTGATACCCCGGATACACCTGATACTCCGGATACACCTGATACCCCGGATACGCCTGATACCCCGGACACGCCTGATACCCCGGATACGCCTGTTATCCCGGATACGCCTGATACCCCGGATACGCCTGATACCCCGGACACGCCTGACACCCCGGATACGCCTGACACCCCGGATACGCCTGATACCCCGGATACGCCTGATACCCCGGATGAACCTGTTATTTACAGCAAAACGTTCCCGAACAACCTGACCGTGACGTCCAGCGAGCCGCTCGCAGAGACCAAAAGCGCCACCTTCACGTTTGGCGATGGCGCCACGCCAATGCAGGGCACAGAGCAGTCAGACGGCACCTGGCTTGTCGCTGACGCCACGGGCAATGAATATGTCATCACTGCAGTGGATCAGACCACCGGTAAAACCGACGGCTATATCGCCGCGCATAAAGATGCCAGTGGCGCTATTGATTACCGTGGTCGGTGGCAATTTGACGAGCAGGGCAACAAGGTCCAGTTATCGACTTACGAAACCATGGATGGCCTGACCGTGTCCGGCGGCGAAGTAAAAGAGTTCGCCAACAAAGGCAAAACGTCAGCGGTCTATGAAAATACCGGTGAAACCAACATCCAAAACGCTCCGAATACGTCCCTGGAGGAGATGTTCATTACGATTAAGGCGGAAACCACTTACCTGATGAGCGGCGACGCCAATCTGGCCTTCGATGACGATTATGATGCCAGCAATTTTTACCTTGATGGCGAAAATGCCCGCGTGGTGGTGGGTAAAAACAGCACGCTAACCCTCAGCAATGTTGACGGTGATATTACAGCCAGACCTGGTTTACACGTTGCCTACACGCAAAACGGCCAGGGCTATTTTGATAACTATGGCACTATGCTGTTCAGTAACTATACTGAGGATATGAACAATAATCCTGTCTATTTTACTGATGGATCCGCTAATCATCAAATAAAGGCCGGACAACTGGATTTTACTAACCACAGCGGCGCGACGGTGAACCTGACCAATACCCTCGGTCCCAGCGAAGCCTATAAGCGAAATGGGGTGTATCTCTATTCGGGTTCAGGGAATTTCACCAACGACGGCATTATTACCGCCACCGGCGATAACATCACCATCGCCAAGGAAGACGTCATCTTCTCCGGTAATCCGCCGGGGACGCTGACCAATAACGGCACCATCACCATTAACGGCAATAACTCCACGGTATTTTATGACTATGCCGGCACAACGTCAGTAAATAACGGCACCATTAATCTGGGTCTGGAGCAGGAAGCCTCGAAGAACGGGACAGGCATGACCGCCTTCAAAGCGTTTGACGGCAACAGTGTTGCCATTAACGGCAGTACGGGCGTGGTGAACGTCTATGCCAATGACTCCGCCGTCTTTGACCGTGGTGGCGCCGCCAGTAGCTCCGGTAACACACCCGCCAGATTAATCAACTACGGTACGTACTATATTGCTCCCGGCGTCACCGGCTCCAGTCTGGTACGCGGCGAAGATGACAGCGTGGTACAGAACACCGTGCAGGGCTACACCGTCGGCACCCGCGCCAACGGCAGCTACGGCACCTACTCTGCCGACAGCTACACCATTGAAGAGGCGAAGGTCAATACCGGCTTTGCGCTGGGCACCAGCGCGCAAAGCGTCACGATGGATAACGTCTTCACCGGCCAGGATATCCAGGGGGAAGAGAATATCACCTCCGGCAGCGCCGTGTGGAACGCCAGCGCCAGCAAGGACAGCAGCGGCAACGTGGATGTGACCATGACCAAAAACGCCTACACCGACGTCGTCACCGACAGCGGGGTCAGCGATATGGCGCAGGCGCTTGACGCGGGCTACACCAACAACGCGCTGTACAACAGCCTCAACCTGGAAACCGCCGCGCAGGTCACTGACGCCATGCGCCAGCTCTCCGGTATGAAAGCCGTGACGGCCGGTCGTGAGTCACGCGTGCTCAGCAACCGCTTCAACATGCTGCACAACAGCGAAGTGAAAACCGAAAGCGGCCTCGGCTTTAACGTCATCGCGCAGAACGACAGCCGCGCCGAACTGGGCAACGACGCCCGCTTCGACATGCTCTCGCTCAGCCAGCGCTTTGACCTGACCCCGGCACAGAACCTGAACCTGCAGTACGGTATGGCGCGCATCACCAACGGCAAGGCCAAAGACGCAGGGGACAACGGTCTGACCGGCGGCTTCAGCCAGTTCTTCGGTATGCAGCATGACATGCAGTTTGCCGATGATGTGGTGCTGAGCAACAGCCTGCGTTACGACTTCCAGCAGCTGCAGAGCGACCGTCTGGTCAACTACGGCGCAGTCAATACCGCCGGCAGCTCCGACTCCGTTCAGCAGTATCTGGAGTGGCGCTCTCAGTTCAGCAAATCGTTCAGCCTGAGCGACGAACTGAGCATCGCACCGCTGGCAGGCGTTAAATTCCGCCACAGCAGTGACAACGGTATGAACGAAACCGGCGCCGGTGATTTCAACCTGCAGATGAGCAGCGGTTCGAAAACGGCAGTGGATGCCACCGTTGGCATGAAGCTGGACTATAAAGGCAGCAACGGCTGGGCGGTTAACGCGATGGTCGAGGGCAGCCCGAATCTCAGCTTTAACCAGAGCCAGCGTAACGGCGAACTGCAGGGGGCGGCTGGTCAGCGCTTTAATATTGACAGTGGTGAACAGGGCGGCGGAATTAACAGCCTTGCCTCCGTCGGCGTCAGCTACATGCAGAAAACCAGCCAGCTGCGCGCGGAAGCCTTCAGCTGGCGTGAAGACGGTATCAGCGACAAAGGCCTGATGCTTAATTACGGCTATCAGTTCTGATAATCCGCTTTATCTCATCGTACACAAGGCAGGGTTTTCCCTGCCTTTAACGTTGAAGTCTGTCAGACACCCTACTCGTCCAGCATCACCACTTTGCCAACATAGGGCAGATGGCGGTAACGCTGAGCATAATCAATTCCGTAACCCACCACGAACTCATCCGGGATCGAAAACCCGACATACTCGACGTTAACGTCCACTTCGCGGCGTGAAGGCTTATCAAGCAGCGTACAAATGGCCAGCGATTTCGGCTCGCGCAGGCTGAGGATTTCGCGCACTTTTGACAGCGTATTGCCGGAATCAATGATGTCCTCGACAATCAGCACGTCCTTGCCGCGAATATCTTCATCCAGATCCTTGAGGATTTTCACATCGCGGGTCGAGGACATGCCGCTACCGTAGCTGGAGGCGGTCATAAAATCGACTTCATGCGACACTCGCACCTCACGGCACAAATCCGCCATAAACATAAACGAGCCGCGCAGCAGTCCCACCAGCACCATTTCGCTGCCGCTGTCCTGATAACGTTCGGTAATTTGCTGACCCAGCTCAGCAATACGCGCCTTGATCTCCGCTTCGGGGATCATCACTTCCACAGTATGTTTCATTTAACTAACCATATGATTTTTTAGGTAAATCACTCAACGCCGCCGCAGATAAAGGCGGCATTGATTAGTAAGTCCCGCAGTATACCAGCAAAACTATTTTAACGGGCGATCCGTTAAGAAAGCTCATTTTGTGATGACGATCACACATGTTAAATCCTATAATGAATTGCTATTAAAATATTAATTAATCTGACGAGTGTCCTTTTATGGCAGAAATAAAACCACATACGTCACGAATTCTGGTGACGTTAACAGCGCTATTTGCCGCCTTCTGCGGCCTGTACCTGTTAATTGGCGGGGTCTGGCTGGTCGCGATTGGCGGCTCCTGGTACTACCCCATCGCAGGCTTACTGATGCTGGGCGTGACCTGGCTACTCTGGCGCAGCAGGCGCTCGGCGCTGTGGCTGTATGCCGCCATCCTGCTTGGGTCGATGATTTGGGGCGTCTGGGAAGTCGGCTTTGACTTCTGGGCATTAACCCCGCGCAGCGACATCCTGGTATTCTTCGGTATCTGGCTGATCCTGCCATTTGTCTGGCGTCGTCTGATTTTCCCTTCTGCCGGAGCCGTGGCGGCACTGGTGGTGGCGCTGCTCATTAGCGGCGGCATTCTGACCTGGGCAGGCTTTAACGATCCGCAGGAAGTTCACGGCACGCTGAGCGCCGACGCCACGCCTGCCACGCCGATTTCCCCGGTCGCCGATCAGGACTGGCCCGCGTACGGACGCAATCAGGAAGGCCAGCGTTACTCGCCGCTGAAGCAGATTAACGCCGATAACGTCCATAAGCTGAAAGAAGCGTGGGTGTTCCGCACCGGCGATCTGAAGCGGGAAAACGATCCGGGCGAACTGACCAATGAAGTGACGCCGATTAAAGTGGGTGACACGCTGTATCTGTGTACCGCGCACCAGCGTTTATTTGCGCTTGATGCCGCTACCGGTAAAGAGAAATGGCACTTTGATCCGCAGCTAAATTCCAATCCGTCTTTCCAGCACATTACCTGCCGTGGCGTGTCTTACCACGAAGCAAAAGCGGAAAGCGCCCCGGCTAACGTTGTGGCAGATTGTCCGCGCCGCATCATCCTGCCGGTTAACGATGGCCGTCTGTTTGCCATCAACGCGGAAACCGGCAAGCTGTGCGAATCCTTTGCGAATAAAGGCATTCTGAATCTGCAAACCAATATGCCGGATACCACGCCGGGCCTGTATGAACCGACCTCCCCGCCCATCATTACCGATAAAACTATCGTGATTGCCGGTTCGGTGACGGATAACTTCTCGGTGCGTGAAACCTCCGGGGTGATCCGTGGTTTTGACGTTAATACCGGCGACCTGCTGTGGGCCTTCGATCCGGGCGCGAAAGATCCTAACGCCGTCCCGTCGGATGAACACACCTTTACCTTTAACTCGCCGAACTCATGGGCACCTGCCGCTTACGATGCGAAACTGGATCTGGTTTACCTGCCGATGGGCGTTTCCACGCCGGATATCTGGGGTGGCAACCGCACGCCGGAGCAGGAACGCTATGCCAGTTCCATTCTGGCGCTGAATGCCACTACCGGGAAACTGGCGTGGAGTTATCAGACCGTTCACCACGATCTGTGGGATATGGATATGCCGTCCCAGCCGACGCTGGCGGACATTACCGTTAACGGTCAGACGGTGCCGGTGGTTTATGCGCCCGCGAAAACCGGTAACATTTTCGTGCTGGATCGCCGTAACGGTGAACTGGTCGTTCCGGCACCGGAAAAACCGGTTCCGCAGGGTGCGGCAAAAGGTGATTACGTCACCAAAACCCAGCCGTTCTCCGATCTGAGCTTCCGTCCGAAGAAAGATCTGAGCGGTGCGGATATGTGGGGCGCAACCATGTTCGACCAGCTGGTGTGCCGGGTTATCTTCCAGCAGATGCGCTATGAAGGCATCTTCACCCCGCCGTCCGAGCAGGGCACGCTGGTGTTCCCTGGCAACCTGGGGATGTTCGAATGGGGCGGAATTTCGGTTGATCCTGACCGCCAGGTCGCGATTGCCAACCCGATGGCGCTGCCGTTTGTCTCGAAGCTGATCCCGCGTGGTCCTGGCAATCCAATGGAACAGCCGAAAGATGCGAAAGGCAGCGGTACGGAAGCCGGTATTCAGCCGCAGTACGGCGTACCCTATGGCGTTACCCTGAATCCGTTCCTGTCACCATTTGGTCTGCCGTGTAAGCAGCCTGCCTGGGGTTATATCTCCGCGCTGGATCTGAAAACCAACAACGTGGTATGGAAAAAACGTATCGGTACTCCGCGCGACAGCCTGCCGTTCCCGCTGCCGTTTAAGCTGCCGTTCAACTTAGGGATGCCGATGCTGGGCGGTCCAATCTCCACCGCCGGTAACGTGCTGTTTATTGGTGCCACGGCGGATAACTACCTGCGTGCTTATAACATGAGCAACGGCGACAAACTGTGGGAAGGTCGTCTGCCCGCAGGCGGTCAGGCCACGCCGATGACCTATGACGTGAATGGCAAGCAGTACGTGGTCATTTCCGCAGGGGGTCACGGTTCGTTTGGCACGAAGATGGGCGACTATATTGTTGCCTACGCCCTGCCGGACGACGAGAAGTAACCCAGGCACAGCCCCTCTTCCTGCGGGAGAGGGGCTTATCATCCGCCGCACTCCCCCAGTACCCACGCCACCGACAGTAAATCCGCACTGCCGCCAGGACTTAAATTGCGCGCCATCAGCGCACAGTCCATCCGCTCCAGCGCCGCACGATCCCAGCCTTCAGCCAGCAATGTCTGCGCGTATTTCTGCACGTAACGAAGCCCGTCCATTCCCCCGCGCGATACCAGATTGCTGTCAGGGTTGATGGCGAACAGGCGCAGCAACATCTCATGCTGTCTGTCCCGCCGCCAGTGGGGAAGAATGGCCTGCACCGTGGCAAAGCCGCTTTCCGCCTCGCCGCGCGCCCCGGTCAGGCCAAACTGCTGAAACTGCCGCTCGCCTGCCGTCGCCGCACCGCTGCGCGCGCGCAGTTCGCGCGTGACCAGTCCGTGGCAGATTGCGCTGACTTCCCGGCACAGGCTTTGCGCGGAGATCACCGGCACCCGCCCGGCGGCAAAGCACAGCAGGCCGAGGGCGAAAATGCCGCCTTTATGCGTATTTACGCCTCCGGTTGCCGCATACATCGCCTGTTCGCAGGCCATTCCCATCGGGCGCAGCAATCGAAGCTGTTGGGCGGCCGGTTTATCCGCATGTTCTTCGCCGAGGGCGGTAAAGCGGGAAAACCACGGCGCGATTGCCGTAATACTCCGGGCGAACAGCGCGTGATCCATATCGCGGTGAGAGCCGCTGTTACGTTGATCCACCAGTCCCGGCTTTGGCGTCAGCGCCAGCTCCTGCCACAGCGCGTCTTCAGCCAGCCGGGAGACAGAGACGTCGCGGGGTTTAGTCGCGAGCAAACCAGTCATCAATCATCGTCTCCACGCGGCGGATCACCTGCTCAACCGGATGCCTGCGCGAACGCGAGCAGGCGTGTGCCGGTTCGTCACAAATCAGGCAGCGGCGCATATGGGTTCCCAGCGAGAGCCGCCCGACATGACCGGCCTGCGGGCAGATAACATCCAGATCCCATAGCCTGCCGAGCGGATGCGTCTGCTCAAGCGACGCGCAGTGGGCTTTAATTTCCACCGCTGAATGCGCCACGCACCACATCGCTTCCGGCCCGGTCGGCAGCCACAAGACCTGACGGTCCAGCACCTGCCAGTGATGCTGCCAGAGCATCTGGTCACACATTTGCAGCGCCACGCCCATGGTGTTGCGATAGCGCAGCGTGTCTTTGACGTCCCCCGGCGTCACCAGGGTGAGAGAGATAACCGGTTGTTGATAGTGCGTCAGCCAGTCCGCCTGACGCGCCGCGCGGCTTTCTTTTGCCGCTAACAGCGCCTGCAGACTGACACCCGCACGCACGGGTGTCGCGATATCCATTATTCGAACTCCTTAACCTGTCGGACGGTGTCGATCACGCTGCCGTCACGGTAGCGGATCACCCCGACGATCTTATCGGTAAATTCAATCGGTTTTGGTGCGCCAGTTAGCGAAATGGCGCGTTCGTACAGCGCGTTGATATCCATAATTTTCAGCCCCGCCGCCGTCAGCCGCTCGCGGATTTCCGGGCGCGCCGGATTGACCGCAATACCGTGGTCAGTCACCAGCACATCAATGCTTTCCCCCGGCGTTAAGCGCGTGGTCACACGCTTCACCACGGTGGGAATACGACTGCGCAGCAGGGGAGCGACCACGATGGTCAAATTCGCCGCTGCCGCCACGTCGCAGTGACCGCCGGACGCGCCGCGCATCACGCCATCGGAGCCGGTAATCACGTTGACGTTAAAGTCGGTGTCGATCTCCAGCGCGCTTAAAATCACCACGTCAAGCTGGTCGCAGCTTGCCGCCTTGCTGCCGGGGTTGGCGTAAACGTTAGTGGAGATTTCGACGTGATGAGGATTACGTGCCAGCGACGCCGCCGCCTGGGCGTCAAAACACTGGGTGTCCAGCAGCTTTTCAATCAGCCCTTTCTCGTGCAGATCCACCAGGCTGCCGGTGATCCCGCCGAGCGCGAAGCTCGCTTTCACGCCGCTGCGCTCCATTTTCTCTTCCATAAAGCGGGTACAGGCGGTCGCCGCCGCGCCGGAACCGGTCTGCATTGAGAAGCCGTTTTTGAAGTAGCCGGAGTGTTCGATAACGTCCGCCGCATAGCGGGCAATCATCAGTTCACGCGGGTTGCTGGTAACCCGCGCCGCGCCAACGCTGATTTTCGCCGGATCGCCGACGCTCTCCACCTGCACGATGTAATCGACCCGATCCTGCGCCAGACTGGCGGGCATATTCGGAAACGGGACGATTTCTTCGGTGAGCAGCACCACGCGGCGGGCAAAGTGGGCGTCCACCATCGCGTAGCCGAGCGAGCCGCAGCAGGATTTACCGTGCGTGCCGTTGGCGTTGCCAAACTCATCGCTGCACGGCACACCGAGAAACGCGACGTCAATGTTTAGCTCTCCGTCCTGTAACAGCCTGACGCGCCCGCCGTGGGAGTGAATTTGCACCGGCTCGTCCATCAGCCCGTGAGAGATGGCGTCCGCCAGTTTGCCGCGCATCCCGGAAGTATAAATGCGGGTAATGACACCGTTTTTGATATGTTCAATCAGCGCATCGTTGCAGGTCATCAGCGAGCTGGAAGCCAGCGTCAGGTTTTTAAAGCCCATGCGGGCAAGCGTGGCAACGACGTTATTGATCACCCGGTCGCCTTCGCGAAACGCATGGTGAAAAGAGATGGTCATGCCGTCGCGCAGGCCGCTGCGCTCCACCGCCTGTTCCAGCGAGTCGCACAGCTTGCGACGATGTTTAGCCGTGAGATCGGCAAGCCAGGGCGTGTCGCGGTGAGCGGTATCAAAAGGTTTTAACTCCCGCAGATGGGGAAAATGTACGTGGAGCAGTTCTGTCTGATTCATTGTTTCATCCTTAGCGGCGCAGGCCGGACGCTGCCGCACGTTCCAGCACTCTTTGCGCATGATCGATGATCGGTGCGTCAACCATTTTTCCGTTGAGCGATACGACGCCCAGCCCGTTACGCGCGCCCTCTTCCGCCGCCTCGATAACCCGTCTGGCGTGATCCACTTCCTGCCGGGTCGGAGCATAAGCGTTGTGCAGCAGGTCGATCTGGCGGGGATTAATCAGCGATTTGCCGTTGAAGCCCATCCGGCGGATTAATTCAACCTCGCGCAGGAATCCGGCTTCATCGTTGACGTCTGACCACACCACGTCAAAAGCGTCGATCCCGGCCGCGCGGGCAGCATGGAGAACGGCGCAGCGGGCATAAAACAGCTCGGTGCCGTCGCCGCGTTCGGTCTGCATATCCATTACGTAGTCAAACGCCGCCAGCGCAATACCAATCAGGCGCGGAGAACTGCGGGCAATCGCCACCGCGTTGATAACGCCAATCGCCGATTCAATCGCCGCCATGACCCTGGTCGAGCCAACCTCACGCCCGCACGCGCGTTCAATACGCGCCAGATGGCCTTCCAGTTCGTCGATATCTTCCGGCGAATCGGTTTTGGGCAAACGGATAACGTCAACGCCCCCGCGCACGGCGGCTTCCAGATCGGCAAGACCGAACGGCGTGCTGAGCGGATTAATGCGCACCACGGTTTCGATATCCTGATACATCGGATGTTGCAGCGCGTGAAACACCAGCAGGCGGGCGGTGTCTTTTTCACGCAGCGCGACGGCATCTTCCAGATCGAACATGATGGAGTCCGGGCGGTAGATAAACGCCGTGGAGAGCATGGCGGCGTTCGCGCCGGGCAGAAACAGCATACTGCGGCGGAGGTGGCTCATTGCAGTTTCCCCCAGTCGATATTTTGTTCTTCGGCGGCGCGCAGCAGCGCGCCCTGAAGCCGGGCGCGGATCACACAGTCCAGCGCGCCTTTATCTTCGATGATAATCAGCCCCTGGCGGACCGCCATCGCGCTGAGCGTCTCCTCAACGACCCGGCGGATCTGGTCGCCAAACTGCTTAATCACTTCACTGCGGATGACAATCTCCAGTTCGCCGTCGGCGGGAGCGATTTTCACCATCAGGTCGCTGGATTCCTGGGTTCCTGCCAGCGCCTCCCTTACAATTTTCATAATGCCTTCCTGATAAATTAAACGACTTCCGCGCTGTAATGCGCTTCGAGATGCGCGAAAGTGGATTCGGGAACGATTTCCCTGATGCGGGAAAACTGTTCTGTTTTAAGCAAGCGGCGCACTTCCGAGGCCGAAACAGGATGACCAGAGACTTTGATGCGCGGCAGCTCGATAACCGCAATGCGCGGGGTCAACAGCGCGTGCAGCGTCTGGTTGTACTGGCGGGTGACGTCACAAAACGGCTCCGATCCCACGAAGCGGTGAGTCACACCCAGCGCTGGCGCGATAAAGTCGCGGAAGATCAGCACATCGATTTCACTCCACGCCTGCTGTACCCTGCCGCTCTCCTTGAGGAAATACGCCGGAAACGTGGCGCGCGAAATGATGTATTGCGAACCTTCATGCACCGTCACATTCGGCAGATGAGCCACGCCCGCACGTACCATGTTGAGCCGGGCGCGGAACGGAAAGAACGAGGCATCCTCACGCACCACAAACAGGTGCAGCCAGTCGCACTGCCTGGCCGCCTGCTCTACCAGATGACGGTGTCCGAGGGTAAACGGATTGGCGTTCATCACAATCGCGCCGGTACGCGCGCCCTCATGACGGTGGCGGTGCAGCGAGCGGCAGTAGCGCTCAATGCCCTGCGGTGTGTTTTCCATCAGCACCGCATTATTGCCGCTGCGCGCAACCGGCCAGAAACCGCTTTGTTGAAAACGCGCCTCGTTACATGGGCGGGTACAGAGGAAAAGATGGAAATGACCGCGCGCCAGCGCCACGTTTTCCACCTCCGCCAACAGCCGGGCGCTTAAGTTCACGCCGCGAAGCTGCTCCTCTACCGCCACACATTTGATGACGTTAGCCGCCAGCCCCGCGCACCCGACAAGCCGGGTTCCGGCGCGCGCTTCGACAAACAGCGTAATGTCGCCGTCCAGCCCCAGACCGCTGTCCGCCAGCAGCGCGCGGATCGGGCTTAACCGCTCGGGGTGGCGCGCCACCTCCGTGACCCGAAAATCGATAGCAGGTTGCGAGTGCATACGGCCGCCTGGTTAATACGCTGCCGTCAGCGTTTGCGCTGGCGCTTCCATAATCACATTGCTGAGGTGGCCGATATGCTCGATTTCCACTTCAATGCGATCGCCTTCTTTCATAAACAGCGGCGGATTACGCTTTTTACCCACGCCACCCGGCGAACCGGTGATGATGACGTCACCGGGGCTTAAACGGGTGAAAGTGCTGATGTACTCGATAAGCTCAGCAACCCGATGGATCATGCTGCTGGTGTTGTCATCCTGCACCATCCGCCCGTTGAGCCAGGTGCGGATCGCTAACTGGTGCGGATCGGGGATTTCATCCGCCGTCGCCATCCACGGCCCGAACGCGCCGGTCTGCCGCCAGTTTTTCCCGGCGGTAAACCAGGTGTGCTGCCAGTCGCGGGCAGACCCGTCCATATAGCAGCTGTAACCCGCAACGTGTTCCAGCGCCTGCGCCTGCGGGATATTCTCTCCGCCTTTGCCGATGATCACCGCCAGCTCGCCTTCGTAGTCGAATTCGCAGGAATGGCGCGGCTTCAGCACCGGCGCGTTATGCGCAGTTTGTGAGTCCGGGAAACGCACAAACAGCGTCGGAGCCGGATTATGCTGGTCAAATTCTTTGCGCTTTTCGGCATAGTTCATGCCGACGCAGAGGATTTTTTCCGGTTGCTCAATCACCGGTAAAAAGGTGATGTCGGCGATGCTGATGTCGGCGGCCTCGCGGGCAAAACGCCGGGCCTGCTCCAGCCCGTTGCCCTGAAGCAGCGCTTTGAGATCGCCGTAGCGGTCTCCGAGGCGACGCCCTAAATCAATCACCCCTTGCGCATTCACAATGCCGTAGCTGCGAACGCCCTGATAAAGAAAACTTGCGAGTTTCATAGTCTTTCCTGAGTACATCAATTAAACGAGGAAGTTGCCCAGTACCAGCAGCGAGACGGAGACGTTAATTGCGCCGCCAATGCGGGTGGCAATCTGGGCGAACGGCATCAGGCTCATACGGTTGCCCGCGGTGAGGATGGCGACGTCGCCGGTACCGCCCTGCCCGCTCTGACAGCAGGAGACGATGGCCACATCAATCGGGTGCATACCAATCTTTTTGCCGACGAAGAAACCGGTGGCGACCAGCGCCGACACGGTGCTGACAATCACCAGCAGATTGCTCAGGGTGAAAGCGTTGACCAGTTCCTGCCACGGGGTGATCGCCACGCCGACGGCAAAAAGAATCGGATAGGTCACTGAGGTCTGGAAGAATTTGTAGACCACCTGCGAGCCTTCGAGCAGGCGGGGAGATGCACCGTTGCACAGCTTGACCAGCACGGCCACGAACAGCATACCGACCGGCGCGGGCAGACCCGTCAGCTTGTGGCCGAGCATACCGAGCATATAAAGCAGCACCGCCAGCAGCGCACCCGCCGCAATGGTGGTGACGTCGGCTTTGCCGGAAAACGCGGGCTGTGAAGACTGACCGTCGGCATTGGCGCGGTTTGGCATCAGTTGCCCTTCACCGGTGAGGTGCGGGTAACGTTTACCCAGTTGATTCAGGCAGCCGGAAATAATAATCGCCGTCAGGCCGCCGAGCATGACCATTGGCAGCACGCGTCCCAGCGCCACGCCCTGATCCATATGCAGCAGCGTGGCGTAACCGATGGACAGCGGGATCGCCCCTTCCCCGACGCCGCCCGCCATAATAGGCAGAATAATGAAGAAGAAAATCTGGAACGGCTCCATTCCCAGCGCCAGACCCACGCCCATCCCGACAATCATGCCGACGATCTCACCGCACAGCATCGGGAAGAAAATGCGCAGAAAGCCCTGAATCAGCACCGTGCGGTTCATGCTCATAATGCTGCCAACGATAATGCAGCAGATGTAGAGATAGAGAATGTTGGTGGATTTGTAGAATTTGGTCGTCGATTCCACGACCACATCTGGCAGCAGGCCGTAATACACCATCGCAGAAGGGATAAAAGTGGCGCAAATCGCTGCCGCGCCCAGCTTGCCGACAATCGGCAGGCGCTTGCCGAATTCGCCGCAGGCGAAGCCGAAGAATGCCAGCGTGGCCACCATCACCACAATATCGCTGGGCAGCTTACCGCCGAGGCAATCAATAGCGATCAGCGCACCGGCTAACAAAAACAGCGGCAGGGGAATAATGCCTATCTTCCAGCTATCCATAATGTGCCACCAGCGCTCTTTCAGCGAGGGTTGAGGTATATCTATCGGTTTATGGTTAACAATAAAAGAATCGTCAGTTGTGCTCATAATCAAGCCCCTTAGTTATTTTGTGCGGCCAGCTTAAAGCCCTAATGACTTACTTTATGTGAGGAACTGCATATTAAAATTGAAGTTTTAATGGCGACTATGGTTTTAATGGTTTCTTTTATTTTATGTGATTAATGCCTTAAATATTTCCGTGGTTTTTATGGTTTCTTTTCTGATTTATACAAATAAATAACATCTGACATTTTGCTGGCGCAGCAGGCTGCTGCCGCGTGCTGTGCAAGGGATCACAACTTTCCAGCAAACCCGGCGTCAGGGCAAAAAAAGATGATATATTGTCTTTTTCCTGCAACCGTGCGTGATCGCGATGAAATTCTCTTTCCAGATAAAGCTGTTTATTTCCCTGGTCGTTTTTTTCTCAGTGCTATTTGCACTGCTGGGAAGCTATTATTATATCGACGTTGGCAGGCAGCTATATCAGGAGATGAGCACCCGCGCAAAAATACAGGCAGAAGAGATTGCTCTTATTCCCGGATTACGTAAACAGGTCATTGAAAAAGATATCCCGGCGATCCACGATTTCATGCAGAAAATAGCGCAGCACAGCGACGCCAGTTTTATTGTCATCGGCGATGGCAAAGGCGTGCATCTGTTCCATTCCGTGTATGCCGACCGGGTAGGAAAAACACTGGTTGGCGGCGACAACGAAGAGGTGCTGCACGGCAAAAGTATTACCACTATCCGCAAGGGCGGGCTGGGAATTTCACTGCGCAGCAAAGCCCCCATTTTTGATGAAGCGGGTCAGGTGGTGGGCATCGTCTCCGTTGGCTACCTGACCAGTTATCTGGATACCATTACCGTTAACAAAGTGGTTAACATTCTGATTGCCGCCGTGCTGCTGCTGATCGCCCTGTTTATTTTCTCGTGGTTTTTTACTCGCAGTATCAAAAAGCAGATTTTTTCGCTGGAGCCGCGTGAAATCGGCCTGCTGGTGCGCCAGCAAAAAGCAATGATGGAATCGATCTATGAAGGGGTGATCGCCATCGACAGTCAGCTACGCATTGAAGTTATCAACCAGGCGGCGCGCAAACTGCTCGGCTTAAGCCAGCCCGCGCGCGAGCTGCGCGGGCAATTGATCGGTGAGGTGATTGCGCCGGTGCCGTTTCTCACTCCGCAAGCGCTGCACGCTAAAGATACCCACGACGAAATTTGCCGTTTCAACGACCTGACGGTGATCGCCAGCCGCATCCGCATTCTGCTGGAGGGCGCATTGCAGGGCTGGGTGATCACCTTCCGCGACCGCAATGAAATAGATTCCCTGAGCGCGCAGCTTAGCCAGGTGAAGCGCTACGTGGACAACCTGCGGATAATGCGCCACGAGCAGTTGAACCGGATGACGACCCTGTCCGGCCTGCTGCATATGGGGCGCTACGACGAGGCGATCCATTATATTCAGGCCCAGTCGGAGCACGCGCAGGAGCTGCTGGATTTTATCTCCGCGCGCTTTAGCTCCCCCACGCTCTGCGGGCTGCTGCTCGGCAAAGCGGCGCGCGCCAGAGAAAAAGGCGTCGAGCTAAATTTTGACCCGGCCTGCCGGATCGATAACCCCTTTCCGCCCCTCGCCGAAGCAGAGCTGATTTCCATTATCGGCAATCTGCTGGATAACGCGATCGAAGCCACCCAGCGCGCACCGATGCCCCACGAGCCGGTCGACGTGCTGATGATCCTTAACGAGCGTGAGCTGCTTATTGAAGTGGCCGACCAGGGCGTCGGCATAAAACCGGAGATCCGCGAGCGGATCTTTGAGCGTGGGATGACCACCAAAACCAAAGGCGACCACGGCATTGGACTCTATCTGATTGAAAGTTATGTTACCCAGGCGGGCGGCTCGATAGAAGTGACCGACAATGCGCCGCGCGGCGCGATTTTCTCGCTGTTTATTCCTGCCCGGCACCCGGCAATGGAACTGGAAGAGACTCACTATGCAAGATGAACTGATTGATGTGCTCATTATTGAAGACGAAACGACGCTGGCCCGGCTGCATGCCGATCTGATCGATAAGCACCCGCGCCTGCGGCTGGTGGGCATTGCATCTACGCTTGCCGACGCGCAGGAAAAAATGACCGCGTTTCAGCCACAATTGGTGTTGCTGGATAACTATCTGCCGGACGGCAAGGGCATCACCCTGCTGAATAATCCGCTGCTGCAACGCGCCAACTGTACGGTGATTTTTATTACCGCCGCCAGCGATATGGACACCTGTAGCCAGGCGATCCGCAACGGCGCGTTCGACTATATTCTCAAACCCGTTTCCTGGAAGCGCCTGAGCCAGTCACTGGAGCGTTTTGTGCAGTTTGCCGAACAGCAGCGGGTATGGAAGATTGTCGATCAGCAAAACGTGGATTCGCTCTACCAGTTGCAGGCCAAAAACTACCGGCTGGATAACAGCAGTAAAGGCATTGAAGAAAACACGCTGGCGCGGGTACAGAAGCTGTTTACCGATCGCGCCGCACACTGTTTTTCCGTGGATGAAGTGGTGAGTGAAACCGGGTTAAGCAAAACCACCACCCGCCGCTATCTGGAGCACTGTGTTGAAACGGGTTTTTTGTGCGTCGAAATGCTGTACGGCAAAATCGGCCACCCGAGGCGGATGTACCGACGCGCGCCGTGAGGCTTTGCTTACGCCACCGTAAATCCCATCATCATGCCGGTATCTTCGTGTTCCAGCAGATGACAGTGCGCCATATACGCCTGCGCCTGCGGCGCATCGTGATTGAAGCGCACCAGCACCTCGCTGACGCCACCGTCAACGTTAACCGTGTCCTTCCAGCCCGCGCGGTGGGCGGCAGGCGCGTGACCGTTTTCCGACAGAATACGGAACTGGGTACCGTGAATGTGGAACGGGTGCAGCATCATGTCGCCCTCGCCTGAAATGACCCAGCGTTCATCGCGACCTTTCTGCGCGGCAAACAGCGGCGTAGCCATATCAAACGCTTTCCCGTTGATCCGGTTGGCGTTGTGGAAATCAAAACCGTGCCCACCGTGCTGCATTTGCCCCATACTGCCGTGGTGCATACTGCCGTGATCCATGCCGCTCATCGCCTGCGCGCCGTACTTCTCCTGCAACGCCTGCATCCCCATCATATCGAGCATCGGGTCCATGGAAAGCTGAAACTGACGC
Source organism: Enterobacteriaceae bacterium UBA5654 (assembly GCA_002421005.1). Lineage (GTDB taxonomy): Bacteria > Pseudomonadota > Gammaproteobacteria > Enterobacterales > Enterobacteriaceae > Superficieibacter. The sequence goes on along the minus strand of DIJC01000019.1, from coordinate 17,258 downwards.
CGGGTGAGGTTATCCAGCGCGGGCAGTTCGGGCATGTTCACCAGCGTATCTGGCAGCGTGCCGGAGGCGGCAATGCGCAGCGGCTGCACGCGCAAAACGGGCTGCGGCTGGTCGAACGGCGTCACCGCCATGCCCATCTGGCTCACCGGCAGGGTCAGCAGATCGAACGCTTTACCATCACGGGTATCGACCAGCACCTCGAAACGCTCGCCCATCAGCATCGGCAACTCCGTCACCTTCACCGGCTCCGCCAGAAGGCCGCCGTCGCTGGCAATCACATACAGCGGGCGTTTATCGCTGGCCGCCACGTTGAGCGAGCGTGCGTTACAGCCGTTCAGCAGGCGCAGACGCAGCCAGCCGCGCGGCGCGGCATGTTGCGGGTAGCGTGCGCCGTTGGTCAGCAGGGTGTCGCCAAACCAGCCAACGGCGGCGGTCATGACGTCCAGCTGATAATCAATTTCGCCGCCAGCGGTGAAGCGTTTGTCCTGCACGATCACCGGCACATCATCAATGCCCCACTGCTGCGGCAGCCGTAGTTTACGGCTGTCATCGTCGTCAATCAGCACCAGCCCCGCCAGCCCCATCGCCACCTGACGCCCGGTTTTACCGTGCTGATGCGGATGAAACCAGCAGGTCGCCGCCGGTTGATCGGGAGTAAACGTCACGGTGCGCGAGGCGCCGGGCGCGATCACCCCCTGCGGCCCGCCGTCCACTGCGCCGGGCACTTCCAGCCCGTGCCAGTGAACGGTGGTCTCTTCGGGCAAGGTATTGTGGATATCGACGTTCACCTCTTTCCCGCGACGCAGGCGAATTGCCGGGCCGAGCAGCGATCCGTTATAGCCCCAGGTGGTGCTGGTGAAGGAGCCAAACGTCGATTTCCCCGCCTGAACGACGAGCTTGATCCGGCTGCGCGCGTCGGCGGTCAGCAGGTCAGGAACGGGCAATGCGGGGCGCTCTGCGGCCAGCGCGGTTCGGCTCCACAGCGGCAGCGCGCTGACTGCGCCCAGGGCCGCTGAATATTTCAGGAAATCTCGACGTTGCATGGTTTTTTCCTCATCTTTTGCAGACGCCCAGCTTAAACCCTCCCCTAACAGGAACGTCAAGCCCTGGCTTTCCGCCCGGCCCTGCAAGGTCTTAAACGCAAATGCATAATAATTATCGCCGCATCCTCGTCTGTTGTGCTAACGTTGCATTTCCGTGTGCTGTGGTAGAAATAATGAAGACCTTTTTCAGAACAATGGTTCTTGGAACCCTGTTAGCGTTATCCACAAATAGCTATGCCCTTAGCGAGTCCGAAGCCGAAGATATGGCCGATTTGACGGCAGTATTTGTGTTTCTGAAAAACGACTGCGGCTACCAGAATTTACCCAATACTCAAATCCGCCGGGCGCTGCTTTTCTTTGCCCAGCAGAATCAATGGGATATGAGCAACTACGACAGCTTTAACATGAAGGCGCTGGGCGAAGACAGCTATCGCGACCTCAGCGGGATCAGCATTCCGACCGCTAAAAAATGCAAAAAGCTGGCAAAGGATTCGCTGAGTCTGCTCGCCTACGTAAAATAATTTCCTTCCCCTCTCCCTGCTGAAACATTGACCGTGCATACTGGTTAAATGTTGGCTATTATGTTGCGCCCATTTTTCATGGGTGTTAACAAGGGAGAACTCCATGAGCGATAACACTCGCTGGCATGAAACGCTGCACGACCAGTTTGGTCAATACTTTGCCGTTGATAACGTGCTGTATCATGAAAAAACCGATCATCAGGATCTGATCATCTTCGAAAACGCGGCTTTCGGGCGCGTTATGGCGCTGGATGGCGTGGTGCAAACCACCGAGCGCGATGAGTTTATTTATCATGAAATGATGACGCACGTTCCGCTGCTGGCGCACGGTCACGCGAAGCATGTGCTGATTATCGGCGGCGGCGATGGCGCAATGCTGCGCGAAGTCTCGCGGCATAAAAATATTGCCACTATCACGATGGTTGAAATTGACGCAGGCGTGGTTTCTTTCTGCCGCCAGTATCTGCCGAATCACAATGCCGGAGCTTACGACGATCCGCGTTTCACGCTGGTGATCGACGACGGCGTCAATTTTGTTAACCAGACCACGCAAACGTTTGATGTGATCATTTCCGACTGTACCGATCCGGTCGGGCCGGGAGAAAGCCTGTTTACCTCGGCGTTCTACGAAGGTTGCAAACGCTGCCTGAACCCTGGCGGTATTTTTGTCGCGCAAAATGGCGTGTGCTTTTTGCAGCAGGACGAAGCGGTCGGCAGCCATCGAAAACTGAGCGCTTACTTCAACGACGTCAGCTTTTACCAGGCCGCCATTCCGACCTACTACGGCGGCATTATGACTTTTGCCTGGGCCACGGATAACGAGGCGTTGCGCGGTTTGTCGACGGAAATTATTCAGGCGCGATTCCATCAGGCCGGTCTGACCTGCCGTTATTACAATCCGGCCATTCATACGGCAGCCTTTGCCCTGCCCCAGTATCTGCAAGACGCACTGTCCGCACAGTGATTCTAAGGAGGTGATAAAAATTGAAAAAGCTGAAACTGCATGGCTTTAACAACCTGACCAAAAGCCTGAGTTTTTGTATTTACGATATCTGCTACGTGAAAACGGCGGAAGAGCGCGATGGTTATATCGCTTATATCGACGAACTCTATAATGCCAACCGCCTGACTGAGATCCTGTCAGAGACCTGTTCCATTATTGGGGCGAATATCCTTAATATCGCTCGTCAGGATTACGAACCGCAGGGTGCCAGCGTGACGATTCTGGTGAGCGAAGAGCCGGTCGATCCACAGCTGATCGACAAAACCGAGCATCCCGGCCCGCTGCCGGAAGCGGTCGTCGCCCATCTCGACAAAAGCCACATCTGCGTACATACCTACCCGGAAAGCCATCCTGAAGGCGATCTGTGTACCTTTCGCGCGGATATTGAAGTCTCCACCTGCGGCGTGATTTCACCGCTGAAGGCGCTGAATTACCTGATCCACCAGCTTGAATCCGATATCGTCACCGTTGATTACCGCGTGCGCGGCTTTACCCGCGATATCAACGGCATGAAGCACTTTATCGATCATGAGATTAATTCGATTCAGAATTTTATGTCCGACGATATGAAATCGCTGTACGACATGGTGGATGTGAACGTGTATCAGGAAAATATCTTCCACACCAAGATGCTGCTTAAGGAGTTCGATCTTAAGCACTACATGTTCCACACCCGCCCGGAAGATTTAACGGCGGACGAGCGCAAGGTCATTACTGACCTGCTGTGGAAAGAGATGCGCGAGATTTATTACGGCCGCAATATTCCTGCGGTCTGACGATGCGGAGCAGGGATGCTCCGCTCACCGTTTCGGCGGCAGCGACAGTAAAACGTATTCGCTGCGGTCGCCTGACATGCGTACAGGGCGGGGATTACTTCTGCTGGACAAACACCCGATACGCGGCGACAACCTGTAAAAAGTCCTCCACGCCGCACAGCGACAGGCTCTCTTCGTCGTAGTAGCTCATTCCTTCTTCGATTTCGTCGCCGGAAAACTCCAGTTGATTGGCGCGGATCATCACCTCTTCTTCGTCCATCCACAGCGTATATTCATGCCCGGTCCGTTGCCAGGAACGCTCGCTGCCTTTGACCGCCCGCGCCGCCTGCTCGACTTCATCAAGCAGGGCAAGGTTTTCTTTTACTTCTTCGTTAAACCAGTGCCCGACCACCTCGTGGCCCATCGACATCCGCACCTTTACCACTCCGGTAATGTCGCGCAAAAATTCATAATCCATAATCTGTTCCTCTGCTGTCACAATGCGCCACGGCTGCATTGCCGATAGGCTAATTATCGCAGCAGAGAGGAAGAAAAAAAGCGTGCCGGACGGGAGGAATGAAAATAAACCCGCTTTTGTGCGTACAGAAAGGGTCTGGGTGTTTTTTAAAGTGGGCTTTTACAGCAAGCCACAGTAAGAATAAAAAAACCCGGCAGCCTGACGCCGCCGGGTTTTTATTCAGGTGATGCGTTACACCGCCGTCTGGAATATGACGCCATCCGCTTTATCGGTGTACTGCTCAAGCTGGTCGAAATTCAGATAGCGATAGGTATCGACTGCCGTTTTGTCTACCTGCGCCACGGAAGTCAGATACTCTTCCGGGGACGGCAGGCGACCCAGCAGTGCGGCAACCGCCGCCAGTTCCGCCGAGGCCAGGTAAACGTTAGCACCGGTGCCTAAACGGTTCGGGAAGTTACGCGTGGAGGTCGAAACCACCGTCGCGCCGTCCGCCACCCGCGCCTGGTTGCCCATGCACAGGGAACAACCGGGGATTTCGATCCGCGCACCGCTTTTCCCAAAGACGCTGTAGTAGCCCTCTTCGGTCAGCTGCGCCGCGTCCATCCGCGTTGGCGGTGCCACCCACAGACGGGTTGGCAACTGGCCCTGATGCGCATCCAGCAGCTTGCCCGCCGCGCGGAAGTGACCGATGTTGGTCATGCAGGAGCCGATAAATACTTCGTCGATCTTCTCGCCCGCCACGTCGGAGAGCAGACGCGCGTCGTCAGGATCGTTCGGCGCGCAGAGGATCGGCTCATGAATATCCGCCAGATCGATCTCAATCACCGCCGCGTATTCAGCGTCCGCATCGGCTTCCAGCAGTTTCGGATCGGCCAGCCATTTTTCCATCCCCTGAATACGGCGTTCAATGGTACGACGGTCGCCGTAACCTTCGGCAATCATCCACTTCAGCAGCACAATATTGGAGGTCAGGTACTCGGTGATCGGCGCTTTATCCAGCTTGATGGTACAGCCAGCAGCGGAGCGTTCTGCGGAGGCATCTGCCAGTTCAAACGCCTGCTCAACTTTCAGATCCGGCAGACCTTCGATTTCCAGAATGCGGCCGGAGAAGATGTTTTTCTTGCCCTTCTTCTCAACGGTCAGCAGCCCCTGACGGATCGCGTACAGCGGGATGGCGTGTACCAGATCGCGCAGGGTGATGCCCGGCTGCATTTTGCCTTTAAAGCGCACCAGCACCGATTCCGGCATATCCAGCGGCATAACGCCGGTCGCGGCAGCAAACGCCACCAGGCCGGAGCCTGCCGGGAAAGAGATGCCGACCGGGAAGCGGGTGTGGGAGTCGCCGCCGGTGCCGACCGTATCCGGCAACAGCATCCGGTTCAGCCACGAGTGGATGATGCCGTCGCCGGGGCGCAGCGAAACGCCGCCACGGTTCATAATGAAGTCCGGCAGCGTGTGATGAGTGGTGACGTCTACCGGTTTCGGATAGGCCGCCGTGTGGCAGAAGGACTGCATCACCAGATCCGCCGAGAAGCCCAGGCAGGCGAGGTCTTTCAGCTCGTCACGGGTCATCGGGCCGGTGGTGTCCTGCGAGCCAACGGAGGTCATTTTCGGTTCACAGTATTCGCCAGGGCGAACGCCCGCCACGCCGCAGGCGCGACCGACCATTTTCTGCGCCAGCGAGAAGCCTTTGCTGCTGGCTTCCACCGGTTTGGCGATGCGGAACACGTCGCTGTGCGGCATCCCCAGCGCTTCACGCGCTTTGGTGGTCAGGCCGCGACCGATGATCAGCGGGATACGGCCACCCGCGCGCACTTCGTCAATCAGCACGTCGGTTTTCAGTTCAAACGTTGCCAGCAGCTCGTCGCTGTAATGGTCACGGACTTCGCCTTTGAACGGGTAAACGTCAATCACGTCGCCCATGTTCAGTCTGGAGACGTCGACTTCAATCGGCAGCGCGCCCGCATCTTCCATAGTGTTGAAGAAAATCGGTGCGATTTTGCCGCCGAGCACCACGCCGCCGCCGCGTTTATTCGGCACAAACGGGATGTCGTCGCCCATAAACCACAGCACGGAGTTGGTCGCGGATTTACGTGAAGAACCGGTGCCAACCACGTCGCCGACGTAGGCCAGCGGGTAACCTTTCTGTTGCAGCCCTTCAATCTGTTTGATCGGGCCGACGCTGCCAGGATTATCCGGGATGATCCCGTCGCGGGCGTTTTTCAGCATTGCCAGCGCGTGCAGCGGAATGTCCGGGCGCGACCATGCATCCGGCGCGGGTGACAGGTCATCGGTGTTGGTTTCGCCGGTAACTTTAAAGACGGTAACGGTAATTTTTTCAGCCAGCGCCGGACGGGTCAGGAACCAGTCGGCATTGGCCCAGGAGAGCATCACCTGCTGCGCGTGGGTGTTACCCGCTTTCGCTTTTTCTTCGACGTCGTAGAAGTTATCGAACATCAGCAGGGTGTGGGAGAGCGCTTTAACGGCAATCGGTGCCAGCGCGTCGTTGTCCAGCGCGTCAATCAGCGGATGGATGTTGTAACCGCCCTGCATCGAACCCAGCAGCTCAACGGCTTTTTCCGGGGTGACCAGCGGAGAAGTGGCATCGCCTTTGGCGATAGCGGCAAGGAAACCCGCTTTAACATAGGCGGCTTCATCAACGCCCGGCGGTACGCGGTTGGTTAATAGATCTAACAGGAATTCTTCTTCGCCCGCAGGCGGATTCTTCAGCAGCTCAACTAACCCGGACATTTGGGTTGCATCTAAGGGTTTCGCTACGATCCCTTCAGCGGCACGCTCAGCTACGTGCTTACGGTATTCTTCTAGCACGACGGTTCTCCTCGCTCTCATTGTCATAGTGCGGCAGGCGATTTTCTTCACGCTCCTGTGAGACAGCAGTTTGTAGGGTAAATGCCCGGTACCGCAACGGGCAGAATAGCAGGATTTCAACGGGGTGTTAATCTGTTTACAAAAAAGCAACATTAAATACTTGCTGAATCGTGAAAGGCCATATAGTCCTGGTTTATGAACGCTTTCCGCCAGATGAAAACGCGGCGGCCCGGCGACGTAAATACGCTAATCGTGCGCTTCCGCATTCATGGCCCGGCGATCCCTGTTTCCGTCAAAAAAGAATCAGGACAAGGAATATACTGCCGCCCATCCAGCGCCCACGAGCGCGATTCTTGTTTCTGACGGAGAAACTCACCATGACATTGCCCTTTAAGCCGCATTTCATTGCTCTGGCTTGCAGTCTGGCGTTATGTGCGGCAGCCGGGACGCTGTATGTGAAAAGCCGCCAGCCGGTTAGCGTGACGCCATCTGTGGCGGAAGCCGCTCCCGTCTCTGCGCCTGCGGTTACCGCCACCTTTAGCCCGGCACAAATCGATCAGTGGGTCGCGCCCATCGCGCTGTACCCTGACGCCCTGCTCTCTCAGGTGTTAATGGCGTCAACCTATCCGGCGAGCGTGGTGCAGGCGGTGCAGTGGTCGAAAGATAACCCGACGATGCAGGGCGATGCGGCAATCAGCGCGGTGGCTAACCAGCCGTGGGATGCCAGCGTCAAGTCGCTGGTCGCCTTTCCACAGCTTATGTCGCTGATGGGCGGCGATCCGCAGTGGGTAGAAAACCTCGGTAACGCGTTTCTGGCCCAGCCGCAGGATGTGATGGACTCGGTGCAGAAGCTGCGCGCGCTGGCCCAGCAAACCGGCACCCTGAAGAGCACGCCGCAACAGACGGTTAAGGTGGTGACCGCTCCCGCGCCTGCGTCCGCGCCGAAGAGCGCGTCCTCCTCAACAAAAACCACGCCTTCCTCAACCCACGTCGTGTCTGCCGCGCCGACGGTCATTACCATTGAACCGGCCAGCCCGGAGGTAGTGTATGTCCCGAATTATAATCCGACGGTGGTATACGGTAGCTGGCCGAATACCGCTTACCCGCCGGTGTATCTGCAACCGTCTCCCGGCCAACAGTTTACTGAGAGCTTTGTGAAAGGATTTGGCTACAGCCTCGGCGTGGCCACGACCTACGCGCTGTTCAGCAGTATTGACTGGGATGATGACGATCACGATCACCACCATCACGATGATGACCACGATCATGACTATCACGATGGCCATAACGGCTACGTCCGTAACGGCGATAACATCAATATCAACGTCAATAACTACAATCGCATCACGGGCGATCATCTCACCGATAACCGCCGGGTATGGGAGCACAATCCCGCGTACCGTAACGGCGTTCCCTATGCCAATGACAGGATTGCACAGCGTTTTCACCAGCCGGGCGCGATCGGCGGCTTAAGCACGACTCCCGTCGGCAATCGCGACAGCCAGCGCCAGGCCGCGCGGGCAACGTTGCAGGAAAAAACCGGCAAATCCCTCTCGCTACCTGCCTCCGCCGCTTCACGTCAGGCAATGCCCCGTCAGCTTGAACAGATTGCACAGAGAAATAATTATCGCGGATATGACACCAGCGATACCCAGCGCGACGCCGCCAGAGCCCAGCTTCAGCAACGGCTTTCATCCACCACGCCGGATCAGCGCCAGGCGAAGCGTGACGACGCTAAAGAGCGTTTGAACTCGGTGACGCCGGAACAGCGCCAGGCGCGGCGCGAAAATGTCCAGCAGCGGGTCAGCGCCTCCACGCCGGAACAGCGTCAGGCGCGGCGCGAAAATGTCCAGCAGCGGGTCAGTTCCTCCACGCCGGAACAGCGCCAGGCGCGGCGCGAAAGCATTCAGCAGCGCCATGAACAGCGCGAGATCCCCCGGGCACGCCCTGCTGCTACAGCACTTAGCGGCAACGACAGCCGTTCGCCCTCCTCGCGCGCGCAACAGCTGCGTGGAAGCGAAAGTCGCAAACGTGAAAACCTAAGCACAGAGCAGCGCGCCGCCATCCGCGAACGTCATCATTAAGGAACAACATGAAAAAATTAACTCTGTTTAGCGCGTTAATGCTGATGATGATGCCCGCCCTGGCACAGCAGCAGTTCAGCACCCCGGATATCGCCGCCGACGCGCTCGTAAACGCCATTTCCACACAGGACGACACCGCGCTTGGCGAAATTCTGGGCGATGACTGGCGGCATTATTTGCCGTCTGAAGGGGTCGATCCGCAGGCCGTGGCCCGCTTTTTACGCGACTGGAAGGTCAGCCATCATATTGAGCAGCAGGGTAACACCGCGCATCTGAACGTGGGCGAAGAGAACTGGCAGTTACCGCTGCCGCTGCAAAAAAGCGCCGAAGGCTGGCATTTTGATATGACCGCCGCCGCCGATGAAATTCTGACGCGCACCATTGGGCGCAATGAGCTGGGCGCGATGCAGGCAATGCAGGCCTGGGTGGCTGCCGAGCACGATTACTACCAAATCAACCAACGCTGGGCGAAAAAAATCATCAGCAGTGAGGGACAAAAAGACGGTCTCTACTGGCCAACCGCACCGGGTGAAACGCCCAGCCCGTTAGGGCCAGCCTTCAGCCCCGTCACGCCCGGCGAAGGCTATCATGGCTACCGCTTTCGCATTATTGCCGGCGCTGACGACCAGAGCGTGGCGCTGCTGGCATGGCCGGTTGAATGGGGTAAAACGGGAGTGATGAGCTTTATGATTGATACCCACGGCGCGCTCTATCAGGCTGATTCAGGAGAAGATACGCCAGACAAGGCGCAGACTATTGAGCGTTATGCCCCGGATGAAAACTGGCAGAGCGTGAAGCAATAAAAAAAGCGGCTTAAAAGCCGCTTTTTATCCAGATTAGCGCTCATCAATCCGGCCTGTACCAGGCCGGAAAAGCAATGCGCTGCCCGGTTACTTTTTCTTCGCTTTCGGGTTCGGCAGGTCGGTGATGCTACCTTCGAACACTTCCGCTGCCAGACCTACGGACTCGTGCAGCGTCGGGTGCGCGTGGATGGTCAGCGCGATATCTTCAGCGTCGCAGCCCATCTCAATCGCCAGACCGATTTCACCCAGCAGCTCACCGCCGTTGGTGCCGACAATCGCGCCACCGATCACACGGTGCGTTTCTTTGTCGAAAATCAGTTTGGTCATACCGTCGGCGCAGTCGGAAGCGATAGCACGGCCAGAAGCAGCCCACGGGAAGGTGGCGGTTTCGTAGCTGATGCCTTTCTCTTTCGCTTCTTTTTCGGTCAGACCAACCCATGCCACTTCCGGTTCGGTATAGGCGATGGACGGGATCACTTTCGGATCGAAGTAGTGTTTTTTACCGGCGATGACTTCAGCGGCAACGTGACCTTCGTGAACACCTTTGTGCGCCAGCATCGGCTGACCGACGATATCGCCGATAGCAAAAATGTGCGGCACGTTAGTGCGCAACTGCTTGTCTACGCGGATAAAGCCACGGTCGTCAACTTCAACACCTGCTTTACCGGCGTCGAGGTTTTTACCGTTCGGCACGCGACCAATCGCCACCAGCACCGCGTCGTAACGCTGCGCTTCGGCAGGCGCTTTTTTGCCTTCCATCGAAACGTAGATACCGTCTTCTTTCGCTTCAACGGCGGTGACTTTGGTTTCCAGCATCAGGTTAAATTTCTTGCTGATGCGTTTGGTGAAGACTTTAACGATGTCTTTATCGGCGGCCGGGATCACCTGGTCGAACATTTCAACCACGTCGATCTCTGAACCCAGCGCGTCATACACGGTGCCCATTTCCAGACCGATGATACCGCCGCCCATAACCAGCAGACGTTTCGGTACGGATTTCAGCTCCAGCGCATCGGTGGAATCCCATACGCGCGGGTCGTCGTGCGGAATAAACGGCAGTTGGATCGGACGGGAGCCTGCCGCGATGATCGCGTTGTCGAAGTTGATCACGGTTTTGCCGTTCTCGCCTTCCACTTCCAGGGTGTTCGCGCCGGTAAATTTACCCAGACCGTTAACCACTTTAACTTTACGGCCTTTGGCCATACCCGCCAGCCCACCGGTCAGCTGAGTGATAACTTTCTCTTTCCAGGTACGAATTTTGTCGATATCTGTTTTCGGCTCGCCGAAGACAATACCGTGTTCAGCCAGCGCTTTAGCTTCTTCAATAACTTTTGCGACGTGCAGCAGCGCTTTAGAAGGGATACAGCCAACGTTCAGACAAACACCACCCAGGGTGTTGTAACGTTCTACGATTACGGTTTCCAGACCTAAATCAGCGCAACGGAAGGCCGCAGAGTAACCTGCCGGGCCTGCCCCAAGTACCACGACCTGAGTTTTAATTTCAGTACTCATCATGACCTCTTATTTATTTCCGGCAGTCCGGGTACGCCCATCATCCACCGGGACGTTCTATCCGCCCGTATTTTACAAAATTGTTAACAATTTTGAAACAACAAACGGCTCACGAAATCGTGTCTTTGCCAGTAATCTCACCATTACGAGAAGATTACCAGAAAAAAGCCGGCCGTCAGGCCGGCTTTTCGCTTACATCACCAGGCGGCGAATGTCGCTCAGCATGTTGTTGATGATGGTGATAAAGCGCGCACCATCAGCACCGTCGATCACGCGGTGGTCGAAGGAGAGAGAAATCGGCATCATCAGACGCGGAGTAAACTCTTTTCCGTTCCACACCGGTTCCATCGCGGATTTGGACACACCGAGGATAGCCACTTCCGGCGCGTTCACAATCGGCGCGAAGTGGGTTGTCCCCAGGCCGCCGATGCTGGAGATGGTGAAGCAACCGCCCTGCATTTCGCCAGCGGTCAGCTTGCCATCACGCGCTTTTTTGGAGATCACGGTCAGTTCACGAGACAGTTCGGTGATGCTCTTCTTGTTCACGTCTTTAAAGACCGGAACCACCAGACCGTTCAGGGTATCAACCGCCACGCCAATGTTGATGTATTTCTTCAGCGTCAGGCGCTGCGCATCTTCAGACAGCGAGCTGTTGAAGCGTGGCATCTGCTCAAGTGCAGCCGCTACCGCTTTCATGATGAAGACCACCGGAGTGAATTTCACGTCCAGTTTACGCTTCTCAGCTTCGGCATTCTGCTGCTTACGGAACGCTTCCAGATCGGTGATATCAGTTTTGTCGAAGTGCGTAACGTGCGGGATCATCACCCAGTTACGGCTCAGGTTAGCACCAGAGATTTTCTGGATGCGGCCCAGTTCGACTTCTTCGATTTCACCAAACTTGCTGAAGTCCACTTTCGGCCACGGCAGCATACCGGGCAGACCGCCACCGCTTGCAGCGGCCGGTGCGGATTCTGCGCGTTTAACCGCGTCTTTCACGTAAGCCTGAACGTCTTCGCGCAGGATACGGCCCTTACGGCCCGTGCCTTTCACTTTCGCCAGGTTGACGCCGAATTCGCGCGCCAGACGGCGGATCAGCGGAGTGGCGTGAACGTAAGCGTCGTTTTCAGCAAATTCGGTTTTGCCTTCTGCCTTCGCCGCCGGAGCCGCAGCCGGTTTGTCCGCTTTCGCGGCCGGAGCCGGGGCTGCTGCTTCCTGCTTCGCAGCAGGCGCTGGCGCTGCACCTTCCACTTCGAAGACCATGATCAGCGAGCCGGTAGACACTTTGTCGCCGGTGCTGATTTTGATCTCTTTCACGGTGCCCGCGAACGGTGCCGGAACTTCCATTGAGGCTTTGTCGCCCTCAACGGTGATCAGTGACTGCTCAGCGGCAACGTTGTCGCCCACTTTAACCATCACTTCGGTGACTTCAACTTCATCGCCGCCGATATCCGGAACCTTAACGTCTTTCGAGCCAGAGGCCGCTGCCGGAGCGGAAGCCGCTTCCTCTTTGACCTGCGGTTTGGCTTCGCCTGCCGCCGGTGCTGCGCCTTCCACTTCAAAGACCATGATCAGCGAGCCGGTAGACACTTTGTCGCCGGTGCTGATTTTGATCTCTTTCACGGTGCCCGCAAACGGTGCCGGAACTTCCATTGAGGCTTTGTCGCCTTCAACGGTGATCAGTGACTGCTCAGCGGCAACGTTGTCGCCCACTTTAACCATGATTTCGGTGACTTCAACTTCATCGCCGCCGATATCCGGGACGTTGACCTCTTTAGCCGCCGCCGCTGCTGCCGGAGCCGGAGCCGCTTCTTTTTTCTCTTCTTTCTTCTCTTCTGCCTTGGCAGGCGCAGCGTCAGCTGCACCATCGGCGGAATCGAAAATCATAATCAGTTTGCCGGTCTCGGTTTTGTCGCCGACGGAGACTTTGATCTCTTTAACGACGCCAGCCTGCGGAGACGGGACTTCCATAGAGGCTTTATCGCCTTCTACGGTGATCAGCGACTGTTCAGCCTCAACCTTGTCGCCCACTTTGACCAGGATCTCGGTGATTTCAACTTCATCAGCCCCGATGTCCGGTACATTGATTTCGATAGCCATTATTCTTTTACCTCTTACGCCAGACGCGGGTTAACTTTTTCTGCATCGATGTTGAATTTGGTGATCGCTTCCGCCACCACTTTCTTATCGATTTCGCCACGTTTAGCCAGTTCGCCCAGCGCTGCTACCACTACGTAAGAAGCATCAACTTCGAAGTGGTGACGCAGGTTTTCACGGCTGTCGGAACGACCGAAGCCATCTGTACCCAGCACGCGGTAGTCATCAGCCGGTACGTAGGTACGAACCTGTTCGGCGAACAGTTTCATATAATCGGTGGAAGCCACAGCCGGTGCATCGTTCATCACCTGAGCGATGTACGGTACGCGCGGAGTTTCCAGCGGGTGCAGCATGTTCCAGCGCTCACAGTCCTGACCATCACGCGCCAGTTCAGTGAAGGACGTTACGCTGTAGACGTCGGAGCCAACGCCGTAATCTTTCGCCAGGATCTCTGCCGCTTCACGGACGTGACGCAGGATAGAGCCTGAACCCAGCAGCTGTACTTTCCCTTTGCTGCCCTCGAGCGTGTCGAGTTTGTAGATACCTTTACGGATACCTTCCTCGGCACCTTCCGGCATCGCTGGCATGTGGTAGTTTTCGTTCAGCGTGGTGATGTAGTAGTACACGTTTTCCTGCGCTTCACCGTACATACGCACCAGACCGTCATGCATGATGACCGCCACTTCGTAAGCGTAAGACGGATCGTAGGAGATACAGTTCGGGATAGTCAGCGACTGAATGTGGCTGTGACCATCTTCGTGCTGCAAGCCTTCGCCGTTAAGCGTGGTACGACCGGAAGTCCCGCCGATCAGGAAGCCGCGCGCCTGCTGGTCGCCTGCCTGCCAGCACAGATCGCCGATACGCTGGAAACCGAACATAGAGTAGTAGATGTAGAACGGGATCATCGGCAGGTTGTTGGTGCTGTAAGACGTTGCCGCCGCCAGCCAGGATGCGCCTGCGCCCAGTTCGTTGATACCTTCCTGCAGGATCTGACCTTTCTCGTCTTCTTTGTAGTAAGCAACCTGCTCACGGTCCTGCGGGGTGTACTGCTGACCGTTAGGGCTGTAAATACCGATCTGACGGAAAAGACCTTCCATCCCGAAAGTACGTGCTTCATCGGCGATGATCGGCACCAGGCGATCTTTAATCGACTGGTTCTTCAGCATCACGTTCAGGGCACGAACGAAAGCGATGGTGGTAGAGATTTCTTTGTTCTGCTCTTCCAGCAGCGGTTTAAAGTCCGCCAGCTCTGGCAGTTCCAGCTTCTCGGTAAACTTAGGCTGACGGGTCGGCAGGTAGCCGTTCAGCTTCTGGCGCTGACCGTGCAGGTAAGTGTGCTCTTCAGAGCCTTCCGGGAAGGTGATGTACGGCAGTTTTTCCAGCGCTTCATCGGCAACCGGGACGTTGAAACGATCGCGGACGTAGCGAACGCCGTCCATGTTCATTTTCTTCACCTGGTGAGCGATGTTTTTACCTTCAGCTGAGTCACCCATGCCATAACCTTTGATGGTGTGGGCGAGGATAACAATCGGTTTGCCTTTGGTTTCCTGCGCTTTTTTCAGTGCCGCGTAGACTTTCTTCGGATCGTGACCACCACGGTTCAGCGCCCAGATATCATCGTCAGACCAGTCTGCGACCAGCGCTGCGGTTTCCGGGTATTTACCGAAGAAGTGCTCGCGAACGTATGCGCCGCTTTTGGATTTAAAGGTCTGATAATCGCCGTCAACGGTTTCGTTCATCAGCTGGATCAGTTTACCGCTGGTATCTTTACGCAGCAGCTCATCCCAGCGACCGCCCCAGATAACCTTGATCACTTCCCAGCCAGCGCCACCAAAGATGCCTTCCAGCTCGTTGATGATTTTGCCGTTACCGGTGACCGGGCCATCCAGACGTTGCAGGTTACAGTTGATGATGAAGACCAGGTTATCCAGTTTTTCACGGGTAGCGATGGTGATCGCACCTTTGGATTCCGGCTCATCCATCTCGCCATCGCCGAGGAAAGCGTAAACGGTTTGTTCGGAGGTGTCTTTCAGACCACGGTGTTCGAGATATTTCAGGAACTTAGCCTGATAGATCGCACCAATCGGACCCAGACCCATTGAGACGGTCGGGAACTGCCAGAATTCCGGCATCAGTTTCGGGTGCGGATAAGAAGACAGACCTTTACCGTCAACTTCCTGACGGAAGTTGTTCATCTGTTCTTCGGTCAGACGGCCTTCCAGGAACGCACGCGCGTACACGCCCGGAGAGATGTGACCCTGGAAGTACACCAGATCGCCGCCGTCTTTTTCAGAGCGTGCGCGGAAGAAGTGGTTAAAGCACACTTCGTAAACCGTTGCGGAAGACTGGAAGGATGCCATGTGGCCGCCCAGCTCGAGGTCTTTTTTAGACGCACGCAGCACGGTCATGATGGCGTTCCAGCGGATAGCAGAACGAATACGACGTTCCAGTTCCAGGTTGCCCGGGTATTCCGGTTCATCTTCAACGGCAATAGTGTTTACGTAACCGCGAGCGCCTGTACCAGCCGCCACTTTCACCCCGCCTTTACGGGCTTCGGAAAGTAACTGGTCGATCAGATACTGAGCGCGCTCAACACCTTCTTCACGGATGACCGATTCGATCGCCTGTAGCCAGTCGCGAGTTTCGATCGGATCCACGTCATTTTGAAGACGTTCTGACATGGGGGTATTCCTTATCTATCTAATACGTTGATTTGTCTGGAACCTGTCCCATTGTGCTCTTTGTTCTTCATGTTCCAGGTTGTCTGCTGGTCGGCTGCGCTTTCTCATCCCGGTCACAGAGTTCACTATGCTGCCGGGGTTGCGCGCGCTTGCCGCCGCGATACAACCTGAACTATTTCGAAAACTAAAAGCACAATAAGACAGGTTCTGCGTTTAGTTGCCGCGCTCTAATAATGGCGCTGTTGGTACAACATCTTCTGGTTCACGTTCTGCCAGAAAAATCACTAATTCTTGCGTTGCTCAAGGCGGCGCATGGAGCGTTCACGACGGCTCTGTTCACGGCTGCGGTCGAGCAAAATCTCTTCAATAAAGGCCAGGTGACGGTGCGACGCTTCCCGCGCCCGTTCAGGCTCACCGGCCATAATCGCTTCAAAAACCGTGGTGCGGTGGTTGTTCACCAGCGGCAGCATTTCCCGGCGCGCATAAAGTAGTTCGAAGTTTTGGCGCACGTTTTGTGCCAGCATGGGCTCCATGCAGCGTAGCAGATGAAGCAAAACCACGTTGTGTGCCGCCTCTGTGACGGCAATTTGATACTGAACGACGGCGCTGGACTCGGCGTCGAGATCGCCTGACTGCTGGGCCAGCTCAATCGCCTGATGCAGCTCGCTGATTCTGGCGCGATCTTCATCATTGCTGCGCAGCGCGGCGTAATAAGCGGCGATGCCTTCCAGCGCGTGGCGGGTTTCCAGCAGATCAAATTGGGATTCGGGATGGTCGGAGAGCAATTCAACCAGCGGATCGCTGAAGCTCTGCCACAGGCGGCTTTGTACAAAGGTTCCACCGCCCTGACGGCGCAGCAACAGACCTTTACCTTCGAGACGTTGGATCGCCTCACGCAGGGAGGGTCGGGAAACGTCGAACTGTTTTGCCAGTTCGCGTTCGGGCGGGAGTTTTTCTCCGGGGCGAAGCGTCCCCTCAAGAATGAGAAACTCCAGCTGTTGCTCTATCACGTCGGATAGCTTTGGTTGGCGGATTTTGCTATAGGCCATTGTTCTCTGTCTTACGCCATTTGCCCGAAGTAAATTGGTCTTACCAATTTCATATTCTTGACGCTAAAGTAACAAAGTATTCACCTTATGTCTATACAGGTTTTGACTCACATCATAAAACACGCCACATTTTAACAACCTTACAGAAATGACGTTTCATTAATGTAACTTTGCACAAATGTTGGCTTTACGTGGCTGAAGGCAGATTTAACATAACAAAGGGGAAGATCGGCGTCTCTGGTGCCGGGCTAAGAGCAGGTGAACAATGAGGGAGCAACGCTGACTGGACCGGTAAGCTGATGCCCAGTCAGGTCATTTTTTACTTTGAGTCTTTGAACAATGGCAGCCCCTGCGCACGCCGCCACTCTCTGACGATTTTTACGACGTTTTCAGACTCTTCATCTCC
>DIJC01000009.1:8066-23770 GCA_002421005.1 Enterobacteriaceae bacterium UBA5654 | reverse complement strand
GGGTTAGGGTGAGGGCGTTAACGCGGAGGAAGGAGGATAAACGCTTCCCCCTCTCCCCGACCCTCTCCCTCAGGGGAGAGGGGGAAAACCGGACGTGACCACAACGCCGGGCTGTCCCCTCTCCTGGGGGAGAGGGAGAAAACCGGGCGTAACCATAACGCCGGGCTGTTCCCTCTCCTGGGGGAGAGGGCTAGGGTGAGGGCGTTCACGGCTACGCTCTCTGCTACAGGAACGAGACCCTGAAAGACTTTTTCTCCTGCCGCCTTAATGTTTGTATAATGCCCCCCACTGGAACACATCGAATAACTTCAGGAGAAACTATGTCTAAAACTATCGCGACGGAAAATGCACCGGCAGCTATCGGCCCGTATGTTCAGGGTGTGGATCTTGGCAGCATGATCATCACGTCCGGCCAAATCCCGGTCGATCCGAAAACCGGCAGCGTGCCGGATGACGTTTCCGCCCAGGCGCGCCAGTCGCTGGAAAACGTGAAGGCCATTGTTGAAGCCGCTGGTCTGAAAGTGGGTGATATCGTCAAAACCACCGTTTTCGTTAAAGATCTGAATGATTTCGCCACCGTAAACGCCACCTATGAAGCGTTTTTCAATGAGCACAACGCCACCTTCCCGGCGCGCTCCTGCGTTGAAGTGGCTCGTCTGCCGAAAGACGTGAAAATTGAGATTGAAGCGATCGCTGTACGTCGCTAATGACATAATCCAGGCGTCATGCCTGGATTATTCACCTTTATTGCATCCTCTCCTGAAGCAGATTATTGCCAGCCGTAGCGGCGGCTATACATCCCTTTGACCAACTGGGTCAGCGTCATATATCCCGCCAGAATCGCTATCAGCCACGGGAAATAGCTGAGCGGCAGCGCCTGAAGCTGAAGATATCCCGCCAGCGGCGAGAACGGCAGCGCGATGCCCATCACCATCACCAGCAGCGTCATCAACATCAGCGGCCAGGCGGCGCGGCTTTGAATAAACGGCAGGCGGCGGGTGCGGATCATATGCACTATCAGCGTTTGCGACAGCAGCCCCACCACAAACCAGCCGGACTGGAACAGGGTCTGCGCCTCCGGGGTGTTGGCGTGGAACACCCACCACATCAGGCAAAAGGTGAGGATGTCGAAGATCGAGCTGATCGGGCCGAAGAAGATCATAAAGCGCCCCAGATCGGCCGGGTTCCAGCGTTGCGGCTTGCGGATCTGCTCGTCGTCCACGTTATCAAACGGGATCGCCACCTGGGATACATCGTACAGCAGGTTCTGGATCAGCAGATGCAGCGGCAGCATCGGTAAAAACGGCAGAAAAGCACTCGCGACCAGCACGCTAAAGACGTTACCAAAGTTAGAGCTGGCGGTCATTTTGATGTATTTCAGCATGTTGGCGAACGTGCGGCGTCCTTCAATAACCCCCTCTTCCAGCACCATCAGGCTTTTTTCCAGCAGGATGATATCCGCCGCCTCGCGGGCGATATCTACCGCGCCATCTACCGAAATACCGATGTCCGCCGCCCGCAGCGCGGGCGCGTCGTTAATGCCGTCGCCCATAAAGCCGACAACGTGCCCTTCCCGCTTCAGCAGCGTGACGATCCGCTCTTTATGCAGCGGCGTCAGGCGGGCAAACAGCGTGGTGCGCTGCGCCAGACTCGCCAGCTGGTCGTCGCTAAGCCGCTCAATATCGCTGCCCACCACCACTTCGCCCGCGTCCAGACCGACGTCGTGGCACACTTTCGCCGCCACCAGTTCGCTGTCGCCGGTGAGAATTTTGACGGTAATACCGCTGGCTTTTAGCGCTTTCAGCGCCGGAGCAGTGGTCTCTTTCGGCGGATCGAGGAAGGCGATATACCCTTCGAGGATCAGATCAGATTCATCAATCCGCTGATAGTCGCCTTCCCGCGCCGGGAGAACTTTGGTCGCCACGGCCACCACCCGCAGCCCCTGGCGGTTAAGGGTGTCAGTTACGCGCTTCACCCGGCGCAGCATTTGCGCATCCAGCGGCACGATCTCGCCGTTGTGACGGACGGATGCGCAGACGCTGAGGATCTCCTGCAATGCGCCCTTGCAGATAAGCTGATGCACCTCTGGCTGCTCGCTGACCACCACCGACATCCGGCGGCGTTCAAAATCAAAGGGGATTTCATCCACCTTCTGCCAGCGGGTGGAAAGTCCGCGCGCCGCGTCTTCCTCCACGCCCTCCAACACGGCGGTGTCGAGCAGGTTTTTCAGCCCGGTCTGGTAGTGGCTGTTGAGCCATGCCGCATGCAGCACGCGCTCGCTGGCGCGCCCGGAAATATCGCTGTGGGTTTCCAGCACGATTTTATCCTGGGTCAGAGTCCCGGTTTTATCGGTGCAGAGAACATCCATTGCGCCAAAGTTCTGAATGGCGTCGAGGTGTTTGACGATCACTTTCTGCCTGGACAGCTTTACCGCCCCGCGCGCCAGCGTTGAGGTGACGATCATCGGCAGCATTTCCGGGGTCAGGCCGACCGCCACCGACAGCGCAAACAGCGCCGCTTCCCACCAGTCGCCTTTGGTGTAGCCATTAATCAGCAGCACCAGCGGCGTCATGACCAGCATAAAACGGATCAGCAGCATACTGACGCGGCTGATACCTTTCTGGAAGGCATTTGGCTCGCTCTGCTGCTCGCTCACCCGCCCGGCCAGTTGACCAAACCAGGTGCTGCCGCCGGTCGCGATCACCAGCGCCTGCGCCGTGCCGCTCACCACATTGGTGCCCATAAAACACAGGGTGTCGCATTCGAGCGGGTTGCTCTGCCGCGCATCGCGGGTGCGGGCCACTTTCTCAACCGGCAGCGATTCGCCGGTCAGCGAGGCCTGAGCGACGAACAGATCGCGCGCCTGAAGCACGCGCAGATCCGCCGGGATCATATCCCCCGCCGCCAGCTTGATCACATCGCCCGGCACCAGTTGATCGATGGGCAGTTCGATCCAGCCGTTCTCCCCTTTTTCATTTTTCACCCGCAATACCGTGGCGGTGTTGCTGACCATCGCCTTCAGCGCGTCGGCGGCTTTGGTCGAACGCGCTTCCTGCACAAAATTAAGCAGCGTTGAGATCCCCACCATCAGACCAATCACGCCCGCCGCAAAGAGATCTTCCGTGGCATAGGAAATCATCCCCAGCACGGTCAGCAGCAGGTTGAACGGGTTGCGATAGCAGATCCACAAATGCACCCACCACGGCGACGGTTGCTCCGCCGGAAGCTGGTTTTCCCCGTGACGGGCGCGGGCGGCCTCAACTTCCGCCGCGTTCAGCCCTTCCGGGTGGCTGTTAAAGGCTGACCACAGATCGCCTTCGCGCATCGCCGCCACCTTCAGACAGCGTTCGCTCAGTGACGCCGGGATCGGCCCGACAGTGAG
Organism: Enterobacteriaceae bacterium UBA5654; assembly: GCA_002421005.1. Classification (GTDB taxonomy): domain Bacteria; phylum Pseudomonadota; class Gammaproteobacteria; order Enterobacterales; family Enterobacteriaceae; genus Superficieibacter. The sequence continues at coordinate 20,388 of DIJC01000009.1, read as the reverse complement.
ATTTTTTGCCTCCGGCAGCGGATCGCGCTGCACCAGACGGCGGGGTAAATGACGGTTCAGCCGGGCAAATAGCTGACGGGTGATATTGATAAACATAATAAGTCCCTCCGCGCCCGTTACCAGCGGGCGCAGAAAATCCTTCAGGCACAGCCTGACAGGTAGCCGATTAACTACAGGGACGCAACGGGCGTCACTGCCTTACGCGTGCGGTAAGACAGTGAAAAGACTGGCTTACCGGACGTTAAAAGCGCTCCAGCGTGGGAGAGGGGTGGGATCGGGATCCATAAAGCCTCCGGTAAGTGGGAAAGATGAAAGTGCCGCGAATTATACGTTTCTCAATATAATTTGTGGCCGTTATAGCGCTATGATATCGCCGCTTCGCTAAACCGCAGGTAAACCAGACTTTGCTCATTGCCCCGCGCTTCAGTAAAGTTAAGCTCTTTTATTCACTCGCTTCATCTCACGGGACGACAGGATGCAAAACCGGCTGACGATTAAAGACATTGCGCGCTTAAGCGGCGTAGGAAAATCCACCGTTTCCCGCGTGCTCAATAATGAAAGCGGCGTCAGCGAGCGCACCCGCGAACGCGTCGAAGCGGTGATGAATCAGCACGGCTTCTCCCCGTCGCGCTCGGCGCGGGCGATGCGTGGGCAGAGCGATAAAGTCGTCGCCATTATCGTTACCCGTCTGGATTCGCTGTCAGAAAACCTCGCCGTGCAGACCATGCTGCCGGTGTTTTATGAGCAGGGCTACGATCCGATCATGATGGAGAGCCAGTTCTCGACGGCGATGGTGGAGGAGCATCTGGGGATGCTTCAGCGGCGAAACATCGACGGCGTGGTGCTGTTTGGCTTTACCGGCATTAACGTCGATATGCTCGCCCGCTGGCAGGCGTCGCTGGTGCTGATGGCGCGCGATGCCAGCGGTTTTGCCTCCGTCTGCTATGACGATGAAGGTGCCATCCAGATCCTGATGCAGCGGCTTTACGATCGTGGTCATCGGCATATCAGCTATCTCGGTGTGCCGCATCACGACATCACCACCGGTCAGCGCCGTCATGAGGCCTGGCAAAACTTCTGCAAAAAACACGCCCTGCCTGCGCTGTCGGCGCTGCCCGGTTTGTCCATGAAGCAGGGGTATGAACATGTGCAGCAGGTGCTCAGTCCGCAGACCACCGCCCTGGTGTGCGCGACCGATACGCTGGCGCTCGGCGCCAGTAAATATTTACAGGAACAACGCATAGAGACGGTGCAACTGGCGAGCGTCGGCAATACGCCGCTGGTGAAGTTTCTGCACCCGGAAATCGTCACCGTCGATCCGGGCTACGGCGAGGCCGGACGCCAGGCGGCGACGCAGTTGATCGAGCAGATCAACGGGCGCCGTGAGCGACAGCAAATCGTGATCCCCGCCACTCTCTCTTAACACGCCAACAACAATTTCTGTGATCCTCGCTGCGTTTCGGGAACGTTCCCGTTTTCACTCATTCAGCGAAGCGATATTCTTGCACCCGTTCATTACCCTCACCCCTCTTTCATCTGCCATGAGGCTTTATAGATGAGTAAAGTTAACCAACAGGATATCGATCGACTGATCGAACTGGTGGGCGGGCGCGAAAACATCGCCACCGTCAGCCACTGCATTACCCGCCTGCGTTTCGTGCTGAACCAGCCCGCACAGGCGGATCCGAAAGCGATCGAAGAACTGCCGATGGTCAAGGGCTGCTTCACCAACGCCGGGCAGTTCCAGGTGGTTATTGGCACCGACGTCGGTGACTACTATAAAGTGCTGCTGGCCTCCACCGGGCAGGCGCATGCCGATAAAGAGCAGGCGAAAAAAGCCGCCCGGCAGAATATGAAATGGTATGAACAGCTTATCTCGCACTTCGCCGAGATTTTCTTCCCGCTGCTGCCAGCGCTGATCAGCGGTGGTCTGATCCTCGGTTTTCGCAACGTGATCGGCGATTTGCCGATGAGCAATGGCCAGACGCTGGCGCAGATGTTCCCGGCGCTGAAGACCATTTACGACTTCTTATGGCTGATTGGTGAGGCGATTTTCTTCTACTTGCCGGTGGGAATTTGCTGGTCGGCGGTACGTAAAATGGGCGGCACGCCGATCCTCGGCATCGTGCTGGGCGTCACGCTGGTTTCGCCGCAGTTAATGAATGCTTACTTACTTGGGCAACAGGTGCCGGAAGTGTGGAACTTCGGCCTGTTCAGCATCGCCAAAGTGGGCTATCAGGCGCAGGTGATCCCGGCGCTGCTGGCGGGTCTGGCGCTCGGTTTTATTGAAATCAACCTTAAGCGCATTGTGCCGAGCTACCTTTACCTGGTGATCGTCCCGGTCTGCTCGCTGCTGCTGGCGGTGTTCCTCGCCCACGCGCTGATCGGGCCGTTTGGCCGGATGATCGGCGACGGCGTGGCCTTTGCGGTGCGCCATCTGATGACCGGCAGCTTTGCCCCGGTAGGCGCGGCGCTGTTCGGCTTCCTGTATGCGCCGCTGGTGATCACCGGCGTCCACCAGACCACGCTGGCGATTGATATGCAGATGATCCAGAGCCTCGGTGGAACCCCGGTGTGGCCGCTGATCGCACTGTCGAACATTGCCCAGGCGTCGGCCGTCGTCGGCGTGATTCTGGTCAGCCGCAAACATAACGAGCGCGAAATTTCCGTTCCGGCAGCGATTGCCGCCTTCCTCGGCGTGACCGAACCGGCGATGTACGGTATCAACCTGAAATACCGTTTCCCGATGCTGTGCGCGATGATTGGCTCCGGCCTTGCGGGCCTGCTCTGCGGGCTATACGGCGTGATGGCTAACGGCATCGGCGTCGGCGGCCTGCCGGGTATTCTGTCGATTCAACCGGGCTACTGGCAGGTCTTCAGTATGGCGATGCTGGTGGCGATTGTGATCCCGATTGTTCTGACCACGGTGATGTATCAGCGCAAACACCGTCAGGGCACGTTACAGAGTGTTTAACTCTTTTTGGGGCGCCATTGCGCCCCTTCGCATTTGCAGGAAATCATTATGAATACCCTTCCTCACTGGTGGCAAAACGGCGTCATCTATCAAATTTATCCAAAGAGTTTTCAGGACACGACCGGCAGCGGCACCGGCGATTTACGCGGCGTCATTCGGCGGCTGGACTACCTGAAAACGCTGGGCGTGGATGCCCTCTGGCTGACGCCGTTCTATATCTCGCCGCAGGTTGATAACGGCTACGACGTGGCGAACTATACCGCCATCGACCCGACCTACGGTTCGCTGGATGATTTTGATGCGCTGGTGGCGCAGGCCAAAGCGCGCGGGATGCGCATTATCCTTGATATGGTGTTTAATCACACGTCCACCCAGCATCCGTGGTTTCGCGAGGCGCTCAGTCCTGAAAGCCCTTACCGCGCGTTTTATTTCTGGCGCGACGGGACGCCGGATCGGGCACCGAACAACTGGCGCTCAAAGTTCGGCGGCGGAGCCTGGCGCTGGCAGGCGGAGAGCGAGCAATATTATCTGCATCTGTTCGCGCCGGAGCAGGCGGATCTGAACTGGGAAAACCCGGCGGTGCGTGACGAACTGAAAAAAGTCTGCGAGTTCTGGGCCGATCGCGGCGTTGACGGACTGCGGCTGGACGTGGTGAATCTGATCTCAAAAGATCTGACTTTCCCGGACGATCCGCTCGGCGACGGTCGCCGTTTTTACACCGACGGCCCGCGTGCGCATGAGTATTTGCGCGAGATGAGCCGCGATGTGTTTATCCCGCGTGGGCTGATGACGGTCGGCGAAATGTCCTCCACCAGCCTGGAAAACTGCCAGCAGTATGCTTCGCTTGACGGCAGCGAACTGTCGATGACTTTTAACTTTCATCATCTGAAGGTGGATTATCCCGGCGGCGAAAAATGGACCTGCGCGAAGCCGGATTTTATCGCCCTGAAAGCCCTCTTCCGCCACTGGCAGCAGGGAATGCACAACCGGGCGTGGAACGCGCTGTTCTGGTGTAACCACGATCAGCCGCGCATCGTTTCGCGCTTCGGCGATGAAGGCGAATACCGCGTGCCCGCCGCCAAAATGCTGGCGATGGTGCTGCACGGGATGCAGGGGACGCCGTATATCTACCAGGGTGAAGAGATTGGGATGACTAACCCGCACTTTACCCGCATCACCGATTACCGCGACGTTGAAAGCCACAATATGTTCGCCGAACAGCGGGTTAACGGGCGCGATGCGCAGGAACTGCTGGCAATTCTGGCGGTGCGCTCGCGGGATAACAGCCGCACGCCGATGCAGTGGGACGCCGGTCCGAACGCCGGTTTTAGCGCAGGCGAGCCGTGGATCGCGGTGAACGCGAACTATAGCGATATCAACGTGAACGCGGCGCTAAAAGACCCGAACTCGGTGTTTTATACCTATCAAACGCTGATTGCCCTGCGTAAAACGCAGCCGGTGCTGACGTGGGGAGACTACGAAGACCTGCTCCCGGCGTCTGCGCAGGTGTGGTGCTATCGCCGCCAGTGGCAGGGGCAGACGCTGCTGGTGGTGGCGAACCTCAGCCGCGCGTGCCAGAACTGGCAGCCGGAAGGGGTGACCGGAAGCTGGCAGGTACTGATGAGCAACTACGATGAAGTTGCCGGTCAGCCCGCCGCGATGACGCTACGCCCCTTCGAAGCGGTCTGGTGGTTACAGTAAGTTATCGCTGCCCGGTCAGGCCGGGCAGTTCGTTTTTCCTTTCTCTTTTCAGGGTTTTTCAGGCATTAAGTCAGTACAAAAAATTATATCCGCCACAGCGCCCGTCTTCCGTACCGTCCCTTTTTTACTTTGTCCTGCGTCAATAAAACTGCAAACATCTTTGATGCAAATCACTACATATAGAACTTAAAATGCGCCCCGGCCCAACATATGGTATTTATCGTCTATTATTGCAGCACAGCCTTTTTCGCAGGTTGTGGATAAACCGGGCCGGAAATACCGGAAGTCTCTGGATACAGTAACGATTAAAACCGATCGGGGCTTCCTTTCCCTTGTGGATAACCTGTTCTTTTAAAGATGGAGTGATCATGACACCGCATGTGATGAAACGCGACGGCTGCAAAGCGCCGTTTAAATCAGAGCGCATTAACGAAGCTATTCTACGTGCAGCTAAAGCAGCGGGAGTCGATGACGCAGACTATTGCGCCACCGTCGCAGAAGTCGTCAGTAACCAGATGCAGGACCGCCAGCAGGTCGATATCAACGAGATCCAGACGGCGGTCGAAAACCAGCTGATGTCCGGGCCGTATAAGCAGCTGGCCCGCGCCTATATTGAATATCGCCATGATCGCGATATCGAACGTGAAAAGCGCGGCCGTCTGAATCAGGAAATTCGTGGTCTGGTCGATCAAACCAACTCCGCGCTGCTCAACGAAAACGCCAACAAAGACAGCAAAGTGATCCCAACCCAGCGCGACCTGCTGGCGGGCATCGTCGCCAAACACTACGCCCGTCAGCACCTGCTGCCGCGCGACGTGGTGCAGGCGCACGAGCGCGGCGATATTCACTACCACGATCTCGACTACTCACCGTTCTTCCCGATGTTCAACTGTATGCTGATCGACCTGAAAGGCATGTTGACCGAGGGCTTTAAGATGGGCAACGCGGAGATCGAGCCGCCAAAATCGATCTCCACCGCCACGGCAGTGACCGCGCAGATTATCGCCCAGGTCGCCAGCCATATTTACGGCGGCACCACCATTAACCGTATTGACGAAGTGCTGGCCCCGTTTGTCGCCGCCAGCTTTGCCAAGCACCGTAAAACGGCCGAAGAGTGGCAGATCCCGGATGCCGACGGCTACGCGCACTCCCGCACCGAGAAAGAGTGCTACGACGCGTTTCAGTCGCTGGAGTATGAAGTCAATACGCTGCATACCGCGAATGGTCAGACGCCGTTCGTCACCTTTGGCTTTGGGCTGGGCACCAGTTGGGAATCGCGCCTGATCCAGCAGTCGATCCTGCGCAACCGCATCGCGGGACTCGGTAAAAACCGTAAAACCGCCGTGTTCCCGAAACTGGTTTTCGCCATCCGCGACGGCCTCAACCACAAGCCAGGCGATGCCAACTACGACATCAAACAGCTGGCGCTGGAGTGTGCGAGCAAGCGCATGTACCCGGATATTCTGAACTACGATCAGGTAGTTAAAGTTACCGGCTCGTTCAAAACGCCGATGGGCTGCCGCAGTTTCCTCGGCGTGTGGGAGAACGAGAACGGCGAGCAGGTGCATGACGGGCGTAATAACCTTGGGGTGATCAGCCTCAACCTGCCACGCATCGCGCTGGAAGCGAAAGGCGACGAAGCCACGTTCTGGAAACTGCTGGACGAACGTCTGGTGCTGGCGCGTAAAGCGCTGATGACCCGCATCGCCCGGCTGGAAGGCGTCAAAGCCCGCGTCGCGCCAATCCTCTATATGGAAGGTGCCTGCGGCGTGCGTCTGAACGCCGACGACGACGTGGCGGAAATCTTCAAAAACGGTCGCGCATCTATTTCTTTGGGCTACATCGGCATTCACGAAACCATCAACGCGCTGGCGGGTGAAACGCATATGTACGACAGCGAAGCCCTGCGTGCGAAAGGCGTTGCGATTGTTGAGCGTCTGCGCCAGGCCGTTGACCAGTGGAAAGACGAAACCGGCTACGGCTTCAGCCTGTACAGCACGCCAAGCGAAAACCTGTGCGACCGTTTCTGCCGTCTGGACACCGCCGAGTTTGGCGTGGTAGCAGGCGTGACTGACAAAGGCTACTACACCAACAGCTTCCACCTCGACGTGGAGAAGAAGGTTAATCCGTACGACAAAATTGACTTCGAAGCGCCCTACCCGCCGCTGGCGAGTGGTGGCTTCATTTGCTACGGCGAATACCCGAATATTCAGCACAACCTGAAAGCGCTGGAAGACGTCTGGGATTACAGCTACCAGCACGTGCCGTACTACGGGACGAACACGCCAATTGACGAGTGCTACGAGTGCGGTTTTACCGGCGAATTCGAATGCACCAGCAAAGGCTTCACCTGCCCGAAATGCGGCAACCACGACGCCGCCCGCGTCTCGGTAACGCGCCGCGTGTGCGGGTATTTGGGTAGCCCGGATGCGCGTCCATTTAACGCGGGCAAGCAGGAAGAAGTGAAGCGGCGGGTGAAGCATCTGGGAAATGGGCAGATTGGGTAAGGGTTTTGTGATGTGTGGGGTTAGCTTGTTGGTGAGTTCTCCCCCTCTCCCTGACCCTCTCCCTCAAGGGAGAGGGGACTGTCCGGCGTTGTGATGGGGTTTGTCATCACGACTCGGGCTAAGTGATTCACATAACCCCGACCGTGGCACGCGCCACTCCCTCTCCCTAAGGGAGAGGGCTGGGGTGAGGGTGTCGAGGCACATACTTTAAGAAGCGGATATGAACTATCACCAGTATTACCCCGTCGACATCGTCAACGGTCCAGGCACCCGCTGCACCCTGTTTGTCTCAGGGTGCGTCCACGCGTGCCCCGGCTGTTACAACAAAAGCACCTGGCGGCTGAACTCCGGCGAGCCGTTCACCGGGGCGATGGCCGATCGGATCATCAGCGATCTGAACGACACGCGCATCAAACGTCAGGGGATCACACTCTCCGGCGGCGATCCGCTGCATCCGCAGAACGTGCCGGAAATCCTCGCGCTGGTGCAGCGCATCCGCACTGAATGCCCCGGCAAGGATATCTGGATGTGGACCGGCTATAAGCTCGATGAACTCAGCGCCGCGCAGAAGGAAGTGGTGGATCTGATCAACGTGCTGGTAGACGGCAAGTTTATGCAGGATCTCAAAGACCCGATGCTGATCTGGCGCGGGAGCAGCAATCAGGTCGTACATTATTTGCGTTGAATTGCGCGCGCCGTATGTATAGCCAAAAGCGGCGTCACGCGCGCTTCAGCGTCTCAATAATATGATGTAACTCATCAGCAAAAACGGCGGCATCGGTGGCGTAGCTCAAATGATGACCGCTGACTTCAATGCACGGGCAGGGCAATTGCCGCGCCAGTTCATGCGCCGTTTGTACATAAAACGCGTTACCGCTGGCACGCCCTGCTGCCGTCACCATCGGTACGCCACCACGGCGCAGCGCGTCCAGATCCGGGACAAAACTGTTGATTACCCTGAACTCATGCGCCATAAAACGCTCAAAGTCGCCATCCTGATCGCCGGGGGCGTCGGCGTTAAGCGCCAGCCCTTCGAACGACGTGGCGAACAGCCGCATCGCTGCTTCGCCCCCTTCGCGCAGATAAGTGTCGTAGACCCGATCAAAGAAAGCCCGCCACGGCGCGGCTTCAGGTAGGAAGTCGGTGATCGGCGGCTCGTGGTCGATCAGGCCCCGCACCAGTTGGGGGTGATCCTGCGTCAGCTTTAAGGCAATGTTGGCTCCGGCGCTGTTGCCGAAGACATAAGCCGGTTGATTGCCCACGGCGCGGATCACGGCGGCGGCATCGCGCCCCTGCTGCGCCATATCCAGTTCTGCCCCGGTATCGCCGCCGCTACGGGCATTAGCGCGCCGGTCATAACGCACCACGGTGTAACGATCGGCCAGTTGCGCCGACAGGGCGATAAAACGGCTACTGTCGCCATTTCCGCCAACGATCAGTAATAACAGCGGCCCCTGACCTTCCTGATAGCAGGCAAGATCTGCATTTTCGCTATGGACAATAAAAGTTGAGATCATCATGTTCTCCGGGTAAAAGGATTTCCTGTTTTCAGACCGCCAGCCAGCGCTTCGCGTCCGCCTTCATTTTTTGTTCGAGTTCACTTCCGCGCGTGGCAAAAACGCGCTGCACCGGGAAGCCCGTTTTTTCAAGGAGATACGCCAGAGCCGCATATTCACGCGGATATTTCGCCACCGCCTCCTGGTCTATTTCCACCGGGCCGAGCGGGAAGGTAAAGCTCGCCATATCATAAATACTCTGGCGTCTGAACAGCTTCCACACGCCATCGCGTTTTTCTGCCATATCGTAAAAGCGATTGTGACCGACGCAGCCCAGATTGAGCTTCACGTTTTCACCGATAATCATCGCGTTAGTTTCAACAATGGCTTTTGTCGCATCGCTGTTAAAAGTGACGACCGGCGTGCCGATCAGGTGTTTAGTACGGACATCCGACGCGCCCATGCGCATGGAGCCATCCACAAAATCACTGGCCGCGCCTTCAAACCAGGTGATTTCAATGGTGCCGTCAGGATGAAACAGATTGCGTAGTTGATCCCATTCGCCCAGATCGCGATGCATCCAGCCGGTGAGCAGGTCGGTAATTTGTTGACGATCGTCGAGGTAATTTTGCATGACATTCAGACTCCATCAGGAAAGGAATTTTAGTTTTACCGTTCTTAAAGATAAAATCTATTAGATGAAAATGACCAATCGTTCAATTTGAGTGAATCATGAGGGTCGCCATATGGAGTTACGTCACCTGCGTTATTTTCTGGCGGTTGCCCAGGAGGGCCATTTTACGCGCGCCGCTGAACGGCTGAATATTGTGCCACCCGCGCTGAGTATGCAGATTAAAGCGCTGGAGGAGGAACTTGGCGGCCCGCTGTTTGTGCGCACCAGCCGGAAAGTGGAATTGACCGAAGCCGGACGACTGCTCCAGACTGAGGCGCAGCGCACGCTGGATCAGGCTGAAAACGCCTGTCAGACCGTGCGGCGATCTTTACGGGGCGAGACGGGTCAGGTGCGGATTGGTTTTGCCGGGAATGCGGTATTTAGCGGCAAGCTGACGCGCGATTTGCGCACTTTTCGCCAACATTATCCTGATGCGGAGTTGGTGGTGAGTGAGATCGCCCCGCTTGCCCAGGCTGACGCCGTGCTGGCAGGGCAGCTTGATATCGGTTATACCCCCGATCACGATAAGCTCCACTCCCCGGCGCTCGTCGCGGAAAAAATTGGTCTGTGGAAACGCATCGTGGCGATGGCGGATGATCATCCGCTTGCCGGTCAATCCCATCTGACGGTGGAGATGCTGGCCGCCGAACCGCTGATTCTCTACGATGCCCACGGCGCGGACGAGTCGCTGTATGCCGCCCTCAGTCACCTGCTCGGCCACGATCCGCATATTTCCCACTGTTCTGCCAGTTCGCTGAGCGTCCTCACGCTGGCGGCTGCGGGTCAGGGGCTGGCATTGGTCCCGGAACCGCTGATGCACATTTCCGTTCCGGGGGTGGTGTATCGCCCTCTGGACGTGGCAGAACTTGCCGCCAACCTGATGCTGGTCAGCCGCAAAGAAGCGAATAATGGCGCGGTAATGGCGTTTCTTGCCATTGCGCGTGGCGAGGGAATACGGGAGTAGTCGTCCATCAAAACCGGCTGACGCACTCCATCGCCAGCGTTTTAAACGCGTTAAAGTCGCGGCAGACGCAGAGCCGGGCCATCGCCCGCTCGCGCAGGAAGGTGACGAAAATATCGTAGATCGCCATCGCCTCTTCATATTCACGCTTGCTGATCGCCAGCAAAAAAATCACGTGGGCGGTTTCATCGCCCCAGCGGATGCCCTGCGGCGCCAGCACGGTATAGACCACCGTTTTTTGCGCCAGCAGCCCGAGCGCGTGCGGCAACGCGATGCCGTCGCCGAGCATGGTGCTGACGATCGCTTCACGCTCGCTGACGGAATCAACAAACTCCGCATCGACAAAGCCTTCGTGCTGGAGCTGATCGCAGAGGGTTTTGAATAACGTCTGCTGGTCGATGGGTTCATTGACGATCCGAAAATGGGCCGCGTCGAAGTATTTGTTGAGCATAAACGGGCGGGTGCGATCCACCAGCACCAGTTTGCCGATCTGCTCAAGCTGGTAGTCGGTCGGGAACGGCGCGATAGTCACGACCGGTTTGCCTTTTTCACTGACCCGCGCGGTGGCAATCACAAAGTCTTCGCTGATGCTTTCCCGCTGCTCGTAATCGCGCAGGGTGAGCGTATGCACGACGTCAATTTGCGGATATTTACGCGTCAGCACCGCCTCAATCATTCGTACCATCGCATTGCCTGCATCACAGACCAGCAGCACGCGCGGCTGGCGCTGGTAGCCAATGTTGTAATGGCGCTCCAGCCCGACGCCGATATGCAGCACCAGAAAACCAATTTCGTTTTCGCTGATGGTATACGGCGTGTATTTTCCCCAGCCGGAGACCGCCGCCAGCGTCATGTCCCATGCCATCGGGTAGTGCTGCTTGATGTTGTCCAGCAGCGGGTTGGGGATCATGATCTGATAGCGCACGCGGGTGATCATGGTTTTGATGTGGGTCAGCAGGTCCGCATGAAGCTGCGCGTCGTTCAGCAGGTTGTAGTTATAGTGGCTGTTGATGTAGTGCAGGATGTAGTTGACCAGCGTTTCGTCGTCGTCGGCGTTGATGGCGCTGGGAGCGATTTCCTGCACCTGACGGGCGGCAATGTGTACCCGTAGCCAGTTCTCTTCCGGCGGGGAGAGCGGTTTTCCGGCCATGTCTTCCAGCGCGACGGCAATATCACGCGCGGCCTCGCGCACGTTTTCGGCCACCTCTTCCACCGTAAATTCCGGCAGCGGATAGCCTTCGCTGATGCGCCGCACCGCAACCGCGCAGTAGAGGCGTAAAAACAGTTCGCCTTCGTCGGTCAGACGAATGCGGTAGCGGCTGAAGCAGGCGTCAAGCAGCCCCGCCAGCTTTTCCGGCACGCCCGCGTTGAGCGCCACTTCCGTCACCAGCGGGTTGAGGCCGTCCTGCTGCGCCAGTTTCCAGAGCAGATCCGTCAGGCAGGCGCGGATCGCCATCTCGCTGCCGAACAGTTTCATGCCGTGGCGCGGGCGGGTTTCCAGCGTCAGATGATAGCGTTGCAGCCACTCGCGCACTTCCGCCATGTCGCTTTGCAGCGTGGCGCGGCTGACAAACCATTCGTCCGCCAGATCTTCGAGTTTGAGCGAGAAGGCAGAGGTCAGGAAGCGCACCACCAGATAATGCACCCGCTCCTGCCCGCTGCGCGGGATACGCAACGCGCGGGGATGGGTCGTTTTCAGGGTCTGATAGCGCGCCGGGTCGTCGATTTTTAGCTGATAACCGTTGCCGCGACTGAGGATAAACTGCGCGCCGTGCTGCGCCAGCAGCGCGTTAAGCGCGGTGATGTCCGCCCGAACGGTGCGCGTGGACACCGCCAGCCGCTGGGCCAGTTCGTCCTGCGGCAGGATCTCGTTTTGCAGCATGTCGAAGAGCTGCGCTAAACGCTGGTTCGGGAATCGCACGTTGGTATCCTCTTAATGATGGCAGGTGGATTTGTCCCTCTTTTGGGGTGAGGGGGAGCGTTTATCCTTTTTCCCTCACGTAAACGCCC
>DIJC01000009.1:264-7913 GCA_002421005.1 Enterobacteriaceae bacterium UBA5654 | reverse complement strand
GGAGAGGGAACTGTCCGCGCTCGTGATGACGTCCGGTTTTCTCCCTCTCCCCCATCCGCGCTCGTGGTGACGTCCAACAACAATCTCCCCTATCCAGGTCCGTGCTGACGTCCGACACCGTTTCCCTTCCTCACCCCACCAGCGTCTTCGTCACTTCCAGCAACTGGCGGACATCTTCCGGCCGGGTGTCGCCACTCACCTTATCAATAATCGAACTATAAATGTGAGGAATGATTTTGCTCACGCCTGCGTCCAGCGCAATCTGCAAAATCTCGCCGAAGTTATCCAGATCGATGCCGCCGGTTGGCTCCAGCCAGAAATCGTGGCGGGCGCAGGCTTCCGCGACGGCGATGTACTCGTCACGGCATTGCAGGCCGCCCATCGGGAAGTATTTGACTGAGCTGCCGCCGAAATCTTTCAGCAGGGCAATGGCGGTGTCTACCGGCACGATGCCGTCCGGGGCGGTGCTGCTCAGCGGTCCGGTGGAGATTTTCACTAACCCCGGCGTGCCGGTCGGTGAGACCAGGCCGTTGACCACCGTGTCGTTCTGTCCCAGCAGCGCGCGGCTGGTGGCCACGCCGGTAAAGACCTGGTTAACGTGCTGCGGCTGAACGTCGCGGGAGATCGCGCTCACCATCGCCGACTGGTTCGGATCGCCCGCGCCCAGCCCCACCGAAAGTGCGTTATCAATCAGCGCGGCATATTCGCGCATGTCCGCCACCGCACTTGCCACGTCCGGGTAATTTTTAGAGAGCACGCCGACCAGCACATGACCTTCCGCCGCCGCATAAATGGCGCTGGCGTTGGCTTTCGATCCGGCCAGCACGTTCAGGCATACGCGGTCGCGGTAAAAGTTAGGGGTCAGTTTCATGCGGTTTTCTCCTGATTAATCACTTCAGCAATGCGGCGCGCGACGATGTCGAGCTGCGCGCGGTCGACGCTGCGCACGTCGGCTTCGATAATGCCTTCGTTGGCTTTATAGCCACGGAAGTAGATGGCGTACTCGCCCTGTTTCAGCGCGGCGACCAGTTCGCCGGTGGCAACGCCGGTCGTCGCTTCGTCAAATTTTATCTCCGCGCGGGCGATGTCGCGCCCGGCGCTGTCCCACACCACGCGGGCGGTAACACCGTTAAGCGTATTCAGCGCATCAATGAACGGGGTCATTTTTTCGACCATCTCCGCCCCGCTCTCTTTCTCGGCGGTAAGGTAATGCTCGATGGCGCAGGTCAGGCCGAGGATGCCCTCTTTGCCGACTTTCATCGCCCGACCGATGCCCGCCGTCTGGCGCTTCACCCATTCGACGTACTGCTTTTTGCCGATCACCAGCCCGCTGGTCGGCCCTTCAATCGCTTTTGCGCCGCTGTAAATCACCAGGTCCGCGCCGGAGCGATAGTAAACGTGCAGATCTTCTTCCGCCGCCGCATCGACAATCAGCGGCACGTTATGCTTACGCGCGACCACCGCCGCCTGCTCCACGCTGAGCATACTTTTTTGCACGCAGTGGTGCGATTTGATGTACAGGATCGCGGCGGTGCGCGGGGTGATGGCGGCGGCCAGATGTTCAGCGGAGCATTCGTTGGCGTAGCCCGCCTCCACGACTTTGCCGCCACCCAGCGCGACCATCGTGCCGACCGGTGCGCCAAAGTTGACGTTGTGGCCCTTCGGCAGCACGATTTCATTGTTCTCAATCGGCGTAACGTGCAGGTTTTCCAGCAGCCAGTCGCTGTCCCGAACCAGCACGGCGGCGATGGATTGCGCAATCCCCGCCGAGGCGCAGGACACCACCGTTGCGCCTTCAACGTCGAGCAACCGGGCGATGTAATCGCCGGTTTTGTTGACCAGATCTTTCATTTCAAAATAGTGATCCATGCCGTCCATCGCCGCCTGCACCACTTCCGGGCGCGGGGTGGAGACACCGAGCGCGGTCATCCGCCCGGAGGTGTTAATCACCTGTTTTAAATTGTATTTTTCATAGATTGAAGGCATCTTCCGCACTCCCTTGTTCGGTCGGATAAAGCGTGCCCGCGCGCACGGCGGCGAGCGGAACCAGTAATCGGTCAGCCTGTAAGCTGTCGTTTTCGGCATCCACCAGCACGGTCGGCTGGCGGCGCAGGGTGAAAATAGTCAGGTCGGCATCGTAGCCGCTCGCCAGCCGCCCTTTGGTTTTCAGGCGCAGCCCTTCGGCGGCGTGGCTGGTGACGCATTCGATCACCTGCGGCAGCGACATGCCGAGGGCGAGAAATTTCGCCATCACGTTCGCCAGTGAATAGACCGGCCCGTTGATGCGGTTGCGGCAGTAAATATCAGAACTGATGGTGTGCGGCAGAATGCCAATGCGGATGGCGCGCTCCGCCACGGCAAAACTCAGGCTGGCGGTGCCGTGGCCGACGTCAAGCCGCACGCCACGCTGGATGGCGCGGGTGACGGACGCGCGTAGTTCCCCCGCAGGCGTCAGAATACGGTTCGGCTTGCCGTTATAGCAGTGGGTGATGATGTCGCCTGCGGTCAGGCGTTCGGCAATGTCGTCAAGATCCGGCGGATTGTTGCCAATATGCACCATCAGCGGTAAATCGCCGTTCTCCCGCTGCATCGCTTTGGCGTGCTCAAGCGGCGCAATGCCGTTGTCGCCCACCACGCTGCTGCTCATCCGCGCTTTCAGGCCGACAATAAAATCCGGGTAGCGCTTCACCGCCGCACGCACCGCGTCATGGTCGATATTCGCCATGTTTGCCAGTTCGTTTTGCGCGATCAGGCCCACGCGGGAGATATTGAGCAGCGCATAGACTTCCGTCGTCGCCTGGCGGGTCAGGATATAAAAATCGTCAACGTCGTCCGCGCCGGTGCTGCCCGCATCCACCACGGTGGTGACGCCGGTCGCAATACCGATGCTGTCCGGCTGGTCATGATAAATCGGTGATTTGGCGTAACAGTGAACGTGGGAGTCTATCCAGCCTGCGCTGACGTAATACTCCCCCTGGAGATCGACTTCGCGTTCCGCCGGACCCTGAATGTCGCCCAGCGCCGCAATTTTGCCGTCCCGCACGGCGATATCGGTTACGGTATCGTCAACCAGACGCGCACGGCGCAGGAGTAAATCGAACATAGCTCTCTCCTGTAGAGGCGGGCGCAGCCGCGCCCGCATGGATTAACTGATAGCGACGGGGAAAATCGAACCGAGGATCATCGCGCCGAGGATCGCGCCGCCGGTGATCGGCTTCTGCCAGATGTAAAACAGCAGTGCGCCAACCAGTGAACCGATGCCGATAGGAATCGACGCGGCCATCGCGCTTAGGATGATCAGCGGGCCGAGGAAGCGCCCGGAGGCGTTGCCCGCGCCCATCATCACGTCCGCCCCGTAGGTGGAGTCGCTCTGATTGATGGTGAACTTACGCGCCAGAATGATGAGGTAGCCAATCGCCAGGCCAATCACCAGCCCGGTGATCAGCGAAGCAATAAAGTTCTCTACGGGAAACGCAAATCCCGCGCCGAGCAGCAGCGCCGGAACGCCCAGCCCGACGCCGGTCTGGATCGCCCCGCCGATATCGAGAATGCCGACCAGCGAGCCTTCAATGATGCGGGCAAACAGGAAGCTCGCGCCAAACGCCGCGACCGCGCCGTAAGCTCCGGTATCAATCCCCGCACGCAGCATGGAGACAAACGCCACTTCGTTAAACGCGCCGATGCCGTACAGATAGTACATGTGCGTCCCGGCAAACACGCCGGAAGAGAGCAGCCCGACAAAGATCGGAAACGACCAGTCGGCATACCAAAAACCTTTATTCTGTTCCATTGTGGCCTCCGTTATTTGCCGCTCAGCGAGTTGTGGATCAGATCGAGCCAGTTCGGCACGGTCAGGTGGAAGGATTCGATCATCTTCATGTCGAAGCCACGGAAGAAGGCGCTAAGAACGAACAGGGCAACAATTGCAACCATCATCACTTTCGTGACGCGGTTCCAGCCGCTCTCTTCCACGCCTTTACCGATCAGGATGCCCAGCACCAGACCCGGTACGGCGTTGCCCATGATCAACTGCGCCGCGCCGCCAAAAATGGTGGCCCAGAAGCCGGATTTTTTGCCCGCGTCGATCGCTGCCAGCCAGAAGATCACCGGCATCACGGTATTCACCAGCAGGTTCGCCGCCGGGACCAGCACCTTGACGGCAGTGACCTGGAGCGCTTCCGGCACGGAGGAGGCGGTGAGGTTAAGAAAGGTGACGACGATGGTGCCGATGATCCCGCAGGCAATCGCCATTTTTTTCGGATCGTGCAGCGTCTCGCCGACGTTGCGGTTTTTGATCATCAGCGCCGCCGCACCCCAGTTAGGGATAATGCGGTGATCGACGTCCTGGGTGAACGATCCCGCTGCCACCGACGAGGCCCAGGCGTTAAAGAAGAAGCCCAGCCCGAAGGAGAAATGCGATGCCGGATCGCCTTCACAGGAGTTCAGCTCGCCCAACGTACGAAACGCGCCCATCCCCTGAGTGGTCGGCGCGTGAAACATGCGTGCAGCCCCGGCTCCAACGCCGACGCCAACCAGGCCGCCGATGATGAGCGATTTTATTAATATTATCAGGAACATTGTTCCGCCCTTTTAGTGAGGATCAGCGTTGCGTGACGAAATCGACCTTATCAAGATCGATAGCGGTCACGTTGACGGTGACGTCCAGCTCCACGCTGTACGTGCGTCTTTCCCGGCGCAAAAAGAAGAACAAAAATGCTTCTTTGCGCACCGTTTCACGCGCATGAACGACCTGCACATCCTGTGGCTCAATACGCAGTAAAATATGCGGCGAGGCTTTCATGACCGTCGCCTGAACGTGGTTCAGGGCATCGGCAAAGGCGCGTGATTTGGCCTCACCTTTGCCCGACACTCTCACCGTGGTGGTGAATTGCTCTTTCATGTTTAAGCGCCGTGCTTCTTCTGCCACGCCAGTACCAGCCGCTCGCCCAGCTCTTCTTTATCCATAAAGCCGAAGCCCAGCACGTTGCAGCCTTCGTTGATGGCGGTGACGCCCTCGTCTACCGAGCGCATTCCGTATTTCGCTTTGTAACCGTACTTATTTTGCGCGGTAATGGCACCCGCACCGCCGCTGCCGCAGAATGAAATACCAAAGGTGGCGTTTTCGGCTTTCATGACGTCACCCAGCTTCATATCCGCTGCCACGCCCGGCACGACCACCGCGCGTCCGCCCGCTTTTTCAACGCCTGCCGCTACTTTCTGGCCTTTGCCCAGACGGTCGCCAATGACTACGGTAATCTGTTCCATCTTTTGCTCCTTACAGGTTTTCTTTTGCGACTTCGAAGTGAACCGACAGCAGCCAGGCCTCTTCTTCAGGCAGATTGCCAAACGCCGCGACCACTTCGCGGGCCAGCATCATTGATTCTTCTGAAATCTCTTCAAACAGACTGGCTTCCACGTCGGGCAGCGGCTCTCCGGTGATTGACCGGTGTGCCATCGCGCGGACATGTGACGTCAGCATTTGCTCCTGGACGGCGTTCGGGATGATGTCGTGACCTTTCAGCAGGCTGTACACCTGGTGCAACATGCGAGTTGCAAGTTCTTCGGTCTGACTCCCGACATCGGTAATGGCGACTCCGTTATTCACTCTTCTGACCCCGTTTGTTGCGTCTGGGTTAAAACTAACGTGCCATGTGAAAGGTTTGTAGCGAGTTGTTTTCCACTTCGAAGTGGAAAGGCGAGAGGCGGGAGTGATCTGTCGCACATAATTTCGCTGAATGCAGATGAAAAGCTAAATAAACGTGATGAATGTCAAAGGAAACGGCTACAAAAACGCCAGCTAAAAGTGGCAATACCTGGCAGGGCTTAAGGCAAAACGGAGAGAGTGATAAGGTTTTGTGATGACGCCTTCGATCCGGCTGACCAGCACGACAAAACCGTGGCAAAAATATTTGATCTTCGTACTCATCGCCGCTTTGCCTGACCTCGTCACGGCGGGAATCAGGTTTTACGGTATGCTAACGGCATCCCCTGACCCGGCGCGCGCCTTCATGAATAGCTTTGATTTGACCTTTCTCAAGTACCTTCAGGATCACAGCCCGCTGCCGGTGGACGAGGCGACGCGGCGCTTTGGCAAGACGCTTTCAACGCTGAAGCGCACCATGAAAGAGCTTAACGAGTTATTACCCGCAGACCTTCAGCTTCACCAGGATAACCATTTTCTGGTCACGCGCATGGGCTACGCTGATTACGTGAATTTTTTGCAGCAGGTGCGCTTCAATCGCTATCTGACCGCGCCGGATGAGCGGGTACGCGATTTGTTCGTCGCCCTGAGCCTGAACGATGTGGTTAACAAGAGCGAATATTACCGCAGGTTTTTCGTCAGTCCCGGCACGCTAAAAAATGACAACCCGGTAATGGCGCGTTTTTTACGCCAGCGCGGGCTGGCGCTGATCGGCGTGCCGCGCAGAGGTTCACAGCTCACGGGAGATGAGTTTCAGCTGCGCGTAGCAGCCTGTATGACCATTCTGAAAACGGTGGAGGTGGACGAAAATAATCGCCTGATTGCTCATCAGGCAAGCGAACCGGTCAACCGCTCTATTGCTGAACAGTTCTTAACCGCCTGCGCTACGCACACCGTGCAGGCGGCATGGCTGTATGAAACACGCATTTGCCCGGCGTTTGCGCTGAGCTATAACGGCAAAAAGTATTTTCTGGTGTATATGAGTCTGACACTACAGCGCATCGCGCGTGGCTGGCGCATTGAGAACACCACGGCGGCCGGATTTATCAGCACCTTTGCGCACAGGTTGCTGGACGATCCGCAGGAGAACGCTTTTCTGGATCTGGTGCTGGCCTCGCTATCCTTTACCCGCCGTCCGGCCACGCTTTACGATCCGGCGCTGGCGCATGAGGTCAACGGTTTTTGCCAGCAGGTGGAGCAGCATCTGGCGGCGACTCTTCACGACCGCCAGCGCTGGTTTACTGAGGTTTACGCCTTTTTGCACGCCGCTATCGTGCAGAATAAATTTAACCTGTGGTTTGACGATAAAAAACTGCACGACGTGCAGGCGCACTATTCCACGCTCTGGCAGCACACGCAGCACGCGCTGGGCAGTATCGAACAGCGCTGGCAGATTCGGTTTTCCGCCGCGCATCTGGCAACGCTGGTGCTGATCGTTAAAAAATTTGAACTGCAAAACCGGGTGGTGAGCGAACGAAGAAAGCGGGTGATCATCGTCACCAACTCTTCTGAAAGTAAGGTGGGTTATTTCAAAGAGGTGCTGCGCTCCTGGTTCCATATTGAGATCCCGGAGTGCGTGAATATTAATGAGATCGAACGGCTAAAACAGCAGCCTTTCGATCTGCTCATTACCTTCACCAATAAGATCTCCAGCTACCTTAAATATCACCATCTGGACTATGTGAAGGTGAATTTTCACCTGACGCAGGACGATATTACGCTGCTGCGCCAGTGCGGACTCTCCCGCGCGCGCAAGAAAATTCCCGTGGGGGCGTTTGTGGAGCAGATTCAGGGAATGGACGGAGAGAGATTGCGGGCGTTTCTGGAACAACACTATGCGGATCTGTTTATTTAGCATAGTGATTGTACGAGTTAGCAGACGTCACCACGAGCGCGGCTGTTCCCTCTCGTGGGGAAGAGGGCGTTAACGCGGAGGAAGGAGGATAAA
>DIJC01000009.1:0-231 GCA_002421005.1 Enterobacteriaceae bacterium UBA5654 | reverse complement strand
CCTCAAGGGAGAGGGAGAAAGGCGTTACCGAACGTGACGACAGCCCCGGACGAGAAGAGGCGGAAATACGTCACCACGAATGCAGGCTGTCCCCTCTCCTGGGGGAGAGGGTCAGGGTGAGGGCGTTCACTCGGAGGAAGGAGGATAAACGTTCCCCGCCCCCCCCCCCGCCCCCCCCCCACCCCAGCGCCGGGGGGCGGGGATGGCCGGCGCGCTCAGCCCCGCACCGCC
>DIJC01000010.1 GCA_002421005.1 Enterobacteriaceae bacterium UBA5654 | reverse complement strand
TCCCCCCCCCCCCTCCCCCCCCCCCGGGGGGGGGGGGGGGGGGGGGGGGGGGGGGATTCCGTGGCACGTACTCTCCCCCTCTCCCTAACCCTCTCCCTCAAGGGAGAGGGGACTGTCCGGGGGTCGTAATAGCGTTCGGTGCGGCTTTTCTCCCTCTCCCTGCGGGAGAGGGCCGGGGTGAGGGATTCCGTGGCACGTACTCTCCCCCTCTCCCTCCGGGGAGAGGGAACCGCCTGAGTTCGTGATTATATCCGCCAGAGAACATTACCCGGCAGGCTTAGTTACCCCGCCGCCTGCAATTTGAATGCGGCTACCGCCTCAATAACTTCATGCGATTGCTCTTCCAGTGAGCGGGTGGCGGCGGACGACTGCTGGACCAGCGCGGCGTTCTGCTGCGCGGTCTCATCCATCTGATTCACCGCGATATTCACCTGCTCGATCCCCCGGCTCTGCTCCTGCGACGCGCTGGCGATTTCGCGCATTAATTTGGTCATGCGTAGCACTTCCGTCGCGATTTCATCCATCGTCTCCCCGGCCTGCATCGCCAGGCTGCTGCCCTCGCCCGCGTGGGTTTGCGAGTCGCTGATAAGCTGGCGGATCTCTTTTGCCGCGTCAGCGCTGCGACTGGCGAGGTTGCGGACTTCGCCCGCGACGACGGCAAAGCCGCGTCCCTGTTCGCCTGCGCGCGCCGCTTCTACCGAGGCGTTAAGCGCCAGAATATTGGTCTGAAAAGCAATCCCGTCAATCACGCCAAGAATATCGGCGATGCGGTTGGCGCTGCCGGAGATATCACCCATTTTTTCAATCACGTAGCAGACCATTTCGCTACCGCGATCCGCCGTGTCGGATACGGACTTCGCCAGTTGATGCGCCTGCTCAGCGTTGGCGGCGTTTTGTTTTACCGTCGCGGTCAGTTCTTCCATGCTGGCGGCGGTTTGCTCCAGCGACGTCGCCGTGGATTCCGTGCGCTGGGCCAGATCGACATGGCCCGCCGTCAATTCGCGGCTGCCGGAACCAATCTGCACGCCCGCATCGCGAATGCGCACGACGGCGTCGGTCAGCGCCAGGCGCAGGCGCTCCATCGCTGTCGTAAGACGCGTAAACTCACCGCTGGCAGAGGCACTGACCTCATGCGTTAAGTCCCCCGCCGTGACCTGCTCCAGCGACGCAACCACCGCATTCAGCGGGCGCAGCAGCAGCCGGTTTAGCCCCAGCCACAGCAGTAAAATCAGCCCGATGGACAGCAGCGTCGCCAGCCCCGTCAGCAGCGAGGCGCCCCAGCCCGCGCCCAGCGTCGTCAGTGCATAAATCGCCACGCCGCCCGTTATCACCATAAGCAGCGTCAGCGTAGCCAGTACAACCCGTAAACCTGTTTGGAGAGAGAGTGTTTTTAGCATCGTTATTTTCCGGTTACAGAGGGGAATACGTTTATCCATAGGGGATATCGGCAGTAAGCGGAAAATATTTAGATATGACTGAAAATCAAGATGTTACCTGTTTGTTGGTGTTTTGATACAACGGTTAACAGGAAAGGCAGGCGGCGGCCTGTTTCCACCGTCTGCGGCTGACTCACTGCTAAAACAGGATTTCCACTATTGTCAGTCCCAACGCTATGAAGAGGGCAGCGGTCGAATCGCAGATAATGCGTACCCGGAGCGACCGCCGCAGGCTCAGGTTTTCACCCGCGTCACTGGCGAGCTTTGCCGGTTTTCCCATAGCACCGTGAGTCCGCGTTGCAGGGCGATAAAAATAAACAGCAAAATGCCGATGGCGATTTTGGTCCACCAGCTGCTCAGCGTGCCGTCGAAGTTAATATACGTCTGAATCAACCCCTGAATCGCCACCCCAAACAGCGTGCCCAGTACCGTCCCGACCCCGCCGCTCAGCAACGTGCCGCCGATGACTACCGAGGCGATGGCATCCAGTTCCACGCCGACCCCTGCCAGCGCGTAGCCTGCCTGGGTGTAGACGGAGAAAACAATCCCGGCCAGCGTCGCCAGCCCGGTCGAAAGCATATAAATGCGAATAGTGGTGCTGCGCGTGGAGATGCCCATCAGATTAGCGGAGGTAGCGCTGCCGCCGATGGCATAGACCTGATTACCAAAGCGCGTGCGGTGCGCGAGGAAAACGCCGATCGCTACGACGCCAAGCATCAGCAGCCCCATCGCGCTTAGCCGTCCGCCGCCGGGGATTTTCCACGCCAGGCTGGAAAGGGTATCGTAAATCGGATGGTTAATCGGGATCGACTCTTCAGAAACCAGGTAACTGACGCCGCGCAGGAAAAACATTCCGGCGAGGGTGATGATAAACGCCGGAATTTTTAGCGCGTCGATCAGCAGCCCCATAAATGCGCCGAACGCGCAGCCCATCGCCAGCACCAGCGGGAAAGCCACCAGCGGCGACATCCCCCAGACGCCGATCGCTTTGGCGAGGAATACGCCGGTAAACGCGATCACCGAGCCGACCGAGAGATCGATACCGCCAGAGAGGATCACAAAGGTCATCCCCACCGCGATAATCCCCAGAAAGGCGTTATCGGTCAGGATATTGCAGATCACCCGCGTCGAGGCAAATCCGGGAAACTGGGTCAGGCAGTAAAGATAGCCCAGTATGAACACGCCGAGCGTGATCATCAGCGGCAGGTTACGTTTTATCATGACCACCTCTCCTTTTCAGCAAACTGATAAAGCGCGGCGACTGCACGATCAGTACGCACATCACCACCACCGCTTTGACGACCTGATTCAGCTCCGGCGGAAAGCCCGACAGCAGAATGCCGGTGTTCATCCCCTGAATAATCAACGCGCCAATCACCGACAGGAACAGGTTGAAGCGCCCGCCCATCAGCGATCCGCCCCCGATGACCACCGCCAGAATGGCATCCAGCTCCAGCCACAGGCCCGCGTTGTTGGCGTCGGCACCGCGAATATCCGCCGCGACGATCACCCCGGCAATCGCCGCGCACACGCCGCTTAATACGTAGGCCAGCATCACCACCACACGGGTGTTTACCCCGGCGTTTTTCGCCGCGCGGATGTTGATACCCACCGCTTCGATAAACATGCCCAGCGCCGTTTTGCGGGTGAATAGCCAGAAGATCAGTAATGTGACCACCGCGATGATCACCGGCGTCGGGAACAGCAGCAGCGAGCCGCTACCGAGCCACGCCAGGCCCGGCGAGTTGAACGTGACGATTTGCCCGGAGGTGATCAACTGGGCAACACCGCGCCCGGCCACCATCAGGATCAGGGTGGCGACGAACGGCTGGATCTTGAGGATCGCTACCAGTATGCCGTTCCACAATCCCGCCAGCACGCCAGCACCGAGAGAGGCCAGCAGCACGAGGGGTAACGAATGCCCGGCGATGGTCATCGAAGCCGCCGTCGCCCCGGCAATCGCCATGACTGCGCCAACGGAAAGATCGATGCCGCCAGTGGCGATGACCAGGGTCATGCCAATCGCCAGCAGCGCGACCGGCGCAGCGCGGTTAAGGATGTCTATCGGACTGCCGAACAGCCGCCCGTCCTGTAAGACAACCTGGTAAAAGTGCGGGGCGACCAGGCTATCAACGATCAGCACCAGCACCAGCGCGGTAAGCTGCGGCATACCGACCGGCCATGAGAAGCGGCGCTTCGGCTGTCCGGTTTGGGGAAGAGATGGGGACATCACGGTGTTCTCCTTATGCCGCAATCGCATTCATAATTGCCGGAACGGAGAGCTGATCCAGCGGGATCTCCGCCACCTGTTTACGGTCGCGCATGATAATGACCCGGTCGGCGTAGCCTACCAGCTCTTCCAGTTCCGACGAGATCACCAGCAGCGCCAGACCGTCGGCGCACAGGGTTTCGATCAGACGGATGATTTCAGCGTGCGCGCCGACGTCAATGCCGCGCGTTGGCTCATCGAGGATCAAGAACTGCGGTTTAGTCAGCAGCCAGCGGGAGAGCAGCACTTTTTGCTGATTGCCGCCGGAAAGAAATTCAATCGGCTGTTCCGCGCTGGGGGTGCGAATACCCAACTGACGAATAAAGCGTTCGGCGATTTCATTTTGCTCGCGTCGGGAAACAGGGCGCAGCCAGCCGCGCTGGGCCTGTAGCGCCAGAATAATATTTTCGCGTACCGAGGCGGCGGCGATAATACCGTCGGTTTTGCGGTCCTCCGGGCAGAAGCCAATGCCCAGACACGAGGCCTGGTGCGGGGAGCGCAGAGTTTGCGGCTTGCCTTTGATCATCGCACTGCCGCTGTCGGCGGGTTTAATGCCGAAGATCACTTCAGCGGTTTCGGTGCGGCCCGATCCCAGCAGCCCCGCCAGACCGACGATTTCGCCGGGGCGTACCTCCAGATTAAACGGGGTAATCACCCCTTTCTTACCAAAATCCTTAAAGGCGGCGATCGGTTTTTCGCTTAGCAGCGTGCGGCCCGCGCGATGTAGCGCGTTGTTGTCCAGCTCGCGCCCCAGCATCATTTTTACCAGCTCGATTTGCGGCAGCTCGCGGGTTTCCCGGCAGCCGACAAATCCACCGTTTCGCAGAACGGTGATGCGGTCGCTGACTTCATAGACCTGATCGAGAAAATGGGTCACGAACACCAGGCTGACGCCCCTGTCGCGCAACTGGCGCATCAGGGTAAAGAGCATTTCGACTTCCTGGGTATCCAGGCTGGCGGTCGGTTCATCGAGGATCAGCACTTTTGCCGAGAGATCGATAGCCCGGCAAATCGCCACGATCTGCTGCATCGCCACCGAAAAACGGTTTAGCGGTTCGCGAACGTCGAGAGAGAAACCGTAGGACGCCATCAGTTCCGTGGCGCGCTTCTCCATCTCTTTACGCCGGATAAAGCCGAAGCGTTTAGGCTCGCGGCCAATAAACAGGTTGTCCGCCACCGACATATTGGGCAGCAGGTTGACTTCCTGATAAACGGTGCCGATGCCCAGTTGCTGGGCGTGGGCGGTATTTTTGGGCGAGATGACTTTGCCATCCAGCCAGATAGTGCCACGGTCAGCATGGTAGACGCCGGTCAGCGCTTTAATTAGGGTCGATTTTCCGGCACCGTTTTCGCCCAGCAGCGCCATGATTTCTCCGCGACGCAGGCTGAAGTCAACATTATCCAGCGCTTTAACGCCGGGGAAATATTTGCTTAGTCCCTCGGTGCGGAGGATTTCCTGATGTGTTTGCATAGAGACTCCTCTGCTCTTGCGGCCCTTTTCCGATGGGTATGGGGTTAGCTTGTTGTTAGGCTCTCCCCCCTCTCCCTGGCCCTCTCCCTCAGGGGAGAGGGAACTGTCCGGGGTCGTGGTGGCGTCCGGCGCCAGTTTTCTCCCTCTCCCTGCGGGAGAGGTCCGGGGTGAGGGCGATTCCGTAGCTCATACTCTTCCCCTCTCCCTAACCCTCTCCCTCAGGAGAGAGGGAACTGTCCGGGGTCGTGATGGCGTCCGGTGTCGGTTATCTCCCTCTCCCTGCGGGAGAGGGCCGGGGTGAGGGCGATTCCGTAGCTCATACTCTCCCCCTCTCCCTAACCCTCTCCCTCAGGGGAGAGGGAACTGTCCGGGGTCGTGATGGCGTCCGGCGCCGGTTTTCTCCCTCTCCCGGCGGGAGAGGGCCGGGGTGAGGGTGATTCCGTAGCTCATACTCTTCCCCTCTCCCTAACCCTCTCCCTCAGGGGAGAGGGAACTGTCCGGGGTCGTAATGGGTCCGGCGCCGGTTTTCTCCCTCTCGCTGCGGGAGAGGGCCGGGGTGAGGGCGATTCCGTAGCTCATACTCTCCCCCTCTCCCTCAGGGGAGAGGTTACTGTCCGGGTCGTGATGGCGTCCGGCGCCGGTTTTCTCCCTCTCCCTGCGGGAGAGGGCCGGGGTGAGGGCGATTCCTCCATCAGTACCCCATATTTTTCTTCTTCTCTAACTCTTCTTTCGCCGTATCCGGCAGGTACAGCGTGGATTTAGTAATGGTCAGCTTCTCAGGCTGCGTACCGTCTTTTTTGAATTTCTCCAGCGCATCAAACGCCGGACCCGCCATATTTGGCGTCAGTTCAACGCTGGCATTGGCTTCACCGTCGATCATCGCTTTGTAGATATCCGGCACGCCGTCAATCGACCCGGTGAGGATATCTTTACCCGGCTTCAGGCCCGCTTCTTTAATAGCCTGAATCGCGCCAATCGCCATATCGTCGTTATGGGCGTAAACCATGCAGATGTTTTTGCCGTTGTTCTCGGCCTTGATAAAGCTCTCCATCACCTCTTTACCTTTACTACGGGTGAAGTCGCCGGACTGGGAGCGGATAATCTTGATGTTCGAGGCTTTAGAAATCGCCTCAGCGAAGCCTTTTTTACGGTCAATCGCGACGCTGGCCCCAACGGTGCCCTGCAACTCGACGACGTTACACGGCTTGCCATCAACGGTTTTCACCAGCCAGTCGCCAATCAGTCGGCCTTCCAGCACGTTGTCTGCGGTGACGGTGGTCATGTAGAGCGACTTGTCTTTGACATCAATCGAGCGGTCAAGAAGGATCACCGGGATCTCTGCGTCTTTCGCCTCTTTTAATACCGGTTCCCAGCCTGTCGCCACCACCGGCGCGATGAAGATCGCGTCAACGCCCTGGGCAATGAATGAACGGACCGCTTTAATCTGGTTTTCCTGCTTTTGCTGACCATCGGCAATCTTCAACGTGATGCCGCGTTTCTGAGCCTCGCTTTTCGCAACGCTGGTTTCTGCCGCGCGCCAGCCGGATTCAGAACCGACCTGGGAAAAACCGACGGTGAGGGGAGCGGCCATTGCCATAGACGACATGGCTGCCGAAACTGCTGTGACTAAAAGTAAGCGCTTCCACATAAGAGCGTCCTCGTAGGGTTATTGTTAGAGAAAAGTCACCTGCGCTTGAACTATAGACAAACGAGGATGTAACAAAATGAGTTACATCACACTTCAGAAAAAAGAACAGCCTGTTAACAAAGGCTTTTGGAATGAGGGCTGGCGCGGCGGTGCGTAGCGGGAGAAACCGACAAGTTTAAAAACGAATAAATTTCAGCCAGTTATTGACGCCGGAAGCGTGCAATGTAAACGGTTACACTTATTTATTCAGTAAGTGGCTGACTTTATGGATTTTCCTGTCATGAAAGGCGCGTCAAAGAGTCATCTTAAAAAATGGCTCCGGCGAAAACAGCTCAAGACATTCCTCGCCAGTTGGCTATAATACCGGGCATTGTTTGCCATACATTTTAAAGGAAACAGACATGAGCTTACTCAACGTCCCTGCTGGTAAAGATCTGCCAGAAGATATCTACGTTGTTATTGAGATCCCGGCGAACGCGGATCCGATCAAATACGAAGTCGATAAAGAGAGCGGCGCGCTGTTCGTTGACCGTTTCATGTCCACTGCGATGTTCTATCCGTGCAACTACGGTTACATCAACCACACTCTGTCTCTGGATGGCGACCCGGTTGACGTACTGGTCCCGACGCCGTATCCGCTGGAGCCAGGCTCTGTGATCCGCTGCCGTCCGGTTGGCGTGCTGAAAATGACCGACGAATCCGGTGAAGATGCCAAGCTGGTTGCCGTTCCGCATACCAAGCTGAGCAAAGAATACGATCACATTAAAGATGTGAACGACCTGCCGGAACTGCTGAAAGCGCAGATCACCCACTTCTTCGAGCACTATAAAGATCTCGAAAAAGGCAAATGGGTTAAGGTTGACGGCTGGGATAACGCCGAAGCGGCGAAAGCTGAAATCGTGGCCTCTTTTGAGCGCGCGAAGAAGTAAGTTTTATCACGCTGTCAGGCCCGGCCATCGCGCCGGGCTTTTTATTGTCCGCTCCACGGCCTTCCCAGTGCGGAACCCTGCACGCCGTGGACGTTAAGGTACTTATCCAGCTCGACCATCCCGGTCCAGCGATTTTCGCACCACAGCGGTGCCAGCAGCGTCGGACGACGGGCGCTGGCGGAAATGCGGTGGAAAATCACCTCCGGCGGCGTGTGACGGATCATCTCTCCTGCCGTGACGGTATACTCTTCCAGCCCGATGCCGTTTAACCGCCCCGCCTGCCACGCCTTCGCCATAATGCTGCCTTTGACGATGTGCAGCGGGTGCAGCTTGATGCCGTCCACACCCGTTTCTACCACTCGCTCCAGCGTTTGCAGGCATTCGCTCTGCCCTTCTCCCGGCAGGCCCACGATCAGATGCGCGCAGACGTTCAGCCCGCGTTCGCGCGCCAGCCGGGTGGTGTGTTGATAGCAGGCGAAATTATGGCCGCGATTGATACGATGCAGGGTTTTATCCTGCGCGCTTTGCAGTCCCAGCTCCAGCCAGATTTCGTAGCCCTGATCGTTATATTCGCTAAGCAGATCGAGTACCGCTTCCGGCACGCAGTCCGGGCGGGTGCCAACGCACAGCCCGACAATACTAGCCTGGCTAACCGCCTGCTGATACATCGAGCGCAGCACCTGCACTTCGGCAAACGTGCTGGTGTACGCCTGAAAATAGGCGAGGTAGCGTTTAGCACGGTTAACCAGCGTCGCCTGGTGTGCGAGCTGCTCGGCGATGGAATGATACTGCTGCGCTTCATCGGCAAAAGAGGCGACGTTACAGAAAGTGCATCCGCCGCGCCCGATGGTGCCATCGCGATTCGGGCAGCTAAACCCGCCGTGAAGGGTTAGCTTATGAACTTTTTGTCCGTAACGGCGGGTAAGATCGCCACCAAACATATT
This sequence comes from Enterobacteriaceae bacterium UBA5654, assembly GCA_002421005.1. Classification (GTDB taxonomy): domain Bacteria; phylum Pseudomonadota; class Gammaproteobacteria; order Enterobacterales; family Enterobacteriaceae; genus Superficieibacter. Next base: position 60,760 of record DIJC01000010.1, on the reverse strand, counting down.
GACTAATTTTTGTAACTGCATAATCTGATAGACCGCCCTAATGAATGGGGCCAAGCCTGCCACTTTTAGCTCCCGTCGGCGATGACCTGGATCAATCGCCGGGGACAGCCTACAGCTATTGAATAATTAATCGAAATAACCGCTGTTTCATGCACACTTCAGGTAATGACTTTTACTTATATCCGGCAAAAATATTTCATTTTTGCGAGCGCAGATCAAAAACAGTCACATCGTGCAACTGAAAAGCAATCAGCAGCATTAAATGCTGAAAGATTGAAAAACATAAGAGAACTACGGGCGCAACGTGGTTATCTTATAGTGAGACAGATCACACTCTTTAGTGCCCTCCGTTGCCGCTTAAGCGCAGGACTTAACGTTAAATAAATATTATTATCAGTAAGTTAAGCGCTGTTTAGCACATTTTTGCATAAATAAGAATGTCATTTGACCTGTGTAGCGATTCCCGATAAGTTGGAAATCCGCTGGAAGCTTTCTGGGTGGGCCGTCGGCTCATCATATTTATGCAGTAATTGAGATTCCCTCTGAACGTATTTTCCAATGCGAATGGATTAAAGAGGGCGAATGCGAGGCAGGTCACGCCCCGTCGCCATGCTCTTTCTGTGCCCGTGCGCAGCGGTCAGGAGGGTCTCCCGTAGAGCCTGGGGAGGTTCACTAATATGTTGTACGATAGATCCCTTGAGAAGGATAACTGTGGTTTCGGCCTGATCGCCCACATAGAAGGCGAACCTAGCCACAAGGTAGTGCGTACTGCTATACACGCGCTGGCCCGGATGCAGCACCGTGGCGCAATTCTTGCCGACGGTAAAACCGGCGATGGTTGCGGCCTGCTGCTGCAAAAACCTGACCGTTTTTTCCGCATCGTTGCCGAAGAGCGCGGCTGGCGTTTAGCCAAAAATTACGCCGTCGGGATGCTGTTCCTGAATAAAGATCCCGAACGGGCGAAAGCGGCGCGGCATATTGTTGAAGAAGAGCTTCAGCGCGAGACGCTGTCGATTGTGGGCTGGCGCGAAGTGCCAACCAACGAAGGCGTGCTTGGTGAAATCGCCCTCTCCTCCCTGCCGCGTATCGAACAGATTTTTGTCAACGCGCCTGCGGGCTGGCGTCCGCGTGATATGGAACGCCGTCTGTTCATCGCCCGCCGCCGCATTGAAAAACGTCTCCAGGAAGATAAAGAGTTCTACGTCTGTAGCCTTTCTAACCTGGTGAACATCTATAAAGGTCTGTGTATGCCCGCAGATCTGCCGCGCTTTTATCTGGATCTCGCGGACCTGCGTCTGGAATCGGCCATCTGCCTGTTCCACCAGCGTTTCTCCACCAACACCGTGCCGCGCTGGCCGCTGGCACAGCCGTTCCGCTATCTGGCGCACAACGGCGAAATCAATACCATTACCGGCAACCGCCAGTGGGCGCGCGCACGTACCTATAAATTTAAAACGCCGCTGATCCCGGATCTGCACGACGCCGCACCGTTCGTTAACGAAACCGGCTCTGACTCCAGTTCAATGGATAACATGCTGGAACTGCTGCTGGCAGGCGGGATGGATATCGTGCGCGCCATGCGTCTGCTCGTTCCCCCGGCCTGGCAGAATAACCCGGATATGGACCCGGAACTGCGCGCGTTCTTCGACTTTAACTCGATGCACATGGAGCCGTGGGACGGTCCGGCGGGCATTGTCATGTCTGACGGGCGTTTCGCTGCCTGTAACCTCGACCGTAACGGCCTGCGTCCGGCCCGTTATGTGATCACCAAAGATAAGCTGATCACCTGTGCGTCTGAAGTCGGTATCTGGGATTACCAGCCGGATGAAGTCGTAGAAAAAGGCCGCGTCGGACCGGGCGAGCTGATGGTGATCGATACCCGTGGCGGGCGCATTCTGCACTCTGCCGAAACCGATGAAGAGCTGAAAAGCCGCCATCCGTATAAAGAATGGATGGAGAAAAACGTGCGCCGCCTGGTGCCGTTTGAAGAGCTGGCGGATGACCAAGTCGGGCAACGCGAGATGGACGACGATCTGCTCGCCAGCTATCAGAAACAGTTTAACTACAGTGCCGAAGAGCTGGATTCAGTGATCCGCGTGCTGGGTGAAAACGGCCAGGAAGCGGTCGGTTCAATGGGTGACGATACCCCGTTCGCCGTGCTCTCCAGCCAGCCGCGCATTATTTATGACTACTTCCGCCAGCAGTTCGCCCAGGTGACTAACCCGCCGATCGATCCGCTGCGTGAAGCGCACGTGATGTCGCTCTCCACCAGCATTGGCCGCGAAATGAACGTCTTCTGCGAGGCGGAAGGCCAGGCGCACCGTCTGAGCTTTAAATCGCCGATCCTGCTGTGGTCTGATTTTAATCAGTTGACCACCATGACCGAGCACCACTACCGCGCGGACGTGCTGGATATCACCTTTGACGTCACCGAAACCGATCTCGAAACCACGGTGAAAGCGCTGTGCGATAAAGCCGAGCAGATGGTGCGCGACGGCACGGTGCTGCTGGTACTTTCGGATCGCAATATTGCCAAAAACCGCCTGCCGGTTCCGGCTCCGATGGCCGTCGGCGCGATCCAGACCCGTCTGGTCGATAAAAGCCTGCGCTGCGACGCCAACATTATTGTAGAAACCGCCAGCGTGCGCGATCCGCACCACTTTGCGGTGCTGCTGGGCTTCGGCGCGACGGCAATTTACCCATACCTCGCCTATGAAACGCTGGCGAAGCTGGTTGACAGTAAAGCGATTGAGAAAGCCTACCGTACCGTGATGCTGAACTACCGTAACGGCATCAACAAAGGTCTGTATAAGATCATGTCCAAAATGGGCATCTCAACCATCGCGTCCTATCGCTGCTCGAAACTGTTTGAAGCCGTGGGGCTGCATGACGACGTTTCCGGGCTGTGCTTCCAGGGCGCGGTGAGCCGCATCGGTGGCGCGGGCTTTGCAGACTTCCAGCAGGACCTGCTGAATCTGTCGAAGCGTGCGTGGCTGGCGCGTAAACCGCTGGATCAGGGCGGGCTGCTGAAATACGTTCACGGCGGCGAATATCATGCTTATAACCCGGATGTGGTGCGCACCCTGCAACAAGCGGTACAGAGCGGCGAGTACAGCGACTATCAGCAATACGCCGAGCTGGTGAACCAGCGCCCGGCGGCGACGCTGCGCGATCTGCTGGCGATTGCCCCGAACGGCGAGGCGGTCAGCCTTGACGATGTGGAACCCGCTACCGATCTGTTTAAGCGTTTTGATACCGCTGCGATGTCAATCGGCGCACTTAGCCCGGAAGCGCACGAAGCGCTGGCCGAAGCGATGAACAGCCTCGGCGGTAACTCTAACTCTGGCGAAGGCGGTGAAGATCCGGCGCGCTACGGCACCAATAAAGTGTCGCGCATTAAGCAGGTGGCTTCCGGTCGCTTCGGCGTCACCCCTGCTTACCTCGTTAACGCTGACGTGATCCAGATTAAAGTTGCTCAGGGCGCGAAGCCGGGTGAAGGTGGTCAGCTACCGGGCGATAAAGTCACACCGTATATCGCGAAACTGCGCTACTCGGTGCCGGGCGTGACGCTGATCTCCCCGCCGCCGCATCATGATATTTACTCTATCGAAGACTTAGCGCAGCTGATTTTCGACCTTAAGCAGGTCAATCCGCAGGCGATGATCTCCGTGAAGCTGGTTTCCGAGCCGGGCGTTGGCACCATCGCGACCGGCGTGGCGAAAGCCTATGCGGATTTGATTACCATTGCGGGCTACGACGGCGGCACGGGGGCAAGCCCGCTGTCATCGGTGAAATACGCAGGCTGCCCGTGGGAGCTTGGGCTGGTGGAAACCCAGCAGGCGCTGGTGGCGAACGGCCTGCGCCATAAGATCCGTTTGCAGGTCGACGGCGGCCTGAAAACCGGGCAGGACATTATTAAAGCAGCGATCCTCGGCGCGGAAAGCTTCGGCTTCGGCACCGGCCCGATGGTGGCGCTGGGCTGTAAATATCTGCGTATCTGCCACCTGAACAACTGCGCCACCGGCGTGGCAACCCAGGATGAGAAGCTGCGTAAGAACCACTATCACGGCCTGCCGTTCAAAGTGACCAATTACTTTGAATTTATCGCCCGCGAAACCCGCGAGCTGATGGCACAGCTTGGCGTAAAACGCCTGGTGGATCTGATTGGCCGTACCGATCTGCTCAAAGAGCTGGAAGGCTTTACCGCCAAACAGCAGAAGCTGGATTTGCGCAAACTGCTGGAGACAGCGGAACCGCATCCGGGCAAGGCGCTGCACTGCACCGAGCACAATCCGCCGTTTGATAACGGCGTGCTGAACGCGCAGCTACTGATGAATGCCAAACCCTTTGTCGATGCGCGCCAGAGCAAAACGTTCTGGTTTGACATCCGCAACACCGACCGTTCAGTGGGCGCGTCGCTGTCGGGCTATATTGCTCGCACCCACGGCGATCAGGGGCTGGCGTCAGACCCGATTAAAGCGTACTTCAGCGGCACCGCGGGCCAGAGTTTTGGCGTGTGGAATGCGGGCGGCGTGGAACTGTATCTGACCGGCGATGCCAACGATTACGTGGGTAAAGGCATGGCGGGCGGCTTGCTGGCGGTACGTCCGCCGGTCGGTTCCTCCTTCCGCAGCCATGAAGCGAGCATCATCGGCAACACCTGCCTTTATGGCGCAACCGGCGGTCGTTTGTATGCTGCAGGCCGCGCGGGCGAGCGTTTCGGGGTGCGTAACTCCGGGGCGATTACCGTGGTGGAAGGTATCGGCGACAACGGCTGTGAATATATGACCGGCGGCATCGTCTGTATTCTCGGCAAAACCGGCGTCAACTTCGGCGCAGGGATGACCGGCGGTTTCGCCTACGTGCTGGATGAAGACGGCGAATTCCGTAAACGCGTGAACCCGGAACTGGTGGAAGTGCTGAGCGTGGATGACCTCGCCATCCACGAGGAACACCTGCGCGGCTTGATCACCGAGCATGTACAGCATACCGGATCGCAGCGTGGCGAAGAGATCCTCGCCCACTGGTCAACCTTCTCGACCAAATTCGCGCTGGTCAAACCGAAGTCCAGCGATGTGAAAGCGCTGTTGGGTCACCGTAGTCGTAGCGCAGCAGAGCTGCGCGTGCAGGCGCAGTAAGGGGTAAAAGCATGAGTCAGAACGTATACCAATTTATCGACTTACAGCGCGTGGATCCGCCGAAAAAGGCGCTGAAGATCCGCAAAATCGAGTTTGTAGAAATCTACGAACCGTTTTCTGAAGGCCAGGCGAAAGCGCAGGCGGACCGCTGTCTCTCCTGTGGCAATCCGTACTGCGAGTGGAAATGTCCGGTCCATAACTACATCCCGAACTGGCTGAAGCTGGCGAACGAGGGGCGTATTTTTGAAGCGGCAGAACTGTCGCATCAGACTAACACCCTGCCGGAAGTGTGCGGGCGCGTCTGCCCGCAGGATCGCCTGTGCGAAGGGTCATGCACGCTGAACGACGAGTTCGGCGCGGTGACTATCGGTAATATCGAGCGCTATATCAACGATAAAGCCTTTGAGATGGGCTGGCGTCCTGACCTCACCGGCGTGAAGCAAACCGGGAAAAAAGTCGCCATTATCGGCGCTGGCCCTGCCGGGCTGGCATGTGCCGACGTGCTGACCCGCAACGGCGTGAAGGCGGTGGTGTTCGACCGTCACCCGGAAATCGGCGGCCTGCTGACCTTCGGCATTCCGGCCTTCAAGCTGGAAAAAGAGGTGATGACCCGCCGCCGGGAGATTTTCACCGGCATGGGTATCGAGTTTCAGCTGAACACCGAAGTAGGCCGCGACGTGCAGCTTGATGCGCTGTTGCAGGACTACGACGCGGTGTTCCTCGGCGTCGGGACCTATCAGTCAATGCGTGGCGGGCTGGAAAATGAAGACGCTGACGGCGTGTTTGACGCCCTGCCGTTCCTCATTGCCAACACGAAGCAGATTATGGGCTTTGGCGACACGCCCGACGCGCCGTATGTCAGCATGGAAGGTAAACGCGTGGTGGTGCTCGGCGGTGGCGATACCGCGATGGACTGCGTGCGCACCTCGATTCGCCAGGGCGCAACGCACGTCACCTGTGCCTACCGCCGCGACGAAGAGAACATGCCCGGCTCCCGCCGCGAAGTGAAAAATGCGCGTGAAGAAGGCGTAGAGTTTCAGTTCAACGTCCAGCCGCTGGGTGTGGAAGTGAATGCCAACGGTAAAGTCTGCGGCGTAAAAATGGCGCGTACCGAAATGGGCGCACCGGACGCCAAAGGCCGCCGTCGCGCGGAGATCGTTGCAGGCTCTGAACATGTCGTTCCCGCTGATGCCGTGGTCATGGCGTTTGGTTTCCGCCCGCACAGCATGGAATGGCTGGCGCAACACAGCGTTGAGCTGGATTCACAGGGCCGCATTATTGCCCCGGAAGGCAGCGATAACGCTTTCCAGACCAGCAACCCGAAAATCTTCGCCGGTGGTGACATCGTGCGCGGTTCGGATCTGGTGGTGACGGCGATTGCCGAAGGCCGTAAAGCAGCGGACGGCATTTTGAACTTTATGGAAGTCTGATTAAAAACGCCCTATCCGGCTCCCTGCCCTCAGGGAGCCGGAAACTCTGCCTCTGCGGGAAAGCACCGCGCCTGTCCTGATGATGAAAATACCTGTATGATTCCCTCACGCCTGCTGGCGTACAGCTGTTGTATACGTAGCGGCTGAAGACATCACAACGTGACCGGTAAGATCGGCGAAATTCTGCGTGGGAAAGGGACGGTAAACAAAGGCTGGATGAACTTCTCTCCCGTAAAGAGAGAGAAGTCGTGAGGCTATATTATTTCACTACGCGGAGTGCGGGACGCCCACCACGCGGCGGCGGCGGATCGTCATCGGGATTGTTGTCGTCCTGGTGATCGGGCTTGTCACCGTCGATCACCGACATCACCGTCTCGTTTTCTGTATCCGTACCGATGTCATCGTTCAGGCTGGCAACGTCTTCATCGTAAGCGGCTTCAGGCTCAAACATGGTGCCTGCGCCGTTTTCACGGGCATAAACGGCCAGCACGGCCGCCAGCGGGACGGAAACCTGGCGAGGGACACCGCCAAAGCGCGCGTTGAAACGCACTTCGTCGTTGGCCAGCTCCAGATTACCCACCGCACGCGGTGCGATGTTTAACACGATCTGTCCATCGCGCGCGTATTCCATCGGAACATGCACGCCGGGCAACGTCACATCCACAACCAGGTGCGGCGTGAGCTGGTTGTCCAGCAGCCATTCATAGAATGCGCGCAGCAGATACGGACGGCGTGGGGTTAGTTGTGACAAATCCATGCGAATTAGCCCCGGCCAAGACGAATTTCACGCTCGGCTTCAGTTAAAGAAGCGAGGAAGGAATCACGCTCGAAAACGCGAGTCATGTAACCTTTCAGCTCTTTGGCACCTGCGCCGCTGAACTCAATGCCTAACAGCGGCAGACGCCACAGCAGCGGTGCCAGGTAGCAGTCTACCAGGCTGAACTCATCGCTCAGGAAGTAAGGTTTCTGACCAAATACCGGCGCAATGGCCTGCAATTCTTCGCGCAGCTGTTTACGCGCGGCATCAGCCTCGGAAGATGAACCGCTCATGATCACGTTCATCAGCGTGTACCAGTCTTTTTCAATGCGCTGCATGTAAAGACGGCTTTCACCACGTGCAACCGGATAAACCGGCATCAGTGGCGGGTGCGGAAAACGCTCATCAAGATATTCCATGATGATGCGGGATTCCCACAGGGTCAGCTCACGATCTACCAGCGTCGGCACGCTCTGATTCGGGTTGAGGTCAATCAGATCCTGAGGCGGGTTATCCTTCTCCACATGCTCTATTTCAAAGCTAACACCCTTTTCAGCCAGCACAATGCGGACCTGATGGCTATAGATGTCAGTAGGACCAGAAAACAGCGTCATTACCGAACGTTTGTTGGCAGCGACAGCCATGGCAACCTCCAGGTATATTCAGAATTTTTACTGCTGCCAGCCACACCGTGGCCAGCCAGATGTTTACGCCTCATTTCCGTTGAACGACATTCCTGTTCAGTAAGTAAACAAAAAATGAACAATCCCCGGTATTTGGGCAGAAAATTGGATGATAGTTTACCAGATTTTGCGAGGTTTGTGGTGAGGGGATTCCGGAAATGCGGAAAAAGCGGGGGCAAAGCGGCGTTTACTGTGGATAAAATTAATATTTATCCATAAAAAAACCCGCCGGAGCGGGTTTTTTCGCAAATTGTATTCTGCCGGAGCAGAAACCAATTAACGTTTGGAGAACTGCGGACGACGACGTGCTTTACGCAGGCCGACTTTCTTACGTTCAACCTGACGAGCATCACGGGTAACGAAGCCTGCTTTACGCAGTTCGCCACGCAGGGACTCGTCGTACTCCATCAGAGCGCGGGTGATACCGTGACGGATCGCACCAGCCTGACCAGAGATACCACCACCTTTAACGGTGATGTACAGATCCAGTTTCTCAACCATGTCGACCAGTTCCAGCGGCTGACGAACTACCATGCGGGCAGTTTCACGACCGAAGTACTGTTCCAGAGAACGTTGGTTGATAACGATTTTGCCGTTGCCCGGTTTGATGAACACGCGAGCTGCGGAGCTTTTGCGGCGACCAGTGCCGTAGTATTGATTTTCAGCCATTGCCTATAATCCCGATTAGATGTCAAGAACTTGCGGTTGCTGTGCCGCGTGGTTGTGCTCGTTACCTGCGTAAACTTTCAGTTTACGGAACATAGCACGACCCAGTGGGCCTTTTGGCAACATGCCTTTAACCGCGATCTCAATCACACGCTCAGGACGGCGAGCAATCATCTCTTCAAAGGTCGCTTGTTTGATACCACCGATGAAGCCAGTGTGGTGATAGTACACTTTGTCAGTACGCTTGTTGCCGGTTACAGCAACTTTATCAGCGTTCAGAACGATGATGTAATCACCGGTATCAACGTGCGGAGTGTATTCCGCTTTGTGCTTACCGCGCAGACGAAGCGCCAGTTCGGAAGCCAGACGGCCCAGAGTTTTACCGGTCGCGTCAACAACATACCAGTCGCGTTTTACGGTTTCTGGTTTAGCTGTAAAAGTTTTCATTAAAAGCTTACCCAAATAAATTAGTTACACGTTGGTGAACACCCAAACGCTTCAAAACACATGAGGCTCACACGACATTGTCCAGTAAACCTACCCCCTCGGATATGTTTAAACCGGCACACAAAGTTTTGGGAAAAAAACTTCGTTGTAACGTGGGGTCGCAGGATTATAGAGAAGTCAGGGTCAAAGATCGACCCCTTTTTGTGATTTGCCACGCGAATTCACGGCATATGTTCCAGCCGCAGGTACTCTTCGCTCTGCATCTCCTGCAACCGCGACAGGCAGCGGCGGAACTCGAACTGTAGCCCGGTGCCCTGGTAAATTTCCTCCAGCGGACGTTCGGCGCTGACCACCAGCTTGACATGGCGTTCGTAGAACTCATCCACCAGCGCGATAAAACGCCGTGCTTCGTTTTCCTTCAGCGGGGTCATCACCGGCACATCAAACAGCAGCACCGTGTGGAATAGCCTTGAGAGGGCGATGTAGTCATGCTGACTACGCGCGTCCACGCATAACGTCGTAAAGGAAACCGCCAGGGTCTGGTTCTCCACACCCAGCGTCGGGAACGGACGATGGTTGATTTCCAGTTCGGGGGCGTGAATGCGTTTCGCACCCGCCAGCGCCAGCCAGAGTTGGTCCATCTGCGCACGGGTTTCAGCATTAAGCGGCGACAGCCACAGGTGCGCCTGGGTGAGCGTGCGCAGACGATAATCAATGCCCGCATCCACGTTCATAATGTCGCAGTGTTCTTTAATCGCCTCAATGGCAGGCAAAAAGCGCGTGCGCTGTAATCCGTTACGGTACAGATCGTCCGGTGGAATGTTAGAGGTAGCGACCAGGGTAATGCCGCGCGCAAACAGCGCTTTCATTAACCCGCCGAGCAGCATTGCATCGGTAATATCCGACACAAAAAATTCATCAAAGCACAGCACGTCGGTTTCGGCTTTAAAGCGGTCGGCGACAATCTCCAGCGGATCGCTTTCGCCCTGAAGCGCCGTCAGCTCTTCATGCACCCGCAGCATAAAGCGGTGAAAATGCAGACGCTGCTTACGCGCGCCCGGCAGGCTTTGGTAGAAGAGATCCATCAGCCAGGTTTTGCCGCGCCCCACGCCGCCCCACATATAAAGGCCGCGCGCCGGGGAATTGACTACGGTTTCCGGCTTACCGAGCAGTTTGCCGATTTTTGAGAAAATTCCACCGCTCCGGGTTGCGGGCGCAGGCTGAGCGATGAGTTGCTGATAAATGATATCCAGTCGGCTGACCGCCTCACGCTGTACGTCGTCCGGCTGGTGCGTGCCCTCGCGGAGAGCCTGCTGATAACGCGATGTGGGAGAAGTGCTTTGCATGGCTTATTATTATTCCTTGAAATCGGTGTGCCACTGTTCACGGTTGGCGAAAAAAAGGCCGTTCTACACTACGCGATGTGCGGCCGGGATTCCACTTATGAGGAATTAGCGGTTATAGTGGCATAATCGGGCACGGGCAAGGAGCCTCGCCGCTAACACCCTACGGAATCACAAAACAACGGGAGAGGTACATGACCTGGGAATATGCGCTAATTGGTTTAGTTGTCGGCATCATCATCGGTGCCGTTGCCATGCGTTTTGGTAATCGGAAATTACGCCAACAACAGGCTTTGCAGTACGAACTTGAAAAGAATAAAGCAGAGCTGGAAGAGTACCGCGAAGAGCTGGTCAGCCACTTTGCTCACAGCGCCGAGCTGCTGGATAACATGGCGCATGATTATCGCCAGCTTTATCAGCATATGGCGAAGAGTTCCAGCAGCCTGCTGCCGGAAATGTCCGCCGAGAATAATCCGTTCCGCAACCGTCTGGCAGAATCTGAAGCGAATAACGATCAGGCGCCGGTACAGATGCCGCGCGACTATTCAGAAGGCGCATCCGGCCTGCTGCGTAACGGCGTAAAACGCGATTAATCTTCTTTTTCTCTGTTTTCGGGCGCACGCGCTGCGCCCGCCTCATCTTCGCTTAATCCAGCTATTATTTAATCATTATCGCATTGTGACCCGATCCAATTTTCAATAACATCACTCTGTTTTGCGAAGATCTTTTTTCACTCCAGGATATGAGAGCCAGCATCGATGAATAAACAAAAACTGCTGTTAAGTGCGTTAGCGTTGAGTGTCGGGTTATCTCTCTCGGCACCGTTTACGGCTGCGGCGGCGCTGCCGTCACAGGTTCCGGGTCAGGCAGCCATTCCAAGCCTCGCGCCCATGCTGGAAAAAGTCCTGCCTGCGGTGGTGAGCGTGCAGGTAGAAGGCACTGCGGTGCAGCAGGGCGCGAAAGTGCCTGAAGAGTTGAAGAAGTTCTTCGGCGATATCGCCCCCGATCAACAGGCGCAGCCGTTTGAAGGGCTGGGGTCCGGCGTGATTATCGATGCGGCAAAAGGCTATGTGCTCACCAACAATCATGTGATTAATCAGGCGCAGAAGATTAGCGTGCAGCTTAATGATGGTCGCGAGTTTGACGCCAAACTGATCGGCAGCGACGATCAAAGCGATATCGCCCTGCTGCAACTGCAAAACGCCACCAACCTGACGCAAATCGCCATTGCTGATTCCGATAAAATTCGCGTTGGCGATTTTGCCGTCGCGGTCGGCAATCCGTTCGGGCTTGGGCAAACGGCAACTTCCGGCATCGTTTCTGCGCTGGGGCGCAGCGGCCTGAATCTCGAAGGGCTGGAAAACTTTATTCAGACCGATGCGTCCATTAACCGGGGTAACTCCGGCGGCGCGCTGCTGAACCTCAACGGTGAGCTGATCGGCATTAACACCGCCATTCTCGCGCCGGGCGGCGGCAGCGTGGGTATCGGTTTCGCCATCCCCAGCAATATGGCACGCACGCTCTCGCAGCAGCTGATTCAGTTCGGCGAGATCAAACGTGGTCTGTTGGGGATTAAAGGCATGGAGATGAACTCTGATATCGCCAAAGCCTTTAACCTGAACGTGACGCGCGGCGCGTTCGTCAGCGAAGTGCTGCGCAATTCCGGCTCGGCGAAGGCGGGGATCAAGTCCGGTGATGTGATTGTCAGCCTGAACGGGAAACCGCTCAACAGCTTTGCTGAACTGCGCTCGCGTATCGCCACCACCGAACCGGGCAGCAAAGTGAAACTTGGCCTGCTGCGCGATGGCAAACCGCAGGAAGTGGAAGTGACGCTGGATAAGAGTAGCTCCTCTTCGGCCAGCGCGGATATGATCGCACCCGCACTACAGGGCGCGAAACTGAGCGACGGCCAGTTGAAAGACGGCACCAAAGGCATCGCCGTGGATGAAGTCGAGAAAGACAGCGCTGCCGCCCAGGCCGGGTTGCATAAAGGCGATGTGATCACCGGCATCAACCGCACGCGCATTCATTCTATTGCCGAGATGCGTAAGGCGCTGGAAGCCAAACCGTCCATCATTGCGCTTAATATTGTGCGCGGTAATGAGAGCATCTATCTGCTCGTGCGCTAATTGTCGATGATTCCGGACATCGCCCGCGTGTGATGTCCGGATAAGTCGTGGTATGCTGCGGCGGCCTACTTATCAATGATATCAGCATCATGCTCGCGAAGCTTTTACGTTCAATAGCTATTGGCTTAATTGTCGGCGGCCTTTTACTGGCGGTCATGCCCTCATTACGCCAGTGGAATAACCCGACCACGCCGCGCTATGACAGCACCGATGAATCACCGGTCAGCTACAATCAGGCGGTGCGCCGCGCTGCGCCTGCGGTAGTCAACGTCTATAACCGTGGGCTGAACAGTTCCAGCCATAATCAGCTTGAAATCCGCACGCTCGGCTCCGGGGTGATTATGGATGAACGCGGTTATATCGTGACCAACAAACACGTCATTAATGATGCGGACCAGATTATCGTGGCGCTCCAGGACGGGCGCGTTTTTGAAGCGTTGCTGGTCGGTTCGGACAGTCTGACCGATCTGGCGGTACTCAAAATCACCGCCACCGGCGGCCTGCCGGTCATTCCGATTAACCGCAAGCGCATCCCGCATATTGGCGACGTCGTACTGGCGATTGGCAACCCGTATAACCTCGGTCAGACCATCACTCAGGGGATTATCAGCGCTACCGGGCGTATCGGCCTCAACCCGTCCGGGCGGCAAAACTTCCTGCAAACCGATGCTTCCATTAATCACGGCAACTCCGGCGGCGCGCTGATCAACTCGCTTGGCGAACTGATGGGCATCAACACGCTGTCCTTTGATAAAAGCAACGATGGCGAGACGCCGGAAGGCATTGGTTTCGCTATTCCCTTCCAGCTGGCGACCAAAATTATGGATAAGCTGATCCGCGATGGCCGGGTGATCCGTGGCTATATCGGTATTGGCGGACGTGAAATTGCGCCGCTGCACGCGCAGGGTGGCGGCATCGATCAAATTCAGGGGATTGTGGTCAATGAAGTGTCACCGGGCGGCCCGGCGGCAGACGCGGGCATTCAGGTAAACGACGTGATCGTATCGGTCAATAACAAACCTGCCGTTTCCGCGCTGGAGACGATGGATCAGGTGGCGGAGATTCGTCCGGGGTCGGTCATTCCGGTGGAAGTCATGCGTGAGGATAAAAAGCTGAAGCTGGATGTCACTATTCAGGAGTACCCGGCGGCGGGGAACTAGCACGCAGGTAACACGATAACTGGCCCGGCAGGCAGGGTGCCGCCGGGCCAGTGATGCTTATTTATTCACAAACTCTTCGCCAAGCTGGATATCTTTTTTCAGCGTCTCCAGCATACCTTCCAGCGCCTGCTGCTCAAATGCGCTCAGCGTGCCGTAAGATTTACGTTCTTCAATGCCGTTTTTGCCCAGCAGCAGCGGCTGCGAGAAGAAGCGCGCGTGCTGACCGTCGCCTTCAACATAGGCACACTCAACAACGCCCTGCTCGCCCTGCAACGCACGTACCAGCGACAGACCAAAGCGTGCCGCCGCCTGGCCCATAGAGAGCGTGGCAGACCCGCCACCGGCTTTCGCTTCCACCACTTCCGTACCCGCATTCTGAATACGTTTGGTGAGATCGGCGACTTCCTGGCTGGAGAAGCTCACGCCAGGGATCTGCGACAGCAGCGGCAGAATGGTGACGCCAGAGTGACCGCCAATGACCGGCACTTCGACATCCGTCGGCTTTTTGCCTTTCAGTTCCGCAACAAAGGTGTTGGAGCGGATAATATCCAGCGTGGTCACGCCAAACAGTTTGTTCTTGTCATAGACGCCCGCTTTTTTCAGCACTTCAGCCGCAATTGCCACGGTGGTGTTCACCGGGTTAGTGATGATGCCAATGCAGGCTTTCGGGCAGGCTTTGGTAATTTGCAGCACCAGATTTTTCACGATGCCCGCGTTAACGTTGAACAGATCGGAGCGATCCATTCCCGGCTTACGCGCTACGCCTGCGGAGATCAGCACGACGTCAGCCCCTTCCAGCGCCGGAGTGGCGTCTTCACCGGAAAAACCTTTGATTTTAACGTCAGTCGGGATATGGCTAAGATCGACGGCTACGCCGGGCGTGACTGGCGCGATGTCGTACAGAGAGAGTTCTGAACCTGAAGGCAGTTGGGTTTTTAGTAGTAGGGCAAGCGCCTGGCCGATACCGCCCGCAGCGCCGAGGACTGCAACTTTCATCCTAAACTCCTTATTATGGTTAATTAAATTGACCGTAAATCCGTTGCAGTGACAGTAGTTAACGACGCCAGCAAATACAAATGCCATGCATCTGGAATGCGTCATCACGCGCAATATTGTGACTGGAAAAAGCACAATATGTATTGCGTATGAGAGAGTGTCACTTCAGGTAACGTATCAACACGCGGTTACATTACACCGGGGAGGCTAATCAAAACAACATCATTTTGATAACAATTAATTTACTTTTAAGCCGATCCCTTTCCCGTGACAGAAACATGTTTCTTCATAATGAAATTTGATAAAATCACGCCCTTTCATAACATTATTTCCGCCATTACCACGGCATAACGTTTGCATAAAAATTCACCAGTATGCATAATAATGTTGTTTCTACCGCCATAATATGGGTGACTTATGCGAAGCTCGACTAAACAAGAAGAATTAGTCAAAGCGTTTAAAGCGCTGCTAAAAGAAGAAAAATTCAGTTCTCAGGGAGAGATCGTTCAGGCGTTGCAGGAAGAGGGCTTCGATAACATCAACCAGTCCAAAGTTTCCCGCATGCTGACCAAGTTTGGCGCGGTGCGTACCCGCAACGCCAAAATGGAAATGGTCTACTGCCTGCCCGCAGAACTGGGCGTGCCAACCACTTCCAGCCCGCTGAAAAACCTGGTGCTGGACATCGACTATAACGACGCCGTGGTGGTGATCCACACCAGCCCTGGTGCCGCGCAGCTGATTGCCCGCCTGCTGGATTCGCTGGGTAAAGCGGAAGGCATCCTCGGCACGATTGCCGGTGACGATACCATTTTCACCACGCCTGCCCGTGATTTTACGGTTAAAGAGCTGTACGAAGCGATCCTCGTCCTCTTTGAGCAGGAGCTTTAAGCGCAAGATCCCTTCAGGCAACTGAAGGGATCGGCTTTCCCCCACTGCATTAACGCGATTATCCCCTGCCTTTTCTTTAACACTTAGTGCGATATCACGCTGCATCTCATTCACAAAACGAATGATTCCACGCTAAAAAGCACGAAAAGCTTAATCCATTCATCCGTCTGATTTATCTGTATTTTCCTGACAAGGCGCGCACAAAAACCTCATTTTTTATTTCTTATGGCTATATAAAATAACATCGTTAAAACATATTGACGCGAGTGATAGTTAGCCTGTTATTAATTATTCGCGTGATTAGTGTATACTTGATTTTGTGATGAGGGTCACGAAATAAGACCCTGATGAAAAATTTCTTATGAGGTGAACACGATGAAAATCAAAACCACTGTAGCCGCACTTGGCCTCCTTTCCGCTGTTTCTTTTGGCGCTTTCGCCGCTGATTCTATCTCCAGCGATCAGGCACTGAATCGCGAAGCGCTGGGCACCGTTTCGGTAAGCGCTGTTGGCACCGCACCAATGGATATGCGTGCCATGCTGAACGAAAAAGCGAATGAAAAAGGCGCATCCGCCTACCGTATCATTGAAGCGCGTACCGGCGACCACTGGCACGCAACCGCAGAACTGTACAAGTAAACCCTCGTCGTCTTGTCTGACGACTCTTGCCCCCGTTCGCCGGGGGCTTTTTTTTGTCTAATGCCGCACGTTAAAGCGCAACTGCCCTTCCAGTTCTTCTTCCGCTTCATCAAATAACAGGATGAGCGCACCGAAGCGCCGACGCCTGGCTTCTGACAGATGCACAAACTCGATCTCCAGCGGCAGGGGTAGCTGCGCGCCCATCACCACGTCCCATAACGAATCCAGATCGCTGACCTGCTGTTCCGGCAGATCAAAGGCGCGAGCGAATTCGCGAAAGAAATCGTGTTGGTTTTTAATCATCGAAAAGTCAAAAGTAGTGGTTTTCATTGCCCGATCCAGACCTGACGGGCGGCGTTTGCCGCCCGGCTGCTTATAATCCCCCGATGTGCAGGGTTTTCACTTCCAGAAATTCTTCCAGCCCCAGCACGGACCCTTCACGGCCCAGCCCGGACTCTTTTACCCCACCGAACGGCGCAAGTTCGGTCGAGACGGCGCATTCATTGATGCCAATCATGCCGCTTTCCAGTGCCTGAGAGACGCGGAAGACCCGCGGCAGGCTCTGGGTATAAAAGTAAGCGGCCAGGCCGAAAGGCGTATGGTTGGCGCGCTGGACCACTTCATCTTCACTGGTGAAACGGAAACAGGCCGCCACCGGGCCGAAGGTTTCCTCCTGCGCCAGCTTCATCCCATCGTTACAGTCACCGAGCACCGTCGGCTGCCAGAAGTTACCGCCCAGCGCGTGCGCTTTCCCGCCCGCCAGCACTTTCGCGCCTTTGGTAACAGCGTCGTCGATGTGCTCGCGCACTTTATCTACGGCGGAAGGCTCGATCAGCGGCCCGACCACCACGCCCTCTTCCAGCCCGTTGCCGACCTTCAGGTCATTTACCGCATCGCTGAGTTTGTTTACGAAGCGGTCATAAATGCTTTCATGCAGGTAGAATCGATTAACGCTGACGCAAACCTGCCCGGCGTTACGGAATTTATTGGCGATCGCGCCCTGCACGGCGGCGTCGATATCCGCATCGTCAAAAACGATATACGGCGCGTTGCCGCCCAGTTCCATGGAGATTTTTTTCATGGTGTCGGCGGAATTACGCACCAGCGTTTTGCCTACCGCTGTCGAGCCGGTAAAGGTGATTTTACGCACCTCAGGGCTGGCCATAATCGCATCGCTGATTTCAGCAGTGTTCCCGGCAACCGCATTGAGCACGCCATCGGGCACGCCCGCTTTTTTCGCCAGTTGAAGCAGCGCAAAAGCGCTCAGCGGCGTATTGTTAGCGGGCTTAATGACCCCGGTACAGCCCGCCGCCAGCGCCGGGCCGAGTTTGCGGGTTAACATCGCCATCGGGAAATTCCACGGTGTGATCGCCGCCACGACGCCGACCGGTTCCCGCGTCGCCAGAATGCGCGATCCGGCTTTGGCGGGCGGGATAATTTCCCCATTGGCCCGCTTGGCCTGCTCCGCAAACCACTGAATAAAGCTGGCGGCGTACTCCACCTCGCCTTCCGCTTCTTTCAGCGGCTTGCCCTGCTCCGTCGTCATTAGCTGTCCAAGCCAGGACTTATTTTCGATAATCAGTTGATACCAGCGATAGAGGATTTCCGAGCGCTCTTTAGCGGTTTTGGCCCGCCAGCCGGGGAATGCTCTGCTGGCAGCGGCGATGGCCGCTTCGGTCTCTTTTTTACCGGCTTTCGCCACGCGGGTAATCACGTCCCCCGTCGCCGGATTGACCACCTCAAAGGTAGCGTCGAGCGTTTTCCAGACGCCATCAACCAGATAGCCCGTCTGAAATAGTTCATGATCCTGAAGTGTCTGTGCTGACATGTTCCCTCCCGTTTGGCCTGGATATAACGTTTAAGTATAGCCATAAAAAAACCGACGCTTTCGGCGTCGGCTCTGGCACTTAACGGGTGGTTAACGCGTGCTGATATTTATGCAGCATCCCGACCAGCCGGAAGACCGGTTCAGTGACCTGCGGCGAGGCCTGCCAGTACCGCAGTTTCTCCTGATAGACGTCCAGCTCCTCCAGCAGCTCGGTGAAACATGCCCGGCGCTTGTCGTCGTTGCTGGCGGAGATCACCCGGTCAGCGGTACGCCGCAGCTGGCGGTGATACGCGGAGAGATCGTCATTGACCGGCACCGGCGCATCGCGCAGTCGCTGGTGCGCGATGATCAGCGTCAGCGCAAGGCGGAATTTCGCCACGTCACCGGGGAATTTACTCAGCAGCAGGAAAAGTTGCTGATAGAGCGCCGGGAGATGATTTTCTTTGCGCCGCGCACTGTTGGTGGTCATCGCCGAAACCGCCGCGAAAACAAACTGATTCAGCAGCACCCGACCGGTTTGCGCCCGCGAGTTGTCGCGCACCAGCATGATCACCATCAGCGCCAGCGAACAGCCGACCAGTTGCCCCAGCGCGCTATCAAGAAACTGGCTGAAGTGGAAGGTCATCGGGTTGTCGAGCACGATAACATTGATGGTGCTCGCCAGCGCCCCCAGTGACCCCAGCCGCCGCTTCTGTACTTCGATGCCGATAAAAAATGCCAGCACGGCGAGGCTGATACACAGCAGCAGCATACTTTGCTGGGTGGAAGGAATAATCACCAGGAAGAACAGCCCGCCCAGCGGCAGGGCGGCCAGCGTGCCGTAAAGGAAGTCGATCGCCACCATGCGCGGATTGGGCAGCCGCATTGCCAGCGATGTGACCACCGCGATCATCACCATCGCCCCGCTGCCGGACGTCCAGCCGGTCCACAGCCAGAACAGGGTGCCGAGAATGCAGGAAAGCGTGGTGCGCCAGAAGTTAATCATTGCGTGATGACGCTCGGCGGAATCCGCCCTGACGTCCGTTTGATCCTGAAGGATGCTCTCCTCAACGGCGCTGATTTTGGTATTGCCCGCTACGCCGCGCTTAAGCAGCAGATAGCGCGTGGCGGCTGCGACCCAGCTATAGACGGTAACGGGCGTATCACGCTCGCCGGTCCACGCCAGCAATCGCCGAATACGTTTGAGCTGGCGATGTACGTCCTGCACGTTCTCCACCGGCGCGGCGAAAATTTCCCGCCAGGTCTCGTTGACTAATTCCGGGCGCGTATTCTGAATAATATAGGTTTCGCACGCCTGGGTGATGAGCGTCAGCGAGACCGTATTCAACGCCTTCAGCCGACGCCCTGCGCGTGACCAGCGCGATGACTCCATCAGTAAATTACTGCGCATGCCCTCCAGCGCTTTGGTACGCCGCACCAGCGCGCCCCAGGCGTTGTCCAACTCTTCACTGGCACCATGGCGAATACAGAGCTGCATCAGGCGGTATTGATCCACCAGCAGGCTATCCAGCTCGGCATCAATCACCTGCTTGATGGATTTCGGCGAGAACAGCAGATCTGCAACGATGGCGCAGACAATGCCGATAACGATTTCACTACAGCGCTCCACGGCGAACTGCGGCGTCAGCAGCGGATGCTGCTGAATGGTAATGACGATAATCAGCGCCGTATAGCCCGCCAGCCCCCAGGCGTAGGAGTTTTCGACGCGCACCAGCGAGGATACCCAGGTACAAAAACCGGCCCAGATGCAGCACACCAGCACCATCAGCAGCGGCGCGCGGATCATCAGGATGATGATGGTCAGCGCGGCGATACAGCCGATAAACGTGCCGATAATGCGCAGCATCCCGCGATAGCGGATCGCCCCGGACCAGGGCTCGCCACCGGCAGCAAAGGCCGGGCCTGCCGCGACAATCGCCGCCGTCAGCACCGCCCAGCGCGGCGTCTCAAGCTGAAAGTGGAAGCCGACAAACAGCGCCAGCACGATGGCGCAGGCCAGTTTGATGGCAAAGCGAAGGTGCTGAGCGGCTATGGTAAAAATGCCCATCGCGCTTAACCAAACTCGCGCAGGCGCAGCGCCAGTTTCTGGAAGAAGGTCATCTGCTGGATATCACGGTCACGCGCGCCGGTGATCACCACCGTCGCCGTGGTCCCGGCGGGCCACAGGTTGGCCTGCTGCTGATCCAGCCGAATGCGTACCGGCACGCGCTGCGCCAGACGGACCCATTCGAGATTGGAATCAACGGTTGCCATCCCATTGGCATCGTTACTGCTGCTGGCGTTGGTCACGCCTGCCGCCATACTGTCAACGGTGCCCTTCAGCACCTTATTGCTGCCCAGCGGGGTGATTTCCGCCCGGTAGCCCGGACGCACGCCTTCCAGCTTGGTCTCTTCCATATAAGCCTGAATATAAAAAGAGTTTTGCTTCACCAGCGCCACGGCGGTAGAGCCACGGGTGATAAATTCACCGCTGTAAACGTTCAGGTTAGTCACCCAGCCATCGGCAGGCGCGCGGATCACCGTGCGCTCCAGATCCAGCTTCGCCAGATCGCGCGTGGCTTCGGCTTTTGCCAGTTGATGCAGGACGGTTTGCAGCACATTATTGGCCTGGTCGATCTCTTCGCGTGACATCGCCTGGATGCCCAGTTGATTACGCCGCCCGGCTTCCCGGCGCTTCTCGCTGGCCAGCGCGTTATAGTAAGCAACGTCGGCTTCGGCTTCCTCCACCGCTTTCTGATAGCGAGGCTGATCGATGGTAAACAGCACCTGATCCTTTTTGATCAGCTGATTATCCCGCACGTCAACCCGTTCGATCAGCCCCGACACATCCGGGGCAATCGCCACGACGTCCGCGCTAAAGCGCGCGTCGCGCGTCCACGGCGATTCCGTGTAATAGACCCAGGCGCGAAAAATCGCGACAAAAGCCAGCAATACCAGTATCAGCGTGATCGCCGTACGGGCAATTTTTCTTGTTAGTGTTTTCACAGCTACCTCAGGCGAACAAACGCGAGATCAAATAAAACAGACAGCAATACAGCGCGGTATTAAAGAGTGCAGGATGCCAGACAAAATCGTAGATCCCGGTTGGGACCAGCACGCGATGCACCGCCCAGAAGAGGGCCAGCGACACCAGCAATTCAAAGAAGATCGGCGGAAACGACAAGCCGAAAATCACGATGACGGGAAACAGACTCATGTTGACCTTGATTAGAGAGAATGCAGGCGAGTGCGATGTATTTAGTTATATGGCTAACAATATATTAGCGTAACAGTTATGCCGTGATCTATATTATGTGATCTAAATCACTTTTAAGTCAGAGTGAACAATGGAACGTCTGAAACGCATGTCAGTTTTTGCCAAAGTTGTCGAACATGGTTCTTTTACCGCTGCGGCGAGACAGCTCCAGATGAGCGTTTCTTCGCTCAGCCAGACGGTAGCCAAACTGGAGGATGAACTCCAGGTGAAGCTGCTGAACCGCAGCACCCGTAGCCTGGCGTTGACCGAGGCCGGGAAAATTTACTATCAGGGCTGCCGCCGGATGATGCACGAGGTGCAGGACGTGCACGAGCAGCTTTATGCCTTCAACAATACACCCATCGGCACGCTGCGCATTGGTTGTTCTTCAACCATGGCACAAAATGTACTGGCAACGCTCACCGCCGAAATGCTGAAAGAGTACCCGGGCCTGACGGTTAATCTGGTAACGGGGATCCCCGCGCCGGATCTGATCGCCGACGGGCTGGACGTGGTGATCCGCGTCGGCGCCCTGCCGGATTCAAGTCTTTTTTCCCGGCGGCTGGGGTCGATGCCGATGGTGGTCTGCGCGGCAAAAAGCTATCTCCAGCAGGCGGGAACGCCAGAGAAGCCAGGCGATCTCGCCAGTCATTCGTGGCTGGAATACAGCGTGCGCCCGGATAACGAATTTGAACTGATCGCCCCGGAGGGGATCTCCACCCGGCTGATCCCGCAGGGGCGGTTTGTGACTAACGATCCGATGACCCTCACCCGCTGGCTGGTGGCGGGCGCGGGGATCGCCTACGTTCCGCTGATGTGGGTGATCAACGAGATCAACCGTGGCGAACTGGAGATCTTACTGCCGCGCTATCAGTCCGATCCGCGCCCGGTTTACGCACTGTATACCGAAAAAGATAAGCTGCCGCTGAAGGTGCAGGTGTGCCTGAATGCGCTGACGGATTATTTCGTTAAGGTAGCGAGGGTGTATCAGGAAATGCGCGAGCGGGGGAAAGAGAAGCGCTGACCGCTCAACGGTCAGCGCATCGCATACTGTCAGGCGGTGCCGCCGACGGTCAGGTTATCCACCTTCAGCGTAGGCTGGCCGACGCCAACCGGCAGGCTCTGGCCTTCTTTACCGCAAACGCCAACGCCTTTATCCAGCTTCAGATCGTTACCGACCATTGAGATTTGCTGCATGGCTTCAATGCCTGAGCCGATGAGCGTCGCGCCTTTCACAGGTTTGGTCACTTTGCCGTTTTCGATCAGGTACGCTTCAGAGGTCGAGAAGACAAATTTGCCGGAGGTGATGTCCACCTGACCGCCGCCAAAGTTCGGCGCATAGATGCCGTACTCCACCGATTCGATGATTTCCTGCGGGGTGGATTTACCCGCCAGCATGTAGGTATTGGTCATGCGTGGCATCGGCAGATGCGCGTAGGATTCACGGCGACCGTTGCCGGTTGGCGCAACGCCCATCAGACGCGCGTTAAGTTTGTCCTGCATATACCCTTTCAGCACGCCGTTTTCGATCAGCACGTTGTACTGGCCCGGCACGCCTTCGTCATCGATAGAGACTGAACCGCGACGGTCAGCAATAGTGCCGTCATCCACCACGGTACACAGTTCCGAGGCCACCAGTTCGCCCATCTGACCGCTGAAAACGGAGGTACCGCGACGGTTGAAGTCGCCTTCCAGACCGTGACCGACCGCTTCGTGCAGCAGCACGCCCGGCCAGCCTGCGCCCAGCACTACCGGCAATGTTCCGGCAGGGGCCGCCACGGCGGAGAGATTTACCAGCGCCATGCGCACCGCTTCTTTCGCCCACGCATCGGCCCGAACCTCGCCGTCTTCATCAGCGAGGAAGTAGTCATAGCCGAAGCGACCGCCGCCGCCGCTGGCACCGCGCTCGCGTTTGCCGTCGTCTTCAACCTGGACGCTGACTGACAGACGCACCAGCGGACGCACGTCGGCGGCCAGCGTGCCGTCCGTCGCCGCCACGAGGATCAGTTCGTACACCCCGGTCAGGCTGGCAGTCACTTCCTGCACGCGCTTGTCCGCTGCGCGCGCCACGTTGTCTACCCGGCGCAGGATATCCAGCTTTTCTTCGCGGCTCATGCTCTGGAGCGGGTCGATGCTGGTGTATAACGCCGTATGCTCTACCGCGCCCAGCGTTTGTACCCGGCGGTCGCCCGCATCTTTAACGATGGTTCGCGCCGCCTGCGCGCTCTGCTCCAGCGCCAGCTTGCTGATCTGATCGGCATAGGCAAAACCGGTTTTTTCACCGCTTACCGCACGCACGCCGACGCCCTGATCGATGTTATACGAGCCATCTTTAATAATGCGGTCTTCTAAAACCCAGGATTCATGGTAGCTCGACTGAAAATAGACATCGCCATAATCAAGGCGACGCTCGGTCAACTGGCCGAGAATGGCAAACAGATCCTGATGATTCAGGCCGTTTGCGGAAAGCAGGTGTTCAGTTACCAGGTTCAGACTCATTATTTTGCTACTCTTTGGTTGCCGCACATACGGCGGGCGGTAATAAACTTATCTACTGAGAGTGAGGCAATTCGTAGCCGTCGTCAAATCATTGCTTTTTGCCTTCACGCGGTTGACGCAGCACTTCGTTGATTAGCGGCTTGTCTATCGGACCGGTAATGCGATAGCGCAGGATGGAGACTTTATTCCAGATCGGAGCCAGCACTTTGCTGGCGGCAAATACCGCCGCGCCAACGATCGGGTTAACTGCAAACGCCGCCGCGACGCCGACGGTGGCAGAGATTTCCGGGGCAACAACGGCTTCCATGTCCAGCTCGCGACGCACCAGATTCACAGAGCCTTTCATCGCGATATCCGCTTCCAGCCCGTCCACCAGCGTGTCGTCGGTGTGCAGCGTGCCGTCTTTGATCCACGCGGAGCCTCGGATGGAATCAAACCAGAAACCTTCATTGAAGGTGTCGCTGAAATCAAAGCGCAGCTTACGCAGCAGGGCATCCACGCTCACCAGCCGCAGCAGCTGCCCGGCGTGCCCGGTGCTGATGTCGGTAAATTCCCCTTTCCCCAGCCGGGTATGCAGTATGCCGTTCAGCGAGGCGACATCCGGCTGCCAGGGCGCATCGCGCCAGTGCAGATCGTAGTCGAGGCTAAACGAAGAATCGCGAATCGGCGTGGCAACGCCAAAAAATCCGAGCGCGGTATCAATTTTTTCACCGCGAATTTTGCCTTTCAGCGAGGTGCTTTCGCTTCCCGCGCCGTTGACCCATTCGCCGTCGGCGGTCAGGCGGCCAAAGCCGGTATCTACCAGACCATTTGCCAGCGTCAGGGTGTCACCTTTGATGGTGAAATCACCGTCGATGCGGCCATATTTCTGGCCCCAGAACCAGCATTCCGCGCAGCGTAACTGCACGTCCGGCCAGCCGTTAAAGCTGATTTTATTCCCGCCAAAAGGCGATGCCGGGCTGCTGCCTGCCGTTGCTGATTTGGTGCCCGGATTAAAGTAGAGGTAGCGGATCGCCGCCAGCCACGGCGCGTTATCATGCATGGTCAGCGTGGCGTTGATTTCCCGGCCCTGAGCTTCGACCTGCGTGCCGCCGGTAATGGGCCGGGAAATGAGGCTCAGGTTATTCCACTGCTGGCCGCCGAGCGCCAGCGTGGGTGTGCGCAGGGTAATGCTTTGCGGGAAGCGCGCCGCCGTGCTGACGTCATCTGCTGCACCTTTCTGGAACAGCGCCAGCCATTCGGCTCCGTCCATCGGCGGCAGGTTTAACTCCACGCCCTGTTGCTCTGGCAGCGGCGGCACCGTGCGGCTATCCGTCGTCAGGATGGCGCGATCGAGCGTGAGTTTCTTATCCAGCAGCCAGCGGCTGTTAAAGTGGCTTTCGCTACCAAAGCGCCCGGTCAGATCGAAATGATTCAGGTCGCCTTTCGCGTTCAGTTTGACCGGCAGCGGCTCCCCGGCCGCTTTATTCGCTGGCGCAGGTAAGCGACTGCTCACATTTTTCAAATCCCCGGTCAGTTCGACGTCGTAACGGGTGCCGCCGCGATAAGGCAGTTCGACGCCCACTTTACCCTGCCACGGAATGCTGCCGCCCAGCGCGTCGTTTAGCTGCTTCGGTAAAATCCCGGTGCGCGCAGGCTGCCAGTTGGCGTCCATATCGACCGCCACCTGATAGGCTTTCTCCCCCTCGGTGGTGGCGAAGGTCACATTCAGCGGCTGATTAAACCAGTTGGCTTTCATCGCCTCGCTTCGCAGGTTGCCATTCACAAAGCGGAAATTACCGCTCAGGTTTTTCAGCGTCGAATCCAGCGGCTTGATGTAAAGGCTATTGTTTTTCAGCATCACGTCGCCCTGCGCCGTGACCTTTTCACCATCCAGCGGGATATCAAGATGTAAGCGAGCATTCACATCGCCGTCGAGCTGGAGTTGGGCGAGCGTGGCGCCAAGCGAATCATCCAGCGGCGTTTTGTCAAAATACGGACCGACCTCTTTGCCTGGCCCTTTCAGGTCAGCGTCGATCAGCAGTTTTTCTTTTACGTAATCGGGAATGGCCGCCCGCAGATTGCGTGCCTCAACGCCGCCCAGCATCGCGCGGTCGGCTTTCATCCACAGGCCATCGTTGATGAAATCAAGATCGATGTCCTGTTTAGTCAGCGCGGGCCAGCCGGGCTGGAACGCAAAGGTCGCATTGCGCACCGGCACCAGCACTTCAAACTGGCCCTCATTGTGTTTATAGGGGAACAGGTGCGGGTTGCCGCCGTAGACCAGGGTGGCATTTTCCGCCTGGCCGCCCTGAATGGCGCTGCTGAGGTAGTCCACCAGCTTTTTGCCCATCAGGTTTTGTGGGAAGTAGCGCCAGGCCTGGGAAGCATCTTCCGCATTCGCGCCCGCCAGGATCCCCAGCCAGGGCTGATCGTCTTTCGGTTGCAGATAGCGGAAGCCGCCCGCCGCGCGCACGCCTTTCGCTTTGACGTCAATATTGCGCCCGTCGAGCATAAAACCCTGCTCATTTTTGATCCATTTCAGCGTGGCGATGCCCTTTTCGATTTCCAGCGGCGCGCGAAAGACCAGATCGTAAGGCATCACCGCCTGCTCCATGCGGGCGTTCAGCGTGCCATTTTCTACGCTGCCTGCGGCCTCGCCGGAAAAATGCTCCGCGCCGGGCAGCATTTTCCACTGGGTCCAGGTCAGATTTTGCCAGGAGGCTTTAAAGCGGGTTTTCTCCGTGGCTTCCAGCGGGACATCCAGCGCGAGCGCGTCGATTTGCCCGGAAGGCTGGGTGGCGCGCCAGATCTCTCCCAGCGCGGGGGAGATTTTTTCTGCAATCGGCAGTAAACCGTCAAGGCCGCTTAGCTCCAGATGGCTGGCCCGCACGCGAAATTCATCGCTCTGAAGGCGGTCGGCCCCGCCGACGTTTTGTTCTGGGATCCACGCCAGCGCCAGTGCGCCCTGCGGCCAGGGTTTATCGTCAATCGTGATTCGGGTATCGGGAATACGAAACTCCCAGCCGGTTTGCGTGCCGCCGGTGATGTGCGCCGTCAGGTTATCTACCGCGAGGTGATGCGTTTTATCGTCGCCCTTCCAGCTCGCGCCGCCCTTTTTAAGCCAGACGTCGCCACCGGACAGCTCACCTTTGGTCAGATCAATCCAGCCTTCGAGGCTGAAACGCGCGGTTTCCAGCGCGACGTTATCCTGCATCCAGCGCCCCAGCCAGGGCTTGACGTCGATATCATCCGCCTGCACCCAGGCTTTGCCGTCATTCAGCAGGCCGTTATCGTCGCGCAAATCCATGCGGACTTTCATTACGCCGTGCTGTCCGGTCAGGCTGGTCAGGCTTAGCTCGCCCTCCGCCCGATGGCGATTGCGGCTGTTAAGCCAGGTCAGCGTCGGGATGTACAGCTCTGCCCGCTGACCGGAAGGGGTCGGAAAACTGATATAGCTGTCACGCAGGTTAAAGTGGTCAAACTGGCGTAAAAACAGGTCGCTGATGCGATCCGTTTTGATCCCTTCACCATCTTTGCTTTTTTGCAGCGGCGTGTTGGTGTGGATTTGCAGTTGCCAGAAGGTGAGATCGCGGAACTGCCAGCGCAGATGCAGAAGGCTCTGCCAGACATCAAGCGCCAGCGTGACGCGCTTTACGGAGATTTGCCCGCCGTCCTTCAGTCCGGCGTCCACGTCCCGCACGTCCAGCGTCGGGCCGAAATTCTCCCAGCTGGCTTTAATATGGCTGGCATTAACTTTCGTACCGGTTGACGATTCAATTTTCGCCAACAGCGCCGGACGCCACTTGTCGAGCTGCGGCAGGATGAGACGCAGGCCGCTCACCGCCAGTGCAACGATGACCACCAGCGTTGCACCTGTAAGCAGTAAAATCCCCGGCAGTCGCCTCACGCATCTCTCCTTGCTAGCTGTGCTTTTGGTTACATCATGACCACGTCAAACTGCTCCTGGTTATAGAGCGGTTCAACCTGGACTTTGACCTGCTTGCCGACAAAGATTTCAACTTCCGCCAGCGCGTGCGACTCTTCGCCCTTGAGGGTTTCTGCCACCGCAGGAGAAGCGTAGACCAGAAAACGGTCGGAGTCGTAGGCATGATGCACGCGCACGATTTCACGCATGATTTCATAGCAGACGCTTTCAACGCTTTTCACCGTCCCGCGACCGTGGCAGGTCGGGCATTCGTGGCACAGAACGTGCTCCACGCTTTCACGGGTGCGCTTGCGGGTCATTTCGACCAGCCCGAGCTGTGAGAAGCCGTTGATGCTGGTTTTGACCCGGTCTTTGCTCAGCGCCTGTTCGAGGGAGTGTAATACGCGACGGCGGTGATCCTCATTATTCATATCGATAAAATCGATGATGATGATCCCACCGAGGTTACGCAGGCGAAGCTGACGCGCAATGGCCTGCGTCGCCTCAATGTTAGTGTTGAATATAGTGTCATCCAGGTTGCGATGCCCGACAAACGCGCCGGTGTTGATATCGACGGTGGTCATCGCTTCGGTCTGATCGATAATCAGATAGCCGCCGGATTTCAGTTCGACTTTACGCTCCAGCGCGCGCTGAATTTCGTTTTCCACATCGAACAGATCGAAAATGGGCTGGCGTCCGCTGTAATGCTCCAGCTTGCTGGTCATTTCAGGAATGTACTCGGCGGTGAATTCCAGCAGCGATTCAAAGGTCAGCCGGGAGTCAACGCGGATTTTATCAAGGTGCGAGACGGCAAAATCGCGCAGCACGCGCTGGGCCAGCGCCAACTCGCCATACAGCTGGTAGCGAGTCTGATGGCGTTTTTTACGCTCCATCACTTTGGTCCAGACGCGTTTGAGATACGCCGCGTCTGAGGCCAGATCTTCGTCGCAAATCCCTTCAGCCGCTGTGCGGATGATGAATCCGCCCTGCTCATCGCAGTAATGGGAGACGATTTTTTTCAGGCGGTCGCGCTCGGCTTCGCTTTCAATACGTTGCGATACGCCGACGTGGGAAGCGCCCGGCATAAAGACCAGGTAACGTGACGGCAGAGTGATATCAGTGGTCAGACGCGCGCCTTTGGTGCCCAGCGGATCTTTCACCACCTGGACCATTAAATCCTGGCCCTGGCGCACCAGCTCAGAGATGTCGCGAACGATAAACTGCTTCTGTTCCTCACCCGCTACGCATTCGGTATGCGGCATGATGTCGGAAGCGTGGAGAAAAGCGGCTTTATCAAGGCCAATATCGACAAACGCCGCCTGCATTCCCGGCAGAACCCGGCTGACCCGGCCTTTGTAGATATTGCCCACAATGCCACGCCGGGCTTCACGCTCGATGTGGATCTCCTGCAAAATACCGCCGTCAATATAAGCCACGCGGGTTTCCGAGGGCGTTACGTTTACCAACAATTCAGCCGTCATGTTTATCCCTTTGCTTACGCAGTGAGTTAAATTTATTCAGCAACTCATACGTTTCCACCAGCGGTAAGCCGACCACGGCGTGATAGCTGCCATTTATCTTCCTGACGAAACAGCCACCCAGCCCCTGAATACCGTATGCACCTGCTTTATCCTGAGGTTCACCGCTGGCCACATAGCCCGCGATGTCCTCTTCCGAGAGTACCCTGAAGGTGACCTCTGTCGCCACAAGACTTTCAAGCACCGAATGCGAGTCGGCCAGCGCGACGGCGGTCAGCACCTGGTGCGTCTGCCCGGAAAGCCTGCGCAGCATGGCGGCGGCCTGTGCGTCGTCGTGCGGTTTTTCCAGCACGTCACCGTTGAGCACGACGATGGTGTCTGCGCCCAGCACGGGTAGATCGCGCGGGACAAGCGCCACGCCCGCCTGCGCCTTTTCGCGCGCCAGACGCACCACGTAATCCGCCGCGAGTTCACCTGACTGGCGCTGTTCTTCAATGCCCGGCACGATCCGTTCGAACACGATGCCTAACTGCGTCAGTAACTCCTGACGACGCGGAGAGCCGGAAGCGAGATAGAGCGCTGTCATAAAAACCTTATTGCACCGCAAATTGCTGGCGAATTTTCCGCATCAGCAGAAACAGCCACGGCCAGAGTACGCCGTTGACGACGCTACTCCAGAATACTTCCGGGCGGAAAGAGACGTTGATCACTAAAAACTCGGCCCAGAAAACAATGATATCGGTCGCCAGCGACAGCAGGATCACCACCAGCGCCTGCTGCCAGAGCGCGAGGTTGCGAAAGAGCTGATATTTCAGCGCGACCAGATAGGCAATGATACTCAGGGAGAGCGCACGCACGCCAAGCGTGGAGCCGCTGATCAGATCCAGTATGGCACCCATCAGCAAACCCGTTCCGACATTCACCCGGTGCGGCAGCGCCAGCGCCCAGTACAGCAGGATCAGCAGCACCCAGTTTGGCCGGAAGACGATAATGTTTTCCGGCCACGGCATGACCTGTAGTAAAAGAGCCACCAGGAACGAGAGCCAGATAACCCATCGCCCCTGACTACGGTAGCTTGCCACTACTGCCCCCCTGTGGAAACAGGGCGCGGCTGGGCGGGCGTAATGCCGGTCGCAGGCGCGGGCATTGGCGCAGGCGGCCCCACCGAATCCGGCGAAGGCAGTACCTGCGGCATCATCTGCATCAGGCGCTCGTTCGCCACGCGGTGAACGTCTTCCGGGGTCATCGGGTTAGCACCTTCGCGATCCGCGCCCCACAGCAGCAGCAGGTAACGCAGGCGCTGTAATCCGGCGGTCGGACGGGCCTGGATCACCGTGTACGCGCGCTGGGTATCCAGCTTCACTGAAGACACCACGCCGACCGGATAACCTTCCGGGAAACGACCGCCCAGACCGGAAGTCACCAGCACGTCGCCGACGCGAATGTCGGTGTTGGCGGGCAGATGCTCCAGTTGCAGATCGTCCGTACAGCTATTCCCGGCCGCGATCACCCGGATGTCGTTGCGCAATACCTGAATCGGTAGCGCGTGGGTGGCATCACAGATCAGCAGCACGCGGCTGGTGAGTTTTGCCACCGCAATGACCTGCCCGACCACGCCTTTATCACTGATGACCGGCTGACCTTCGTAAACGCCGTTCACGCTGCCTTTGTCGATCACCACCTGGTCGCTGTAGGGATCGTTGACCGTTGAGATCACCTGGGTGACCATTTTTTGTTCATCCTGACGCAGCGGGGAACCCAGAAGCTCACGCAGGCGCGCGTTCTCCTGTTTGTACTGTCCCAGCATCAGCAGGTCGCTGTTTTTCAGCAGCAGCTCCTGACGCAGCGCCCGGTTTTCAAGTTCGAGTTGATCGCGCGAGGCCAGCGTTTGCGAAACGCTGTCGAGTAATTCACGCGGACCATTTGAGACAAAGTAGAAGGGACTGACGGCGGTATCCATGTACGTTCGGATCTGGCTGAACGTTCCAAGTCGGCTGTCGGCGATAATTACGCCAAGCGCCACCAACACCGCCAGGATGAGGCGAATCTGTAGCGACGGGCCACGGCTAAAAATGGGCTTCATAGGCTATGCGTATTCTCGTGTCAGTTCAGGAGGGGCAGCGCAAAACGCCACCCCGCGTCTGAGGCTGACTACTCTTCGCTAAACAAGTCGCCGCCGTGCATGTCGATCATTTCCAGCGCCTTGCCGCCGCCACGGGCTACGCAAGTCAGTGGATCTTCTGCAACTACGACAGGAATACCTGTCTCTTCCATTAACAGGCGGTCGAGATTGCGCAGCAGCGCGCCGCCACCGGTCAGTACCATTCCGCGCTCGGAGATGTCGGATGCCAGTTCCGGCGGGCACTGTTCCAGCGCCACCATCACGGCGCTAACGATGCCGGTCAGCGGTTCCTGCAATGCTTCGAGGATTTCGTTGGAATTCAGCGTAAAGCCGCGCGGGACGCCCTCTGCCAGATTACGACCGCGCACTTCGATTTCGCGGACTTCGTCACCCGGATAAGCGGAACCAATTTCATGTTTGATACGTTCTGCGGTTGCTTCACCAATCAGGGAGCCGTAGTTACGACGCACGTAATTAATGATGGCTTCGTCGAAACGGTCACCACCAATACGTACTGAGGAGGAGTAAACCACGCCGTTCAGGGAGATAACGGCCACTTCGGTTGTACCGCCGCCGATATCGACGACCATTGAACCGGTCGCTTCAGAAACCGGCAGACCGGCGCCAATGGCCGCAGCCATCGGTTCTTCAATCAGAAAGACTTCGCGGGCACCTGCGCCCTGCGCTGATTCACGAATAGCACGACGTTCTACCTGGGTTGCGCCAACCGGCACACACACCAGCACGCGCGGGCTGGGACGCATAAAGCTGTTGCTGTGCACCTGTTTGATGAAGTGCTGGAGCATTTTTTCGGTGACGAAGAAGTCGGCAATAACGCCGTCTTTCATCGGGCGGATCGCCGCGATGTTGCCAGGGGTACGCCCCAGCATTTGCTTCGCGTCATGACCGACAGCAGCGACGCTTTTCGGTGAACCGGCACGATCCTGACGAATGGCCACAACGGAAGGCTCATTCAATACGATGCCTTGTCCTTTCACATAAATAAGGGTATTCGCAGTACCCAGGTCAATGGACAGGTCATTGGAAAACATGCCACGAAATTTTTTCAACATACTAAGGGATAATCCTGAAAGCTGGGGCGGAGTACAAAATCCGCTTACTTTACCAACCACACGCAGCAGCGACAAGGCGCAAAAATCATCTGCTACGGTGAAAATTAGTGCAGTTCGTCACCTCTGTCACAAACTGATACCTGACTCCTTCAGATTTAAAATCATCAGCAGCGCTCCCTGCTTTCATTTGCAACCTGTACAAGGCCGTTAACTGCGTGATCCTGGCGGGCAGACAAGCACACCCCCGAAGATACAGCGCGCGTTATTCTACGTGAAAACATAGTAAACGGCAGGTCAAACCGAATATCTTTGTGAATATTTTTTTAGATTAGAGTCAAGCGGCTGTGAAGAAGCAAAAAAATCACCCTGCCCCCCGGTTACACCACATGCGGAGAGGGTCCGCCATTCGCTTTTCGTCCTAATCCCACTGGCAAAAACCTGGGTTGCCGTCCCTTTACAGGCTTCGACCAGACTCTGCACCAACAGCTGGTTTTCATTACGCTTTTCAAAGTTGCGCACCAGGCCGGGATGCAATTTGATTAAGCTCACGTCCAACTGCTTGATCCAATTGGTGCTTACCATCGTCAAACCCGCCTGCGTTACTGCCACATTAACCCCCAGTGCATTAATTAAACGAACAACGGGTTGTAAGCGGCTGATATGTTGACAAACATCCGCCTCAGCAAGTTCAAAAATAATACGTTTGCGTTGCGATTTTTCGCATTGCATTAAGGTATCGCGCAGCCAGCGCTGGAATCGCGGGCGGATTAACGCTTCTACCGTCACCGGCAAGGCCAGCGTTTCCTGAGGCCAGAATAACAGGAAGGGTAACATGCGGTTAATTTGTAAGCGATCATACTCTTCCGCCAGACCAAATTGCAGCACGAAAGGCATGTATTCCGCTGCCAGTAATTCTTCCGTGCCGTCAAATATTCGGCACATCAGTTCCCGGTGGTGAACGCGTCCATCTGCCAGCACCGCCGGTTTTTGATAAAACCGTGGACCGCCCCGACTGAGTACCTGCTCAATCAGTGTACGCCAACGCACGTTACCGCGCCCTTTTTCCGGCAAAGAATCGTCATACACCAGCCAGCTATTGCCGCCCTGCAATACCGCGTTGCGCGTTGCCGTTTCCGCATGGCCCATCACCTGCCCGGTGGTTTGCCCGCTACGCCAGGCGCAGATGCCGATGTGCATCGTATCTTCCCGCTCAAGAATTTTTGACGACGGTAGCGCGTCCACTGCTTTAATCAGCTGCGAGGCAATGCCGTCGGCTTCTTTCAGGGTGCGATGTGGCAGCAGAATTGCAAAATCGCTGCGGTGATAGCGCGCCAGCAGCGCACCGGGGTAACGCATCATGAAGGTGGAGATCAGATTAATGAGGGTAAATGAATGCTCTTCCGCCGCCGCCCGTCCCCAGTTATCGACCAGCAGATCAAAGTCCGGCAGGCGGATCAGCATCACAATGCCGTGGGTACCGACTTTTTCCTGATCTTCAAGCAGGGTTGCCAGTTGATTATCAAAGAATGCGCGGTTGTTAAGCCCGGTTTTGGTGTCCTGGGCGGCGTAGGAGCGGATCAGCGTGTCCATCCGGCTACGCTGCTCGCCAGCGAAGTGGATTTCAGAAAGCAGCATATCCAGCGCGCTGCTGGCGCGAGCCGGCCATTCATAGACAGTGCCGCGCACGCCGTGGCCGCGCTCGCCGTTAAGAATGCGGGTGGCGCGCAGTTCGAGCAGTTCCCCGCCGGCAAGCTGGCGGCGCAGCCAGCGTACCGCCAGAAAAATCACCAGTACCATAAAGCCAATCGCCAGCGTCAGCGGCGCGGTCGTCAGCAGCGAGTGAAAGTAGTTAGCCATCGGGTCCTGATAGACCAGATGGATGGTCATACCCGGATGCTTCATGGAAGGGATGGTCAGTTCACGATACAGATTGCTGCGCCCCAGCAAACGATAGCTGCCGTTCCGGGCGTGGCTATAAAGGGTATTTTTGCCATGCAGAAAATCAATGCGCACAATGTCAACCGGCACCATCAGCTCATTGAGTTGCAGTTCGAGCTGGTCGAAGGAGCGCGTCATCAGTCGGTTATCGAGGATAGTGGCAACGGCCCGCGCCCGCCCATCGATTTTGCTCTGGATAGCGTTATAAAAACTCAGCGAGCAGCCAATCAGCGTGACGAGCATCGTCAGGCTAATCAGTAAGGTAATAAAAGCGGAAAACTTCGTCGTTAAACGCATCCCTGAGTTAACTCCGTGTTGTAAAGAACAGCCCGGTCCTGCCATCGCGTTCACTTTAAAGTAAGCACTAACTAGCAGAGTAACCTTAAATACTATCAAACCTGGCAGATCTGGCAATTTATTGCGTCAGGTCTGCATCCCATTTTGATTAGCGCGTATAGTTTGGGTAATTGTATTTCTAACTACCAGGCAAGTGAGGACGGGTCATGCAAGCTTTAATCTTAGAACAACAGGACGGAAAAACGCTCGCATCGGTGCAAACGATTGATGACAGCCAACTGCCGGAAGGCGACGTCACGGTAGATATTCAATGGTCCAGTCTGAACTATAAAGACGCGCTGGCAATCACCGGCAAGGGAAAAATCATCCGTAACTTCCCGATGGTGCCGGGGATTGATTTTGCCGGACAGGTTCGCACCAGCGAAGATCCGCGTTTTCATGCGGGCCAGCAGGTGGTATTGACCGGCTGGGGCGTCGGCGAAAATCACTGGGGCGGACTGGCGGAACGCGCGCGCGTAAAAGGCGACTGGCTGGTGGCGCTGCCGAAAGGACTGGACGATCGCAAAGCGATGATTATCGGCACCGCCGGTTTTACCGCCATGCTGTGCGTAATGGCGCTGGAAGAAGCGGGCATTCGTCCACACAGCGGTGAAATTCTGGTCACCGGGGCCAGCGGCGGCGTAGGCAGTACCGCCATCGCGCTGCTGCATAAGCTGGGCTATCAGGTGGTGGCGGTTTCCGGGCGCGAAAGCACCCACGAATACCTGCGCAGCCTCGGTGCCAGCCGGATTATCGGACGCGATGAGTTTGCTGAAACCCGTCCGCTGGAAAAACAGCTGTGGGCCGGTGCCATCGATACCGTTGGCGATAAGGTGCTGGCGAAGGTGCTGGCGCAAATGAATTACGGCGGTTGCGTGGCGGCCTGCGGTCTGGCGGGTGGCTTTGCGCTACCGACGACGGTGATGCCGTTTATTCTGCGTAATGTCCGCCTGCAGGGCGTGGATTCCGTCATGGCACCGGCCGCGCGCCGCGAGGAAGCCTGGCGACGTCTGGCGCTGGATTTGCCGGATACGTTTTATACCCAAACCGCAACCGAAATTCCGCTGGCCGATGCGCCGAAGCTGGCAGAAGCCATTATTAATAACCAGGCGCAGGGCCGCACGCTGGTAAAAGTAAACTAAGTTATCGCGCAGAATTTACATTTAATTAACCAATTTTCTCGCGCGCTGACAGACTCCCTGCCATCATAGATGATGCGCCATCACCCTTCTGATGGCGTACTCGCCGGGAGCCGTCATGAAGAAATTACGTCGCTTTACCGAAGCCGATGTCACCGCCGAATCGGCTTTTTTTATGCAGCGCCGCCAGGTTTTGCAGGCGCTGGGCATTAGTGCCGCTACGCTGAGCCTGCCCAACGTGGCGCGAGCAGACGTGCTGGACTGGTTTAAGGGTAACGATCGCCCTCCCGCACCGTCCGGCAAACCGCTGGATTTTACTCGCCCCGCAGAATGGCAGAGCACGCTCCCCCTGACGCCGGAAGACAAAGTCACCGGCTACAACAATTTTTATGAATTTGGGCTGGATAAAGCCGATCCGGCAGCGAACGCGGGCAGCCTGAAGAGCGATCCGTGGAAGCTGACCATTGACGGCGAAGTCGCTAAGCCGCTGACGCTGGATCATGACGATCTGATCAAACGCTTCCCGCTGGAGGAACGCATTTATCGGATGCGCTGCGTTGAGGCATGGTCGATGGTGGTGCCGTGGATTGGTTTTCCGCTCCACAAACTGCTGGCGCTGGTCGAGCCTACCAGCAATGCAAAATACGTCGCCTTTCAGACGATTTATGCGCCGGAGATGATGCCGGGGCAGAAAGATCGCTTTATCGGCGGCGGCCTGAAATATCCCTATGTTGAAGGTTTGCGACTGGACGAAGCGATGCATCCGCTGACCATGCTGACAACCGGCGTTTACGGCAAAGCGTTGCCGCCACAAAACGGTGCGCCGGTACGCCTCACTGTGCCGTGGAAGTACGGTTTCAAAGGGATTAAATCGATTGTCAGTATTAAGCTCACCCGCGAACGCCCGCCCACGACGTGGAATATTTCCGCCCCGGATGAATACGGTTTTTACGCCAATGTGAATCCGCACGTCGATCACCCGCGCTGGTCGCAGGCGACGGAACGCTTTATTGGCTCAGGCGGGATCCTGGATGTTAAGCGCCAGCCAACGCTGTTGTTTAACGGCTATGCCGATCGGGTGGCATCGCTCTATAAAGGTTTAGATCTGCGGGAGAGTTTCTGAGTGCGGTTAACAGCAAAACAGATTGTCTGGCTGAAAGTGGTGCTGCATCTGGCGGCGTTTTTGCCGCTGGTGTGGCTGGTCTGGGCCGCCTCGCAGGGCTATTTCAGCGCAGACCCGGCAAAAGATATTCAGCATTTTACCGGTAGGATGGCTCTGAAATTGCTGCTGGCGACCTTGCTGGTCTCGCCGCTCACGCGTTACGCTAAGCAGCCCTTATTGATACGCACGCGCCGCCTGTTAGGGTTATGGTGTTTCGCCTGGGCATCGCTGCATCTCACCAGCTACACCCTGCTGGAGTTAGGCATTAATAATCTGGCGCTGTTGGGACAGGAGCTGGTGTCACGCCCCTACCTGACGCTGGGGGCAATCAGCTGGCTGCTTTTACTGGCGCTGGCCGTCACTTCGCCACAAATCATGCAGCGAAAACTGGGCAGACGCTGGCAAAAACTGCATAACGGCATCTATCTTGTCGCGATCCTCGCGCCGATACATTATTTATGGTCGGTAAAGATCCTTTCGCCGCAACCGGTGATTTACGCCCTGCTCGCGCTGCTGCTTTTAGCATGGCGTTACAAGAAGTTCCGTCAGTGGCTGCGATAGTTTTCGATTTGTGCTGTTTGTTGCAATTATTCCATCCACCGCGCACCTCTGCGCGGTAGCGGTTGATAATCTTCTCTGATAAGACCAGTATTTAGCTGCGAAATGCTACGAACTCGTTATACTGTGCGACTTTGGTTTTCCTGACGGCGGTTTTATCCCTCCGAAAAGGTGACAAGCGCGCATCTAAGGTATATTTTGTTTTTTGCCGAACAATAACCGCAGATCGCGACATGATGGCTGGCTACTCTGGTATTTTCCCGATGAATGGATCAGACCGGGGTCAGTCGATTAACCGGGCGCACGCGCAGCGCATTTCTCTGCCGACGCCATACAAACGGTTAACTTTATGCGTTACAGACGGCGTTCCAACGCCTGTCACAATCACACTAAACAAAGAGTACGGAACCCACTCATGGATATTCGTAAGATTAAAAAACTGATCGAGCTGGTTGAAGAATCAGGCATCTCTGAACTGGAAATCTCTGAAGGCGAAGAGTCAGTACGCATTAGCCGTGCTGCGCCAAACGCAGGTTATCCCGTGATGCAACAGGCTTATGCTGCCCCCGTTATGCAGCAGCCAGCTTTGTCTAATGCTGTCGCACCTGCAACCGCTCCAGCGATGGAAGCGCCTGCGGCGGCAGAAATCAGTGGTCACATCGTACGTTCCCCAATGGTCGGTACGTTCTACCGCACCCCAAGCCCGGATGCGAAAGCGTTCATCGAAGTGGGCCAGAAAGTCAATGTGGGCGACACTCTGTGCATCGTTGAAGCAATGAAAATGATGAACCAGATCGAAGCCGATAAAGCAGGCGTGGTAAAAGCGATCCTGCTTGAAACGGGTCAACCGGTAGAATTTGACGAGCCGCTGGTCGTCATCGAGTAACGAGGCGAACATGCTGGATAAAATTGTCATCGCTAACCGTGGCGAGATCGCACTGCGTATTCTTCGTGCCTGTAAAGAACTGGGTATCAAGACCGTCGCTGTACACTCCACTGCGGATCGCGATTTAAAACACGTATTGCTGGCGGATGAGACGGTCTGTATTGGCCCGGCTCCGTCCGTAAAAAGCTATCTGAACATCCCGGCTATCATCAGCGCCGCTGAAATCACCGGCGCGGTGGCAATCCATCCGGGTTACGGCTTCCTCTCTGAGAACGCCAACTTTGCTGAGCAGGTCGAGCGCTCCGGCTTTATTTTCATCGGTCCGAAAGCGGAAACTATCCGTCTGATGGGCGACAAAGTGTCTGCCATCACCGCGATGAAAAAAGCAGGCGTCCCAACCGTTCCCGGCTCTGACGGCCCACTGGGCGATGATATGAACGTTAACCGTGCTCATGCTAAACGCATTGGCTATCCGGTTATCATCAAAGCCTCCGGCGGCGGCGGCGGTCGCGGTATGCGCGTTGTGCGCAGCGACGCCGAGCTGGCACAGTCCATTTCCATGACCAAAGCTGAAGCGAAAGCTGCGTTTAGCAACGACATGGTGTACATGGAAAAATACCTGGAGAATCCTCGTCACATTGAGATCCAGGTACTGGCAGATGGTCAGGGCAACGCAATCTATCTGGCGGAACGCGACTGCTCCATGCAGCGTCGTCACCAGAAAGTGGTCGAAGAAGCGCCGGCGCCGGGCATTACCCCGGAACTGCGTCGCTATATCGGCGAACGTTGTGCCAAAGCCTGTGTGGATATCGGCTATCGCGGAGCGGGTACGTTTGAGTTCCTGTTCGAAAACGGCGAGTTTTATTTCATCGAAATGAACACCCGTATTCAGGTTGAGCATCCGGTGACCGAGATGATCACTGGCGTTGACCTCATTAAAGAACAGCTGCGTATCGCCGCTGGTCAGCCGCTGTCCATCAAGCAGGATGAAGTCGTGGTGAAAGGCCATGCGGTCGAGTGCCGTATTAACGCCGAAGACCCGAACACCTTCCTGCCAAGCCCGGGTAAAATCACGCGCTTCCATGCGCCGGGCGGTTTTGGCGTGCGTTGGGAATCACATATCTACGCCGGTTACACCGTACCGCCGTACTATGACTCCATGATCGGCAAGCTGATCTGCTACGGTGAAAGCCGTGAAGTTGCGATTGCGCGCATGAAAAATGCGTTGCAGGAGCTGATCATCGACGGTATCAAAACCAACGTTGATTTGCAGACCCGCATCATGAATGACGAGAACTTCCAGCACGGTGGAACCAATATCCACTATCTGGAGAAAAAGCTCGGATTGCAGGAGAAGTAATTCTCCGCGATGACCAAGGCCGGGCAACCGGCCTTTTTTTCGCTTTTTTCACCTGTACCTTTCCGTATAATCCCTCCTTTTATTGACGAATAAGGGACCAGAATGGACAACCGTTTTGTTCAGGCCCACAAAGAAGCGCGCTGCGCGCTGTGGCTTACCCTTCTCTATCTTGCCGCATGGTTAGCGGGCGCTTACTTACCTGATTCGCAGCAGGGGATCACCGGGCTGCCACACTGGTTTGAAATGGCCTGCCTGCTTGTTCCGCTGATATTTACCCTGCTGTGCTGGCTAATGGTGCGCGTTATCTTCCGCGATATTTCTCTGGAGAATAACGATGCAGCATGAAGTGATAGCCGCGCTGGTGATCTATCTGTTAGCGGTGTTCGGACTGTCGATTTACGCTATGCGCCAGCGGCGGACCGGTACTTTCCTGAGCGAATATTTTCTCGGCAGCCGTTCGATGGGCGGTTTTGTGCTGGCGATGACGCTGACGACAACCTATATCAGCGCCAGTTCGTTTATCGGCGGACCGGGAGCGGCATATAAATACGGCCTCGGCTGGGTGCTGCTGGCGATGATCCAGGTGCCGACTATCTGGCTGTCGCTGGGTATTCTGGGCAAGAAGTTCGCTATCCTCGCTCGTCGCTACAATGCGATCACCCTCAACGATATGCTGATGGCACGCTATCAGAGCCGCGCAGTGGTGTGGATTGCCAGTATCAGCCTGCTGGTCGCCTTTGTCGGCGCGATTGCGGTACAGTTTATTGGCGGCGCGCGGCTGCTGGAAACCGCCGTCGGCATTAATTACGAGTCCGGGCTGCTGATTTTTGGCATTACTATCGCGCTGTATACCGCTTTTGGCGGCTTTCGGGCCAGCGTGCTGAATGACACGATGCAGGGGATGGTGATGCTGGTCGGCACCCTCGTGCTGCTAATCGGGGTGATCCACGCGGCGGGCGGCCTGCCAATGGCGGTGGAGAAGCTGCAACACATCAATCCGCAGCTCGTCTCGCCACAAGGGGCGGATAATATCCTGACGCCGACCTTTTTGACGTCGTTCTGGGTGCTGGTCTGTTTTGGCGTGATCGGCCTGCCGCATACGGCGGTGCGCTGCATTTCCTATAAGGACAGCAAGGCGGTGCATCGTGGGATTATGATCGGCACGATTGTCGTCTCTCTGCTGATGCTGGGGATGCACCTCGCGGGCGCGCTGGGCCGCGCCGTGCTGCCGGACCTGACCGTGCCGGATCTGGTGATCCCTACGCTGATGTTGCAGGTTCTGCCGCCGTGGGCGGCGGGCATTTTCCTTGCCGCGCCGATGGCGGCGATTATGTCCAACGTTAACGCCCATCTTTTGCAGGCGTCCGCGACGATTGTGAAAGATCTGTGGCTTAGCGCGCAGCCCGCTAAAATTCATCATGAGCAACGGCTGAGGCGTATTTCAACCGCCACCACGCTGATTCTGGGCGTGTTGATGATGCTTGCCGCCTGGCGTCCGCCAGAGATGATTATCTGGCTGAATCTGCTGGCCTTTGGCGGTCTGGAAGCGGTGTTCCTGTGGCCGCTGGTGCTGGGACTGTACTGGGAACGCGCGAACGCCCGCGGCGCGCTGTGCGGGATGCTTACCGGCGGCGTACTGTATACCGCGCTGGCGAGCTGGAATATTCAGTGGCTGGGCTTTCACCCGATTGTCCCGTCGCTGTTGTTAAGTTTGCTGGCGTTTGTGGTAGGCAACCGTTTTGGTTCTCCTGTACCGCAAGCGCCTGTTATTTCTGCTGATAAATAAAGAGTTCTGCTATGCCGTGGATCCAACTAAAACTGAATACGACTGGCGCGAATGCCGAAGAGTTAAGCGATGCGCTGGTGGAAACCGGGGCGGTGTCCGTCACTTTTCAGGATACGCACGACACGCCGGTTTTTGAGCCTTTGCCGGGCGAAACCCGCCTGTGGGGCGACACCGACGTTATCGGCCTGTTTGATGCCGAAACTGAGATGAATGAAGTGGTAGCGATGCTGGAGCAGCATCCGTTGCTGGACGCAGACTTTGCGCACAAAATCGAGCAGATCGAAGATAAAGACTGGGAGCGCGAGTGGATGGATAACTTCCACCCGATGCGTTTTGGCGAACGTTTGTGGATCTGCCCAAGCTGGCGCGATGTGC
Organism: Enterobacteriaceae bacterium UBA5654; assembly: GCA_002421005.1. Taxonomy (GTDB): domain Bacteria; phylum Pseudomonadota; class Gammaproteobacteria; order Enterobacterales; family Enterobacteriaceae; genus Superficieibacter. Next base: position 18,802 of record DIJC01000010.1, on the reverse strand, counting down.
CGGATGAGAACGCGGTCAACGTGATGCTCGATCCGGGCCTTGCATTTGGCACCGGCACCCATCCGACAACGTCGCTGTGTCTGCAATGGCTGGATGGCCTCGACCTGAACGGCAAAACCGTCATCGATTTTGGCTGTGGCTCCGGTATCCTGGCAATTGCGGCGCTGAAGCTGGGCGCGGCAAAAGCGATCGGCATTGATATCGATCCGCAGGCAATCCAGGCCAGCCGTGATAACGCCGAGCGTAACGGCGTATCTGAGCGTCTGGAGCTGTATTTGCCGCAGGACCAGCCAGAAGCGATGAAAGCCGATGTGGTGGTCGCCAACATCCTCGCAGGCCCGTTACGCGAGCTGGCACCGTTAATCAGCGTGCTGCCTGTCCAGGGCGGTTTGCTGGGCCTTTCCGGCATTCTGGCAAGCCAGGCCGATAGCGTCTGTGAAGCCTATGCTGAGCTCTTTACTCTCGACCCGGTCGTAGAGAAAGAAGAGTGGTGTCGCATCACCGGGCGTAAAAACTAAACATCAGCGCGGCCTGCGGGCCGCCTTTTGATGGACAGTTTCGCCAGGGTATTATCCAAAAATGAGAGCAGGATCTCATTCAGGAATGCTTTTTTGCTCATAAAAACAGCTGATTATCCCGTCCGCGCGACGATTTCGGGCGGGAATATCGAGAAGTTTTACGAATTTATAATTGCATACAAAATAGTCTTTATTTTGCAATACGATGATATGTAAAGAGATTTAATGACCTCATCCTTTCCGGGCAGCGATTCATTGATCCAGGACAGGGGATTGGTTAAAGTTTGGCCTTTCATCTCGTGAAAAAAATGCGTAATATACGCCGCCTTGCAGTCACAGTATGGTCATTTCTTAACTCATGCGTATCGGACACCACCAGCTCAGGAATCGCCTGATCGCAGCACCAATGGCTGGCATTACCGACAGACCATTCAGGACGCTGTGTTATGAGATGGGAGCAGGTTTAACCGTTTCTGAGATGATGTCATCTAACCCGCAGGTCTGGGAAAGTGACAAGTCGCGTTTACGGATGGTCCATGTCGATGAACCAGGTATTCGCACCGTGCAAATTGCCGGAAGCGATCCTGAAGAAATGGCCGGAGCCGCACGTATTAACGTGGAAAGCGGTGCCCAGATTATTGATATCAATATGGGTTGCCCGGCTAAGAAGGTGAATCGTAAGCTTGCGGGTTCAGCCCTGCTGCAACACCCGGATCTGGTGAAGTCTATCCTGACCCAGGTTGTGGAAGCGGTGGATGTGCCTGTCACGCTGAAGATCCGCACCGGATGGGCTCCTGAACATCGTAACTGCGTAGAGATTGCCCAACTGGCCGAAGACTGTGGCATTCAGGCTCTGACTATTCACGGACGCACCCGCGCCTGCTTGTTTAACGGAGACGCTGAATACGACAGCATTCGGATGGTTAAGCAGAAAGTTTCCATTCCGATCATCGCGAATGGTGACATTACTGACCCGCTAAAAGCCAGAGCTGTACTCGACTATACAGGGGCGGATGCCCTGATGATAGGCCGTGCAGCTCAGGGAAGACCCTGGATCTTTCGGGAAATCCAGCACTATCTGGACACTGGGGAGTTGCTGCCCCCCCTGCCTCTGGCAGAGGTTAAGCGCTTACTTTGCGCGCACGTTCGGGAACTGCATGACTTTTACGGTCACGCTAAAGGGTACCGAATCGCGCGTAAACACGTCTCCTGGTACCTTCAGGAGCACGCGCCAGATGACCAGTTTCGGCGCACATTCAACGCCATAGATGATGCCAGCGAACAGCTGGAGGCGTTGGAGGCATACTTCGAAAATTTTGCGTAAACAGAAATAAAGAGCTGACAGAACTATGTTCGAACAACGCGTAAATTCTGACGTACTGACCGTTTCTACCGTTAACTCTCAGGATCAGGTAACTCAAAAACCCCTGCGTGACTCGGTTAAACAGGCACTGAAGAACTATTTTGCTCAACTGAATGGTCAGGATGTTAATGACCTGTATGAGCTGGTACTGGCTGAAGTAGAACAGCCCCTGTTGGACATGGTGATGCAATACACCCGTGGCAACCAGACCCGTGCTGCCCTGATGATGGGCATCAACCGTGGCACGCTGCGTAAAAAATTGAAAAAATACGGCATGAACTGATACTAATCAGTTAAGTGTTTGTTTTAAAAGGCGCTCTTCGGCATGGGGAAGCGCCTTTTTTATTATTTGTGATACACAGAGTGATACACGGATACGCGAACGAGGGTAAAAAAAGGCTTGGATAATCCGCCTTATCTGGTCATATGGAGAGAATGGATTTTCTGCTGCGCCTGAACACTTCTACACATCGGTAACTTAGGCGGTAAAGGGAACAACACAAAACACCACCAACCCAAAGAAAACTTTCAGGCTGGTGGTATATTTTTGATACCAGGCTCCGGTGGCCTTCGGAGTTTTAAGCCGCTCATTTACTCCACTCACACAGGAAACGTCGCCAGTGCCGATCGGGTGGTGCCGACAACGAGCGTTATGGTAAGCGTGAACGCTATTTCACCGTGTCGATAAGGGACGTTAATAAGTCGCTAAAAGTGGTATATGACTCAATGACGTAATCGGTCGATACTTTATCGCGGATCTGAAAACAGTCTTCTTTGAGGCTGTACACTAATACGGACATGCCATCTTCACCAATCACCAGTTTGTCGGTGAGGTTTGGATCAACGTAGATATCGTTGTCGCGTGTATCAATGTTCCGAATGTAGATATTTGACCATGCTGGCTCGCCATTATCCGTCTGCGTCATTCCGTACAGGGTGAGTCCATTGTATTCAAACCCGTCCATGATTTTGAGCATGTCGGCGTAATCCGGACGGTTTATTACCAGGCGCTGAATATCCGCGTAAACACCGCGTTTCGTTTCACCCCATTCTGCTTGCGCAGGCTTGCGCATTAAGTCAGCCATCGTGTCAGGTGCTACTGGACTAGCTACCGGGTAGTTATTGGAAACCATTAGTGTGTTGAGGATGCCGATCATCTGATTTGTGTCTTTCATAGCGTGTTCACTTCCCTACCGGGTAAATTACGCCGTTCGGCGAAGGCCATAAAACGTTAGTGCTGGCGTTGTATGGGAGATCTTTGGTGATTATCGCCTGTGTCTTTGATAGTGCGGAGTGATATGGCGAGTTTTGGATCAATATCAGATTATCCATGGCGTTTGTGCCACTGTCATCCAGGGGGATTTTGTGGTGAACCTGCCAACCGGACGGCACTTTACCATCAGCCAGGTGAAGCAGATCGTTGGAATCAAACGTTGATAGCGCATCTGGGTGATTGGAAAGCGATTTGAGGAAGTCAGGACGAACGGAACTGTTAAACTCCCCACGGAGCGCGGCATATTCAGCACGGTCACGACGAACATAGTTCAGCTCTGACACGTTCACATCTTCAAGCAGAACATGCGCTTTTTTGTATTTCCCCAGATAGCCTGTCAGTTCTTCGGCAGCCATAGGGTTACGTATAACTAGCAGCGAAGCCGCTGCTACCATCATCCCGGATGTGGTTTCATTAAGAACGCTGTCGTATCCCTTCACCGCATCGCCGCCCAACTGTTCGGCTGTCTGCCGGAATCCCTCAATGTTGCCGTTGTAAATACCGCCAGCCGCCAGCAGTCGTCCGACTGCTTTGCTGTTGATGGTTTTCGCCGCCTGAGCGTGCTGTATCGGGGCGTCGGAATAGTGCAGCTTAACGGTCGGGGGCGGCTTTCTGCCCTGGTGCTCGTTGAGGGCGTACTCGTAGATTTGGCGCACGACCTGCGGGAAGTTCTCGCCGTAGGTGTTCATAAAACAGTCGTAAACCAGATTGCTGTCGTCATCAAAATAGAACGGATTGCGGAACTTATCCCACTTCTCCCGCGTATTCACGGCAATCATCCAGCCGTGTTCCAGATTCCATTTCACTTCGTCATAGAGTCCATCGTATTCCGGTCTGTGCTTGCGTTTGTAGGGCTGGGCCGCGTGACGGTGGTGAACTCTTTCCCGTCGTCTCGGCACGCTGTGCTTGCGAAGGGGGTAACGCTGGTCGTATTCCAGGTAATCCAGCTCGTAAAAGATACTCGCCATTTCCAGCGCTTCACGTGGCGTGAGGATGAACTGAATATCACCCGGAGCCAGTTTCCGCTTGGCTTCCCATTGCATGTAGAGCGTGAACATCCGATTTCTGCCTTATTCCATGTTAGGTGAAGGGATCTTCCAGCTAGCACGGTGAAAAATCAAACTTTCAGGCAAAGAAAACCTGATGCCCCTGATCGGGACTTGACTGTAAAACTCACTACCAGAAACCATCATTCCGTAGCAAATCTCGCATAGTGACCACCATAAAACCTTCGCAGTGCTCCTTCAGCGCGAATCATTCCGGATCGAGATAGTTTGACACTTTCCACGAAAATTCGCGTTTGACCTTAACAATTCTTAACATCCTCACTTGACACTTTTCCCCGAAAAACCAGCAGTGGCTGCGAACGGCGAAGGGCATCAGTAACCTGCCCCTGGTGCTGACGGCATTTACCACGTTGCCGCGCACTTCGCGGGCTTTGGCGGTCAGGGTTTGAAGGTTAAGCATGATCAGCACCTCCGGCAGCAGGCAGGGAGCCTGCAAACGAGAGCACGAAGCGCCCGGCGAGTAACTGACGCACTTCACGCTCACTGGCAGGTTCATTGATTAGCGCCCTCGTTTATCGGTGTTCGAGGGCATTGTTAGATATTTGGGAAGAACGATTCACTATATAGAATGAAAAATATTCCTTACCAAGAAAATTACGAACGATTTACCCCTTAGTAATTTTATAGTCTTCAATCAATTGAGAAGATTTCCCTTCAATTTTTTCTAAAAAAGGAATTACTGTCTGGTCTAAACCAAACGCATCGCGCTCACCATCGGTGATATACCAGCATCGCATACCCACCTTCAAAATAGTCACATTCAGATTTTTGCCAGAGATAAGATCAAGACGTTCCATCCATTTATTAAGCGCATCGAGTTTTTCTGGTAAATACTGGCTACGGTTATATATAGCCATTACACCGCTCAACATATGCCCCAGCAGTTGTTCGACGACATGTGGAGCGATCCCCATATCGTTCAGTGTGGTAGCGAGCGTCCGACGCAGGTCGTGAAGCGTCCAGGATTCTGCATGGCCAAGTCGTTTATAAATGCCTCTGCCCCACTGGCTAACTGTCTCGGGCTTCTTCAATTCCCCCAGCAGATAACCTGTAGTTGAATGCCCTTTGTGCAGTGATTCAATAAACGGCCACATCGCTTCGGGAACAGGCCGGATAATTCTTTCTCCGCCCTTGCGGTGCTCTTTCGGCACCGTCCAGACCCATTCATTCATATTCCACTCTTTCCAGGTGGACAGTCTGACCTCCTGAGAATGGCAGCCAAACACCACCAGCAAACGCAGCGCCGCAGCGTAATAAGGTTTGAACAACAGACTCGAGGACGAACGCCAGATGTCGGCCAGCTCGACCATATCGTGAACTCTATCGCCCTTCTCCTGTTTCTTCCCTACATCCTGAGTACAAACAAAACCACGAAAAAAACATTAAAAATCATGGCGTTTACCCAACATCCACAAACAATCTCGAACAGTAGCAAACTACCGTTATTAAAATACGGCATGAACTGATACTAATCAGTTAAGTGTTTGTTTTAAAAGGCGCTCTTCGGCATGGGGAAGCGCCTTTTTTATTATCCCTGCCAGGCTAAAATCCGCCTTATCTGTGGCATAAGTAAAGACTTACTCTCCCTCTTTTTCTGCGGATAATTTCGTGTATATTGCCTGCATCTCACCGTGATCGCAGGAAGACAAAATGGTTCGTAAATATGGCTGGCTGATAATTTTTGCCATTTTTGTCTTCATTTTTGACGCGCTGATCGTGCAGTGGATCGAGTGGTTTATCACGGAAGCCGATAAGTGCCGGAATATGGATTCCGTTAATCCTCTGAAACTGGTGAACTGTAGCGAGCTACCGTGAAGAATGGCGCAAATCTGCTGGCGTTTTCCGCATTAAACGCACGGATTTAAATCCCTTTGCGCCGTCTTCAGAGAATGGTAATGTCTCTGCCCCCTCAAGACAGGTGTTGCCTGAACGTTCCACTGCGGATGAGTTTAAGACATGATGCCGGTTAGCCATTACGACCAAATCCTCGTTGTTGTTTCCTTTATCGTTGCCATCCTGGCGTCTTACACCGCGCTTAATATGGCGGGACGAGTGTCGGTCAGCTCCGGCAAGGCAGCGCGTGTCTGGCTTATTGGCGGCGGCTTTGCGATGGGCACCGGCATCTGGGCGATGCATTTTATCGGTATGCTGGCGATGGAACTCGCGATGAGCCAGCGCTACGATCCCTTCCTTACCGCGATTTCCATGGCGGTGGCGATTGGCTCTTCTTTATTTGCACTCTGGCTGGTCAGCGCTGAACGCCTGCGTTTACGCCGCCTGCTGCCCGGTTCGCTGGTGCTGGGCACCGGCATTGTCTCCATGCACTATATTGGCATGGCCGCATTGCAGGTTTCCGTACCTGTCATCTGGGACTTCTTCTGGGTGGGCGTGTCGATAGTGATTGCGATGCTGGCTTCTCTCGCCGCACTGTGGCTGACGTTTCGCCTGCGTCAGGAAGCCGCGCAAGTGGCGGTAATGCGCGCCGGGGCCGCGCTGCTGATGGGCGTGGCGATTGCCGGAATGCATTATACCGGCATGATGGCGGCGCATTTTACCGCCCACGCTCACGCGCTGGATCAGGGCATGAATGGTAGCTGGCTCGCCGTGCTGGTGAGCGTTATGGCGCTGTCTATTCTGGCTATTACGCTCGTGGTGTCCATGCTGGATGCGCGGCTTCAGGCCCGAACGTCATTGCTCGCGTCCTCACTGGCGCAGGCAAATCGTGAACTGGCTGAAATGGCGCTGCACGATACTCTGACCCGCCTGCCCAACCGGGTATTGCTTCAGGATCGTCTCGAACAGGCGATTAGCAAAGCAAAGCGGGAAGGGTCGTCGTTTGCCCTGATGTTTATGGATCTCGACGGTTTCAAAAACGTCAATGATGGCTACGGGCATGATACCGGCGACAAATTACTGGTCGCCGTTACCGCTCGCCTTAGCGGAATACTAAAAGGGCAATATACGCTGGCGCGGATTGGCGGCGATGAGTTTGTCCTTCTTGCGGAAAGTAAAACGCCTGAAGAAGCGGCCTCGCTGGCCAGCGCGTTGGTTAGCGTCATCGACCGCCCTTTTGTTCTCGATCCTTATGAAATTATGGTCACGCTCAGCGTGGGCATTACGCTTTATCCGTGGGATGGCAAGGATGAGCGCGAACTGATGTTTAACGCCGATGCCGCGATGTATCACACCAAACATATGGGCCGTAACGGTTATCATTTTTTCCAGCCATCAATGAATCAACTGGCGCAGACGCAGTTGCAGTTGATGAACGATCTCTGGCAGGCAATGGATCGCCGTGAACTGATGCTGCACTACCAGCCTAAATTTCAGGCGCCTTCGGGGCCGATTGTCGGCTTTGAAGCGCTGCTACGCTGGCAGCATCCGAAGCAGGGTCTGCTGACGCCGGAAATTTTTCTGCCGCTGGCGGAAAAGACCGGGCTGATTGTCCCCATCGGCAACTGGGTGATTGACGAAGCCTGCCGACAGCTAAGCGAATGGCATTCTCAGGGGCATACTGACTGGTCGGTAGCGGTCAATCTTTCGTCACTACAGTTTGAACAGACGTCGCTGATCGAGACGGTGATGAATAGTCTCGAACGCCATGCGATCCCGCCAGGCAAGCTCATCCTCGAAGTGACCGAAACCACAGCAATGGGTAACCCGGATGAAAGCGTGCGAATTCTGACTGAACTGACAACGCTGGGCGTTAAGGCGTCGATTGATGATTTCGGAACGGGTTACTCCAGCCTGCTTTATCTGAAGCGACTTCCTGCCTGCGAACTGAAGATTGATAAGGCGTTCGTGAGTGAACTTAGCGGTGAAGGCGAGGACGTCACTATTGTCTCGGCTATCGTCGCGCTGGCGAAGACGTTAAACCTTAAAGTGGTTGCGGAAGGCGTTGAGACGGAAATGCAGCAGCGGTTCCTGACTGAACTGGGATGCAATACGTTGCAGGGGTATCTGCTGGGCAAGCCGATCAGCCCCGACGCCGTGGCGGCGTTTAGCGCAGGCCATCAACAAAGTTAACCGGTCGCCTGTTTGTCAGCAGGCGATAGCGTCTTTCGGTATTGCGGCTTCTTTTTTCGCCGTTAATGCCATCATGATATTATCCACCAGCTCTGGCGCATTTTGATAAAGGTCGAAACCTTCTGGATGCATTAACCAGTTCTTAATCACGCCGCTAATAAAACCATGGAGCATAATTAACATAACGTTAATATTTGTGCCGGAAGATAAACGCCCTTTCGCCTGGCATTCCTGTAAAACCTGTCGCACGTATTCATGATTAAAACCGATTTTTTGGCGAATTTCTTGTTCAGATGTCATGTCATCGCTGAATTCACAGCGGTGATACAAAATCTGCAACAGCGCCCGTAAACGGCTATCCGCTGCGATATATTGCAATGTTGTCACAAATTGATTGCGTAAATGAATAAGCGGATCGGGATGAATATTATCCTGCATCTGATAACAAACGATCTCTTTTAGCGGTGCCTGCTGTTCCCAGATAGCGTTAAAAATATCGGTTTTGCTGGAAAAGTGCCAGTATACTGCGCCGCGTGTCACGCCTGCGGCGTCGGCGATGTCTGTCAGCGTGGTCTTCGCAACGCCGTTCTGGGCGAACTGCAGGATAGCCGCTTCAATCAACATCTGCCGTGTTTTAAGCGCCTCTGCTTTCGTTTTCCTTGCCATAGGATGCGGTTCTCATCACCAATAGTGATATTGAGTGGTACAATAATATTACACTTGATACACGAACTTATATTATCTGTGATAAATAAAATAATGTTTACACAAAAAAAGGGAATAATTTATATTTACTGCGAATGCATTACTTAATTACATTCACGCCATGAATTATATGGCTGACATTTAGTCGTCATCGTTTTGCATGAGTTTTGCCTTTATGTGCCCTGCGCATCCTTAATAAATAACTATCCCTTACATCCAACGATGATTATTTGTAGGATACCCACTTGCTTTTTTATTACTCCTTTTCTTTCACTGATTTTCGGCGAATTCGGGTTTTCGGTTTTTAAGGAACAGCAATGACGATCTATGCAAGGACTACCCTCCTTTCCAGTTTAATTCTTTCTGCCCTGCTGCTTTCAGGGTGTGATGATAAAGAAAAAACACCGCCACAGTTACCGACTCCGCAGGTCACCGTTCATGTTGTGAAAAGCGCCCCTCTGACAGTGACCACTGAACTACCCGGCCGCACTTCCGCCTTTCGTATCGCCGAAGTCCGTCCGCAGGTGAATGGCATTATTCTGTCGCGTAATTTTACAGAAGGCAGCGATGTTAAAGGCGGGCAGTCGCTGTACCAAATCGATCCGGCAACATATCAGGTGGCCTGGGACAGCGCGAAAAGCGATCTCGCAAAAAGTGAAGCGGCGGCAAATACCGCCCACCTGACGGTAAAACGCTATGTTCCGCTACTGGGAACCCAATACATCAGCCAGCAGGATTACGATCAGGCGGTCGCGAATGCGCGTCAGGCCGACGCCAGCGTGCTGGCATCGAAAGCTGCCGTTGAGACCGCCCGCATTAACCTCGCTTATACCAAAGTGATTTCACCGATCAGCGGTCGCATTGGTAAATCGTTCGTAACCGAAGGGGCGCTGGTGACTAACGGCCAGGCCAACGCGCTGGCGACCGTTCAGCAGCTCGATCCGATTTATGTGGATGTCACACAGTCCAGCGCCGATTTTATGCGTCTTAAGCAGGCCAGCCTGCAAAAAGGCAGCCAGGCCAGCAACGTTGAACTGGTTATGGAAAACGGTCAGCCCTACGCAGAAAAAGGCACGCTCCAGTTCTCTGACGTAACGGTTGATGAAAATACCGGTTCCATTACCCTGCGCGCGGTTTTCCCCAATCCACAGCACCAGCTATTGCCGGGCATGTTTGTTCGCGCTCGTATTGATCAGGGCGTGCAGCCTGACGCCATTCTCGTTCCCCAGCAGGGCGTGACCCGTACACCGCGCGGCGATGCCACGGTCATGGTCGTTACCGCTGAAAATAAAGTTGAGTTGCGTAATGTCGTCGCTCCGCAGGCAATGGGCGATAAGTGGCTGATTAGCAGCGGATTGCAGGAAGGCGACAAGGTTATTGTCAGCGGGTTACAGAAAGTCTCCCCCGGTGCCACCGTCCACGCCACGATCGCTCAACCTGCGCAATAAGGTGACAACGAATGGCTAACTTTTTTATCAGACGACCGATTTTCGCATGGGTTCTGGCTATCATTTTGATGATGGCAGGGGCGATGGCGATTTTACAAATGCCCGTCGCGCAGTATCCGACCATTGCACCGCCTGCCGTTTCCGTCTCCGCCACCTATCCGGGAGCAGATGCGCAGACGGTTCAGGATACCGTCACTCAGGTTATCGAACAGAATATGAACGGTATTGATAACCTGATGTATATGTCCTCCACCAGCGACTCCGCCGGGGGCGTGACTATCACCCTGACCTTTAATTCGGGTACTAACCCGGATATTGCGCAGGTTCAGGTTCAGAATAAACTCCAGCTCGCCATGCCGCTGCTGCCGCAAGAAGTACAACAACAGGGGATTTCAGTTAAAAAATCCACCAGTAGCTTCCTGATGGTGGCCGGTTTCATTTCTGACAATCCGAGCGTTACCCAGGAGGATATTGCCGATTATGTAGCGTCGAATCTTAAAGATCCGATTAGCCGCCTGAATGGTATCGGGGATGTCCAGCTGTTCGGTGCCCAGTATGCGATGCGTATCTGGCTGGATGCGAACCTGCTGAATAAATACCAGCTCACGCCGATTGATATCATTAATCAGTTGAGAGTACAGAACGATCAGGTCGCCGCCGGTCAGCTTGGTGGCGCGCCTGCAGTGAAAGGCCAGCAACTCAACGCCTCCATCATTGCCCAAACGCGGCTTAAAGATCCTGAGGAATTCGGCAACGTCACGCTGCGAGTCAATGCCGACGGCTCAATCGTCCATTTAAAAGACGTGGCGCGCATCGAACTGGGCGGCGAAAACTACAATACCGTCGCCCGAATCAATGGACGCCCCGCGACGGGTCTTGGGATCAAGCTCGCCACCGGCGCGAACGCGCTGGATGCTGCGAAATCCGTGAAAAGCAAGCTGACCGAACTCGCCCCCTTCTTCCCGCATGGGGTGCGGACGGTTTATCCTTACGACACCTCGCCATTCGTGCAGATTTCAATTAACGAAGTGGTGAAAACGCTATTCGAAGCCATCGTGCTGGTATTCCTGGTAATGTACCTGTTCCTGCAAAATATTCGTGCAACGTTGATCCCAACGATTGCCGTACCGGTGGTTTTGCTGGGAACATTTGCCATTCTGCAGGCGTTCGGTTTCACGATAAATACCCTAACCATGTTCGGGATGGTGCTGGCGATAGGGCTGCTGGTGGATGATGCCATTGTGGTCGTTGAGAACGTTGAGCGCGTCATGCACGAGGACCATCTGCCGCCCAGAGAGGCGACGGAAAAATCCATGAAGCAGGTCCAGGGCGCGCTGGTGGGTATTGCGATGGTGCTGTCCGCCGTGTTCGTCCCGATGGCGTTCTCTGGCGGCTCAACCGGTGCGATCTACCGCCAGTTCTCGATTACCATTGTGTCAGCGATGGCACTCTCGGTACTGGTCGCAATGATCCTCACTCCCGCGCTGTGTGCCACGCTGCTTAAACCCGCCTCCCCGGAAAAACACATTGCTAAGGGCGGTTTCTTTGGCTGGTTTAATAACCTTTTTGACAGTAGCGTAAACCACTACACCAATAGCGTAGGCGGGCTTATTCGCAAAACAGGGCGCTATCTGGTTATCTTCCTGGCCATCACCGTTGGTATGGCCGTGATGTTTATCCGTCTGCCCACGTCCTTCCTGCCAAATGAAGATCAGGGCGTGTTTCTGACGATGGTCCAACTACCTGCTGGTGCAACCCAGGAGCGCACCCAACAGGTTATGGATCGGATAACCCAATACTACCTCAATGATGAGAAAGCGAACGTTGAGAGCGTATTTACCGTTAACGGCTTTAGCTTCAGCGGCCAGGGGCAAAACGCCGGTATGGCGTTTATCAGTCTTAAGCCGTGGGAAAAGCGAGAAGGTAAAGAGAATAGCGCAGCAGCGATCATTAGCCGCGCAATGGGTGCGCTTAGCCAAATCCGCGACGCCAGGGTTATCCCGTTCAATATGCCAGCCATCTCTGAACTGGGAACGGGTACCGGCTTTGACTTCGAACTTATCGATCAGGCGGGTCTCGGTCACAATGCACTGACGCAGGCGCGTAACCAGCTCCTTGGCATGGCGATGCAGCATCGTGATACGCTGATCAATATGCGGCCTAATGGTCTTGAGGATACACCGCAATTTAAGCTGGATGTCGATCAGGAAAAAGCGCAGGCGCTTGGCGTATCGCTTTCCGATATTAACCAGACGGTCTCCTCGGCGCTGGGTGGAAGCTACGTGAATGACTTTATTGACCGTGGTCGCGTGAAAAAAGTGTATGTCCAGGCTGACGCGCAGTTCCGCATGCTGCCGGAAGATATCAACAACCTGTACGTGCGTAGCGCCAGTAATCAGATGGTGCCCTTCTCCGCCTTTAGCTCGGCACACTGGAGCTATGGTTCACCGCGTCTGGAACGGTTCAACGGCCTGCCTGCGATGGAAATCGTCGGTGAGCCAGGACCAGGCAAAAGTTCAGGTGATGCGATGGCGTTAATGGAAAGCCTCGCCGCACAGCTGCCTGCCGGTATCGGCTATGACTGGACGGGCCTGTCTTACCAGGAGCGTTTATCCGGGGATCAGGCTCCGGCGCTGATCGCGCTTTCGATGCTGGTGGTGTTTCTGTGTCTGGCCGCGCTCTATGAAAGCTGGTCGGTGCCGTTCTCGGTCATGATGGTCGTGCCGCTGGGGATTATCGGTGTGCTGCTGGCGGCAACGCTGTTTGGCTTAAGCAATGACGTTTATTTCAAGGTTGGGTTGCTGACGACCATCGGTCTTTCTGCCAAAAACGCCATTTTGATTGTCGAATTTGCTAAGGATCTGATGGAAAAAGAAGGTAAGGGACTGATTGAGGCCACGCTTGAATCTGCCCGTATGCGTCTGCGACCTATTCTGATGACCTCGCTGGCCTTTATTCTCGGCGTGTTCCCACTGGCAAAAAGCAGCGGCGCGGGTAGCGGCGCGCAAAATGCGGTGGGCATCGGTGTGATGGGCGGTATGTTCTCAGCAACGATACTGGCCATTTTCTTTGTTCCCGTATTCTTTGTTGTGATAAAGGGATGGACCATCCGCCGCGTTAAATAATAAAAACAGACAAAGGTGCCGATGGCACCTTTGTTTTAAAAGGAGTATATTTCCCGCTTAATCAACGTGTTAATTTCTTACTACGATTACCCACTTCATTATTTCTCCATACTCACCCGCTTTCGCCTTGATTCCCTCCATAATATTTACACAGCAAATAATTTGAGAGTATTTCACCTGTTACGGTATTTGCGCTGTCTGGTAAGATATCTCTAATGCCCGATGCCATGCTTTTCCGGCGCTGAACGAGGCTTTCTTTAGAGGTAACACCATGAAAAAATTTATTTCTGTTGCACTGCTGGCAACCTTTCTTGCGGGTTGTGCTCATGATTCACCGTGCGTACCGGTCTATGACGATCAGGGTCGCCTGGTGCATACCAATACCTGCATGAAAGGGACCACTCAGGATAACTGGGAAACCGCTGGGGCTGTCGCAGGTGGAGCCGCCGCGCTGGCTGGCCTGACGCTGGGGATTGTGGCACTGACCAAATAAGTTTTCTTCCAGCGCGGCTCCCCGCCGCGCTGTTGCTTTAAAAGAGTGCAGTGCGTCGAAACGAATGCATTTCCACCGCTCAAGTTTTAATGCTTTTTCATCCCAAATTTTAATTATTTGCCGCCAAAAAGTTTTATACCCTTCACCATAGCGCAAATTCCTGTGACTCTCCTCACAGCGGCCTGCCATTTAATAGTAAAGTAATATTCACTCCCTGAATCACCTTACCTCTGCCTCTCATTTATAGAAAATTTTTGCTCCAGTTTGTGGCGCAGGTTTTATTTTTGCACCAGACCAGGGCGATAAATCTTATTTTTCCCTTCTACACTCTGCGTGATGCGTCCGCAAAAGGGTAATTCTCCCGCGCGCAAAACTGGCACTACCTTTGCTTTAAAGAGTATGGCCACAGCCACAGACAGGTTTAAGGCGTTATCCCCCACGCCTCTATATAACGATAAATTTCGCCACACAGGATGCTTTATGAAAAAGATGATGTTAGCCAGCCTGGTTGCTGCCAGCACGCTCCTTGCCGTTACCAGTCAGGCCCATGCAGGCGCGACTTTTGACGCTGTGAAAAAGAAGGGTTTTGTTCAGTGCGGTATTAGCGATGGGTTACCTGGATTCTCCTACGCAGATGCCAACGGTAAATTTACCGGCATTGATGTGGATATTTGTCGTGGAGTGGCGGCTGCCCTTTTTGGTGATGACAGCAAAGTGAAATACACCCCGCTGACCGCGAAAGAACGTTTTACCGCTCTGCAATCGGGTGAAGTCGATATGTTATCGCGTAATACGACCTGGACTTCGTCACGCGACGCAGGGATGGGGATGGCGTTCACTGGCGTAACCTATTACGACGGTATCGGCTTCCTGACCCACAATAAAGCCGGACTGAAAAGCGCAAAAGAGCTGGATGGTGCCACCGTCTGTATTCAGGCCGGTACGGATACCGAACTGAACGTGGCGGATTATTTTAAATCCAACAATATGAAATATACACCGGTGACATTTGACCGTTCTGATGAATCGGCTAAAGCACTCGAATCTGGCCGCTGCGATACGCTGGCTTCCGACCAGTCGCAGCTGTACGCCCTGCGCATCAAGCTGAGTAACCCGGCAGAGTGGATTGTGTTACCGGAAGTTATTTCGAAAGAGCCGCTGGGCCCGGTAGTGCGTCGCGGTGATGATGAGTGGTTCTCCGTTGTTCGCTGGACGCTGTTTGCCATGCTGAACGCTGAAGAAATGGGCATCACTTCGAAAAATGTCGACGAAAAAGCGGCTAACCCTGCCACCCCGGATATGGCTCATCTGCTGGGCAAAGAAGGCGATTACGGCAAGGATCTGAAACTGGATAACAAGTGGGCCTATAACATCATCAAGAAAGTCGGCAACTATGCCGAAGTGTTCGAACGTAATGTGGGGTCGGAAAGCCCGCTGAAAATTAAACGCGGTCAGAATAATCTCTGGAACAACGGCGGCATTCAGTACGCTCCGCCGGTACGTTAATACAGTGCGATGTAACGGGCACCGTTTCGGCGGTGCCCAGCCCAGAGTCATGGTAACAGAGGTTTATTTATGTCCCATCGCCGCCCAGCCGTAAAAGGATCGTGGTCCTTTTCTAACCCTGCGGTTCGTGCCTGGCTGTTTCAAATTATCGCGATTGTGGTGGTCATTAGCGTCGCGATTTATTTGATTCATAACACTATTACTAACCTGAATAATCGCGGTATTACGTCTGGTTTTGCGTTTCTCGATCGCAGCGCCGGATTTGGTATCGTGCAACATCTTATTGATTACGAGCAGGGCGATACTTACGGACGCGTATTTCTTGTCGGGTTATATAACACTCTGCTGGTTTCTGCGCTCTGTATCGTCTTCGCCTCTTTTTTAGGTTTTTTTCTCGGCCTTGCCCGTCTGTCCGATAACTGGTTGTTGCGTAAAATCTCAACGGTGTATATCGAGACGTTCCGTAATATTCCGCCGCTGCTGCAAATTTTCTTCTGGTACTTTGCCGTGCTGCGTAATCTGCCGGGGCCACGTCAGGCGGTGAATGCGTTTGAACTGATTTTTCTGAGCAATCGCGGATTATATATTCCGGCTCCGCAGATGGGGGAAGGTCTGGCAGCATTTGTTATTGCACTCCTGCTGGCGGCTTTACTTTCAACAGGTCTTTACCGCTATAACAAAGCCCATCAGATAAAGACCGGGCAGCTTCGCCGCTCATGGCCTTATATGCTGGCACTGTTTATTCTCCTGCCTATGATGGCGCACTGGGCTTTCGGCGCTGCGTTGCACTGGGATATTCCACAATTGCGCGGATTTAACTTTCGCGGCGGCATGGTGCTGATCCCGGAACTGGCAGCACTGACGCTGGCGTTGTCGGTTTATACCTCTGCGTTTATTGCTGAAATTATTCGCGCCGGGATCCAGGCTGTTCCGCATGGTCAGCACGAAGCGGCACGCTCGCTGGGGCTGCCAAATCCGGTCACGCTGCGGCAGGTGATTATTCCGCAGGCGCTGCGGGTCATTATTCCTCCGCTCACCAGTCAGTATCTGAATATCGTTAAAAACTCCTCGCTGGCAGCGGCGATTGGTTATCCCGATATGGTTTCGCTGTTTGCCGGGACGGTGCTTAATCAGACCGGGCAGGCCATTGAAACCATTGCTATTACGATGTCGGTATATCTGATCATTAGCCTCATCATCTCGCTGCTGATGAATATTTATAACCGTCGCATTGCGCTTATTGAGCGTTAAGGATCGAGGATGACTAAAGCACTTCTCTCTCATCCCCCGCGCCCGACAAATGCGCGCGCAGGACGATTATTGCTCTGGATGCGGAAAAACCTGTTTTCCAGCTGGTCAAATAGCTTGCTGACTATTGTCTGTCTCTGGCTAATGTGGGAGCTCATTCCTCCGCTGTTGAATTGGGCATTTTTGCAGGCTAACTGGGTGGGATCAACCCGCGCGGACTGTACCAAAACAGGCGCATGTTGGGTGTTTATTCATCAGCGCTTCGGCCAGTTTATGTACGGGCTTTATCCGCACGATCAGCGCTGGCGTATTAATCTGGCGCTGGTTATCGGGTTGCTGTCGATTGTGCCGATGTTCTGGAAAGCCATGCCGCAGCGCGGGCGTTACCTTGCCTGCTGGGCAGTCGCGTATCCTGTTGTCGTCTGGTTCCTGCTTTATGGTGGCTTCTTTGGACTGGAGCGCGTGGAAACGCGTCAGTGGGGTGGGTTAACGCTGACATTGATCATCGCGTCCGTCGGCATTGCTGGCGCTTTACCGTTGGGTATTTTGCTGGCCCTGGGACGGCGCTCCACGATGCCGGTAGTGCGTATTCTGTCGATTATGTTTATTGAGTTCTGGCGGGGTGTGCCGCTTATCACCGTGCTGTTTATGTCTTCGGTGATGCTGCCACTGTTTATGTCGGAAGGAACCAGTATCGATAAGCTGATCCGCGCGCTGGTTGGGGTGATCCTCTTCCAGTCTGCTTATGTCGCGGAAGTGGTTCGCGGCGGTTTGCAGGCGCTGCCAAAGGGACAATATGAAGCGGCGGAGTCACTGGCGCTTGGCTACTGGAAAACGCAGGGGCTGGTTATCCTGCCACAGGCGCTGAAGCTGGTCATTCCGGGGCTGGTAAATACCATTATCGCGCTGTTTAAGGATACCAGTCTGGTGATCATCATCGGCCTGTTCGATCTCTTCAGCAGCGTGCAGCAGGCAACGGTGGATCCGGCGTGGCTGGGGATGTCGACCGAGGGCTATGTTTTTGCCGCACTGATCTACTGGATCTTTTGTTTCAGCATGTCGCGCTATAGCCAGCATCTGGAAAAGCGCTTTAACACCGGGCGTACACCGCACTGAGGATTTTATGAGTCAAATAACAATGCAACCTGCCGACGCGATGATCACGCTCGATAACGTTAATAAATGGTACGGTCAGTTTCACGTGCTGAAAGATATCAACCTGAAGGTCAAACAGGGAGAACGTATTGTCCTGTGTGGGCCTTCAGGCTCGGGAAAATCGACCACCATACGCTGTATTAATCATCTGGAAGAACATCAGCAGGGAAGAATTGTGGTCGATGGAATAGAGCTTAATGACGATATCCGTAATATTGAAAAGGTACGTCAGGAAGTAGGTATGGTATTCCAGCACTTCAATCTGTTCCCACATTTGACCGTGCTACAGAACTGTACGCTGGCACCAATTTGGGTACGTAAAATCCCGAAAAAAGAAGCCGAAGCGCTGGCGATGCATTATCTGGAGCGCGTGCGTATCGCGGAACATGCGCATAAGTTTCCGGGGCAAATTTCCGGTGGCCAGCAGCAGCGCGTAGCGATTGCGCGTTCGCTATGTATGAAGCCAAAGATTATGCTGTTTGATGAACCCACGTCGGCGCTCGATCCAGAGATGGTGAAGGAAGTTCTCGATACCATGATTGGCCTGGCACAGTCGGGCATGACGATGCTATGCGTAACGCATGAAATGGGTTTTGCGCGGACCGTAGCGGACCGGGTGATATTTATGGATCGTGGAGAAATAGTTGAGCAGGCCGCTCCCGATGAGTTTTTTGCCCGACCTAAATCAGAGCGTACAAGAGCGTTTTTATCGCAGGTTATTCATTAATTTTGATACTCTGGCGGAGGTGAAAGGGACTTCACCTGCCAATAATAATCTTTCAGTCGGTTTTTTTCACCGCTCTGTAAATGCAAAAAAACCCCGGTCTAAAAGACCGGGGTTTCTTATTTGATGTCTGGCAGTTCCCTACTCTCGC
>DIJC01000023.1:139019-139194 GCA_002421005.1 Enterobacteriaceae bacterium UBA5654 | reverse complement strand
AGCTACGGATGCATCGGGAAACTTGCTTTACTACTCTGATTAGCATCGCTAATGCAACGCTAAGTAAGATGGTGCATCCGGGAGGATGACTCGCCTTGCGGCTCGCCCTTCGGGTCGTTGCTGAAGCAACGCTATCCCCCCTTGTGCTTGTGGCTAGTACCACCATCACAACAAC
>DIJC01000023.1:0-138964 GCA_002421005.1 Enterobacteriaceae bacterium UBA5654 | reverse complement strand
TCCAGCTGAGCTACGGATGCAAAATGGCGGTGAGGCGGGGATTCGAACCCCGGATGCAGCTTTTGACCGCATACTCCCTTAGCAGGGGAGCGCCTTCAGCCTCTCGGCCACCTCACCACACGCCTCTTACGAGTGCTTCGAAGAACTTGTTTCTGCTCATCGTCGCTGCGTGGCGCACATATTACTTTCTGGGACTTATAAGTCAAACAATTTTTCCCGCACTTTTATCGTTTGCACACTTCACGCACAATTAGCCTGCAAAAACGGCAAAGAGGGTGATTTTTCAACGGAAAATTCTGCCAGTAAGGCCATTTCGCATGTCGATAAACGGAGCGCTAAAACAGAAAAATTGCGGAACAGGAGGAGGACGAAGGAAAAAATTTACGGCAGGAAGGATCCGCGTCCCGCCCGCAGGCGAGACGCGAAACATTAGTAACTGGACTGCTGGGATTTTTCAGCCTGGATACGCTGATAGATCTCTTCACGGTGAACAGAAACTTCTTTTGGGGCGTTTACGCCGATGCGTACCTGGTTGCCCTTCACCCCTAAAACTGTCACGGTGACCTCATCCCCAATCATGAGGGTTTCACCAACTCGACGAGTCAGAATCAGCATTCTTTGCTCCTTGAAAGATTATAAGAGTCGGGTTCTCTGTATCCCGGCATTATCCGTCATATAACGCCAAATAGTAAGCGATGACAAACACGTTAAGTGTAAGCAGTCACGGCATCACAATCTGTTAAACGTAAGTTTAGCCGATATACACAACTTCAACCTGACTTTATCGTTATAAAACCGTCCCGATAAAAGCGGCAAGTACTATGTTAGTTCCCGGTTCAGATATCTACCTGGATAAGTATCTGAAAGTGACCGTATCCTAATCGTACCGCAACCTGCCCGGTCTGGATAGTCATTGTACCGTTGCAGAGCGCGTAATGCGCAAAGCCCAGCGCCCGCAACGGCTTATAGTTATTACAGTTTTGCGCTTACCCAGCCTTTAACGCTGGCTAATGCTGCGGGTAACGCTGCCGCATCGGTCCCACCGGCTTGTGCCATATCAGGACGTCCACCGCCTTTCCCGCCGACCTGCTGGGCCACCATGCCGATCAGTTCCCCTGCTTTTACGCGATCGGTGACATCTTTTGATACACCCGCAATCAGAGAAACCTTACCTTCCGCCACAGTCGCCAGAACCACAATTGTCGAGCCTAACTGATTTTTAAGATCGTCAACCATCGTCCGCAGCATTTTTGGCTCTACGCCAGCCAGCTCGCTGACCAGCAGCTTAACGCCGTTAATCTCTTCGGCCTTGCTGGAGAGATTTGCGCTCTCCTGCGCGGCAGCCTGCTCTTTCAGCTGTTGCAGCTCTTTTTCCAGCTGACGCGTGCGCTCCAGCACCGAGCGAACTTTATCGCCCAGGTTATGGCTGTCGCCTTTCAGAAGCTGGGCGATGTCATTCAACTGGTCGCTTTCGGCATGAAGTGAGGCAATCGCGCCGTCGCCGGTGACGGCTTCAATACGACGCACGCCCGCTGCAGTGCCGGATTCTGACACGATGCGGAACAGACCGATATCCCCCGTCCGGCTGGCGTGTGTACCGCCGCACAGTTCGGTGGAGAAGTCGCCCATGCTCAGCACGCGTACGCGCTCGTCATATTTCTCGCCGAACAGCGCCATTGCGCCCTTCTCGCGTGCCGCGTCGAGATCCATGATATTGGTTTCAATCGGCAGGTTGCGGCGGATTTGCGCGTTAACCAGATCTTCCACCGCACGGATTTCCGCAGGCTTCATGGCTTCAAAGTGAGAGAAGTCAAAACGCAGGACTTTATCATTCACCAGTGAACCTTTCTGCGCAACGTGCGTACCGAGCACCTGGCGTAATGCCGCGTGCATCAGGTGCGTTGCCGAGTGGTTACGACGAATGCGCGCACGGCGTTCTTCATCTACGTCAGCCTGCACCGCATCGCCTACTTTCAGCGAACCGGTGGTGAGTTTGCCGAGATGACCAATTGCCTGACCGTATTTCTGGGTATCTTCTACCGCGAAGCTGAAGCCTGCGCCTTTCAGTTCGCCTTTGTCGCCGACCTGGCCGCCGGATTCACCGTAGAACGGCGTTTCGTCCAGCACGACCACGGCCTGCTGACCGGCGCTGATAGCGTCAACGGGTTTACCGTCGATAAACAGTGCGGTGACGTTGCCGTTCAGCTCAAGGTGTTCGTAGCCTTTAAATTCAGATGCGCCGTCAACGCGGATCATCGCGTTATAGTCAGCGCCAAAACCGCTGGATTCACGAGCGCGACGACGCTGTGCTTCCATTGCGGCTTCAAAGCCGTCTTCATCAACTTTAATATTGCGCTCGCGGCACACGTCCGCCGTCAGGTCCACCGGGAAGCCGTAAGTGTCGTACAGACGGAACGCGGTTTCGCCATCCAGCGTATCGCCGGAGAGCTTCGCCAGCTCTTCATCAAGCAGCGCCAGGCCACGCTCCAGCGTGCGGGCAAACTGCTCTTCTTCGGTTTTCAGCACCTGCTCAACCTGCGCCTGCTGACGCTTCAGCTCTTCACCGGCAGCGCCCATGACGTCAACCAGCGGGCCAACCAGCTTATAGAAGAAGGTATCTTTCGCGCCAAGCATATTACCGTGACGGATGGCGCGGCGAATAATACGACGCAGCACGTAGCCCCGGTTTTCATTCGACGGGATCACCCCGTCAGCGATCAGGAAAGCACAGGAACGAATATGATCGGCGATCACGCGCAGGGATTTGTTGCTCAGATCGGTTGCGCCGGTCACCTTCGCGACCGCGTCGATCAGGGTGCGGAACAGGTCAATCTCGTAGTTAGAGTTAACGTGTTGCAGCACGGCGGTAATGCGCTCCAGCCCCATGCCGGTATCGACAGACGGTTTTGGCAGCGGCTCCATAGTGCCGTCAGCCTGGCGGTTGAACTGCATAAAGACGATGTTCCAGATCTCAATGTAGCGATCGCCATCTTCTTCCGGGCTTCCCGGAGGGCCGCCCCAGATATGATCGCCGTGATCGTAGAAAATCTCGGTGCACGGACCGCAAGGACCGGTGTCGCCCATCTGCCAGAAGTTGTCGGAGGCATACGGCGCGCCTTTATTGTCGCCAATGCGGATAATGCGCTCTGCCGGAATGCCCACGTCTTTTTCCCAGATGGCATACGCTTCATCATCGGTTTCATAGACGGTGACCCACAGACGCTCTTTCGGCAGCGCAAACCAGTTTTCACCGGTCAGCAGCTCCCACGCGAACTGGATGGCTTCATGTTTGAAGTAGTCGCCGAAGCTAAAGTTGCCCAGCATTTCAAAAAAGGTATGGTGACGTGCAGTGTAACCGACGTTTTCCAGATCGTTATGTTTACCGCCCGCGCGCACGCAGCGCTGTGAGGTGGTCGCGCGGGAGTAATTACGCTTGTCCAGCCCAAGGAATACATCCTTGAACTGGTTCATCCCGGCGTTGGTAAACAGCAGCGTCGGATCGTTGTGAGGTACCAGGGAGCTGCTGGCAACCACCTGATGTCCCTTACTATGGAAAAAATCGAGAAACGCCTGACGGATCTCAGCGGTGCTCTTGCTCATATTTATCCTGAAATCAAGCTAACGAATGTCGTCGCCAGCATTCACCCCGATAAAGGCAACGCCAGCGACCAAAAAAGTGGGAATAAGATAAGTTTTCTTGACTGGGAAGTAAAATCCCGTATGCGGTCAATCAGAAAAATTTCGCCAGATTTCCTGAATATCTTCCATCAGATAGCCACGGTAAAGTAAAAATCGCTGGATTTTCACTTTTTGCGCAAACTCGGTGGGCAGCGGTTCGCCATACTTGCGCAGCGCCTGATCTTTTGCCAGCGCGCCCCACTCAATATCACATTCACGCATGGCCCGTTCGCCAACGTCGCGCGGAATACCTTTTTGGTTCAGTTCCTGGCGGATACGCGCCGGACCATAACCTTTACGGCTGCGGCTGGCGATAAACTGCTGCACAAAGCGGCTGTCATCGAGATAGTTGTTTTCAATGCACCAGGCAACAACGCGGTCAACGTCTTCCGGCGGCGCATCATTTGGCTCAATGCCCTGTTTTGTGACGATGGGTGCAACCAGCTTGCGGCGCAGTTCCTGCTCGCTGTGGTCACGCATCGCCAGAATGCGGATGGCGCGGTCAAGGAGCCGCGAATATGCCGAACGGCGGGGCGTATTTTCTGTCATAGCAGTACCTGCGCACGTTGAACTTACAATAGCAAAAGGGCCGCATTACGCAGCCCTGGAGATAATCAGCGGTTTGAATCAACCGCATTGTGGGTGACGACTGTCACCGGTAGCGAAAGATTAAAAATCTTCTTCTTTCGCTTCAGTCGCATTGGCATCGTTAGGATCAACCACGAAGTCTGGTTTATCACTTGGATTGCTGAGCAACTGCTCACGCACTTTCTTCTCGATTTCTTTTGCCGCAGCCGGATTCTCTTTCAGCCAGGTAATCGCGTTCGCTTTACCCTGACCGATTTTGTCACCGTTGTAGCTGTACCAGGCACCGGCTTTTTCAATCAGCTTCTCTTTCACGCCGAGGTCAACCAGCTCGCCATGATAGTTAATGCCTTCACCGTAGAGGATCTGGAATTCAGCCTGTTTGAACGGCGCAGCGATTTTGTTTTTCACCACTTTTACGCGGGTTTCGCTGCCGACAACGTTCTCACCCTCTTTCACCGCACCGATACGGCGGATATCCAGACGCACGGAGGCGTAGAATTTCAGCGCGTTACCACCGGTTGTGGTTTCCGGGTTACCGAACATAACACCAATTTTCATACGGATCTGGTTGATGAAGATCAGCAGGGTATTGGACTGCTTCAGGTTACCCGCCAGCTTACGCATCGCCTGGCTCATCATACGTGCCGCGAGGCCCATGTGAGAGTCACCGATTTCGCCTTCGATTTCCGCTTTCGGCGTCAGGGCCGCAACGGAGTCAACGACGATAACGTCAACGGCACCAGAGCGCGCCAGCGCGTCACAGATCTCCAGCGCCTGCTCGCCGGTGTCCGGCTGGGAGCACAGCAGGTTGTCGATATCGACACCCAGTTTGCGCGCGTATACCGGGTCCAGCGCGTGCTCGGCGTCGATGAACGCACAGGTTTTGCCTTCACGCTGTGCGGCAGCAACAACCTGTAGGGTCAGTGTGGTTTTACCGGAGGATTCCGGCCCGTAGATTTCTACGATACGGCCCATCGGCAGACCGCCTGCACCCAGCGCGATATCCAGTGAAAGTGAGCCGGTCGAGATGGTTTCCACATCCATGGAACGGTCTTCACCCAGGCGCATGATGGAGCCTTTACCAAATTGTTTTTCAATCTGGCCCAGTGCTGCCGCCAACGCTTTCTGTTTGTTTTCGTCGATAGCCATTATTACTCCTTTCATACCGGGTGAAGCTGGTTTACACCACGCCGGGGATTACTGTTCTGTTGCGCTAATTATACTGTATAGCTATACAGTATCAAGTATTTTGTAGAAAATTTTGCCAGAGGGTTTGCAGGGCGTAAGCCGTTGCCTGACGACGTACCGCCTCGCGGTCGCCGGAGAAGCATTCACAGCGGGTGATCCCTTCCCCACGGGCGCTGGCAAAGCCAAACCATACCGTTCCGACAGGCTTGGTTTCGCTACCGCCGTCCGGTCCGGCGATGCCGCTGACGGAGATGGCATAGTCGGCACGCGCCGCGCGGAGTGCGCCAATGGCCATCTCAACCACCACCGGTTCGCTCACCGCGCCATGCTGTTCAAGCGTGGCACTTTTTACGCCAATCAGTTGGGATTTCGCTTCATTACTATAGGTAACAAAACCCCGTTCAAACCAGGCGGAACTGCCAGCAATGTCAGTGATAACTTTCGCCACCCAGCCGCCGGTGCAGGATTCAGCGGTCGTCACCGTCGCGCCACGCGCCTTCAGTGCCTGCCCTACCCGCTCACTTAACTCGATTAATTCGCGATCGGTCATATGCGCCCCGTTAAGGCCAAAAAGATGGACATCAAGATAGCACTTTCCACACACAGATGTGGGCGACGATCGGATTTTACGAGGTGGATTCAGAAAAAAAGGCCAGTTGAAACTGGCCCGAAAGGAAATTACTTCATGCTTGCGGCGATGGTTTCGACGTTGTGGCGCATCGCTTTGGCATAGGTATCGGCAACGCCACCGGGTGCGGACAGCGCTTCAGGATAAAGCTCGCCGCCAGGTTTCGCGCCGGTGGCGCTGGCAATCTGCTGAACCAGGCGCGGATCAAGCTGATTTTCCATAAACCACACTTTCACGCCGTCGGCCTGAATTTGCTTGATCATCGCTGCGACCTGCGCCGCGCTCGGCTCGCTTTCCGAAGATAGTCCCTGTGGAGCGACAAAGGTCACGCCGTAGGCACGGCTAAAGTAGCCGAAAGCATCGTGGCTGGTGAGCACTTTACGCTTCGCCTGGGGGATGGCGCTAAACTGCGTTTTTGCCCAGCGATCCAACGCCTGTAACTGCGCAACGTAGCGATCGCCTGATGCATTAAGATCGGCCGCGTCCTGCGGATCTCCCTTCGCCAGCGCCATCTGAATATTTTTCGCATAGCGTGCGCCGTTCGCAATATCATTCCACGCATGAGGATCGGTGACGGTTTTTCCGTCTTCATCCAGGGTGTGGGTTTTGATGCCCGTCGAGGCCACTACCAGCGTGCCGTGGAATCCCGACGCTTTGACCAGCCGGTCCATCCAGCCCTCCAGCCCAAGCCCGTTGACCACCACCACATCCGCTTTACTCAGCAATGCGCTGTCTTTAGGCGATGGCTCAAAAGTATGCGGATCGCCATCCGGCCCCACCAGGGTGTTGACCTTAACGTGCTCGCCACCCACCTGCTGAACGATATCGCCCAGCACCGAAAAACTGGTAACCACATTCAGCGTTTTTGCCATCGCGCCCTGCGCCATGACGCTTAGCGCCAGCGCTATTACTACTCCGGTACGTTTCATCTTTTCCCCTTGCTAGTCAAAAAACGCGCGCAGGCTGGTTGCCAGCCCGCTACGCCTGCCAAAAAAAATGGAAATAAAAAAGAGGACGCTGGCGGTCAGTACAATAGACGGCCCGGCGGGCAGATTCGCGCCCCATGAGAGGCTCAGTCCCAGCCATGCGCTGAACAGACCGCCCGCGCCTGCCAGCGCCAGCATACCCGGCAGGGTTCTCGCCCAGCAGCGCGCAGCGACGGCGGGCAGCATCATCACCCCCACCGCCATCAGGGTGCCGAGCACCTGAAAACCTGCCACCAGATTCAGTACCAGCAGCGCCAGAAACAGGCCGTGTAACAGCGACGGCAGCCAGCGGGAATTCACCTGAAGCCACGCGCTGTCGAACGCTTCGCTGACCAGCCCCCGGTAAAACAGCGCCAGGCACAGTAGCGTGACGCTGGATACGCCCGCCACGAACAGCGCTGCGTCGGTATCGACCGCGAGGATCGAGCCAAAAAGCAGATGCAGTAGATCGACGCTGGAGCCGCGCAGAGATACCAGCGTCACCCCCAGCGCCAGCGAGCCGAGGTAAAATCCGGCAAAGCTGGCATCCTCTTTCAGCAGCGTGCGGCGGCTGACCCATCCCGCCACCAGCGCCACCAGGATCCCGGCAATAAACCCGCCGATGCTCATCGCCATCAGCGACATACCATTAAGCAGATATCCCACCGCCACGCCGGGCAAAATCGCGTGGGAAAGCGCGTCCCCCATCAGGCTCATCCGCCGCAGGAGGAGAAAAACGCCCAGCGCGGTGGTGCTCATCGACAGCGCCAGGCATACCACCAGCGCCCGCCGCATAAAGCCAAACTCGATAAACGGCTGAAAAAAGAGGTGCCAGATCATGCGTATGCCACTCCCTGCGTACTGCCCCACGACGCGTTATCGCCCGCCAGATGCAGGGTTTCGGGGAAGTGTTCCGCCACGCGCTGGCTGTCGTGCAGCACCGCCAGCAAAGTTTGTCCCCGGCGATGCATATCACTCATTAGCGCCATCAGTACGCAGCGGGTCTCTTCATCCACTCCGGTAAAGGGTTCATCAAGCATCACCAGCGGAGCCTGTTGCAGCAGCACGCGGGCAAACAGCATCCGCTGAAACTGGCCGCCGGAAAGCTCATCAATCGTGGTACGGCACAGGTCAGAAAGGCCGACGCGCTCAAGCGCCTCCGCCACCCGCACGCGCACTCCGCGATCCAGCCCGCGCAGCAGTGACACCTGCGGCCAGGCCCCCATACTCACCACATCCTGAACGGTGAGTGGAAACTGCGACTCCAGGGCGTGACGCTGCGCCAGCCAGCCGATTTTCGGTCGTCCCGACGTCCAGCGCAGCGTGCCGCTGACCGGGGGAGTAAATCCCGCCAGCGTTTTCAACAGCGTCGATTTTCCGCATCCGTTGACGCCGACGATGGCCGTCATGCTGCCGGTCTCCAGCCTGCCGCTAAGCGAAGGCGTAATGGCGCGGCGCTCGTAGCCCGCCACCAGATGATCGAGTTCAATCATGGCAGCGCCACCGCCCAGCCAGTCGCCAGCGCGAGAATAATCAGTAATACCGCCGCATACAGCAGGCGCACGGCGGCAGAAGAAGAGAAAAACGTGGACGGGATCATGCAACACCTCAATATGTTATAACATAACAATAATGAGATTAACGTGAAATGTAAATCAGCATTTACAAAGCAGAATGCGTCGAAATATTTCAGTGGCGCGCAAGGGAAAAAACGGAGGAAAGAGAAAGGCGATAAATTAGCCCTTCTCCGTGCGGAGAAGGGCGAGATATTTACTGTACGCGGGCCAGCGCTACCGCTTCGCCCAGTTGCCAGACGGCCATCGCATAGTTGGTACTGTGGTTATAGCGCGTAATGGTGTAGAAGTTCGGGAACCCGTACCAGTACTGATAACTCGTGCCGATATCCAGTCGCAGCAGGCTGGCCTGCTGGTGATCGCCAATCGGCTGCATCGGCGTCAGGCCCGCAGCGGCGAGCTGCGCGACGCTGTACTTTTTGTTAAAGCCGCTTTCCAGCCCTGTCGCCTGACCGCTGGCCTGCACGGCGACGATATCGCCTTTCACCCAGCCGTGCTCTTTGAAGTAGTTGGCAACGCTGCCGATAGCATCGACCGGGTCCCATAAGTTCACATGACCGTCACCGTTAAAATCAACGGCATATTCTTTATAGGAAGACGGCATAAACTGCCCGTAGCCCATCGCCCCGGCGAAGGAGCCACGCAGATCCAGCGGGTCATCCTGCTCGTCACGCGCCATCAGCAGGAAAGTTTCCAGTTCGCTGGAGAAGTATTCCGCGCGGCGCGGGTAGTTGAAGGACAGCGTCGCCAGCGCATCGAGAATACGGGTCTTGCCCAACACCCGGCCCCAGCGCGTTTCTACGCCGATAATCCCGACGATAATTTCCGGCGGCACGCCGTACACCTGCCACGCGCGGTTGAGCGCATCCTGATTCTGATTCCAGAACGCCACCCCGTTTTGCACGTTATCCGGGGTGATGAACTGCTGGCGGTAGCGCAGCCATGCCCCGTTCGGTCCGCTCGGTAACGTTGACGTTGTCGGTGCCTGTCTGTCCATCAGGCGCAGCACGCTATCCAGTCGCTTTGCCTGGGAGAGAATTTCCTGTAGCTGCGGTTTATTGAAACCATGCTTGCTCACCATTTTGTCGATGAACTGTTCCGCCACCGGATTACCGGCGAAATCGCCGCTCAGCATCATCACGTTATGCTGCGGCTCAAGTAAAAACCCCCCGGAAGGCTGCACGGCCTGCGGTGCTGCTTCAGAAGTTTTAGGTTTACTGCTGCACGCAGCGAGCAAAGCGATCAAAGGAAGTAAAGCCAGATAACGACGCTTAAGCATGGGAGTTCCATTCAACAATTTTCGGCAGAGGCAAGTATGGTAAAACATCCGCCAGCCCTCAAGGAAGCGGTAGCACATTGCCGCAGGAAAAAAGTTCTCCCACCCCTCTCCTGAAGACCAAACTTTCAAATTAAAATATTTATCTTTCATTTTGCGATCAAACTAACACTTTTAAATCTTTCGATCTGATTAAAATAAGCCAACATTTAGCAAGAAGAAAACCCTACAGGAGAAAGAGAATAATGATTGACGCCATTACGCATGTTGCCGAATGGTTTATCGGACTGTTTCAGAAAGGCGGCGAGGTGTTTACCGGGATGGTGACCGGGATCTTACCGCTGCTGATCAGTTTGCTGGTGATCATGAACGCACTGA
The DNA here is from genome assembly GCA_002421005.1 of Enterobacteriaceae bacterium UBA5654. Taxonomy (GTDB): domain Bacteria; phylum Pseudomonadota; class Gammaproteobacteria; order Enterobacterales; family Enterobacteriaceae; genus Superficieibacter. The sequence goes on along the minus strand of DIJC01000023.1, from coordinate 128,689 downwards.
TCAATTTCATCGGTCAGCACCGCATTGAAAAATTTGCCCAGCGCTGCGCCGGGAATCCGGTTTCCCGCTACCTGCTGCTGCCCTGCATCGGCACTTTTGTGTTCTGTAATCCGATGACGTTAAGCCTCGGACGCTTTATGCCGGAGAAATACAAGCCGAGCTACTACGCCGCCGCGTCCTATAGCTGCCACTCGATGAACGGTCTGTTTCCGCACATCAACCCCGGCGAACTGTTCGTGTACCTCGGCATTGCCAACGGCCTGACCACGCTTGGCCTGCCGCTGGGTCCGCTGGCGGTCAGCTATCTGCTGGTCGGCCTGGTGACCAACTTCTTCCGGGGCTGGGTGACGGACCTGACTACCGCTATCTTCGAGAAAAAAATGGGCATTCAACTTGAACAGACCGTGCGTCTGTCAGGAGCAACGTCATGAAACGTATCCGTATAGAAAAAGGCGCGGGTGGCTGGGGTGGCCCGCTGGAGCTGGATGCCACGCCGGGTAAAAAAATTGTCTATATCACCGCCGGTACGCGCCCGGCCATCATCGATAAGCTCGCGGAAATGACCGGCTGGCAGGCGGTAGACGGTTTTAAAGAAGGCGAACCGCCGGAGGCGGAAATTGGGGTGGCGATTATCGACTGCGGCGGCACGCTGCGCTGCGGGCTGTATCCAAAGCGCCGTATTCCGACCATCAATATCCACTCGACCGGCAAATCCGGCCCAATGGCGCAGTACATTCTGGAGGATATCTACGTATCCGGCGTCAGAGAGGAGAACATCAAATGGGCGGGCGGCACCGCTGCGCCTGCCGCTGCCGGTCGCGACTATGACAGCAGCAAAAAGATCACCGAGCAGAGCGACGGTCTGCTGGCAAAAGTCGGTATGGGCATGGGGTCCGCCGTGGCGGTGCTGTTCCAGGCGGGGCGCGAAACCATTGATACGGTGCTGAAAACCATCCTGCCGTTTATGGCGTTCGTCTCGGCGCTGATCGGCATCATCATGGCTTCCGGGCTGGGGGACTGGATCGCCCACGGGCTGGCCCCGCTCGCCAGTCATCCGCTGGGGCTGGTGACGCTGGCGCTGATCTGCTCTTTCCCGCTGCTCTCGCCGTTCTTAGGGCCAGGCGCGGTCATCGCCCAGGTTATCGGCGTGCTGATTGGCGTACAGATTGGTCAGGGGCATATCCCGCCGCATCTGGCGCTGCCCGCGCTGTTTGCCATTAATGCCCAGGCCGCCTGCGACTTTATTCCCGTCGGGCTGTCGCTGGCAGAAGCACGTCAGGACACGGTGCGCGTCGGCGTACCGTCGGTGCTGGTCAGCCGCTTCCTCACCGGTGCGCCCACGGTGTTAATCGCCTGGCTCGTCTCCGGCTTTATCTATCAATAAGGGGCCAGCACATGACCATTATTTATCAGACCACTATCACCCAGGTAGGACAGAGCGCGGCAGAGGCGCTTACCGATAACATGCTTATCACCTTCCGGGAAGGCGCACCCGCCGACATCGTGGAGTTCTGCTTTATCCACTGTCACGGCGAGCTGACCGGCAGGCTTCAGCCGGGGGCGCGCTTTGAGCTGGGCGATCGCCAGTATGACGTCACCGCCGTGGGCGACGTCGCTGAGCAAAATCTACGCGAGCTGGGGCATATCACGCTGCGTTTTGATGGTGAACATGAGGCCGAGTATCCCGGCACCGTTCACGTTACCGGTCCTGCGCCAGAGGCGGTTGCCCCCGGCTGCATGTTGAAATTTGTCGCTTAAGTTGTAAGGAGAAGAGTATGAGTCAGGTTGCCGTTGTCATTGGTGGGGGACAAACTCTCGGGGCGTTCCTCTCCCGTGGGCTTGCCGCAGAAGGCTATCGCGTAGCGGTAGCGGATATTCAGAGTGATAAGGCCGCGCAGGTAGCGCAGGAAATTAACGCCGAATTTGGCGAAGGCACCGCGTTTGGTTTTGGTGCCGACGCCACCAGCGAGCAAAGCGTGCTGGCGCTGGCGCGCGGGGTAGATGATATTTTTGGTCGTGCCGATCTGCTGGTCTACAGCGCCGGGATCGCCAAAGCGGCGTTTATCAGCGATTTTGCGCTGGGGGATTTTGACCGTTCGCTACAGGTGAATCTGGTCGGCTATTTTCTCTGCGCCCGCGAGTTTTCTCGCCTGATGATCCGCGAGGGTATTCAGGGGCGGATCATTCAGATTAACTCGAAATCCGGCAAGGTCGGCAGCAAGCACAACTCCGGCTACAGCGCAGCGAAATTCGGCGGCGTGGGGCTCACGCAGTCGCTGGCGCTGGATCTCGCGGAGTACGGCATTACCGTCCATTCGTTAATGCTCGGCAACCTGCTGAAATCGCCGATGTTCCAGTCGTTATTACCGCAGTATGCGGCAAAACTCGGCATTAAGGCGGATGAAGTCGAACAGTATTATATCGATAAAGTCCCGCTGAAGCGCGGCTGCGACTATCAGGACGTGCTGAATATGCTGCTGTTTTATGCCAGCCCGAAAGCCTCCTACTGTACCGGGCAGTCCATTAACGTTACCGGTGGTCAGGTGATGTTCTGAGGATCAGGCCCGGCGTGCCGGGCCTTTATTAAGGAGTTCACATGGTCAGCACACTGATTACCGTGGCCGCTATCGCCTGGCTTTGCCAGTTGGCCCTCGGCGGCTGGCAAATCCGCCAGTTTAACCGCGCTTTTGATAAACTTTGCCAGCGGGGACGCGTCGGCGTAGGGCGTTCCGGTGGGCGCTTTAAGCCGCGCGTGGTGGTGGCACTGGCGCTGGATGAGCAGGACCGCGTATGCGACACGCTGCTGATGCGCGGCCTCACCGTTTTCGCCCGTCCACGCAAAATTACCGGTCTGGAAGGCAAATATCTCCAGGAATTAAACCCTGATGTGATCTTTCCACAAGATCCTCTCTGTCAGAATGCACTATCATTGGCGCTTAAACTGAAACATGGGTAATTTCGTTCTGAATGCTAATAGCTTGCGAAATTATCACTTCGCAACTTTATTCGGGTATCCACGCCTATGAAACCACGTCAGCGTCAGGCCGCGATCCTTGAGCATCTGCAAAAGCAGGGTAAATGCTCGGTGGAGGAACTGGCACAGCACTTTGACACTACCGGCACCACTATTCGCAAAGATCTGGTGATGCTGGAAAATGCGGGCACCGTTATCCGCACCTACGGCGGGGTCGTGCTTAATAAAGACGAAGCCGATCCGCCTATCGATCACAAGACGTTGATCAACACCCATAAAAAAGCGCAAATCGCCAATACCGCCGTCCAGTTCATCCACGATGGCGACTCCATCATTCTGGATGCGGGCAGCACCGTTTTGCAGATGGTTCCCCTGCTCAGCCGCTTCAACAACATCACGGTGATGACCAACAGCCTGCACATCGTGAATGCGCTGTCAGAGCTGGATAACGAGCAGACCATCCTGATGCCCGGCGGCACCTTTCGCAAAAAATCCGCCTCCTTTCACGGACAGTTAGCGGAAAACGCCTTCCAGCACTTCAGCTTCGACAAGCTGTTTATGGGCACGGACGGCATCGATCTGAACGCGGGCGTCACCACCTTTAACGAAGTGTTCAGCGTCAGTAACGCCATGTGCGCCGCCGCGCGCGAAGTGATCCTGATGGCGGATTCCTCAAAATTTGGCCGCAAAAGCCCGAACATCGTCTGCGGCCTTGAACGCGTCAATAAACTGATCACCGATTCCGGCATTACGCCTGAATTTCGTCAGGCGCTGGAAGAAAAAGGCGTCGAGGTGATCGTGACCGGAGAAGATCATGAGTGAGTTGTTATTAAATGCGGGTCGTCAGACCCTGATGCTGGAGCTTCAGGAAGCCAGCCGCCTGGCGGATCGGCTGGGGGACGATTTTGTCCTCGCCGCCAGGACTATCCTTAACTGCGCGGGCAAAGTGATTGTCTCCGGGATGGGGAAATCCGGGCATATCGGTAAGAAAATTGCCGCCACCCTTGCCAGTACCGGCACGCCTGCCTTTTTTGTACATCCGGCGGAAGCGCTGCACGGCGATCTGGGAATGATCGAAAGCCGCGACGTGCTGCTGTTTATCTCCTATTCCGGCAGCGCGAAAGAGCTGGATTTAATCATTCCGCGCCTGGAAGAAAAATCCGTCACCTTACTGGCGATGACCGGCAAACCCCGCTCGCCGCTGGCGTTAGCCGCTGTGGCCGTACTGGATATTTCGGTCGAGCGCGAAGCCTGCCCGATGCATCTGGCACCCACGTCCAGCACGGTAAATACCCTGATGATGGGCGACGCGCTGGCGATGGCGGTGATGCAGGAGCGCGGCTTTAATGAAGAAGATTTTGCCCGCTCGCATCCGGCGGGGGCGCTGGGCGCGCGGCTGCTAAACCGCGTTCATCACCTGATGCGCCGCGACGCAGCCGTACCGCAGGTCAGGCTGACCACCAGCGTAATGGACGCAATGATGGAGCTAAGCCGCACCGGGCTGGGGCTGGTCGCAGTATGCGACGAGGACGCCCATGTTAAAGGCGTATTTACCGACGGCGACCTGCGCCGCTGGCTGGTGGGCGGCGGCGCGCTCACTGCCGAGGTCAGCGAGGCCATGACCTCAGGCGGCATTACGCTTCAGGCCAGCAGCCGCGCGGTTGACGCGAAAGAGATCATGATGAAGCGCAAAATCAACGCCGCGCCGGTGGTGGACGAGCAGGGAAAACTGACTGGCGCAATCAATCTTCAGGATTTCTATCAGGCTGGCATTCTTTAGGGCTTCAGTCCCGGACGTTTCGCCAGCCGGTGCAGGCTGGCGTTCGCCACTTTGCTTGATCCCTCTGACACGCCATTGACTTCGGACGGTTGTCTCTCCCGGGGGAGGGCTGTGCTCTGGCTCAGACTGGGGGGCAAACTTCAGAAACATATGGAAGGTACGTACCCCCGAACTCCCCCCTCTCCCCGGCCCTCTCCCTCAAGGGAGAGGGGGAAAAACGTCACCAGGCTTAAACTCTGTACACATTATACGCGGCAAGAAAACAGGCACCGGGCGTCACCACGAACCCGGGCTGTCCCCTCTCCCAGGGGGAGAGGGCTAGGGAGAGGGCGTTCACAACGCCGGTGCTGTGGGGGAGAGGGTCAGGGAGAGGGCGAAAAACCATCCCCATACCCACCTGGTTTCACCAGACGCTCCCCCTCTCCCCGGCCCTCTCCCTCGAGGGAGAGGGGGAAAACCGTCATCAGGCGTCACCACGAACGCGGGCTGTTCCCTCTCCCTGGGGAGAGGGTCAGGGAGAGGGGGGAACGTACATACACCAAATCCACCGCTTTTCAGCCCCTCAGCCTTCCGGGGGGAGCAGACGCGCGGCAGCCACCACCGCTTGCCCGAACGCTATCCCGCCGTCGCCAGCCGGAAGCTGCTGCGGGAAAAGCAGCGTGAAGTCCGCCAGATAATGCCGGAAACGCGAAACCAGCAGGCGGTTGTGCATCACGCCTCCGCTAAAAACCAGAGTATTAATCCCGCGCGCCCGCGCCTGGCTGCGCAGCAGCGAGGCGAATCCGGCGGCCAGCGCGTCGTGGAAAGCCCAGGCACGCCGGGCGGGGGTGGCCTGCCAGTTCAGCCACTGCGCCCAGAAGGTCGCCAGATCCAGTTCAGCGCCATTAACCGGCATCGTCACAGGATGTCCAACCCCGTTACAGCCCGCCGCCAGCGCTTCCAGCGCGCAGGCGGCTTCGCCTTCATAGCTCAGCGTGACCGGCGCACAGCCCAGTGCCGCAGCCACCGCATCAAACAAGCGCCCGCAGGACGACGCCCGCGGCGCGTTGAGCCCGCGTGCTACCGCCCGCGCCAGCAGCGGCCAGTTCTGGCGTTGCAGCGCCGCCGTTTCCGGGTAGCGCTGCCAATCCGGGATAAAAGCCAGACACTGCGCCAGCAGGTTTCGCCACGGCTGACGTGCCGCCAGGTCGCCGCCGGGCAGCGCGACAGCTGGCAGGCCGCCGAGACGTTCACATTCGCGGTAGCTGACGCGCAGGCACTCGCCACCCCACAGCGCGCCGTTGTCCCCCATCCCGATGCCGTCGAGCGTCAGGGCAATAACCTCTCCGCCATCCAGCGGCCAGCCGTGCTCTGCCAGACAGGCGGCGGCGTGAGCGTGGTGGTGCAGGACGCTTTCACCGGGAAGATCCATCCCGCTCGCCCACTGGCGGGAAACGTAGCCAGGATGGGCGTCGTGGACGATGCGTTGCGGCACGAAGTCATAGATGTTTTGCATCAGGCGCAGCGCTTCGCGCCACTGCGCTTCGGTGCCGTCGTCGCTGAGATCGCCAAGATGCTGGCTTAGCACCGCCTGCTCGCCGCGCATCAGACAAAAGGTATTTTTAAGATCGGCCCCCAGGCACAGAACCGGTGGAAGGTTGTGAAAGCCCGGCGGCAGCGGCAGCGCGTCCGGCACGTAGCCGCGCGCGCGGCGCAGCATTTCCCCGTTCTGGCGCACGACCGAATCATCCATCCGCTGCACGATATCGCGGTTGTGCAGCAGGAAACCGTCGGCGATATCCGCCAGATCCGCCAGCGCCTGCGCGTTGGTGATAGCGGGCGGTCTGCCGCTGAGATTACCGGAAGTCATCACCAGCGGACGGTTGAGCGCCTGCATCAGCAGATGATGCAACGGCGTGGCGGGCAGCATGACGCCGACGTCGTTCAGCCCCGGCGCGATTTGCGCGCAGAGATCCGCCACGCAGGATTTATCCACCAGCACAATCGGTGCCGCTGGGGTAGTTAACCGCGCGTAAGCCTGCGTCGGTAACGCCCCCGCTGCCGGCAGCATCACCGCCAGCGGTTTTGTCGGGCGGCGTTTACGCGCGCGCAGTTCCGCGACCGCCGCCGGGTTGCGGGCATCGCAGGCGAGATGAAAACCGCCCAGCCCTTTAATGGCGACGATCCCGCCGGACACCAGCAGGCTCACCGCCGCCTGTAGCGCCGCTTCTTTGCTGGCGGTGTCTGCGCCGTGCTGCCAGCGCAGTTCCGGCCCGCACGTTTCGCAGGCGACGGGCTGGGCGTGAAAACGGCGGTCGGCGGGATCGCCATATTCGGCATGACAGCGGGGACATAACGGAAAATCCGCCATTACCGTTAACGGACGGTCGTAAGGCATGGCGTGAATGATGGTGAACCGGGGTCCACAATGGGTACAGTTAATAAACGGATAGCGGTAGCGCCGCTCGCGCGGATCGTTCATTTCGGCGAGGCACGCCGGACAGGTAGCGGCGTCGGGCACAATTTGAGTGTTCATACTTCCCGCCGCGCTCTGGCGGATGGTGAAATCCTGTGGGACGATCTCCCAGCGCATCGCCCGGAGATCGGTACTATCAATGCGAGCCAGCGGCGGACAATACGCCAGCAGATGGGCGACAACGCCGTCGCCGTCGCCCAGCAGCCGAATTTCAACGCCCGCACCGTCGTTACAGACATCGCCCAGCAGATGCAGTTGCTGCGCCATCTGCCAGACAAAGGGGCGGAAGCCCACCCCCTGCACTTTCCCGCAGATGCGGATGCGGACGCCGTTGTCGCTCATTGTCTTCCTGTTACTCCGCGACGGCCTCGCGCAGCCGTCCTTTCATATTGCGATAGGTGGTATCCACATACTCTTCCGCCTGCCGTTGATCTGCAATGGCGACCACTCGCACCGCGCAATATTTGGTCTCTGGCGTTTTGGAGATCGGATCGAGGTTATCCTGGGTCAGTTCGTTACAGGCACCAATCCACCACTGATAAGTCATATACACGCTGCCTTTGTTAATACGCTCGCTGACGCTGGCACGCGAGATGACTTTTCCCCGACGCGATTCCACCCACACCAGTTGCCCGTCCTTCACGCCGAGCGCGTCGGCGTTATGCGGGTTGATCTGCACGAAGCCAGGCTCGTCGGCCAGCGTTTGCAGCGCGGCGCAGTTACCGGTCATTGAGCGGCAGGAGTAGTGCCCGACTTCACGCACGGTACACAGCACCAGCGGCCAGGTTTCATCCGGGCGTTCGGCAGGCGCGCGCCACTGGGCGGCAAAAAGATGCCCTTTGCCATCCGGCGTGGAGAACGTGTTGCCTTCGTAAAGGAACGGGGTGCCGGGGTGATCCAGCGTCGGACACGGCCATTGTACGTGCCCCATATCGCCCATTTTCTCATACGTCACGCCGTAGAACAGCGGGCAAAGCTCGCGCATTTCGTCCCAGATTTGCTGGTTATTGTCGTAATGCATCGGGTAGCCCATTTCGCTGGCCAGCAGGCTGATAATTTCCCAGTCGCGCTTGACGTTGTACTTCGGCTCGATGGCTTTTTCAAAACGCTGGAAGCCGCGATCCGCACAGGTGAAGACGCCGCCGTGCTCGCCCCAGGAAGTGGCGGGCAGCAGGACGTCAGCCTGCTCGGCGGTTTTGGTCATAAAGATGTCCTGCACCACCACAAAATCGAGCGCTTCAAAACCTTTGCGCACCAGCCCTAAATCCGCTTCGGTTTGCAGCGGATCTTCGCCCATGATGTAGTAGGCCTTGACCTTACCTTCCAGCGCCAGATGCGGCACTTCGGTGATCCGCACGCCAACTTTGTCGTCCATCTGATTAACGTCAATTCCCCAGGCGTCGGCAAATTTCGCCCGCACCTGCGGATCGACCACGTCCTGATAGCCGGGGAACTGATTGGGGATCACGCCCATGTCACACGCGCCCTGGACGTTGTTCTGACCGCGCACCGGACCAACGCCGACGTGCTCGCGCCCCAGATTACCGGTCATCAGCGCAAGGCTCGCCAGCCCTTTCACCACGTCAACCGCCTGCCCGAACTGGGTCACGCCCATGCCCCACATAATGGTGGCGGACGGCGCGGCGGCATAGGTCCGCATCGCCTGACGAATTTGCTGCGCAGAGACGCCGGTCAGGTGCTCCACCGCTTCCGGCGCATAATCTTTCACCACGTCGCGATAGGCATCCAGCCCGGTGGTATAACGCGCAACGTATTCTTTATCGTAGAGATTTTCTTCCAGCAGCACGTAAGCGAAGGCATTCACCAGCGCCATGTTGCAGCCGTTGTTGATTTGCAGATGCTGATCGGCAATGCGCGCGGTTTCAATCCGACGCGGATCGCAGACGATAATCTTCGCCCCGTTCTGTTTCGCTTTGATCACCCGGCGCGCCACGATGGGGTGCGAATCGGCGCAGTTGTAGCCAAAAACCAGCAGGCAGCGGGAGTTTTCGATATCCTCAATCGAGTTGCTCATCGCGCCGTTACCGAGCGCTTCCTGCAACCCGGCCACCGACGGACCGTGGCAGACGCGCGCGCAGCAGTCGACGTTATTGGTGTGCAGCACCCCACGGGCGAATTTCTGCATCACATAGTTCGTTTCGTTACCTGTCCCGCGCGATGAGCCGGTGGTCATAATGGCGCGCGGCCCGAACTGCGCTTTGATCTCGCCGAGGCGTCTGGCGGTGTAGCGAATGGCTTCATCCCAGCTTACCGGCGTCAGCTTGCCGCCTTTTTGATAGCGGATCATCGGCTGCGTCAGGCGCGGCGTCAGCAGTTTGGTGTCGTTAAGAAAATCCCAACCGTAGTAGCCCTTCAGGCAGAGTTCGTTCTGGTTCGTTTTTCCATCTGCCGCTTCGGCGCGGATAATGCGATCGTTTTCGACCACCAGCTTCAACTTACAGCCAGCACCACAATAAGGACATACGCTCGTAATTTTTTTCATCAGTAACAGACCTGTTAAAAGTGAAAGGGATGAAATTTAAAATATCAGGGAAGTTGCCGCGTCCAGCGCCGTGCGACGGCGTTTTTCGGCGCTTAACTGCTCAAGTTTGTTACGGTCAACGCACACCAGCGCGTGAGTCGGACAGGCGGCCATGCACGCCGGACCCTCTTCGCGGTGGTGGCAGAGATCGCACTTATTCGCTTCGGCTTTCTCGGCGCGCACGTTCAGCGCGCTGCCGCTGTTGCGGATCACCGGGCGCATCACGACTTCCATTGCGCCGTAAGGGCAGGCAACCACGCAGGTTTTACAGCCGATGCAGCGTTCCTGCATCACATGCACAAAGCCGTTATCACGGCTGATTGCGCCGTTCGGGCAGACGTTGGCGCAGGGCGCATCTTCGCACTGACGGCACAGCGTCGCGGTTGAAACATTCACCCCTTTAATCACGTGAATACGCGGCAGGAAGTTTTGCGGCGTCAGCGACGCGCAGTCCTGATCCTGCTGATGGGACACGGCACAGGCCACCTCGCAGGTGCGACAACCAATGCATTTGCTCGCGTCAGCAATGATGAAACGGTTCATCAAACTCTCCAGTAATGGCGGATAACGCGCAGGAGTATGCATAATCCGCGCCAACTATTACTGCGTTGATATATAAAGGAATTTAAAAACGAGACGGCTGTCATCGACAGAAGTGACGATGACAGCTGACGAGGATCAGCCGTGCGGACCCCGGGTGATGGAGTCGCGAATGATAAGCTCGCCGGGAAAGGTTTGCTGGTAGTTAAATTCGCCGCCGTCGAGCATAAAAATCAGGCGGCTGATGGTTTCTTTAATCATCTCCGTCACCGGAACTTTTACGCTGGAAAGCGCGGGGATCAGCCACGGAGCCAGCGCGGAGTCATCGAATCCCAGCACGGAAACCTGATGCGGAACGCGAAGGCCATGCTGATGGAGCTGCTTCATGGCCCCGGTCGCCATGTCGTCATTGCTGGCGACCAGCGCCGAGAACGGCACACTGCGGGCAACGAGCGTTTCCACCCCCGCTGCGCCGGATGCCGGGGTCCATTTCCCTTCCACAATCAGTTCTTCGCGCACCGGGATGCGGCGCTGCGCCAGCGCCTCTTTATATCCCGCCAGACGTTCAATGCCCGTGGGCGAATCCAGCGAGCCGGTAATGAACGCGATATCGCGATGGCCGAGGTCGAGAAGCTGCGCCACGGCGCTGACGCTGGAGGCTTTTTGATCGGACCAGACGCAGTGGCTGGTGTTGCGCCGCAGACGGCGGTTAATCACCATAATCGGCTGCGAATGACTCTCTATAATTGCGTCCATTTCTTCGACGCTCAGAAAACGCGGGTAGATAATAATCGCGTCACAGCGCAGATCGAGCAAATACTCTATGGCTTCCCGCTCGTCCTGGGCGCTGTGCTTGCCGTCGGCGAGGATCAGCCTGCGCCCCTTGTCTTCGGTCATCCGCGCTGCGTGAAACAGCAATTCGCTAAAATAGACGCCGTGATAAAGGGTATTGGTGACCACCAGCCCCAGCGTCTGGGTGGATTTGGTCGCCAGATTGCGCGCCAGTAAATTAAGGCGGTAGCCGCTCTCTTCGATCGCCTGGTACACGCGCTCTTTCGTTTCCTGGCTCACGTAGCCATTACCCGACAGCACCCGCGAAACCGTGGCCTTCGACACGCCCGCTCGCTTCGCTACCTCCAGCATCGTTGCCATGTTTTTCATCCTCTGAACCTGATGAGCAGCAGTGTACTTCAGCCCCTGCGCTTTTACAGCATTCTGTTGCGCCCGCGCCGGGAAGCAAAGTGATCTGAATCACGATTCTGAATACGCAAAAATTTAGATCTTGCCCACCAGCTTCAAACTCATCATTCTTTTGTGAAACCGGTTTCCTATACAAAGTTTCATCAATGCATCGCGCTGATGAATTTATTTATTGATAAAACAGGATACAGATCCGATGGCAAAGAACTATGCCCCGCTGGCCCACTCCGTGGTCTCCGCGCTGGGCGGAGCGGATAACATTGCCGCAGTGACCCACTGCATGACCCGCCTGCGCTTTGTAGTAAAAGACGACAGCCTGATTGACAGCGCGACCCTGAAAAGCGTCAGCGGCGTGCTCGGTGTGGTGCGCAACGACGCGCAGTGTCAGGTGATTATTGGCAATACCGTTTCTCAGGCATATCGCGAAGTGGTGAGCCTGCTGCCGGAAAACATGCAGCCGGTGGAGCCGACGGGCAAGCAGCCGCTGACGCTTAAGCGCATCGGCGCGGGCATTCTCGACGCGCTGATCGGCACCATGTCGCCGCTGATCCCGGCGATCATCGGCGGTTCAATGGTCAAGCTGCTGGCGATGATCCTCGAAATGACCGGCGTGCTGAGTAAAGGCTCGCCCACGCTTAGTATTCTGACGGTCATTGGCGACGGCGCATTCTTCTTCCTGCCGCTGATGGTCGCCGCCTCTGCGGCACTCAAATTCAAAACCAATCTTTCCCTGGCGATTGCCATCGCGGGCGTGCTGGTTCACCCGGCGTTTATCGAGTTAATGGCGAAGGCCGCGCAGGGGGAACAGGTGGAATTTGCGCTGATCCCGGTGACGGCGGTGAAATATACCTATACGGTGATCCCGGCGCTGGTGATGACCTGGTGCCTGTCGTATATCGAACGCTGGGTGGATCGCATCACGCCAGCGGTGACAAAAAACTTCCTGAAGCCAATGCTGATCGTCCTGATTGCCGCCCCGCTGGCGATCCTGCTGATTGGCCCGATTGGTATCTGGATCGGTAGCGGCATCTCCGCGCTGGTTTACACTATTCATGGCTATCTGGGCTGGCTGTCGGTGGCGATTATGGGCGCGCTGTGGCCGCTACTGGTGATGACCGGGATGCACCGTGTGTTTACCCCGACCATCATTCAGACCATCGCCGAAACGGGTAAAGAAGGCATGGTCATGCCGTCAGAAATTGGCGCAAACCTGTCGCTTGGCGGCTCGTCGCTGGCGGTGGCATGGAAGACTAAAAACCCGGAACTGCGCCAGACAGCGCTGGCCGCGGCCGCCTCGGCGATTATGGCGGGCATTTCTGAACCGGCGCTGTACGGCGTGGCGGTACGCCTTAAGCGTCCGCTGATTGCCAGCCTGATCAGCGGCTTTGTCTGCGGCGCGGTAGCGGGCATCGCCGGGCTGGCCAGCCATTCGATGGCCGCTCCCGGCCTGTTCACCAGCGTCCAGTTTTTCGACCCGGCCCGGCCAATGACCATTTTCTGGGTATTCGGCGTCATGGCGCTGGCGGTGGTGCTGTCATTTATCCTCACCCTGATGCTGGGCTTTGAGGATATTCCGGTTGAAGAAGCGCGCCGCACAGAGGCGGAGCCAGTCAAACACATGGATACTGAACGAGGTACTGCATGAAATTCCCGGACACTTTTTTATGGGGCGGCGCGCTTGCCGCTAATCAGTCTGAAGGCGCGTATCTGGAAGGCGGTAAAGGGTTGACCACCGTCGATATGATCCCGCACGGCGCAAACCGCCTGGCGGTCAAGCTGGGCCAGCAAAAACGCTTTTCCCTGCGCGACGATGAATACTATCCGAGCCACGAGGCGATTGATTTTTATCATCGCTATAAAGAAGACATCGCGCTGATGGCGGAGATGGGCTTTACCGTCTTTCGCACCTCCATTGCCTGGAGCCGCCTCTACCCGAACGGCGATGAACCCTTACCGAATGAAGAAGGCATCGCGTTTTATCGCGCGGTATTTGCCGAGTGCAAAAAGTACAATATTGAGCCGCTGGTGACGCTGTGCCATTTCGATGTGCCGATGCATCTGGTGACGGAATACGGATCGTGGCGCAACCGCAAAATGGTTGAGTTTTTTGCCCGCTATGCGCGGACCTGTTTTGAAGCCTTTGACGGTCTGGTGAAATACTGGCTGACCTTTAATGAAATTAACATCATGCTGCACAGCCCCTTCTCCGGCGCGGGTCTGGTGTTTGAAGAGGGTGAAAATCAGGAGCAGGTGAAATATCAGGCCGCGCATCACGAGCTGGTGGCGAGCGCGCTGGCTACCAAAATCGCCCATGAGGTGAACCCGCAGAATCAGGTCGGCTGTATGCTGGCGGGCGGTAATTTTTATCCTTACTCCTGCAAGCCGGAAGATGTGTGGATGGCGCTGCAAAAAGATCGGGAAAACCTGTTTTTCATCGACGTTCAGGCGCGCGGCGCGTATCCGGCCTACGCCGCCCGCACGTTCCGTGAAAAAGGCATCACCATTGTAAAAGATGTCGGCGATGACGAACTGCTGAAAAATACTGTCGATTTCGTCTCCTTCAGCTATTACGCCTCGCGCTGCGCCTCCGCAGACATGAACGCGCAAAACACCAATGCCGCGAATATCGTTAAATCGCTGCGTAATCCGCATATTCAGGTCAGCGAATGGGGCTGGGGAATCGACCCGCTGGGCCTGCGCATTACCATGAATATGATGTATGACCGCTATCAGAAGCCGCTGTTTCTGGTTGAGAACGGCCTCGGCGCGCATGACGAAATCAACGCCGACGGAGAAATCAACGATGACTATCGCATCAGCTATCTGCGTGAGCACATCCGCGCGATGGGCGAAGCGATTGCCGACGGTATTCCGGTGATCGGCTACACCACCTGGGGCTGTATTGACCTGGTAGCGGCCTCAACCGGCGAGATGAGCAAGCGTTACGGCTTTGTGTACGTTGACCGCGATGACGCGGGCCACGGCACGCTGGATCGTAAACGAAAAAAATCGTTCTGGTGGTACAAGAAAGTGATTGCCAGTAACGGGGCGGATCTGGATTAACCTTTCCTTTCAGACAGCGCCGGGGCGCGCTGTCTGACTGAGGTAAAAACACATTATTTTAAACGCCATCATTCACCCAATATCGCGATATTAAATTTCGCGTTTTATTTTTACAAATAAATAACTCTGTAGCTGGTCACTGATATATATTATAACTATATTATCAGCGATACCTTCTTTGGCGATCGTAAAATCCAGTCAAAAAAAACGTTCCATTATATACCTCTCTGCGCAGCCATGCGCAACTAATAAAATTAATAATTATTAGTTTGTGACTGACATGCGCTTTCGCGGATAAATCGCTGTCAATGAAATAGCCGCAAGAGTACATATTCATCCCGTGTCCGGTGAGCAATGTTTTGTAGTCATGCTTATCAATACTTGTAGTGACTCTTAATTAAGATATAACTTAACGGATTCGATGAATAAGATGATGAAACCTGTTCAACAGCCTTCCCACTCTGCAACGCTGGCCGATATTATCGCGAGAAATGACTGGCAAAATCAGTCAGTTAATGCAATCAACCGACTCAAAGCCCATACGCCATTACACGGCTGGCCCTGCGAGAATGCCGCACGCAATGAACACCTATCCCCGGCAGAAATCTCCCTGAATGGTGAATGGTGGTTTAGTTATTTTAGCTGCCCGGAAAATGTTCCTGAAACATGGCTGACTGAAACCCTGCCGAATGCAAAATCGCTTAATGTTCCCTCCACCTGGCAAACCGAGGGATATGACACCCCCATCTATACCAATATTCGTTATCCCATCCCGGTAAATCCGCCTGAAGTTCCGCATGAAAACCCGACCGGCTGTTATTCGCGGGATTTTATTATTCCTGACGACTGGCAAAACACGGGGCAGACGCGAATTATATTTGGCGGCGTGGATTCGGCATTTCATTTGTGGTGTAACGGTCGCTGGATAGGTTATTCCCAGGATAGTCGTCTGCCTGCTGAATTTGATCTTAGCGATGCTCTTCACCCCGGAAACAACCGCCTGTGCGTGCTGGTTTTCCGCTGGAGCGCGGGCACTTACCTTGAAGATCAGGATATGTGGCGGATGAGCGGTATTTTCCGTCCCGTCACCCTGCTCCATCTCCCGACCCAATCGATTGCCGATTATGCCATTGAAACCGCGCTGGATGACGCTTTCCGCCGGGGAACATTATCCGCCACCGTCATACTGCATCACGTTCCTGCCGCCTGCGGATACCGGGTGAAAACCACGCTCTGGCGCGAAGACGAAGAAATCGCCTGTGCGACGAAAGACGCCGGAGCCGGGCATGAGGGCTACGCCGAGCGCCTGCAAATCGCACTCACGATTGATAACCCGTTATTGTGGAGCGCAGAGCAACCCTGGCTGTATCGGCTGGTCATTTCGTTACTGGATGAAAACGATCGGCTGCTGGTCAGCGAGGCCTGTGACGTCGGCTTTCGCACCATCGTTGTTCAGGATGACCTGCTCCAGGTCAACGGCAAGCCGGTCTTGATTCGCGGCGTCAACCGTCACGAACATCATCCGCTAACCGGCCATGCCATTACCCCCGAAGACATGCTCGAGGATATTCTGCTGATGAAGCAGAATAACTTTAACGCGGTGCGCTGCTCGCATTATCCCAACCAGCCGCAGTGGTATGCATTATGCAGCCGCTATGGGCTGTACGTAATTGACGAAGCCAATATCGAAACGCACGGCATGGACCCGGTGGACCGTTTATCGGACGATCCGCTGTGGCTGGCCGCCTACGCCGGGCGGGTTACCCGCATGGTGCTGTGCAACCGTAACCATCCCAGCATTATCATCTGGTCGCTGGGGAATGAATCTGGCTTCGGTGCGTCTCACACGGCGCTGTACAACTGGGTTAAGCAGCAGGACCCGACGCGGCCGGTGCAATATGAAGGGGGCGGAGCTGATACCCGGGCCACCGATATTATCTGCCCGATGTATGCGCGCGTAGATACCACCCTAGAAGAAAACCCGCCGAAATGGGCCATCAAAAAATGGCTGAGTTTACCCGGTGAAAATCGCCCGCTCATCTTATGTGAATATGCCCATGCGATGGGCAATAGTCTGGGCAACATTGCCGATTACTGGCGGGCTTTTCGTGAGTATCCTCGTTTGCAGGGCGGATTCATCTGGGACTGGGCCGATCAATGCCTGACCCGCTATGACGATGAAGGCAATCCGTGGTGGGCGTATGGCGGCGATTTTGGCGATACCCCGAACGATCGCCAGTTCTGCATGAACGGCCTGGTCTTCCCGGATCGCACCCCGCACCCCAGCCTGATCGAAGCAAAATATCATCAGCAGTTTTTTCAGTTTCAGTTAATCAGCACCCGCCCTCTGACCATTGCTGTCACCAGCGAATATCTGTTCAGAGCCAGCGATAACGAACGCCTGTACTGGGCGATTGAAGCGCGGGGAGACGTCCGCCAGCAGGGTACGCTGCCACTATTACTGGCTCCCGGCGAAACCCGGCAGATTGTCCTGTGCGCGACGGGTTTTGACGCGCAGCCCGGCGATGATATGGTCTGGCTGAATATCTCCGTCGAGCATATTGCCCCCACCGCCTGGGCCGAGGCTGGTCACTGCTGCGCCCGCGAACAGTGGTCGCTGCCGACGCCGCTTCCTGCCCTTCAGGGGACGGAGTTGATTGCCGCCCCTGAACTCTGTGCCACTGACCGATACTATCAAATTGCCTGGCAGAATCAGCAATGGCAAATCTGCCGTCATAGCGGCGCACTCACCCAATGGCGCGTTGATGGCGAGCCACAGTTTCTTGAACCGCTGGTCGATCAGTTTATGCGTGCGCCGCTGGATAACGATGTCGGCAGCGGCGATCCGGCCTGCATGAATATGAACGTCTGGGACGGGCGCTGGAAAGCCGCCGGGCTGTATGATTTAGCGCATCATTGCCACAGCTGCACCGCCGACACCACGCACAGCGGCGTGGTGGTTAACTCCCTCCACGCTTACTACTTACCGACCGATGGGGATCGTCACCAGCCGATGATTATCAGCCAGTGGACGATGACCATCGATCATGCCGGTCAGTTACAGGTGGCGATCGACGTGAAACGTGATATGACGCTGCCTCCCCTGCCCCGCATCGGCGCGGTATGCCAGCTGGTCGCCAATGATTCTCCCGTCACCTGGCTTGGCCGGGGGCCGCATGAAAATTATCCCGACCGCAAATCATCGGCGCATTTTTCCCGCTGGACGCTGCCGCTATCGGCGATGACCACGCCGTACATCTCTCCGTCGGAAAACGGCCTGCGCTGCGACACCCGCGCGCTCTTATGGCATGACTGGCAGGTAACGGGCCGTTTCCATTTTTCACTCAGTCCGTATGGCCGACGTCAATTAATGACAACCTCACACTGGCACCAAATGCAGCAGGAAAAAGGCGTATGGCTGACGCTGGATGGTTTCCATATGGGTGTGGGCGGCGATGATTCCTGGACCATGAGCGTTCATCCTGAATATTTATTGCAGGAGCCGGAATATCACTGGTCTTTTACCCTCGCGCATCGGTGAGATTTAGCGGATTTGCTCATGGATGAGCAAATACTGGAGAGACGGAAAAAGTTCGGAACATCAAATATCAAAAGGAATCATGGATATGATCACGCGTAAACTATTTGTTGCCTCACTGGCATTAGGTGCCGTATTTAGCGTTCAGGCTAAAGAAATTACTGTCTGGTCGTGGGACCCTCATTTCAATATTCCCATTATGAAACAAGCGGGAGAAATTTACCGTAAAACCCATCCCGATGTGACCTTTAACGTGGTGGACATGGGAAAATCTGACGTTGAGCAAAAACTCCAGACCATGCTGGCTTCCGGCGTCACCGAGGGGCTACCGGATATTGTTCTGCTGGAAGACAATAAAATACAGCGTTATATCCAGTTCTATCCCGGCGCATTTGAGCCTCTTGACGGCAAAATTGATTACGACGTTTTTGCTAATCAAAAAATAGCGACCATGACCTATGAAAATAAAATCTATGGCATTCCGTTTGATTCCGGGGTGACGGCGCTGTTTTACCGTAAAGACATCATTGAGCAGGCCGGTTTCAGCGACGCAGATATGAGAAATCTGACCTGGGATCGCTACATAGAAATTGGCAAGCAGGTCACCAGTAAAACCGGCAAGAAAATGCTCGCCGCCGACCCCAGCGATAATCCGCTGGTGACGATCATGATGCAGTCCGCAGGATCGTGGTATTTCGATAAAGACAATCAGCCAACGATCGCCAATAACCCGGTATTAAAAGCCGCGCTGCAATATTATGTCAAAATCAACAACGCCGGGATCGTCAAACCGGTATTCGGCTGGGCGGAAGCCACCAATGCGCTGAACAGCGATAAAAATAACGTTGCCAGCGTGATCACCGGCGTCTGGGGGATCAGCACCATCAAAGCGGAACCCAACCAGGCCGGGAAATGGCGGGTTGCCGAAATCCCGATTATGGAAGGAGTGAAAGGCGCAACCCATGCGTCTAACCTCGGCGGTTCCAGCTGGTACGTTCTCGCCAGCAGTAAACAGAAAGACATCGCCATTAATTTTCTCAACGACATCTACGTTCACAATATCGATTTTTATCAGTCCATCCTGAAAGAGCGGGGAGCAATGAGTTCCAATCTGTTAGCCCGCGAAGGTGATGCCTATAACGCGCCCGATCCTTATTTTGGCAATACGCACATCTGGAATGATTTTAGCGACTGGCTGAAAATAATCCCCAGCGTAAATTACGGTATCTATTCTGACGAAGCGGGAATGGCGCTGATTGAGCAGCTTCCGCAAATTCTGAAAGGCAAGCCGATTGACCAGGCATTAAGCGATATTGAGGAACAGGTAAAAACGCAGATTCAATAACTTCGTGTACTTCGTCTACTGCGGGCTACGGGCAGGTACGGCAGCCCGCAGTATGGCGGGTATTGTGGACCCTGTTATATGAGGATTCGTTATGGCGTTATTGCGTCCTAAACAAACTATGGTGATTAATAGCTGGGGATTTGTTTTACCTGCGCTATTTTTGGTGGTGACATTTACGCTTTATCCGGTCGTGAAATCATTATGGCTGTCGTTTCATGCCGGACAGGGGATGATCACCCGCTTTGTCGGTCTGAGTAATATATACCGACTGGTGAACGATCCGATTTTCCATAAAACGCTGTTTAACACGTCTATTTTTTTAGTGATCCAGGTGCCGGTGATGATCGTGCTGGCGATGATCGTCGCCGCGTGCCTTAATATCCCTAATCTCAGATTCCGGGGTCTGTGGCGCACGGCGGTCTTTTTACCCTGTATCACTTCGCTGGTGGCCTACTCGATCCTGTTCAAAAGCATGTTTTCGTTTGATGGCATCATTAACTATGCCCTGCTGGCGTCAGGGATTATTTCCGAACCTATTTCGTGGTTATCCGATCCCTTCTGGGCGCGAATAGTCATCGCTTCGGCGATTACCTGGCACTGGACCGGTTATAACATGATCTTTTATATTGCCGCGATGCAAAATATCGACCGCTCGATTTATGAAGCCGCGCGCATTGATGGCATATCAGAAACCCGGCAATTTTTATCTATCACCATTCCGATGCTGAAACCGGTTATCTTATTTACCACCGTCACCTCGACAATCGGTACGCTGCAACTGTTTGATGAAACCATGAATATTACCGGGGGAGGCCCGGTAAACAGTACCTTAACCCTGTCGATGTACATTTATAATCTGTCCTTCAAGTTTGTCCCCAATTATGGTTATGCCGCGACGGTTTCTTACGTCATTGTCGTCTTAGTGGCAATACTGGCATTTGTTCAGTTCTGGCTGGCAAGGGAGCGTGATTAATGCCTGGATTCAGAATTATTCGCCGGAGCTTAACCTACCTGTTTATGGTGGTGATCTCTTTTATTTCCGTATTCCCGTTTATCTGGATGCTGATTGGCGCGACAAATTCCAGTACCGATATTATCAAAGGGAAAATGTCTTTTGGTCATCAGTTGCTCGCCAACTTTCAAAAACTGAATGAATCCTTTGATATCGGGCTGATATTGTGGAACACCAGTAAAATAGCCATCGTCGGTTCCATATTAACGCTATTGATCTCCTCAATGGCGGGCTATGGTTTCGAGATCTTCCGCTCCAGGGTGAAAGAAAAAATTTACCAGGGGCTGCTGTTAACCATGATGATCCCATTTGCCGCCACGATGATCCCGCTGTTTACGTTGCTGGCAACGCTCGGCTTTATCAATTCGCATCTGGCGGTGATTTTACCCGGTATTACGTCGGTATATCTTATTTTCTATTTTCGCCAGAGTACTAAAGCGTTTCCGGGAGATTTACGCGATGCCGCGCGGGTGGACGGATTAAAAGAGTGGAAGATATTTCTGTTTGTCTATATTCCGGTCATGCGCTCAACTTATGCGGCCGCGTTTATCATCGTATTTATGTCGGCATGGAACAGTTACATATTGCCATTACTGGTTTTGCAATCCAACGAGCAGAAAACCTTCACCCTGGTGATTTCCTCCCTGGGTTCAGCTTATTCGCCTGATTTCGGCGCGATTATGCTGGTGACGGTGATCGCCACCGTGCCGATGCTGCTGGTCTTCTTTGCGATGCAAAAACAATTTGTTCAGGGAATGTTAGGTTCAGTGAAATAACACTGCCTGACCAATAAATAGCGTGGCAGGCTAAAAAGGTAAAGAGTGAAATGGCTAAAGTAAATTTAACGGGTATCTATAAATCATTTGGCAAAATTGAAATTATCAAGGATGTCGATTTAGAAGTTAACGACGGCGAGTTTGTGGTATTTGTCGGCCCGTCCGGCTGCGGCAAGTCAACGCTGCTGCGCCTGATTTCCGGGCTGGAAGAGATCTCCGCCGGGGAGCTGACCATTGACGGCGTGCGGATGAACGACGTCGATCCCTCCCAGCGTGGCATCGCGATGGTATTTCAGACCTACGCCCTCTACCCGCATATGACGGTACAAGAGAATATGGCGTTTGCCCTTAAGCACGCGGGCTTACCGAAAGCGGAAATTGAAAAAAAAGTTACGCAGGCGGCTACCGCGTTAGAGCTGGGACCGTTGCTGAAACGCAAGCCCAAAGCCCTGTCGGGCGGCCAGCGGCAGCGCGTGGCGATCGGCCGGGCTATCGTGCGCGATCCTAAAGTCTTTTTATTCGATGAGCCGCTTTCCAACCTCGATGCCGAACTGCGGGTGCAAATGCGCATCGAAATCGCCCGTCTGCATCGGGAACTGCAAACCACCACAATATATGTCACCCACGATCAGGTGGAAGCCATGACCCTGGCAGATAAAATCGTGGTATTGCGCGCGGGGAAAATAGAACAGGTAGGATCGCCGCTGGAATTATATGACGATCCGGCCAACCTTTTTGTCGCCGGATTTATCGGCTCGCCGAGAATGAATTTTATCGCGGGTGAAATTATTGCCCAGAGTGAACACGGGGCGCTGGTGTCACTGCCGGAATTTGCCGGAGCCAGAATCACCGTCCCCATTAAAACCCGGATCGCCGAAGGAAGCCGGGTAAAAATTGGTATCCGTCCAAAACAATTTGCCGATGAGGGAGATGCTTCGCTGACGCTGACCATCGATATGCTGGAACAACTCGGCAGCGAGACATTTGCTTATGCCCGTAATCCGGCGGGCGGCAGTCTGATTATCGAAACGCGTCATGGCCGGGATCTGCTGCCAAATACGCAATATACCGCCCGTTTTTTTAGCCACGCATTATTAATGTTTGGCGACGATGAACAGCGTATTTATTAATCCGCTTTTTACTATTAAAAGGAATTTGTCATGCTAAAGTTTTATCAAAAATCACTGAACGATATTGACTTTCTGATTAAGAAATTAAAAGACGCCATTTATTCTCCGGTTGCTGACGTCACTGTTTTTGGCAGCGTTACGCGTGAGCCGGTCCCCTTTGCGCAGCGTCAACAGGTTACGCCCGTTGAATTCAAAAAAGGCGAAAACTGGGGCAAGCTGTGGGACTGCGCGTGGGTTAACGTCTGCGGCACCATCCCAGAATCCGTCCGCAATCAGCATGTGGTGCTGCATTTTGACTGCGGCGGCGAATCGCTGATTTACGACCGCGAGGGAAATCCGGTGCGCGGCCTGACCAACGTTGATTCAACCTTTGAAACCAGTCTGGGGCTGCCGGGTAAAACGGTCTGGCAACTGACCCCGCAAAACTGCCCGGAGGGCAAAGTCGATCTGTGGCTGGATCTGGCCTGCAACGATCTGTTCGGCAATCTGGGCAGCGGTACGCTGGACCTGGCAGAAATCGCTATTTGTCATGATGAACTGCGCGCGCTCTATTATGACGCGTGGGTGCTTTTCGACCTGTTAAAAAGCCTGGACGCAGAGACGCCCCGCTACCGGCGGCTGGTGGTGTGTCTGGAGCGGGCGCTGGATCTGGCGTCCGGGTATTCCGGCACGGCGATTGCCGCCGCCCGCCAGTGCCTGGCGACGGAGCTGAATAAGAAAGGCGGCGATCCGACGATTAGCGTCACCGGGATTGGTCACGCGCATATCGATCTGGCCTGGCTGTGGCCGCTGCGCGAAACGAAGCGCAAAGGCGCGCGCACCTTCGCCACCGCGCTGGATCTGCTGGCGCGTTATCCTGACTACCATTTTGGTGCCAGCCAGCCGCAGCTTTTTCAGTGGATCAAAGAAGATCACCCGCAGTTATTTGAGCGGGTTAAAGCGCAGGTCAACGCAGGCCGCTTCGAAATTCAGGGCGATATGTGGGTAGAGCCGGATATGAACGTGCCATCGGGGGAATCGCTGGTCCGGCAATTTATTTATGGCCGTCAGTTCTGGCAGCAGGAATTTGGGAAAACCACTCATATGCTGTGGCTTCCCGATGTTTTTGGTTATAACGCCAACCTGCCGCAAATTATGAAGAAAAGCGGCGTTGATTATTTTATGACGCAAAAACTCTCGTGGAACGAGCATAATAAATTCCCGCATCATACGTTTATCTGGCACGGCATTGATGGTACGGGCGTATTAACGCATATGCTGCCGGAAGAAAACTACAATAGTCCTGCGGCACCGCGCGGCATTAAATTTATCGAAAAGAACTATCAGGAAGCGGGGGTGTGCGACAGTGCCCTGATGCTGTTTGGCATTGGTGACGGCGGCGGCGGCCCCGGACCGGAACACCTGGAACGGCTGCAGCGGATTAAAGATTTGAACGGTATTTCTCCGGTGAAACAGGGAAAAGCCATCGACTTTTTCCACCATATTGCTGAAGACCAGCAATATTATCCGCATTATAAAGGCGAGCTGTATTTAGAAAAACATCAGGGCACGCTGACCACCCAGGCGAAAAATAAATTCTACAATCGCAAAATGGAGAATGCGTTACGGGAACTGGAATTCGCCGCCAGCCGCATGTATTTCTATACCCAGACGCCTTACCCAACGGATCAACTGCGCGAAATCTGGCAGGAAGTATTGCTGTATCAGTTCCATGATATTTTGCCCGGTTCCTCCATCAAACGCGTGTACGACGAATCGGTCGCCCGCTACGAAATCCTGCTGGCCCAGGTCGAACAACTGACCCGGCATTATCTCGCGCTGTTTGCTGATTATCGCGCCGTGCCCCCTGGTAAAACCGTTGCCCATAATATGACCGGGTTTGCCCGTGAAGAATGGATCGCGCTGGCGGATGGCTACCGCCATGTCACTCTCCCGGCCTTCGGCTATACGGCAGTGGACGATCAGTCAGTACCGGCGATCCCGGCGATGATCGTCCAGAATAGTGCTCTGGAAAACGACGTTATCCGCGTGTCTTTTAATGAGCAGGGGCATATCAGCGAGATTATCGATAAGCAAAACGGCAAGGCGATCCTGCGCAATGGCACCCTGGGCAACCAGTTAGCGGTGTATGACGATATCTGCGGCAACTGCTGGGATATTGATATTACGTGGCGGGACAGGACGCCGGAATTCTTTACCCTGACCGACGTAACGTCGCGTCAGGAAGGACCGCAGGCGATTGTCGAGCAGCATTATCGCTATGGCAGTTCCACGCTGCGGCAGAAAATTAGCCTGATGCCCGGCAGTAAGCGGATCACCTTTGAAACCACCGTGGACTGGCATGAGAATTTAAAAATGCTGCGCACCGCGTTTGATCTGGCGATCCTCAGCGATGACGTTAACTGCGATATTCAGTTTGGTAAGATCCGGCGCAGCACGCTGACCAGTCACGTTTATGATGCGGCGAAATTCGAAATTTGCGCGCATAAATGGATTGATTACTCCCAGCGTGATTACGGCGTGGCTTTACTTAACGACTGCAAATACGGTCACTATGCGAAAAACGGCATTCTCGATCTCAACCTGCTGCGCTCGCAGAACTCGCCGGGCGTTGATGCCGATCGCGGGCAGCACACCTTCAGCTACGCGCTGTTCCCACACGGCGGCGATGAGGTGGAGGGTCAGGTGAATCGTGAAGCCTGGCTGTTCAACAACCCGGTCCGGCTGGAGGTCAGCACTGGCGGTACGCAGAGCGACAGCCCGGTCGTCGCCAGCAGCTTTATTCACTGCGACTCGCCGCACGTTTGCGTGGAAACTATTAAGAAGACCGAAGACGGTGAAGGGCTGGCAATCCGCCTCTATGAGTTTGACGGTTGCCACGCCAACGCCGTTATCACCCTGGACCCACACATAACCCACGGTCGGCTGTGCAATCTGATGGAGGAAAACGGCGAACCGGTGGCGATAAACGCGGGCAACGTCGTTTTCTCATTTACGCCATTTGAAATTAAAACGCTGGTGGTTAACGTGAAATAAACCGCCCGCCGGGGAGAGGGGATACCGTGGCTCATACTCTCCCCCTCTCCCTAACCCTCTCCCTCAAGGGAGAGGGAACTGACCGAGTGCGGGGTGACGTCCGGTACTGGTTTTCCCCCTCTCCCTCAAGGGAGAGGAAACTACTGAGTGCGGGGTGACGTCCGGTGCTGGTTTTCCCCCTCTCCCACCGGGAGAGGGAGGGGTGAGGGGATACCGTGGCTCCTACTCTCCTACTCTCCCCCTCTCCCTAACCCTCTCCCTCAAGGGAGAGGGAACTGACCGAGTGCGGGACGACGTCCGGTACTGGTTTTCCCCTCTCCCGCCGGGAGAGGGAACTGACCGGCGTTGTTATTAGGTTTGTCGTCAGCCTCAGGCTACGCGATCCACCAAACTCCACCCGGGGNNTCTCCCTTGAGGGAGAGGGCTGGGGAGAGGGGGAATTGCGGCGACTTAACACAACCAGGCCCGATTACCCTGGACCGGACTCAGTTATTGGGGATCGATCAGATCCACTACCATGCCCAGAATTTCATCCATCACCCATGGCGACACCGTGGCACCCTACAGCGCCGCAAATCCCCCGTCCCCTTCCCAGCCTGCCAGACGCTGGTAGACGGTGTCCACCGCGTCTTTAATCGGCTGGGTCATCGGATAGTAAAAACCGACAATATCTGGCTGGATGCCGAGGAAAATCACTTCGCCGACGTCTTCTTTAAGCTGATCGACCAGATAATTGAGCGGCATATTGTGGGTGGTCATCATAAACATCTCGGCGATGTCGTCGGGGTCAACGAGGCGGATTTCGCCGGGGTTCAGCCCCATATCGGTGGCGTCGACAATCAGCAGCCGGGCCGGGCGCAGTTCGCGGATGGCGACCACGTCGTTTTCCGGCGCGCTGCCGCCGTCAATGACGATCCAGTCGCCCTGCGGTGCGGCGGCGCATTTTTCCGCCAGCAGCGGCCCCGCGCCGTCGTCACCCATCATGCTGTTGCCGACACAGAGTAAAACGTCAGTCACGGTGTCTCCTCACCATCAGATAGATGGCGCTTTCCTGGTGGATATCATGAAGCATACTTAACATCAGTCGGCTCCATTCCTGCTGTTGCGGCGTCTGCACGGCGAGCGCGCGGTCAAACGCATTCGCCAGCATTTGTACGTGGTTAAAATCGATGACGATTTCACCGTATTTCGGCACGCCCTCCATTTTGCGCCGGGCCTCGCTGCCCGCGTCCAGAGTGGCAATCCACGCCAGATACGCCTCCCACGGGCAGGTGAGCGCCGCTTCCAGACAGTCGATGACGCCGAGGTGGTGCCCAATCGCCAGACTGTAGTAAACGATTTGCTGCGCCCCGGCGGGCGTCGCGTCGTTCTCATCAATAAATTTACGGCTCAGCTGGCTGAACACCACCGTTTCGCTCATCGGATCCGCGCCTCTTCAACCACCTGGTTGAGGTTCATCACGATTTCGGTCAGGCGCGGATCGTTTTCCGCCTCCAGCCAGCGGCTGACCTGATGATCGCCCTGCCCGACCAGCCGCAGATAGTCGTCGGCAATTTGCCGACCGTAGCGATAGCCCGCCAGCCGACGCGCGGCGCGATCCACCTTCACCCGCAGCGGCTGCACCATCTCAGGGTGAAGAAGCTCTGCGGGCTGGCTGTCCAGCTCACCCGGCGCGCGGGCGTGGATTTTCTGCTCCAGCAGGCCCAGCGCCATCGCAAAACCGTACAGCGTGGCGGCAGGCGTCGGCGGGCAGCCGGGGATGTAAACGTCCACCGGCACGATTTTGTCAGTGCCGCCCCAGACGCAGTACAGGTCGTGGAAGATGCCGCCGCTATTGCCACAGGCACCGTAAGAGATACAGATTTTCGGGTCCGGCGCGGACTGCCAGGCGCGCAGCGCGGGCGAGCGCATGGCGCGGGTGACGGCGCCGGTGAACAGCAGGATGTCGGCATGGCGCGGCGACGGCACCACTTTGATGCCAAACCGTTCGGCGTCAAACAGCGGTGACAGGGTGGCGAAGATTTCGATTTCACAGCCGTTGCAGCCGCCGCAGTCCACGCGGTAGACGTAAGCAGAACGCTTGATGTTTTTCAGCAGCGAGGCTTTCATGCTGGCGATGGATTCATCCACCGTCATCGGCACCGGAATACCGTTCGCGTCGCGCGGCCCTAACAGATTGCTCATTAGCTGGCCTCTTTCATATGGCGGGTCAGTTCAATACGATCGGACGGCACCAGGCATTGCTGGCGTTTGCAGTCCGGGCAGGTCTCAAAACTTTCACGGTGCTGTTCTGCGAGGAGATCGCCGTTGTGCTTCAGCAGGGCAATGGCGTAGTCGATCTCTTTTTGCACCGCAAAAGGACGATAGCAGACGCGGCAGTGGCACAGCGCAAAGCGCGACTGCTGAAGGAAGTCTTCTTTCTTCCACACCGCCAGCTCGTATTCCTGCGACAGCGCGATCGCCGCCGTCGGGCAGACCTCTTCACAGCGCGCGCAGAAAATGCAGCGTCCGAGATTGAACTGCCACGCCAGCTCATTGGTGGCTAAGTCGGTTTCCACCGTCAGCGCGTTCGACGGGCAGGCATTCACGCAGGCCGCGCAGCCAATGCACTGCTGCGGATTATGCTCCGGCTTACCGCGAAAGTTCGGGTCCACGGCAATGGGTTGCAGTGGATACGACGAGGTCGCCGTGCCGGTTTTGATAACTTTTTTAATAAAGGTAAACATAGTTGCTCCCAGCTTGCGTGCGGTTTTCTGACCCTCACCCTGACCCAGGAAGGGAGAGGGTCGGGGTGAGAGAAACCCCCACGCAATGGCTCAATTATTTCAGCGGCGAGTTTTTACGCTCGATGCTGTAGCGCTCAAGTTCTTTGTACGGCACGACTTTGCTTTTCTTCTTACGCACATCGACCACGGTCATACGGTCAGTACAGGAGTAGCAAGGATCGAGGCTACCGATAATCAGCGGCGCATCGGAGACGGTGTTGCCGCGCAGCATGTAGCGCAGGGTCGGCCAGTTGGCGTAGGTCGCCGCGCGGCAGCGCCAGCGATACAGTTTCTGGTTGTCGCCGGTCATGCTCCAGTGGATATCATCCCCGCGCGGCGCTTCGGCAAAGCCCAGCGCAAAACGGCCAGGAATGTAGGTGAAGCCTTCCACCATCAGCGGGCCGCCCGGCAGATTGTCCAGACCGAAATCAATCATGTTCAGCGCGGTATACACTTCGTTGATACGCACTTTCAGACGCGAGATCACGTCGCAGCCGGTTTCGCTGTGGACTTCCATCGGCAGCAGACCGTAGCCCACAAACGGGTGATCGGCGCGGGTGTCGCGGGCGTGACCGCTGGCGCGGACCATCGGGCCGACGTTACTAAAGTCGCGGGCGATTTCCGGGTCGAGGCGACCCACGCCGACGGTGCGCGCTTCCATATTCGGCGTAGAAAGCAGCACGTCAACCAGCTCCTGCACATCGCGGCGCATCTGCTGCGCGAGCTGGCGGGTCTGGATCATGTCCTCTTTCAGCAGGTCGCGACGGATCCCGCCGATCAGATTCAGGCCGTAGGTTTTACGCGCGCCGGTGAGGATCTCCGCCATTTTCATCGAGGTTTCACGCACGCGGAAGAACTGCATAAAGCCGGAGTCAAAGCCGGTGAAGTGGCAGGCGAGGCCGAGGTTCAGCAAGTGCGAGTGCAGGCGTTCCACTTCCAGCAGAATGGCGCGGATCATCTGCGCGCGTTCCGGCACCTGGATGCCCATCGCGTTTTCAACCGACGTGGTGTACGCGGTGCTGTGGGCAAAACCGCAGATGCCACAGACGCGGTCCGACAGGAAGGTCACTTCGTTGTAGCCCATGCGGGTTTCCGCCAGCTTTTCCATACCGCGGTGGACATAGAACAGGCGGTAGTCGGCGTCGATGATATTCTCGCCGTCAACGAACAGGCGGAAGTGGCCCGGTTCATCGGACGTGACGTGCAGCGGGCCAATCGGCACCACGTTATTTTTCTTGTCGCCCAGCTCGTTGATGAACTGATAGGTTTCGGCGTCGGTGGTCGGCGCGGGGCGCTGGCGGTAGTCCATGCTGTCTTTACGCAGCGGATAGAGATCGTCCGGCCAGTCGTCCGGCAGCACCAGGCGGCGCTCGTCCGGCAGGCCGACCGGGATCAGGCCGTACATATCGCGCACTTCGCGCTCGCCCCAGACGGCGGCAGGCACGCGCGGGGTGACGGACGGGAACTCCAGTTTGTTCGCATCCACTTCCACGCGCACGGTTATCCAGCACTTCGTCCCCTGCTCCATGGAGAGGACATAGTACACGGCGTAATGGCCGCACAGCGGGCGTTCGTCGTTACCAAACAGCACCGACAGCCAGCCGCCCTGTTTGTAATAAAGGAACTCGACCACTTCCGGCAGGTAGTTAACCTTCACGGTGATGGTGATTTGATCTTTGGTCTGCCAGGCTTCGGCCAGCACCACGCCAGGAAAGGCCTGGTGCAGCGCCGCGAGATAGTGTTGACCGATTTTTTCTTCAGACATGCTCAAACTCTCTTAAAACGTCGCCAGCAGGGAGACGAAGGCTAAAAACGCGAAGCCAAAACCGGCCCAGGTAATGCGCCCGGTAAGATCCAGACGCAGACGCGCCATGCTGTTTTCAAACAGGGCGATAATCAAAACGCCCACCACCAGCTTGACTACGGCGACGACAATCGCCAGCAGCAGGCCGCCCGCGCTGAACGTCACCATCTGTCCCCACGGGATAAAGACGCCGACAAACATTTGCAGTACCACTAACTGTTTCAGGCTGATCGCCCACTTCATCACCCCGAAGCCGCTTCCGCTGTATTCTGACAGCGGACCTTCCTGCAACTCCTGCTCCGCTTCCGCCAGGTCGAACGGCAGCTTGCCCATTTCGATATAGGTGGCGAAGGCGCAGGCACAAAGCGCCAGCAGCAGCGGCAGGCTGTACGGAACCGGCCAGTCATAAATGGTGCTGACAATCATGCTGATATGGGTGGAACCCGCCACCTGTGCCGCGACCCACAGGCCGAGCAGCAGCATCGGTTCGACCAGCACGCCGAGGATCGCCTCGCGGCTCGCGCCGATGGCGGTAAACGGGCTACCGGTATCCAGACCTGAAACAGCAAAGAAGAAACGGGCGACGGCAAACAGGTAGATCAGGGTGATCAGGTCGCCCACCTGCGCCAGCGGCGAATAGACCGTCACCACCGGCAGCGCGGCGGCGATGGTCAGCATCACGCCCGCCATCACAAACGGTGTGGCGCGAAACACCCAGCCGGAGGCGTCAGGCGCGACGCTCTGACGGCCCAGCAGTTTGAGGATGTCGCGGTACTCCTGAAGCACGCCAGGCCCACGACGGTTATGCAGCCGGGCGCGCGCCACACGGGTCACGCCAGCCAGCAGCGGCGCGGCGGCAAACAGCACCAGCGCCTGGATTAACGATAGAAGATGGCTCATTTTCAGGCTCCTCGCATCACGACAACCACCACCAGCACCGCCAGTTCAACCAGCGCAATACGGCGGAACAAGACGGCGGTGCCCGCGCACTGCCAGCCGGGAATAAAGCGCGCGGGATTGAACAGCGTGCGCAGTTTTAAAACCGGAGCAAACGCGGCTTTCACCGGCATCGCGAAACCGTGAGCGGTGATCACCATCGATTTTTCGTGATCGTAGCCGCACACCCACGCCGGACCGCGAGAGCGGTGCGCCAGGCGATCGCCTTTGAATATCAGCATCATGATGAACGGTGCCAGCGGGCAGGCGATCAGCAGCAGAGTGATGGTTGGTGCGTATACCTGCGACGACGCCGTTAGCGTTCCCGTCGCCCGGAAAGCGCCCGCGACCATTTCCAGCAGCCACGGTGAGGCCACGCCGCCCGCAATACAGCACAACGCCGCAACGACAACGCTCGCGGTCATCAGCCACGGCGCAGCGGTCGCGTTCTCCGCCTCCGCCGTGCGCGGCGCGCCAAGGAAGGTGACGCCGTAGACTTTCGCCATACACATCACCGCCAGCGCCCCGGTGATCGCCAGCCCGACCGCCAGCAACGGCCCCAGCAGGCAGCCGATAAACGAGCCGCTGACGCTGAGTTTGAAGAACGATTGATAAATCACCCACTCGCCCGCAAAGCCGTTAAGCGGCGGCAGCGCCGCCATCGCCATCAGGCCGACCAGCATCGCCAGCGAAATCAGCGGCATTTTCTTACCGATACCGCCGAGTTTTTCGATATCGCGATGCCCGGTACGGAACCAGACCGCGCCAGCGCCGAGGAACAGGGTGGTTTTAAACAGGCTGTGGTTGATCATGTGGTAGAGCCCGCCGACCATGCCGAGCACCATCAGAGACTGATTATGCAGCGCGGCACCGACCAGCCCGGCCCCCAGTCCCAGCAGGATAATGCCGATATTTTCCAGGGTATGGTACGCCAGCAGACGCTGAATATTATGTTCCATCAGCGCATACAGACCGCCGACAAAGGCGGTGATCATCCCCAGCACCAGCACTAAAACGCCCCACCACAGCGGCACCTGCGCGCAGGCCATGGGCATCACCAGCATCCCCAGCACGCCGACTTTCATCACCACCGTAGAAAACAGCGCGGCGGCAGGCGCGCTGGCATTGGCATGCGCCTGCGGCACCCAGCCGTGCAGAGGAATAATCCCCGCCAGCAGACCAAATCCCACCAGCCACAATAACCAGATATCCGCCTCAAAAGCGGCTGGCCCATCGGCAGAACCGGTATTGATGAAAAAGCCACTTAACGCACTGATGTCCAGCGTGCCGTAGCGCTGCCAGACCAGCCAGCAGGCGATCGCCAGCAGCAGCGTTCCCAGGCGGCCCAGCGCAAACCACAACCGGCCCGACTGCGCGCATCCGGTAAGAAACGCGGCGCACAGCGCCATGATTTCCGCCATGATCACCAGGGTGTCCAGATGCGCCGCCACGACCGCGCAAACGGCCGCCGCCAGCAGCAGGTTGATCAGAAAGCCGTTTGCTTTCGCCTGCGCATGACGCTGCCAGTCAATGGTAAACACGCTGACCAGAAAGGCGGATAAGCCGATGGCGATAAGCCAGGTCGCGCTTATGGCTGAGAGACGAAAAAACAGAGAAAAATGGAGAAAGGGCATGTCGCCATTAAATGCAGGCCAGCTCGTTAATGACGGATTCAGCAGAGCCATAAAGCCCGCCACCGCCGTCATCACGCTGGCGACCGCGCCGCCGATACCGGCAATCGCCCCGCTCAGCCACGTCGAGCGGTAAAACACTAACCCCAGCACCGCGCTTGCCGCATACCACAGCACCGCCTGGTCAATTAAAGAAGCCGCGTTCATTTCGCCTCCCCGCTTTGCGACTGAAACAGCGACAAATCGCCGAAGTCGGTGTTGATCGTCAGCGCGCGCTTGCGCTTGCTGGCGAGTTTGATATCCCGGTTATCCACCAGCATCAGCGCGTTGGTCGGACAGGTACGCACGCAGGCCGGACCCTGCTCATCAAAATGGCAAAGGTCGCATTTCACGCCGATAGCGCGCACGCCGGGCACCCAGTCCAGCAGCGTACTGACGCGGGCAGGCGCGGGAGGCGCAGGCGGCGCTTTGGGGGTATTCACATTCGCCGGAACGTGCAGCGGGCGACTGCCGGAAAATTCGATGGCCCCGAACGGGCAGGCAATACCGCACAGTTTGCAGCTTACGCACAGGCTCTCATTGAGCTGGATCGCGCCGTCAACGCGGTTGATGGCATTGACCGGACAAACACCGGCACAGG
The DNA here is from genome assembly GCA_002421005.1 of Enterobacteriaceae bacterium UBA5654. GTDB lineage: Bacteria > Pseudomonadota > Gammaproteobacteria > Enterobacterales > Enterobacteriaceae > Superficieibacter. The sequence continues at coordinate 95,522 of DIJC01000023.1, read as the reverse complement.
GCGCATCCTCACAGTGGTGACAAAGCTGCGGGGCAGATTCTTTTTCATTACGCATTACGCGCAGGCGCGGCATAGCTTGCAAACCGTGCTGCCGGTGCGTCTCTGCGCAGGCGGCCTCACAGGTGCGACAGCCAATGCAGACGGTGGAGTCAGCAATTACAAAACGATTCACCAGGCATTCCTCAGGTGATAGTCATTTTTGACGAAATCATGCCGACAACTGTCATCTTCGACACTTGTCGACACGCGTAACTTCAGGCCAGCGTGGCCTGTCCCTGTTTGTTCACCAGTTGGCTTAAATCAACAGGAAGATCGTTTTCCAGCGCCGCATACAGGCTGTCATACACGGAGGCGATTTTTTCCAGATAATGTTCCAGCACCTGCTCACGATCCTGGCTGTCAACGCGGCCATCGACTTTACCGTCGCTGGTTAACAATGCCTGTGCAATCAGTTGCTTATCCTGACCATCCCTTGTCTCAACGTAATACTCGATGGTGTGACTGTTAAAGCCTGGCGCCAGAGTGACGTAAATTGTGAAGTGCTCAAACAGCACAAAACAGAGATCTTTTTCCGGCGCGCAGCTCATGGCGTGATGCAGACGGGCTTTAGACAGGGTGAGCCCCTGAACCAAAGAGTTGCAGTAGATGCGCCACTGATCCTGCTGGCGACGGTGTCGATTCGCGATGTAATCCGCCTTCTCGCTAATTTCCCAAATAGTCATGTCAGGTTACCCGGTTGAAAGAGACCAGCCTGTTTAAGCACGTTCCATGCCAATTTTTAAGTGGATGATTTATAAATAATTTATATAAAAACGCACGAATTATTGACATGTCATATCGTCATCTCGACATCGTCACCGACAGATTTCCGCTTTCTTCTTTTATTAACTGGCACTGATATTGCATTAACGGGGCATCTAATACCGGGAGGCGTTATGCACGAAATCACCCTCTGCCAGCGGGCGCTGGAAATCATTGAACAGCAGGCTGCGGCACACGGCGCAAAACGTGTCACCGGGGTATGGCTGAAAGTCGGCGCGTTTTCCTGCGTGGAGCCTGCCGCGCTGACCTTTTGTTTTGATTTGGTCTGCCGTGGCACGCTGGCGGAAGGCTGTGAACTGCATGTCGAAGAACAGCAGGCTGAGTGCTGGTGCGAAACCTGTCAGCAGTATGTGCGGCTGGTGTCACAGCACGTCCGCCGCTGCCCACAGTGCCAGAGCGACGCGCTGCGCATCGTGGCCGACGACGGCTTACAGATCCAGCGTCTTGAAATCGATCAGGAGTAAATTATGTGTACCACATGCGGCTGCGCGCAAGGCAACCTGTATATAGAAGGCGATGAGCACAACCCCCACTCCGCGTTTCGCAGCGCGCCGTTTGCCCCCGCCTCCCGCCCGGCGTTAACCATCACCGGCGTGAAAGCCCCGGACTTTCAACCGCAACAGTCTGACAGCGGCGACCTGCACTACGGTCATGGCGAAGCGGGCACCCATGCGCCCGGCATCAGTCAGAAACGGATGCTGGAAGTCGAAATCAACGTGCTGGATAAAAACAACCAGCTTGCCGCCCGCAACCGCGCGCGCTTTGCCGCCCGCCAGCATCTGGTGCTGAACCTGGTTTCCAGCCCTGGTTCCGGTAAAACCACGCTGCTGACCGAAACGCTGCTGCGGCTGAAAGCGCGCGTGCCCTGCGCGGTCATTGAAGGCGATCAGCAGACGGTCAACGACGCCGCACGCATCCGCGCCACCGGCACACCGGCGATTCAGGTCAATACCGGGAAGGGGTGCCATCTGGACGCGCAGATGATCGCCGATGCCGCCCCGCGCCTGCCGCTGGCGGATGGCGGCATTTTGTTTATCGAGAACGTCGGCAACCTGGTGTGCCCGGCGAGTTTCGATCTCGGCGAGCGCGCGAAGGTGGCGGTGCTTTCCGTCACCGAAGGCGAGGACAAGCCGCTGAAATATCCGCATATGTTTGCCGCCGCCTCGCTGATGCTGCTTAACAAAGTGGATCTGCTGCCGTACCTGAATTTCGACGTGGAAAAATGCCTTGCCGCCGCCCGCGAAGTGAACCCGGATATTGACATTTTGCTGGTGTCCGCCACCAGCGGCGAAGGCATGGATCGCTGGCTCGCCTGGCTGGAGGCGCAACGATGTGCATAGGCGTACCCGGTCAAATCCGCACCATTGACGGCAATCTGGCGAAGGTTGACGTCTGCGGCATCCAGCGTGACGTCGATCTGACGCTGGTCGGCAGCATCGATGAACACGGCGAGCCGCGCCTCGGTCAGTGGGTGCTGGTCCACGTCGGCTTTGCGATGAGCATCATCAACGAGGCGGAAGCACGCGATACCCTCGACGCGCTGCAAAACATGTTTGAAGTCGAGCCGGACGTCGGGGCGCTACTGTATGGCGAGGAACAATAATGCGCTTCGTTGACGAATACCGCGCCCCGGAACAGGTGATGCAATTGATTACCCACCTGAAAGCGCGGGCGGTGCATTTGGATCATACCGCCGCACGCCCGCTGCGGATTATGGAAGTCTGCGGCGGCCACACTCACGCCATTTTTAAATTTGGCCTCGACCAGCTTCTTCCTGACAACATTGAATTTATTCACGGCCCCGGCTGCCCGGTATGCGTGCTGCCGATGGGCCGTATTGATGCCTGCCTGGAAATCGCCAGCCACCCGGAGGTGATTTTTTGCACCTTTGGCGATGCGCTGCGGGTGCCGGGAAAAAACGGCTCGCTGATGCAGGCGAAAGCGCGCGGCGCGGACGTGCGCATCGTTTACTCGCCTATGGACGCGCTGAAGCTGGCGCAGGCGAATCCGACGCGCAAAGTGGTGTTTTTCGGACTGGGGTTTGAAACCACCATGCCCGCCACCGCCATCACCCTTCAACAGGCGCTGGCGCAAAACGTCGAAAACTTTTTCTTTTTTTGTCAGCATATTACGCTGATCCCCACCCTGCGCAGTTTGCTTGAGCAGCCGGATAACGGTATTGATGCGTTTCTTGCTCCCGGTCACGTCAGCATGGTGATTGGCGTGGACGCCTACGGCTTTATTGCCGATCGCTATCAGCGCCCGCTGGTGGTGGCGGGATTCGAACCGCTTGATCTATTGCAAGGCGTGAACATGCTGGTTGAGCAGAAAATAGCGGCCCGTAGCCAGGTCGAAAACCAGTACCGTCGGGTGGTGCCGGACAGCGGAAATTTACGCGCGCAGGCGGCAATCGCCGATGTCTTTGCGGTGAAAGGCGAAAGCGAATGGCGCGGGCTGGGGCTGATTGCCGATTCCGGCGTGCAGCTCACCGCGCCGTATCAGCGTTTCGATGCCGAAGCGCATTTTCGCCCGGCCCGGCAGCAAACCTGCGACGATCCGCGCGCGCGTTGCGGGGACGTGTTAACCGGACGCTGTAAGCCGCACCACTGCCCGCTGTTCGGCAACACCTGCAATCCGCAGAGCGCTTTCGGCGCGCTGATGGTTTCCTCCGAGGGAGCCTGTGCCGCCTGGTATCAATACCGTAGTCAGGAATGTGAAGCATGAAAAGTATTCAGATCGCCCACGGCAGCGGAGGCCAGGCGATGCAGCAGTTGATTAGCGACCTGTTTATGCAGGCGTTCGCCAACCCGTGGCTGGCGGAGCAGGAAGATCAGGCGCGGCTGGATCTCGCCCGGTTCACCGCCCACGGCGACCGGCTGGCCTTCTCCACCGACAGCTACGTGATTGACCCGCTTTTTTTCCCCGGCGGCAATATTGGCAAGCTGGCCGTCTGCGGCACCGCCAACGATGTGGCGGTCAGCGGCGCGATCCCCCGCTTTCTTTCCTGCGGTTTTATTCTGGAAGAAGGGCTGGAGATGGCGACTCTGGAAGCGGTGGTGGCGAGCATGGCGCAAACGGCAAAGGCAGCGGATATCGCCATCGTTACCGGCGATACCAAAGTGGTGCCGCGCGGTGCGGCGGATAAGCTGTTTATCAATACGGCGGGCCTGGGTGCCATTCCGGCGAATATCCGCTGGGGCGCGCAGACGCTCACCGCAGGCGACGTGCTGCTGGTCAGCGGGACGCTCGGCGATCATGGCGCAACGATCCTCAACCTGCGTGAACAGCTTGGGCTGGACGGTGCGCTTAGCAGCGACTGTGCGGTTCTGACGCCGCTGATCCAGACCCTGCGCCACACGCCGGGCATTAAAGCGCTGCGCGACGCCACGCGCGGCGGGGTGAATGCGGTGGCGCATGAATTCGCCGCCGCCTGCGGTGCGGGCATTGAACTTCAGGAACAGCATCTGCCGGTAAAAGACGCGGTACGCGGCGTCTGCGAACTGCTGGGGCTGGACGCGCTGAATTTTGCCAACGAAGGCAAACTGGTGATTGCCGTCAGTCGGGAAGCGGCGCAGACCGTACTCGCACAACTTCAATCACACCCCCTGGGACGCGATGCTGCTATCATAGGGGAAGTTGTTGAACGTAAAGGGGTCCGTCTTACCGGGCTGTACGGCGTGAAACGGACGCTGGATTTACCCCATGCCGAACCGCTGCCGCGAATTTGTTAATTCCGGTTAAGAATCTACTTATAACAATATTCACTATTCTACGCGCCGCCTGAAGGCGCTTTGTGGACAAGAGCAATGTCGTATACACCGATGGGCGATCTCGGTCAGCAGGGGCTGTTCGATATCACCCGGACTCTTTTACAGCAGCCGGATCTTGCCGCGCTGAGCGAAACGCTTTCGCAACTCGTCAGGCAGTCTGCGCTGGCGGATCGCGCGGCAATAATTTTGCTGCGCGATGGCAATCACCGGGCCAGATATTACGCCGCGCACGCCGCAGGCGAGATCAAAGAATATGAAGACGAAACCGTGCTGGCTCATGGTCCGGTGCGACGTCTGCTGTCACGCCCGGAAGCGATGCACTGCGGCTGGGACGAATTCAGTGAGGCCTGGCCGCAGCTTGCCAGTAGCCTGTACCCGTCTTTTGGTCACTATTGTCTGCTGCCGCTCGCCGCAGAAGGGCGCATCTTCGGCGGCTGCGAATTTATCCGCAATGACAATCGCCCGTGGACCGATAAAGAGTACGCGCGGCTGTACGCGCTGGCGCAAATTGTCGGCGTGGTGGCGGAACAAATCCAGAACCGGGTCAGCAATAACGTTGATTACGACCTGCTGTGCCGGGAGCGCGATAACTACCGGATTCTGGTGGCAATCACCAACGCGGTGCTCTCCCGGCTGGATATGGACGAGCTGGTCAGCGAGGTGGCGAAAGAGATCCACTATTACTTCCGCATTGATGCCATCAGCGTGGTGCTGCGCAGTAGCCGCAAGGGCAAGCTGAATATCCACTCCACGCACTATCTGGATGCCAACGAGCCGATCCACGATCAGAGCGAAGTGGACGAAGCCGGGACGCTTTCCGAGCGGGTATTCAAAAGCAAAGAAATGCTGCTGCTTAATTTGCAGGAGAAGGATCGGCTGGCCCCCTATGAGCGGCTGCTGTTTGAGATGTGGGATAACCAAATCCAGACCCTGTGCCTGCTGCCGTTGATGTCCGGCGATTCGATGCTGGGAGTGCTGAAGCTGGCGCAGTGCGATGAAAAAGCGTTTACCACCACTAATCTCCGGCTGCTGCGGCAAATCGCCGAGCGGGTGGCGATTGCGGTGGACAACGCGCTGGCCTATCAGGAGATCCACCGCCTGAAAGAGCGGCTGGTGGATGAAAACCTGGCGCTGACCGAGCAGTTGAATAACGTCGACAGCGATTTCGGCGAGATTATCGGGCGTAGCGAAGCCATGCATAACGTCCTGCGCCAGGTCGAGATGGTCGCGCAGAGCGACAGCACGGTGCTGATCCTCGGCGAAACCGGCACCGGCAAAGAGCTGATCGCCCGCGCGATCCACAACCTCAGCGGGCGCAACGCGCGGCGGATGGTCAAAATGAACTGTGCCGCCATGCCCGCCGGACTGCTGGAAAGCGATCTGTTCGGACACGAGCGCGGCGCGTTTACCGGGGCCAGCGCCCAGCGCATCGGGCGTTTTGAACTGGCGGATAAAAGCTCACTGTTTCTTGATGAAGTGGGCGATATGCCGCTGGAGCTACAGCCAAAGCTGCTGCGGGTATTGCAGGAGCAGGAGTTTGAGCGCCTCGGCAGCAATAAGCTGATTCGTACCGATGTCCGGCTGATCGCCGCAACCAATCGCGATCTTCAGCAAATGGTGGCCGATCGCGAATTTCGTAACGATCTCTATTATCGTCTCAACGTTTTCCCGATCCACCTGCCGCCACTGCGCGAGCGCCCGGAAGATATTCCGCTGCTGGTGAAAGCGCTGACCTTTAAAACCGCCCGCCGGATGGGGCGCAATATCGACAGCATTCCGGCGGAAACGCTGCGCCTGCTTAGCCAGATGTCATGGCCCGGCAACGTGCGCGAACTGGAAAACGTTATCGAACGCGCGGTGCTGCTGACGCGGGGCAACGTGTTGCAGCTTTCATTACCGGAAATGAGCGCCGCCGCGCCCGTGCAGCCGGAACCGGCAACGGAAACGGCGCAGGACGGCGAAGATGAGTATCAGCTGATTATGCGGGTGCTGAAAGAGACTAACGGCGTGGTCGCCGGGCCAAAAGGCGCGGCACAGCGGCTGGGGCTAAAACGCACCACGCTGCTTTCACGCATGAAACGGCTGGGGATCAGTAAAGACGCGCTGTCCTGACTAATGCCGGTCACTTAAGCATTTTATGAATAAAAAGTCATATTTATGCCTGGAAATAAAGCGAAGGAGTCAGGCCTTCAGCCAAATTCATCTTTTTCAAAGGCTCGGGTAATCGGACCTGGATGTGTTAAGTACCCGCAATTCCCCCTCTCCCCGGCCCTCTCCCTCAAGGGAGAGGGGGCAGGACGTGCCCCGGCTGGAGTTTGGTGGATCGCGCAGCCTGACTAATAACAACGCCGGACAGTTCCCCTCCCTTGAGGGAGAGGGAGAAACCGACGCTGGTCGTTACCGAGAACGCGGACCATCCCTTGGGAGAAACCGACGCCAGTCGTTACCGCGAACGCGGACCCACCCCTTGGGAGAAACCGACGTCGGTCGTTACCGCGAACGCGAACCATCCCCTCTCCTGGGGGAGAGGGCCAGGGAGAGGGCGGAAAACCAGCATCAGACTTTCAGCCAGGTTTATCTTCTTCTGAGCCTCGAATCATCCGGCCAGGTGTTCTTAACTGACCAGCATTACGCTGTCCTGACGGGGTTATTTTTCGCTCGCGCCAGCCGGTTTTTTCGGCCGGTACTTTTCCGGCAGTTCCGGCACCGGGCGTTTATCGTCAATCAGGTGGCGCACGGTGAGGACTGGATGCCGCCACAGCATTCGCGGCCCGGCCCAGCGCATGATCAGCTTCATCTCTTCCCGCTTCACAGGCTGGTAACAATGCACCGGACACTGCTTGCAGGCGGGTTTTTCTTCGCCAAACACGCACTTATCCAGCCGCTTTTCGGCGTAAGCGTTGAGCGCCTGATAATGCTGCTCATCAGGCAGCGCGTCGGGACAACGGCGCTGGTATAGCGCAATCATCTTGCGGATAGTGCGTTTTTCACGATCGATTCGTTTGCCGGACATGGTGTTTAACGCCTGTAAAAGAGGCTTGAATGTTACCTCTTTTACAGGGGGCAACCAACTCCCCCTTTGGCGGTAATGCAGACGCAGCGAGGCGTTTTGTTTTTCTTACGGCTTTACAGAGTTAATGAATACCCTGCCGTCGAGCAACGGCCAGTCACGCATTTCAGCACCGTCTGGCCACGTAGTTTCGGCTCCACGCTTTGCGCATCCAGCGTCAGGCGAGCTGCGCCTGCAACTGTTCAAGGTACGGCAGCGCGGTCATCGCACCTTTCGCGGTGGTTGCCAGCGCACCACAAATTTGCGCGCTGGCAAGGCGGGCGGCGAGCTGCGGCTCATCGTCCGGCAGGCCGTGCTGCGCCAGCCCCCACAGCAAACCGGCGACAAAGGCATCTCCGGCCCCGGTGGTATCAATGCTCACGACCGGCAAACAGGGATAGTGATTAAGCTCGCCGTGATGCCAGGCCTGAACACCGTTTTTCCCCTGGGTTACCAGCAGCAATTTGATGGCAAAACGCGCCGCCAGTTGCCGGATAGCCGTCTCCATTTCCGCCGTGCCGCTGATAAAGGCCAGCTCTTCTTCAGACAGTTTAACCACGTCGGCAAGCTGTAATGCCTGCGCCAGACAGTCGCGCAGCAGCGTTTCGTCGGTCCACAGATCCGCGCGAATGTTAGGATCGAAGCTCACGAAGCCGCCCGCTGCGCGGATTTGCTGCATCGCCGCCAGAGTCGTGGAGCGTGACGGCTCGGCGGACAGCGCAATGGAGCAACTGTGCAGCCATTCGCCCGCCTGAAAAACGGGTAAATCCTGCGCCCGCAGAAACAGGTCGGCGCTCGGACGCACCATAAACGTGAACGAACGCTCACCGCCTGCATCCAGCGCGACCACTACCGTCGAGGTGCGCCGCTGCTCGTCGAGGGTCATAAACTCAACCAGGACCCGTTCCTCCGCCAGCGTCTGGCGCATGAAACGGCCAAAAGGGTCGTCCCCGACCCGGCCAATAAAACCGCTTTTGCCGCCCAGCCTGGCAACGCCGACCGCCACGTTGGCGGGCGCGCCGCCGGGACACTGCCTTAATTTCCCTGGTTCTTCAGGCAGCAAATCGACCACCGCATCCCCCAGGCACCATACTTGTGCTGACATAACCTTCTCCCTGTAAAATTTTTAGTTAAATTAACTAAATCGGTTTAGCAACACAATAGCGTCCACTTTTGCGCATCGGTTTAAGTGCAATTTTCGAAAGCGATCACAGATCCCGGCTCCGAACGGAGCCGGGAGGGGGTTGTTACTCTTTTACCAGCACCACGCACGCGCCGCCTTCAAAGGATGACAGGTTGATCCTCTCCCCCGGCGAAATCACGTCGCCGCTGAAGATGTCGCGATAGCGCTGTCCGGCGAGGCGTTGAGGCAGCAGGATTTGGGTGTCGGCCCAGCGGGCAATATGGACGAGGCTGTCGTGATGCTCGTCGAAGGCCAGCCGGGGAGCGATGACAATCAGCGCGTCATCACCATCCGCCCGCGCGAAGGCCAGCACGTTTTCTTCCCGGCTGCCCGTCGCCTCCAGCGGCAGATAATCGCCCTCGCGGAACAGCGCCGGTTTTAGCTGGCGCAGATGCAGCAGGTGAGTGGTGACGTGCTGCTTCAGTTGCCCGCTGCGCCAGCTTTCTTCCGTCGGCGCGGCCAGCGGATCGTCGGCGATCAGCAGTTGCTCAAGCCCGGCGAAATCCGGCTCGCGACGGTTATCGGGATCCACCAGGCTGAAATTGAGCGTTTCGCTGCCCTGATAAATATCCGGCACGCCGGGCGCAGTGAGTTTGATCACCGCCTGGGTCAGACTGTTAATCAGCCCCGCGCGGATAAACGGCTGAAGCGCGGTGGTGAAATCCGTGAGGAATTCCTGATTGTCCGGGGAGAGCAAATGTCGGGCGTAGTCCAGTACCGCATTTTCGTAAGCGTCATTACTGTCGGCCCAGTCGGTACGCAGCTTCGCCTCGCGTAACGCTTTTTCGACAAACGCCTCGAATCGCGCCTCCAGCGCGCTGAGTTCCGCCGCGTCCTGCGGCTGGAGATCGGGCGGCCAGACGCCCGCCAGCGCCTGATACAGCATCCAGGTGTCGGCAGCGCGAGGGGCAACGCCATCATCCAGCAGCGCGACTTTATGCTGATTAATTTTGCGCCAGCGCTCCACGCACTCCGCCCAGTTTTCCGGCGCTTCGGTCAGCGCGTACAGCCGGGCGCGGGCATCTTCGCCGCGTTTGGTATCGTGCGTTGAGGTCGAGGAGAGCGCATCCGGCTGGCGTTCAAGGCGGGTCTGCATCTCCCTGTGGAAACGGTGGATGGAAAACGTGCGCGGCAGCGGCTCCGCGCCCACTTCATTGAGCGCCAGATCCATGTTCTGGCGGAAGAAAAGCGTATCCTCCACCGATTTCGCCATCAGCGGGCCGGTTAGCTGCTGGAAACGGGTGCGGAAGGTCGCGGCCTGGTCAGCCACCGCCGGGGAAAGCGTGCCGCTAAGAATATCCCGCAGGAAATTCAGCGCGCCGGGATGCGGAGCGTGTTGATCCATCCTGAGGCGGGCAATGACCTTTTGCAGCAGCGCGTTATCGGCCTCGGTTAAGCCGCTGTCCGTGCCATAGGTACGATACACCGGGAAGGCAACCAGCAGTTCGCGCAGCGCGTCTCGAATCGCCGCCTCCTCTGCCGCCACGTTTTCCGCGCGGGCAATCGCCACGGCAATCCGCAGCAGGGTGGTGAATTCTCCCTCGAAGTTTCGGTCCACCATTAACAGCTTCGCATCGCGCAGTTCGGCGGTCAGATTGACGGTCTCCCCGACCACCTGGTCATACGCCTGGCGCAGGGCCGCTACTTTGTCGTTATCCACCAGCACATCGGAAAGCGCGGCGATAAACTCATAGCCGGTGGTCCCGGAAATCGGCCAGTCTTCCGGCAAATGCTCTCCCTTGCCGAGGATTTTTTCGACCGTGATCCAGCACTCCGGCCCGGCTTCCTCACGCAAACGCGCAAGGTAGGCTTTCGGATCGGCGAGGCCGTCAACGTGGTCAACCCGCAGGCCGTTAACCGCCCCGGAATGCACCAGTTCGAGGATCAGCCGGTGGGTGTCGTCAAAAACGGTTTTGTCTTCCACCCGCACCCCGACGAGGCCGGTGATCTCAAAAAAGCGGCGGTATGAGAGATTGCTGGCGGCGTCGCGCCAGCAGGTCAGTTCGTAGGGCTGACGCGCGTGAAGCTCGGCGATATCTCTGGCCTCGCGGAGTTGCAGCACGTCGTCTTCCCGGCCCTGCCAGCTCTCCGGGGCCAGCGGATACAGGCTTTCATAACAGGCCAGCGCCGGTTTGCCGGTTTGCGGATCGCGCTTAATGGCGATGTCCCCTTTTTCCAGCGCCTCATCGAAGGGATCGCCGAGGAACGGCAGAGTCAGCCGACGCGACCAGTCGATATCAAAATGCCGGGCGTAGCGGCTGCGTTCGCCGTTCTCAATCACATCGCGCCACCACGGGTTTTCCAGCGAGGCCGCCATGTGGTTCGGCACGATGTCGATGATCAGGCCAAGACCGGCGCTTTTCAGTGCGCTGACCATCCGCTCAAAGCCTTCGCGACCGCCGATAGAGGGTTCAATTTCCCCGGCGTTGGTGACGTCATAGCCGTGGGTAGAGTCGGAAGTCGCGGTGAAAATCGGCGAGGCGTAAAGATCGCTAATGCCGAGGCGTTTCAGGTACGGGACCAGCGCAGCGGCGCGGTCGAAGGTCATGCCGTTACGGAACTGAATGCGATAAGTCGAAGCGGGAATATTCATGCAGGTTCTCCCGGCGCAAGGCGGACAATAACGGCGTTGGGGGGCAAAACGTCTGACGCATCGGACGAGCTAAAGAGGATCTCGCCCGGCAGTTCGGGCTGCGGCTGCGGCTGTTGGCCGGTATTCAGCGCCAGAGACAGCGTGCCTTTCGGCAGATCCCAGCGAACCGCGAGGAAGCCTTCCGCGGTCGCCACCACTTGCCCGGTATTACCGCCTGCATCCGCCAGCAGCGGGACAATAGATTGCTGACGCAGCGCCAGCAGTTGCCGGGTCAGTGCCAGCCAGCGTTTGCCCTCTTCGCTCTGCACTTTCTGCCAGTCGAGCTTCGATTGGGTAAACGTGGTTTGTGCGTTGGGATCGGGCACGCTGCCCTCTTCATGACCGGCGTGACCGGCAAATTCCTTCGCCCGCCCTTCCCTCACCGCGCGGGCCAAATCGCCATGAAAATCGGTGAAAAACAGGAAAGGATGCGTTTCGCCAAACTCTTCGCCCATAAAAATCAGCGGAATATGCGGCGAAAGCAGCAGCGTTGCCAGCAGGGCTTTGGTGCGCGCGGCACCGGCGAGGGTAAGCAGCCTTTCCCCGTGGGCGCGGTTGCCGACCTGATCGTGATTCTGAATAAAATCGACAAACGCCACCGGCGGCTGGCTGCGGCTGTCCACGCCGCGCGCTTCGCCCGATTGCGGTGATACCTCACCCTGATAAGCAAAGCCTTCCGCCAGTACTCTGGCAACGTGTTTTTGCGGCGCGTCGGCAAAATCCTGGTAGTAAGCGTGGGTTTCGCCGGTCGCGAGGACGTGTATCGCATTGTGGAAATCATCATTCCACTCGCCGGTAAACAGCGGCGCGGAGCCGTCCTGCGCGCGCGGATGCAGGAAAGTCACGTTGCGCGAGTCTTCGGTGGTGAGGTGGATCGGCCGATCGGTAATGTCCGCGCGGATGCGTCGGGCAATCTCCATTAAAACGTGGCGATCGGCGCGGTCTTCAATCTGATCGATAGCATCAAAGCGCAGGCCGTCGAGCCGGAATTCTTTCAGCCAGTAGAGCGGCGCTTCGGCAATATAGCGGCGCGCGGCGTCCACATCATACGCGATGCCCGCCCCCCACGGCGTGACCCGCTCCTTATGGAAGAAATCGGGGGACAACAGCGGCAGGTAATTGCCTTCCGGGCCAAAATGGTTGAGCACGATATCGAGGACCACCGACAGTCCGTGGCCGTGGGCGGCATCGACAAACGCCCGGAAATCGTCCGGCGTACCGTAGGCGGAATGCGGCGCATAAAGCAGCACGCCGTCATAACCCCAGCCACGGTTGCCGCTGAACTGCGACAGCGGCAGCACTTCAAGCATAGTGATGCCGAGGCTGGCGAGGGCCGGTAATTTGTCCATTGCCGCCCGGAAGGTGCCTTCCGGGGTAAAGGTGCCGATGTGCATCTCGTACACCACCGACTCTTCCCACGGGCGTCCCGCCCAGTCATCGTGCTGCCACGGGTAACGGTCAGGATCGACAACCAGAGAAGGCCCGTTAACGTCAGACTTTTGCGCCCGCGATGCCGGGTCCGGCACCGCCGTGCCGTCGGGCAGCACAAAGTAATATTCCGCGCCGGGTGCCACGCCTGCGAGCTGAAGTTCAAACCAGCCGTCGCCGACGGCTTTCATCGCGGTGTCCTGACCATTAAGCCGGACGGCGACGGTGTTATGCGCGGTTGCCCAGAGGCGAAACTGAACTGTATCCGGGGCGATAAACTCCGCCCCCCAACTTTTATGAAATGAACTGGACTCCATTCTGTAGCCTCATGTGATCCGCAGTTGAGCGATGGACGATATCGCATCAATCATAGTTCAAATGTGCCGCCTGCGCGGACGCGAGGCGGTGATAGCCATCCATATAATGGATAGGTGATATTGATTTTATCTGTCTTCTTTAATAGCTCCGGCCTGACTATTCTGTGTTTTTCACTAAGGAGTTTTCACATGATCAAGCACAATAAGATTATCAGCGCGCTGATCCTGACGGGCGCACTGCTCCAGAGCGCCGCAGGCCAGGCGGCGGATGTCGGACCGCAGCACGTTTTAGCCCAGCCAGCGGGGGGATACAGCATTCAGGTCGGGGATGCGCGGGTCACGTCGTTTACCGATGGCACGGTTCCGCAGGATCTCTATCCGCTGCTTCAGCACACGACCCGGCAGCACATCGACGGCCTGCTGGCGAAATCTTTTCAGGCGAATCCTGTCGAATTGTCGATCAATGCCTTTTTGATTGAATATCCCGGCCACAAGATCCTTGTTGATACTGGCGTGGGGCAACTGTTCGGGCCGGGGCTGGGCGGACGACTGGTAGAGAGTCTGGCGACACAGGGCATTCGTCCGCAGGATATCACCGACGTTTTGCTGACCCACGCCCATTCCGATCATGAAGGCGGGCTGGTGAAAGACGGTCAGCGGGTGTTTACCAATGCCAGCGTGTATGTCGGCAAGCCTGATGTCGACTTCTTTTTCAATAATGAAAACCAGAAAAAAACCGGCTATGACCAGCAGCATTTTGACTTTGCCCAGCGTGCGCTTGGCCCCTATCTGAAGGCCGGTAAGATCAAGACGTTCAGCGCCAGCGCTGAGCTGCTGCCAGGGATCACCGGAACGGTACATCCGGGCCATACGCCAGGCTCCGCGTTTTATACGCTCCAGCGGGCGGGTGAGCGGATCGTCTTCATCGGCGATATTATTCACGTCGCCCCCGTACAGTTCGCCGAACCGGCGATTACTATCACCTATGACGAAAATCCGGCCCAGGCGGCTACGGTGCGTCAGACCGCCTTCGCGGATTTTGCTAAAGAGGGCGAACTGATTGCCGCACCTCATCTGCCGTGGCCGGGGATAGGACATATTGCCGATAACGCGCGCGGCGGGTATAACTGGATCCCCGTCAACTATACCAATCGCGCGGCGAAATAAGCGGGTGCGCGGTCAGAGTGGTGCCAGTCATGTCCCGTATTGCCGATATTAATATCGATCTTCTGCTGACCCTGGATGCCCTGCTGACTGAGCAAAATATTACCCACGCCGCCCGGCGGCTGGGTATCAGTCAGCCTGCAATGTCCGCAAGGCTGACCCGTCTGCGGGAGATTTTTGGCGAGCGGCTGTTTATTTCTTCTCCGCATGGCCGTGGGGTGATCCCCTCCCCGCGCGCCGAGGCGCTTCGCCCACAGGTGAGCGAGATCCTGCGCAATATCACCACCCTGCTGGAGCCTGCACAGTTCGATCCCGCCCGAAGCCGCCGCACTTTTGTCGTTGCCCTGCATGAAAACCCGGCGTTAATGCTGGGAGCCGATCTGCTTAATCAACTGATGGCGAACGCGCCCGGCATGCGGCTGCGCTTCTCGCTCCCGGAATTAAGCCGTCTGCCTGCGGAAATGGAAAATAATGAGGTGGATATTTATATCGGCGTAAGCGCAGGCGCGCATCCCGCATGGATTGGCCGTCGGTTATTCAGCGATAAATTTGCCACGGCACAGCGTAAAGGCCATCCGCGCGGCACCGCCAGGCTTGATATAAAGACCTTTTGCGCCGCCCCGCATCTGCTGGTGTCCTCGGAGGGCGATCCTTTTACCGGCTTTGTCGATCGTGCGCTGGCGGCAAAAGGGCTACAGCGTAACGTGGTGATGTCAACGCAAAGCTACGCCACCGCCCCGCCGCTGGTCGCCAGTACCGATCTGCTTTGCACCCTGCCGCGCCGTCTGCTTCAGCGCTTCACTGAAACGCTGGATCTGTTTGAACCGCCGGTGCAGCTTGCGCCTTTAACCATCAGTATGTTCTGGCATCCCAAAAATGATGGCGATGCCGCAAACAGCTGGCTGCGGTCACAAATTTTCTCCGTCGCCTCTGACGCTTCCAGCCTTCTGTAGCGCAAAAAAGGACCAAACAAAAAGTTTTGTTATGGATTAATTCCTGACAAAACGTTTGCCTTATACTGTGATCCCGCTCCCTTTTTGTTCATTTTTTGGTTGATCCCTGCCCGCGATTGCCGCTATACAATACAAAAAGTTTGTTAGTCTAACTAAATTTCAGGTTGATATGGAAAGCATCAAAGAGAATCTCGATTTTTTAATGCCGATGATGGAAGGGATCGCGGGCCAGTTTGGCGACAATTGTGAAGTGGTATTGCATGACCATTCGCAGGGTCTGGAAAGCAGCATTGTTGCCATTATCAATGGTCACGTCACCGGGCGTCAGGTCGGCGATCCCAGCAGCAATCTCGGACTGGAAGTCCTGCGTGGTACAGACGTGAACGGCGACAGGCACAATTATTTTACCAAAACCCGCGAGGGTAAAACCCTGCGCTCGACGTCGGTTTATTTGCGTAACGGCGAGAAAAAAGTGATTGGCGCGCTGTGCATTAATTTAGATATCAGCGACATTTTGCAGGCTGAAAAAATGCTTAACAAAATGGCGGGCCGCCCGGACAGCACGCCTGCCGCCGCTAAAGAAGTGAATGAAGTGTTTGTTAAGGACGTCAACGAACTGCTCGATTATTTAATCGCCGAGTGCATGACGTTAATCGACGTACCCGTCAGTAATATGACTCGTCAGGATAAACTCAATGCGATTAAATTTTTTGACGACAAGGGGGTATTTCTTATTAAAAAGTCCGGCGAAAGGATTTGCGAATTTCTGAATATTTCAAAATACACCCTCTACGCCTATTTGGGCGAACTGCGAGGGGAGAACCCGACTATTGACGGTTAACCGTCAGGAGGAATAATGCTGACCACACCTTATGTCGCGCTGGATATGGATATCATGGAGAAAAATATCACCACCATGACCTCCGGCCTTATCCGCAATGGCATTCAACACTGGCCGCATATTAAAACGCATAAATCTGTGCGTCTGGCCAGGCTTGAGCAACACCTGGGGGCGAGCGGCATCACCTGCGCCAAACTTTCTGAGGCCGAAGTCATGGCCGCCGCAGGCATTGACGCCATCCTGCTGGCCTACCCGCTTATCGGTGAGGAGAAATGCCAGCGTTACGCGGAGCTGGCGCGCAAAATCACGATGCGCACAATCGTTGACAGTGTGCCCGGCGCGCAGGGGCTTTCGCAGGCGGCAGTGAATAACGGCCTGACCTTTGATATTGATATCGCTATTGATTACGGCGCGCACCGGGAAGGGGTACAGCCTGAAGAACTGCTGGATTTCGCGCTGAAGGTTGCCGCGCTGCCGGGGCTGCGCGTGACCGGCGTGTTCACCTACGCGGGCACGATTTATCAGTATCACACCGAGCAGGATATCCGCCGCGCCGCCCGCCAGGAAGCACAGCTGTTAATCAGGAGTCGGGATCTGCTCAATGCCAATGGCTTTGCCATCGCCACATTATCCGGCGGTTCAACGCTTTCCTCATGGTATGCCGACGAATTAAAAGGCATTACGGAATCGAGAGCGGGTAACTTTATTTTTGGCGATATGAATGCGATCAACGGCGGAATTTATACCCCGGAAAACTGCGCGCTGACGATTTGCGCGACGGTGGTGAGTATTCCGCTTCCGGGTTATGCGACCGTTGATGCGGGCACTAAATCGCTAACTTCCGATCTTTCTGCCACGCCAGGTTCTTACGGCCTGATTCAGGAATACCCGAAAATCGAACTGGTGAAACTCAACGAAGAGCACGGTTATTTACGCTACGATCCACAGCAATTCACGCTGACCATTGGTGAGCAGATCCATATTATTCCAAATCACTGTTGCGTGGTCGCTAATCTCGTCGATGAAATATATGCCTTCCGCAATGGCGAATACAGCGAAACCATTACCATTGACGCGCGCGGAAAAAGTTTTTAACTAGCCGGAAATAGTATTATGACTGATATTCCATTAACTGCCGATGAACGGCAGGAACTGGTCACGCTTCTTTGCAGCCTGATCCAGCATCCGTCGGAAAATCCGCCGGGCAATGAAAATTCGGTAGCGTTATATATTGCGGAGTTATTACGTCGCGAAGATATTGATACCGAGGTGCAGGAAGTGGCACCGGGCAGGTCGAATGTGATCGCTCGCCTGAAGGGGCAGAAGCCCGGCAAACGGCTTATTTTTAACGGTCATACTGACGTGGTGCCCTGCGGGAGCGGATGGTCGGTTGAGCCATTTGCCGCTGTTATCGACGGCGACCGCATTATTGGCCGCGGCGCGGCGGATATGAAATCCGGCGTGGCGGCGATGATTTACACCGCGCTGCTGATTAAGCGCCGCCAGTATGCCTTTAATGGTGAAATCACGCTGCTTTTTAACGTCGATGAAGAGCGGGTTAACCTCGGCATGGCGCACTTTGTCGCCCAGGGCGTTGAAGCGGATTATGCCATTATCGGCGAGCCGACTTCGCTGGAAATTTGCGTGGCGCATAAAGGCGTGAGCCGTACCCGGCTGACCACCCACGGTACGGCAGGCCATGCGGCGAAAACCCGCGATCCCGATAGCGCCATCGACAAAATGGCCCTGCTGCTGCCTGAACTGATGAAAGAATGCCAGCGGGTAAAAACACTGCATCATCCGCTGTTAGGCAACGCCTCAATGCTGATCACCACCATTAACGGCGGTAGCGCGCCGAATATTGTGCCGCAGTCGTGCAGTATTGAAATCGACCGCCGGGTGCTGCCGGGCGAGAAACGCAGCGCGATCAATGCCAGCCTGCTGGCGTCACTGACAGAGTCCGGGCTGGACGCGCAAAACGATTACGCGCTGGAGAATTATCTTTTTATTCCGGCCTCTTCCATCGACGAAACGCATCCGCTGGTGGAAACCGCCTGCCAGGCGGTGGATGCCATTACTGGCACAGCGCGTAAAACTATTTTTGACGCCACCTGTGAGGCACCGTTTTTCTCCGTTCAGTGCCATATTCCCACTATTATTATGGGTCCGGGAGATTTAGCGCAGGCGCACGTCAAGGATGAATTTGTTCGTATTGAGGAATTACATCAGGCCGCGCAAATTTATACCGCGCTGGCATTAACGTTGTTGAATTAAAATACCAGGGAATTTTTAATGAAAATTGAATCTCGTTTAGCCGAGCTGGGTATTACGCTCAGTGAACCCACTGCGCCGAAATTTTCCTATGTTCCGGTAAAACAGACCGGTAATTTACTCTACACCTCCGGTAATGACTGCCGGGTGAAGGGCGAACTGATATATGCGGGAAGCCTGGGAGCGGATTTAACCCTGCAACAAGGGCAAGCCGCCGCGCGTCAGTGTATTATCAATATTCTGTCTTCCCTGAAAGGCTATCTTGGCGATCTGGATCGCATCACCGGCTGCGTCAAAATGCTGGGTTTTGTTCAGAGCGCTGATGCGTTTAAAGATCAGCCGCTGGTCATTAACAGCGCATCCGATTTATTAATCGACATCTTCGGTGAAAGTGGCAAGCACGCGCGTTCGGCGATTGGCACGAATGCCCTCCCTTTCGATACACCTGTTGAAATTGAATTAATTCTCGAAATTAAGATTTAATTTGTATTGATACCTCCGGGAATAAAACCGGCTCCTGTCACGCCATTATTGCCGTTAAATAATGGCGTATATAACATTACAAAAGGGTAATCTATGTCCAGTCAAGCAAGCTCTCGCCTGAAGCGTTTGCAAATTATGGCATTACTGTTTTTGCTCGTGGCGGGTATTATTAATTTTCTCGACAGAACATCGCTTTCGATTGCTAATACCACCATCCGCGAGGAAATGGGATTATCGGCGACAGAGATGGGGCTTTTATTATCGGTATTTTCTTTCGGCTATGCACTCTGCCAGCTCCCGATTGGGATGGTGATGGAACGATTTGGCGTTAAAAAGGTGTACGGGTTCGGCATTTTTCTCTGGTCGGTGGCCCAGACGGCGCTGGGGTTTGTCGGCTCTTTCAGCCAGATGATCGTCGCGCGCGTGGTGCTGGGGATCGGTGAAGCGCCGCACCTCCCGACCGGGGTAAAAGTCGTCAACGACTGGTATAACATTCGTAAACGCGGCGTGCCGATGGGCATTGTCAACATGTCATCTACGCTGGCGCAGGCGCTGGCTCCGCCGCTGCTGATTGCCATGATGCTGGCGTTTGGCTGGCGCATGATGTTTATTATCATCGGTGTCAGTGGGATCCTGCTCTCTGTCCTGTGGTTCATTTTCTATCGCAACCGCGAAGATGCCGGGCTTTCAGCGCAGGACATTGCGCATCTTGAAGAAGAAACCCCGCCATCCAGCACCGCAAAAGTCACGTTCAAAGACTGGGCGGGGCTGTTTAAACAAAAATCGATGTGGGGAATGATCATCGGCTTTAACGGCGTCGGCTATATGGTCTGGCTGTTCCTGACCTGGCTGCCTTCGTACCTTGAAATGTCCCGTGGCTTAAGCCTGCAAAAAACCGGCTGGGTCGCCGCCATTCCGTTCCTGTTCGGCGCGGCGGGGATGCTGGTCAACGGGGTGGTTGCCGACTGGGTGATGAAGCGCGGCGCGGATAAAATGAAAAGCCGTAAATGGATGATCTGCCTCGGACTGCTGTGCGCCGCAGGTTTCACCCTGCCAGCGGCCTATACTGAAAGCACCTTTACGGCGGTTGCCTGCATCAGCATGGCGCTCTTTTCCATCCATTTTGCCGGGACCTCGGCGTGGGGATTGATCCTGGTTTCCGTACCTTCCCGGCTGGTGACTTCCGTCAGCGGCATCCAGAATTTTGGCGGATTTATCGGCGGTTCGTTTGCCCCGATCATCACCGGGATGATCCTCGATCGCACCGGGTCTTTTACCCTCGCGCTGGTGGTTTCTTCCGTCATCGCCTTTACGGCCTCGCTGGTCTATTTCTTTCTGGTCAATAAACCCATTGTTGACCCGTCAGCGTCACGCTAATCACAGAAAGGGGGCCGCGCCCCCTTCTGCATGGTTTTTCCGCATCAAATTTTACGCTGGGTGACGAGTGACCGGGCTTTGATGAAGAAGCGCCAGGAGTTTAGAAAAATGCGTATAGTGACACCACAGGTGAATGTAGAGATGAAAAGCTAAACTATTTTAGCCATTCGGTAAGGATAGTCTCAAGCTTTGCCATCGCCTGAATATGTTTCTCTTTTGATATGCGACCAACATTTTGTAACTTCCACTTAACCGCTGGCAGATGCTGAATAAATTCTTCAGGAGCGAGACGCCAGTCTGGCTGACCGCGTTTGAAAGACATCAAAAAATCATAATCCCGCTGCGTAAATTGTGCTTTGAGAGCAGCAATCATTAATTCGGGTATCGCATTGAGTTCTTCCAGAGAGACCGCATTGAATGTCATTCCGTCAAACTCATTGGCATAAAGCTGAGAAATATCTTTCCAGTGGGGATTCAATACCTCTGATAATGGGCGTGGATGTCCCAGTAGATAGGTGATGAATCCATTAAAGATATGACGATCAATACCTTGCGTTTCGAGTAACATTTTAATGTCATAGAAATCACGGGGATGTTGCCGATCCAGAGCAGCGCAAAGCTTGCCGCCATAGAGATCGGCCAGGGAGACAACCTGAATATTAGCAAAGCCGAATTCGTCTTCTACCGCTTCAACAATGTCGCGTTCTTCTGGAGGATAAAGCGTACCTCGCGCAACAGGTGAAACTTCTATCTTTATCTGCGCGTGCTGAGAGGAAACAACAATACGCATCTCATCAGCGTTATTTGTCTGAAGCACCGCCGAAATGCCCCCCTGATGCTGTAGTCTTTCAGCGACACGCGTTAAAGCAGCCCGAACATTTGGCAACGCCACATCTCTGCTTTCCAGCGGAATGTAAGCTAAATCGATATCAACCGATAAACGTGGAAAATCACGAATAAACAAGTTTATCGCTGTTCCACCTTTTAGCGCAAAACAGCGCTCTGATGCCACAGCAGGTAATGCACTAAGCAGTAACGCCACTTGCCGATAATAAGGAGAATGCTTATCCATATGAAATCCTTTTGCTAATAAAACGTTCTGGAACAGTAATCTGGTATTTTTGGTCCAGCTTGCCACCCGTTACGATTTGGCGTTTTCCGGCCCCCAGATCAATGTGGGTTTTATCTATTCGCTTAACCCATGCATGATCATAGTGTTCGGCCAAAAACAGGTAAAGACGGTTGGTTTGCACTGCCCGACTAGCTCGTAACAATCCTTCGACTTTACGTGGACTCAGATTGACCAATCCCTGAAAGAGTTCCGCAGCATGTTCAAATGAAAGCGAACCGGGAACTGCATTAGCAATCTCGTAAGCCGCTAATTCCGGTATGCTCGTTTTCAGGCGCTCGCCCTTAATGTCTACCTCAGACAGATATTTTTCGTCATGCACTGTAAGCTTTTGATTATAAATTAAAACCCACTCGACATTGGGAAATTCTTTGAACCACTTTGGCAATGAAGCTTTATCTTTTACGCAAAGCCAAATCGCCTGATGCGTTAAGTGAAGATAATGAGAGCGCCCCTGCCAGGTCAGACTGGTAAGCCCCGCCAGATGCACAGAAACTCCAAACTGATTTTGTAAGCACAGAACGGCATCACTCCACTGAGGATCACGACCACTCCGCACGTATACCCCTGCACGTAGCTTTTGTAACCAACCGCTGTGCATATATTTATTGGCTAAAGAAGGACTGATACCATTTTTGGTTAACCAGGACTGCAATACCATAGATCCTGGCATTGTGTTTTGTAGAAGCCAGTTTAATTTTGATGACATAGATTCACCCCTGGTTTAACAATACATCAAATAATAAACTATTGAGTGGCTGATATGTCAATAGTGAGAGAAATCGGTCCGGCGAAACTACGTGACCCGGATTTTCAGACTGCTTTTATGTGTTCCCTCTTGTAGCTCAGTGTCGGCAGTCACCCTTTCCCGCGTCTCTCTGAATCTCATCCCGTACCGCCCTGTTCACCCGGTGCGCCGCTGCGGCTGGTGCGCCGGAAGCAAAATCATCAAAATTGCGAGCCGCCTCGCGTGCCCGATCATCACTGGCAAAATCTGAGACACTGCCCGTCGCAGATCTGATAACCTCTCACGGTGCCTTGCCACCCGGCGCGGGTCTGAAGATCCGCGTCGTTGAACGATATATGCCTGTTAGTGGCGCTAATTTTGACGCCAAACCAACGGATGAATCCCGGTGGTTGTCAGTGATAAGATAAGGTTTCGTTCAGGATTGGCTATCAGACAACTCGCCCTTGCTGGCCGGGAAATAGCTGGACGTTGACAGGTAACCTGTTGATTATCATCAACTGATCACGTTCCATTGTTGTTAATGTCTGCCAGCAAGTCAAAATCCAGGCCCGGTCTACGCCTGAGTTAAAATTTATCGATTTAGATGGGTTTACGCGGTTCCACAGGGAGCCACCTGAGCACCCAAAAGACTTAAAGAATGAGTAAAATCAATATGCAAGAGTCTATCGACAAGGATCTTTCAGACCACACCCCCATGATGCAGCAGTATCTGAAGCTTAAAGCACAGCATCCCGACATTCTGCTTTTTTACCGGATGGGTGATTTTTACGAGCTGTTTTATGACGATGCCAAACGCGCATCGCAGCTGATGGATATCTCCCTGACCAAACGCGGGGCGTCGGCGGGTGAACCCATTCCGATGGCGGGTGTGCCGCATCATGCGGTGGAAAACTATCTGGCGAAGCTGGTGAGCCTTGGGGAGTCGGTCGCCATCTGCGAGCAAATCGGCGATCCGGCGACCAGCAAAGGGCCGGTGGAGCGCAAGGTGGTCCGCATTGTCACGCCGGGCACCATCAGCGATGAAGCGCTGTTGCAGGAGCGCCAGGACAATCTGCTTGCCGCCATCTGGCAGGACAGCAAAGGTTTTGGCTACGCGACGATGGACATCAGCTCCGGGCGTTTTCGCCTTAGCGAACCGGCGGATCGCGAAACGATGGCCGCCGAGCTGCAGCGCACTAATCCGGCGGAACTGCTGTATGCGGAAGATTTTGCCGAACTGGCCCTGATTGAAGGCCGTCGCGGGCTGCGTCGCCGTCCGCTGTGGGAATTCGAAATTGATACCGCTCGTCAGCAGCTTAACCTGCAATTTGGCACCCGTGATTTAATCGGCTTTGGTGTTGAGAACGCCCCGCGCGGTCTGTGCGCGGCGGGCTGTCTGCTGCAATATGTGAAAGACACCCAACGCACCGCCCTGCCTCATATTCGCTCCATCACTATGGAGCGTCAGCAGGACAGCATCATTATGGACGCCGCCACGCGCCGTAATCTGGAGATCACCCAGAACCTGGCGGGCGGAGTCGATAACACGCTGGCATCGGTGCTGGACCGTACCGTCACGCCAATGGGCAGCCGGATGTTAAAACGCTGGCTGCATATGCCGGTGCGCGATACCCGTACGTTAACCGACCGCCAGCAGACCATCGGCGCGCTTCAGGAATATACCGGCGAACTGCAACCGGTGCTGCGGCAGGTCGGCGATCTGGAGCGCATTCTGGCCCGTCTGGCGCTGCGCACCGCGCGTCCACGCGATCTGGCGCGGATGCGTCATGCGTTCCAGCAGTTGCCGGAACTGCGCGCGCAGCTTGAAACCGTCGCCAGTGCGCCAGTGCAGGCGCTGCGTGAGAAAATGGGCGAGTTCAGCGAGCTTCGCGGGCTGCTGGAGCGAGCGATCATCGACGCGCCGCCGGTGCTGGTGCGCGACGGCGGCGTCATTGCTCCCGGCTATAACGCCGAGCTGGATGAGTGGCGCGCGCTGGCGGATGGCGCGACTGATTATCTGGATAAGCTGGAAATCCGCGAACGCGAGCGCACCGGGCTGGATACGCTGAAAGTCGGCTACAACGCCGTCCACGGTTACTATATTCAGATCAGCCGTGGGCAGAGCCATCTGGCGCCGATTAACTACGTTCGCCGCCAGACGCTGAAGAACGCCGAGCGTTACATCATCCCGGAACTGAAAGAGTACGAAGATAAAGTGCTGACGTCGAAGGGCAAGGCGCTGGCGCTGGAAAAACAGCTCTACGATGAACTGTTCGATCTGCTGCTCCCGCATCTGGGCGATCTGCAACTCAGCGCGGCGGCGCTGGCGGAGCTGGACGTGCTGGTGAACCTCGCCGAGCGCGCCGATACGCTGAATTACTGTTGTCCGACGTTCAGCGATAAACCGGGCATTCGCATTGAAGAAGGTCGCCACCCGGTGGTTGAACAGGTGCTGAACGAACCGTTTATCGCCAACCCGCTGAACCTTTCACCCCAGCGCCGGATGTTAATCATTACCGGTCCGAACATGGGCGGTAAAAGTACCTATATGCGCCAGACCGCGCTGATTGCGCTGCTGGCCTATATTGGCAGCTATGTTCCGGCGCAAAAGGCGGAAATGGGTCCGGTGGACCGCATTTTCACCCGCGTTGGTGCAGCGGACGATCTGGCAAGCGGGCGCTCAACCTTTATGGTGGAGATGACCGAAACCGCCAATATCCTGCATAACGCCACCGAAAACAGCCTGGTACTGATGGATGAGATTGGTCGCGGCACCTCAACCTACGACGGTCTGTCGCTGGCGTGGGCCTGCGCCGAAAGTCTCGCCAACCGTATCAAAGCACTGACCCTGTTTGCCACCCACTACTTCGAGCTGACGCAGCTACCGGAGAAAATGGAAGGCGTGGCCAACGTCCACCTCGACGCGCTGGAGCATGGTGATACCATCGCCTTTATGCACAGCGTGCAGGACGGCGCGGCGAGCAAAAGCTACGGTCTGGCTGTCGCAGCGCTGGCGGGCGTTCCGAAAGATGTGATCAAACGCGCCCGGCAGAAACTGCGCGAACTGGAAAGTCTCTCGCCGAATGCCGCTGCAACACAGGTTGACGGCACGCAAATGTCGCTGCTGACGGTTGCGGAAGAAACGTCCCCGGCGGTGGAAGCGCTGGAAAATCTCGACCCGGACTCCCTGACCCCGCGTCAGGCGCTGGAGTGGATTTACCGGCTGAAGAATCTGGTCTGATTTACCTGCCCGGCAGCGCGCGGCTGCCGGGCAGGTTTCCGCAGCAATACGAAATGTTGCTATAAAATGACATTAATTAAATTTGGTCGCGATTTAAAAATCAACCATCCTGAACGAATCATAAAAGAAATGGCCGATAAGATTAATCAGCAATTAAATAATGGTCTTTTATTTTATGGTGATGCTGAACTAAAAGCTGCCATCAGTAAAACATTGTCGGAAAGCGTGGCAACTAATAATTTTTTGCCACATTCGATAAAAAGAGCGCCAGAAGCAGAGAAATTGACAGGCTGCTTTAAGCGCGTTAAAAATCAGGGCCAATATGATATAATCTCATCTCCCTCCACATTAAAAGGTGAGTCATGCCAGAGGTCCGCTACCATAAAATAGATGCCAGCACCTGCCGCCATATTTGGGCCGTCGGGGATATTCACGGTTGTTATTCTTTACTGCAATCACGCCTCGCCGATCTGGATTTCTCTCCTGAAAAAGATTTATTAATTTCCGTTGGCGATAATATTGATCGTGGCCCGGAAAACCTGGAAGTGCTACGCCTGCTGGATCGGCCGTGGTTTGTGTCGGTGATGGGTAACCATGAAGCGATGGCGCTGGAAGCGTTCGCCACGCAGGATGGCAATATGTGGCTGAACAGCGGCGGCGGCTGGTTCTTTGACCTGAATGCGGCGGAACAACAGGAGGCTATCGATCTGCTGCTACGCTTTCACCGGTTGCCACATATTATTGAAATTGATACCGCTAAAGGTAAGCATGTTATTGCTCACGCAGATTATCCTGATAACCGTTACCGCTTCAATAAACAGGTCGATCTGAATGGCGTATTATGGTCAGTCGATCGCGTATTACAATCGCTGGAAGGAAATACCCGCCCTGTTGACGGTGCCGAGGTGTTTATTTTTGGTCATATGATATTTACTCACCAGCAAACTTTTGCCAACCAGGTTTATATTGATACCGGCTCGGCAAAATCGGGTAAATTATCGTTTTACCAACTTCAGTAAACAGGCCAGTTGATTTTTGGATACGAGAACGGCTTTCTCCTGCATCGACATTTACAGGATGCATGTCGTTTCCGCCAGGAGTCACTTATCCTTCGGGCGCGGGTATCCATCAGCCAACAGGCTAAAGCGCGATCGCCACGCAAAGAAAAAGGCCACTCCGTAAGAGTGGCCTTTTTTGATGGAACTGTTTATTACTCGCGGAACAGCGCTTCGATATTCAGCCCTTGCGCCTGAAGGATTTCACGCAGGCGACGCAGACCTTCAACCTGGATCTGACGAACGCGTTCGCGTGTCAGGCCGATTTCACGACCCACATCTTCGAGCGTAGCCGCTTCATAACCCAGCAGACCGAAACGACGTGCCAGCACTTCACGCTGTTTGGCGTTCAGTTCGAACAGCCATTTAACGATGCTTTGTTTCATATCATCGTCTTGCGTGGTGTCTTCCGGACCGTTGTCTTTTTCATCGGCCAGGATGTCCAGCAGCGCTTTTTCGGAATCGCCACCCAGAGGGGTGTCTACCGAGGTGATGCGCTCGTTGAGACGCAGCATACGGCTTACGTCATCAACCGGTTTATCCAGCTGTTCGGCAATTTCTTCCGCACTCGGCTCGTGGTCCAGCTTATGGGACAGTTCACGCGCGGTACGCAGATACACGTTCAGCTCTTTAACAATATGAATCGGCAGACGAATAGTACGGGTTTGATTCATGATCGCCCGTTCAATGGTCTGACGGATCCACCACGTCGCGTAGGTTGAGAAACGGAAACCACGTTCCGGGTCAAACTTCTCAACGGCACGGATCAGCCCCAGGTTGCCCTCTTCAATCAGATCCAGCAGTGCCAGACCACGATTGCCGTAACGACGGGCAATTTTCACCACCAGACGCAGGTTACTTTCAATCATGCGACGGCGTGAGGCAACATCTCCGCGCAGAGCGCGACGGGCGAAGTAAACTTCTTCTTCCGCAGTTAATAATGGAGAATAACCGATCTCTCCGAGGTAAAGCTGGGTGGCATCCAGTACGCGTTGTGTCGCGCCCTGCGCTAACAGCTCTTCCTCTGCCAGGTCACTATCACCAGGTTCCTCAACGACTAAGGCTTTTTCATCAAAAGCCTCTACTCCATTCTCATCAAATTGCGCGTCTTCATTTAAATCATGAACTTTCAGCGTATTCTGACTCATAAGGTGGCTCCTACCCGTGATCCCTGAACGACATACACGTTTGCCGTGTATCCCGCCTGATTATCGCTGCGGCAAGTAACGCAGCGGGTTGACGGATTTCCCCTTGTAACGAATTTCAAAATGTAAACGTGTTGAACTGGTTCCGGTGCTACCCATGGTAGCTATTTTCTGCCCCGCCTTAATTTCTTGTTGCTCCCGAACCAGCATTGTATCGTTATGGGCGTAGGCACTCAGGTAATCATCATTATGTTTGATGATAATAAGATTACCGTAACCGCGCAGCGCACTCCCGGCATATACGACGCGACCATCAGCGGTCGCTACGATAGCCTGACCTTTGCTACCTGCGATATCGATCCCTTTATTGCCGTTATCAGTGGCAGAGAAGTTTTCGATAACATTGCCTTCAGTTGGCCAACGCCATGCCGAAATCGGCGAGCTGGTGTTGGTACTGCTGGCAGTGGGTTCAGTAACGCTAACGGTTGATGGAGCCGTAACCGGTGCCGTGACGGGTGTACTCGTCGGTCGGTTGTTAGGCAACATTTTGTTAGCACTTTGTTCACCTGAGGTTTCAGAATACGTAATTGTCGGCTGCGACGCAACAGCTACGGTTGAATTCTGTGCAGGTTTTAAGATTATTCCTTGTGCATTTGCATCAGCCTGGGTAACGGCGTTGCCGCCAGTGATTGGCGTACCGGATGCGTTACCTACCTGCAGGGTCTGTCCGACGTTCAGGCCATACGGCGCGGCAACGTTGTTGCGCTGCGCTAAGTCACGGAAATCGTTCCCGGTTATCCAGGCGATGTAGAACAGCGTATCGCCTTTTTTCACCGTATAGGTGCTGCCGCCGGTGTAGCTGCCCTTCGGAATATTGCCGTATTTGCGGTTGTAGACAATGCGCCCGTTTTCCGTTTGCACAGACTGCTGCGCGACGGGCTGGGTCTGCGGCTGGATCTGCGTTGGCTGTGGCTGCATCGGTTGTATCGGCTGAACAGGCACGTTCGCCGTCTGCGGGGCCGTTCCCATTTTGGGCGGCGGCGTGATGAGCATCCCGGAATCAGCACTGGCGGGCGTCGAGCCGTTAACCGAGCTGACCGGCGCCGGGGTATTGTCCGAATTACCGCAACCGGCGAGGCAAAGTGAAATCAGTGATAATGTCGCTACGCGACTTACGGTGAATTTTGGGCTTCCCGCGCTCATTTATCCCCCAGGAAAAGGTTAACTACCAGTGATTTAGAACCGTGCAAGGCAGCGGCGTGAACACTGACAAATGCGTTCACCATACGCTGAAAATCCATGAAATAACCAGGATAAATCCGGGTCTCAGGCCAGTTCCCCTTTGACCAGAGGAACGAAGCGCACTGCCTCGACGGTATCGATAATAAATTCGTCTTTGCGGCGATACACCCGTTTCAGATACTGGTGCTCATCCCCCACGGGCAATACCATCACGCCGCCCTCTGCCAGTTGGGACATCAGGGCCGCTGGTATTTCCGGGGGAGCCGCCGTTACGATGATGGCGTCGAAGGGCGCACGCGCGTGCCATCCCTGCCAGCCATCGCCGTGACGAGTAGACACATTATGCAGATCGAGCTGTTTCAGGCGACGCCTTGCGTGCCATTGCAGGCTTTTGATCCGCTCGACCGAGCAGACGTGATGCACAAGGTGCGCGAGGATGGCGGTTTGATAGCCTGATCCGGTCCCCACTTCCAGCACCCGGCATTCCGGCGTCAGCTCCAGCAGTTCGGTCATTCGCGCCACCATATAGGGCTGCGAAATGGTTTGCCCTTGCCCGATGGGCAACGCCACGTTCTCCCACGCCTGGTGTTCAAACGCCTCATCAATAAATTTTTCACGCGGAACCAGAGCAATTGCCTCAAGCACATGCTCATCTTTGATTCCCTGAGTACGCAGTTGATCGAGGAGGCTCTGTACGCGTTTGCTAATCATTGCGTGTTTGCTCCCACGCGTTTTAACCAGTCAGAAACAACATCATGCGCGCCGTGCGCCGTGAGGTCTACGTGCAGCGGCGTGACGGAAACGTAGCCGTCGTCAATGGCGGCAAAGTCCGTGTCCGGGCCAGCATCAAATTTCTCACCCGGCGGGCCGATCCAGTACAGCGTGTTACCGCGCGGGTCTTCCTGCGGGATCACCTGATCGGCAGGATGACGGCTGCCACAGCGGGTAACGCGAAAACCTTTGATTTCGTTAAGCGGCAGGTCCGGCACGTTAATGTTGAGGATCCGCCCGGTGCGCAGCGGTTCGCGGCTTAACGCCCGCAAAATGGTGCAGGTGACCGCTGCAGCAGTGTCGTAATGCTTGTGGCCGTTCAGCGATACCGCCAGCGCAGGGAAACCAAGATGTCGCCCTTCCATCGCGGCAGCGACAGTGCCGGAGTAAATGACGTCGTCGCCAAGATTTGGCCCGGCATTAATACCAGAAACCACCACGTCCGGACGCGGACGCATCAGGGCATTCACGCCGAGATACACGCAGTCAGTGGGCGTGCCCATCTGAACGGCAATATCGCCATTTTCATAACTGAAGGTGCGCAGGGAAGATTCCAGCGTCAATGAGTTGGATGCGCCGCTGCGGTTACGATCGGGCGCGACCACCTGAACCTCGGCAAATTCGCGCAGGGCTTTCGCCAGCGTCTGAATGCCGGGCGCATGGATGCCGTCATCATTACTCAGCAATATTCGCATAATCACCTGCTGTGTTAATAAGTTCCCTGACGACGCTGGTGGCAAAACTGCCTGCCGGAAGCCAGAAGCGTAATTCAACGGTGACGTCATCCCACCAGCTCCAGCGCATATTTTGCGGACAGAGCAGCATGGCGCGGCGTGCCGCCTCGACCTTTTCGCGCAGCAGCAACTGCTGTAACAGCGTTTCTTCGCCAATAGCGGCCTGTTCAAACGCCAGCGCATTACGCTGCGTGCCCCAGTCGCCGCTACCGGGCAGGGACGCAGTGATCATCAGTTCATGATTATTGACGCGGGACTGAAGCGCGTTCAGCTCGTCTTCCGTGGCGACAAACCAGCTGCCGCGCCCCGCTAATTGTAGCGCATCGCCGTCAACAACTTGATTAAAGTCTGGTTTTTTCAGGCGGTCACTGACTATCTGATTAAACAACGCGCTGCGGGCTGCCGACAACCAAAAACTGCGTTTATTCCGATCGCGAACCGGAACCGCACTTTCTGCCCAGCGCAGCGCGCCCTGCAAATTGCTGCCGCCGATGCCAAAACGCTGTGCGCCAAAGTAATTCGGCACGCCTGCCGCCTGGATCGCCTGAAGCCGGGATTCGACGTCATCGCGATCGGACACTTCCCGCAGGATCAGGGTGAAGTCGTTGCCTTTCAGCGCACCGGTGCGCAGCTTACGCTGATGGCGGGCATACTCCAGCACCTGGCAGCCTTCAAGCTGAAAGGCGCTCAGATCGGGCATCGCTTTGCCCGGCAACCGCGCGCAAAGCCACTGTTCAGTGACCGCGTGCTTGTCTTTTTGCCCGGCGAAGCTGACTTCCCGCGCCGGAATTTTCAGGAACTTCGCCAGCGCGTCGGCCACGAAGCGGGTATTGCAGCCGTTTTTCAGGATCCTGACCAGCAGATGCTCGCCTTCACCGTCCGGCGCAAAACCAAGATCTTCCACCACCAGAAAATCTTCCGGGCTGGCTTTTAACAGCCCCTGCCCCGGCGGTTTGCCGTGCAGGTACGTCAGGTCGTCAAACGCAATCATTTCGCCGCCTTGTGCAGCAGCGCTACCGCTTCGCAGGCAATGCCTTCGCCGCGCCCGGTAAAGCCGAGTTTTTCTGTGGTGGTGGCTTTAACGTTGACGTCATCCATATGACAACCGAGATCTTCGGCGATAAAGATGCGCATTTGTGGGATGTGCGGCAGCATTTTTGGGGCCTGGGCGATAATGGTGACGTCGACATTGCCGAGCGTATAACCTTTCGCCTGGATACGCCGCCACGCCTCACGCAGCAGTTCGCGGCTGTCCGCACCTTTAAACGCCGGATCGGTATCGGGGAACAGTTTGCCGATGTCGCCCAGCGCCGCCGCACCGAGCAGCGCATCGGTCAGCGCGTGCAGCGCCACGTCGCCGTCGGAGTGGGCCAGCAGCCCCTGTTCGTAAGGGACGCGCACGCCGCCAATGATAATCGGGCCTGGGCCGCCAAAGGCATGTACGTCAAAACCGTGTCCAATTCGCATTAGGTCTGCTCCTGAGGATGAAAGCGGGTGAGATAAAATTCGGCGAGCGCCAGATCTTCCGGGCGGGTGACTTTGATATTATCCGCGCGGCCGGGGATCAGTTCGGGATGAAAACCGCAGTATTCCAGCGCGGAGGCTTCGTCGGTGATCGTCGCGCCTTCGTGGAGCGCGCGCGTCAGGCAGGCAGTGAGAAGCTCTCGCGGGAAAAATTGCGGCGTCAGGGCGTGCCAGAGATCGTTGCGGTCCACCGTATGGGCGATCGCAGATTTACCCGGCTCGCCGCGCTTCATGGTGTCGCGCACCGGCGCGGCCAGAATGCCGCCCACGCGGCTGGTTTCACTCAGACGCAGCAGACGGTCTAAATCATCCTGACACAAGCAGGGACGCGCGGCGTCATGCACCAGCACCCATTCAACGTCGCCTGCGGCTTTAAGCCCAGCAAGGACGGAATCGGCGCGCTCGCTGCCGCCGTCTACCACGGTGATGTGCGGATGATTTGCCAGCGGTAATTGCTGAAAACGCGTGTCGCCGGGTGTAATGGCGATAATCACGTTTTGCACGCGAGGGTGCGCCAGAAGCGCGGCCACCGCGTGTTCAAGAATCGTTTTGTTACCAATTGAGAGGTATTGTTTCGGACACTCCGTTTGCATACGGCGGCCAAAACCGGCTGCCGGAACCACGGCGCAAACGCCCGGAAAAGTTGCTGCCATCTTGCGTTCCTGGGCCTGTTATCGGTTATTTTGCCCTGCACTCAGATTGCGTTTAGACGCATCCGGCACCAGACGATAAAAGGTTTCGCCCGGTCGGGTCATACTGAGTTCGTTGCGTGCACGTTCTTCAATCGCTTCCTGACCACCGTTAAGATCGTCAATTTCAGCAAAAAGCTGATCGTTACGCGTTTTTAATTTGGCGTTCGTTGTTTGCTGTGCCTGGACATCATCGCTGACACGGCTGTAGTCATGTAATCCGTTTTTGCCAAACCACAGCGAATACTGGAGCCAGACCAGCAAAGCCAGCAATATCAGCGTTAGTTTACCCATCCTGCCCCCTGAAAAACGGCATCATCATCCCATAACTCGCCCGAGGACACTACCCCGGCCGCGGGCGATGCCGCGTAACCGCGCCAAATGTACCACATTTTATCTGCGGATCAGTATGTCACGTCACGGTGAGGGAAATAGCCCCCATCAATAATAATTCAGCTTTGGGAAGAATCTACCCCATCAGCCACATAAACAGAATGCCAAACATCGCTATGACCGTCAGTGCGGTCGCCAGAATGGTATAGAGAAATTTGCCACCGAGAAGAGAGTGCAGCGCAATGCCCACCACCACGGCGACGGGCATTAATGCGAGGAAGAAAGGCCAGGTATAAAGAAAGAAAAAAAGCGTGTTGGGACCATAAATTAAAAAC
Source organism: Enterobacteriaceae bacterium UBA5654 (assembly GCA_002421005.1). Classification (GTDB taxonomy): domain Bacteria; phylum Pseudomonadota; class Gammaproteobacteria; order Enterobacterales; family Enterobacteriaceae; genus Superficieibacter. Next base: position 62,307 of record DIJC01000023.1, on the reverse strand, counting down.
GGGATACCCGCCGCCAGCAACCACGAGATAAAGCCCACCACGGCTCCCGGAAAAGACCAACTGGCCTCTTCCTCTGCCATTAGCGGCTCTGTGGTGGTGATACTTAAGTTCTGGCTATCGCGCATATCTCATCCTGTTACCTGGCTTAGCGGACGGTTGCCTCGTCCGCCAGCATGTCAGGATCTGATAATATCGCTCTGTCTTAACAGGTCTAATAAACGGTTCACCAAATTTGTTACTAATTGTTCACCATCCAGATGCACTTCCGCTGCTTCCGGGGCTTCATAAACCGAATCAATACCGGTGAAGTTCCGCAGTTCGCCCGCGCGCGCCTTTTTGTACAGCCCTTTAGGATCGCGGGTTTCGCAGATGGCCAGCGGCGTATCAACAAACACTTCAAAAAAGCGCCCTTCCCCTACCCGCTCGCGCACCATGTGCCGTTCGGCGCGGTGCGGAGAGATAAAGGCGGTCAGCACCACCAGTCCTGCATCCACCATCAGCCGGGAGACTTCCCCGACGCGGCGGATATTTTCCTTGCGATCGGCATCGCTGAAGCCGAGATCGCTACACAGGCCGTGGCGCACGTTATCGCCATCCAGCAGATAGGTGCTGACGCCCAGACGGTGCAGCGCTTCTTCCAGCGCCCCGGCAACGGTGGATTTCCCGGAGCCGGAAAGCCCGGTAAACCACAGCACCACGCCGCGATGCCCGTGGAGCTGCTCGCGCTGTTCCGCCGTGACCGGATGGGCGTGCCAGACGACGTTTTCGTCATGCTGCGCCATTACTTGCCTCCCAGCAGATCGCGCGCGCCCCAGTGCGGGAAGTGCTTGCGGACCAGCGCGTTCAGTTCCAGTTCAAAAGCGCTGAACTCCGACGGCGCGGCGCTCGCCTGCGCATGCGCTTCTTCCACCAGTCCCGCCCCAACGGTCACGTTAGAGAGGCGATCGATGAAAATCATCCCGCCGGTGACCGGATTAGCCTGATAGTTGTCGAGCACCAGCGGCTCATCAAACGTCAGCTCGACCAGCCCGATGCCGTTCAGCGGCAGGTTTTCCGCGTCGTGGCGGGTCAGGTTGTTGATATCAAACTGATGTCGGATAGCATCCACGCGGGCGCGGGTTTTCTTTCCGGCAATTTTAATATCCAGCGTTTGCCCTGCCGTCAGCGGCTGCTCGGTCATCCAGACCACGTTGACCGACGCGCTTTGCACCGCAGGCAGCGATTCCTGCGCATCCAGCAACAAATCGCCACGGCTGATGTCGATTTCATCTTTCAGTACCAGGGTAATGGCTTCGCCTGCCGCCGCCTGTTCCAGGTCACCGTCGAAGGTGACGATCCGCGCTACGGCAGATTCCACGCCGGACGGCAGCACTTTGATCCGCTGGCCGACTTTCACCACGCCAGATGCCAGCGTGCCGGAATAGCCGCGAAAATCGAGGTTCGGACGGTTCACATACTGTACCGGGAAGCGCATCGGTTGCTGATCGACCACCCGCTGGATCTCAACGGTTTCCAGCACTTCCAGCAGCGTCGGGCCGCTGTACCACGGCAGATTCGCGCTGCCGCTCGCCACGTTGTCGCCCTCCAGCGCGGACAGCGGCACAAAGCGGATGTCCAGATCGCCCGGCAACTGAGCGGCAAAGGTCAGATAGTCTTCACGAATGCTGTTGAACGTTTCTTCGCTGAAGTTCACCAGATCCATTTTGTTGATCGCCACCACCAGATGCTTAATGCCCAGCAGCGTGGAGATAAAGCTGTGACGACGGGTTTGATCCAGCACGCCTTTGCGTGCGTCGATCAGCAGGATCGCCAGATCGCAGGTGGATGCCCCGGTCGCCATATTACGGGTGTACTGCTCGTGCCCCGGCGTGTCGGCGATGATAAATTTGCGTTTTTCAGTCGAAAAATAACGATAGGCAACGTCAATGGTAATGCCCTGCTCGCGCTCCGCTTGCAGGCCGTCCACCAGCAGCGCCAGATCCAGCCTTTCGCCCTGAGTACCGTGGCGCTTGCTGTCGTTATGCAGCGAAGAGAGCTGATCTTCGTAGATCTGCCGGGTATCGTGCAACAGGCGACCAATCAGGGTACTTTTACCGTCGTCCACGCTGCCGCAGGTCAGAAAGCGCAACAGGCTTTTGTGCTGCTGAGCGTGCATCCAGGCTTCTACGCCGCCTTCGTTAGCAATTTGTTGTGCAAGTGTCGTATTCATGGCGGCTCCTTAGAAGTATCCCTGACGTTTCTTCAGTTCCATCGAGCCAGCCTGATCGCGGTCAATCACGCGGCCCTGGCGCTCGCTGGTGGTGGAGACCAGCATTTCCTCGATGATTTCCGGTAATGTCTGCGCGTTCGATTCCACCGCGCCGGTCAGCGGCCAGCAGCCGAGAGTACGGAAGCGTACCATCCGCTGCTCAATGACCTCGCCCGGTTGCAGGTCGATGCGATCGTCGTCAATCATCATCAGCATTCCGTCACGCTCCAGCACCGGGCGCTCAGCGGCCAGATACAGGGGAACAATGTCGATATTTTCCAGCCAGATGTACTGCCAGATGTCCTGTTCAGTCCAGTTGGAGAGCGGGAATACGCGGATGCTTTCGCCCTTGTTAATCTGGCCGTTATAGTTGTGCCACAGTTCCGGGCGCTGATTTTTCGGGTCCCAGCGGTGGAAGCGATCGCGGAAGGAGTAGATGCGCTCTTTGGCGCGCGATTTCTCTTCGTCACGACGCGCGCCGCCAAACGCGGCGTCGAAGCCGTATTTATTCAGCGCCTGCTTCAGCCCTTCGGTTTTCATGATGTCGGTATGTTTGGCGCTGCCGTGAACAAACGGGTTGATGCCCATCGCCACGCCTTCCGGGTTTTTATGCACCAGCAGTTCGCAGCCGTAGGCTTTGGCGGTACGGTCACGGAACTCATACATCTCACGGAATTTCCAGCCGGTATCAACATGCAGCAGCGGGAACGGCAGCGTCCCCGGATAGAACGCCTTACGCGCCAGATGCAGCATCACGCTGGAGTCTTTACCGATAGAGTAAAGCATCACCGGATTAGCAAACTCGGCGGCAACTTCACGGATGATATGGATGCTTTCCGCCTCCAGTTGCCGCAGGTGAGTCAGTCGTTTTTGATCCATAACCATTCCTTAAGCCAGATTAACCACGGAGGCAAAGCCTTCCGCACCTGTAGTGTGTTGAAACCAGGCCAGTTCGTGATGCAGGTTTACCACCTCACCGATGACCAGCAGCGCGGGCATCGGCGCATCTTTCGCCAGGTTTTCGAGTTGTTGTAATGTGCCGGTGCTGACCTGCTGATCGGCACGGGTGCCGCGCGATATCACCGCCACGGGCGTCGTTCCGTCACGACCATGCTTAATAAGCTGGGCGCTGATTTCCGCCGCTTTCATGGTGCCCATGTAAATCGCCAGCGTCTGGCGGCTCTGCGCCAGCTGCGCCCAGTCGAACGGCGCGCTGTCGGGCTTGTAATGTCCGGTCACAAAGGTGACGCTCTGGGCGTGTTCGCGATGGGTCAGCGGGATGCCCGCGTAAGCCGTCGCGCCAGAGGCCGCCGTCACGCCCGGCACCACCTGAAACGGGATGCCTGCCGCTGCTGCCGCCTGAAGTTCTTCGCCGCCGCGCCCAAAAATAAACGGATCGCCGCCCTTAAGTCGCACCACCGTTTTGCCTTCCCGCGCGGCGTCTGTCAGCATCCGGTTGGTTTCATGCTGCGGCACCGCGTGTTTCCCGGCACGTTTGCCGACGCAGATCAGATCCGCATCGCGGCGCACCAGTTCGCGGATCTCATCCGTGACCAGATGGTCGTAAAACACCACGTCGGCCTGCTGGAGCACCTGTAAACCACGCAGGGTCAGCAGTCCCGCATCGCCTGGCCCCGCACCGACGAGGATAATTTCGCCCTGCGCGCGCTCCGGCTGCTGTAACGTCTGCGCCAGAACCTGCTCCGCCGCCTGCTGATTACCGGCCGCCATCAGGCTGGCAAAGCGCCCGCGAAAGGCACGTTCCCAGAATCGACGGCGCTCGGCGGTGGTTTTCAGCGTGTCTTTGATGCGCTCGCGCCAGCGGCCTGCCACTTCCGCCATGCGCCCTAACTCTTTTGGCAGCAGCGCTTCGATTTTTTCGCGCAGTAGCCGCGCCAGGACTGGCGCATTTCCGCCGGAAGAAATGGCAATCAGCAGCGGCGAGCGATCGACAATAGAAGGAAAAATAAACGAGCACAGCGGCTGGTTATCAACGACGTTGACCAGCCGGTGGCGGGCATCTGCCGCCGCGAAAACGCGCTGGTTCAGCTCACGGTTATTGGTCGCGGCGATCACCAGAAAAACGTTATCGATCTGCTCTTCGGTAAATTCTGTCGCCAGCCAGTGGATCTGCCCCTGCTCTGCCAGCTCGTGGACCTCCGGGTCGAGGCGCGTTGCCACAACCTGTATCTTTGCTCCGGCCCGGCGCAGGAACACGATTTTACGGGCGGCAATTTCACCGCCGCCGATGACCAGTACCGGGCGATCTTTCAGGGCAGCAAAAAGAGGCAGGTATTCCACAGCACGACAACTCACTTATTTTTAATAATGAGAGGGACTATAGGGTGCGGCTTAGTTCAAATGAAATTACGAAATGGAATGAGTAGTTCCTCAAAGGAATAACATCCCGAAAAAGCTAATATCAAAAAGTGCTTAACCCGCGCGTTTTCGGCGTGTTACGTGTGATTCGAATTGTGTAACCCAGGTCACAGTTTCATACTGTAGGCGGCGATTTTTTTTGGATTTTTTAAGGATATTGTATGTTGTCCGCATCGCGCCGCAGTTTAGCTGCCCTGGCGTTCAGCGTAGGCTTTGCCCTCCCCGTACTGGCGAAATCAACTCCCCCGGGCACGTTTGCGACCACTCAGGCGCGTTACATTGCGACCTATTTTCCCGGCCGCATGACCGGCTCCCCCGCCGAGATGCTGGCAGCGGATTATCTGCGTCAGCAGTTTGCCGCGATGGGTTATCAAAGCGACATCCGCACCTTTCACAGTCGCTACCTTTATACCTCTGCGGATAAACAGCAGAACTGGCACAACGTCACCGGCAGCACGGTGATTGCCGCGCACGAAGGACGCGCCAGGCAACAGATTGTGATTATGGCGCATCTCGACACCTACGCGCCGCGCAGCGATGCCGACACCGCCCAAAACCTGGGCGGCCTGACGCTCCAGGGTATCGACGACAACGCCGCCGGGCTGGGCGTAATGCTGGAGCTGGCCTCGCAGCTTAAAAATATTCCCACCGAGTACGGCATTCGCTTTGTTGCCACCAGCGGCGAAGAAGAAGGCAAGCTGGGCGCTGAGAATTTATTACAGCGGATGAGCGACGCCGAGAAGAAAAATACGCTGCTGGTGATCAACCTTGATAACCTGATCGTCGGCGACAAGCTTTATTTTAACAGCGGCAAAAACACCCCGGCGACGGTGCGTAAAATCACCCGCGACCGCGCGCTGGCGCTCGCTAAACGCCAGGGTATCAACGCCACCATGAACCCCGGCCTGAACCCGGATTATCCGCAAGGCACCAGCTGTTGCAACGATGCCGAGCCGTTTGATAAAGCTGGCATACCGGTGCTTTCGGTCGAAGCCACCAACTGGTCGCTTGGCAAGAAAGACGGCTATCAACAGCGGGCAAAGTCAGCCAGTTTCCCGACGGGGACCAGCTGGCACAACGTGCGGCTGGATAACCAACAATATATTGATAAAGCGCTGCCAGGACGCATCGAACGCCGCAGCCGGGAAGTGGTGAAGATTATGCTACCGCTGGTGAAAGAACTGGCGAAGGCAGGGGGTAAATAGTTGCGATGGGGAATGGGGATTTTCTCGTGGAGGGAGGAAAAGCGCGGGGTTGAGGGTGTGGGTGATGGGTTGTTCCTGCTGAGGCGGGGAACACTTGTGAAAAACTCCATTGCCACAGGTACTGGCCGGTTTATCCCCGTTGGCGCGGGGAACACTCACCACTCGCCAGCAGCAGGTGCTGGATGAACGGTTTATCCCCGCTCGCGCGGGGAACACATACGGGTGGGATACCAATCGCGCACAGGCTGCGGTTTATCCCCGCTCGCGCGGGGAACACAAAAACAGGCTCCCAGTGTTTAACCTCCATATCGGTTTATCCCCGCTCGCGCGGGGAACACTTCCCCGCATTAGCGGGGATTGTTTTCGGTGGCGGTTTATCCCCGCTCGCGCGGGGAACACCCCGTGAGGCGCTCCAGTGGATGATGGATGATCGGTTTATCCCCGCTCGCGCGGGGAACACGTATCTACCCTGATGATGATGACATTCATCCGCGGTTTATCCCCGCTCGCGCGGGGAACACCTTACCCGTCGTCGCATTGATTTTGCTACCGGCGGTTTATCCCCGCTCGCGCGGGGAACACCGCCAAGCGGGAATGTTAGTTATTCGAAAGCGCGGTTTATCCCCGCTCGCGCGGGGAACACACAATTAAATAATAATTCAGATAATATTGTTCCGGTTTATCCCCGCTCGCGCGGGGAACACCAGAGGTTTTTATGATTGATCAATTAAACGAACGGTTTATCCCCGCTCGCGCGGGGAACACGAACGTATCCAGCGCCAGCTGGTACACCATCTCGGTTTATCCCCGCTCACGCGGGGAACACGTCAGCTGTGTCAGCCGTGTCAGCCTCAAAAACGGTTTATCCCCGCTCGCGCGGGGAACACAGTCGAAGGCGCAGTAGCCGTAACCGCCTGCGCGGTTTATCCCCGCTCGCGCGGGGAACACTAAGTAATAAGCTTGCTAACTCCGTGAAGGAACGGTTTATCCCCGCTCGCGCGGGGAACACCAGCGTCGTTACGTTGACTACATCTACAACGGCGGTTTATCCCCGCTCGCGCGGGGAACACTGTCAACACCTACAACTGTCGTACCAAAGGGACGGTTTATCCCCGCTCGCGCGGGGAACACGCTCAGGCCAGCCTAAAAACGTACCGGATTTACGGTTTATCCCCGCTCGCGCGGGGAACACGTGTGGCGCGAACTCTACCAGCTCGATCTGGGCGGTTTATCCCCGCTCGCGCGGGGAACACTCGCCAGTGCGTTTCTTCGCCTGGCCGTAAAACGGTTTATCCCCGCTCGCGCGGGGAACACGGTGATTCAAGTTGATTTCAATAATCAATATCCGGTTTATCCCCGCTCGCGCGGGGAACACGTTTTAATGTTTATAGTTGGCGGTTTATCCGGCGGTTTATCCCCGCTCGCGCGGGGAACACAAATATAGAAAATTAACTTATTTTTTACATTACGGTTTATCCCCGCTCGCGCGGGGAACACTGACAAGCCGACTTTGAATATTGAAAATAATCCGGTTTATCCCCGCTCGCGCGGGGAACACCGTTGGTGGTGTTCCGGTTACGTCCTGCCAATCGGTTTATCCCCGCTCACGCGGGGAACACAGCCCATGCAGCAAGCCAGTTTTCCCGGCTCCCGGTTTATCCCCGCTCGCGCGGGGAACACTGCATTGAGGTGCGGGAACGTGTTCTGCAACACGGTTTATCCCCGCTCGCGCGGGGAACACTCTCTGATGCGCTGCCCGCGCTGAATTGTTCGCGGTTTATCCCCGCTCGCGCGGGGAACACTTTTATAGCGCAACTCAGGACGAGTCCGTTTTCGGTTTATCCCCGCTCGCGCGGGGAACACAATGAAAGCCCTGGCACCATCTGAAGGGCCTGCGGTTTATCCCCGCTCGCGCGGGGAACACCCAGAGTCGTAATGACGGGCGCAACGGTTGCGAGGTTTATCCCCGCTCGCGCGGGGAACACATCAGTTCTGATGATTTGAACGGGATTGATAACGGTTTATCCCCGCTCGCGCGGGGAACACAGAACCAATAATAATACGTTTCATAAATAATCCGGTTTATCCCCGCTCGCGCGGGGAACACATCTCCCATAATAGATTCAAAGAAAGTACCAGCGGTTTATCCCCGCTCGCGCGGGGAACACTTAACGGTCAGGCTGGTTTCAATGCTGCCCAGCGGTTTATCCCCGCTCGCGCGGGGAACACTCAAAAACCATGTTGGTGGCAATCTCACTGTACGGTTTATCCCCGCTCGCGCGGGGAACACTCCCAAAAATTGAGTTAGTGACCCACGGAACGCGGTTTATCCCCGCTCGCGCGGGGAACACCAGCTCGCCACGTTTAACCGCGTCCGCCTGTGCGGTTTATCCCCGCTCGCGCGGGGAACACTCGATACGTCCGCACAGAATTCGCTGTGTCGTCGGTTTATCCCCGCTCGCGCGGGGAACACCCCCACTCCAGCACCGCCAGTAGCATCGCCACCGGTTTATCTCCGCTCGCGCGGGGAACACTGCTGCCACTAACTGACGTTGAGGCCATGTTGCGGTTTATCCCCGCTCGCGCGGGGAACACCACCAGCCGGGCTATCTCATCCACCGTGATTCCGGTTTATCCCCGCTCGCGCGGGGAACACGTCTGATAACAGCGACGCCAGGGCCGGGATTACCGGTTTATCCCCGCTCGCGCGGGGAACACGAGCGCCAGCTATATGGAGAAAACACAGTGGGCGGTTTATCCCCGCTCGCGCGGGGAACACGTAGGCACGAACAGCCGCTGCCGACGGCATATGGGTTTATCCCCGCTCGCGCGGGGAACACACAATTAAATAATAATTCAGATAATATTGTCCCGGTTTATCCCCGCTCGCGCGGGGAACACCGCCAAGCGGGAATGTTAGTTATTCGAAAGCGCGGTTTATCCCCGCTCGCGCGGGGAACACCCAACCCTATCGGCGGGGATGTGGGGGAAGTTCGGTTTATCCCCGCTCGCGCGGGGAACACTGGCCCGAGCATCTTCGCTGGCAGAGGATGAGCGGTTTATCCCCGCTCGCGCGGGGAACACTCTAAAAAATTATACCTAAATATCAATCACATACTTCAACCACAACAATCTACCAACTTATTTCAAACATTTCCTTATTATTAAAGAACTCGTAATCCGTTGATCTTAAAGGGGAAGAAAAGAAACTAATCTTAGTCCATCCAAATCTACCGGAATACGTCGGTTTTCACCGAAAGTCTGGAATTCAAATCCTGATTCCGTATTTGTCGCCCATGCCATCACAACGTTTCCTTCGTCTGCCAGACCGCAAACCTGCTCCCATATCATTTCGCGAATTTTTGCGGAAACATCGCCTACATACACTCCAGCCCGAATTTCCAGCAACCAGACCGCCATCCTGCCGCGCAAGCGCGGCGGCACGTTTTCAGTCACCACAACTAACATACTCATGGCTAATTACTCCGGTGACCTGCATCGCCTAAAGAAATGGGGAGAGGGATCGCAACAGGCTGCGCATCTTCAGGAGGAAGCGGCGGCTGGATCTCTCCCGCAGCAAGCACCTCTTCGATAAGTGGGATCAGCTTTGCCAGCGTTTTACTGCTGCGGAAAATATCCCGACAGGCAAGACGGACTTTTCGGTCGGGATCGTCAGGTTCCCGGCGAGCAATTTCGAATGCTTTGGGTACAACAGTATCGAATTTGATGATATCGGCGATATCGTAAACGAAAGAAAGCGGTTTGCCGGTGTGCACAAAACCAATCGCTGGCGCATAGCCTGCGGCAAGCACAGCGGCTTCGGTGACACCGTATAAACATGAAGTCGCCGCACTGATGCACTGGTTCACCGTGTCGCCCTTTTCCCAGTCCTTAGGATCGTAGCGGCGGCCATTCCATTTTACGCCATACTCTTTCGCCAGCAGGGCGTAAGTTGCTCGTACCCGACTGCCTTCAATACCGCGCAATTGTTCGACAGAACGACGGGCTGGCGCAGGTTCGCCAAACCGTAGTTCATACATTTTACGCACCACTTTCAGCCGTAAATCCTCGTCCAGCGCCAGCTTTGCCTGGTAAAGCAGTTTGTCTGAACGTGCTCCGCCAGGCTGACCGGAGGCGTATACACGCACTCCGGCTTCGCCAACCCACACCAGTAACGTACCCACCTGAGCGGCCAGGCGAACAGCCGCGTGAGACACGCGCGTTCCCGGCTCCAGCATGATGCAGGCAACCGATCCAACGGGAATATGCGTGCGAATTCCCGTCTTATCAATTAATACAAACGCACCGTCGATCACGTCGATCTGCCCGTACTGAAGGAAGATCATTGATACACGATCTTTGAGCGGGATCGGATTCAGAGGAAGCCAGCTCATTTAGCGCCTCCTTTTCACCATCAGCATACCGCAGCCTAGTGCTTTGCTTTTACCCAGCCCTGAAAACAGCGCCTGTTCAAACAACGAAGCATCGGTGATACATAAACTTCCTGCAAAATCGACGCTGCTGAATACGATCGGCGCTTCGCCTGTTTTACGGACAAAACGATGCTGCTGGTAGGCTGTTACACATCTACCCGTCGCCTGCGTCTGGGTAGACTCTTCACCCGCCCACTCGGCAAAAACATCAGTGTCTGGCACGAGGAGACGAAAACCATGCTGCGCCCCCTGCCTTTCCAGCCATGACTGCGCCGCCTGCTGCTGTAGCTCCCACCACTGACTCTTTGGTACGCCGTCCATCTTCGCCTGATGCTTTGCATTCATCATCACATCACTGCGCTTATCGTTACGGGTGATGACCGGATTAGCGCGTAGCTGGAAATCAAGCGCCATACCATCGACTAACTGCGGTTGAAACGGTTTTGTCGCAACATTAAACAGCGCATGTTGCGTTAGCGGCGGCGTCGCCGACAGTACAAAAAAGCCTCCACGTTCCTCCTGACGGAACAGAAAATGGCGCTTTTCCTGTTCGGGGAAGAGTTGCCATAACCACTGGTGACTGGCGTAAGGTTGTGCCAAGTCCCATTTTTCTAACATCTCCGGTTGCAGTTTATTGAACAGGAGTTGAATGCGAGACAGGTACATCATGCTTCCCCCTGTAGCGGACCGCTGAAACGGGTATAACTGCCAAACTGCCAGCGCTGGCGGCTTAACGGCTGATTATTGCTGCGCTGTTGCTGCTGCCAGGCCAGGCTAGTTTCAGCAGGATCGTCCCAGTAGCACATTCCTTCGTTGAGCGTAAAACCGGTCAGCTCTGTGGCAGTGATTTCCTGCGACGCCTGTACCAGTACCTCTTTTAACGTACCGGTGATTAAACGCGGTGCCAGCGGCAGCGCCAACGGGCAGGATTTTCGTCCCAGATAGAGCGGGAAATGCGGCGCTAACAGCGCATCACGCAGTTCTTCAGGTGAATATGGTGCTCCCGGCATAGCACTGATGGCCACGTGCCAGTAACCATCGCAGCGATATTCACGCTGTGAGATCAGCGTACTGACCTCATCCGGCGCATGGCATAGCTCATCACGCCGGGTGTAATAGCGATATTTTTTATTCTCACGCGGAGCGCTGACGGTGTGATAATCCCGCAGCCAGCGATCCTGCGCAGACAGCGCGTGCACCGCCAGGTGGTAGTGCTGGTTGATGTTATTCAACCGCTCTTCTTCATCCCGACGGACGCCCAGCGCAGCGGCGAGCAGCCCCAGCAACGCTGAACGCGTCGGTACCGTGGCAGAGTGGCGCATCTCGCCGGGCGCTTCCTCCCCCCACGACGCCAGCGGCGCGTACAGCTGAAAAACCAGATATTGCTTCATTGTTCATCCTTACTGGCTGACAAAGGCCAGTAATTCCGCCAGTGATCCTTCACCTTTCTGAACGTTCAATTCATTATGATCGTCAGTACAGTCCCCGTAGACGCGATCGAAGCTGTCACGCTGCTGTTTTAAACAGGCGATGGCCGCCGCAATCTGGTCGGGATCGCGTATCGGCTGGAAGAATGCCGCTGCCAGCGAGCGCGGTTGTCTGTTACCCCTTTCCGCCAGCGCGTAGGTGGCATAGGCGCGGGAGGCGAAGCTATTTTGTTTACCGGTCGGCGATACGGTCAGCGCCGTTTCGGTCAACGCCGCAATCGCGCGTTTAGCCAGCTCTTCATCGCCGCCCAGATTTTCCACCAGCAGATCGCGACTGATGCAGATATAGGTATAGAAGAGTGCGGAAGCAAAGCCCTGCTCGCCCAGATGACCAGAACCGGCATCCTCCTCTTTGTTATTCAGATCGTCTACAGCCGTGAAGAAATCACTTTCGATGGTGACGGCGCTCACGCCCAGCGCATGGGAAACCTGGCAGGCGGCCTCTACATTGAACTCCGGCGATGACGCCAGCATCCGACCAAACATCGCCATGTCGACGCTGCGTTTCTCTTTGCGTAGCAGTTTTACTTCGTTGTCCGTTGGCTCGCGATTTTCAGCAATCAGCGTCGCCACAAGGCTTTTAATCAGATCGATTTCATGCTGGCTGACATGAACAATCTGTTCAATTTCCAGGTTTTTCTCGACTGGCGCGTTTTTGTCATTTTTTACTTTGCCGAACTGAGCGGCAATTTTCTCCGCTGCTGCCTTCGCCGTTTTTTCGGCAATGCCTGCGCTGGTCATCGGGCGAAAGACATAATCTACACCGATTCGGCGGGTGCGCTTGCCAATGTAGCCATCCATCGCATATTCAAATGTTTCAGACACACGCCAGGCACGCTTCAGGCTTTGCGACGAAACGCGCAAGCGTTCAACGCCGCCCATATAGGCCGTTTTGGGTCTGCCAGAATCATCGCGGTTAAGGTTGGCGGGAGCGTAAGCGGTCAATAAATGCAGTTGAATAAAGGTAGTCATTATTAAATCCCTCTAAAATAATTAGTTGCCATGAGACGTGGAAATATATTCACTTGCCCAACGAATGCGGTTGCGATCAAAAGGGTGGCTGGTTTCTGGTTCATGGTTCTCCCGTCTTTGCCACTCTTCCATCCACAGGAAAATGCTGTCAGCCAGCGACAGGACGTTCACTCCCTCGCTACCACGGATTTTCACTGCCTGAATCAGTAACTGGCAAAACGTGTCTGGATCGCTCGCTTTTTGCAGCCGTTCAAAGCGCAGGGAAGAAACGCAGGATGTTGATCCGTTGAGTTTTTCCCCCAGCTGTGCCGCAAAGCTAAGCTTTTCTTTATTGCTCTTAATATGAGCGGCGACGCTGACAAACAGCGCCAGCGCCATTTTATCCAGCGGACGCAATGACATAGGGCCTTTCAGTTGCTGGTACAGCGCGTGAAAACCCTCGCACATCATCACGCCGTAAGGCGGCTCCATTCTTTTTAGCTCTGCCCGCCAGGCCCGCCCGTTAATGCGTTTGCCCTCTTCGTCGGCATAGCGCTCGGACAATACGGCAAACCAGTCAACCAGCGCTTTTTGCGCCTGCGGATGGGTGATTCTGCGCAGCGTAGCAGTATCAAGATTCTGCATGTTTAGCTTCCTTCTGTTCTTCAGCCAGCGCCAGTACATCCTTAAGCGCTTTATTTTTACGATAGCTATTTTCCAGCCCACGTCGGGCATTCATTTGGCGTAACAGGATAGAGTCGGGGCAATCTGGATCGGTCAGCTCTTCACGGTCAAAAACGCGAAACAGATAGCTATGTAACTCGCGTTCCCACTGGCGTAATGCCTTGCGGGTAAACACCTCTTTACGCTGCGGATCGTTAGCCAGGATATTCAGTAATGTGCGGAAAGAAGGTTCGGTCTCCTGCCAGAAGGCAATATCTACCATGCTAAAATCGACCTTAGCCTCTTTTGGCGCTTCAAATCTGGCGCTTTTCAGCGCATTTCGCAGGAGCGACAGCGCTTCGGAAGCCAGCAAAACCATCAGAGAAACCGTATCGATAAACTGTGTGGAGCGCGGAAGGTTGAACAGCGGTATACGATGCTGATACCAGCAGCGCGCTTTGGCATTATCCATATCCCAGGCAAAACACCACAGCCCCAGATTTTTCCGCCGCCCGGCTGCCTGCACCACCTTCGCGGGCTGCATTTTGTTAAATTTGTCTTCGCGCTCCATGATCAGTCCCAGCCAGTCTTTATAGCTCAGGCCGCCCGGTTGCCCTTTTAGGGCAAGCCATGGCGCGGAGGCATCTTTTAATGCCTGCCGATACGGAGAAAACGGATGTCGCCAGCCCTCATACTGCACGCCATAATTTTTCGTGCGCATTTGGCTCAGCAGTGAATCATTGAGCTCGCCGCATAAATCGCACTTTCCGGCTTCGGTATGGGTGAAATCCAGTTCAATACGCCGGGGCATTCCCCAGTACGCCTGCAACGGGTGGGCATTTTCCGGGGTGACAACGTTACCCGGTTTTTCACTGGTTTTCGTGGGCGCAAGCCACGGGAAGATAAGCGGAAACTGTGCGACGCCGGGGAGATTGTCCTGTGGCAGAACGTTCAGCCACAGTTTTTTCCACAGCGGAAACCTGGCTTCATCTTCAGGCACCACCAGCGTAGTAAGTGGTCCACCGCCGCGCATTCCGACGCGATACCCGGCTCCGCCTGCGGGCGAGTTGGTCTGAACGGAGAACAGTGCAATAACCGCACAATGAGGACAAATGCGCTCAACGCATCCCCTTTTAATAAAATGATCTTTATTCAGTTTGAGCGTGTTACCACCAGGCGCATCAATGAGCAGGCTGGCGACAGAGATGTATTCACTATCAAGAGGATCAAAGCTTTGCAAAAAGGCGGGTTTTTGTTCGCCGAACTGTAGGGCAGGCGAAAGAGTCTGCAAAGCCTCTGTCCAACGTTTTGGCTCAATGCCCTCTTGCCAAACCTCCTCCCAGTCGTCTTCGTCCTCTGGGGCTATAGAGCATTGCAGAAGGCCAATTAACATTTTCCATCCGTCCCCCTGAAAGTCGGGCCGGGGCCAGGCGACATCCCGCACCGACTCATCGAACAGATCGTAGAGCGAGATTTTGGTTTTCTTGCCGTCTGAGAGGAAAACAGGTAACCATTTTTCCCTGGTTAAATCCATAGAGTTACTCCTGTATAGGGGAGTGCAGCAAAATCAGTTAGTGAGGGCTGGAACTACACCCAGGAAGTTGGCTCCCGAAGGAGCCAACTGGACGTTACCGCTTCAGTCCAGAACAGAAAAAAGCCAAAAGCAGCACTATTTCTGTGTGGCTAAGCGCGAGATTAATTAACATAAGAAACCTTGCCCTTGTAACCGGTGACCCGGACGCCCATTCCATAGTAAGATGCAGTTCTTCAGGCTGCCCCAGGGTTGGACGTTCCTTATCCAGAAACCACCCTAACCTTGGGGTTTTTCTGTTGAAGGCGATGATAGCAGCATCATTTTTGTGGTGTAAAGCAGTATATTTAAGGCTACATGCTCTCCATCAAACAAGGCTACATGGATACCTCATAGTAAAATAATCAGAACACAGTATTTAACGACTTATGCTATTCTCTTGCCTGTATGTTCCTTGCATCGGCGGGGATGAACCGGCTACCTGGTCGCCTCATACGACGTTCCCCGCGTCAGCGGGGATAATTCTTTCGATTGGGTTGCAAAAATCTCTGCCCACTTTTCCTTTCTCGCTTTAAAATCCCTTCTACTATATCCCCTTTTCAGAGAATTAAAATATGGCACCAATAATAATCCCTGACTATCTCCGTTACTGGGGTAAAACAAATAAAGAAACCAGCGAGAACAATGATCCCTATCATTTACTGCCATATCATTGCCTTGATGTCGCCGCTTGTGGATATTATATAACCGAAGCCAATATTTTTAATTGTAGAAATACATTGATTGAATGTGACATTAGCAGTGAGGATGTCGGAAATTATATCGCCTGGCTTTTTGCATGCCATGACATCGGCAAATTTGCCAGAGGATTTCAGCAATACGCTGCGTTCCCGGATTCACCGCTGGTACCGCCTGTCAGCGGCGTGGCAGCCCTTGAGAGACATGATTCACTGGGGTTCTATTTATGGGAATTATTATTAGAAGCATGGATCGACGGCGAAAATAATATCCTCCCTTATCCCGCTCCAGAAAATCGTGAAAAATTCAAGAGCGCATTAAATACCTGGATGTTAATGAGCACCGGACATCATGGCATCCCCCCCAACACACTTAAAAACGGTAGTTCACTCGCTTTCACTGATGAGGATATTGTCGCAGCCGGTCATTACATTGAGGACTTAATAAAGCTATTTCCTTTCCAGCTTCCTGAATCATGGAAAACAAAAGCAGCCAAAAAGAAATTAAAACAGCAAAGCTGGATTTTCGCCGGAATAATGACGCTGGCAGACTGGATGGGTTCGGATCAGGAAATGTTTCCGCTGGTTAGCACGCCAATGCCGCTTAAGGATTACTGGCCGCTGGCCTGCGAAAAAGCCCGACGGGCGCTTGCCAGCCTGCCGCCGGTATCGCCCCGCAGCCAGTATATCGATCACCATGCGCTTTTCCCTTTTATCCAGACGCTGACGCCCCTTCAGCAGCGGGCGAGTACGCTTGATATTTCTGCGCCCGGACCGCAGCTCGTGATACTGGAAGACGTCACAGGAGCAGGAAAAACAGAAGCCGCGCTGATCCTTGCTCATCGCCTGATGTCCGCTGACAAAGGGCATGGGCTTTATGTGGGGTTGCCGACAATGGCCACTGCCAATGCCATGTATAAACGGCTGGCAGAGGCTTACCACGCACTGTTTGCCGATGGTGCCCGACCTTCATTGCTTCTGGCGCACGGCGGACGGGAAATGTCGGACGCTTTTCGTCACTCGATCTGGCAGCCGTCAGAGACGATGGGTGATAACTACGCGCGCGATGACGACAGCGCGACCAGTGAATGCCACGCCTGGTTTGCCGACTCACGTAAAAAAGCGCTGCTGGCAGAAGTGGGGGTCGGCACGCTCGACCAGCTACTGATGGCGGTCATGCCTTTTCGCCATCAGTCGCTCCGGCTGTTAGGCATGTGCGGCAAAATTCTGTTGCTGGACGAAGTCCACGCTTACGACGGCTATATGGTGAAATTGCTGGAGGGACTGTTGCGCTTTCATGCCTCGCAGGGCGGCAGCGCGATTATTCTGAGCGCCACCCTCCCCGCCACGCTGCGGGAAAGATTGCTCATTGCATTCAATGAGGGCGCAGGATTTTCCAGCACGGATGCCAGCAGTGAGGCAGATTATCCGTGGCTGACCCATCTGTCCGCCGCAGGACTGGCAGAACAGCCGCTGGCAACGCGCCCTGAAGTACGGCGCAGCGTTGCGATTAACTGGCTTCAGCAGCGAAGCGAGGCGATCGACACTATTTACCGCGTGGTGGAAGCCGGGCAATGCGTGTGTTGGATCCGTAATACCGTGGATGATGCGCGGGAAATATTTCAGCAACTACTGGAGGAAGGCCTCATTCCTGAACAGGATCTTTTGTTGTTTCATAGCCGGTTTGCCTTCGCCGACCGACTGGCGATTGAGAATAAAACGCTGGAGTGGTTCGGTCATCACGCGCCCGCTTCAGGGCGTAAGGGAAAGGTACTTATCGCCACGCAGGTTGTTGAACAAAGTCTCGATCTCGATTTTGACTGGATGATCTCCGATCTGGCCCCGATTGATTTACTGATCCAGCGCGCCGGGAGATTACAGCGGCATATTCGCGATGCTCACGGTGAGCGTAAAACGGCGCTGCCTGATGAGCGCCAGCCGCCAGTATTGCACATTTTAGCCCCAGAGTGGCAGGCGCAGGCGAAACCGGGATGGCTGGGCCAGGAGCTTCGCGGCACTGGCTATGTGTATGCCGATCATGCCTGTCTGTGGCGGACGCAGGCTCTGCTGCGACAATACGGTGAAATTCGGATGCCGGAAAATGCCCGCCACCTGGTAGACGGCGTTTATGAGCAAACCCTGCCCGCCCCCGCTGGGCTGCAAACGCTTTCCGATTTAGCATTCGGCAAAGTGCTTAGCCAACGCTCCGTCGCCGCGCAGAATCTGCTGCGTCATGATAAAGGCTACGATCGGGAAGCCAGCGACTTTTTATGGAGTAACGACAGGGAGTTTTCTACTCGTCTGGGCGAAGAGAGCGTGGATCTCTATCTCGCCTGGCAGGATGAAGAAGGCACACTGCATCCTGCGGTCACAGAGGGCGATTTCCGTTGGGAAATGAGCCGGTTGTCGGTGCGGATCTCGTGGTGGCGAAAAAATGCCGGGGAATTCAACCTCCCCGATGAAGAAAAACTGGAGCAGTTCCGACAAAAGTATCATCGCCCGAAAGGACAGATTGTGCTGGTATCAAATAGCGGAGAAGCCCGCTATTACAGTAAACGCGCGGGCTTAACGGGATAACCGATTTAAAATGACTCAAGGGCGCATTGCTGTGCCCTGATACCGTCCGGTCACCCCTCGTGCAGCCCGCACTCGCGCTTCAGGCCAAAGAAGCGCGTGTCTTCCTCTGCCATGCCCGGCTCCCATTTGCGGGTGGTATGCGTGTCGCCCACCGACAAATAGCCTTCATCCCATAGCGGATGGTACTTCAGACCATGTTTTTGCAGGTACTGATATACCGTGCGGTTATCCCAGTCGATGATGGGCAGGACTTTAAATACGCCGCGCTGAATGCCCAGCACCGGCAGGCTGGCGCGGCTGCCGGACTGCTCGCGGCGCAGGCCCGCAAACCAGGTTTGCGCGTTGAGATCGGCAAGCGCGCGGTTCATCGGCTCAACTTTATTGATGTCGTTGTACTTCTCGATCCCTTCGACACCCTGCTCCCACAGTTTGCCGTAGCGCGCTTCCTGCCAGGCCGCGCTTTCCCGGGCGCGATACACTTTCAGATTGAGGTTGAGTTTATCCGTTAACTCATCAATAAAACGGTAGGTTTCCGGGAACAGATAGCCGGTATCGGTAAGGATCACCGGGATATTCGGGCTTACCTGATTTACCAGATGCAGGCTGACCGCTGCCTGGATGCCGAAGCTCGATGAGAGCACATATTCACCGGGCAAATTTTCCAGCGCCCACGCCACGCGCTCTTCAGCACTGCGCTGCTCCAGTTGGGCGTTGGTGTCGGCCAGCGCCTGCGCGCGCTCGTCTTTGGCTAACTCGTTCAGCGCATTCAGATTAAGTACGGACATAGTGACCTCTTTAGTCGGGTTCCCTCTCCCGCAGGAGAGGGAAAAGGGTTAGTCCCATAAATCCCTGGCGGGATCGAGCACCGGGCGCACGATGCCCGCACGCACCGTAAAATCGCCGAAGCCTTCACCCGCTTCGCGCTCTTTTGCCCAGCGCCCGACTAACTCGTCGATAGTGTCGAGAATTTCGGGTTCGGTAATATTTTCCCGGTACATGCGCGGAATGCGCGTACCGATGCGGTTGCCGCCAAGATGCACATTGTAGCGACCCGGCGCTTTGCCGATCAGCCCCAGCTCGGCCAGCATCGCGCGTCCGCAGCCGTTCGGGCAGCCGGTGACGCGCATCACAATATGCTCGTCAGGAATACCGTGTTTTTCCAGAATCGTTTCCACTTTATCGGTGAACGACGGCAGAAAACGTTCCGCTTCCGCCATCGCCAGCGGGCAGGTGGGGAACGACACGCAGGCCATAGAGTTTTCACGCTGCGGCGTCACTGCGTTCATCAGGCCATGCTCGCGGGCCAGCTTTTCGATTTTGTTCTTCTGGCTGTCGGGGACGCCAGCAACAATCAGGTTCTGGTTAGCGGTAATGCGGAACTCGCCTTTGTGGACTTTGGCGATCTCCAGCAGCCCGGTTTTCAGCGGACGACCCGGATAATCCAGAATACGACCGTTCTCGATAAACAGCGTCAGGTGCCATTTATTGTCGATGCCTTTTACCCAGCCAATGCGATCCCCGCGCCCGGTGAACTCATACGGGCGGATCGGTTCGAACGTAATGCCCGCGCGGCGTTCCACTTCCGCTTTAAATGTCTCAACGCCCACGCGTTCCAGCGTGTATTTGGTTTTGGCGTTTTTACGGTCGGTACGGTTGCCCCAGTCGCGCTGGGTGGTGACCACCGCTTCCGCCACCGCCAGCGTGTGCTCCAGCGGCAGATAACCAAACTCGCTTGCGGTACGGGCGTAGGTTTTTTTGTTGCCGTGCTCAATGGAAAGACCGCCGCCCACCAGCAGGTTGAAGCCGACCAGTTTGCCGTTCTCCGCCACCGCGACAAAGTTCATGTCGTTGGCGTGCAGATCGATATCGTTCTGCGGCGGGATCACCACCGTGGTTTTAAACTTACGCGGCAGATAGGTCTGACCGAGGATCGGCTCTTCATCGGTCGTGGCGACTTTTTCCTGATCGAGCCAGATCTCCGCATAGGCGCGGGTGCGCGGCAGCAGATGCTCGGAGATTTTTTTCGCCCACTCGTAGGCTTGCGCGTGTAACTCAGACTCATACGGGTTGGACGTACACAGCACGTTACGGTTTACGTCGTTGGCGGTCGCCAGCGCATCCAGCCCGACCGAATGCAGCAACTGGTGTACCGGTTTGACGTGCTTCTTCAGAATGCCGTGGAACTGAAACGTCTGACGGTTAGTCAGGCGAATACTGCCGTAAAGGGTGTTGTCGTCGGCGAATGTATCCATCGCCTGCCACTGTTTGGTGGTGATCACCCCACCTGGCAGACGGCAGCGCAGCATCATCGCATGGCGCGGTTCCAGTTTCTGCTCGGCGCGTTCGGCGCGGATATCGCGGTCATCCTGCTGATACATCCCGTGAAAGCGGATCAGCAGGAAGTTATCGCCTTTGAAGCCGCCGGTCAGACCGTCATTTAAATCTTCGGCAATGGTGCCACGCAGGTAGTTGCTTTCCAGCTTCATGCGCTCGGCATCGACCAGTTTGCCTTCGACCACCAGTGGGCCTGGATGTTTTTCGCTCATTAGTAGACATCTCGCTGATAACGGCGCTCTACGCGCAGCTCACTTAAAAATTCATCCGCCGATTCGACATCCATACCGCCGAATTCAGCAATCACTTCCAGCAACGCCTGCTCAACGTCTTTCGCCATGCGATTGGCGTCGCCGCAGACATAAATGTGCGCGCCGTCATTGATCCAGCGCCACAGTTCTGCGCCCTGTTCGCGCAGTTTGTCCTGTACATAGACTTTTTCTTTTTGATCGCGGGACCAGGCCAGATCGATACGGCTTAGTACCCCCTCTTTAACATAGCGCTGCCATTCCACCTGATAGAGAAAATCTTCGGTGAAATGAGGGTTGCCGAAGAACAACCAGTTTTTGCCCGGCGCTTCATCCGCCGCACGCTGCTGCATAAAGGCGCGGAACGGTGCGATGCCCGTACCAGGGCCAATCATAATGACCGGGGTTTCCGGGTTGGCGGGCAGACGGAAGTTATCGTTATGTTCAATGAACACGCGGATTTCGCCGTCTTCTTCGACGCGATCGGCGAGGAAGCTGGATGCGCCACCCGCACGGGCACGGCCTTCGATGTCATAACGCACTGCGCCGACGGTGATATGCACCTCGTTCTCCACTTCCGCCTGCGACGAGGCGATGGAGTAGAGGCGCGGCGTCAGCGGACGCAGCAGGCCAATTAAGGTGTCGGCATCCAGCTGCGCGGGGGAAAAGCGCACCATATCGACAATCGGGGTAGTCGCCGCATAGTGCTGAAGCTGGGTTTTATCGCCCGCCAGCGGCAGCAGCGTTTCACTGCGAGACAGCGTGGCGTAGTTCTCGACGATGTTGGCGGTGTTAACCGTCAGCTCAAAATGCCACTCCAGCGCTTCTGCCAGCGGCAGAGTTTTCCCGTCGACCGTCACCGGTTCATCGCCTTTCAACCACAGCAGCTCGACCAGCTCTTTGACCAGTGCCGGATCGTTCTGATACCACACGCCCAGCGCGTCGCCCGGCTGATAGCGCAGCCCGGCGTCACCGAGGTCGATTTCAAT
Source organism: Enterobacteriaceae bacterium UBA5654 (assembly GCA_002421005.1). GTDB lineage: Bacteria > Pseudomonadota > Gammaproteobacteria > Enterobacterales > Enterobacteriaceae > Superficieibacter. The sequence continues at coordinate 40,525 of DIJC01000023.1, read as the reverse complement.
ATGGCGCACATCTTTTTGTGAGTCGCGGCCGGTGATTTTCTGATTCACAGCCAGCGTCGCGGTCAGCGGTTCTTCTTTCGTATAGGGGCTGGAGTGGACGTCGTTCACCGCGCCGGTCGCAGTGACGGCCGCCTGTGCAGGCGTCTCTTTCGGCACGCGGGATTTGAGGACATCGACCACGCGCGCACGCCATTCGGCGGCGGCATTCTGGTATTCAACGTCGGCATCGACGCGGTCCAGCAAGCGTTCACCGCCCAGCTCCGCCAGTTTGCTATCAAAATCTTTCCCGCACTGGCAGAAAAATTCGTAGGAGGTGTCGCCAAGGCCAAAGACGGCAAAGGCGGTATTGTTGAGCTTAGGTGCTTTTTTAGAGGTGAGGAATTTATGCAGGGCAACCGCTTCTTCCGGCGGCTCCCCTTCCCCTTGCGTGGAGGCGATAACGACGAGCAGTTTTTCACTGGCGATTTGTTTGAATTTATAGTCGCCCGCGTTGACCAGGTTCACGTTAAGTTTTGCCGCCAGCAGATCGTCACGCAGCGCTTCCGCTACCCGGCGCGCGTTGCCGGTTTGCGAAGCCGACAGCAGGGTAATGGTGGTGGTTTCAGCAACCGGCGCAGGCGTGGCTACTGCGGCACCGGGTTGCTGATTCAGCACGCCCCAAAAATAGCCGGATACCCACGCAAGCTGGGTCGGTGTTAGATCGGTGGTGGCCGCCTGAAGGCGCGCCATCTGCTCCGGGGTCAGCGGAAGCAAAGCGGAAGGTGGGGCCTGAGTCGTCATGCGTCGTTATGTTCCAGTAGCAAAGCTGTTTTCAACGAAAAACAGAAGAGAATGTAAGGTTAACGACCTGGATAATAACAATTAAAGACGGGATGGAAATAATAAATAACCAAAAGGACTAACCTTATTTACAGATAGTTATTAACAATAAAAACGATTGAATAACCACTTGATTTATAAAGTAAAAAATTGCATTCGCGCGATGATTTTTGTGGCCTGCACACGGCGGCCATTTTAGTTAATGCTAAAAAATGTACTTTCCGGTACTATGCGGCGGTTTTTCGTAAGCCTGAGAGTTGATCATGTCCACCACGTTGTTTAAAGATTTCACCTTTGAAGCCGCCCACCATCTGCCGCACGTCCCGGAAGGCCACAAATGCGGTCGTCTGCACGGACACTCCTTTATGGTGCGCCTTGAAATTACCGGTGAAGTCGATCCGCATACCGGCTGGATTATCGATTTTGCTGAACTGAAAGCGGCGTTTAAGCCGACTTACGATCGCCTGGATCACTACTATCTGAATGATATTCCAGGTCTTTCCAATCCCACCAGCGAAGTGCTGGCAAAGTGGATCTGGGATCAGGTTAAGCCCGTCGTACCGTTGCTAAGCGCGGTGATGGTGAAAGAAACCTGTACGGCAGGGTGTATTTATCGCGGCGAGTAATGGCGGGGCTGCTTGCTTATAATCCTGCTACAGATGTAAGGCATCTGTGGTAAACCACGGCCGGGTATGGATCGAAATGTTCGTGCCAGAAGTCGGGCTTAACGGGGTTGGTTGGGTTTATTTTTGCCTCAGCGGGGGAACACGTATTGTTTCGCCCCGTCCTTCTTTTCTTGCCAGGTTTACTCCCGCTTGCGCGGGGAACAACCCCACTCGCTGTCGCTTTTCGCCTTGTCTTTCGGTTTATCCCCGCTCGCGCGGGGAACACGGTGGCTGGAAGACGCTGAAAGATGGCCCACACGGTTTATCCCCGCTCGCGCGGGGAACACGGCTTCCATCGGGAAGCTGATCACGCGCCACTCGGTTTATCCCCGCTCGCGCGGGGAACACGAATTCGGATCGTTTACAGCCAGCGACACCAACGGTTTATCCCCGCTCGTGCGGGGAACACACCCATTTTCCCGGCAATTGAACTCCCGTCAGCGGTTTATCCCCGCTCGTGCGGGGAACACCGGCCTTTTCACCAACCCATTTAGCCAGGGGGCGGTTTATCCCCGCTCGTGCGGGGAACACGAACGCGGACGCGGTAACGTGGGTTCAGGAGCCGGTTTATCCCCGCTCGTGCGGGGAACACGGCGTGGCCGTTAGTCGTTGCACTAACAGCAGGCGGTTTATCCCCGCTCGTGCGGGGAACACACGTGGTTACATATCCGTGGGTCAAAATGTTCCGGTTTATCCCCGCTCGCGCGGGGAACACGAAACAATTTTATTCTTAACATCAAAAATAAAAGGTTTATCCACGCTCGCGCGGGGAACACTCAGGCACGTATCAGGGGGTGAGAGTGAAATTCGGTTTATCCCCGCTCGCGCGGGGAACACGGGATACGATTAAAACTACCGGAATAAACCTTCGGTTTATCCCCGCTCGCGCGGGGAACACATAACCGTTATCGAGTAAATCTTTTTGATTAACGGTTTATCCCCGCTCGCGCGGGGAACACTGAGGATGAGAATATAGAAAAACTCATAATGTCGGTTTATCCCCGCTCGCGCGGGGAACACTTATCAGAATCGTAAAACGCACAATAATACGCCGGTTTATCCCCGCTCGCGCGGGGAACACATCGGAACGTTGAGCATCCCGAGACCCCGACTCGGTTTATCCCCGCTCGCGCGGGGAACACGCCTGTAGCGGGTCGCCCTTGAGGCTGGAGAGCGGTTTATCCCCGCTCGCGCGGGGAACACCGATAAGTCATATCACGAAGCATTTCCGACGCCGGTTTATCCCCGCTCGCGCGGGGAACACGCGCGCCCTAACCTACAACTATATTAACGGCACGGTTTATCCCCGCTCGCGCGGGGAACACAGCTCGGCTAACAGTTCGTTTTTATTCACAGCCGGTTTATCCCCGCTCGCGCGGGGAACACATAGTCACCTATCGGGGAGATTGATCGCTGTCCGGTTTATCCCCGCTCGCGCGGGGAACACTCCAACCCTATCCCATTGTTTAAAAAAGAACTTTTCCCCTTCAAACATCCCACCAACTCACCACCAACATTTTCACAACAAATCTATTTTGTTAAAGATCCGCCAACCCGTTGTTTTACCAGGAGAAACCCTTTAAACCACTCAACGCCCCTCCCACACCGATGGCGATTCTCTCTCCACCATCAAGAAAACGTTAACTATTACGTGCGGTTACGTGCGGTGCTGGCGCTAAATCCAGTGCAGGAATGAAAACAAATCGCTGACCAGCGTTTGAAGAACAGAGGGGAAAAGTCGGCGCTTTTAAAGGAGACAACCATGTTGCTCCCAAAACGCGCCGATTTGGCTGGTAGTAAAATGAAAAGTTAGCCGGATACAGCCAAAACTTTAAGCAATATTCAGATATTTATGCGTTTGCATTGACAGTCGCCAGTTGCGGGCGATACAGGTTTCGATGCACAGGCGGGTCGCGTCTTCTTTCTGGCTGATCGGCTGAAGCGCAATCACACGCGGTTTATCATCTTTCAGTACGGTCAGCAGTTCATCCAGCGCTTCGATATCCCGCACGCGACCGACCGGGTGCTTGATTTCATCCGCGCGCTGTAATGCCTGCTCCAGCACGTCATAACCGCCGCGCATGTTGACTTTCGGGGACACCGTGACCCAGGTGTTCGGCGTACAGCGGATCTCGTGGGTGCCGCTGGTTTCAATCTGGCAGCTAAAGCCGTTTTTCTCCAGCAGCAGGGTCAGCGGCAGTAAATCATGAATGCAGGGTTCGCCGCCGGTGATGACGATGTGACGCGCGGTGTAGCCCTGACGGTCAATAATCGCCAGCAGATCTTCGCTGCTTGCCGCGCCCCACTTATCGCTCTCTTTGGTTTTCGCCAGAATGCTGTAAAGCGACACTTCCCGATCCGCAAGCTTATCCCAGGTATGCTTGGTATCACACCACGCGCAGCCTACCGGGCATCCCTGTAAACGAATAAAAATGGCGGGAACGCCGGTAAAGTAACCTTCACCCTGGAGGGTCTGGAACATCTCATTTATCGGGTACTGCATAATCATCTCGTTTAGCGTCTAAACCGTAATTATCGCAGATCCTGGCGTATCGATCATGTACGATTCGCGCTCTGTTGCGCAATTGCCGCCGTAAACCGGGCGGTGATTTGCTGCGGACGGGTGATCGCCCCGCCGACCACAACAGAATGCGCGCCAAGGGCGAGGCAGCGTGCCGCCAGCTCCGGCGTATCGACATTGCCTTCGGCAATCACCGGCAGGGTGACGGCGGCGAGCACCGTCCGCAAAAATGCGCAGTCGTTCTCCGGCAGGCGGTGGCCCGCAGAGCCGGTGGTATAGCCATACAGCGTGGTGCCGACGCAGTCAAAACCAAGCTGTTCTGCGCTTTTGGCATCCTCAGCGCTGGCAATGTCAGCCATCAGCAGCACCTGGGGATAACGCTGGCGAATCTGTCTGACCAGAGTTGCGAGCGCTTCTCCGCCCGGTCGCGGTCGCAGGGTGGCATCGAGGGCGATCATCTCCGGGGCCGCCGTCATCAGTTCGTCGATCTCACGCAGCGTCGCGGTGATGAAAACGTCGCTGTCCGCATAGTCACGCTTGATAATACCGATGACCGGCAGATCCACCTGCTCTTTAATCGCCTGAATATCCACGACGCTGTTGGCGCGGATACCCGCCGCGCCTCCCTGCTCCGCCGCCAGCGCCATTCGCGACATAATAAACGCACTGTGCAGCGGTTCGTCGGCCAGCGCCTGACAGGAAACCACCAGTTTGCCTTTGATTTGTTCTAACATCGTTTTTATCCCACCAACATCTCTTCAATTTCGTTTTTGATAATCGTGACGTGCGGGCCGTAGATCACCTGGACGCCGTTACCGCGCAGGATCACCCCGCGTGCGCCAGTCGCTTTCAGCGCCGCATCGTCTACTTTGCGGCTCTCTTTCACCGAGATCCGCAGCCTTGTCGCGCAGCAGTCCACTTCATCAAGATTTTCCCGCCCGCCCAGCGCGGCGACGATAGCCTGTGCACGCTCACTGCCGCTGACGCTCGCCACCGCCGCCTGCTCTTTTTCCCGACCAGGCGTAAGGAAATCGAAACGCGTAATCAAAAAGCGGAACGTAAAGTAGTACAGGAAGAACCACGGCACGCCGACCAGCGGGACGTACAGCCAGTGCGTTTTGGCTTCGCCCTGCAAAATGCCGAACAGGATGAAGTCGATAAATCCGCCGGAAAAGGTCTGCCCGATAGTGATGTGCAGCATGTGCGCCAGCATGAACGCCAGTCCGTCAAAGAACGCATGAATGACATACAGCACCGGTGCGACAAACAGAAATGAGAACTCAATGGGTTCGGTAATGCCGGTTAAAAAGGAGGTGAGCGCCGCTGAAAGCAGTAACCCGGCCACGCGCTTTTTATTCTCCGGTTTGGCGGTATGATACATCGCCAGGCACGCGCCGATCAGGCCGAACATCATGGTGATAAAGCGACCCGACATAAAACGCGAGGTGCCAGCGTAAAACTGTTGGGTGCTCGGATCGGCAAGCTGGGCGAAGAAAATACGCTGGGTGCCTTCCACCAGCTGTCCGTTGACGATTTCACTGCCGCCAAGCGCAGTGGTCCAGAATGGCAGGTAAAAGATATGGTGCAGCCCGAACGGGCCAAGCATCCGCAGGATAAAACCGTACAGCAGCGTGCCCAGATAACCGGTCGCATCCACCAGACCGCCGAGGCCAAAAATCAGCTTCTGGAAATGTGGCCAGATAACGGTCATCAGCGCCCCGACCACAATCGCCGCCAGCGAGCTGATAATGGGTACAAACCGCGAGCCACCGAAAAAGCCGAGGAACTGCGGCAGCGCGATTTTATTAAATCGGTGATGCAGCGCGCAGGTGACGAGGCCGATCACCACGCCGCCAAAAACGCCGGTCTCCAGCGTCTGTACGCCGAGCACCATTCCCTGCCCTGCCGCGCCCGGATTACTCTGCGCCAGCTCGCCGCTTAGCGTCAGTAGCGCATTAATGGTGGCATTCATCACCAGGAAAGCCAGCAGCGCCGCCAGTCCCGCCGTTCCCTTATCGGTTTTAGCCAGCCCCACCGCCACGCCCACCGCAAACAGCACCGACAGGTTGGCGAAGACAATAGCGCCCGCGCTGCTCATGATAGTGAAGATCGCCTGTAGCCAGCCGACGTCTAAAAAGGGATATGCCGTCAGAGTATTCGGATTCGACAACGCGCCGCCGATGCCAAGCAGCAGACCCGCCGCCGGAAGGACGGCGATGGGCAGCATAAAGGACTTGCCAAACCGCTGTGCTTTCTCAAACCAGCCCCCGGAGGAGGCTCCGCTAAATAGTGTCATGTTCCCCGCCCTCTTGTTATGTTGAAAATTTTTACCATATAAATATTTATTAGTGAAAATTATCATCAATAATAAAGCAGAGGTTGATCATACTTTTTTAAAATGACTGGCACCGGAGGCCCGATTTCCGCCACACTGAGCGGCATGAAGATGTGAAAGGAAACTGGCATGGCTGAAAATGAAAATGTACTACTCCGTCTGCGGCAAAGCCTGGCGGGCTACAGTCCCACTCAGCAAAAGCTGGGGGAGTATGTGCAGGCCGATCCCGCGCGGGTGCTGTATATGACCATCACCGAACTGGCGCGCGAGAGCGAAACCAGCGAAGCCAGCGTGACCCGCCTGTGCCGGGCGCTGGGCTGCAAGGGCTATACCGAATTCAAAATGGCGCTGGCGCTGGACGTGCAGCGTTCGCAGGCTCCGCGCGAACAGGGCGATGAGATAGATACGCTGGTGGATGAGTCGGTGCAGGCGTTGCGCGATACCGCCAGGCTGCTGGATCGCAGCGTGCTGGAGCAGGCCGCCGCGGTGCTGCATCGGGCGCGTTCCGTGCAAATTTACGGTGTCGCCGCCAGCGCGATTATCGGCGATTATCTGCATTACAAGCTGCTGCGCCTCGGCAAGGCCGGACAGCTTTTTAGTGATATGCACCGCGCGGCGATGAATGCCACCGCGCTGGGTCCGACGGATGTGGTGGTGGCGATTTCCAGCTCCGGCTCTACCCGCGACCTGCTCCACGTCGTCAAACTGGCGCGTAAAAGCGGTGCACAGGTGCTGGTCATCAGCAATACGCCACGCAGTCCGCTGGCGTCGCTCAGCGATATTCTGCTGGTAGCCGCCAGGCCTGAAGGCCCGCTCAGCGCCGGGGCGCTCAATGCCAAAGTGGGCGCGATGCTGCTGGTGGAACTGGTGATCTCAGCGCTAATGTCCCATGACCCGCATTATGGCGAGGCCAGCCAGCAAACCGCCAGCGCGACGCTGCCCCTGCTGCTGTAGGCATAAAAAAACCCGCCGAAGCGGGTTTTTTATTAAGAGCTTAAGAGCAGACGATTATGCCTGGCCTTTGATCTCTTTACGACCGTTGTACGGTGCTTTCGCGCCCAGCGCTTCTTCGATACGAATCAGCTGGTTGTATTTAGCAACGCGGTCAGAACGGCTCATGGAACCGGTTTTGATCTGGCCAGCAGCGGTGCCCACAGCCAGGTCAGCGATGGTGGCATCTTCAGTTTCACCAGAACGGTGAGAGATGACAGCGGTGTAGCCAGCGTCTTTCGCCATCTTGATTGCAGCCAGAGTTTCGGTCAGAGAACCGATCTGGTTGAATTTGATCAGGATGGAGTTAACGATGCCTTTTTCGATGCCTTCTTTCAGGATCTTGGTGTTGGTTACGAACAGATCGTCACCAACCAGCTGGATTTTGTCGCCAAGTACTTTGGTCTGGTAAGCGAAGCCAGCCCAGTCAGATTCGTCCAGACCATCTTCGATGGAAACGATCGGATACTGTTTGGTCAGATCTTCCAGGAAGTGGGTGAATTCTTCAGAGGTGAACGCTTTGTTGCCTTCGCCAGCCAGAACGTATTTACCGTCTTTGTAGAATTCAGATGCTGCACAGTCCATCGCCAGAGTGATGTCTTTGCCCAGCTCGTAGCCAGCGGCTTTAACAGCTTCAGCGATAACAGCCAGCGCTTCAGCGTTGGAACCCAGGTTCGGCGCATAGCCGCCTTCGTCGCCAACAGCAGTGTTCAGGCCTTTGCCTTTCAGCACTTTAGCCAGGTTGTGGAACACTTCAGAACCCATACGTACAGCTTCTTTCAGGGATTTCGCGCCTACTGGCTGAATCATGAATTCCTGAATATCAACGTTGTTGTCTGCGTGCTCACCACCGTTGATGATGTTCATCATCGGAACCGGCATGGAGTATTTGCCCGGGGTGCCGTTCAGTTCAGCGATGTGCTCGTACAGCGGCTGGCCTTTAGCGGCAGCAGCAGCTTTGGCGTTAGCCAGAGACACGGCCAGGATAGCGTTCGCACCGAAGTTGGATTTATTTTCAGTACCATCCAGGTCGATCATGATTTTGTCGATGCCAGCCTGATCTTTGGCGTCTTTGCCAAGGATAGCCTGAGCGATCGGGCCGTTAACCGCGCCAACGGCTTTGGTTACGCCTTTACCCAGGAAACGGGATTTGTCGCCATCGCGCAGTTCCAGCGCTTCGCGGGAACCCGTTGAAGCACCTGACGGAGCAGCTGCCATACCAACGAAACCACCTTCCAGGTGTACTTCGGCTTCAACAGTCGGGTTACCACGGGAGTCGATGATTTCACGACCGATGACTTTAACGATTTTGGACATTAGGTTTTCCTCAGTACAAGTTAAACTAAAACTCCAGACAAACAACGCCCCGCATGGGGCGTTGCCGTTCTAACTCTTTTACTTCGCCTGACGCTTCTGGTACTCGCTGGCGGCTTTCACAAAGCCTGCAAACAGCGGATGCCCGTCACGCGGGGTGGAAGTAAATTCCGGGTGGAACTGACAGGCGACGAACCATGGATGATTCGGCACTTCAATGATCTCGACTAACTGATCATCACCGGAACGGCCTGCAACGCGCAGGCCCGCAGCTTCAATTTGTTTCAACAGCATGTTGTTGACTTCGTAACGATGACGATGACGCTCGACAATCGTCGGCGTACCGTACAGCTGGCGTACCAGGCTGTCATCGCCAAGCTGACACTGCTGTGCGCCGAGGCGCATTGTGCCACCGAGATCGCTCTTTTCGGTACGCACTTCAACATTGCCTTCTTCATCACGCCATTCAGTGATCAGCGCCACAACCGGGTACTTACAGTCTGGCACAAATTCAGTTGAGTTGGCGTTGTCCATGCCCACCACGTTGCGGGCAAACTCAATCAATGCAACCTGCATCCCCAGGCAAATGCCCAGGTACGGAATATTGTTTTCACGCGCATAACGCGCGGTGGCGATTTTGCCTTCAACACCACGGTAGCCAAAGCCGCCGGGGATCAGAATGGCATCCAGATCTTTGAGGATCTCCACGCCGCGCGTTTCGACATCCTGCGAATCAATCAGCTTGATGTTGACGGTCACACGGTTTTTCAGGCCGCCGTGCTTCAACGCTTCGATCACTGATTTGTAGGCGTCCGGCAGTTCGATGTACTTGCCGACCATACCGATGTTGACTTCACCCGCCGGATTCGCTTCCTGATAAATCACCTGCTCCCATTCTGACAGATTTGCTTCCTGACAGTTCAGGCTGAATCGTTTACAAATATAATCGTCCAGCCCCTGTGATTTCAACAGGCCAGGAATTTTATAAATCGAATCGACGTCTTTCAGAGAAATAACGGCTTTTTCTGGAACGTTACAGAACAAAGCAATTTTCGCACGCTCATTGGCAGGAATGGCGCGGTCGGAGCGGCAAATCAGGACATCCGGCTGGATACCGATGGAGAGTAGTTCTTTTACGGAGTGCTGGGTCGGCTTGGTTTTGACTTCCCCTGCGGCAGCCATGTAAGGCACCAGCGTGAGGTGCATAAACAGCGCGTGTTCACGACCAATATCAACCGCCAGCTGGCGAATCGCTTCCAGGAACGGCAGAGATTCGATATCGCCGACCGTACCGCCGATTTCAACCAGTACCACGTCATGCCCTTCGCCGCCTTCCAGCACGCGCTCTTTAATGGCATTGGTGATATGTGGGATAACCTGAACGGTCGCGCCCAGGTAGTCGCCACGGCGCTCTTTACGCAGAACGTCGGAATAGATGCGACCCGTGGTGAAGTTGTTACGGCGGCTCATTTTAGTGCGGATGAAGCGCTCGTAGTGGCCGAGGTCCAGATCGGTTTCAGCGCCGTCTTCAGTAACGAACACTTCCCCGTGTTGGATTGGGCTCATGGTGCCCGGATCGACGTTAATGTACGGATCCAGTTTCATCATGGTCACATTGAGGCCACGGGCTTCTAAAATGGCTGCGAGGGAGGCTGCGGCAATGCCTTTACCCAGAGAGGAAACGACCCCGCCGGTCACAAAAATATAGTTCGTTGTCATGCTGAACCTGAGAAGTTAGGTTTAAAAGACGATGGAATAACCAGGACGGGAAAGTAGTATACCGGAACATGACGAGCGCCACAAACTTTCATTCTTCCCCCTCTTCAATCAGGTCCAACAAGTTAAGGAGTGAGAAAATAGCCACTTTTGGCGAAATGTTTTTGACGCAAATCAAGCGCTTGTTATTTAAAAAATCGCACAAAACGCCGCTCGACACGAAAATCGTTAGAGATCATATTCCTGGCGTTTTACCTGCTGCCAGACTTCTTCCATCGTTTCGAGGTCAACCCCGGTCATTTCGAGGCCACGCGCCGCCACAATGCGCTCCACTTCGCGGAAACGGCGTTCAAATTTAAGGTTCGCTTTTTGCAATGCGACCTCCGCTTTGACGCCCAGATGACGGGAAAGATTGACGGTGGCGAACAGCAAATCGCCCATTTCTTCTTCCACCCGCTGTTGATCGACCACCGCCTGCTGCGCTTCGTGCATGACTTCGTCGATTTCTTCATGGACTTTATCCAGTACCGGGCCGAGAGAGGTCCAGTCAAAGCCTACCGCCGAGCAACGCTTCTGAATTTTATGCGCGCGCATCAGGGCCGGGAAGCTGTGCGGAATATCGTCCAGCGCGGAGTGCTGCGCTTTCTGCGCCCGCTCGTCGCTTTTGATTTGTTCCCAGCGCACCAGCACCTCTTCGCTGTTTTCGGCGCTGGCGTCGCCAAAAATATGCGGATGGCGACGTTCCAGCTTGTCGCTAATGGCAGCGCAGATATCGTTAAAATCAAAACGCCCTTCTTCCTGCGCCATCTGCGCATAAAACACCACCTGAAACAGCAGGTCGCCCAGCTCGCCGCGCAGATCGTCAAAATCTTCGCGCGCGATGGCATCCAGCACTTCATAGGTTTCTTCGAGGGTATAAGGCGCGATGGTGGCGAAGGTCTGCTCTTTGTCCCACGGACAGCCGTTTTGCGGGTCACGCAGACGCTGCATGATGGTGAGCAGGCGGGTTATTTGAGTCATGAGGATTTCCTGATTAACAAAAGAGATCCCCCGGCGTGGATTGCCCAGCCGGGGGAAGAAAAAGACAAGGCCGCCGTTAGCCGCCGTGCAGACGTCTGGCGTCAATCACGTCCGGCACCTGGTTAAGTTTGCTTAACACCCGGCCCAGTACCTGGAGGTTATAGATTTCGATGGTCATGTCGATGTTGGCAAGCTGCTGTTTGGTATCGCTGCGGCTGGCAACGCCCAGCACATTCACCTTCTCATTCGCCAGAATGGTGGTGATGTCGCGCAGCAGGCCGCTGCGATCGTTAGCGGTGACGCGCACCACCAGCGAGTAACCCGCCGAGTAGCTTTCGCCCCAGACGGCATCGACGATACGTTCCGGCGCATGGGTTTGCAGTTCGGCAAGCTGATCGCAGTCGGCGCGATGGACGGAAATTCCGCGCCCCTGGGTGATGAAGCCAACAATTTCATCGCCAGGAATCGGCTGGCAGCAGCGGGCAATGTGATGCATCAGATTGCCCACGCCCTCAACAACGACCCGTCCGTCGTCTTTACTGCTGCGATTCGGCGGCGCATAGGTTTTTTGCTGGAGCTGCTTCAGGGCCGCCGCGTCCTGCTCGGCGGCGCTCGGTTTATTAAACTGCGATTGCAGAAAGTTAACCATCTGGTTGAGACGAATATCGCCGCCGCCGATGGCCGCCAGTAACTCCTCGATTTCATTGAAGTTATAGCGCGGCAGGAGGAATTTCTCCGCCTCTTTCAGGCTGATACCCAGATGCTCGAGCTCATCATCGAGGATCTGCCGTCCCGCAAGGATGTTTTTGTCACGATCCTGTTTGCGGAACCAGTTGTGGATCTTGGCGCGCCCACGGCTGGTGGTGACATAGCCGAGGTTCGGATTCAGCCAGTCGCGGCTTGGATTCGGCTGCTTCTGGGTGATGATTTCGATCTGATCGCCCATCTGCAACTGATAGGTAAACGGCACAATACGGCCGCTGATCTTGGCCCCGATGCAGCGGTGACCGACATCGCTGTGGATGTGATAGGCAAAATCCAGCGGCGTGGAGCCAGCGGGCAAATCCACCACGTCACCTTTCGGCGTAAAGACGTACACCCGGTCGTCAAAGACCTGGCTGCGCACTTCGTCGAGCATTTCGCCGGAGTCCGCCATTTCTTCCTGCCAGGCAATCAGCTTGCGCAGCCAGGCGATACGATCTTCATGCCCGGAACGCGCGCCGCCCGCCACGGTCCCTTCTTTGTACTTCCAGTGCGCGGCAACGCCCAGTTCAGCATCTTCGTGCATCTGCTTAGTGCGGATCTGAATTTCAACGGTTTTACCGCCCGGCCCCAGCACGACGGTGTGAATAGACTGATAGCCGTTGGGTTTCGGATTGGCAACGTAGTCGTCGAACTCGTCCGGCAGATGGCGATAGTGGGTATGCACGATCCCCAGCGCGGCGTAGCAATCCTGGAGACGCTCGGCAACGATACGCACCGCGCGCACGTCAAACAGCTCGTCAAACGCGAGATGTTTTTTCTGCATTTTGCGCCAGATGCTGTAGATGTGTTTTGGTCGCCCGTAGACTTCGGCTTTCACGCCTTCGGTTTTAATTTCAGACCGCAGATGGCCGACGAACTCCTCAATGTACTGCTCGCGATCGAGACGGCGCTCGTGCAGCAGTTTGGCAATGCGTTTGTACTCCGCCGGATGCAGATAGCGGAAGCAGTAATCTTCCAGCTCCCATTTCAGCTGCCCGATGCCGAGACGGTTAGCCAGCGGCGCATAGATGTTGGTGCACTCTTTGGCCGCCAGCACGCGTTCATCTTCCGGCGCGTCTTTAACTTCACGCAGGTGCGCCACCCGCTCGGCGAGTTTGATGACCACGCAGCGGAAATCATCGACCATCGCCAGCAGCATCCGCCGCACGTTATCAACCTGCTCGGACGAGACGGAATCGGTGTGGGTGGCCTTGAGCTGACGGATCGCCGCCATATCGCGCACGCCGTGGATCAGTAAAACCACCGGTTTGCCCACCGCGTCCTCAAGCGCCTCTTCGCTAACCACGTTGCTGTCTGCCAGCGGGAACAGCAGCGCCGCGCGCAGGGTATCGATGTCCATGCTCAGCATGGAGAGGATTTCGACCATCTCCACGCCGCGCCACAGTAACAGGTCGGCATCAGGATGGCCCTGCGTCTGCTCGCGACAGTAGGCCCAGGTCTCGGTTAAGCGTTCACACGACTGCTGGCTGGAAATGCCCAGACTGCCGATCCATTTTTTCGGGTCAAACTCGCCCGCTTTATTAATATGTGAACTTCTTACCGCAACCATCGTCCTCTCCTTTCAGGGACCGGGCCTGCCGGATTCAGCAAGCCGCTACAATTTATTGGCGCTCAAATAACACCATTGATTCCAGATGCCCCGTATGCGGGAACATATCAAGCATCGCCAGCCGCTGGATTTGATATCCGGCGGCCAGCAACGCTTCGCTGTCTCGCGCAAGCGTCGCCGGGTTACAGGAAACGTAAACCACCCGTTCCGGGGCTAATTTTATTATATGCTGCATTACTCCCGGCGCACCGGCGCGGGCCGGGTCGAGCAGTATTTTATCAAATCCGTGCTGTGCCCACGGCTGTTGCGTAACATCCTCTTCAAGATTCTCATGAAAAAACGTTACATTATGCAATTCATTTTGTGCGGCATTCTGCTGACCTTTCGCCACCAGCGCTGCCACGCCTTCTACGCCCACCACGCTTGCCGCCCGCTGCGCCAAAGGTAGCGTAAAATTCCCCATTCCGCAGAACAGATCCAGCACCCGGTCGTCAGGCTTCACATCCAGCCATGCCAGCGCGGTCGCCACCATTTGCTGATTCACCGCATCGTTGACCTGAATAAAATCGCGCGGGCTAAACGCTAAGCGTAGTCCGCCGGACTGATACCAGGGCTGATTCGCCGTTAAGGGTTCCAGTATCTCGCTTTGCGGCGCAAGGTACAGCGCAAGGTCGTGAGAATGCGAAAAGCGTTCCAGTTTTTCTTTATCGGCAACAGGAAGCGGCGCTGTATGGCGCAGGATCATCAGCGGGCCGTTGTCGGCCAGCACCAGTTCCACATGCCCCAGATGACGTGCGCTTTTTAAATCGGTGAGACACTCACGCAGGGCCGGAAGTAATGCTTCAAGACGGGGCACCAAAACGGGGCACTGATGTATATCCACGATATCGCTGGCGCTGATTTTACGAAACCCCATCTGTAAGCGCTGGGTTTTCGGCTGATAATTCAGACTCAGCCGCGCGCGGCGGCGGTAACCCCACGGCTCGGCGGCAATGATTTCATCCACCTCACGCTTCATCAGTCGGGAAAGCGCCGCTTGCTTGCTGCGCTGCTGAAGCGGAACGCTGGCGTGCTGCTGCTGACAGCCACCGCAGATGCCAAAATGCGGGCAGCGTGGGGTAACGCGCTCCGGGCTGTCGTTCAGTCGACGTTTTACCTGCGCCTGGGCATACTGCTTTTTGTCTCCGGTAATAACGACTTCCGCGCTCTCCTGCGGCAGCAGGCCCGCAATGAATAACGCTTTTCCATGATGGCGGGCAACGCCCTGGCCGAAAGGATCGAGGTCATTTACCGTCACGGTTATGATCTGACGCGTCGTCACGCGTCGTTTTGCAGAGTAGAATTGCGCCATCGTCGAGAATTTTCTCAATCATACAGAATGACTCTAATTGTCCCATAACGGAACTCCATGACCAACTACAGCCTGCGTGCTCGCATGATGATTTTGATCCTGGCCCCTACCGTGCTAATCGGTTTGCTGCTCAGTATCTTCTTTGTTGTCCATCGTTATAACGATCTACAGCGCCAGCTTGAAGATGCCGGAGCCAGCATTATTGAACCGCTGGCCGTCTCCAGCGAATACGGGATGAATCTGCAAAACCGCGAATCGCTCGTGCAGTTAATCAGCGTTCTGCACCGCCGCCACTCCGATATTGTACGGGCGATTTCGGTCTATGATGAACACAATCGGCTGTTTGTGACCTCAAATTATCATCTTGACCCTGACGTGCTGCGCCTGTCCAATGACGAAGCCTGGCCGCGTCGCCTGAAAGTCGTCCGCTCAGGGGATATGATGATCCTGCGCACGCCCATTTTGTCAGAAAGCTATTCACCCGATGAATCCGCCACCTCCGACGCCAAAGCGCCGGACAATATGCTCGGTTACGTGGCGCTGGAGCTGGATTTAAAATCGGTACGGCTTCAGCAGTATCAGGAAATTATTATTTCCACCCTGATGATGCTGTTCTGCATCGGTATCGCGCTGGTGTTCGGCTGGCGGTTAATGCGTGACGTGACCAGCCCGATCCGCAATATGGTGAATACCGTTGACCGTATTCGTCGCGGGCAGCTTGATAGCCGGGTGGAAGGTTTTATGCTGGGCGAGCTGGATATGCTGAAAAACGGCATCAACTCGATGGCGATGTCGCTGGCGGCCTACCACGAAGAGATGCAGCACAACGTCGATCAGGCAACCTCTGATTTGCGCGAAACCCTTGAGCAGATGGAGATCCAGAACGTCGAACTGGGTCTGGCGAAAAAACGCGCTCAGGAAGCGGCGCGCATTAAATCCGAATTCCTCGCCAATATGTCGCACGAGCTGCGCACGCCGCTGAACGGGGTGATTGGCTTTACCCGTCTGACGCTGAAAACCGAGCTCAATCCGACCCAGCGCGATCACCTCAATACCATCGAGCGCTCTGCCAATAACCTGCTGACCATCATTAATGACGTGCTGGACTTCTCCAAACTGGAGGCCGGTAAGCTTCTGCTGGAGAGCATTCCGTTCCCGCTGCGCAGCCTGCTGGATGAAGTGGTGACGCTGCTGGCGCAAGCGGCGCACGATAAAGGTCTTGAGCTGACGCTGAACATTAAAAATGACGTGCCGGATAACGTTATCGGCGATCCGCTGCGTCTTCAGCAGGTCATTACCAATCTGCTGGGGAATGCGATTAAATTTACCGAGCATGGAAATATCGACATTGTGGTCGATAAGCGCGCGCTCAGTCATACCAACGTCCAGCTCGAGGTGCAGATCCGCGATACCGGGATCGGCATCCCGGAGGCTGACCAGTCGCGGCTGTTCCAGGCCTTTCGTCAGGCCGACGCCAGCATCTCCCGTCGCCACGGCGGCACGGGGCTGGGACTGGCTATCACCCAGCGTCTGGTCAACGAAATGGGCGGCGATATTTCGTTCCACAGCCAGCCGAATCGCGGCTCCACGTTCTGGTTCCACCTGAGCCTGGACCTCAATCCGAACGTTATTTCGGAAGGGCCGATGACCCAGTGCCTGATCGGTAAACGCCTGGCTTACGTTGAGGCGAACGCCACCGCCGCGCAATCGACTCTTGATTTACTGACGACCACGCCGCTGGACGTGATTTACAGCCCGACCCTCGCCGCACTGCCGGAGGATCGCTACGATATTCTGCTGATCGGCGTGCCGGTGGCGGTGCGCGAACTGAGTATGCATCAGGAAAAACTGGTGCGAGCGCGGGCGATGACTGACTATCTGCTGCTGGCGCTGCCGTGCCATGCGCAGGTGAATGCGGAGGCGCTGAAGCAGGACGGCGCGGCGGCCTGCCTGCTCAAGCCATTAACCCCGGTGCGGCTGCTGCCCGCGCTGACGGAGTTTTGCCGCATCAGCAACGTCCCGCCGCCGCTGGCTGACGATAACAAGCTGGCGATGTCGGTGATGGCGGTGGACGATAATCCCGCCAACCTGAAGCTGATTGGCGCGCTTCTCGACGATCTGGTGCTGCACGTAGAACTGTGCGATAGCGGGCAGGAAGCGGTCAACCGCGCGAAGCAGATGCAGTTTGATGCGATTCTGATGGATATTCAGATGCCGGAAATGGACGGCATTCGCGCCTGCGAATTAATTCGTCAAATTCCTCACCAGCAGCAAACGCCGATTGTGGCCGTGACCGCGCACGCGATGGCCGGGCAAAAAGAGAAACTGCTCGGCGCAGGGATGAATGACTATCTGGCGAAGCCCATTGAAGAGAATAAGCTGCATAACATGCTGCTGCGCTATAAGCCCGGTCCGCAGATGGCGGTGAATCGGCCCGAAGCGGTAGAGATCCCTGTGAATCAGAACGCCACTCTGGACTGGGATCTGGCCCTGCGCCAGGCGGCGGGCAAAGCGGATCTCGCCCGTGAGATGCTTCAGATGCTGGTGCAATTCCTGCCGGAAGTTCGCGCCCGCGTGGAGCAACAGCTTGCGGGCGAAAGCAGCGACAGCCTGGTGGATATTATTCATAAACTGCATGGTAGCTGCGGCTACAGCGGGGTGCCGTGCCTGAAAAACCTCTGTCAGTTAATTGAACAACAGTTACGCAGCGGCACGCCCGCTGATGAGCTGGAGCCGGAACTGCTGGAGCTGGTAGATGAAATCGACAATGTGACGCGGGAAGCGGGCGCGCATCTCGCCCGGGGTTAAACTTGCGAAAAGGCCGGAGGATGATCCGGCCTGAAAGCATTATGCCAGGCTTTGCCCGGCTTTCAGCACGGCGGCAATATTGCGTGCGCTCATGCGCACGTTTTCACCCGCGTTATCCAGCGCCTCTTCCAGCGTGCAAATGGTGTACAGCACGCTAAATACCGCATCCAGTCCGTGTTCATGAACCACGCCGACGTCAGCCGTCAGGCTTCCGGCAATGCCGATCACCGGTTTGTTATAGCGTTTTGCTATCCGGGCGACGCCCACCGGGACTTTGCCGTGAATGGTCTGACTGTCGATGCGCCCTTCGCCGGTGATCACTAAATCCGCATCCGCAACCTGCTGGTCCAGCTTCAGCGCGTCGGTAACAATTTCAATGCCCTGACGCAGTTGCGCGCCGCAAAACGCGTACAGCGCCGCGCCCATGCCGCCAGCCGCACCGCCGCCCGCCAGATCCAGCACCTGAATATCCAGATCGCGGGCGATAATCTGCGCGAAGTGCTCCAGCGCGCCATCCAGCCGGGGGATCATCGTCTTCGTCGCGCCTTTCTGCGGGCCGAAAACCGCCGTCGCACCTTTTTCGCCGGTCAGGGTATTGGTCACGTCGCAGGCCACTTCAATCCGGCATTCCGCCAGACGCGGGTCCAGCGCGCTGATATCTATCCGCACCAGTGTCTCCAGCGCCCCGCCGCCCTGGGCGATTTGCGTATCCTGTTCATCGAGCAGTTTCGCCCCCAGCGCCTGCACCATTCCGGCTCCGCCATCGTTTGTCGCGCTGCCGCCAATGCCGATGATGATATGCCGGGCACCGGCATCCAGCGCGTGACGGATCAGCTCCCCGGTGCCCCAGGAAGTGGTTTGCAGCGGATTGCGCCGGGCAGAAGGCACCAGCTCCAGACCGCTTGCCGCCGCCATTTCAATAAAGGCGCTCTGCTCGTCGGCGGAAATGCCGTAAAAGCCATTCACCGGCTCGCCAAGCGGCCCGGTCACATTCACATGAATTATTCGTCCTTCCGTGGCGGCGACCATCGCTTCAACGGTGCCCTCCCCGCCGTCTGCCAGCGGCAGTTTCACATACTGCGCGTCAGGGAAGATTTCGCTGAATCCCTGTTCTATCGCGGTCGCCACCTCTAAGGCGCTCAGACTTTCCTTGTATGAATCAGGTGCGATAACAATTTTCATAGGCTGTCCTTACGCGTGTTAACTGCTGTGAGCATACATCCGAAGGAGGGAAAAAAATGCCGGTTCGCGCAGGAACCGGCACCGTGTCAACGCACCATGCAGGGGCGCTTGTTATCAAACGTCCAGTTCGGGATCAGGTACTGCATTCCCATCGCATCGTCGCGCGCGCCCAGTCCGTGTTTCTGGTACAGCTCATGGGCTTTCATTACCCGATCCATATCCAGTTCAACGCCCAGACCCGGCGTGGTCGGCACCTGCACCATGCCGCCTTTAATTTCAAACGGCTGTCTGGTCAGGCGCTGGTTGCCTTCCTGCCAGATCCAGTGGGTATCGATAGCGGTCACCTTGCCCGGCGCGGCGGCGGCTACATGGGTAAACATCGCCAGCGAAATATCAAAGTGGTTATTGGAGTGAGAGCCCCATGTCAGGCCGAATTCGTGGCACATCTGCGCCACGCGCACCGATCCCTGCATGGTCCAGAAGTGCGGATCCGCCAGCGGAATATCGACCGATTGCAGGGACAGCGTGTGGCCCATCTGCCGCCAGTCGGTGGCGATCATATTGGTGGCGGTCGGCAGACCGGTGGCGCGACGGAATTCAGCCATCACTTCGCGACCGGAGAAGCCCTGCTCGGCTCCGCACGGATCTTCCGCATAGGCCAGCGTTCCTTTCAGGTATTTGCCGATGCCGATCGCTTCGTTGAGCGACCATGCGCCGTTCGGATCGAGCGTTACGCGCGCCTGCGGGAAACGTTTTGCCAGCGCGACGATCGATTCGGCTTCTTCCTCGCCCGCCAGCACGCCGCCTTTCAGTTTGAAATCGTTGAAGCCGTATTTTTCATATGCTGCTTCCGCCAGACGCACTACCGCATCCGGGGTCATCGCTTCGTCATGACGCAGACGATACCAGTCGCACTTTTCATCCGGCTGGCTCTGGTACTCCAGCGGCGTCGCTTTGCGGTTGCCGACGAAGAACAGGTAGCCGAGCATTTCCACTTCGCTACGCTGCTGACCGTCGCCGAGCAGCGAGGCCACGTTCACGCCGAGGTGCTGACCGAGCAAATCCAGCAGCGCCGCTTCAATACCGGTGACGACGTGAATGGTGGTGCGCAGGTCAAAGGTTTGCAGTCCGCGCCCGCCCGCATCGCGGTCGGCAAAAGTATTGCGCACGGCGTTTAAAGTATTTTTGTACTCGCCGAGCGTTTTGCCCGTCACCAGTTTGGCGGCATCTTCCAGCGTCTGGCGAATTTTTTCACCGCCGGGGATTTCACCCACCCCGGTATGCCCTGAATTGTCTTTAATGATGACGATATTGCGGGTAAAGAAAGGCGCATGGGCACCGCTTAAATTCATCAGCATACTGTCGTGCCCGGCAACCGGGATCACCTGCATGGAGGTCACAACGGGAGTAGAAGTTTGCGTTGTCATTCGTTCATCCTTTTATCAGTGACGGCCGAAAACAGGACGTTTACGGTCAAATGTCCAGCCGGGGATCAGATACTGCATCGGGCCTGCGTCGTTACGCGCACCGCCTGGCAGCTTTTTGTACGCTTCATGCGCACGCTGCACCTGATCCCAGTCAAGCTCCACACCAAGACCTGGCGCGTCCGGGACGGCAATTTTGCCGTCTTTAATTTCCAGCGGATTTTTAGTCAGGCGCGCATCGCCCTCCTGCCAGATCCAGTGGGTATCGATGGCGGTCGGCGTGCCCGGAGCCGCCGCGCCGACGTGAGTAAACATCGCCAGCGAAATATCAAAGTGGTTGTTGGAGTGGCAGCCCCAGGTCAGCCCCCAGTCGTCGCACAGTTGCGCCACGCGTACCGCGCCGGAGAGCGTCCAGAAATGCGGGTCGGCCAGGGGGATATCGACCGCGTTCAGCATCACCGCATGGCCCATTTCACGCCAGTTGGTGGCGATCATGTTGGTGGCGACCGGCAGGCCGGTGGCGCGGCGGAACTCGCTCATCACTTCGCGCCCGGAGAAGCCCTGCTCGGCTCCGCACGGATCTTCCGCGTAGGTCAGCACGTCATTCAGCCCTTTGCACAATGCGATGGCTTCATCAAGCAGCCAGGCGCCGTTAGGGTCCACGGTAATGCGCGCGTCCGGGAAGCGTTTCTTCAGCGCGCGGGCGGTGTCGATTTCCTGCTCGCCCGGCAGCACGCCACCTTTCAGCTTAAAGTCCCTGAAGCCATAGCGGTCCTGCGAGGCTTCCGCCAGCCGCACGACCGCCTCGCTGTTCAGCGCTTCCTGATGGCGCAGGTGATACCAGTCGTGCTGGCCTGGCGTGGTCTCCAGATACGGCAAATCGGTTTTAGTACGGTCACCGACGTAGAACAGGTAGCCGAGCACCGTAACCGCATCGCGCTGTTTGCCCGGTCCCAGCAATTCACAGACCGGCACGTTCAGGGTTTTACCGAGCAGATCGAGCAGCGCCGCTTCCAGCGCGGCGACGGCATTCACCCGCAGTTCGAAGGTCCAGGCACCTTTGCCGAAGGTGTCGAAGTCCGCGGCCTGGTTGCCTTTATGAACCCGCTGTACCACCTGGTTTAAGCGGGCAATTTCCTGACCGATGACCATCGGGATGGCGTCGGTCAGCGTTTTGAGGATCACCTCGCCGCCGGGCGCTTCACCTACGCCGGTATTACCGGCGCTGTCGGTGAGCACGACGATGTTACGGGTGAAGTAAGCGTTATGTGCGCCGCCGATATTCAGCAGCATACTGTCATGACCGGCCACCGGAATGACCTTCATGTCAGTAATAATGGGGCTGGATTGCGTGGTCATGTTTACCGTCCTGCTACAGGTTTAAGTTCAACACGTTTGATATCGCCGACCAGCACCAGATAGCTGAGTACCGCCACCAGCGCGTGGATACCGACGTAAATCAGTGCCCCGTTAAAGGAGCCAGTAGTGCCGACGATGTAACCGATAGCGATAGGCGTCACGATGCCGGAGATGTTACCGAACATATTGAACAGCCCACCGGACAGACCGCTGATTTCTTTCGGCGCGGTATCCGCCATCACTGCCCAGCCCAGCGCGCCAATGCCTTTACCGAAGAAGGCCATCGCCATAAAGCCGATAATCATCCACTCGGCGCTCACGTAGTTACAGAACACCATTACCATGGAGAGCATCATCCCCAGCACAATCGGGGTTTTACGGGCGATATTGAGCGAGCCGGTGCGCCGCATCAGCCAGTCGGAAATGATCCCGCCCAGCACGCCGCCGACGAAGCCACAGATGGCCGGAACCGACGCCACAAAGCCCGCTTTCAGAATTGACATGCCGCGCGCCTGCACCAGATACACCGGGAACCAGGTGATAAAGAAGTAGGTCAGCGCGTTAATGCAGTACTGGCCGAGATAAATCCCGATCATCATCCGCGAACCGATCAACTGCTTGATCTGCCCCCACTTGACGCTCATCGGCACTTTTTGCTGATCTTTCTTCTGATCCATATTGATCAGCGCGCCGCCTTCGGCAATGTACTCCAGCTCTTTTTTGTTCACGCCCGGGTGCTGATTCGGCTCATAGATCACTTTAAGCCAGATGAAACTGATGATGATCCCCAGCCCGCCCATAAAGAAGAAGACGTGTGACCAGCCCACTTCATGCGTTAACCAGCCCATAATCGGGGCGAAAATAACGGTGGCAAAATACTGCGCGGAGTTGAAGATGGCGACGGCCGTTCCCCTCTCCTGCGCCGGGAACCACGCCGCGACGATGCGACTGTTGCCGGGGAAGGAAGGCGATTCAGCGAGGCCGACGAGGAAGCGCAGGGTAAACAGCGCAACGATGATGCCGAAGCCGCTGAAGATATCCACGAACCCTTGTAACAGGGTAAACAGTGACCAGATGAAGATCGACCAGAAATAGACGCGTTTTGAGCCGAAGCGGTCAAGCAGCCAACCGCCAGGGATCTGGCCTATGACATAGGCCCAGGAAAAGGCAGAGAAAACGTATCCCATCCCAACCGGGTCCAGCCCGATATCCTTTGCCATTTCGGACCCGGCAATCGACAGGGTGGCACGGTCGCCGTAGTTGAAGGAAGTGACGATAAACAGCATCACCACAATCCAGTAGCGCGCGTTAGTCCGCTTTTCAGCGGCGCTCGCCGTATTGCTTAATGAACTCATTGTTGTACTCCTGAATCATAGCCCGTAGCTACGTTCATTCTGAACAGCACAACCGTAGGGTAATCAGAATGACGTGTTGATGTTTTCGCAGTTTTTTTACATTGGGTCGTTAATGCCCGGCGTACTGCGTCTTTTTTGACTGACAGGAAAAGTATAAGAAGAGAGGTATGCGCCCTCACCGTGCATGAGCACAGCATTAACACGGGCGCGCACAGGGATTTATGGCGTTAGCACAACGCAGTGGGCGGTGCTTCACGGAAATGAAAATCGATAGCGATTAAAGGGTGGACAGCAGGAACGGCATTGCAGGAGTGTGAAACAGCTCTCTTGACGCGGTGAAAAGGCCCGCCAAAAATCCTGTTTTTTACATGGTTGTCACCGACGTGAAATTGCCTCAGCCAGCATAAAATAAAGCCGGTTCGTGATGACCGGCTTACGGGCAAGCGCGCGGGAGAAGGGCCGCCCCTTTATTTGATGAGTGCGCCCCACTGCTCCACCCACGGGCTGGAAACCGTCTCTGGCTCAGGATCTTCGCTGGCATCAATCAGCAGCACTTCGCCGATACGCTGACCGTGCTGTTCCTGAAGTAACGCATCAAATTTCTTGCCGCCGCCGCAGAAGTGGGAGTAGGTACTGTCGCCGAGCGCAATCACTCCGTAACGTAATTCAGGCTGATAGCCGAGCTTATCGTGGATACCCTGATATAACGGCACAATGCTGTCCGGCAGTTCGCCCTGACCGGTGGTGGAGGTCACCACCAGCGCGTAGCCCTCTTTATAGGGTTCCCAGTCCGCCAGCTGCGGATCTTCAAAAACTCTGGCGTGGTGGCCCTGCGCGTTAAGGATGGCTTCCGCCTCTTCCGCGACCAGCAGCGCGTTTCCGTACATGGTGCCTACAAAAATGCCAATCTCAGCCATTACTTCACTTCCTGATTATGCGTCGGTGCCGTTATCCTGGCCGCAGTCTGACGGAAACTCAACCCTTTCATTATCGGGGAGAAGATGACGCCAGCCGAAATGGGTCAGCGCGTTCATCCAGACCGGGTCCAGCCCGGCCTGCAACACCAGCGGCTGCCCGGTAAACGGGTGCGTCAGCGTAAGCTGACTGGCGTGCAGCATCAGGCGCTGGCAGCCAAAATGTTCTGCCGCGCTGCGGTTCTGCCGCAGATCGCCGTGCTTGCTGTCGCCGATAATAGGGTGGCGCAGATGGGCCATATGGCGACGAAGCTGATGCTTACGCCCGGTTTTCGGCTCCATTTCCACCAGGGAATAGCGGGTAGTCGGATAGCGCCCGGTCGCCACCGGCAGTTCGGCGGTGGCAAGCCCCCGATAATGCGTGACCGCAGGCTGCGGATCTTTATTTTCGCGGGCGTATTTATCGGCAATCTTGTCCAGCTCTTCCACCAGCGGGTAGTCCAGCAGCGCGTCATCCGTCAGCCAGCCGCGCACAATCGCATGATAGCGTTTTTGCATCTGGTGCTGCTCAAACTGCTGCGACAGCAGGCGGCCCGCCTCGCTCGACAGGCCCATTAACAGCACGCCGGAGGTAGGGCGATCCAGGCGATGGGCGGTAAAAACATGCTGACCAATCTGGTCGCGCACGGTCTGCATGACCACCACTTTTTCATCGCGATCCAGCCAGCTACGATGCACCAGCCAGCCGGACGGTTTATTTACCGCCACCAGCCATTCGTCCTGATAAATGATTTCCAGCATCAGGCCTCTTCGTCCGCAAAAAAAGCGTCCAGTTGCTGTAGCGTGGGCAAAATGTGCTCGCGCATCGGATGTGCGGCATCAAGGGCGATTTCGTAGTACGGCGCGATGGCAAAACTCTGCGGCAGCGGCTGTCCGCTGTCGAGCAGCGCGTGCATCCGGGGGATCAGCACCCACTGAAGCCATTCCAGCGGTTCCAGGGTATCCATGCAAAACGGCTGGGTACTGTCAAAAACGCTGGCGTCCGGGGCGGCGCTCTGCCAGTGGTGGTGATGGCGCAGCAGCGCTTCAATGATGCCAAGCTGCTCGCGCACGCTATCGTGGAGTGTCATAGAAACCTCAACAAAAGAAAACTGGCGCGAAGAATAGCATTTGTTTGCGGGAAACAAAAAAAGGGGGCACTGTAAAAACAGTGCCCCCGATTCGTTTCGCAGCCGTCCCGCTACTTTTTTTGATGCTCCCTGCTCATCCGTGACAACTTTTCCTGTGGGTCTCCTGACCCGTTCATCCTTAAACAGCGCATCCTGCAACACACCACCCCGATGTGATTACACTTGTTCCCTAAGCGTTCCTGGCCATCCTGACCCGTCGGACATCCTGACCGACTCACGTTCTCCGTCCTGGAGGTGTCCTTGCTATGCTTCCTGCATATCCCTTAACTTCATCCTGAAGCCTTCCCTGAAGCACCGTCCTGGTGTATCCCTGCGAAGCGTCATCATCCTGATAATCACTTCTTAACGCCACTCCCTGTCGGCGAACATAGAATCGTCTATTCCTGTCAGTCTTACAACCAGCCTTAAGCCAATGTCTTAAGTAAAGGTCGTTCCGAAAGTATGACTATACAAATCATTTTATTGATTTATAAGAGATTCTCAAAGATTGCGATTAGACAATTCGCATGAACGCGCTGGCGATCTCTCACAGGCTTTGTGAGAGATCTCTTACAAGAGCATAAGGGCAATGGATTACAAAATCGGTTCCAGGCGGGTAAGGAATTCCGCAAGCGAAGGGGCAAGGACGCTACGTTTACGCGTTCCCAGCGTTTCCTGGATCACTTCCCCGCTCAGATTGCAGACCGAAATGACGTCCAGCTCGCTGTCCAGCGTGGCAATAAACAGCGTTGGAGCAAGCTTAAGGCGTTTCTGCGTCACCAGATGACCAATCAGGTTTTCCTGAACGCGGCGAAAATCGTCTTCGCTCCAGGTCTGGAGCAGCATTAACGCCTGCGTGCCGAAGCGTGCGGGCATATCCCCGGCGTACTGCGTGGTGTAAAAAGCGTGAACGGCGGGCTGGATGATGAGATCCATCGCCCGCTCCACCGCATCCAGGTTTTGCTCGCCGGTAAACGGCTGCGGCTGCCAGAGCACGACGTGGCTGGATGATGAAACAATACAGGGCGACGCCACGCCGTGTAGCTCCTCGCTCTGCGGCCAGCTTTCATGCTGCTGACGCCATGCGTCGCAGTAACGGTCGGTAAACGCGCCCAGCGCTTGTGCGGTCTGTGAGTCCACTGATTTCTCTCTTTCGGTCTGCCAGGATACACTTGCGCCATAGTGTACCTGCTTTATAACGGTGAAACATGTCTTACAGTGAAAACCATCAGGCGCTTGCGGGCCTGACCCTCGGTAAAGCCACGAGCTACCGCGATACCTACGATGCCAGCCTGCTTCAGGGCGTGCCGAGAAGTCTCAACCGCGATCCGCTGGGGCTGAAAGCCGACAGCCTGCCCTTCCACGGCGCGGATATCTGGACGCTGTACGAGCTTTCCTGGCTCAACGCCAGAGGGCTACCGCAGGTGGCGGTCGGCCAGGTGGAGCTCGATCACGCCAGCACCAGGCTGGTGGAGTCAAAAAGTTTCAAGCTGTACCTGAACAGCTTCAACCAGACGCGCTTTGCCAGCTGGGACGACGTTCGCGAAACCTTACAGCGCGACTTAAGCGCCTGCGCACAGGGTGAAGTGCGGGTCGATCTTTACCGGCTAAGCGAGCTGGAAGGCCAGCCCATCGCCGCGTTCAATGGCATTTGCATTGACGATCAGGATATCGATATTGATAACTATCAGTTTAATGCCGATTACCTCGCGGATGCGGCAGAGGACGAGGTGGTTGAAGAGACGCTGGTCAGCCATCTGCTGAAATCGAACTGCCTCATCACCCATCAGCCCGACTGGGGTTCAGTGCAAATTCAGTATCGCGGCCCGGCGATTAACCGTGAAAAGCTGCTGCGCTATCTGGTTTCTTTCCGCCATCACAACGAATTTCACGAGCAGTGCGTAGAGCGCATTTTTAACGATATCCAGCGTTTCTGCCAGCCGGAGTCATTAAGCGTTTATGCCCGCTACACCCGTCGCGGCGGGCTGGACATTAACCCGTGGCGCAGTAACACACACTTTACGCCCGCCACCGGCAGGCTGGTGCGCCAGTAAGTTATTTTTTCACAATATCTGCGGCTGGTCACCGGTCGCGGGTTGTGAAAAGGGGCGTGCGGAGGCTATTGTAATCAGAGGGAGCGGCGATTTTCGCCCCATAAGGAGTTCACTTGATTACACATGTAAGCCCTCTCGGCTCAATGGATATGTTATCGCAACTGGAAGTGGATATGCTTAAGCGCACCGCCAGTAGCGACCTTTATCAACTGTTTCGTAACTGTTCACTTGCCGTTCTTAACTCAGGGAGTCTGACTGATAACAGTAAAGAGTTACTGTCACGTTTTGAGAGTTTTGATATCAACATTCTGCGTCGCGAGCGCGGCGTCAAACTGGAACTGATTAACCCGCCGGAAGACGCGTTTGTGGACGGGCAAATTATCCGTTCACTGCAGGCTAACCTGTTCGCCGTTCTGCGCGATATCCTGTTCGTCTACGGTCAAATCCACAATACCGTCCGCTATCCTGACCTCGATCTTGAAAGCTCCAGCCATATCACCAACCTGGTATTTTCGATCCTGCGTAACGCCCGCGCGCTGCACGTTGGTGAAGCGCCGAGCATGGTGGTGTGCTGGGGGGGTCACTCCATCAATGAAAAAGAGTATCTCTACGCACGTCGCGTCGGCACCCAACTGGGGCTGCGCGAGCTGAATATTTGCACCGGCTGTGGGCCGGGCGCGATGGAAGCGCCGATGAAAGGCGCGGCGGTCGGCCACGCGCAGCAGCGCTACAAAGACGGACGTTTTATCGGCATGACCGAACCGTCAATCATCGCCGCTGAGCCGCCTAACCCGCTGGTCAATGAACTGATCATCATGCCGGATATCGAAAAACGTCTGGAAGCGTTCGTGCGTATTGCGCACGGCATTATCATCTTCCCCGGCGGCGTGGGTACGGCGGAAGAGCTGCTTTATCTGCTCGGTATTCTGATGAATCCGGCTAACAAAGAGCAGGTGCTGCCGCTGATCCTCACCGGGCCGAAAGAGAGCGCCGACTACTTCCGCGTGCTGGATGAGTTTATCGTCAGCACCCTCGGCGAAGCGGCCGGCCGTCATTATCAGATCATTATCGATGACGCCGCCGAAGTGGCCCGTCAGATGAAAAAAGCGATGCCGCTGGTGAAAGAGTGCCGTCGCGAAACCGGCGACGCCTACAGCTTTAACTGGTCCATCCGCATTGCGTCGGATCTTCAGCAGCCGTTTGAACCGTCGCATGAAAATATGGCTAATCTGAAGCTGTATCCCGATCAGCCAATTGACGTGCTGGCCGCCGACCTGCGTCGCGCCTTCTCCGGTATTGTCGCGGGTAACGTGAAGGAAGTGGGCATTCGGGCGATTGAAAAATACGGTCCCTACAAAATTCACGGCGACAGCGACATGATGCGCCGGATGGACGATTTGCTTCAGGGCTTTGTCGCCCAGCACCGCATGAAGCTACCCGGCTCCGCCTACATCCCCTGTTACGAAATCTGCAAATAACTCACCAGGGCGACCCATAAGTCGCCCTTATCGCTTGCGTCTGTTTTAATCCGCATGAATCGATTCCCTGCCCGCCGCGTCCGGTGACTTATTTGATTTAATTATCTTAAAGCCCGCAGAAACCCCATCAAAATCAATTTTTACAGCGAAAACTGCGTAACTCTTCCCGCTGACTTTCATTTTGCGTGCTACAGATGGTAGCCTTCGCGCCCATAAACTCTATGTGGGTAAAAAATGGCAGTTCGAAGGTCTAAATAACCTCACATAAGAAGTAGATTATTGTAATTGGGATCGCGATCACTGATGCATTCATAACATAAATGTATCTTTCGCGGCGAAAATAGTTACGGGCAAAAATTATAAAAAAACGCTTACGAAACGAATTTTATGTTACCGATTTGTTGTTTTGCATTGTATTTGACCAGAAAAATGACTTTAGATCCCTCAGGAGAAACAGATGGAAACCACTCAAACCAGCACCATTACCTCTGCAAAAGCGCAGAGTACATGGCGTAAAACAGACACCATGTGGATGCTGGGCCTTTACGGCACGGCGATTGGCGCGGGCGTATTGTTCCTGCCCATCAACGCAGGCGTTGGCGGTATGCTGCCGCTGATTATCATGGCGATTATCGCTTTCCCAATGACCTTCTTTGCGCACCGTGGCCTGACCCGCTTCGTGCTTTCCGGTAAAAATCCGGGCGAAGATATTACAGAAGTCGTGGAAGAACACTTCGGTATCAAAGCTGGCGCGCTGATCACCGTGCTCTACTTCTTCGCCATCTACCCGATCCTGCTGGTGTATAGCGTGGCAATCACCAACACGGTGGAAACCTTCATGACCCACCAGTTGATGATGACCCCGCCGCCGCGCGCTATTCTGTCGCTGATCCTGATTGTCGGCATGATGACTATCGTGCGCTTCGGCGAGCAGATGATCGTGAAGGCGATGAGCATCCTGGTATTCCCGTTCGTTATCGCTCTGATGCTGCTGGCGCTGTACCTGATCCCGCAGTGGAGCGGCGCAGCGTTCGAAACCCTGTCTTTTGATAGCGCAGCGTCCACCGGCAACGGCCTGTGGATGACTCTGTGGCTGGCGATCCCGGTCATGGTTTTCTCCTTCAACCACTCGCCGATCATCTCCTCTTTTGCCGTGGCAAAACGTGAAGAGTACGGTGTGGACGCCGAGAAAAAATGCTCCCGCATTCTGGCCTTCGCCCACATCATGATGGTGCTGACGGTAATGTTCTTCGTCTTCAGCTGCGTACTGAGCCTTTCCCCGGCCGACCTCGCAGAAGCAAAAGCGCAGAACATCTCCATTCTGTCTTATCTGGCGAACCACTTTAACGCGCCGATCATTGCGTGGATGGCCCCGACCATCGCCATTGTTGCCATCACTAAATCCTTCCTTGGCCACTACCTGGGCGCGCGTGAAGGCTTTAACGGCATCATTATCAAATCCTTGCGCGGCAAAGGTAAATCCATCGAAATCAACAAACTGAACCGCATTACCGCGCTGTTCATGCTGGTAACGACCTGGATTGTCGCCACCCTTAACCCAAGCATTCTTGGCATCATCGAAACCATGGGCGGCCCGATTATCGCCATGATCCTGTTCCTGATGCCGATGTACGCGATTCGTAAAGTCCCGGCAATGCGTAAATACAGCGGCCATCTCAGCAACGTCTTCGTTGTGCTGATGGGCCTGGTTGCCATGTCCGCGATCTTCTACTCGCTGTTCAGCTAATCCCCCCGCGCCATCTTCGGATGGCGCGCTTTATGACCTCATGGACGCATTATGATTAGCGTTTTCGATATTTTTAAAATCGGCATTGGCCCTTCCAGCTCGCATACCGTTGGCCCGATGAAAGCGGGTAAACAATTCACCGACGATCTGATTGCTAAGGGCATCTTGTTCGACGTTACTCGCGTGGTGGTGGATGTTTACGGTTCGCTTTCTCTGACCGGTAAAGGCCACCATACGGATATCGCCATTATCATGGGACTGGCAGGAAACCTGCCGGACAGCGTGGATATTGCGGCGATCCCGGCTTTTATTCAGGACGTGAATACTCACGGACGACTGCTGCTGGCGCACGGCGAGCACGAAGTAGAATTCCCGGTTGATCAATGCATGAACTTCCATGCCGACAACCTCTCGCTGCATGAGAACGGAATGCGCATCACCGCGCTGGCGGGCGAGAAAGTGGTGCACAGCCAGACGTATTATTCAATCGGTGGCGGATTTATTGTCGATGAGGCCCACTTCGGCCAGTCCGACGATGCGCCGGTCAGCGTGCCGTATCCGTACAAATCGGCGGCGGACCTTCAGCAGCACTGTCGCGACAGCGGCCTGTCCCTGTCCGGGCTGATGATGCAGAACGAACTTGCCCTGCACTCAAAAGCGGAGCTGGAGCAGCATTTCAGCAACGTCTGGGCGGTGATGCGCGGCGGCATTGAGCACGGCAGCACCACCGAAGGCGTCCTGCCGGGCAAACTGCGGGTGCCGCGTCGCGCCGCCGCGCTGCGCCGGATGCTGGTCAGCCAGGATAAAACCACCAGCGATCCGATGGCGGTCGTGGACTGGATCAACATGTTCGCGCTGGCGGTAAATGAAGAAAACGCCGCCGGTGGGCGCGTAGTGACGGCACCAACCAACGGCGCGTGCGGAATTGTTCCGGCAGTACTGGCCTACTACGATAAATTCATTCGCGAAGTGAATGCTAACTCGCTGGCCCGTTACCTGCTGGTGACCAGTGCAATTGGCTCGCTGTATAAAATGAACGCGTCGATTTCCGGGGCAGAAGTGGGCTGTCAGGGTGAGGTCGGGGTGGCCTGCTCAATGGCGGCGGCGGGCCTGACCGAACTGCTGGGCGGTAGCCCTGGTCAGGTGTGCATCGCGGCGGAAATCGGCATGGAGCACAATCTCGGTCTGACCTGCGATCCGGTCGCCGGACAGGTCCAGGTGCCGTGCATTGAGCGTAATGCTATCGCGGCGGTGAAAGCGGTAAACGCCGCGCGGATGGCGTTACGCCGTACCAGTGAGCCGCGCGTATGCCTCGATAAAGTCATTGAGACCATGTATGAAACCGGCAAAGACATGAACGCCAAGTACCGCGAAACCTCGCGCGGTGGGCTGGCGATGAAAATTGTCACCTGCGATTAAAGCCTCCTCAGATGCCTCGTTTTGCGAGGCATCTTCCTGATTTTCCCTCGCTTTGTAGCCTCCGACTGTTCGCGGTGATACCCTTCATAAAGGTTTCAAAGGAGGATGCCCGTGACCGTTCACCTACTCATTGTCGATGCGCTAAATCTGATCCGCCGAATCCATGCGGTGCAGGGATCGCCCTGCGTGGATGCCTGCCAGCACGCGCTGGAGCAGTTGATCCTGCACAGTCAGCCAACGCACGCGGTGGCGGTGTTTGACGATGAAGCGCGCAGCGCCAGCTGGCGTCACCAGAAGCTGCCCGAATACAAAGCGGGCCGCGCGCCGATGCCGGACGATCTGCAAAAAGAGATGGCGCAACTGCGTGCGGCGTTTGCCCGCAGCGGCGTGCGCAGCTGGGAATCGGCGGGTAACGAAGCCGACGATCTCGCGGCGACGCTGGCGGTGAAAGTCGCGCAGGCCGGACATCAGGCGACAATTGTCTCCACGGATAAAGGCTACTGCCAGCTACTTTCGCCGGAAATCCGCATCCGCGATTACTTCCAGAAACGCTGGCTGGA
Source organism: Enterobacteriaceae bacterium UBA5654 (assembly GCA_002421005.1). Taxonomy (GTDB): domain Bacteria; phylum Pseudomonadota; class Gammaproteobacteria; order Enterobacterales; family Enterobacteriaceae; genus Superficieibacter. Next base: position 8,011 of record DIJC01000023.1, on the reverse strand, counting down.
TGCGCCGTTCATCGCTCAGGAGTTCGGCGTGACGCCGCAGCAGCTCCCTGATTACTGGGGACTTGCCGGGATCGGCAGTTCAAAAATCCCCGGCGTGGCGGGCATTGGTGCGAAAAGCGCTACCCAGTTACTGACGGAATTCTCCACGCTGGAGGAGATTTACGCCCGTCTCGACGAGGTGCCACAGAAATGGCGTAAAAAGCTGGAGGAAAATCGCGAGATGGCGTTTATTTGCCGGGAGGTTGCGCAGCTCCGTGCGGATTTGCATATTGACGGGAATTTGCAGCAGCTTCGACTGCGCAGATAGTTTGAGGTGTGACGAGGGTGCGGCAATTCACAGGAAAGCGCTGCCAGCGTCGCACTGGCAGCGTGTCGAAAGAAGTTTAGCCTTAACGCTCGTCGCGACGACCGCCGACGGCTGCCCACATCCGGCGAACGTGCACGGTCACTTCTTCCCGATCGTGATACAGCTGACGCGCCTGGATCTGGGCGTTAATTCCCTGTTCATCCAGTTTTCCCTGAATATAAGCAAGGTTATGCGACACCTCTTCATAGCGCTTTTTCATAGGCAGCTTGAGGTTAAAAATAGTTTCTCGACACCAGCCGTTCACCAGCCACTGCGCCATCAGCGCGGCAACTTTGGCGGGCTTCTCCACCATATCGCAGACCATCCAGGAGATGTTATTGCGGGTCGGCTTATACTTAAATCCGTCTTCACGCAGCCAGGTCACCTGGCCGGTATCCATCAGGCTTTGCGCCATCGGACCGTTATCCACCGAATAAACCCACATATTGCGTTTCACCAGCTGATAGGTCCAGCCGCCGGGACAGGCACCGAGATCGACGGCGTACATGCCGTTTGCCAGACGCTCGTCCCACTCATCCGCCGGAATAAACACGTGCAGCGCTTCTTCAAGCTTAAGCGTTGAGCGACTCGGCGCATCGGCGGGAAACTTCAGACGCGGAATGCCCATATAGAACGGGGAATTATTATTGCTGTACGAATAGCCGGTATAGCAGCAGCCCGGCGCAATAAAGAACACATGGACCACCGGACGCTTTGCGGTTTCGTAGCTGGTCAGCACTTTCGCCTCGCGCAGCGCGGCGCGTAACGGCACGGTAAATTTACGGCAGAACTTCATCAGTTCTTTGCTTTCGTTGGTGTCTGCGACTTCGACCCGCAGCTCGCCGCCCTTCTCTACCACGCCCTGCAACATGCCGACAATCGGCGTAATGCGATCTTCCGGCGGCAGATTTTGCAGCAGCTCACCGGCCACAAACATCTGGCGGGCAAAAATCAGCGAGCTAAAAGGCAGCCCGGAAGCCAGTTTGTCGGCCTCTTCCGGCTGGTAGCATTCGAAAATAACGTAGCCCGCGTTCTCTTTCACGCGCGCAAAGCCAAACACTTCCAGACGGGCGGCTTTATCGGTAATTTCTGCCGCGCACTCTTTCTCAAAACCGGGGCGACACAGTAAAACAAGCTTATTCATGAACAATGCCTTTACGCTTCAAACGAATTGCGCCAACTAACATGAGCGCCCAGCCAGCAAGAAAACATACGCCGCCTACCGGCGTGACGAACGCCCACAGGCGCAAATGCGAAAGTGCCAGACAATAAAGGCTGCCGCTGAACAGCACCGTGCCAAGCGCCAGAAACACGCTGCTCCAGTAAAACCAGATGCTAATGCGGCGCTGCATGGCAACCGCCAGCGCGAAGATGGCAAGGGTGTGAAATGCCTGATATTCAAGGCCGGTATTCAGCCAGCCCATTTCGGCGGGCCCCAACGACTTACTTAACACGTGTGCGCCAAACGCGCCCAGCGCCACAAAAATAAAGCCACTAATCGCGGCGAAAATCAGCATGAAACGGCTGGTCATGGTTATTACCCTAAAGTCATTTATTGTTCGTAACGAAAGCGGAATTTTTCCTGCTCGCTGGCTGCTTTTGCCAGGATCCACTGACGAAAAGCGGCTATTTTACCCAGTTCTGCCTGACTATCATGACAAACCAGATAAAACGCATTCTTACTGACCAGAACATCATTAAACGGGCAGACCAGGCGGCCCGCCTCGATTTCAGTTTGCGCCATCACGTTATTTGCCAGCGCCACGCCCTGCCCGTGAATAGCGGCCTGGAGCACCATCGCGCTATGGCTGAAAATCGGTCCCTGCTGGACATTAATATGATTCAGGCCCAACTGGCGAGTGTAGGTCTGCCAGTCGCGACGGGATGCATCATGTAACAGCGTATGTTGCGCTAAATCGGCAGGCGTTTTCAACGCTTTCTCGCCGGTCAGCAGGACAGGCGCGCACACCGGGAGCAGATATTCGGCGTACAGTTTTTCAACGCGCAGGCCGTGCCAGTTTCCCCGTCCGTAAAAAATGGCGACGTCAACATCGTCCGCCAGTTTGTCTTCTTCACGATCGACCGCCTGAATTCTGACGTCAATTCCCGGATAAGCTGAGTTAAAGCTGGAGAGACGAGGAACCAGCCAGTGAATCGCAAAACTAGGCAGCAAACTCACCGTCAGCGCCCCTTTGGCACTGCGCGATTGAAGTTTACGTGTTGCGTCGGTTAATTGCGAAAATATCTCTTTTATATCCTGGAAATAACTCTGCCCTTCTTCGGTCAGCAATAGCGATCGATTACGTCGGCGAAAGAGCTTCAGCCCTAAGAAATCCTCGAGAGACTTGATTTGATGACTGACTGCGGCCTGGGTCACAAAAAGCTCATCGGCGGCACGAGTAAAACTTAAATGCCTGGCGGCTGCATCAAATACACGTAATGCATTGAGAGGGGGTAATCGCTTTGACATAGGGATTCTGGCTCAAATGTTAACGCAAATTAACAAACAGGACACGGGGTGTAACCTATTAGTTTTTTTTATCTGAGCCATTATAATTTGTCCGTTGAGCTTCTACCAGCAAATACCTATAGTGGCCGCACTTCCTGAGCCGGAACGAAAAGTTTTGTTGGGATGCGTGTTCTGATGAACTTTTGGCTTACGGTTGTGATGTTGTGTTGTTGTGTTTGCATTAGGTCTGCGATTCAGGCCTCGGTAGCCTGGCTACCTCTTTCACTTCCTGTACATTTACCCTGTCTGTCCATAGTGATTAATGTAGCACCGCAAAATGCGGTGCTTTTTTTTGCTTATTTAGTGCTTATTTTTCCAGAGCAACCATCTCTTTCACATCAGCACGGTTGATCTGCTGCTTGTTACCGTTGGCATCCTTGTAGGAAATCATGCCGGTATCGTTATCCGTCACCGGTTTCCCGTCAGAAACGATGGTGCGGCCATCATTGGTATGCATTACATAGTTCGGACCTGAACAGGCGCTCAGGGCAAAAGTCAGCATACAGGCAGAAATAATTGCGGCAGTCTTTTTCATCTTCTTCTCCTTTTAGCAATAAATGCTATAGAACCATCATTTAGTAACAGGCAAAAACATTCACCTAACAGATATCAGCATAACCCACCGTGGGAAACCTGCCAGGATTACAGGATAATTCCGATGGTTTTCAACATGCTTGCGCCGGGGAATGAATTGCGCGACGATCCCGCTGACGATGATGAGGAGTGCTATGACTACGTTCAATCCTGCGCAATTTCGCGCGCAATTTCCGGCGCTGGCTGATGCGGGCGTTTATCTCGACAGCGCGGCTACCGCGCTTAAACCGCAGGCGGTCATTGATGCCACGCAGCAGTTTTACAGCCTGAGCGCCGGGAACGTACACCGCAGCCAGTTTGCCGAGGCGCAGCGTCTGACCGAGCGTTATGAAGCGGCGCGCGACCGGGTGGCCCGGCTGTTGAATGCGCCTTCAGGCAAAAATATCGTCTGGACGCGCGGCACCACCGAAGCCATTAATATGGTGGCCCAGTGCTACGCCCGCCCGCGCCTGAAGCCCGGCGATGAGATCATCGTCAGCGAGGCGGAGCATCACGCGAATTTTGTGCCGTGGCTGATGGTGGCGGAGCAAACCGGTGCGAAAATCGTCAAACTGCCGCTGGGCGCGGACTATTTACCGGACGTCGCGCGCCTGGCAGAAATCATCACCCCGCGCAGCCGCATCCTGGCGCTGGGTCAGATGTCCAACGTTACCGGCGGCTGTCCGGATCTGGCGCAGGCCATCAAATTCGCCCATGCCTCCGGTATCGTGGTGATGGTTGATGGCGCGCAAGGCGCGGTTCACTATCCGGCGGACGTACAAAAACTGGATATCGACTTCTACGCCTTCTCCGGCCATAAACTTTACGGCCCTAACGGTATCGGCGTGTTATTCGGCAAAGCGGAGCTGCTGGAGAGCATGTCGCCGTGGCTTGGCGGCGGAAAGATGATCACCGAAGTCAGTTTTAACGGCTATAAAACCCAGCCGGTGCCTTATCGCCTGGAAGCGGGAACGCCAAACGTGGCGGGGGTGATTGGCCTTAGCGCCGCGCTGGAATGGCTGGAAAACACCGACATCGCCCAGGCTGAAAGCTGGAGCCGGGGTCTTGCCACGCTTGCCGAAGATGCGCTGGCGAAGCGCCCTGGCTTTCGCTCCTGGCGCGTGCAGGATTCCAGCCTGCTGGCCTTTAATTTTGCCGGCGTTCATCACAGCGACATGGTGACGCTACTGGCGGGCTATGGCATTGCCCTGCGCGCCGGTCAGCACTGCGCCCAGCCGCTACTGGCGGCATTAGGCGTGGACGGCACCCTGCGGCTCTCCTTTGCGCCTTATAATACACAGAATGATGTTACCGCACTGGTCAGCGCCGTTGACCGTGCTCTTGCGATACTGGTGGACGAATGACAAGTGCAGCCCTCGCCGGACATCCGTTCGGCACCACGGTCACGGAAGAGACGTTAAAAAATACCTTTGCCCCGCTCAGTCAGTGGGAAGATAAATATCGCCAGTTGATCCTGTTAGGCAAACAGCTTCCGGCGCTGCCTGACGATCTACGGGCGCAGGCGCGGGAAATTCCCGGCTGTGAGAATCGGGTATGGCTGGGCTGGCGCGTCTCCCCGGAAGGAAAACTACACTTTTTTGGCGACAGCGAAGGCCGCATCGTGCGCGGCCTGCTGGCGGTGCTGTTGACCGCCGTGGAAGGAAAACGCGCTGCGGAATTACTGGCGGGCGATCCGCTGGCGCTGTTTGATGAACTGGGGCTGCGCAACCAGCTTAGCGCGTCACGTAATCAGGGACTGAACGCGCTCGGCGAGGCGATACTGGAAGCCGCGCGTCAGGCCTGACGCGCGGCCTTTGCCATCATCTTTTTCAGCGCATGGGAAACGGCGATGAATCCAAAGGTCGCCGTTACCATCGTTGCCGCACCAAAACCGGACGCGCAGTCCATCCGCTTTGGCCCCTCAGCGGTGCTTTTCATCGCGCAGACGGAGCCGTCCGACTGTGGATACACCAGCGCTTCGGTGGAAAATACGCAATCCACGCCAAGTTTGCCTTTGCTGTTTTTAACGATGCCAAAATCACTTTTCAGCCGCTCGCGCAGTTTTGCCGCCAGCGGGTCCTGAATGGTTTTCGCCAGATCGCTGACCTGGATCTGCGTCGGATCGATCTGTCCGCCCGCCCCACCGGTCGTCACCAGCGGAATTTTATTGCGGCGGCAGTACGCAATCAGCGCAGCCTTCGGGCGCACGCTGTCGATGGCGTCAATAACGTAGCTGTAGCCCTGATTCATATAGCCTGCGACGTTTTCCGCCGTGACGAAATCATCAATGACCGTTACCCGGCATTCCGGGTTGATCTGGTGAATGCGTTCGGCCATCACCTCAGCTTTTGCCTGGCCTACGGTTTCACGCAGGGCGTGGATCTGCCGGTTGGTATTGGTGACGCAAACGTCATCCATATCAATCAGCGTGATTGCGCCAATACCGGTACGCGCCAGCGCTTCCGCCACCCATGAACCGACGCCGCCAATCCCCACCACGCAGAAATGCGCGTCGGCGAAAAGCTGGAGCGCTGACTCACCATATAAACGTGCGGTGCCACCAAAGCGCTGACGCCAGGCATCGCTGATTACTACAGACATAGAACCTCAGAATGTGAAAACTGTAAGTGCGGAGGGGATTTGGCCCTCTGATTTTTTAGCGACGAGGGGGGGCTTTCCCCCTCTCCCTAACCCTCTCCCGCCGGGAGAGGGGACCGATCGCGTTCGTGGTTAGGTCCGCCGATTTTCTCCACCTCACGCTGGTTGCGTCCGGTGCCGCCCTTCGCCCTCAGGGAGAGGGTCGCGGTGAGGGGGGCGTTAGCCCGCCTTCCCCACATTGAAGGATCAGCCGCTAAACACGTTACCCGTCCCCAGCGCCGCCCTTCCCTTAGGGAGAGGGTCGGGGTGAGGGGGGGGCGTTAGCCCGCCTTCCCCCACATTGAAGGATCAGCCGCTAAACACGTTACCCGTCCCCAGCGCTGCCCTTCTCCCTCTCCCTTAGGGAGAGGGTCGGGGTGAGGGGGGTGCATTAGCCCGCCTTCCCCCACATTGAAGGATCAGCCGCTAAACACGTTACCCGTCCCCAGCGCCGCCCTTCTCCCTCTCTCTTAGGGAGAGGGTCGGGGTGAGAGGGGCGTTAGCCCGCCTTCCCCCACATTGAAGGATCAGCCACTAAACACGTTACCCGTCCCCAGCGCCGCCCTTCTCCCTCTCCCTTAGGGAGAGGGTCGGGGTGAGGGGTTAGCCGCTGAACACATTCCCGCCGCTGCTGCTAAACACGTTACCCGCCCCCGGCGCTGTTTTCAGCACCCAGACGCGACCGTAGTGATTGTACCAGCCCGCGCGGTGACCGGCCTCAGAACCAATCCCCTGATAAATATCAAAGTGCTGGCCTTTAATCGCTCCGCCCACGTCCAGCGCCACCATCAGGCGCAACTCGTACTGGCCGCTAAATTTGCCGTTGTTATCCAGCAGCGGCACTTCCGCCAGCAGCGTGGTCCCCGCCGGAATAATACTCCGGTCAGAGGCGACCGACGCGCGACCAATCAGCGGTACGGCGCTCGCGCCCTTCACTGGCGCATAAGACTGTGGTTTAAAGAATACGAAAGAAGGATTCTGCTCCAGCAGCTCCTGCACCTGCGCTTCGCTGTGGGTTTCTCCCCAGTGGCGGATCGCCTGCATCGACATATCTTCCCGCTTCACTTCGCCACGGTCGATCAACACTTTACCGATACTGCGGTAGGGCCAGCCGTTTTTGCCGGAATAACTAAAGAAGTTCAGCGGCGAGCCGTCGCCAAAATCGATATAGCCGCTGCCCTGCACATCCATGATGAAATTATCCATCAGTGAATTACTGTATGCCAGCACATAGCTGTCGCTCAGGCCGCCCGCATAAATGCTCGCCCGTGAAGGCAGCTTCCCGCGCTTCGGTGGCATCCGGTAGATAGGGTACTGGAACTCGCCCTGACGCGTATGACGAGCCTGCACAACGGGCGTATAATAGCCGGTGAACTGCACGTTACCGTAGTTATCAGTGCCTTCCATCTGCCAGGCATCAATCCCATACTGCCGCATGGTGCGCGTATCCCCGCCTGCCCGCAGCCATTCCTGGATGGCGTTATACACATTACTCTGCGAACCATAAAGACGCGGCGAGGCGCTGCGGATCTGGCTTACCTGCTCGGCAAAATCACCGGCATTAATCGGCGCGCCGACGGCTTCCGGCTGATTCACCAGGGAGAAAGGCTGGGTTAATTTCCCGTCTTTATACTGTTGACCGCGATCGGTCGGTTTGGAACTACAGGCTGCCAGCATGGCAATCATTGCGCCTGTCAGCAGATACTTACCCCAACATCCTTTCATATTATTCATCTTTTCGTTACCCGGGAGACGTGTTGAAGATAACAAACCCCACCCTCTAATGAAACGCAGATACGTAACCAGAAACGAATTCCGCTTAAAAAGCGAACCATCCGTCCTCTTTTTATACAGTCAGTGACATAATTGTGACTTCTGTTGAAAAAAGGGTTGCATCAGAAAGCCAGGAGAGTATAGTGCGCTTCCACGGACGCGGGGTGGAGCAG
>DIJC01000012.1:326-12496 GCA_002421005.1 Enterobacteriaceae bacterium UBA5654 | reverse complement strand
GGCCCAGCACTGCGAGGCGGGGGGGCCGGGGGGGGTGGGGGGGGGGGGGTGGGGGGGGGTTTGTTCGGGGAGAAAAAAAAGGGGGGGGGGGGGGGGGGGGGGGGGGGGGCCCCCCCCCCCCGTTCCCCCCCACACACCAACCACCCGGGTGTGGGGGGGGGGGGGGGGGGGGGGGGGGGGAGGGGGGAAAGTACGCACTCCGCCCCCAAACCCTTACGCGTCCGGGTACTCGCGAATAAAGCGTTCCACATCTTCCACCATATTACTCGTCCCGACGAAGAACGGGCGGCGCTGGTGCAGCGTCTCCGGCATAATATCCAGAATACGCTCTTTCCCGTCGCTTGCCTTGCCGCCCGCCTGTTCAGCGAGGAACGCCATCGGGTTGCATTCGTACAGCAGGCGCAGTTTCCCTTCCGGGTGTGACGCGGTGCTTGGGTAAAGGTAAATCCCACCCTTCAGCAGATTACGGTGGAAATCCGCCACCAGCGAACCAATGTAGCGCGAGGTATAAGGACGCAGCGTCTGTTTATCCTCTTCCTGGCAGAACTTGATGTATTTTTTAACGCCGTTCGGGAATTTAATGTAGTTCCCTTCGTTAATGGAGTAGGTATTCCCTTTTTCCGGGAAGCGCATCCGCTCCTGGCTTAAGCAGAACACGCCCAGCGACGGGTCGTAGGTAAACGCGTGGACGCCGCAGCCGGTCGTGTAAACCAGCATGGTGGAGGAGCCGTAAACCACATACCCGGCCGCCACCTGCTTATTGCCCGGTTGCAGGAAATCTTCTTCCGTCACCGGCGTACCCACCGGCGTCACACGACGATAAATAGAGAAGATCGTACCGACCGACACGTTCACATCAATGTTAGATGAACCATCCAGCGGGTCCATCAGAACCACATACTTAGCGTGCTCGCAGCCTTCGAAAACCACGATTTCGTCTTCTTCTTCCGAGGCAATACCGGCCACGATATCGCGCGCGCGCAGTGCCGCCTTCAGCTTTTCATTAGCGAACAGATCGAGTTTTTGCTGAACCTCGCCCTGGATGTTTTCAGCACCGCTGGCACCCAGGATATCGACCAGACCGGCCTTGTTGATATCACGGTGGATGATTTTCGCGCCCAGCTTTATTGCCGATAACAAAGCAGTAAGCTCACCGGTAGCATGTGAAAATTCATGCTGCTTCTCAACAATAAATTCACCTAACGTTTTCATGACACTTTCCCTGCATAGTATGTGGATTAATGTGACTGCAACAATCTTAACAAAGATTCAAAAGAACGCGCACTGGTGAATCGCGCCAGCTACGCAAGGAAAATCCTGAAATGCATTTCCGCACCGCCACACATAAGGGTAAAATGCGCGGGAATAAAAGAAGGAAATAACGAATGCGCATTCATATTTTAGGAATTTGTGGCACCTTCATGGGCGGGCTGGCGATGCTGGCCCGGTCTCTCGGCCATGAAGTAACGGGTTCAGATGCCAATGTGTATCCGCCTATGAGTACCCTGCTGGAAAAGCAGGGCATTAATCTTATCCAGGGTTATGACCCCAGCCAGCTTGAGCCGCAGCCGGATTTAGTGATCATCGGCAACGCGATGACACGCGGTAATCCCTGCGTTGAAGCGGTACTGGAAAAAAACATTCCGTTCATGTCCGGCCCGCAGTGGCTGCATGATTTCGTTCTGCGTGACCGCTGGGTGGTCGCGGTAGCCGGGACGCACGGCAAAACGACTACGGCGGGGATGGCAACCTGGATCCTCGAAGCTTGCGGCTACAAGCCGGGCTTTGTGATTGGCGGCGTGCCGGGGAACTTCGAGGTGTCCGCACGCCTCGGTGACAGCCCGTTCTTCGTGATTGAAGCCGACGAATATGACTGCGCTTTCTTCGATAAACGCTCCAAATTCGTGCATTACTGCCCGCGCACTCTGATCCTCAATAACCTGGAGTTCGATCACGCGGATATTTTCGACGACCTGAAAGCCATCCAGAAACAGTTCCACCACCTGGTGCGCATCGTGCCGGGGCAGGGCAAAATCATCCTGCCAGAGAACGATGTGAACCTGAAGCAGGTGATGGCGATGGGCTGCTGGAGCGAGCAGGAGCTGGTCGGCGAACAGGGACACTGGCAGGCGAAAAAGCTGACCACCGATGCATCCCACTGGGAAGTGTGGCTTGACGGTGAGAAAGTGGGCGAAGTGAAGTGGGAGCTGGTGGGCGAACACAATATGCATAATGGCCTGATGGCGATAGCCGCTGCGCGTCACGTCGGCGTCACGCCTGCCGATGCTGCCAGCGCGCTCGACACCTTCATCAATGCCCGCCGTCGCCTGGAGCTGCGCGGTAACGCTAACGGCGTGACCGTCTATGATGATTTCGCTCATCACCCGACCGCGATCCTCGCCACGCTTGCCGCGCTGCGCGGTAAAGTGGGCGGCACCGCGCGCATTATCGCCGTGCTGGAGCCGCGCTCCAACACCATGAAGATGGGCATCTGCAAAGACGATCTCGCTCCCTCTCTGGGCCGCGCGGATGAAGTCTTCCTGCTCCAGCCGCAGCACATTCCGTGGCAGGTGGCGGAAGTGGCGGACGCCTGCGTTCAGCCCGCGTACTGGCATGCGGATGTCGATACCCTCGCAGACATGATCGTCAAAACTGCCCAGCCGGGAGATCATATCCTGGTGATGAGCAACGGCGGTTTCGGTGGCATCCATCAGAAATTGCTCGACCGGCTGGCGAAAAAGGCGGAAGCCGCAATATAAGATTTGCCACGACGGGTTTAAATCGGAGCGGTATTCCGGTTTAAACCCGCTGGCAGAATAAATAAGGGATTATTTCAAATGAAGATGGTTTCTGGGGCAGGGAAGGCTGGCGAGCATAACGTGAAAATGGTCAGCGTTGCGCTTTGGTTAACTATTACCAGCGCTCTTTTATTATTATTTACTATACTCATCCTGGCGATCGTTGAATTAAGCGGAAATGCCGAGTCGGTTCCCGATGCGCCTAATATCGTATTTACCCTGTTGTGGTTAGTGCATATTGTATTATGGATGGCCGGAATGGCGATGAGCTTTGCGGGGATGATGTCGTCTTCGTGCCGATTAAAAGCGTTTGCTACGTTTTTAATTGCGCTAACAATGATGAGTGTTGATATTGTTTTTATGATTTCATGCCAGTAAAACAGGGGCGGCGTGCCCCTGTATCTTAATATTTATTTGATGGCAGACTGATATAATAATCTGTATTTTTCTTTATGATCCCGGCAGCAGGATTGCAGGTATCGACGCCTTTCACCCTGTGCAGGTAATAGGCCACGTTAGCGGTTATGGCGCAGTAGAACGCGTAACCCATGTTCATCCCGCGATACACAGATTCCAGGTCTTGATTTGTCATCATCTCGACAATGGCGACCGCGATATTTATCGCGCAACCAATAAAGAACAGTAGCAGGCCTCTCTTCCAGAGTCCTAAAACGCAAAAATAGACAAAGCCAAAAAAGAAGGCGTAAAAGTTAAAATTTATCCGCGATCTTTGACCAAATTTAAGCGTTTTGAGAGCCTGGCGAAAAGACAGTTGCGACGGTAAACCGTTTTGCTCATAAAAGTCAAAGCGCTCTTTCCATATTTCACTCAGGGGTTGTGGTTCCATATGTTGTTCCCTTATCCATAAAATGACGAAAGCATTGAAAATAGCGAGAAAAGAATAGCGTCAGGGAACAGGTGGGTCAATGTAAAAGGGAACAGACTTTAATATATTGCCATTGTGAATGTGTGACTATAAAAGATGTTTTATATCTATAATATAAACAGAATAATTCCCAATTTATAAAACATATATTTTTATTATGCCAAAACAGTATGATTGTTGAGCAATGTCCCGCCAGACCACCATCAGCGTTATCCGTTCTCCCCCCCTTTCAGGCAGGTTTACAAGGCTGGCTGCGTCCTGCATATTATCCGATCATAAATTCATATCAGGACATTCTCATGAAGGTTTCATCAGAAGTCACGACCCCCGCTGAAAATAATGTGAAAATGGTCAGCGTTGCGCTGGGTACCAGTATTGCAGGATTAGCTCTGTTGGTGCTCATGACGCTGGTTGCATATTTTATGGATTACAGCGAGGAATGGGTTAACGTTATTGATATCGTTATGATGGGCGTTTGGTGCCTTATCTTTCTGCTGTTTACGATAAGTTTGCCGATGAGCATTGCCGGGATGATTTCCTCTACACGGCGGCTAAAAGCGTTTTTCGCGTTTTTGATTTCCTGCATGACCCTCGCGCTGTTTCTCCTGGCCGTTACGCTGAACGAAATGATCCAGGGAGTGGATAATTTCACTCCCTGAGGCAATCAATATTGACGTGACGGCAGTTTCTCAAGCGCCTGTGCGTCTTTACGCGTCATGCCCTGCATCGGGTTCCAGCTATCGACGCCTTTAATCGTGTGCAGATAATAGGCGCTGTTCACCGACGTCGCGCAGAACGCGGCATAAGCAATGTTAACCCCCTTCACCACCCCTTCCAGATTCACATTCAGGGCCAGTTCAATGATACCCAGCAGAATGTTAATAACGGCAATAGCAATAAAAAGCGTCAGGCCTTTTTTCCACAGTCCAAGGATGCAGAAATAGATAAAACCAAAGAAGAATGCGTAAAAATTGAAGGTATAGCGCGCCCGTCGCAGAAATTTGACTTTCTTAAGGGCATCGCGATAGCCAGGAGAACCCGGCAGACCATTGCGCTCATAAAAGTCGAAGCGATCTTTCCACTTATCGCTAAATGTTTTTTGTGCCATTTTTTCCTTTCCCCAGAGAATGCCAGTTATGTTTCTGGCGGGAGAAAGAGTAAACCATCTTATTTAACAGATCAGCTATGGCCCACTAAATCTGGTGGGGGAAAAGAGGGAATATTTAGTCAGTCTTTCGAGATACAGATAATTCTGCCCGGTATAACCGGGCAGGTTACAAGGTAATTACTCTTTCGCTATCGGTGTTTCATCTGTTTTCAGCGTCGTGCTGCCCTGAATATCCTTAATGGTTTTTTCGAGTTCGCTCACCTGATTGCTGTTATGCAGCAGGGTATAAGTAAGATCGAACTGGGTGCTTTCGCCTGGCTGAAGCTGTTTAACGCGTTTTTGCTCGCGTTCAATTGTTACCGGATAGGCGTAGCTGGTGCCCGGCTCAATCCCGGTTACGTAGCCCTGTTTCTCGGTATCGGTGTTTTTCCACAGCGTCAGCACCGGCAACTGGCGGGTATCAAACTGAATCGATGCGCCTTTGTCCCCTGCTTTGTTGACGACCGCCGCGACCGTGTGATGGCTGGCATCCGCCAGCGGCTTAATATTAAACACCATCTCATCAAAGCCTTTGGTCGGTCCCAGGTAGGTCTGCCAGTCTTTCAGGCCGCCCTTAGCGTAGTCGTTAAACGGGCTGATACTTTCCATCGGAGCGAGGAAGCGCGCGCCTTCTTCCAGGATCGGCTTGCCGAAGTTGCTGTGATAGATGATCTGGTAATCGTGCGGGTAATCCGCGTGGTTGGTCAGAACATCATGCAGGCTGAAACTGTTGCTGCCCGGCACGTAACGTAGCTCGGTCAGGGTTTGCAAATCGGCTTTCTTAAAGGTGCTTTCTTTCACCAGGCCGCGAACGCGAATTTCATACGGCGCGGTATCGCTCACTTCGACTTCCACCTGTGAGGCCGGAGTATTACCGGCTTTACCGTGCAGGGTATAAATCTGCCCGTCCGCCGTGACCGGGTGACCGGTCCATTCATAGCCGCAGCGCACCATCATCTCATTGAAACCTTCCAGCCAGCCCAGACCGTTGCGGCTTTCCAGATTGATAAACGCCGGGTTCACCACTTCTTTCACCGGTGAATCCCAGCCCATACGCACGCCAAACCCTTCCACATGCAGCAGGTTCATCCCGCGCGTCGGGCTAAGCGCAATCGTCAGGCCATCTTTGCTGCTGATCACCAGCACTTTACTGCCTTCCTGCTTACCGCCGTGCAGCACTTTCTGTTCGATGCTGAAATGACTGTCTTTAATATTCAGCTTATCGCTGCCGATCCGCCAGTTTCCCAGCTCGGTGCCGTTTTCAGCACCCGTCAGCACCCAGGTTTTCGCCATAGCAGGGGCGGAGATAAGCAGTGCCAGAGTGGTAAGCGTCACAATTTTTTTCATGATAAGGTCCTTTTTGCTGAATCGATTATGTTTCGGTGGCTAAAAGTTAGTGGTATCAGGAAAATGAAAATGTGACCTGTCTCACCTGGCGGAAAAAGAGGCGTTTTCAGGCGTTAAAATATGCGTTAATGCAAAGTTTCTATGAATAAACCTGTCTTATTGCATTGAAAAGAGTGATATCGATCAGCTTTTGCTGTAACGATTCAGCTAAATAAAAGAGTGAAAAAGCGATAACCTGGAAGGGGAAAAGAGAGAGCGCTAACGCGAGAGGCTCACGTTAGCGTGGGGGATTAACGATCGTTTTCTGCCAGTTCGCGCAGGTACTGAAAAATCTGACGTGCAGACTTTGGCGGCTTGTTGGCGTCTTTTTCTTTCTTCGCGTTGCGGATCAGCGAACGCAGTTGCTGACGGTCAGCATCCGGCCACAGCTTCAGCACTTCCGGTACGGCATCGTCACCTTCTTCAATCAGACGGTCGCGGATATGCTCCAGTTTGTGGAACAGCGCAATCTGCTGGTTGTGGCGGTTTTTCAGCTTGTCGAGCGCCTGACGGATCGGCTCAACATCGCGCTGGCGCAGCATTTTGCCAATAAGCTGAAGCTGGCGGCGACGTCCTTCCATTTTGATGCGCTGCGCCAGTTCAATGGCGGCGCGCAGATCCGCATCCAGCGGGATCTTATCCAGCGCGTTTTTACCCAGCGCCACCATCTCTGCGCCGAGCTGCTTTAACTCTTCAGCATCACGCTTAATTTCACTTTTACTGACCCAGATAATTTCATCGTCTTCGTCTTCGATGTCATCACCGGGAACATCGTCGAGCCAGTCTTCGGGCTGCTTGGTCATATTTGGCTCCTCAAAAAAGAGGCTAATACTAACACCCTGAGCGCACACTGAGAATGGGTTCTCTGTTAGACTTCAATAAACTTCACCTTACATTATGGCACTGTTGATGAAAGTAATCGCACAAGTTGCAGAGCAGCGTAAAGTTCTGGAAGAGGCCGTCTCCACCGCACTGGCGCTGGCTTCCGGTAAATCTGACGGCGCAGAAGTGGCGGTCAGCAAGACCACCGGCATTGGCGTCAGCACCCGCTACGGAGAGGTGGAGAACGTAGAATTTAACAGCGATGGCGCGCTGGGGATCACCGTGTATCACCAGAACCGCAAGGGTAGCGCCTCGTCCACCGACCTGAGCCCGCAGGCCATCGCCCGTACCGTACAGGCGGCGCTGGATATCGCGCGCTACACCTCGCCGGACCAGTATGCGGGCGTGGCGGAGAAAGAACTGCTGGCGTTTGACGCACCGGATCTGGACCTGTTCCACCCGGCAGAGGTTTCACCGGATGAAGCCATCGAACTGGCGGCGCGCGCGGAGCAGGCATCGCTTCAGGCTGACAAACGCATCACCAATACCGAAGGTGGTAGCTTTAACAGCCACTACGGCATCAAAGTTTTCGGTAACAGCCACGGCATGTTGCAGAGCTACTGCTCAACCCGCCACTCGCTCTCCAGTTGCGTGATCGCTGAAGAGAACGGCGATATGGAGCGCGACTACGCTTATACCATTGGACGTGCGCTTGGCGACCTGCAAAGCCCGGAATGGGTGGGTGCCGAGTGCGCGCGCCGCACGCTGTCCCGCCTGTCGCCGCGTAAGCTCTCCACCATGAAAGCGCCGGTCATTTTCGCTAATGAAGTGGCGACCGGGCTGTTTGGCCATCTGGTCGGGGCGATTGCCGGTGGCGCGGTGTACCGCAAATCCACGTTCCTGCTTGACGCGCTGGGCACACAAATCCTCCCGGAATGGCTGACCATTGAGGAACACCCGCACCTGCTGAAAGGGCTGGCGTCCTCGCCGTTCGACGGCGAAGGCGTGCGCACTGAACGTCGTGACATCATCAAAGACGGCGTGCTGACCCAATGGCTGCTGACCAACTACTCTGCCCGCAAACTGGGCCTGAAAAGTACCGGGCACGCGGGCGGTATTCACAACTGGCGCATTGCCGGGCGCGGACTGGGCTTCGACCAACTGCTTAAAGAGATGGGCACCGGCCTGGTAGTGACTGAGCTGATGGGCCAGGGCGTCAGCGGCATCACCGGCGACTATTCGCGCGGTGCGGCGGGCTTCTGGGTCGAAAATGGCGAGATCCAGTATCCGGTGAGTGAGATAACGATTGCCGGAAATCTTAAGGACATGTGGCGCAATATTGTGACTGTTGGTGACGATATCGAAACGCGCAGCAATATCCAGTGTGGTTCCGTGCTGCTGCCGGAGATGAAAATCGCCGGTCAGTAGTACCGTTGTTCCCATAATAAAAAAGGAAGTGAGCAATGCGTAAAAATCTGTTGGCTTTATTCGCCATCTCCTCGTTGCTGGCTGGCTCTGCGGCTTTTGCTGCCGATCTCGAAGAGGATATGGACACGCTGGCCGAAAATTACACGACGGTGCAAAAAAGCGATGATGCCGCCGAAATCAAATCTGCGCTGACCAATATGCGCACCGCCGCGCTGGACGCGCAAAAAGCCACCCCGCCGAAGCTGGAAGATAAACCCGCTGACAGCCCGGAAATAAAGGATTTTCGCCACGGTTTTGACATCCTCGTCAGCCAGATCGACGGAGCCATCAAGCTGGTAAATGAAGGTAAAGTAAAAGAAGCAAAAGCGGCCGCCGAGGAAATTAAAACCACGCGCGGTACGTACCATAAGAAATATCGCTAGAGAGTAGCTGAGAACTTCCGCCTTTATTCAGCGGGCGGAAGTTCTTTCCCGCGAAAACATATTTTCCGCCAATACCCTGCTTTAAAGCTTTTTCCTCTGTTCAGCGTTAATGAAAAGGTAATCCTGACCTGTCTGATAAACAGGATTACGGAGGATTCACGGGCAGATCCTGCGCCTGCGACCCGCCACCATTTGCCCTTGAGCGTTTTTACACCGGCCGTATCTTTAGTGTGAAATATCACCAAAGGATTCGGTTATGAACGCGAACATCAAGAATGAAATTCAGACATTCGGGCGCTCTTTGCTGCTGCCGATCGCGGTATTAGCCCCGGTGGGCATGATCATGGGAATTAGCTCGGCATTAGGGCAAAATTACATGATCGACAAAGTGCCTTTTTTGGGCAATGAAACCTTTAAAGCCATTCTGTCGTCGCTGGGGCCAATCAGTAACATTATTTTCCTCAATATTCCTTTACTGTTTGCGATGGGCGTGGCCTACGGCATGTCGAAAAAAGAGAAGGGCATCGCCGTTTTCGCATCGGTCATCGCTTACCTGACGCTGCTGATTTCCATGAACGTCCACCTGAAATTAGCCGGGCATCTGGCGAAAGGCGATTTGTCGCTGGCAGGCCAGGGGATCGTATTAGGCATACAGACGTTAAAAATCGAGGCGCTGGGCGGTATTATCGCAGGTCTGCTGGCGGCGAAAGTCACCGATCGCTACTACCGGCTTCAGCTCCCGCTGGCGTTTGCTTTCTTTAGCGGTAAAAAGTCGGTAGCGATTTTAACGACCGCATTTGCCATTCCGATTGGACTGTTAATTCCGTTTATCTGGGATCAGTTCACTGCCGGAATGCAGGCGGTTTCTACGGTAATGATGGCACCCAACATCGGTGCGGGCATCTATATGGCGCTTAACCGCCTGCTGATCCCGTTTGGCCTCCAGCACGTCCTGAGTTCCACGGTGCGATTTACCGCAGCGGGCGGCACGTATTTGATCGACGGGCAAACCTACGTTGGGATTCTGCCTGCAATGAATAAGATCCTGTTTGATCTTGGCCCGTCGCACCCGGCATGGAATCAATATATGCCGACGCTAACCAGCTATTTAGCCTCCACGCAAATGCTGACGACGCTATTTCGCGTTCCGGCTATTGGGCTGGCGATGTATCACACCGCGCACATTAAAAATAAGAAAATTGCCAAAGGGATGATGTTGACGGTGGTATTAACCGCCATGTTCGGCAATATCACCGAGCCGCTGGAGTTCTCCTTCCTGTTTATTGCGCCGGTGCTGTATGGGGTTTATTCGGTATTAAGCGGACTGCTGTCAATTCCTCTACAAATGCTGGATATCTCCGTCGGCTACATTCGCGGTACGGTGTTTGACTTCGGTATTTTTGGCCTGATGTATGAGCACACGCGGTGGGTAAACCTGCTGCTGCTGGGGGCGGTTAACTTTGTGGTGTTCTACTTTGTGTTCCGCTTCGCGATTGTGAAATTCAATATTAAAACGCCGGGTCGCGAAAGCGACAGCTCGGACAGCACGCTGTTGATCAATAAAGAATACGATAAAGTCGCCGCGCTGGTGGTGCAGGGGTTGGGCGGCAAAGGCAACATTAAGCGGGTGGAAAACTGTGTTTCGCGCCTGCGTATTGATTTACGCGATCAGAAAGAGATCGATATGGATCTGCTGAAAGACGCGGGTTCGCTGGGAACCTTTATTCCCTCCGGCAACCATATCCATGTGGTGTTTGGTCCCCACGTTGAATTTGTCCGTAATGCCGTCGATGACCTGATATCCGGCGTGAAATAACTTCCAGGGAGGCGACAATGCGTGCGCTTTATGATTCAAAAAGTAAGACTCTTGACGATCGCGGCATGAAAACCCTGTTCACCCAGGAGGCCAGGGTGCAAAGCTGGCTGGAAGTGGAGGCGGCGCTGGCGCTGTCGCAGGCGGAGGTGGGCATGATCCCCGCCGCCGCCGCGCAGAACATTGCTGAAAATTGTCGGCTCGATCGCATCGACATGGCCGAGATCGAGCGCCTGCTGCGGGAAATCGGCCACGGCTTTGTGCCGCTGATCAAGGTGCTGGTGAAAGCCTGCGACGCAGAGAGCGGCAAATATGTTCACTACGGTGTGACCACCCAGAACATTCAGCAAACCGCACAGCTACTGCTGGCAAAGCGCTTTCACCATATTCTGCACGGCTTTCTTGACGATATTCTGCATAACCTGGCGATGATGGCGCACGAGCATCACGCCACGCTGATGGCGGGCCGCACTCACGGTAAACACGCTCTGCCCATTACCTGGGGCTATAAAGCGGCGGTGTGGATTGACGAACTGCTGAGCGCGAAGGAACGGATGCAGGAGGCGGAGAAGCGCATCTTCACGGTGATGATGGGCGGGGCGGTCGGCGCGTTCCACGCCACCGGCGAGCAGGGGCGCGAAGTACAAAATCGCGTAGCGGCAAGGCTTAGGATGGAGTCCATGCGCATCCCGTCCCGCCATTCGCGCATTTACCGCACCGAACTGATCGCCAACCTCTGCCTGCTGGCGACCTCGCTGCATAAAATCGCCGAAGAGGTTTACCAGACTTCCGGCGAAGAGTTTGCTGAAGTGTCGGAAGCCTTTACCAAAGGCACCGTCGGCAGCAGCACGATGCCGCAGAAGGTCAACCCGAAACTGGCGAAGGGGATTATTGGCAACGCGCAGAAACTCTACTCGGTGCTGACTTCCTCGCTGTACGCCAGCCCGCGCCCGTTTGAGGCGGACAGCGCCGCTTATTTCCTGATGGACGCCAATATTCAGGAGAGCATGGAGCTGATGGCGGAAATCGTAATGCGCGCGGAAGAATTAACCCGCACCCTGTTGATTAACAAAGATCGGATGCGTGCCAACGTGATGCTGACCCAGGGGCTGATCAATAGCGAAAAGATAATGATGCATCTGGTGGAAAAACTCGGCAAAGATCCCGCCCACGAACGGGTATATCAACTGGCGATGCGCACCGCGCATGAGGGGCTGGACTACGCGCAGGTACTGCGTGACGATCCCACCGTGCGCGCTAACTTCAGCGATGCGGAAATTGACGCGCTGCTCGATCCGGCCCATTACACAGGGCTGTGTTCGCTCATCGCGCTGGAGATGGCGGCACGCGTCAATAGTCATTAGACTTGTGCGGGTTTAGGCCCTCTCCCTGACCCTCTCCCCCAGGAGAGGGAACAGCCTGCGTTCGTGGTGACGTTCGATGACGCCTTTCTCCCTCTCCCTTGAGG
>DIJC01000012.1:0-307 GCA_002421005.1 Enterobacteriaceae bacterium UBA5654 | reverse complement strand
GTGAACGCCCTCACCCTAACCCTCTCCCCCAGGAGAGGGGACAGCCTGCGTTCGTGGTGACGTATTTCCGCCTCTTCTCGTCCGGGGCTGTCGTCACGTTCGGTAACGCCTTTCTCCCTCTCCCCTGAGGGAGAGGGCCGGGGAGAGGGGGAGCGTTTATCCTCCTTCCTACGCGTGAACGCCCTCACCCTGACCCTCTCCCCCAGGAGAGGGAACAGTCCGCGTTAGTGGTGACGTCCGACAACAATTTCCGCCTCTTCTCGTCCGGGGCTGTCGTCACGTCCGGTGACGGTTTTCTCCCTCTCCC
>DIJC01000017.1:33543-153833 GCA_002421005.1 Enterobacteriaceae bacterium UBA5654 | reverse complement strand
TACCAAGAAAAACGTTGAATTTTTCGAAGCACGCCGTGCTGAACTGGAAGCCAAACTGGCTGACGTTCTGTCCGCTGCTGAAGCTCGCGCTGAAAAAATCAACGCACTGGAAACCGTTACTATCGCGTCTAAATCAGGCGACGAAGGTAAACTGTTCGGTTCCATCGGTACTCGCGACATCGCTGACGCTGTCACTGCAGCTGGCGTTGAAGTGGCTAAGAGCGAAGTTCGTCTGCCGAACGGCGTTCTGCGTACCACTGGCGAGCACGAAGTGAGCTTCCAGGTTCACAGCGAAGTGTTTGCTAAGCTGACTGTAAACGTAGTTGCAGAATAAGTTTTTATTCTAAGACACGCGTAAAAACGCCGACCCTGGGTCGGCGTTTTGCTTTTCTGGCGCGGGCAGGAAATTACTGCGCGCGGATAAAATTGCCGTCCGGCTGGCGGGTAAACAGCGCCTGCTGCCCGTTGCCCATATCAATCGTCAGCCCGGTCACTACGCCGCTGGCGTTCTGCCGTATCTTCACCATCTGACCTGATTGCAGGGTGCTTAGCGGCTTACCTGCGCCTTCTACTTTTGCCATCGCATAAACATCGGTCGCCGGTAAATTATGATCGCGGAATACCTGTGCCAGCGTTTTACCGGAATCGACACGGTAGGCGCGCCACTGCTGGTCGATGCCCGGCGTTGGCTGCTGCTGTTGAGGCGGCGCGGTTTGCGCCTGTGCCTGGTCGTCCGGCTGTTCCTGGACAGGTTCTGGCTCTACCGGGGCGACGGCACCGGGATCGCTGGAAGGGGCTACCAGCTGGGGTTGAGGGGCTGCTGTCGGCTGCTGACTGGAGGACGGGAGATCCAGCTGGGCATCGCGCACCACCGGCTGCGGATCGCTGTTATCGGAAGACGGAAGCAGAATACCTGTCACCACCACCAGAGCGGCGATAATAATGCCCCGACGATGCATCGGCGGAAGCGGGTCCATGAGGCGAACGTCATCCGGCGCGTGCCAGATCCTCGCCAGGGTAGTTTTTACATCAAAGCGCCCGGGCATGGCTTTCCTCCTGCTCCGCATGTTTTTGTCCTGTAGCATCAGTATAGTTGGCTAACTGCCTGATGTACGCAGCAAAGGGAAACGATGCGACACCAGAATGGGAAAACTCTTATCCGCGTATTGTTTCTGTTTCGGCGCGATTTGTCATCAACCCTGAGACAAAGTTTTACCCGATGCGACGTGGCTGCTATGCTGCCCGCTACTTAAATTGTATGAAAAGGAAAGACGATGGCCACCCCGACTTTTGACACTATCGAAGCGCAGGCAAGTTACGGTATTGGTTTACAGGTAGGACAGCAGCTGAGCGAATCCGGCCTTGAAGGACTGTTGCCGGAAGCGCTGGTTGCGGGTATCGCTGATGCGCTGGAAGGCAAGCATCCTGCCGTGCCGGTAGATGTTGTGCATCGCGCGCTGCGTGAAATTCATGAACGTGCGGATGCCGTGCGTCGCGAACGCTTCCAGGCTATGGCGGCAGACGGCGTGAAGTATCTTGAAGAGAACGGCGCGCGTGAAGGTGTGAACAGCACTGAATCCGGTCTCCAGTTCCGCGTGATTACCCAGGGCGAAGGCGCGATCCCGGCACGTACCGACCGCGTGCGTGTGCATTACACCGGTAAACTCATCGACGGCTCCGTGTTCGACAGCTCCGTCGCCCGTGGCGAACCGGCTGAATTCCCGGTTAACGGCGTGATCCCCGGCTGGATTGAAGCGCTGACCCTGATGCCGGTTGGCTCTAAATGGGAACTGACCATCCCGCAGAATCTTGCCTACGGCGAGCGCGGCGCGGGCGCGTCCATTCCGCCATTCAGCACGCTGGTATTTGAAGTCGAGCTGCTGGAAATCCTGTAAGGATTATTCCCCTCTCTCCTGTGCGGAGGGAGGGGAAACAGTGCAAGATGCTTAAGTTTGAAAGATCGTAATACTTTATCTTGCAAATCCATTTATCAGGTGTATTTTTGTGAGCTTTCTATCATTATCACAGTGATATAACACTCACTTTAAACATAAATTTAACATTTAATTTGATTCCAGGTATTCATCCCGCCGATTCTTCCCTACTATCGATGCATCCCTGACAAGGGAAAATAAAAACACGCAATTAAAGGCCAGCAGAGCCTGAACAACACAGACAGGTACACAGGAAGATAATCACATGGTAGATCAGATAAAAGCCGCTGCTGACGAACAGGCATCCGGCGAGCAGTCTCTTCGACGTAATCTCACCAACCGACATATTCAGCTTATCGCCATCGGCGGCGCGATTGGGACCGGGCTGTTTATGGGCTCCGGGAAAACCATCAGTCTTGCCGGGCCGTCGATCATTTTTGTTTATATGATCATCGGGTTTATGCTCTTTTTCGTCATGCGCGCGATGGGCGAGCTGCTGCTGTCGAATCTGGAGTACAAATCCTTCAGCGATTTTGCGGCGGATTTGCTTGGCCCGTGGGCGGGCTATTTTACCGGCTGGACCTATTGGTTCTGCTGGGTAGTGACCGGGATGGCCGACGTGGTAGCGATCACCGCCTATGCCCAGTTCTGGTTCCCCGGACTTTCCGAGTGGGTCGCGTCGCTGGCGGTCGTCCTGCTGCTGCTGGGGCTGAATCTTGCGACGGTTAAAATGTTCGGCGAGATGGAGTTCTGGTTTGCGATGATTAAAATCGTCGCGATTGTGGCGCTGATTATCGTCGGGCTGGTCATGGTGCTGATGCATTTCCAGTCGCCGACCGGCGTCGAGGCTTCGTTTAGCCACCTGTGGGATAACGGCGGCTGGTTCCCGAAAGGCATTAGCGGCTTCTTCGCGGGCTTCCAGATTGCGGTTTTTGCTTTTGTGGGCATCGAACTGGTCGGCACCACGGCGGCGGAAACGAAAGATCCAGAGAAATCCCTGCCGCGCGCGATTAACTCGATCCCGCTGCGCATCATTATGTTCTACGTGCTGGCGCTGATTGTCATTATGTCCGTCACCCCGTGGAACTCGGTCGTGGCGAACAAAAGCCCGTTTGTCGAACTTTTTATGCTGGTGGGACTGCCTGCGGCGGCGAGCATTATTAACTTCGTGGTCCTGACCTCGGCGGCTTCCTCGGCAAACAGCGGGGTGTTCTCCACCAGCCGGATGCTTTTCGGTCTGGCGCAGGATGGCGTGGCACCGAAAAGCTTCGGCAAACTGTCCAAACGTGCGGTGCCAGCGACCGGCCTGACCTTTTCCTGCATCTGCCTGCTGGGCGGAGTGGTGCTGATTTACGTGAAGCCCGATGTGATCACCGCCTTTACGCTGGTGACAACGGTTTCGGCGATCCTGTTTATGTTCGTCTGGACCATCATCATGTGCTCATACCTGGTCTATCGTAAACAGCGTCCGCACCTGCATGCGCAGTCGAAGTTTAAAATGCCGCTCGGCAAACTGATGTGCTGGGTCTGCATGGCGTTCTTTGCGTTTGTGCTGGTGCTGCTGACGCTGGAAGATGATACCCGTCAGGCGCTGCTGGTCACGCCGCTGTGGTTTGTGGTGCTCGGCGTATGCTGGCTGCTGATGGGGAAAAAGCGGCTGGCGAATTTGCGTAAGTGATCGCGAGGCGTTCATGCTTCTGAACGGATAAAAAAGGCCGCTTAGCAGGCGGCCGGAGATACTATCAAAAAGGTGCCGCAGGCACCTTTTTTGTTACTCGCCCGCCAGCGCGCGCGGGAACAGAACGTTATTTTCCAGACTGATATGCTCCATCAGATCGTCAATCAGTTCATTAATACCGTTATACATCGCTTTCCAGGTCGTACAGGCTTCCGGCGGCGGCGTCACGTTTTGGGTGACGTGCTTGATCACCTCTAACAGTTCGCCCGCTTCATCATGTTCACTTTCCATCACGCTGATAGGTCCGGCGGCCTGACGGCCCATGCCCTGCTTGATCATCGGGAACAGGATCTGCTCTTCTTTCATCATATGGCTGGAGAGTTCTTCATGCAGCGCGGTAAGGTACTTCGTCAGGCCGCGCGGCACATTAGGTTTATCGGCGTGAACGCGTTCTACTTTGGTTGCCTGGAGGATCAGCTCCGGCAGTTGCTCGCGATGGCGATCGTGATAGCGCACGATGATGTGATCGATGATTTCAGCCAGCGCAACGGTGCGCCAGTCTTTTTCGACCGGCTGCTCCGCCAGTTTTGCCAGTTCAGCTTCGATAGCGGCAACGTCCAGCTCCTTGCGTGAGGCAGCGCGTTCCAGCGTCTGCTTACCGCCGCAGCAGTAATCCATATCGTATTTACGAAACAGCGCGGAGGCGCGCGGAATAGAAAGCGCCAGTTCCCCTAAAGCCTGTTCACGGTAAGTCATAGCAGTGACCTCATCAGTAAAATATAAGGTGCATTTTAAATGCATCTTTAAGGATAAGGAATACCTCTTTGGGATAGTCGGCTATTTTATTTGCGTACTGAGAGGTCGGACGGTTGGCTTTTCCGGCTTTGCGCGCACCGCCATCACCACGCCGAGCACCAGCAGGACGATGCCGCTAAATGTCAGCAGCGGCGGCAGGCTCTGACGGAGCAGGAAGGTATAAAGCAGACCGGCGAGCGTTTCGAAAACAATCAGCGGACCGAGGATCACTGTCGGCAGACGCTGGCTGGCGATGTTCCAGCACAGTGCGCCAATCCAGGAACAGAGGATCGCAATCGCTACCATCAGGGTGATGAAAACCGCAGGCCGGGGGCCGAAGGGCAGGGGAAAACTGTGCGGCTGACTGCCCAGCCACAGGCAGGCGGCGAGATAACCCGCCAGCGACACCGGCAGCGTGACCAGCGCCTGCGCCGTCGCCCACATCATCGGGTGCTTATCCGGGTTTTCCCGCAGCCAGCGGGCGTTGCGCAGCGCGTACCACGCCCAGCAAACCACCGCCACCAGCGCCAGCCCAATGCCGGAAGCGTAGCGCGGCCAGCTAAAAGCGGGCAGGCCATGATTTAGTTCGGCGATGTTGACACACAGCAGACCTGCCGCAATGCACAACAACGCCGGAGCCAGCCGCCGCCAGGGGAGTTTGCCGTCGCGCTGGCTGTAAAGCCGATTGGCAAACACCGGGATCACCACCGGCAGCGTCGCGATAATCATCGTTGACACCGGCGCGCCGGTGCGCTGGATAGCGCTCGCAAGGCAGACGTAGTAGATCAGATTGCCCATCATGGTCAGCGCCAGCGCGGTCAGCCAGTCATTTTTGCTGAGTTGTTTGAGCCGGGCGCGGCCCAGCCAGGCCAGCGGTAGCGCAATCAGCCCCAGCGCCAGGTAGCGTCCCATCGACTGCAACACCGCCGGGTATTCCGGCACGATCAGCGGCCCGACGAATATCAATCCCCACATCAGCCCTGCCAGCAGGGCATACAGTACGCCGCTAATCATTCTCGTCACCTTTCCCGGATAAACGGCGAGTGTAAGCGTCAGCCCGCGCAGAATATTGTATGAGATTGCGCATTAGCGCCGGGCAACCTGCTTTTGATCGCGTACCGGCGTGATGCCGTAGCGAAAGCGTTCGGCCCCCGCTTCAATCGCGCCAATGCCGAAGGCTTCATGCGTGTGGGGTTCAAAGGCGTAACGGGAAATATGGGCGTGATAAAGTTCAACGCCGGGGATTTGCGCCAGATGGCGAAAGCGGGCGCGGTCTCTTTCATCGCTGAACTGTTCGGGAACGCCTTGCACTGGTTTTCTCCACGCGGGCCATCGCCGTATTATCGGGGATGGCCCGGTGGGATGCTACAAAAATTAACGCATTTGTAACATCAGAGAGCGGCCTTTACGCTCTCCGCCAGCGATGTGGTCGGACGGCCGATCAGCGCGCTTAGCGTGTGGCTGTCGTCAAACAGGCCGCCTTTCGAGGCACCGGCATCAGAATCTGCCAGCATCTCCGCCAGGCCGTCCGGCAGGCCCACGCCTTTCAGCGCGGCGGCAAAATCGGCTTCACTGAGGTTCTGATACGCGACGTTTTTACCGCTCTGTTTGCTCAGCTCTGCGGCGAGCTGGCTTAAAGTGTACGCTTCGTCACCAGCCAGTTCGTAGACTTTCCCGGCGTGGCCCTCTTCGCTAATGACCTTCGCGGCGGCAGCGGCGTAATCGGCGCGCGTTGCGGAGGCGATTTTACCTTCGCCCGCTGCGCCGATAAACACGCCGTGCTCCAGCGCTGGCGGAGCGCTGGCAAGGTAATTTTCGGTATACCAGCCGTTACGCAGCAACGCGTAAGAAATGCCGGATTGCGCCAGCGCGTTCTCGGTCGCAACGTGCTCAACGTGCAGCCCCAACGGTGATGTATCGGCGTGCAGCAGACTGGTATAGGCGATGAATTTCACCCCGGCAGCAGCGGCGGCGTTGATCACATTCTGATGCTGGGTGGCGCGCTGACCCACCTCGCTTGAAGAGATCAGCAGCAGTTTTTCAACGCCCGCCAGCGCGGCGGTCAGGGCCGCTTCATCGTTATAGTCAGCCTGGCGCACGGTAACACCCTGTTCGCTTAACGCCTGCGCTTTGGCCGGGTTGCGGACAATTGCCACCAGGTCACTGGCGGTCACGGTTTTCAGGAGTTCTTTAATGACGAGCTGGCCGAGCTGACCTGTTGTACCGGTAATCGCAATCATGGTCTGTTCCTCTGTTTGTCTTGTGTTTGCTCACGCTAACACCTAAACTTACTTTTAGTAAGTACGTACAAAAAGGTAAGTATGAAAATGGCGAATTTAACCTTAAGCGAACAGTTGCGTAACGGTAATCTGTTTGCGGAACAGTGTCCGTCGCGCGATGTGCTTAAGCATGTCACCAGCCGCTGGGGGGTGCTAATCCTCGTTGCTCTGCGCGACGGCACGCATCGCTTCAGCGATCTGCGGCGCAAAATGGGCGGCGTCAGTGAAAAGATGCTGGCGCAGTCGTTACAGGCGCTGGAGATGGATGGCTTCGTGAACCGGGTGTCTTATCCGGTGGTGCCGCCACACGTGGAATATAGCCTGACGCCGCTCGGCGAGCAGGTGAGTGTAAAGGTGGCGGCGCTGGCGGACTGGATTGAACTGAATCTGCCGGAAGTGCTGGCAACGCGCGGTGAGCGTGCCGCGTAACAGCCCGGCAAGCTGCCGGGCTGCGCGACGGTTACTGCTGTAAATCCAGTTGATACACCGCGAAGCCGATGTCATCGGTGGCGACGTGATGCATTGGGTACTGCGCTTTCTCTTTGATAAACGCTGCGGCCTTATCAGACGGCGAGGTTTCAAAACGGATATCCAGCTTCACATCGCTGTGAATGGGCGCAAGACGCCAGTTATTATCCGCCGCCGGGTGGATCTCTCCGGCCCGCTTTGATTCAGCGCCAATCCACGTTGCCAGCACGGAGCGGTTTTCGTCCGGCGAGGCAAAGGCAATATGGTTGTCGCCCGTACCGGCAAACTTGCCGCCGTAAGCACGATAGTTATTGGTGGCGATCAGGAACGTCGCGCCGGGATCGATGGGCTTCCCGTTAAACGTCAAATCTTTGATGCGTTCTGCGTCGGCGTTAATCGACTGGCACTCGCCGTCATAGCGCGCGGGCTGCGTCACATCAATCTGATATTTTACGCCGTCGATCACGTCAAAATTATAGGTGCGGAAATCCTCCCAGTTAATCAGCGCCTGCGGCCGGGTACTGTGCGGATCGATTTGATTAAACTGTCCGGCAGAACATTCCAGCCACTCCTTCACCTCTTTACCCGTCGCCTTTACCACTACCAGCGTATTGGGGTACAGGTAGAGATCGGCGGCGTTGCGGAAAGTGAGCTGGCCTTTTTCCACCTCAACGAAGCTCGCCGGATCGTTTTTACGCCCGCCCGCTTTAAAAGGCGCGGCGGCAGAAAGTACCGGCAGCGACGCCAGATCCGGGTCGCCCTGAATATAGTGTTCTACATAGGCTTTTTGCGCGTTGTTCACCACCTGCACGGTCGGATCGTCCTGCACCAGTGACAGATAGCTGTACATGTTGTCGGCGGATTTACCAATCGGCTTGCTGACAAAATCGCGGGTCGCATCGTGATCGGCCTTCAGAATGCCAACCAGTTTTTCATCTTCCGCCGCGAGGGATTTTTTCGCCGCCGCATCGTAAATCGGACGCGCTTGTGCCTTGCCCTGGCTGACCTGCCACTTGCCCGTGTCGTTGCTGAGCACCAGATCAACCACGCCTAAATGATCGCCCCACATTCCCGGCATCACCGCCGGAACGCCGTTAAGGGTGCCTTTTTGCAGGTCAACGCCTTTGATACTGGCAAAATCTTTCGACGGGAAAACGGCGTGCGCGTGACCGAACATAATCGCATCCACGCCCGGCACTTCGCTGAGATAGTACACTGAGTTCTCCGCCATTGCTTTGTACGGATCGGCGGATAAACCGGAGTGAGCAATCACCACGACGACGTCTGCGCCCTGGGCGCGCATCTGCGGGATGTAGCTGCGCACGGTTTCGGTAATGTCATTGACCGTGACTTTGCCAGCAAGATTGGCTTTATCCCAGGTCATAATCTGCGGCGGCACCACGCCGATATAACCGATGCGCAGGGCGTGCGTTTTGCCATCCTGATCTTCAACCTGCGTCTCTTTGATCAGGTAAGGCGTGAACAGAGGTTTTTGCGTTTTAACATCAATTACGTTGGCGTTGACGTAGGGAAATTTCGCCCCCGCCAGCGCGTTTTTGAGATAATCGAGGCCGTAGTTAAATTCGTGATTGCCGAGGTTGCCGACGGCGTAATCCAGGGTATTTAGCGCCTTATAAACCGGGTGAATATCCCCTTTCTTCAGACCCTTTGCCGCCGCATAATCGCCGAGCGGGCTGCCCTGAATGATGTCGCCGTTATCGACCAGCACGCTGTTCTTAACTTCATGGCGGGCAGCGTTAATCAGGCTGGCGGTGCGGACCAGTCCGAATTTTTCCGTTGGCGTATCTTTGTAGTAATCAAAGTCCATCATATTACTATGCAAATCAGTGGTTTCCATAATGCGGAGATCCACCGTTGCCGCATTCACGCTCGCTGCAATCAACGTAGCCAGGAGCGTTGCACTAAACTTAATCATCAGAGGCGTTCTTTTTTCGATCTGAGGCACAAAAGAAAATGTATATACGTTTTGTTGCTTACAGAAGTGTGAATCTTGCCATGAATTGGGCTAACAAAACCGCAGTTGTTATCACAGATGGCGAATTC
Organism: Enterobacteriaceae bacterium UBA5654; assembly: GCA_002421005.1. Taxonomy (GTDB): domain Bacteria; phylum Pseudomonadota; class Gammaproteobacteria; order Enterobacterales; family Enterobacteriaceae; genus Superficieibacter. The sequence continues at coordinate 144,615 of DIJC01000017.1, read as the reverse complement.
TTCCCTGATCGGGTATAAACAAAACAATGAGTTAACACCACTGCCATTTAGCGAGGTGGAGAATGCTACAACAACTATGTGAGCTGGCACGGAATGCGGGCGATGCGATTATGCAGGTCTATGACGGGGCACGGCCAATGGATGTGGTACGTAAAGAAGATGATTCCCCGGTCACGGCGGCGGATCTTGCCGCGCATGAGGTCATTTTGCAGGGGCTGAAAGCGCTGACGCCGGATATCCCGGTACTGTCGGAGGAAGATCCTCCGTCGTGGCAGGTGCGCCAGCACTGGCAACGTTTCTGGCTGGTCGATCCGCTCGACGGCACCAAAGAATTTATCAAACGCAACGGCGAGTTTACCGTCAATATTGCGCTGATTGAGCAGGGTAAACCGGTGATCGGCGTGGTCTATGCCCCGGTGCTGAACGTGATGTACAGCGCGGCGGAAGGAAAAGCCTGGAAAGAGGAGTGCGGGGTGCGCAACCCGATTCAGGTGCGCGACGCCCGCCCGCCGCTGGTGGTGATTAGCCGTTCTCATTCGAACGACCCGGAGTTGCAGGAATATCTCCAGCAGCTCGGCGAGCATCAGACCACGTCCATCGGCTCTTCACTGAAATTCTGTCTGGTGGCGGAAGGGCAGGCCCAACTTTATCCACGCTTTGGGCCTACCAACGCCTGGGACACCGCCGCAGGCCACGCGGTCGCCGTTGCCGCCGGGGCACACGTTCACGACTGGCAGGGCAAAACCCTGGATTACACCCCGCGTGAATCCTTCCTCAACCCCGGCTTCCGGGTGTCTATTTACTAAGAAGCTGACGCAGCAGGCTAACCACCTGCTGCACTTCCTGCTGGGTCAGCGCGCCGTCTTTGGCCCACTGCACGCGACCGTCTTTATCCAGCACCACCACGGCGGACCCTTTTTCTTCCAGTTGCCAGGCCTGACGCGCAGCACCGTTGCTGTCGACAACAAACTGCGACCACGGGTAAAGCTTTTTATTGCTCTCGATGCTGCTGCGTACAAACATCGCCGAGCCGGGGATGGCATCATCGGTGTTGATGATGGTGGTGGTCTGGTACTTGTCATGCGGGAAATTCGCCGCTTTGATGGCTTCTACCAGCGTTGCGTTTTTCTCCTTGGCCGAGGTGCGACCCGCAATGTGTTGCAGGAGTCGCACTTTCCCGCTGAGCTGCGCGCTATTCCAGTTTTTGTAGCTAAACTTATCGTTACTCAGCATCAGCTCGCCGCGATCGGCGATGCCCACCGGCGGCACGCGCTGGTTTTCTTTAAAGCTATGAGCAGAAGCCAGCATCGGCAATAGCAGGCACACGGATGCCATCAGCGTTCGTAGAGTCATGGTTTTTCCTTTTTATATGCAGGTGATCCGACCACTTGGCGCGGTGATTTAAGCATAAATGCGATCAATGCCCTTTACCCGCAAGCACGATGCCAATTTGCGGTAGAGCGCACATATCCCGAAAAAAATGAATGCTTATACTGCTTTTGTTCTATGCCTAAAAAGAAAATTCTGAATAATTGTAATCAAACGGTAAATAAACTTATACACACTGTGTTACCAGGACGTTCTGGTCTATAGTCATAGGGCATTAAAATTTGCGTCTTAGAACTGTCGGTCCAAATGTGGCACCGCAAGGGCGTAATCTTCAGCAGGAGTATACAAGAATGAAAATTTTCCAACGCTACAACCCGCGTCAGGTGGCGAAGTACGTGAAGATCCTGTTCCGTGGACGGTTGTACATCAAGGACGTAGGCGCTTTTGAGTTTGATAAGGGCAAAATCCTTATCCCGAAAGTGAAGGACAAACAGCATTTTTCTGTGATGTCTGAAGTCAATCGTCAGGTGTTGCATCTGCAAACTGAGATGGCTTAATCAACGTGCTATGCAGTAAATAAAAGCAGTACATAAAAGACGGCCCCGGATGGGGCCGTTGATGTTTGTGCCGGAAGGAAATTACGCCGCGCCTTTCTCTTCCGCGTCCGGCAGCTTCGGCGTCAGCACCGTCGGTTTGCTGTCAATGCGCGTTACCAGCAGCTGATCGATACGGTAGTTATCGATATCCACCACCTCAAACTTATAGCCGGAGAATTTCACCGAGTCGGTACGCTTGGGGATTTTACGCAGCATGTACATCATAAAGCCGCCGATGGTTTCGTAGTTGCCCGACTGCGGGAAATCGTCGATATCCAGCACGCGCATCACGTCGTCAATTGGCGTGCCGCCGTCGATGAGCCAGGAGTTTTCATCGCGGGCGACGATCTGCTCTTCCATTCCCTGACCCACCAGATCGCCCATCAGCGTGGTCATGACATCATTAAGAGTAATGATGCCAACCACCAGCGCGTACTCATTCATGATCACCGCAAAATCTTCACCCGCCGTTTTAAAACTTTCCAGCGCTTCGGAAAGCGTCAGCGTATCCGGCACAATCAGCGTATTGCGAATTTGCAGGCCGCTGCTCAGCGCCATGCTTTGATTCGCCAGCACGCGATTCAGCAGATCTTTGGAATCAACGTAGCCGATGATGTGATCGATATCGTCTTTACAAACCAGAAACTTAGAGTGCGGATGCTCCGATATTTTATTCTTCAGGCTCTGCTCATCTTCATGCAGATCGAACCAGATGATATTTTCACGTGAGGTCATAGAAGACGGAACGGTGCGCGATTCCAGTTCAAACACGTTCTCAATCAGTTCATGCTCCTGTTTACGCAGCACGCCTGCCAGCGCGCCCGCTTCCACCACCGCGTAAATGTCGTCGGAAGTGATGTCGTCTTTACGCACCATCGGCAGTTTGAACAGGCGGAAAAAGTTGTTCGCCATGCCGTTAAAGAACCATACCAGCGGAGTGAAGATAAACAGGCAGAAGCGCATCGGGTTGATGATGCGCAAAGCCACGGCTTCTGGCGCAATCATACCGATGCGTTTCGGGGTCAGGTCAGCAAAGAGAATAAACATGCCGGTGACGAGGGAGAAGGAGATAATAAAGCTGAACTGTTCCGCCAGTTCCGGCGAGACAAAGTTGATCAATACGCCATAAAACGCCGGAGAAAACGCCGCATCACCGACGATACCGCCTAAAATGGCGACGGCGTTCAGACCAATTTGTACCACGGTAAAGAAAGTGCCAGGGTTCTCCTGCATTTTTAAGATGCGTTGCGCATTGATATTGCCATCATCGGCGAGAAGCTTGAGTTTTATCTTTCGTGAGGCGGCAAGTGAGATCTCAGACAGCGAGAAAAACGCACTTACGGCAATCAGGCAAAGTATTACTAAAATACTGTTTAACATATCTTATCCAGCCATAAGCCAGATCCTCGGAAGGGAAGTTTGAACTCTACGATAACCGATCCGAAGGCGCTGGATCGGCAATTTCCCGGCTAGTATAGCGTAAGGCGGGGGAAAGCTGCCAGCGGGGGTTAAAAGCCCTGACGTGGCTGTCAGGACGAGCTTAAATTCCTGGGTTGTATAAAAGCTACCGCCAGCCAGGCGAAAGTGACGAAGAGCAGGATCGCCAGCGCCACCGTACTTTTGCGCGGCTGCACCTTCCCGCCCGCAAAAATACCTTCCCGCTGCGGCGGGGTGAACCTCTCGAAGTGGGCACCCGGCTTATTGCCGGGCGCACTGTAATACTGAAAAAATAACGTTAACGCGGAATGTTAATCCATTGTCGTAATTGCGATGAGCGGTATATAGCCTCCACAAGATGTAATGATTTAGCCGCCTGCTGAATATCGACATAATCGTTATTGTCTCCGTTCTGAACAGCCTGATAAAAGTGCGCTATTGCTTTTTGATGCCCTGCTCCCCAGTAATTTTTACCGTTATCGGTGGGCGGGTTATCGTTGGCCAGTTTTACCGGCGTATCAGCGGTAATTTGCCAGAGAATATTATCTCTTAGCTGGAGCAGCCCCTTTTCGCAGTGGATCTCCAGCAGCAGCGGGGAATCGGCGGTGTGATTATTGCTGGCCCAGAACAAACCGCGCGCGCCGTTGTACATGGCGAGGGTTGCCATTGCGCTATCTTCATTCTCGATAGTGTCCGCCAGCGGGCCGCTGTCCACCACGCCTTTCACCCGCATGACGCCACCGGCAAACCACTGCATCAGATCCAGGGTATGGATCGCCTGATTAATCAGCAGGCTGCCGCCTTCGGTGGCAAAACGCCCGCGCCACGGGCTGTTGCTGTAGTAGTTGCCGGATCGTGACCAGGTCAGTACTGCCTTAACGCTGAGCATTTTCCCCAGCGCGTTTGACTGTAATACTTCGCGGATCGCCTGGCTGGTGGGGTTGTAGCGATTCTGATAACACACGCCCAGCCTGCCCGCCGTAGCGGCAACTGCCTGCGCGATTTCAGCGACTTCGAGGCTGTTCATGCCCACCGGCTTTTCGCAAAACACCGCTTTGCCCGCCGTCAGCGCGTCGAGGATCATCGCTTTATGCTGATAGTGCGGGGTGCAGATATGCACCACGTCAATGGCATCATCGCGCAGCATTTCCCGGTAGTCATGATAAAAGTGGCAGCCATAGGCCATCGCCAGCGTTTGTCCTTTTTCGACCTGGGTATCGACAATCGCCCGCAGGGCGGCTCCCGGCGTATGCAGGAGCGCTTCAACGTGGCAGATATGGATTGCGCCGCAGCCGATAATCGCCGCGTTCAGGGTTCGCATGGCCTTCTCCTTAGCGCACCGCATTCGCCAGCATCTGCGCTTTCACGCATAGCTCGGCGGCTTTGAAAGTGTGTGCCTGGCTCATCGCGTTTTCGCTGCGGTTGAGGCAGTCTCTGATGAGTTCGCCAAAGAAGGGGAAGCCCACTTTGCCCGCTACCGGGTAGCGAAATTCGCCGTCTTTATTGACCAGATAGACCACATCCTGTTCGCCACGGGTGATATCGACGTATTTGCGGATTTCGATATAGCCTTCGGTGCCGAGCAGAGTCAGGCGTCCGTCGCCCCAGCTGGAAAGGCCATCCGGCGTAAACCAGTCGCAGCGAAAATAGCCGGTTGCGCCGTTATCGCCCGCCAGCATGGCATCACCAAAATCTTCAAACTGCGGATATTGCGGATGGTTGACGTTACGCACCTGGCTTGCCACCACATGCGCGTCGCTATTGCCGGTATAAAACAGAAATTGTTCAATTTGATGGCTGCCGATATCGCACAAAATACCGCCAAAAAAGGCTTTCTCATAGAACCAGTCCGGGCGGCCCTGGCCTTCGCGGTGCGGCCCCACGCCGAGCGTCTGCATGACGCGTCCGATAGCGCCGTCCTGGACCAGTTGCCCGGCAAAGACGGCGCTTTCAACGTGCAGGCGTTCGCTGTAGTAGACGGCGTATTTCCGCCCGGTTTCCGCCACCTTGCGCTTCGCGGCATCCAGTTGCGCCAGGGTGGTCAGTGGCGCCTTGTCGGTAAAATAATCCTTGCCCGCGTCCATCACCTTCAGGCCCAGCGCGCAGCGTTCTGACGGAATGGCAGCGCCCGCGACAAGCTGGACGTGTTGATCCTGAAGAATGGTTTCCAGAGACTCGGCGATTTGCACCGTCGGATACTGGCGCGCAAAGGCTTCTGTTTTTGCCGGGTCGGGATCGTATACCCATTTCAGGGTTGCACCCGCTTCGATGAGTCCGTTGCACATGCCGTAGATATGGCCGTGATCGAGCGCGGCGGCGGCGATAATAAACTCTCCCGCCTGTACCACCGGATGAGGCTTACCCTTCGGGGCATAGTTCATGCCATCATTTATGCTCATTTTTGTACTCCTGTATCCAGATCTTTGCCCAGCGGGATCGCGCCCACTTCACTGAAGTTTTCCACTGAGGCAGCTTTTTCGTAGAAGTGCGGAGCCAGCGACAGCAATCCGCCGGTCCGGTAGTAAGGGTCGTCGGAGCGGATGGGCAGTGACACCACCTGGCGGGTAATGGACGATTTATAAATCGCAGTGATGAGTTCCAGCGAGAGCTTGCCCTGAACGCCGTCGATCAGCGGCGGAATATTGCGTTCTGTGGCGGTGAGCAGATTGTCGATTTGTCCGCTGTGCAACGTCCAGGTCAGCGCTGGCGTCGCCTGAACGACCGCATTCAGACGCGCTTCGCGTTCGGTATCACGCGCATTTTGCGGAAAGCCATTATCGGCAGAGACGCTGGCCCATACCTCCCACGGTGCAGAAATCCGCGCTTTGTCGCCCTGAATAACGATTTTCTGATCTTCACCGTGATGCACCACTGAGGCGGTAAGCTGCGTCAGCGCACCGCCGGGATAGCGGAAAATGGCGGCGGAGAGATCTTCCACCTCGGCATTGTCATGCGCTACGTTGGTCATCATTGCCACCACTTCCGACGGAAAACCCAGCATCCACTGGATGGCATCAATGTGATGCACCGCATGATTGAGCGTGCAGCCGCCGCCTTCTTTCTCCCACGTTCCGCGCCACCACAGATCGTAATAGCAGTGTCCGCGCCACCAGAAAGAATCGACCTGCGCATGGCAAATTTTCCCCAGCTCGCCGGAATCCACCGCTTTCTTCAGCCGCCAGAAGGCGTCGGTGAAGCGGTTTTGCGCGATGATCGACAGAATTTTGCCGCTTTTCTTCTGCGCGGCGATCATCGCATCGCACTCCTGTAACGAGGCGGCCATCGGTTTTTCGCACAGGACGTGCTTCCCGGCGTTCAGGGCGTTAATGGAGATGTCGGCGTGAACATACGGCGGCGTACAGACGTCAACAATATCGACACCTGTTTCGGCCTCCAGCATCGCCTCGTGGCTGCTGTAAATCGTCGCCGCTGTCAGGCCGTAGCGCTGCTTTTTCTTCTCGGCTTTTTCCGGGTAAATATCGACCAGCGCGACAATGTTGCAGCGGTCGGCAAACTGTAAATAGCTCTGAATATGGTTGTGGGCAATATTCCCGGTTCCCACGATGGCGATGTTGAGCATGTGCTGTCCCCTTATTTACCAGCTGCCGGAAGCGTCCAGCGTGCGGCTTTCGGTTGTTTTTTCAACGGAAGTGGCGATCTGCTGCTGTAACAGCGCGTAGTAGCGGGCTTCATCAATCGGCAGCGCGACCCAGTCGTCCAGCCACGTGGAGAGATGCATAGCGTTGGAGAGCGTCAGGCCGTTGATCCCTTCCTGACCGGGCGCAATCAGCGGCGTTCCGTGCAGAACGGCGGCGGTAAAGTTCGCGGTGATGACGTGATGATCGCTGCATTCCGGGCCGGTCGGGACCGAAACTTCCCAGCATTCCGGCTCGCCGAAACCATTCTCCCAGCGGGCGTTGAACTCGGTTTCTGATTCACGCAGTCGCCAGAGGCGTAATTTGCCCTCTTCGACGACGATCTTGCCGCGATCGCCAGCGATTTCCAGACGATTGGTCCCCGGCGCTTCGGCGGTGGTGGTAATAAATACCCCCGTTGCGCCGTTGGCGTATTCGGCGTAAGCGGTCACTTCGTTTTCGACTTCAATCTGGCGATGCTTACCAAACTGGCAGAAGGCGCGCACCCGTACCGGCATTCCGACCAGCCACTGCCAGAGGTCGAGCTGATGCGGGTCCTGATTCAGCAGCACGCCGCCGCCTTCGCCTTTCCACGTTGCGCGCCAGCCGCCGGAATTGTAATAGCTCTGCGAGCGATACCAGTTGGTGATGATCCAGTTGGAGCGGCGGATTTCGCCCAGCTCGCCGCTCACAATCAGATCTTTTACTTTCTGGTACAGCGGGTTAGGGCGCTGATTAAACATCATCCCGAAGACCACATCGCACTGCCGGGCGAACGCATTCATTTCACGGACCTGCGCGGTATAAACGCCCGCGGGTTTTTCGCACAGCGTATGGATGCCGTGACGCATCGCCAGCATTGACAGCTCCGGGTGCGCGTAATGCGGCGTGGAGACAATGACCGCGTCAATCAGGCCGCTCTCCAGCAGCGATTGCGCATCGTTGAAAATCGGCATCTCGTTGCCGACCAGCCTGCGGATGGCGTTATGCTTCGCCGGATTGTTATCGCACACTGCGGTCAGGCGAGCGTCGGGAACTGTACCTGCCAGTAAATAACGCGCGTGGACCGTGCCGATATTACCCACGCCGATAATGCCAAAACGAACGCTTTCCATGTCACACCTTATATTTGCTGAAATAAGTCATGTCGCGAAAATATGTAAGGGCATGGGGGAGGACAAACACAATTTGTGAGAATGCTCGCAGAGATACGAAGAACTTGCGCAATGTCTGATGAAAGCGCTTTAAAATCATTGGATTGTTTCTGCAAATATTTGCAGATATTGATTGCGAGCGGGGTCACATAATGGCTGGCAGGCTAAAAATGGATGAAATTGCGGTGGCTACCGGCTATTCGATCAGTACCGTCTCGCGCGTGCTAAGTGGAAAATCCTATACCAGCGAAAAAGCGCGCGAAGCCATCGTGCAATGCGCCCGAAAACTGGGCGTGCTGGATGAACTGAGTAGCGGCAGATTGTACGTTAACGGCATTGCCGTTTTCGCACCGGGCCGCACCTTTACCGCACGCGGCGACGTTTTTTATCATGAAGTGACGAAGGGCATTGCCGACGCCACCGCCGCCCACGATGTCTACCTCAGCTACTGCGGGCTGGAAGAGCAGCGCCCGGATTTAAAACTGTTTCTCGACCGGGCCAGTAATAAAAATATCAATGCCATTATTATTATCGGCACTGACGATCCGACTATTTTCAAACTGGCAGCAACCCTCAATAAACCCTGCGTGCTGATTAACTCTGTTGACCGCGAGATGCAGCTGGACTGCGTATCGCCCGATCACCGGGCGATTGGCTACAGCGCCGCGCGTTATCTGTTTGAGCGCGGCTATCGGCGCATTATCTCGTTAACCTGCCTGCGGCGCGAGACGCTGTACGCGCGGCTGGAGGGGATCAAAGAGGCTTATCGCGACTACCGCACGCCGTTCGATCCGCAGCACGATTTGCTGATCACCGAGGCGTTTTCACCGGATGAGGCGGAATCGGCGATGGATACCTGGCTGTCCGCCCATCCCCGCGAACACTGGCCGGAAGCGATTTTATGCGGCTGCGCGGAAATGGCGATTGGCGTGCAGCGCGCGCTGGACAGGCACGGGTTGCGGATGCCGGAAGATATTTCCCTGCTGGTCACTGATTTTGCCTGGCATCTGGAAAAAAGAATGCGCCATCCCGTCACCGGCATCGCCGTTCCCTGCCGCGAGCTGGGCGTCGAGGCGGTGCATCTGCTGCAAAACCGCCTTAACCGCCCGCAGGCAGCGGTGTTTAATTTGCTGCTACAGGGAAGGGTGCTGGAGTACGGTACGGTGCTGAATGCGACGAGATATGCGGCGCGGGCTGAGCAGGCGGGTTAATACGCGCGCCCGTGAACGAACGGGCGTATTATTTTGTGCCCGTAAAATTATGATCTCAGCCATTAAGATGAGCACAATAATTTATCAACATTATTCTCATTACTGACCTCATTTTTATCATTGATTAACGAAATTCGCACTGTGGAATAGATTATCGCAGGTGCCCCAGATGATATTCACTCATAAAATATCATCGCCACAGAATAATAGATGTATTTTTATTTATCCCGGATTATAACTAAAAGTGCCTGAATAGCGAATCGATGGCAGTCGATATCTTTATAACTAAAGCGAGCCAGATATCGCATTACAAGGTAAACCCTCCATTTCTTTATTACCCACATTTAGCAGGGACAGAAAATGCAATTAGATTTCACGCTTAATTTTAATAACGATACCTGGTATCCAACCTTAGATATCACCGACTTTAAAGCAAAAGCCGGTGCCGGTATTGATATCAAAGAAAAAATGGTCCTGACCTTCAGCGCGCCGGGAAAAATCACCGAAGGCGATATTACGATTTCTACTAACCCGTGGCGCGAATTAAAAACGCAGATTGAATCGACCGAAGTCTCCAACGGCGTTTTTGATATTAAACTGACCATTACCGCAGCGGATGGCGGTGCGATTGGCAACGCGATTGCCCAGATCCATATGGGCGTTAACGTCTCTTCCGACGCTGCGCCAAAATGGTCCTCGTTCAAAGACTCCTTCACCGTCGCGGCGGACGAAGAAACCAGCGTCGCGGGCGAACTGGTCGTCAACTGTGCCGCGCTTCCTGCCGGGCTGGAAAAGTCTGTGCTGGAACTGGTGCTGGTGCGCGGGGAGAAAAAAGAAATTCTGCACCCGAAAGCAGGGATGAATACGTTTTCTGTTAACGCGGGAACCTGGAACGCCACGGTCGCTGAATTACGTACTGCGGAAGGTACGGTCCGTGCAGCGGTGAAGCTGAGTGCCTCTGAGGTTATTATCAACAAAGGTCAGCGCAGCCAGCTGGATATTAGTTTTGCCCGCACTGAACGCAGCACCACTCTGGATGTAGCGGTGAATTTACCTGCGTCTCATGCGCTGTATGGTGAAGATCTGAACGTGGTATGTCTGGAAAACGGCATTGAAAAACTGCGTTTCACCATGCGTGCTGGTCAAAAACAGCGTCTGGAAAATCTGCCGATTCAGGGTAATTATTCGGTGCGCATCCATGACGTTCACCTGAATAATATTCACTATGTTTTTGCGGCGGCCAACGGCGCGCTGGATAACAAGCTCCACGATATTGTTTTCAGCGATGCACAGATCCGCCAGAACGATGAAACCCAGGCGGGTTCCGCAAAACTGACCATTAAAGTGAATGCCGTTAAAGCGGTTGCTGCGGCGTTTGATTTACGTCTGATTGGCGCGGATGCGCGTCAGTATCTGTTTGCCGGTCTGCCGATGCAATCCGGTAGCCACGCTCCGTCCGTCACGCTGGCGCAGGGCGATTATCAGATTATTGCTGCCACGGTGATCCACGACGGCGTGGTGCATTATATTGACGTCGCTTCGCAGACGCTGCGCGTTGAAAATGGTTCGCCGCTGACGTTAACACTGACCGTCACCGAAGGCGCAAATCTGCGCGTGAAGGGATTCCCTGACTTCCTGAGCTTTGGCGGTTGCGCTGATATGTCGCCGTCTAACGTGGAAGATTTTGCGGAAGCCCGCATTTCCTCGCTGTTTAAATATTCCGGCGATGACGGTATGGGCGATGCATCCGGCTACCTCGATCCGGCAAAAGAGCCGACGACCAAAATTATTCAGATGGCGCGCGATGTGGAAGCAAAAACCGGCGATAAGGTGCTGCCGGTGATGGTTTCTTACACCTGCAACCTGTCGCTGGGCGACGTAGAGCGCATCATTGACGATCCGGTTCGTCATCAATTCAGCTTTGCTAACTTTATTCAGGCGCTGCAAATGGCGCAGGCGATGAAAGATGACGCGCATCCGGTACCGGCTGGGTTTATTGTTAACCCGGATTATCTCGGTGAATGCCAGAAGTACGGTTTCTCCCCGGATTACCCGATCCCGGTACGTAAGCCGCTGGCAGACGCACTGGCGCATCATGGCATCAACATTGCGGTTCCGGCAGGGATCACCGATACCCTGAAAGGCTATATCAAAGGCGTCAACTGGATGGTTCGCGCGATCGCGCCGGATGTCGTGCTGGGCTGGCAGCTTAACCTGTGGAGCGTCGGCGGTTCACAGTGGGTTTACAACGACTTTACCTACGACGACGTATTCGATCCGATTGACGGCGCGAAGAAGAAAATGACCATCACGCCTGAACTGGCCGGTAAACTCTCCGCCCAGTACGCTCTGCTGGTTGGCGTGTTTGAGGATACGGAATATACCCGTGCCGACGGCATCAAAGCTATCGCTAAGGGCGCGGATTTTATGGCCGCTGACCGTTATGAAGCAGATGATTTCACTGCCCGCGCCTACAAAAACGGCTACTGCTATACGCCGTATGAGTGGGATCGGACTTTCGATTTCTGCGCGTCGCTGAGCCGTCATTTACGTCAGCCCGTGCTGCCGTGGCAGGTTCCGGCCAGCCGTCTGGCAACGGTTTCAGAGCAGGTCGGCGAGCTGGAAGAGCAGTTCTGGGGAACGGGCGGCAGCTACCTGATGGGCCACCCGGAAATCGGTAACTCTGTGGCGGCAATTAACGCCGATCTGCTGAATATCGAATTCCTCGACGCTCACGCTGGCATGATGGGCCACAATGCGCAGGAGCTGTTCAGCCGTCACCAGTGGGATTTCACCGAGCCGAAGTACATTGATTTCCCGTCACGCGGTATTTTCCACGTGCAGGTTGGCGGCGGCGCGACCACCGGTGTGGTGAGCGCGGTAAACCGCAACAGCAGCCGCTGGATGCGTGCGAAGCTGAAAGCTTACCGCGATCAGCCGGTTAAGTTTGGTCAGTAATTCCTTCTGATAACGTTACCCGCCGGAAGGCGGGTAACTCTCCATTACTGCGGTGGCAAACACACGCCAATCCCGCCGATCCCGCAATACCCGTACGGATTCTTATGCAGATACTGCTGGTGATCGTCTTCCGCATAGTAGAACGGCGTCGCCGTTTTAATTTCGGTGGTGACGTGACGATCGTCGCCCGCTGCGCGCATTGCCGACTGGAAACGCTCCAGGCTGGCATGGGCGGCTGCATCCTGTTCCGGCGTTAACGGATAAATCGCGGAGCGATACTGGGTGCCGTGATCGTTGCCCTGGCGCATTCCCTGAGCCGGATCGTGATTTTCCCAGAACACCTGAAGCAGTTGCTCGTAGCTGGTGACGGCAGGATCGTAGACCACGCGTACCGCTTCGGCATGACCGGTTTGCCCGGAGCAGACTTCCCGGTAGGTCGGGTTTGGCGTATAGCCGCCGCAGTAGCCCGCCGCAGTGCTGTAAACGCCGGGCAGCACCCAGAAGAGGCGCTCGACGCCCCAGAAGCAGCCCATCGCAAAGATCGCGATCTCCATCCCGTCCGGCACGTTGGTCATTGAGTGTTGATTGACCGCATGAAGCGTGGCGACCGGCATGGGCGTGTTGCGTCCGGGCAGCGCATCGGCCTGAGAAACCACCTCTTTTTTGTCGAATAAACTCATGATGCTGTTCTCCCGAAACAGAAATTGTCGTTAGGGTTGTAACGAAGCGTGTCTTTTAACACAATAAACACGCTGAATCAGTCTAGATTTAAACATAAGAAATATTTGGGATGTTGTCTGTTTTTCAAGCCTGATTGTGAAGGCTTTGTAACGTCAGGGAGTGACAGTTCGTTTCCAGCAGGGGTGGAGACAAGGATATTCAGGAGAAAATGTGCTACAAATCCGCCAGTTAGGCTGGGCCAGTTTACTGTTGCTCAGCGGTACCGCCAGCGCGGCAAACGTGCGTTTGCAGGTTGAGGGGCTAACAGGCCAGCTCCAGCAGAACGTGCGCGCCCAGCTTTCGACTATTGAGAGCGACGAGGTGACGCCGGACCAGCGATTCCGCGCGCGCGTGGATGATGCGATCCGGGAAGGACTTAAAGCGCTGGGCTACTACGAGCCGACCATTGATTTTGAACTGCGCCCGCCTCCGGCAAAAGGGCGTCAGGTGCTGCTTGCCCGCGTTTCGCCCGGCGAGCCGGTGCGCATCGGCGGCACGAATGTGATCCTGCGCGGAGGCGCGCGTACCGACCACGACTATCTCGATCTTCTTCACAAACGCCCGGCAATCGGCACGGTGCTGAATCACGGCGACTATGAGCACTTCAAAAAAGGGCTGACCAGCGTATCGCTGCGTAAGGGCTACTTCGACAGCGAATTCAAAAAAAGCCAACTGGGCGTGGCGCTCGACCGCCATCAGGCTTTCTGGGATATCGATTATGACAGCGGCGAACGTTACCGCTTCGGCAAAGTCACCTTTGAGAATTCGCAGATCCGCGATGAGTATTTGCAAAATCTGGTGCCGTTTAAAGAAGGCGATTATTACCAGTCGAAGGATCTGGCGGAACTGAACCGCAGGCTTTCCGCCACCGGCTGGTTTAATTCGGTCATCGTGGCCCCGGAATTCGACAAAGCGCGCAAAACCAAAGTGCTGCCGCTGCACGGCGTCGTTTCTCCGCGCGTTGAAAACACCATTGAAACCGGCGTCGGTTACTCCACCGACGTTGGGCCGCGCGTGAAAGCGACGTGGAAAAAGCCGTGGATGAACTCTTACGGCCACAGTCTGACCACCAGCGCCAGCATTTCCGCGCCGGAACAGGTGCTGGATTTCAGTTATAAAGTGCCGCTGCTGAAAAATCCGCTGGAGCAGTATTATCTGGTGCAGGGCGGCGTCAAGCGTACCGATCTGAACGATACCGAAGCCGACTCCACCACCCTGGCGCTGTCACGCTACTGGGATTTGTCGAGCGGCTGGCAGCGCGCTATTAACCTGCGCTGGAGCCTCGACCACTTTACCCAGGGCAGTGAAACCCATACCACCATGCTGCTCTATCCAGGCGTAATGATCAGCCGCACCCGCTCGCGCGGCGGCCTGATGCCGACGTGGGGCGATTCCCAGCGCTATTCCATTGATTATTCCAATACCGCCTGGGGTTCAGACGTCGATTTCTCCGTTTTCCAGGCGCAGAACGTCTGGATCCGCTCGCTGTATGATAAGCACCGCTTCGTGATGCGCGGCAATCTCGGCTGGATCGAGACCGGCGATTTCGACCGCGTGCCGCCGGATCTGCGTTTCTTCGCCGGGGGCGATCGCAGTATTCGCGGCTATAAATATAAATCGATTTCACCGGAAGACAGCGATGGCAAGCTGAAAGGGGCGTCAAAGCTGGCGACCGGATCGCTGGAATATCAGTACAACGTGACCGGAAAATGGTGGGGCGCGGTGTTTGTGGATAGCGGTGAAGCGGTGAGCGACATCCGCAAGAGCGATTTCAAAACCGGCTCTGGCGTCGGCGTGCGCTGGCAGTCACCGGTGGGGCCAATTAAGCTCGACTTCGCCGTGCCGGTAGGCGACAAAGATAAACACGATCTACAGTTTTACATCGGTCTGGGGCCAGAATTATGAGTTTATGGAAGAAGATCAGCCTCGGCGTACTGATTTTTGTCATTCTGCTGCTGGGAACGGTCGCGTTCCTGGTGGGCAGCAAAACCGGCCTGCATCTGGTATTCAACGCGGCGAATCGCTGGGTGCCGGGGCTGGAAATTGGGCAGGTCACGGGCGGCTGGCGCGATCTGACGCTAAAAAACGTTCGCTACGACCAGCCCGGCGTGGCGGTCAATGCCGGGCAGGTGCATCTTTCCGTTAAGCTGGCTTGCCTGAAGCAAAGCAGTCTGTGCGTAAATGACATCGCGCTTTCTGATATTAACGTGACGGTGGACACCAAAAAAATGCCGCCCGCCGCGCAGAAGGAAGAAGAGGATAGCGGGCCGCTGGATCTCTCCACGCCGTATCCCATCACCTTAAGCCGCATTGCGCTCAATAACGTCAATATTAAAATCGATGACACCACCGTCTCGGTGATGCATTTTTCTTCCGGCCTGAACTGGCAGGATAAAAACCTCACCGTGACGCCGACGTCGCTTCAGGGGCTGCTGATTGCCCTGCCGAAAGTGGCGGAGGTGGCACAGGAAGAGGTGGTCGAGCCGAAAATCGATAACCCGCGCCCGGACGAAAAACCGCTCGGCGAGACGCTGAAAGATCTGTTCTCGAAGCCGGTGCTGCCGGAAATGACCGACGTTCATCTGCCGCTAAACCTGAATATCGAGGAGTTTCGCGGCGAGCAACTGCGCGTTACCGGCGATACCGATATCACCGTGCGCAATATGCTGCTTAAGGTCAGCAGCATCGACGGG
Source organism: Enterobacteriaceae bacterium UBA5654 (assembly GCA_002421005.1). Taxonomy (GTDB): domain Bacteria; phylum Pseudomonadota; class Gammaproteobacteria; order Enterobacterales; family Enterobacteriaceae; genus Superficieibacter. Next base: position 128,882 of record DIJC01000017.1, on the reverse strand, counting down.
AATACGAAACTGGACGCGCTGGATATCGATGCCAACCAGGGCACGCTTAACGCCACCGGCAGCGCCAGGCTGGCGGATAACTGGCCGGTCGATATTACGCTGAACAGCACCCTGAACGTCGATCCGCTGAAGGGCGAAAAAGTGAAGCTCAAAGTGGGCGGCGCGCTGCGTGAACAGCTGGAGATCGGCGTTAATCTCTCCGGCCCGGTTGATATGGTCCTGCGCGGACAAACCCGACTGGCGGAGGCCGGGCTGCCGCTGAATCTGGACATTACCAGCCAGCAGCTTTACTGGCCGTTTACCGGCGAGAAGCAGTATCAGGCCGACGATGTGAAGCTCAAACTGACTGGTAAAATGACCGATTACATCCTTTCATTCCGTACGGCGGTGAAAGGGCAGGCGATCCCACCGGCAACCATTACGCTGGATGCGAAAGGCAACGAGCAGCAGATTAACCTCGACAAACTGACGGTGGCGGCGCTCCAGGGCACTACCGAACTGAAAGCGCTGCTTGACTGGCAGCAGGCGATTAGCTGGCGCGGCGAGCTGGCGCTGAAGGGAATTAACACCGCAAAAGAGTTCCCGGACTGGCCGTCGAAGCTGAACGGGCTGATCAAAACGCGCGGCAGTCTGTACGGCGGAAGCTGGCAGGTGGACGTGCCGGAGATGAAAATCACCGGTAACGTTAAGCAGAATAAGGTTGAAGTTGACGGTTCGTTGAAGGGCAACAGCTATTTACAGTGGACCATTCCTGGCCTGCATCTGGCGCTGGGTCGCAATAACGCCGATGTGAAGGGCGAGCTGGGCGTCAAAGATCTCAACCTTGACGCCACCATCGACGCGCCGGGGCTGGATAACGCGCTACCGGGGCTGGGCGGGACAGCGAAAGGGCTGCTGAAAGTGCGCGGAACGGTGGACGCGCCGCAGCTACTGGCGGATATTACCGCGCGCGGCCTGCGCTGGCAGGCGCTTTCGATAGCGCAGGCGCGCATTGAAGGCGACATTAAATCCACCGATCAGATTGCCGGAACGCTGAACGTGCGCGTTGAGCGTATCGCGCAGGGCGATATTAATGTCCGCCTGCTGACGCTGGATGCGAAGGGCAGCGAGAAGCAGCACCAGCTTCAGCTACGGATGCAGGGCGAACCGGTTTCCGGGCAGCTCGATCTGGCGGGCAGTTTTGACCGTCAGGCGCAGCGCTGGAAAGGCACGCTCAGTAATACCCGCTTCCAGACGCCGGTCGGGCCGTGGGCGCAAAACCGTGCGGTGGCGCTGGATTTCCGTAATCAGGAACAAAAAATCAGCATCGGGCCGCACTGCTGGACTAACCCGAATGCAGAACTGTGCGTGCCGCAAACTATTGATGCGGGTGCGGAAGGACGCGCGGTGGTCAATCTGAACCGCTTCGACCTGGCGATGCTGAAACCCTTTATGCCAGAAGCCACCCAGGCCAGCGGCGTGTTCAGCGGCAACGCCGACGTCAGTTGGGACACCACTAAAGAAGGTCTGCCGCAGGGCAAAGTCAGTCTCTCAGGCCGTAACGTTAAGGTCACGCAAATCGTCAACGATGCGCCGCTACCGGTGGCGTTTGACACCCTTAATCTCAACGCCGAGCTGCGTAACAATCGCGCGCAGCTTGACTGGCTGATGCGTCTGACCAATAACGGCCAGTTTGATGGGCAGGTGCAGATTAGCGATCCGCAGGGGCAGCGTAATCTCGGCGGCAACGTCAACATTCGCAACTTCTCGCTGGCGATGATCAACGCGATCTTCTCGCGCGGGGAGAAAGCGACGGGCACGCTGAACGCCAGTCTGCGTCTGGCGGGCAATGCGCAAAGCCCGCAGCTTTTTGGTCAGATGCAGCTCACCGGCGCGGAAATCGACGGCAACTTTATGCCGTTTGATATGCAGCCGAGCCAGTTGGCGATGAACTTTAACGGCATGAGTTCGACGTTGCAGGGCGTGGTGCGCACCGGGCAGGGTGACATTGCGCTGAACGGCGATGCGGACTGGAGCCAGATCGACAACTGGCGCGCCCGCGTGGCGGCGAAAGGCAGCCGCGTGCGGATCACCGTGCCGCCGATGGTGCGACTGGACGTGTCGCCGGATATTGTCTTCACCGCCACGCCGCAGCTGTTCACGTTAGACGGCAGCGCGGACGTGCCGTGGGCGCGTATTGTGGTTCACGAGCTGCCGGAAAGCGCCGTCGGCGTCTCCAGCGATGAAGTCATGCTGAAAAACGATTTGCAGCCGGAAGAGCCGAAAACCGCGTCGATCCCGATCAACAGTAATCTGGTGGTTCACGTCGGCAACAACGTGCGCATTGATGCGTTTGGCCTGAAGGCCCGTTTGACCGGCGATCTGAAAGTGGCCCAGGATAAACAGGGGCTGGGGCTGAACGGACAAATTAATATTCCTGAAGGGCGCTTCCACGCTTACGGCCAGGATTTGATTGTGCGTAAAGGTGAGCTGCTGTTCTCCGGCCCGCCGGATCAGCCGTTGCTGAATATTGAGGCGATCCGTAACCCGGAATCGACGGAGAACGACGTGATCGCAGGCGTGCGCGTCACCGGCACGGCGGACGAGCCGAAGGCCGAAGTGTTCTCTGACCCGGCGATGTCGCAGCAGGAAGCGCTCTCCTATCTGCTGCGCGGTCAGGGTCTGGACAGCGAGCAGAGCGATAGTGACGCCATGACGTCAATGTTAGTGGGTCTGGGGGTTGCACAAAGTGGGCAGGTTGTGGGTAAAATCGGCGAGACGTTTGGCGTAAGCAATCTGGCGCTGGATACCCAGGGTGTCGGGGATTCGTCGCAGGTCGTCGTGAGTGGTTACGTCCTGCCAGGGCTACAGGTGAAATACGGTGTCGGTATTTTTGACTCGCTGGCAACTCTCACGTTACGCTATCGTCTGATGCCTAAGCTATATCTTGAAGCGGTGTCTGGCATAGATCAGGCGCTCGATTTGCTCTATCAGTTTGAGTTTTAGCAATGCGAATATTTGTCTACGGCAGTTTACGAAGCAAGCAGGGCAACAGCCACTGGATGACCAACGCCCAGTGGCTGGGCGATTACAGCATCGATAATTACCGACTCTACAGTCTGGGCCACTATCCAGGCGCGGTGCCCGGTGAAGGCATGGTACTCGGGGAAGTTTATCGTATTGATGCCGCAACGCTTGCCGAGCTGGATGCGCTACGCACAAAGGGCGGTGAATACGCACGCCAGTTAATCCAGACTCCCTACGGGAGTGCATGGATGTATGTTTATCAGCGTCCGGTCGATGATTTAACCCGCATTGACAGCGGCGACTGGTTAGATCGAGAACAAAACTAAAGCGTACGCCACCTCCGGGTGGCGTCGTTTTATCCCTCTTTGCTGTCTGCACACTCCACATTTTTTAACCAGACTTCAACCTGTTGCTCAAAATTCGGTATGATTGAGCCATGCTGGGGTGAAGGAACCTTTTATGAAACAAATCCGTTTACTGGCGCAGTACTACGTCAACCTGATGATGAAGCTGGGGCTGATGCGCTTTTCGCTGCTGCTGGCGCTGGCGCTGATTGCACTGGCTTTCGCCGTGCAAATGGCGGTGACGATGGTGCTGCGCGGACACGTCGAAGAGATTGATATTATTCGCTCGATCTTTTTCGGGATCTTAATCACCCCGTGGGCGGTTTACTTTTTATCGGTGGTGGTCGAACAACTGGAAGAGTCGCGCCAGCGTCTTTCCCGGATGGTGGAAAAGCTGGAAGAGATGCGCGCGCGCGATCTCAAACTCAATATCCAGATGAAGGACAATATTGTTCAGCTCAACCAGGAAATCGCCGACCGTGAGAAGGCAGAGGCCGAACGCCAGGCCACTGTCGAACAGCTTAAGGTTGAGATGAAGGAGCGTGAAGAGACGCAGATCCAGCTTGAGCAGCAGTCAATTTTCCTGCGATCGTTTCTTGATGCCTCACCGGACCTGGTTTTTTATCGTAATGAAGACAAAGAGTTTTCCGGCTGTAACCGGGCGATGGAGCTGCTCACCGGGAAGAGTGAAAAGCAGCTGATTAATCTCCGACCGCAGGACGTTTACCCGGCTGACACCGCGGAAAAAGTGATCGAAACCGACGAAAAAGTGTTTCGGCATAACGTCTCGCTCACCTATGAGCAGTGGCTGCTTTACCCTGACGGGCGCAAGGCCTGCTTTGAAATCCGCAAGGTGCCCTATTATGACCGGGTGGGCAAACGCCACGGGCTGATGGGCTTTGGTCGCGATATTACCGAGCGTAAGCGCTACCAGGATGCGCTGGAGCGCGCCAGCCGTGACAAGACTACCTTTATCTCAACTATCAGCCACGAGCTGCGCACGCCGCTTAACGGCATCGTAGGATTAAGCCGCATCCTTCTGGATACCGACCTGACCGACGAGCAGGAAAAATACCTGAAAACCATCCACGTTTCGGCGGTGACGCTGGGTAATATCTTTAACGATATTATCGACATGGACAAAATGGAACGCCGGAATGTGCAACTCGACAACCAGCCGATAGACTTCACCGGCTTTCTCGCCGATCTGGAGAACCTTTCCGGCTTGCAGGCGCACCAGAAAGGGCTGCGCTTTGTGATGGAATCCACGTTGCCGCTGCCGCATAAGGTCATTACCGACGGCACGCGCCTGCGGCAAATCCTGTGGAACCTGATCAGCAACGCGGTCAAATTTACCACCCAGGGGCAGGTGACGGTGCGGGTGCGTTACGACGCCGACGCGATGCTACATTTTGAAGTGGAAGATACCGGCATCGGCATTCCGCCGGAAGAGCTGGATAAGATTTTCATCATGTATCACCAGGTGAAAGACAGTAGCGGCGGTAAACCTGCCACCGGGACCGGCATTGGCCTTGCGGTTTCGCAGCGGCTGGCGACCAGAATGGGCGGCGACATCACCGTGAGCAGCCAGATGGGCAAAGGCTCGCTGTTCACCGCGACGGTGCACGCGCCTGCGGTGGCGGAAGAGGTGGAAGACGCGTTTGCTGACGACGATATGCCGCTACCGGCGCTGCACGTTCTGCTGGTCGAAGATATCGAACTGAACGTGATTGTGGCGCGCTCGGTGCTGGAAAAACTGGGGAACAGCGTCGATGTGGCGATGACGGGAACCGAAGCGCTGGAGATGTTCCAGCCGGGCGAATACGATCTGGTCCTGCTGGACATCCAGTTGCCGGATATGACCGGGCTGGATATCTCCCGCCAGTTGACCCAGCGCTATCAGCGCGACGAGCTGCCGCCGCTGGTGGCGCTGACCGCCAACGTGCTGAAAAACAAACAGGAATATCTTGATGCCGGAATGGATGACGTGCTCAGCAAACCGCTGGCAGTTCCGGCATTAACTGCCATGATTAAGAAGTTCTGGGATACCACCGATCAAGAGGAAAAAATCGTGACCCCGACGGATAACGGCAAAGCGCAAAACGTTTTAGATATCGCCATGCTTGAACAGTACCTTGAGCTGGTGGGACCAAAATTAATCACCGACGGCCTCGCGGTGTTCGAAAAGATGATGCCAGGCTATCTGAACGTACTGGAATCAAATTTCACTGCCCGCGATCAGAAAGGCATCGCTGAAGAAGGGCATAAAATTAAAGGTGCGGCTGGCTCTATCGGTCTGGTGCATCTGCAACAACTGGGGCAGCAAATACAGTCTTCCGATCTCCCGGCGTGGTGGGATAACGTAGGTGAATGGATCGAGGAGATGAAACTTGAGTGGCAGAACGATGCGGCGGTGTTGAAAGCCTGGGTTGCGGAACGTGCAAAAAAATGACCCCGGCCTGGCCGGGGTGCGCTAATACTGCGCCAACACCAGGGAAATCGTGGCTGCGCCTGTTTTATTAGCGTTCTAAACCCCAGGCACAGCTGACAACTTGGGTCGCACGTCCATTAAGATAGCAAATATTAAATTATTTGTTACATGAATCAGTAAAATATGTGAAGCACAGCGGCTAAATCATCCTTTCTGATTAGAAAGACGCGGTTGTGAAAAGGAATAGCACGATGAAAAAAGTAGGCGTCGTCCTTAGCGGATGCGGAGTTAATGACGGGTCAGAGATCCATGAAGCGGTGATCGCGCTGCTGGCGATCGCCCGTAATGGCGCACAGGCGGTCTGCTTTGCGCCAGATAAAAGCCAGTCGGACGTGATCAATCACCTTAACGGTGAAGCCCAGCCGGAAACGCGTAACGTCCTGATCGAGGCGGCGCGCATCGCCAGAGGGGAGATCCAGCCGCTGGCAATGGCGCAGGCGGCGGAACTGGATGCGCTCATCGTTCCCGGCGGTTTTGGCGCGGCGAAAAACCTCAGCACCTTTGCCCGCCAGGGCGTTGAGTGTGAAGTTGATAGCGATCTTAAAGCGCTGGCGCTGGCAATGCATGAACAGGGCAAGCCGCTGGGCTTCATCTGCATTGCCCCGGCGATGCTGCCGAAAATTTTCAACTTCCCGCTGCGCATGACCATCGGCACCGACATTGATACCGCTGAACTGCTGGAAGAGATGGGCGCGGAACACGTTCCCTGTCCGGTGGATGACATTGTGATCGATGAAGATCACAAAGTAGTGACCACGCCCGCGTATATGCTGGCGCAGAATATTGCCGAGGCGGCAGCCGGTATTGAGAAACTGGTCACGCGTGTGCTGGTTCTCGCCGAATGAGGAAAGGGCGCGTTTCGCCGGGCGTTTTCCTGCGGCGCGTGCTGGTACGCACGCTGCTGGCGTTCACGCTTTTCTGGGGTGGAGGCATCGCGCTCTTCAGCATTGCGCCAGTGCCGTTTTCCAGCGTGATGATGGAGCGGCAGATCGGGGCCTGGCTACGCGGCGATTTTGGTTACGTCGCGCATTCTGACTGGGTGAATATGGATGAAATTTCCCCTTTCATGGGGCTGGCGGTCATTGCGGCGGAAGACCAGAAATTCCCGGAGCACTGGGGCTTTGATGTGGCGGCTATCGAGAAAGCGCTGGCGCATAATGAACGCCATGAATCGCGCATTCGCGGCGCTTCCACTCTCTCCCAGCAGACGGCAAAAAACCTGTTTTTGTGGGATGGTCGTAGCTGGCTGCGCAAAGGGCTGGAAGCCGGGCTGACGGTCGGCATCGAGACGGTGTGGAGTAAAAAACGGATACTGACGGTATACCTCAACGTCGCTGAATTCGGCGAAGGTGTATTTGGCGTGGAAGCCGCCGCCCGCCGCTACTTCCATAAGCCCGCCAGCAAGCTGACGTCATCGGAAGCCGCGCTGCTGGCGGCGGTACTGCCTAATCCGATTCGCTTTAAAGCCGATGCGCCTTCAGGCTACGTGCGCAACCGTCAGGCGTGGATCGCGCGGCAGATGCGGCAACTGGGCGGCGAGTCCTATATGACCCGTCACGCGCTGCATTAAACCCGGTGTGAGGTGGTGAGCATCACCGATTTCTGACGGAGGTCGTCGTTATCCAGCGCAATCGCCAGTGCGGGCTGCGCCATAAAACGCGTCCACAGCCGGGCCTGTTTGCGGTGGCAGAACCAGGCGGACCAGGTTGCCAGCGGGAGAAAAGTGCTTTCGCCAATATTGTCACACACTACCGCGACGACTTCTGACTCGCTCAGCCGACGGCACAAAATGTTCTGCGGCTTCAGGGTCATGGTGACGATATGGTTATCGTGCAGATACTTTTTCAGCGTTTTCAGCATCTGGCGCAGCAGGGTGATATCGCTGTCATAGCAGCACTGACTGGCGAATTCCCGCAGCGTCACGGACGGTTTGCCGTCAAAGTCGGTGATGATATCGTAAACGTAACCGGTGCCAAGATCGGTCTCTACGGTGCCGTAATATTGCGGAATACCGCTCCAGTCTCGCAGATAGCGTGCGAGATGCGCATAGTAGCGCAGCTCGCGCTTGATCTCTTTATTACCGCTACGATCGGCATTGTAGATAATTTTAATGCAGCGTTGAGCATTTTCCGGGTGCGCATAACACTGGCGATGGCGTCCGGTTCCCAGAGGTGTTTGATCTGATAAGCGAATCATAGAAGACGTCCTGAAAATATGTGCTCTGTTGAAAGCAGTATGGACGGCAGACTTAAATGGAACTTCAACAAGATTGTTAAGGTTTTCTTAAGCATTACTTTGGCTGCAAAAAGAGCACGGAATGTACAAATTGTCGTTATTGCGAAGGGTAATACCCGCAGCAAGGGTCAACACCTGCGGGCATTCATATTTCAACTAAGAATGCAAAAGGGTTCCATATTCGAGCTACAGGCGCTGGTACTTGCCGCTTTAGGCAGTGTGGTAAGAGAGGTCAGTAACAGTGACGACTAATAAAAAAGGAGAGCGGGTTTATAATAAAAAATACGGAAGTGGATTATTTAAATAATGAATATTTAATGAAAGTCTGTGGATTTAATTAATATAAACCCCCGTCCCTGGCGGGACAGGCGGTTAATCTTCATCAAAGCCGGAATTAAACAGGGCGATGACTGCCGCCAGCGCTTCGACTTCCTGCGGGCCGCTGGCTTCGATTTCTATCTGCCGACCTTTGGCGGAATCCAGCATCAGCAGCGCAATCACGCTGTTCGCCTCGGCTTCGGTGCCTTCATCGTTGCGCAGCAGCACTTCGGCATCGAAGCCCTGCATCAGCTCAAACAGCTTCATGGCCGGGCGGGCGTGCATTCCCAGCTTATTGGTGACTTCAACAGTCTGCTTTACGGTCATGATTTGCGTTTTTCCAGCGTCCGGTGACGGGACTGTACGTTTTTACCGCGCGAGCGGAAGTAGTCCGCCAGCTGCTCGGCAATATACACGGAGCGGTGCTTACCGCCGGTACAGCCAATCGCCACGGTTAAATAGCTGCGATTGTTGGTTTCGAGCATCGGCAGCCACAGTTCCAGGTAGCTACGGGTCTGGTAAATAAAATTATGTACTTCGGTATGGCGGTCAAGAAATGCGGCGACCGGTTTGTCGAGGCCGGTCATTGGACGCAGTTTCGGGTCCCAGTGTGGGTTTGGCAGAAAACGCACGTCAAAAACGTAGTCCGCGTCGATGGGGATGCCATGCTTAAAGCCGAAGGACTCAAACACCATCGTCAGTTCGCGTTCGCGCTTGCCCAGTAGCCGCGTGCGCAGCATTTCCGCCAGTTCGTGGACCGACATCTCGGAGGTATCGACGATGAGATCGGCACGCGAGCGCAGCGGCTCCAGCAGATCGCTCTCCTGATCGATGGCGCTTTCCAGCGAAAGATTCTTACTGGAAAGAGGATGCAGGCGGCGCGTGTCGCTGTAGCGACGGATCAGCGTGTTGCGGTCGGCGTCGAGGAACAGCAGCTGCGGCGAAAAGGCATCCGGCAGGTTTTGCATTGCCTGTTCAAAAATCTCGGGTGATTCCGGCATATTACGCACGTCTATGCTGACGGCGGCGGAAGTCTGACGATCGACCAGACTTTTCGCCAGTTCCGGCAAAAGCACCACGGGCAGGTTATCTACACAGTAGAAGCCCATATCTTCCAGCGCGCGCAGGGCTACGGATTTCCCCGAGCCGGAGCGACCGCTGACGATCATCAGTACCATGTACCGTTTCTCCTCAGTACAGCAAAGGGTAAAGTATTATCCCTGCTAAACATCATCACTGTGTTCGTTTTCGGTGATGATTTGATACAGCTCTTCATCACTTTGTGCCGCTCGCAGGCGACGACAAATGGTTTTATCCGCCAGGCGTTTTGCCACCAGCGAAAGAGTATGCAGATGCGTTTTGGTCTGGTCAGCCGGAACCAGCAGGGCGAAAAGTAGATCCACCGGCTGGTTGTCGATAGCGTCAAAGGCAATCGGCGTTTCCAGTTGTACAAAGACGCCAACCGCGCGCAGGGTGTCCTCTTCCAGCTTGCCGTGAGGAATGGCGATGCCGTTACCGATACCGGTACTCCCCATTTTTTCACGGGTGAGGATCGCTTCGAATACGACCTGCGGCGGCAGACTCAGCTGCTTTGCTGCCAGCTCACTGATAATTTCCAGCGCGCGTTTCTTGCTCTGGCAGTGAACGTTACTGCGGGTACATTCCTGGTTAAGGACAGTGCTCAGTTGTAGGGCTGCATCATTGTTCATCATAGTTTCACCTAAGCCTCGCCTGACGCGGTATACGTCAGGCGAACGCCCGGACAATCAGTGTTGTTTCAGTTTATCTTTATGTTTGGTTAGCTGTCGCGCCAGTTTATCAATTAAACCGTCGATAGCCGCGTACATATCCTGCCCTTCCGCGCTGGCATGAATTTCACCCCCGTTAACGTGCAGGGTGGCATCCGAAATATGCGTCACTTTTTCCACTTTTAACACAACGTAGACCTGATTGATGCGGTCAAAATACTGCTCCAGCTTAGCAAATTTTGTGCTGACAAAATCGCGGAGTGCATCAGTAATCTCGACATTGTGCCCAGTGATGTTTAGCTGCATAGTGTCTTCCTTATCGGTTGTGTCACACCAGTTGTTTGCGCTGGTTAGACGGCGGAATGGATAAAGACTCTCGATACTTCGCAACGGTGCGGCGTGCCACCATGATCCCCTGATCGGACAGCAATGTGGTTAATTTGCTGTCGCTCAGCGGTTTCGCGGGGTTCTCCGCAGCGATTAACTTCTTCACCAGCGCGCGAATCGCCGTGGAGGAGGCTTCGCCGCCGCCCTCGGTATTGACGTGGCTGGAGAAGAAATACTTCAGTTCAAAAATGCCGCGCGGACTGTGCAGATATTTCTGGGTCGTCACGCGGGAAATCGTGGATTCGTGCATTTCGACGGCCTGAGCGATATCCGCCAGCACCATCGGTTTCATAAACTCTTCGCCCTGCTCAAAGAACGCCTGCTGTTGCTCAACAATACAGCGACTGACGCGCAGCAGGGTGTCGTTGCGGCTCTCAAGGCTCTTAATCAGCCACTTCGCTTCCTGCAAGTTGCTGCGGATATACTGGTTATCCGCTTCATTGCGGGTGCTACCGCCCATGGCGGCGTAGTGCTGATTGATTTGCAGACGGGGAATACTGTCAGAGTTGAGTTCGACCACCCAGCGATCGCTGATTTTTCGCACCAGCACGTCCGGGATGACGTACTCCGGCTCGCCGGTCTGGATTGACTGACCGGGACGCGGGTCCAGCGACTGGATCAGGTTTACCGCTTCTTTCAGCACATCTTCTTTCAGACGCGTGACGCGCATCAGGGTGCGGAAATCGTGATTGGCGAGCAGGTCGAGATGATCGCTGACGATAAGCCGTGCTTCGGTGAGCCACGGCGTGTCTTTGGCGTATTGCGAAAGCTGGATCAGCAGGCAGTCGCGCAGATCTTTCGCCGCCACGCCCACCGGATCAAAACGCTGGATGCGCTTGAGCACCGCCTCAATTTCATCCAGCCCGATTTCGTCGTCGCCTGTGCTTTCAAGAATATCGTCAACGGAGACGGTCAGATAACCGGTGTCATCCACGGCATCAACAATGGAAGTGGCGATAGCGCGGTCGGTGTCAGAGAACGGCGTCAGACCCACCTGCCACATCAGGTAATCCTGTAGCGACTGGGTGGTTTCGCCCTGGTACACCGGCAGCTCGTCGTCCTGATAATCGACGCCGTTACCGGAAGGGGTGCCCGCCGTGTAGATCTCGTCCCAACTGGCATCAAGCGGCAACTCCTCTGGCATATCTTTCTGCTCAAGGGCGTCAGCGGTATCCAGCGACTCGCTATCCGGGGTCTCTTTGGCGTCAATTTCATCGTGAAGATCGGTTTGCTCAAGCAGTGGATTACTTTCCAGTGCCTGTTGAAGTTCTTGCTGAAGTTCCAGCGTCGACAGTTGCAGCAGACGGATCGCCTGTTGCAGCTGCGGCGTCATGGCAAGCTGTTGACTAAACCTTAATTGCAAACCTTGCTTCATATTCAGAGCGATTTTCTCCCGAGTTTACGTCGCTGACTTCTTACACTTCATCATTTACGCAGCCTCTGTGCTGGCTGCGCCGGGATGCATCATGAATACACCCTATCAGAGTCTGAAGTCTTCCCCAAGATACACGCGCTTAACCTGTTCGTCTTTAAGGATTTCGTCTGGCGTACCGTGGGCGATCAGGTGTCCCTGGCTCACGATATAGGCTCGCTCACACACTGCCAGCGTTTCACGCACGTTGTGATCGGTGATCAGAACGCCGAGGCCGCTGTCTCGCAGGTGCTCAATAATACGTTTGATGTCGATAACGGAAATGGGGTCAACGCCCGCAAAGGGTTCATCCAGCAGGATAAATTTCGGATTAGCAGCCAGCGCACGGGCAATTTCCACGCGGCGACGTTCACCGCCGGAGAGAGCCTGGCCGAGGCTGTCGCGCAAATGATCGATATGGAACTCTTCCATCAGTTCTTTCGCGCGATCTTCGCGCTGCTCTGACGTGAGATCGTCACGAATTTGCAGGACCGCCATCAGGTTGTCGTATACGCTAAGACGGCGGAAAATGGAGGCTTCCTGCGGCAGATAACCGATACCCCGACGCGCCCGCGCGTGCAGCGGCAGCAGGCTAATATCATCGTCATCAATGATAATGTTGCCCGCATCGCGCGAGACAATGCCGACGACCATATAAAACGTGGTGGTCTTACCCGCACCGTTTGGACCCAGCAGACCAACGATCTCACCGGACTTTACGGTCAGACTGACGTCTTCCACCACCCGGCGGCCTTTATAAGCCTTCGCGAGGTTCTTTGCAGTTAATGTTGCCATAATGAATTAGTTACTCTTTTTCTGCGCCGGAGCCTGGTTGTTACTCTTATCCTGCAATTGCGATGGCACCAGAACGGTGGTTACCCGTTTGCCTTTTTCGCTGAACGCCTGCATTTTCTGCTCTTTCACCAGATAGGTGATTTTGTCTCCCTGAATATTGCTATCGACCTGTTCAAGGAAAGCGTTGCCGGTCAGGGTCACAAAGTCATTTTGCAGCTCGTAATGCATTTGCGAGGCATGGCCTTTCACCGGTTTGCCGTTGTCCTGCATCTGGTAGAAGGTGGCCGGTTTACCGTAGCCGTCGATCACCTCTTTGCCTTTCTCACCGCCAGGACGGGTGACGACCACTTTGTCAGCGTTAATTTTGATCGTGCCCTGCGTGACAACGACGTTACCGGTGAAGGTGACGATATTGCCCTGCATATCCAGCGACTGCTGATCGGACTCAATATGAATGGGCTGATCGGTGTCGCCCGTTAACGCCAGCGCGGGAAGGCTGGCCGCCAGAAGCGTACTGGCCAGTACAAGCTTAAGGCTGAGTTTGTTTGTTTTGAATTTCATATGAGGTTCTAACCTTTTCAATCAGCTCGGCGTTTTTGTTGCGTAAGTTTCCGCGCATTTTCAGGCCGCTGGAATTAAATGTCGTACCGTATAACGTCACCAGATCGTCAGAGGTGACATCCTGGGTGATCAAATTCACTATGGCATTATCCGTCGTAATTTTGCGTAGTTGAGCGTCCGGGGTCAGCGCGTTCACTTCAACGTGGCCGTAAAGATACAGCATACGGTCATTAGTCAGCTTCGCTTTATCCGCTTTAATCGACCAGGTTTCGACTTTCGTCGTGTCATACGTGGTCAGCAGCGGTTGCGTGAACCATGTCGTCGCCTGGTCAGAATAATATTCAACGTGCTGTGCAATCAGGTGGTAGTTGAGCGCGCCTTCCGGGCTATATACCACGGTGTCCGTATGCTCACTCCTGTAGGTTGGGTCACTGGTTGACACCACGTTTTCCCCGGTGTCATCTTTGCTCACCAGATTCACGCCGATCAAAATCAGCGCGACCAGCGACAGCAAAATAATAACCCAACGTCTGGTTTTACTCATATCGATTGCCCTTTGGCTTCATCAAGCTTGCCCTGCGCCAATAGTAGCAAATCGCAGACCTCGCGTACCGCTCCGCGTCCGCCGTTAATGCGCGTGACGTAATCCGCGCGTGGGATCAGTAGCGGGTGGGCATCCGCCACGGCAACGCTAAGCCCAACTTCGGCCATCACCGGCCAGTCGATCAGATCGTCACCGACATAGGCTACCTGTTCCGGCGACAGGGCGAGTTTCTCCCGCAGATCGCGCCAGGCCAGCAGTTTATCTGACTGGCCCTGATACAGATGCGTAATGCCGAGAGTGGCGCAGCGATCTTCTACCAGTTTAGCTTTTCGCCCGGTAATAATGGCAACGTCGATACCGGACGTCAGCGCACAGCGGATGCCGTAGCCGTCGCGAACGTTAAACGCCTTGAGCTCTTCGCCATTATTGCCCATATAGATGAGCCCGTCGGAAAGTACGCCATCGACGTCAAGGATCAGCAGGCGGATTTTTTTCGCCTGTTCCAGCATCTGCTCACTCACTGGCCCGTAGCAGGTTGCCACAGTGGCTCCAGCATTACTCATTCTTTTATCCTTTCTTACACTACGCCTGCGCGCAGCAGATCATGCATATGTATCACACCCTGCAACTGGTCGCCATCGGCAACCATGACGCAGGTAATATGGCGGGACTGCATCAGATTTAATGCGTCCACCGCCAGCGTGCCGGGGCGGATGCGGATGCCGCCGGGAGTCATCACGTCGGCAATATTCAGGCTGCGTAAATCTGCGCCCATATCGAAAATGCGGCGCAGGTCGCCGTCGGTAAAGATGCCTTCGATTTTCAGGTCATCGTTACAAACGACCGTCATACCCAGATTTTTACGCGTGATTTCCAGCAGGGCGTCGCGCAGCGAGGCGGATTTTGCCACGCGGGGAATTTCACTGCCGGTGTGCATAATATCGTTCACCCGCAGCAGCAGCTTGCGGCCCAGCGCGCCGCCGGGGTGGGAGAGGGCAAAATCTTCAGCGGTAAAACCGCGCGCCTTCAGCAGCGCAACGGCCAGCGCATCGCCCATCACCAGCGCAGCGGTGGTACTGCTGGTCGGCGCAAGCCCCAGCGGACAGGCTTCGCGTGGCACTTTAACACAAAGATGGATATCTGCGGCGCGGCCCATGCTGCTTTCCGGGCGGCTGGTCATGCAGATTAACGGCACCCGCAGACGCTTCAGAACCGGGATCAGCGCCAGAATTTCGTTGGATTCCCCGGAATTTGACAGCGCGATGACAACGTCCTGCCGCGTGACCATTCCTAAGTCGCCGTGTGCCGCTTCGCCAGGATGAACGAAAAAGGAAGACGTACCGGTGCTGGCGAACGTCGCCGCCATTTTTCTGCCGATATGACCGGATTTACCCATTCCCATCACCACGACTTTGCCGGTGCAGTGAAATATTTTTTCGCAGGCATGGCTGAAATCTTCATTAATGAAGCGATCCAGTTCGATCAGACCCTCACGCTCAATGGCGAGAACCTCTTTACCTGCCTGCTGATAATCAAAACCCGGCTGCAACTCTGATTGCGACATAGTACGTATCCGATTTAATCCATAAAAAGCGGCGGTGGCCCGCACGGCAACCCAGCCGTACACTAAAACCGCCCGTTAACAGCGCTCCAGCGCGAGTGTTTGCCTGCCTCTGATCCGCTCAGACGGGGGATTTTAACAATGAAAAGCAGATTACAGCCAGTACCCGCATAAAAATGCTGCCTGCTCCATGTCCGAAAACGTACTTACAACAGTAGCGGTAATTGGCGACGCCGGATATCAGAATACGCGGCAAATAGATGAAGATACGTTGCCTGGTGCTTCCGTTTATGCCGCCCTGGCGTAAACCGATGTTGAACAGACCCAACGCTAAAAGCCTCTAAAGTTCTTTCTTCAGGTATACTCAACGGCTTGCAGCGTAAACCTGAGTCGCGCTTAACAAACGCAGCGGCAAAAAGATTCTGCCGCCGGGCGCGGTAAAAGTAAAACAAATGCCAGCGTTGACTTACTTAGCCAGGTAAGTTTCTGTAAATATGCTGGGATTGTAGCTTTAGTCAGCTTCAAACTTTCTGACAGAGGTCTAATGGAAGGAATAATCGATGAGCCAGAGCATGGCGAATTTAGTCGAAATTAAAGGCGTTAGCTTTTCGCGCAGTAACCGCGTGATTTTCGACAATATCTCGCTGTCGGTGCCCCGCGGGAAGATCACTGCGATCATGGGGCCGTCAGGGATTGGTAAAACGACGCTGTTACGCCTCATCGGCGGGCAGATCCCCCCCGATACCGGCGAGATCCTCTTTGACGGCGAAAACGTGCCGGAGATGTCCCGTACGCGTTTGTACACCGTGCGTAAACGCATGAGTATGCTGTTTCAGTCCGGCGCGTTATTTACTGACATGAATGTATTCGATAATGTCGCGTACCCGCTGCGTGAGCATACGCATCTGCCTGCGGCACTGCTGAAAAGTACGGTAATGATGAAGCTGGAAGCGGTAGGGCTACGCGGAGCGGCAAAACTGATGCCGTCCGAGCTTTCTGGCGGTATGGCGCGCCGCGCTGCGCTGGCGCGGGCCATCGCGCTGGAACCGGATCTCATCATGTTTGACGAACCCTTTGTTGGCCAGGACCCGATCACCATGGGCGTGCTGGTCAAATTGATTTCTGAACTTAACAGCGCGCTGGGCATTACCTGTATCGTCGTCTCGCATGACGTGCCGGAAGTGCTGAGCATCGCTGACGATGCCTGGATCGTGGCAGACAGAAAAATTGTCGCCCACGGTAGTCCCCAGGCGCTACAGGATAACGCCGACCCCAGAGTGCGACAATTTCTGGACGGTATCGCAGACGGCCCGGTGCCGTTCCGCTATCCCGCTGGCGACTATCACCACGATTTACTCGGCTCAGGGAGTTAAGCTGCTCATGTTGTTAAATACACTGGCTGCGCTCGGAAATCGCGGTTTCAGGACGATCACCACGTTCGGACGCGCCGGGTTGATGCTATTCAATGCGCTGGTGGGCAAGCCAGAATTTCGCAAGCACGCGCCGTTGCTGGTGCGCCAGCTTTATAACGTTGGCGTGCTGTCGATGGTCATTATTCTGGTTTCCGGCGTCTTTATCGGTATGGTGCTGGGGCTTCAGGGCTATCTGGTGCTGACTACCTACGGAGCGGAAAGCAGCCTCGGCATGCTGGTGGCGCTGTCGCTGCTGCGCGAGCTGGGGCCGGTGGTTGCCGCGCTGCTGTTTGCCGGACGTGCCGGTTCGGCGCTGACGGCGGAAATCGGCCTGATGCGCGCCACCGAACAGCTCTCCAGCCTTGAGATGATGGCGGTTGATCCGCTGCGCCGGGTGATTTCACCGCGCTTCTGGGCCGGGGTGATCTCGCTGCCACTGCTGACGATTATTTTTGTCGCGGTGGGCGTGTGGGGCGGCGCGCTGGTCGGCGTGAACTGGAAAGGCATTGATTCCGGCTTCTTCTGGTCGGCGATGCAGGGAGCCGTCGACTGGCGTCTCGATCTGGTTAACTGTCTGATTAAAAGCGTAGTATTTGCCATTACGGTTACATGGATTGCGTTATTCAACGGTTACGACGCAATTCCGACTTCCGCCGGGATCAGCCGGGCGACAACGCGTACCGTTGTTCACGCTTCGCTGGCCGTTCTTGGTCTGGATTTTGTACTGACTGCACTGATGTTTGGGAATTGATTCATGCAAACGAGAAAAAGTGAAATCTGGGTAGGTATTTTTTTGCTGGTAGCACTGCTGGCCGGACTGTTTATCTGCCTGAAAGCGGCAAACGTGACGTCGCTGCGCACCGAGCCAACTTATCGCATCTATGCAACCTTCGATAACATCGGTGGTCTGAAATCCAGCTCCCCGGTGCGTATTGGCGGCGTGGTGATTGGGCGCGTGGCGGACATTGCTCTCGACCCGAAAACCTACCTGCCGCGCGTCGCGCTGGATATCGAAGAGCGCTATAACGCGATCCCGGACACCAGTTCGCTGGCGATCCGTACTTCCGGCCTGCTGGGGGAACAGTATCTGGCGCTGAACGTCGGTTTTGACGACCCGGAGCTGGGAACGTCTATGCTTAAAGAAGGCAGTACCATCCAGGATACAAAGTCTGCCATGGTGCTGGAAGATTTGATTGGTCAGTTCCTTTATAACAGCAAAGGCGGTGACAATCAGAATTCAACCGATGCGCAGACGCCTGCTGGCGAGCATACTGATGCCGCTGCGCCCGCAGGCCAGACGAATTAATTTCAGGAGAATCAACGCATGTTTAAACGTTTACTCATGGTTGCAATGTTGGTTATCGCACCGCTTACGGCAGCAACCGCCGCCGATCAGTCCAATCCTTACAAACTGATGGGTGAGGCGGCGCAGAAAACTTTCGACCGTCTGAAAAATGAACAGCCAAAAATTCGCGCTAACCCGAACTATCTGCGCGAAATCGTCGATCAGGAACTGCTGCCTTACGTGCAGGTAAAATACGCGGGCGCACTGGTGCTTGGACGCTATTACAAAGAGGCCACTCCGGCGCAGCGTGAAGCGTATTTCGCTGCGTTCCGTGAGTATCTGAAGCAGGCTTATGGCCAGGCGCTGGCGATGTATCACGGTCAGACCTACCAGATTGCGCCAGAGCAATCGCTCGGCGATAAAACCATCGTGCCGATCCGCGTTACCATCGTCGATCCGAACGGTCGTCCGCCGGTACGTCTGGACTTCCAGTGGCGTAAAAACACCCAGAGCGGCAACTGGCAGGCCTATGACATGATTGCCGAAGGGGTGAGCATGATCACCACTAAACAGAATGAATGGAGCGACCTGCTGCGCACTAAAGGTATTGATGGCCTGACCGCACAGTTGCAATCAATCTCTAAACAGCCGATTACGCTGGATCAGGGTAAAAAATGACCCCGCAGCTAAACTGGACGCGCGACGGCAAAATGCTGTCGCTGCACGGTGAACTGGATCAGGACGTGCTGACCGCATTGTGGGAAGCACGTCAGGAAGCGACGCAGGGAGTGTCAGTGATTGAACTGTCGGGCATTACCCGCGTTGATACTGCCGGACTGGCATTGCTGATCCACCTGACCGCATTAATCCGCGAGCAGGGCAGGTCGGTATGCTTTAGCGGCATGAGTGAAAACTTACTCACCCTGACTCAGTTATACAATCTGCCGGATGAATTGATCCCGCGCGCGTGTTAATTATTTCAGTGAGTTACTACCCGTAGCCCCGTCGATCTTTACGATGGGGCTTTTTGCTTATTTAAGACAGCGCCACTTTCCTCTAAGATGTTGGGCTGTTTTACTACCAGATGATATCAGAGCCCATGGAAAATCATGAAATTCAGACCGTGCTGATGAACGCACTCTCTCTTACGGAAGTCCACGTCTCCGGCGATGGCAGCCATTTTCAGGTTATCGCCGTGGGCGAGCTGTTCGACGGCATGAGCCGCGTTAAAAAGCAGCAAACAATCTATGCCCCTCTGATGGAATATATTGCGGATAACCGCATCCATGCCCTGTCGATCAAAGCGTATACGCCGCAAGAGTGGGAACGCGATCGCAAATTAAACGGTTTTTGAGCGGCTGATGATCTATCAGCAGCGCGGATGAATTCTTAACAGAGAACAGAACAATGGATAAATTTCGGGTTCAGGGGCCTACGCGGCTTCAGGGCGAAGTCACCATTTCAGGTGCAAAAAATGCGGCATTGCCAATTCTTTTCGCGGCGCTGCTGGCGGAAGATCCGGTTGAGATCCAGAACGTCCCTAAGCTGAAGGACGTCGATACCTCGATGAAGCTGCTCAGCCAGTTAGGGGCAAAAGTCGAGCGTAATGGTTCGGTGCATATCGACGCCAGCGGCGTGAATATTTTTTGCGCACCTTACGATCTGGTGAAAACCATGCGTGCCTCTATCTGGGCACTGGGGCCGCTGGTGGCTCGTTTTGGTCAGGGCCAGGTTTCGCTGCCGGGCGGGTGTACCATCGGTGCGCGTCCGGTAGATTTACATATCACCGGTCTGGAGCAACTCGGTGCCCAGATCAAGCTGGAAGAAGGATACGTAAAAGCCTCCGTTGACGGCCGTCTGAAAGGCGCGCACATCGTGATGGACAAAGTGAGCGTTGGCGCGACGGTGACTATTATGTCCGCCGCGACGCTGGCGGAAGGGACCACGGTTATTGAAAATGCCGCACGCGAGCCGGAAATTGTCGATACTGCCAACTTCCTCAATACGCTGGGCGCGAAGATCACCGGTCAGGGAACTGACCGTATCACCATCGAAGGCGTGGCGCGTCTCGGTGGCGGCGTGTACCGCGTTCTGCCGGATCGTATTGAAACCGGCACCTTCCTGGTCGCGGCGGCGATTTCCGGCGGCAAAATCGTCTGTCATGGCGCGCAGCCTGCAACGCTTGATGCCGTGCTGGCGAAATTGCGTGAAGCCGGTGCGGATATTGAAACCGGCGAAGACTGGATCAGCCTGGATATGCACGGTCAACGTCCGAAAGCCGTCACCGTGCGCACTGCGCCGCATCCTGGCTTCCCGACCGATATGCAGGCGCAGTTTACGCTGCTAAACCTGGTGGCTGAAGGCACGGGCGTAATCATCGAAACCGTCTTCGAAAACCGCTTTATGCACATCCCGGAACTGATCCGCATGGGCGCGCGCGCGGAAATCGAAAGCAACACCGCGATTTGTCACGGCGTGGCGCAGCTTTCCGGTGCGCAGGTAATGGCGACCGACCTGCGGGCTTCCGCAAGTCTGGTACTGGCTGGCTGCATTGCTGAAGGCACGACGGTTGTCGATCGTATTTATCATATCGATCGCGGCTATGAGTGCATTGAAGACAAACTGCGGGCGTTAGGTGCAAATATTGAACGGGTGAAGGGCGAGTAATCGTCGGCTTCCTGCGCAGCCCCTGTGGGGCTGCGGCAAGGATTATTTTTCTTTTCGCTGGCGTAGCAGGCGGGTTCTGTCAATGAACTCGTGCGTGATGGGATCGTGATAGCGAGAAGGCCAGATGATCCAAGGCTCGGTGCCCAGCGCGCGTGCAATAATCACTTCACCTTTCGGCCACGGGCGGGTCAGCGTATTTGCCAGCGTAGAAGAGCAGAGTCCATTCGCACGCGATACTGCAGCCATTGATGTTCCTTTCTTATGTAGCCCGGCGATGATATCTGCCGTATGCCAGTCAATGAACTTTTCCATAATTTCTCCCTGTAAATGACGTCTGAACAGACACGCGTTCAGCGACATTGCTACTATAGCTTCAGGTAAACGGGTGTTCTAATAAGTTCTGGTAAATGGCGGGAAATTCAGAATATATTTAGATAACAAGAAGAAATTGGGTTTTTTGGATATCTTATTGGAACTTTCCCGCGCTTTTGCGCGGGAAGAATTAGTGGTCGCGCTGCACGGCAATATGCGCCAGAGCGATAAGAGCTTCACGCCACGGATTATCAGGAAGAATGCGCAGCGCCGCGATGGCTTTGTCCGCTTCTTCTTCCGCGCGCTGGCGTGTCCATTCCAGCGAACCGCAGGCGGCCATGGTTGCCAGCACTGGCTCCAGCAGATGACGACCATTACCCTGTTCAATCGCGGAGCGGATCATGGCTGATTGCTCGGCGTTGCCGTGCTGCATAGCGTGCAGCAGCGGAAGCGTCGGTTTACCTTCGTTCAGGTCATCACCCACGTTTTTCCCCAGCGTTTCGCCATCGGCGCTGTAATCAAGCAGATCGTCGATCAGCTGGAAAGCGGTGCCGAGATAGCGGCCGTAGTCCTGTAACGCCTGTTCTTCTTCCGGGGTACAGCCTGCCAGGATGCCGGAACATTGCGATGCCGCTTCAAACAGACGCGCCGTTTTGCTGTAAATAACGCGCATGTAGTTTTCTTCGGTAATGTCCGGGTCATTGACGTTCATCAGTTGCAGGACTTCGCCTTCCGCGATGACGTTGACCGCTTCAGACATAATATCCAGCACCTTCAGCGAGCCGAGGCGGGTCATCATCTGGAACGCGCGGGTATAGATAAAATCGCCGACCAGCACGCTGGCTGCATTGCCAAACGCGGCGTTCGCCGTTGCTTTCCCGCGACGCATATCCGATTCATCCACTACGTCGTCATGAAGCAGGGTGGCGGTGTGGATAAACTCGATAAGTGCGGCAATGACGATGTGACCTTTTCCTTCGTAGCCGACGGCGCGAGCAGCCAGCACGGCAATCATCGGACGGATGCGTTTGCCACCGCCGCTGACGATGTAGTATCCCAACTGGTTGATTAACTGCACGTCCGAGTTGAGTTGCTCAAGGATGGTTGCATTGACACCCGCCATATCCTGCGCGGTTAACTCATTGATTTTTTCTAAATTCATCGCAAAAGCCGGGCTTAATGTCCTGTTTACCACATGTCAAAATGGGATAACACTGGTTTGATGATGGAATAGTAGTGTGGATTGTACTGGAAAAATGCGCCAGATAAACGTTGTAGTGATTGTTGTGTTTTTTTTCTGCATGGATTGACGATCGCACTTGTCAAAGGCTCGCGTTTTGCGTAATATTCGCGCCCTATTGTGAATATTTATAGCGCACTCTGTATCACACAAAGATGTGCGCGGAAGCGGAGTTTTTTATGTACGCGGTTTTCCAAAGTGGTGGTAAACAACACCGAGTAAGCGAAGGTCAGACCGTTCGCCTGGAAAAGCTGGACATCGCAACTGGCGAAGCTGTTGAGTTCGCTGAAGTTCTGATGATCGCAAACGGTGAAGATGTCAAAATCGGCGTTCCTTTCGTTGATGGCGGCGTAATCAAAGCTGAAGTTGTTGCTCACGGTCGTGGCGAGAAAGTTAAAATCGTTAAGTTTCGTCGTCGTAAACACTATCGTAAGCAGCAGGGCCATCGTCAGTGGTTCACTGATGTAAAAATTACTGGCATCAGCGCCTAAGACCTGAGGAGAGATTTAAATGGCACATAAAAAGGCTGGCGGCTCCACTCGTAACGGTCGCGATTCAGAAGCTAAACGTCTGGGTGTAAAACGCTTTGGCGGCGAAGCAGTTCTGGCAGGTAGCATCATCGTTCGTCAACGTGGTACTAAATTCCACGCTGGCTCTAACGTTGGCTGCGGTCGTGACCACACTCTGTTCGCTTTGACTGACGGTAAAGTTAAGTTCGAAGTTAAAGGCCCGAAAAACCGTAAGTTCATCAGCATCGTTGCTGAATAAGTTTTTCGCGTCCCGGTAACGGATGAAAGCCCCGCACACGTTGCGGGGCTTTTTACATTCGAGCGCCGTAAAAAATGACGAGTTGGCAGGGAATACGACATGAAGCAACAAGCAGGCATTGGTATTCTTTTGGCGCTCACCACCGCGATGTGCTGGGGTGCTTTGCCAATCGCAATGAAGCAGGTGCTGGAAGTTATGGAACCGCCTACGGTGGTGTTCTATCGCTTTCTGATGGCGTCAATCGGGCTGGGGGTGATTCTGGCCTGTAAAGGTAAGCTCCCGTCGCTACAACTGTTTCGTAAGCCGAAGTGGCTGGTGCTTCTGCTGATTGCTACCGGCGGTCTGGTCGGTAACTTCATTCTGTTCAGCTCGTCTTTACAATATTTAAGCCCGACTGCATCGCAGGTGATAGGCCAGCTTTCTCCGGTGGGAATGATGGTCGCCAGCGTTCTGATCCTGAAAGAGAAAATGCGCGGGACGCAGATCTTTGGCGCGATCATGCTGCTCTGCGGGCTGGTCATGTTTTTCAATACCAGCCTGATTGAGATTTTCACCCGCCTGACCGACTACACCTGGGGCGTCATCTTCGGTGTGGGAGCTGCCTCAGTATGGGTGAGCTACGGCGTGGCGCAGAAAGTGTTATTACGGCGTCTGGCCTCGCCGCAGATTCTGGTTTTGTTGTACACTTTATGTACGATAATCCTGCTGCCGCTGGCACAGCCAATGGTCATCACGCAGCTAAGCCAGTGGCAACTGCTGTGTCTGATTTTTTGTGGCCTGAATACGCTGGTAGGCTATGGCGCACTGGCAGAGGCGATGGCGCGCTGGCAGGCGGCGCAGGTGAGCGCGTTGATTACCCTGACGCCATTATTTACCCTGCTGTTTTCAGATTTATTATCACTGGCCTGGCCCGATTTCTTCGCCAGACCGATGTTAAACCTTTTAGGTTATCTCGGTGCGTTTGTCGTGGTTGCGGGCGCGATGTATTCCGCCATTGGTCATCGTCTCTGGGGGCGGTGGCGTAAGCATGATTATCCCGCTCAGGCGAATGATTTACGGAGAGTAAAATGAAGTTTGTTGATGAAGCATCAATCCTGGTTGTTGCAGGTGACGGCGGCAATGGTTGCGTAAGCTTCCGCCGCGAAAAATATATTCCTAAGGGTGGCCCGGACGGCGGTGACGGCGGTGACGGCGGTGACGTCTGGCTGGAAGCGGACGAAAACCTGAACACCCTGATCGACTACCGTTTTGAAAAATCTTTCCGCGCTGAACGCGGGCAGAACGGTCAGAGCCGTGACTGCACCGGGAAACGTGGGCAGGATGTCTCGATCAAAGTTCCGGTTGGTACGCGCGTTATCGACCAGGGGACTGGCGAAACGATGGGCGATATGACCAAACACGGACAGCGCCTGATGGTCGCGAAAGGCGGCTGGCACGGTCTGGGGAATACCCGTTTCAAATCCTCAGTCAACCGTACGCCGCGTCAGAAAACAATGGGTACGCCGGGCGATAAACGCGATCTGCAACTGGAACTGATGCTGCTGGCCGACGTCGGTATGCTGGGTATGCCAAACGCCGGGAAATCGACGTTCATCCGTGCGGTCTCCGCAGCGAAGCCGAAAGTAGCGGATTATCCCTTCACCACGCTGGTGCCAAGCCTCGGCGTAGTGCGTATGGACACCGAGAAAAGCTTTGTAGTCGCTGATATCCCAGGGCTGATTGAAGGCGCGGCGGAAGGTGCCGGGCTGGGTATCCGCTTCCTGAAGCACCTTGAGCGCTGCCGCGTTCTTCTGCATCTTATCGATATCGATCCCATCGACGGTTCCGATCCGGTGGAAAACGCCCGTATCATCATCGGCGAACTGGAAAAATACAGCGAAAGCCTGGCCTCTAAACCGCGCTGGCTGGTATTTAACAAGATCGATCTGCTGGATAAAACAGAAGCCGAAGAGAAAGCGAAAGCCATCGCTGAAGCGCTGGGCTGGGAAGATAAATATTATCTTATTTCCGCCGCCAGCCAGATGGGGGTGAAAGATCTCTGCTGGGATGTGATGACCTTTATCATCGAAAATCCGATTGCCCAGGCGCAGGAAGATAAACAGCCGGAAAAAGTCGAGTTCATGTGGGACGACTACCACCGCCAGCAGCTTGAAGAAGCCGCCGTCGAAGAAGACGAAGAGTGGGATAACGACTGGGACGAAGACGACGAAGAAGGCGTTGAGTTTATTTATAAGCGTTGATATTAAGGGCCGATATTTATCGGCCCTTTTTTCTGAGCCAATAAAAAAGTGGAATGCGACCTGCGAAAATAATAGTGACGTTTATCTCATCCAGATAAAGGCATTTATGGTCACTGAATAGACACCACCTCCTGCCCGGCAATGTATGCGGTACTCTGCGTACTGACTAAAACAGACGCAGGGCAGGGTCCCTCCCGCCGCTGGACTCAGTTATTCTGATAGATATCCTTGTATAACCGGCTTTCAAAGCGTACCAGCGGAATACGGCGGTTACGCTGATCGGTCGGTTCAACCGCATATCCTGAAAGATATTGCACGAACGCCATCCGCTGTCCGCTGGCGGTAGTGATAAAGCCCGCCAGGTTATATACGCCCTGGAGGGAACCGGTCTTAGCCGACACTTTGCCATCTACGCCCGCCTGGTGCAGCCCGGCGCGGTATTGTAGCGAGCCATCGTAGCCTGCCAGCGGCAGCATCGAGATATAATTAAGTTCATTGTCGTGCTGGGCAATATATTGCAGCACCTGAATCATGGTGGCGGGAGCAATCAGATTATGGCGAGACAGACCGGAGCCGTCGGCAATAATCGTATTCCCGATATCCACGCCGACCTGCTGGCGAAGGATCTGCCTTACTGCATCGGAACCCGCACGCCAGGTCCCCGGAACGTTAAAACGCGAATGACCGATCATCCTGAAGACGGTATCGGCAATCATGTTGTCCGATTTTTTCAGCATAATCTTAAGCAGATCGTGCAGGGGCGCGGACTGTTTACTGGCAATAATCGTTCCCGCTTCATTTTGCAGCGTCTGGCGCAGTAACGTACCGGAGTAAGTGATGCCAGCCTGTTTTAGCTCATCTTTCAGGATGGCCCCGGCATAGCTTGCGCCATCCTGAATGGCGAACGCCAGCGGCAGCGGTTCGGCGCGCTGCGGCAGGCAGCCGGTCAGCGTAAAGCGGTTAAGCTCGCCTGGCACCACATCCAGTTCGCAATACTGTGCGTCAGCGGAACCGCGTGCCAGCGTGCGGACCTGACTGAACATCGTCACCGGATAGAACGAGGCCACGCGAATAAACGCTAAATCGCCCGCTTTCTGCCCGCTGTAGAGTGAAACGGAAAAACAGTTTCGATCCACAATCGCGGCGGCAGGTGGGGCGCTGAAGCACTGGGTCATGTCGTTCCAGGGCCAGCCCGGGGCTTTATCGTGGCTGGCAAAAATCGACGTATCGATCAGGACGTTGCCATCGATTTGCTTCACCCCGGCGTTTTTCAGAGCGGCGACCATATTACGCAGATCCTGACGCTTCAGGGTGGGATCTGCGCCGAAACGGGCAATAAGATCGCCTTTCAATACGCCGTTATCCACGCTGCCTTTACTCTCAAGCGTGGTCGTAAAACGAAAATCTGGCCCAAGCTGAAGCAGGGCCGCGAGCGCAGTGATGACTTTCTGAGTACTGGCTGGCAGCGCCATCTGTTGACCGTGGTAGTCGATCTCAGGCGTCGGCGCTCCCACCTTTTGCACCATGAGAGCAAGGTTTGCGCCCGCCGGGAGCTGATTTACATACTCTTCAACATTTGCCGCATGTGCGCAAAACGCTAAACTGGTAGTCAATCCGATGATAAATCTGGAAAATCGCATAATCTCGCGCTAACAACCTGGAAACAAGCCGTCATACTACGGCGCAACGCCCTGTAAAGTAAACGATGACCCGTACTGAACTTCAGGGTAAAATAGTTATCAAATTGAAAAATTGCTGCTGACCTGGGACTTCGCTTCCGGGTCAGTTTTCTTTTGCTTCTGTCCTGCCACAGCGTGGACAGGCAAACGGAGGCGGCGGGTTGCAGCCTCCTGAAGGAACGTTAAAGAGGTATAACATGCAAGCTATTCCGATGACCTTACGCGGTGCAGAAAAACTGCGCGAAGAACTGGATTTCCTGAAATCCGTGCGTCGCCCTGAAATCATTGCTTCCATTGCAGAAGCGCGCGAACACGGCGACCTGAAAGAAAATGCCGAATATCACGCAGCGCGTGAACAGCAGGGTTTCTGCGAGGGCCGCATTAAAGATATCGAAGCCAAGCTGTCGAATGCGCAGGTTATTGATATCAGTAAAATGCCGAACAATGGCCGGGTGATTTTTGGCTCTACTGTGACCGTCCTCAACCTCGATAGCGATGAAGAACAAACGTACCGCATCGTAGGTGACGACGAAGCTGATTTTAAACAGAATCTGATTTCAGTGAATTCACCCATCGCCCGTGGCCTGGTGGGTAAAGAGCAGGATGATGTTGTCGTGATCCGCACGCCGGGCGGCGAAGTGGAATACGAAATCATCAAGGTAGAATATCTTTAAGCGTCTGCGCTGACGTATTGTAAAGATAAGAAAAAGGCCGCATAGCGGCCTTTTATCAACGCTAAGAGCGTGGCATTTTGCTCTTCTGCCCGTTAAATGCCCCTGTTTTGCACAGAAACCGTGCGCAAATCAGGATATTATTAACGAGGCAGCGAGATTTTACGCTCTGCTGTTGGGCGATAGAGTACCAGCGTTTTACCGATGACCTGTACATTGCAGGCACGGGTTTCACGCACGATAGCGTCCACGATCAGGGTTTTGGTTTCACGATCTTCCGTGGCAATTTTCACCTTGATGAGTTCATGGTGCTCTAACGCTTGTTCAATCTCGGCCAGCACCCCTTCGGTCAAACCATTATTGCCAAGCATAACGACTGGCTTGAGCGGATGTGCCAGACCTTTCAGGTGCTGTTTTTGTTTCGTACTAAGATTCATCGTATATTTTTACTTACGTTGGGATTGAAAACGGTTCATTCTACCGCCATCTCCCTTATATCGCCAAATTGCAGCGTAGAAATTTACGTCGCAGGCTACGATGAGCTACCCTCGTGGGAATGTTAAATGACAGGTAAAAAGCGTTCTGCCAGTTCAAGTCGCTGGCTTCAGGAACACTTTAGCGATAAATATGTTCAAGAGGCACAGAAAAAAGGGTTACGTTCCCGTGCCTGGTTTAAACTTGATGAAATACAGCAAAGTGACAAACTTTTTAAGCCGGGGATGACGGTTGTCGACCTCGGTGCGGCACCAGGAGGCTGGTCACAGTATGTGGTCACGCAAATTGGTAACAAGGGCCGCATCATCGCGTGCGATCTTTTACCTATGGATCCTATCGTTGGTGTGGACTTCCTTCAGGGCGATTTTCGTGATGAACTCGTGGTGAAGGCGTTACTGGAACGAGTCGGTGACAGTAAGGTCCAGGTTGTCATGTCAGATATGGCACCAAACATGAGCGGAACGCCTGCGGTGGATATTCCCCGCTCCATGTATCTGGTGGAACTGGCGCTGGAGATGTGTCGTGACGTCTTAGCACCGGGCGGCGGTTTTGTAGTGAAGGTGTTTCAGGGCGAAGGTTTCGATGAGTATCTAAGGGAAATTCGCTCTCTGTTTACGAAGGTTAAAGTTCGTAAGCCGGACTCTTCGCGGGCACGTTCACGCGAAGTGTACATTGTAGCGACCGGGCGAAAAGCATAACTGGTAGATTTCAGGCGAAAGTTTGAAAGACGCTGGATATAGAGTATCCTGACGCTGTTTTTAACACAGTTGTAATAAGAGGTTAATCCCTTGAGTGACATGGCGAAAAACCTAATTCTCTGGCTGGTCATTGCCGTCGTGCTGATGTCAGTATTCCAGAGCTTTGGGCCCAGCGAGTCTAACGGACATAAGGTGGAATATTCTACCTTCCTGCAAGAGGTCAACCAGGACCAGGTTCGCGAAGCTCGTATAAACGGACGTGAAATCAACGTTACCAAGAAAGATAGTAACCGTTATACGACCTACATTCCGGTTAACGATCCTAAACTGCTTGATAACCTGCTGACCAAGAACGTGAAAGTTGTTGGCGAACCGCCGGAAGAGCCGAGCCTGCTGGCTTCAATCTTCATCTCCTGGTTCCCGATGCTTCTGCTGATCGGCGTCTGGATCTTCTTCATGCGTCAAATGCAGGGCGGCGGTGGCAAAGGTGCTATGTCGTTCGGTAAGAGCAAGGCGCGTATGCTGACGGAAGACCAGATTAAAACCACTTTTGCCGACGTCGCGGGCTGTGACGAAGCAAAAGAAGAGGTTGCAGAACTGGTTGAATACCTGCGTGAACCGAGCCGCTTCCAGAAGCTGGGCGGTAAAATTCCGAAAGGCGTGCTGATGGTCGGCCCTCCGGGGACCGGTAAAACCCTGCTGGCGAAAGCGATTGCAGGTGAAGCGAAAGTACCGTTCTTCACGATTTCTGGTTCTGACTTCGTAGAAATGTTCGTTGGTGTCGGTGCATCCCGTGTGCGTGACATGTTCGAACAGGCTAAGAAAGCAGCACCGTGCATTATCTTTATTGACGAAATCGATGCTGTAGGTCGCCAGCGTGGCGCGGGTCTCGGCGGGGGTCACGATGAACGTGAACAGACGCTGAACCAGATGCTGGTAGAAATGGACGGCTTCGAAGGTAACGAAGGTATCATCGTCATTGCGGCGACTAACCGCCCGGACGTTCTCGACCCTGCGCTGCTGCGTCCGGGCCGTTTTGACCGTCAGGTTGTGGTTGGTCTGCCAGACGTGCGTGGTCGTGAACAGATCCTTAAAGTTCACATGCGTCGCGTGCCGCTGGCGCCGGATGTCGACGCCGCAATCATTGCGCGCGGTACGCCGGGCTTTTCCGGTGCAGACCTGGCTAACCTGGTCAACGAAGCTGCGCTGTTTGCCGCTCGCGGAAACAAACGCGTCGTGTCGATGGTCGAATTCGAGAAAGCGAAAGACAAAATCATGATGGGTGCGGAACGCCGCTCCATGGTGATGACAGAAGCGCAGAAAGAATCTACCGCGTATCACGAAGCAGGCCATGCGATTATCGGTCGCCTGGTACCGGAACACGATCCGGTACACAAAGTAACGATTATCCCGCGCGGTCGTGCGCTGGGTGTGACTTTCTTCCTGCCTGAAGGCGACGCAATCAGCGCCAGCCGTCAGAAGCTGGAAAGCCAGATCAGCACCCTGTACGGCGGTCGTCTGGCCGAAGAGATTATCTACGGCGTTGAACATGTGTCTACCGGCGCGTCGAACGACATTAAAGTCGCGACTAACCTGGCGCGTAACATGGTCACCCAGTGGGGCTTTTCGGAAAAACTCGGTCCGTTGCTGTACGCGGAAGAAGAAGGTGAAGTGTTCCTCGGCCGTAGCGTCGCGAAAGCGAAGCATATGTCTGATGAAACGGCGCGTATTATCGACCAGGAAGTTAAATCCCTGATTGAGCGTAACTACAATCGCGCACGCCATCTTCTGGACGACAACATGGACATCCTGCACGCGATGAAAGATGCGCTCATGAAATATGAGACCATTGACGCACCGCAGATTGACGACCTGATGGCACGCCGCGATGTGCGTCCGCCAGCAGGTTGGGAAGATGCAGGAACGTCCGGCAATTCCGATAACAACGGTACGCCACGCGCGCCGCGTCCGGTGGATGAACCCCGTACGCCAAACCCTGGCAACACCATGTAAACACAGGCTGGCGACAAATAAGTCCGCTGCTGTAGTATCTAAAGCCCTGGAGCAGTGCTCCGGGGCTTTTCTTTATCCGGCTAGCAAAAAAATAACAGGGGTTTTCATGAAACTCGTTGCCCAGGGCTCCGCGCTCGATCTGGCTTATCCGCATGTGATGGGCATTCTTAACGTCACGCCCGACTCCTTCTCCGACGGTGGCACGCATAATTCACTGACAGATGCGGTTAAACACGCCAATCTGATGATTAACGCAGGGGCGAGCATTATTGACATCGGCGGCGAATCAACGCGGCCCGGCGCGGCGGACGTCAGCGTGGAAGAAGAACTGGCGCGGGTGATCCCGGTAGTGGAAGCCATCGCCCAGCGCTTTGAGGTATGGATCTCCGTCGATACCTCGAAACCAGAAGTGATCCGCGAAGCGGCGAGAGTGGGCGCTCACATCATTAATGATATCCGCTCCCTGAACGAGCCGGGTGCGCTGGAAGCTGCAGCACAAACCGGTTTGCCGGTCTGCCTGATGCATATGCAGGGGCAGCCGAAAACGATGCAGGAAGCGCCGCACTACGATGACGTTTTTGCCGATGTTAACCGCTTCTTCATTGACCAAATCGCACGCTGTGAAGCTGCCGGGATCGCAAAAGAGAAATTGTTGCTCGACCCGGGATTCGGTTTCGGTAAAAATCTCTCGCATAATTACACGCTTCTTGCACGTTTATCAGAGTTGCACCATTTTGGCCTGCCGCTGCTGGTAGGCATGTCGCGCAAATCGATGGTCGGTCAACTGCTTAACGCCGGGCCTTCCGAGCGGCTGAGCGGCAGTCTCGCCTGCGCGGTGATTGCAGCGATGCAGGGAGCACAGATCATTCGTGTACATGATGTAAAAGAAACCGTAGACGCAATGCGTGTGGTGGAAGCGACATTATCAGCTAAGGAAAACAGACGTTATGAGTGACCGTAAATATTTTGGTACCGATGGCATCCGTGGCCGCGTCGGCGACGCGCCGATCACGCCGGATTTTGTGCTTAAGCTGGGTTGGGCGGCAGGGAAGGTGCTGGCGCGTCACGGTTCGCGTAAAATCATTATCGGCAAAGATACGCGTATTTCTGGCTACATGCTGGAATCCGCGCTTGAGGCTGGTCTTGCCGCCGCCGGGCTTTCCGCTTCGTTCACCGGTCCCATGCCAACGCCTGCCGTGGCTTATCTGACCCGCACTTTCCGCGCGGAAGCGGGTATTGTTATTTCCGCTTCACATAACCCGTATTACGATAACGGCATTAAATTTTTCTCCATCGACGGCACCAAACTGCCGGATGAAGTCGAAGAAGCCATTGAAGCCGAGATGGAAAAAGAGATCACCTGCGTAGATTCGGCTGAACTGGGTAAAGCCAGTCGCATCGTTGATGCCGCAGGCCGCTATATCGAATTTTGCAAAGGCACTTTTCCGAACGAACTGAGCCTTAGCGAACTGAAAATTGTGGTTGACTGCGCTAACGGTGCGACCTATCACATCGCGCCAAACGTGTTCCGTGAACTGGGCGCGAAAGTTATCACAATGGGCTGCGAGCCGGACGGTGTAAACATCAACGAGAAAGTCGGGGCTACCGACGTCCGGGCGTTGCAGGCGCGGGTGCTGGCTGAAAAAGCTCACCTCGGCATTGCTTTTGACGGCGATGGCGACCGGGTGATCATGGTCGATCACGAAGGTACGCATGTCGATGGCGATCAGATTATGTATATCATCGCCCGCGAAGCGCTGCGTCAGGGGCAGTTGCGCGGTGGCGCGGTCGGCACGCTGATGAGCAATATGGGACTGGAGCTGGCGCTGAAACAGCTCGGCATTCCCTTTACCCGTGCCAAAGTCGGCGACCGCTACGTGCTGGAAAAAATGCAGGAGAAGGGCTGGCGCATCGGGGCAGAAAACTCCGGCCACGTGATTCTGCTGGATAAAACCACTACCGGTGACGGTATCGTGGCGGGGCTACAGGTTGTCGCCGCGATGGTGCGCAACCATATGAGCCTGCATGACCTGTGTAGCGGCATGAAAATGTTCCCGCAGATCCTCGTCAACGTGCGCTTTGCTGCCGGTGCCAGCGATCCGCTGGAACATGATACGGTGAAAGCGGCGCTGGCCGACGTTGAAGCGGCGCTGGGTAAACGTGGGCGCGTGCTGCTGCGCAAATCCGGCACCGAACCTCTGATTCGGGTAATGGTGGAAGGGGAAGACGAAGCTCAGGTCACGGCGTTCGCGCATAAAATAGCGGATGCGGTAAAAGCGGTTTAATCCTTCGTGAAAGCGTCCTTTCAGCAAGGGCGCTTTTTTGTATCTGCTGTTTATCCTCCAGTATGAAAAGGCTGGAATATTGCGAAGAAATTTAGCGGGTACAGGCATTCAACGGTGACGGCAGAAGAGAACAAAAAACAGGCGTTAAACACCTGTAATAACCGGGATTTGCGCACTACATGTGCCGATTTGCTGTTTTTTTCCGCATTCGATACAATGCGTTGAAATTGCTCTTGCGAAGGGCGATCTCTTTGGTTAGTATTCACACCCGCTTCAGTGGGAAAGCATAAATGCTCCCACGATATTGGTCGAAGCAATTGGTATGCGGCAACTCCGCAAGGAACAGGTTAATTATGTACGAAGCTCTTTTAGTAGTTTTCCTTATTGTGGCAATCGGCCTTGTTGGTCTGGTTATGCTGCAGCAGGGTAAAGGCGCTGATATGGGAGCCTCCTTTGGTGCAGGCGCTTCTGGTACGCTGTTTGGTTCAGGTGGTTCTGGTAACTTCATGACCCGCATGACGGCCGTGCTGGCAACACTGTTCTTCATCATTAGCCTGGTGCTCGGTAATATCAACAGTAACAAGGCCAATAAAGGAAGCGAGTGGGAAAATCTGAGTGCACCGGCGAAAACCGAAACTCAGCCAGCTGCTCCGGCTCAGCCGACCAGCGATATCCCGCACTAATAGTAGTATCTGTGCTGAGGTGGTGGAATTGGTAGACACGCTACCTTGAGGTGGTAGTGCCCTAACGGGCTTGTGGGTTCGAGTCCCATCCTCAGTACCAATATTCCGAAAAAAGACGCTAACAGCGTCTTTTTTTTCGTCTGTCGTTTGTCACTCATCCTCTTCATGCGCGCAGGGCTGATTTGTCCCGCTCAACGTGTTGATCTCCCTTTTCCATCATTGCTGGTTGTGCCTGATGAACAAGGCGCATTTTCAAGCGCTATGCCCGTTGATCCAAATACCGGGATGAAAGGATGTGGCTAAATTAATAAAGCTGACTCACGGTTATAAAAGGCAGGTGAGATGGGGGCGCGAGCAAAATACGCATGAGTGCCCGATTCACAGTAGAGGCTGGTAGCAGAACTGGATTATCAGAGATGTGCTGCTAATGCAGAAAGGGCGTCAATATCGGAAGAAAATCACCAGCCCGCCAGGGGCTGGTGTAGGGGAGCAGTTACTTCGCCTTATTTTCCAGATTCTCTACCTGCGGTACGCCAGTCGTGGCGGAGGAGGAGAGCAGGCCGGTTTTGGCATAGCCAAACAGTTTCTCACGGGTATCTGTAATATCCAGATTACGCATGGTGAGCTGACCGATACGATCGTCAGGCGAGAATACGGAGTCGCCTTTTTCCATCGTCAGACGCTCTGGTTTGTAGGTCAGGTTATCGGAAACCGTATTCAGGATTGAATAGTCATTACCGCGACGCAGTTCCAGCGTAACTTCACCGGTGATCTGGCTGGCGACCCAGCGTTGCAGGGCATCGCGTAGCATCAGCGCCTGAGAGTCAAACCAGCGGCCCTGATACAGCAGGCGGCCCAGTTGACGGCCATGCGCGTGGTATTGCTCAATGGTGTCTTCGTTATGAATGCCGGTCAGCAGACGCTCATAAGCAATATGCAGCAGCGCCATACCTGGAGCTTCATAAATACCACGGCTTTTAGCTTCAATGATGCGGTTTTCGATCTGATCGCTCATGCCCAGCCCGTGACGACCACCGATGCGGTTGGCTTCCAGCATCATCTCTACGTCATCGCTGAAAGTTTTGCCGTTCAGCGCCACCGGATGCCCCTGCTCAAAACGCACGGTCACTTCTTCTGCCGGGATTTTGACGTTTTCGTCCCAGAACTTCACGCCCATGATCGGGTTAACGATTTTTACGCTGGAGTTCAGAAATTCCAGATCCTTCGCTTCATGCGTGGCACCAAGCATATTGGAGTCGGTGGAATAGGCTTTCTCGACGGACATTTTGTAGTCGAAACCACAAGCAATCATGAACTCGGACATCTCATGACGGCCGCCCAGTTCATCAATAAAGTCGGTATCCAGCCACGGCTTGTAAATCTGCAATTCAGCGTTGGTTAGCAGGCCGTAACGATAGAAACGTTCGATATCGTTGCCTTTATAGGTGCTGCCATCGCCCCAGATATTGACGCCGTCTTCTTTCATGGCGGCAACCAGCATGGTGCCGGTAACCGCGCGGCCCAGCGGCGTAGTGTTGAAGTAGGTCAGGCCGCCAGTGGTATTATGGAACGCGCCGCACTGAATCGCTGCAATGCCTTCCGCAACCAGTTGTTTACGGCAGTCGATCAGACGAGCGTTTTCTGCGCCATACTCCATCGCCCGCCGTGGGATCTCATCATAGTCCTCTTCATCCGGCTGACCCAGGTTGGCGGTATAGGCATAAGGAACTGCCCCTTTTTGTCGCATCCACAGCAGCGCCGCGCTGGTGTCCAGACCGCCGGAGAAAGCGATACCAATACGTTGACCTGCCGGAAGATGCTTGAGAATCGTCGTCATAAAATAAACCCTGCCTGGTAGACTATGGAGAAATCATCTCTGGTTGTTAGTGCATGTTTATGCAATTTAAGTGAGTTTTCATTTAAACATCTTTTTTAGGAGATCGAAAGTGGTTAGTTATGTTTTCAACAACAAATCCTTCATCTCTCGCTATCCTCTATGCACAGAGGCTGCGTTTTTATGCTGCCTGTACCGGGCAGGAAATGCCCGGGCATCGTCCTTGACACAGCGCGCTATTTTTCCCTATAATACAAGCCGGTTTTACGTCCCGTCTTCGGTACCAAATCCCAGCATTATTTGCATTTTCTACTCAATACGCGTAGAATTTGCCACGTTTCAGGCGCGGGGTGGAGCAGCCTGGTAGCTCGTCGGGCTCATAACCCGAAGGTCGTCGGTTCAAATCCGGCCCCCGCAACCACTTTCCCTTAGAGTTCTTTTTCAAATAGTCGTGAAGACGTTGGCCTTCGGCGCTGAATTTGAAAAAAATTCTTTCGGAAGGTTCTCCAGGCCGCAGTTGCGGCTATAGGGTTCAGTTATCTAAAGCCCCGATTTATCGGGGTTTTTTGTTATCTGACTACAGAATAACTGGGCTTTACGCCCTTTTTTTATGTCTTGGGGGTGGGCTTGTCCACATTAGAGCAAAAATTAACAGAGATGATTACAGCACCGGTTGAAGCGTTGGGCTTCGAACTGGTCGGCATCGAATTTATTCGCGGTCGTACATCGACACTGCGCATCTATATTGATAGTGAAGATGGCATCAATGTTGATGATTGTGCTGATGTGAGCCATCAGGTGAGCGCCGTTATGGACGTCGAAGATCCTATTACCGTCGCCTATAACCTGGAGGTTTCCTCGCCGGGTCTTGATCGTCCAATGTTTACTGCTGAACACTATACGCGTTTCCTGGGTGAAGAGGTGGCGCTGGTCCTGCGAATGGCGGTACAAAACCGTCGTAAATGGCAGGGCGTTATCAAAGCGGTAGACGGTGAGATGATCACGGTTACGGTTGAAGGCAAAGATGAAGTGTTCGCGCTGAGTAACATCCAGAAGGCGAACCTGGTTCCCCACTTTTAACAGTCTGGATTGAGGTGAAAGGCCCCGATGAATAAAGAAATTTTGGCTGTTGTTGAAGCTGTTTCCAACGAAAAAGCGCTGCCGCGCGAGAAGATTTTCGAAGCGCTGGAAAGCGCACTGGCAACGGCGACAAAGAAAAAATACGAACAAGAGATCGACGTTCGCGTAGAAATCGATCGCAAAAGCGGCGACTTCGACACCTTCCGTCGTTGGGTTATCGTTGAAGAAGTGACCCAGCCGACCAAAGAAATCACTCTTGAAGCGGCCCGTTTTGAAGATGAAAGCCTGAACGTGGGTGAATACGTTGAAGATCAGATCGAATCTGTGACCTTTGACCGTATCACTACGCAGACCGCCAAGCAGGTTATCGTGCAAAAAGTACGTGAAGCTGAGCGCGCAATGGTCGTCGATCAGTTCCGCGAGCACGAAGGCGAAATCATCACCGGCGTCGTGAAGAAAGTAAACCGCGATAACATCTCTTTAGATCTCGGCAACAATGCAGAAGCCGTTATTCTGCGCGAAGACATGCTGCCGCGTGAAAACTTCCGTCCAGGCGACCGTATTCGTGGCGTTCTGTACGCTGTGCGCCCGGAAGCGCGCGGTGCTCAGCTTTTCGTGACCCGTTCTAAGCCAGAAATGCTGGTTGAACTGTTCCGCATTGAAGTGCCAGAAATCGGCGAAGAAGTTATCGAAATCAAAGCGGCTGCACGCGATCCGGGCTCCCGAGCCAAAATCGCGGTGAAGACCAACGACAAGCGTATCGATCCGGTCGGTGCTTGCGTAGGTATGCGCGGTGCGCGCGTGCAGGCGGTGTCGACTGAACTGGGCGGTGAACGCATTGATATCGTGCTGTGGGATGATAATCCGGCACAGTTTGTCATTAATGCAATGGCTCCGGCAGACGTCGCGTCCATCGTGGTTGATGAAGACAAACACACGATGGATATTGCTGTTGAAGCTGGCAACCTGGCACAGGCGATTGGCCGTAATGGCCAGAACGTGCGTCTGGCCTCGCAGCTGAGCGGCTGGGAACTCAACGTGATGACCGTTGACGACCTGCAGGCGAAGCATCAGGCTGAAGCGCATGCCGCTATCGACACCTTTACCAAATATCTCGATATCGATGAAGATTTCGCGACGGTACTGGTAGAAGAAGGCTTTGCCACGCTGGAAGAACTGGCCTATGTGCCGATGAAAGAACTGCTGGAAATCGATGGTCTTGATGAAGACACCGTTGAAGCACTGCGCGAGCGTGCTAAAAACGCACTGACCACTCTGGCACTGGCCCATGAAGAGAGCCTCGGTGATAACAAACCGGCTGACGATCTGCTGAATCTGGAAGGATTAGATCGCGAAATGGCGTTCAAACTGGCTGCCCGTGGTGTTTGTACGCTGGAAGATCTCGCCGACCAGGGCATTGATGATCTGGCTGATATCGAAGGTTTGTCCGACGAAAAAGCCGGTGAGCTGATTATGGCTGCCCGTAATATTTGCTGGTTCGGTGACGAAGCGTAATAAACTGTAGCAGGAAGGAACAGCATGACAGATGTAACCGTAAAAACGCTGGCCGCAGAGATTCAGACCTCCGTGGATCGCCTGGTACAGCAATTTGCTGATGCAGGTATCCGTAAGTCTGCTGATGATTCTGTGTCCGCGCAAGAGAAACAAACCTTACTGGCCCACCTGAACCGTGAACACGGCGCAGGCCCGGATAAGTTGACTTTACAGCGTAAAACGCGCAGTACTTTAAACATTCCTGGTACCGGTGGAAAAAGCAAATCGGTACAAATCGAAGTCCGCAAGAAGCGCACCTTTGTGAAACGTGACCCGCAAGAGGCAGAACGTCTCGCGGCGGAAGAGCAGGCGCAGCGTGAAGCGGAAGAGCAAGCGCGTCGTGAGGCTGAAGAAGCAGCCAAACGCGAGGCGCAATTAAAAGCCGAACGTGAGGCCGCAGAACAAGCTAAGCGTGAAGCCGCTGATAAAGCGAAACGTGAAGCTGCGGAAAAAGACAAAGTGAGCAATCAACAAGACGATATGACTAAAACCGCCCAGGCTGAGAAAGCCCGCCGTGAGAATGAAGCTGCCGAGCTGAAGCGTAAAGCGGAAGAAGAAGCCCGCCGTAAGCTGGAAGAAGAAGCTCGTCGCGTCGCTGAAGAAGCCCGCCGTATGGCTGAAGAAAATGAGAAGAACGGTGTTCCTGTTGCTGATGTTGTTGAAGACAGCAGCGACTACCATGTCACCACTTCTCAACATGCTCGTCAGGCTGAAGACGATAACGACCGTGAAGTAGAAGGCGGACGTGGTCGTACGCGTACCGCGAAAGCGCCGCGCCCGAAAAAAGGCAACAAGCACTCCGAATCGAAAGCCGATCGTGAAGAAGCCCGCGCGGCTATTCGCGGTGGTAAAGGTGGCAAAAACCGTAAAGGTTCATCTTTACAGCAGGGCTTCCAGAAGCCTGCACAGGCTGTTAACCGTGACGTCGTGATCGGCGAAACCATTACCGTTGGCGATCTGGCTAACAAGATGGCGGTCAAAGGCTCTCAGGTCATCAAAGCGATGATGAAACTGGGCGCAATGGCCACCATCAACCAGGTCATCGACCAGGAAACCGCACAGCTGGTGGCTGAAGAAATGGGCCACAAAGTGATCCTGCGTCGTGAAAACGAACTGGAAGAAGCGGTAATGAGCGACCGTGACACTGGCGCTGCTGCTGAACCGCGCGCACCGGTTGTGACTATCATGGGTCACGTTGACCACGGTAAAACCTCGCTGCTTGACTACATTCGTTCTACGAAAGTGGCATCCGGCGAAGCAGGTGGCATTACCCAGCACATTGGTGCATACCACGTTGAAACTGACAACGGTATGATTACCTTCCTGGATACCCCGGGCCACGCCGCGTTTACCTCCATGCGTGCTCGTGGTGCGCAGGCGACCGACATCGTTGTGCTGGTTGTTGCAGCGGACGACGGCGTGATGCCGCAGACCATCGAAGCTATCCAGCACGCGAAAGCGGCGCAGGTCCCGCTGGTGGTTGCAGTGAACAAAATCGATAAGCCAGAAGCTGACCTCGATCGCGTTAAAAACGAACTCTCCCAGTACGGCGTTATGCCGGAAGAGTGGGGCGGCGAAGCGCAGTTCATCCCGGTTTCTGCGAAAGCGGGTACGGGTATCGACGACCTGCTGAACGCCATCCTGTTGCAGGCTGAAGTTCTCGAACTGAAAGCAATCCGCAACGGTATGGCGAGCGGCGCGGTTATCGAATCCTTCCTTGATAAAGGTCGTGGCCCGGTTGCCACCGTCCTGGTTCGTGAAGGTACGCTGAACAAAGGCGATATCGTGCTGTGCGGCTTCGAATACGGTCGTGTTCGTGCGATGCGTAACGAACTGGGTCAGGAAGTGCTGGAAGCGGGTCCGTCCATTCCGGTGGAAATTCTCGGTCTGTCCGGCGTTCCGGCAGCGGGTGATGAAGTGACCGTTGTCCGTGACGAGAAGAAAGCGCGTGAAGTTGCGTTGTACCGTCAGGGCAAATTCCGCGAAGTTAAACTGGCTCGCCAGCAGAAATCTAAACTCGAGAACATGTTTGCCAACATGACCGAAGGCGAAGTTCACGAAGTGAACATCGTGCTGAAGGCGGACGTTCAGGGTTCTGTGGAAGCGATCTCCGACTCTTTACTGAAACTGTCTACCGACGAAGTGAAAGTGAAGATCATCGGTTCTGGCGTAGGTGGTATCACCGAAACCGACGCGACCCTGGCTGCTGCGTCCAACGCGATCCTGGTAGGCTTCAACGTGCGTGCGGATGCCTCTGCCCGTAAAGTGATTGAATCCGAAAGCCTGGATCTGCGCTACTACTCGGTCATCTATAACCTGATCGATGAAGTGAAAGCGGCGATGAGCGGTATGCTGTCCCCTGAACTGAAACAGCAGATCATCGGTCTGGCAGAAGTTCGTGACGTGTTCAAATCACCGAAATTCGGCGCAATTGCTGGCTGTATGGTTACCGAAGGTACGATCAAACGTCACAACCCAATCCGCGTACTGCGCGACAACGTAGTTATCTATGAAGGCGAGCTGGAATCCCTGCGCCGCTTTAAAGATGACGTCAACGAAGTCCGTAACGGCATGGAATGTGGTATCGGCGTGAAGAACTACAACGACGTTCGCGTTGGCGATATGATCGAAGTGTTCGAGATCATTGAGATCCAACGTACCATCGCTTAATCCTTGCAGAGGATTGTGCAGGCCGGGGAAGCGAAGCGCCACCCGGCAACTATTTCAAAAGGGGCTTTTGGCCCCTTTTTTGTCTTTATTCTGGAGAATTTATTATGGCGAAAGAATTTGGTCGCCCGCAGCGTGTTTCCCAGGAGCTGCAAAAAGAGATTGCTATCATTCTGCAACGTGAAATCAAAGATCCACGTCTGGGCATGATGACCACCGTTTCTGGCGTTGAAGTGTCCCGCGACCTCGCGTATGCAAAAGTTTTTGTCACTTTCCTCAACGATCAGGACGAAGCCTCTGTGAAGGCGGGTATCAGAGCGTTACAGGATGCCTCCGGTTTTATTCGCTCGCTGCTGGGTAAAGCCATGCGTCTGCGTATCGTGCCGGAACTGACCTTCTTCTACGATAACTCGCTGGTCGAAGGGATGCGGATGTCGAACCTGGTCACCAGCGTGGTAAAACATGACGATGAGCGTCGTGTGAACCCGGATGACAGCAAGGAGGACTAATGAGTCGTCCTCGTCGTCGTGGCCGTGATATCCACGGCGTGCTGCTGCTGGACAAACCGCAGGGAATGTCCAGCAACGATGTGCTGCAAAAAGTAAAGCGCATCTATAATGCAAACCGCGCCGGTCATACTGGCGCGCTGGATCCGCTGGCGACCGGTATGCTGCCGATTTGCCTGGGGGAAGCTACCAAGTTTTCCCAGTACTTGCTGGACTCTGACAAGCGTTATCGGGTTATTGCCCGTCTCGGTCAGCGTACCGACACCTCCGATGCCGACGGACAAATCGTGCAGGAGCGTCCGGTCACCTTTAGCGCTGACCAACTGGCGAGCGCGCTGGAAACCTTCCGTGGCGACATCCAGCAGATCCCGTCGATGTACTCCGCGCTTAAGTATCAGGGGCGTAAACTGTACGAATACGCGCGTGAAGGCATTGAGGTGCCGCGCGAAGCTCGCCCGATCACCGTTTACGAGCTACTCTTCATCCGCCATGAAGGGAACGAGCTTGAACTGGAAGTGCATTGCTCAAAAGGGACCTACATCCGCACAATCATCGACGATCTCGGTGAAAAGTTAGGCTGTGGTGCGCACGTTACTTTCCTGCGCCGTCTGGCGGTCAGCAAGTATCCGGTTGAGCGAATGGTGACGCTGGAGCATTTGCGTGAGTTGGTCGCAGAGGCTGAAGCGCAGGAGATCCCGGCGGCACAATTGCTCGACCCGCTGCTGATGCCGATGGACAGTCCTGCTTCGGACTTTCCACAGGTGAATATTTCTGCCGTCGTGGCGGGATATTTTAAGCAGGGGCAGCCTGTTCGCGCTTCTGCCGCACCGCTAAGCGGGCTGGTGCGGGTCACGGAAGGTGATGATGCCAGCTTTATCGGTATGGGCGAAATTGACGACGAAGGGCGCGTAGCGCCTCGCCGTCTGGTGGTTGAATATCCGGCATGATGCCGCTCCGTCTTGCGATAACAGGGCGCTGCGAGTAGAATATCGCCGCTTAATGCCCGGTAAATTGTTTAACAAGTTAGCGGGCATTAACTATGGGGTCGCTGAATTAGAGATTGGCACCCTTTCATTCTTTTAATTTTGGAGTTCTATAATGTCTCTAAGCGTTGAAGCTAAAGCTAAAATCGTTTCTGAGTTTGGTCGTGGTACTAACGACAGCGGTTCTACCGAAGTTCAGGTTGCACTGCTGACCGCACAGATTAACCACCTGCAGGGTCACTTTGCAGAGCACAAAAAAGATCACCACAGCCGTCGTGGTCTGCTGCGCATGGTTTCTCAGCGTCGTAAACTGCTCGACTACCTGAAACGTAAAGATGTTGCACGCTATACCGCGCTGATCGAGCGTCTGGGCCTGCGTCGCTAAT
The DNA here is from genome assembly GCA_002421005.1 of Enterobacteriaceae bacterium UBA5654. Classification (GTDB taxonomy): domain Bacteria; phylum Pseudomonadota; class Gammaproteobacteria; order Enterobacterales; family Enterobacteriaceae; genus Superficieibacter. The sequence goes on along the minus strand of DIJC01000017.1, from coordinate 86,023 downwards.
TCTTGCGAGTTTCAGAAAAGGGGCCTTACGGCCCCTTTTTTCAACCAGACCGCAGCAATTCGCTGGAAACTAATGTATTGTTGCTATGAATGATCTTCCGTCGCAGAGGTTCGCGCGGCTAATGAGAGGCTTCACCCGTAAGAGCGGGTTAGGGTTGTCATTAGTCGCGAGGATGCGCTGAAGATCGGGTGTTAACGGCGGCACAGCGTTGTGTCGTCAAAAATTGGAAAGGATATTATTTTGCTTAATCCGATCGTTCGTAAATTCCAGTACGGTCAGCATACCGTTACGCTGGAAACCGGCATGATGGCGCGTCAGGCGACGGCTGCCGTTATGGTTAGCATGGATGACACTGCGGTATTTGTTACCGTTGTTGGTCAGAAAAAAGCGAAGCCAGGCCAGGATTTCTTCCCGCTGACTGTAAACTATCAGGAGCGTACCTACGCTGCTGGTCGTATCCCGGGCAGCTTCTTCCGTCGTGAAGGCCGTCCAAGCGAAGGCGAAACGCTGATCGCGCGTCTGATTGACCGCCCGGTTCGCCCGCTGTTCCCGGAAGGCTTCGTTAACGAAGTCCAGGTTATCGCGACCGTAGTTTCCGTAAACCCGCAGGTTAACCCTGACATCGTCGCGATGATCGGTGCTTCCGCTGCGCTGTCCCTGTCCGGTATCCCGTTCAATGGCCCAATCGGTGCGGCACGCGTAGGTTATATTAATGACCAGTACGTGCTGAACCCGACCCAGGACGAGCTGAAAACCAGCAAACTGGATCTGGTTGTTGCCGGTACTGAAGCCGCTGTTCTGATGGTTGAATCCGAAGCCGAACTGCTGAGCGAAGACGTGATGCTGGGTGCGGTAGTATTCGGCCACGAGCAGCAGCAGATTGTTATCCAGAATATCAACGACCTGGTAAAAGAAGCGGGCAAACCGCGCTGGGACTGGCAGCCGGAAGTCGTCAACGACGCGCTGAATGCACGCGTTGCCGCGCTGGCAGAATCCCGTCTGAGCGATGCTTACCGTATCACCGACAAGCAAGAACGTTATGCGCAGGTTGATGCAATCAAATCTGACGCTATTGCCGCGCTGGTTGCTGAAGATGAATCCCTGGACGCTAACGAACTGGGTGAAATCCTGCACGCTATCGAGAAAAACGTTGTTCGTAGCCGCGTGCTGGCAGGCGAGCCGCGTATTGACGGTCGCGAAAAAGACATGATCCGTGGTCTGGACGTGCGCACCGGCGTGCTGCCGCGTACTCACGGTTCCGCGCTGTTCACCCGTGGTGAAACGCAGGCGCTGGTCACCGCCACTCTGGGTACCGCGCGTGATGCACAGACCCTGGACGAACTGATGGGTGAGCGTACCGACACCTTCCTGTTCCACTACAACTTCCCTCCGTACTCTGTCGGGGAAACCGGCATGGTAGGTTCGCCGAAGCGTCGTGAAATTGGTCACGGTCGTCTGGCGAAACGCGGCGTGCTGGCTGTAATGCCGGAAGCTGATAAATTCCCGTACACCGTGCGTGTGGTTTCTGAAATCACTGAATCTAACGGCTCTTCGTCAATGGCTTCCGTGTGTGGCGCTTCTCTGGCGCTGATGGACGCAGGCGTACCGATCAAAGCCGCCGTTGCGGGTATCGCAATGGGTCTGGTGAAAGAAGGCGACAACTTTGTTGTGCTGTCTGACATTCTGGGCGACGAAGATCACCTTGGCGACATGGACTTCAAAGTGGCGGGTTCCCGCGACGGTATCTCTGCGTTGCAGATGGATATCAAAATTGAAGGTATCACCAAAGAGATCATGCAGGTTGCGCTGAATCAGGCGAAAGGTGCACGTCTGCACATCCTGGGCGTGATGGAACAGGCGATTAACGCGCCGCGCGGCGATATCTCTGAATTCGCACCGCGTATCCACACCATCAAGATCAACCCGGACAAGATCAAAGACGTTATCGGTAAAGGCGGTTCTGTGATCCGTGCGCTGACTGAAGAAACCGGCACCACCATCGAAATCGAAGATGACGGTACCGTGAAAATCGCAGCGACCGACGGCGACAAAGCGAAACACGCGATTCGTCGTATCGAAGAGATCACGGCAGAAATCGAAGTGGGTCGTATCTACAATGGTAAAGTGACCCGTATCGTTGACTTTGGCGCGTTTGTTGCCATCGGCGGCGGTAAAGAAGGTCTGGTTCACATCTCGCAGATCGCTGATAAGCGCGTTGAGAAAGTGACCGACTATCTGCAAATGAATCAGGAAGTACCGGTGAAAGTTCTGGAAGTTGATCGCCAGGGCCGTATCCGTCTGAGCATCAAAGAAGCGACCGAGCAGTCTGCACCTGCAAGCGCGCCGGAAGCTCCGGCTGCTGAACAGGGCGAGTAAGGTTGCCATTGCCCTCTGCTTCGGCAGAGGGCGTATTCACTGGCTGGACGCCTTGTTTGCAACCGGGGAACAGGACGTTCATCCTTTTGTTGTCTTCGGGAGTGGGAAATGAAGCCTTTTTTGCGCTGGTGTTTCGTGGCAACAGCTCTTACGCTTGCAGGATGCAACAGCTCCAGCTGGCGTAAAAGTGAAGTCCTCGCAGTACCATTGCAACCGACTTTACAGCAGGAAGTGATTCTGGCACGTATGGAACAAATTCTTGCCAGTCGGGCTTTATCCGATGACGAACGCGCGCAGCTTTTATATGAGCGCGGAGTGTTGTATGATAGTCTCGGTCTGAGGGCCTTAGCGCGAAATGATTTTTCACAAGCGCTGGCAATAAGACCTGATATGCCTGAAGTATTCAATTACTTAGGCATATATTTAACGCAGGCAGGCAGTTATGATGCCGCCTATGAAGCGTTTGATTCTGTACTTGAGCTTGATCCAACTTACAATTACGCGTACTTGAATCGTGGTATCGCCCTGTATTACGGCGGTCGCGACAAGTTAGCGCAAGATGATCTGCTGGCGTTTTATCAAGACGATCCCAACGATCCTTTCCGCAGCCTGTGGCTTTACTTTGTCGAGCAGAAGCTTGATGAGAAGCGGGCCAAAGAAGCGTTACACCAACGCTTCGAGAAGTCGGACAGAGAACAATGGGGATGGAACATTGTCGAGTTCTACCTGGGCAACATTAACGAAGCAACGTTAATGGAACGCCTGAAGGCGGACGCAACGGATAACACCTCGCTCGCTGAGCATCTCAGTGAAACCAACTTCTATTTAGGTAAGTACTACCTAAGTCTGGGGGACAGGGACAGCGCTACGGCACTGTTCAAACTGGCGGTTGCTAACAACGTACATAACTTCGTTGAGCACCGATACGCATTGTTGGAATTATCGCTCCTGGGCCAGGAACAAGACAACCTGGCAGAATCGGACCAGCAATAGCTGACGAACACACATCAGCCCGTAATTTTTTACTAGCCATCATCTTAGCGGGTGAGGGCGTTGTTGTTCGTTAATACACCTACTTTGAGCCGGTTCACACTTTTCAATGAAAACTGCTGAAAATTTTCATGATGAGTTATGTAGACTGGCCGCCATTAATATCGAGGCACTTGTACTACATGGCTGAATTCGAAACCACTTTTGCAGATCTGGGGCTTAAGGCTCCTATCCTTGAAGCCCTTAACGATCTGGGTTACGAAAAACCATCTCCAATCCAGGCAGAGTGTATTCCTCACCTGCTGGGCGGTCGTGATGTTCTGGGTATGGCCCAGACGGGTAGCGGCAAAACCGCAGCGTTCTCTTTACCGCTGCTGCAAAACCTTGATCCTGACCTGAAAGCACCGCAAATTCTGGTGCTGGCACCGACCCGCGAACTGGCGGTTCAGGTTGCTGAAGCAATGACGGATTTCTCTAAACACATGCACGGCGTGAACGTGGTAGCCCTTTACGGTGGCCAGCGTTATGACGTGCAGCTCCGCGCTCTGCGCCAGGGGCCACAGATCGTTGTCGGTACGCCGGGACGTCTGCTGGATCACCTGAAACGCGGTACGCTGAACCTGTCCAACCTGAGTGGTCTGGTACTGGATGAAGCTGACGAAATGCTGCGCATGGGCTTCATCGAAGACGTTGAAACTATCATGGCGCAGATCCCGGCTGAACATCAGACCGCGCTGTTCTCCGCAACTATGCCCGAAGCGATTCGTCGCATTACCCGCCGCTTTATGAAAGAGCCGCAGGAAGTGCGCATTCAGTCCAGCGTCACCACTCGCCCGGACATCAGCCAGAGCTACTGGACTGTCTGGGGTATGCGTAAAAATGAAGCGCTGGTGCGTTTCCTGGAAGCAGAAGATTTTGATGCGGCGATCATCTTCGTTCGCACCAAAAATGCGACCCTGGAAGTGGCTGAAGCGCTGGAGCGTAGCGGCTATAACAGCGCCGCGCTGAACGGTGACATGAACCAGGCCCTGCGTGAGCAGACTCTGGAGCGCCTGAAAGACGGTCGTCTGGACATCCTGATCGCGACCGACGTTGCGGCCCGTGGCCTGGACGTTGAGCGTATCAGCCTGGTCGTTAACTACGACATTCCGATGGACTCCGAGTCTTACGTTCACCGTATCGGCCGTACTGGTCGTGCCGGTCGTGCTGGCCGCGCGCTGCTGTTCGTTGAAAACCGCGAACGTCGTCTGCTGCGCAACATCGAACGCACCATGAAGCTGACCATCCCGGAAGTCGAACTACCGAACGCCGATCTGCTGGGTAAACGCCGTCTGGAAAAATTTGCTGCCAAAGTTCAGCAGCAGCTTGAAAGCAGCGATCTGGATCAGTACCGTGCGCTGCTGGCGAAAATCCAGCCGACCGCTGAAGGCGAAGAGCTGGATCTTGAAACGCTGGCTGCTGCGCTGCTGAAAATGGCGCAGGGCGAACGTACTCTGATCGTTCCGCCGGATGCTCCGATGCGTCCTAAGCGCGAATTCCGTGACCGTGATGATCGCGCTCCGCGTAACGATCGTGGCCCGCGCCCAGAACGTAGTGGCGAAGATCGTCCGCGTCGTGAACGTCGTGACGCTGGCGATATGCAGCTTTACCGCATTGAAGTGGGTCGTGATGACGGCGTTGAAGTGCGTCATATCGTTGGTGCGATTGCTAACGAAGGCGACATCAGCAGCCGTTACATCGGCAACATTAAGCTGTTTGCTTCCCACTCCACTATCGAGCTGCCGAAAGGTATGCCGGGCGACGTATTACAGCACTTTACGCGCACCCGCATCCTGAACAAGCCGATGAACATGCAGCTGCTCGGCGATGCGCAACCGCATACCGGTGGTGAGCGTCGTGGCGGTGGTCGCTTTAGCGGCGAACGTCGTGAAGGCGGTCGCGGTGAAGGTCGTAGCTTCGGTGGCGAGCGTCGTGAAGGTGCGGCCCGTCCTGAAGGTCGTCGTTTTAGCGGCGAGCGTCGTGAAGGTCAGGCGCGCGCTCCGCGTCGTGATGATTCTGCACCGCGCCGTGACGAGTCTTCCAGCCGTCGTCGTTTCGGTGGCGATGCATAATCAACGCTGATTATGTAAAGTAATCTGTACAGCCCCGGTCTGAACAACCGGGGCTTTTTTTATTCCATTTGTACTCATGTACTGGTACAGTGCAACACACTTCACCAGGAGTAGTAATTTTTAACGGAGAAAAAACCAGATGGCTACGCTTATTACCACACAATCGACACCTTCGCTGTTCAGCGGCGTGGTGATCATCGGCGGCACAATTATTGGCGCGGGAATGTTCTCTCTGCCGGTAGTCATGTCCGGCGCGTGGTTCTTCTGGTCGCTGGCGGCGCTGGTCTTTACCTGGTTTTGTATGCTGCATTCCGGGCTGATGATCCTTGAGGCCAACCTTAACTATCGCATCGGCGCGAGCTTCGATACCCTGACCAAAGACTTGCTCGGCAAAGGCTGGAATCTGGTCAACGGCGTGTCCATCGCCTTTGTACTTTATATTCTGACCTACGCTTATATCTCCGCCAGCGGTTCGATTTTGCATCACACCTTTGCGGAGATGTCGCTGAATGTTCCGGCGCGGGCAGCCGGTTTTGCTTTCGCGCTGCTGGTGGCGTTTGTGGTGTGGCTCTCCACTCGCGCGGTCAGCCGCATGACGGCGATTGTGCTGGGCGCGAAGGTCATTACGTTCTTCCTGACTTTCGGCAGCCTGCTGGGGCATGTTGAACCCGCCACGCTGTTTAACGTTGCCGAAAGCCATGCTTCCTACAGCCCGTATCTGCTGATGACGCTGCCGTTCTGCCTGGCCTCGTTTGGTTATCATGGCAACGTGCCGAGTCTGATGAAGTATTACGGTAAAGATCCGCGCACGATTGCGAAGTGCCTGATTTACGGTACGCTGCTGGCGCTGGCGCTTTATGTCATCTGGCTGCTGGGGACGATGGGCAACATCCCGCGCCCGCAGTTTATTGATATCGCCGCAAAGGGCGGCAATATTGATGTGCTGGTCGGGGCATTAAGCGGCGTGCTGAACAGCCGCAGTCTGGATCTGCTGCTGGTTATTTTCTCCAACTTCGCGGTGGCCAGCTCCTTCCTCGGCGTCACGCTGGGACTGTTTGATTACCTGGCAGATCTGTTTGGCTTTGATGACTCTGCATCCGGACGGTTTAAAACCGCGCTGCTGACCTTTACCCCGCCCGTTATTGGCGGCCTGCTGTGGCCGAACGGTTTTCTCTATGCCATTGGCTATGCGGGTCTGGCGGCAACCATCTGGGCAGCAATTGTTCCTGCATTGCTGGCGAACGCCTCGCGTAAACGCTTCGGCAGCCCAACATTTCGCGTCTGGGGCGGCAAGCCAATGATTGTGTTAATTCTGATCTTTGGCATCGGCAACGCGCTGGTACATATTTTATCGAGCTTTAATTTACTGCCGGTATACCAGTAAGCCGAAAATCTTTGCCAGACAGGCTCTGGCAGTCGCTTTATCATCGCCGACCGCCAGCAACTACAGGAAAAAACCGCCGACCTCCCACCGTGGAGGTCGAAAACCGGCGCTATCAAATCAGCTAAACAGCTCTTCTTTGACCTCCATCGCCAGGTCGAACGAATGCAGTCGCGCCTGATGATCGAAAATCTGTCCGTTAACCATAATTTCATCCGCCTCGGTTTCTCGCAGGATAGATTGCAGGCCGTGGCGGACTTTTGCTTTATCGCCCACCAGCGACATGCTCAGCGCCTGCTGCACACCGTACTGCTCGGACGGCGACCAGAAGCTGTCCATATTCTCAATCGGCGGCGGAAGCTGGCCCGTCTCGCCCCGGCGCAGCTTCACAAACGCCTGCTGCATGGAGGTAAACAGAAACTCCGCGTCGCGGTTACTGTCGGCGGTGACGATATTAATGCATACCATCGCGTACGGTTTTTCCAGCCGCGCGGAAGGCTTAAAGTGGGTGCGATAAAGATGCAACGCCTGGAACAGCATATCCGGCGCGAAGTGCGATGCGAAAGCGAACGGCAGGCCAAGCTGGGCGGCGAGCTGTGCACTGTAGAGGCTGGAGCCCAGCAGCCAGACCGGGATCTTTTCGCCGTAGCCCGGGACCGGGCGGACGTGCGGATTCGGATCGCGGGCGTCAAACCATTCCACCAGCTCATTCACATCGCGCGGGAAATTATCAATATCGCCACTCATATGGCGGCGCAGCGCCATCATTGTGCGCTGATCGCTGCCCGGCGCGCGGCCCAGCCCCAAATCAATACGTCCCGGATACAGCGTATTTAGCGTGCCGAACTGTTCAGCAATCACCAGCGGAGAATGGTTAGGCAGCATCACACCGCCAGATCCCAGATGCAGGGTGGTGGTGTTGGCGGCGAGATAGCCAATCAGCACTGACGTGGCGGCGCTGGCAATCCCGGTCATGTTATGGTGTTCTGCCAGCCAGTAGCGATGATAGCCGCGCTTTTCAGCCAGCTGCGCCAGCGCCAGCGAATGAGAGAAGGCTTCTCCGGCAGAGGAGCCTTGCGGGATCGGTGCCAGATCCAGCACCGAAAAAGGAATATGTTTATCAGTCATAGCGGCTCACTTTGTTACCCGTTAATCTTTTAATACTGCATTAAGATTTAATTATAGTTGTTAACAAAGTGAGCTTTTTTACGCCAGTTCCAGTCCCGCCAGCCGTTTCCAGTAGCCGTTACAGTCGCTGTGGGCGGTAAGCGGCAGCGGCGCGGCCCCGGTTTCATTGGCGCGGAAGGCGTCCAGCATGGCAAACGTCTCTGTGCCCAGCGGCGACAGACGCACCATATCTACCAGCCCCTGCATTGAGGTCAGCTCATTGCCGAGGTTATAAACATAGCCGCTCATGGTCTGAATGCCGTTAAGCACAAACACCTGCTGATTTTCCTGCGACAGCACGCTGCGCCCGTTAGGGTACTTGATGCAACAGGTTTCGCACTCGTCCTTCGGGCGATCCTCCGAGCGCGCGGTAAAGCAGCGTGCAGAGTACGCCAGCGGCAGATGACCGTAGCTGAGCACCTCCACTTCAAACTGCTGACGAATGCCCAGATCGTCGCACTGACCAAGCAGATTGATCAGCCAGTCGCGGGACAGTTCCACCGGCATACACCAGCGCACCATCCCCTGTTTTAACAGCAGGCGCAGCGTTACCGCGTTGTAGCAATTAAGCGCGTGCCCGGCAACAAACGGCAGTTTGCGCTCTGCGCACAGATTGACCACGCCGAGATCGCTGGCTTCCAGTAAAAAATCGCCGTTATCGACATAGCGCTTCAGTTCGTTCAGCTCTGATGAGGCCTGGACCAGCGCGAGGGTGGAAAGCACCACCTGTTTGCCGCTGCCCGCCAGCGCTTTAGCCATATCCAGCCAGTCGCCCACTTTGGTGGCCCGGCGCTTGCTGCACACCGCTTCGCCCAGATAGACCGTATCCGCACTGCTGGCGGCGGCCTGCTGGTAGAACTCTTCCAGCGTCTCTTTTGACCAGTAATACAGCACCGGTCCCAGTGAATATTTCATGTGATTTCCTACTGCCATTTACGGTGGTACGCGCCAAGCGTGGTCTGGGTGCCTTCGGACATTGCGCCGAGCGTGTCCATCCATACGCGTTGCGGGACAAAATCCTGCGGCGAAGCCATGCAGCGGTCGATAGCCTGCCGCCAGACTTTCGCCACCTGGCTGACGTAAGCCGGGCTACGCTGGCGTCCCTCAATTTTTACCGAGGCGATATTGGCCGCCAGTAGTTCCGGCAGCAGTTCCAGCGTATTAAGGCTGGTCGGCTCCTCCAGCGCGTGATAGCGCTCGCCATCCACCAGATAGCGTCCCTTACACAGCGTCGGGTAGCCCGCGTTTTCACCGTCCTGATAGCGGTCAATCAGCACTTCATTCAGGCGCGATTCCAGGCCCTGCGGCGTTTGCTGCCAGCGTACAAAGCGGGCAGGGGAGCAGGCACCTACCGTATTAGGTGATTCCCCGGTTAAGTAAGACGAGAGATAGCAGCGGCCTTCCGCCATGATGCACAGACTGCCAAAGGCAAACACTTCCAGCGGAACCGGCGTGACGCGGGCAAGCTGTTTGACCTGATGAATGGACAGCACGCGTGGCAGCACCACCCGGGCCACGTCAAAATGACGGTGATAGAAACGGATCGCCTCTTCATTAGTGGCTGACGCCTGGACTGAGACATGGCGCTCAATATGCGGATAACGTTCTGCGGCATACTCAAGCATGGCGAGATCGGCGAGGATCAGCGCATCGGCACCCAGCTGTGCAGCCATATCCACCGCCCGCTGCCAGCGGGCATAACCATCCGGGTGGGCAAAAGTATTAATGGCGATGTGCAGCTTACGGCGATGCTGATGCACAAAGCTGACGGCTTCCTGTAATTTTTTCTCGGTAAAGTTAAGACCGGCAAAATGACGGGCGTTGGTGTCATCTTTTAGCCCGATATATACAGCGTCAGCGCCGTTCTCAATAGCCGCTTTAAGCGCCGGGAGATTGCCAGCGGGACAGAGAAGCTCCATAAAATTTCCTGAACGTTGCGCCCCAATGGAGCGCAAATTGTTAACGAACTGGGAGTTTAATTAACCTGACCGCGACAATTTTTGATTTGAGGCAGTTAATCGCGTATTGATGACTCCAATAATAACGTCTGCATAACGTAATTGTTGATTTACGCCACCATGTCGTTTATCTGATATGGCAGAATGGTTGAATCATTGAAATGAGGGAGTAAAGCTCGTGTTGGATAAACTGCGTTCACGCCTGGTTCACCTTGGCCCGTCTCTGATGAGTGTGCCCGTGAAGCTGACGCCCTTTGCCCTGAAGCGTCAGGTTCTGGAGCAGGTCCTTAGCTGGCAATTCCGCCAGGCGCTGGCAGACGGGGAGCTGGAGTTTCTCGACGGTCGCTGGCTGAGCATTGAGGTGCGCGATATCGGCCTCAGATGGTACACCTCCGTTGCGAATGAGCGTCTGATCGTCAGTGATTCGGCGCAGGCGGACGTCAGCTTCAGCGCGGATGCCAGCGATCTCCTGATGATCGTTGCGCGCCGCCAGGATCCCGATACGCTGTTTTTCCAGCGTCGGCTGGTGATTGAAGGCGACACCGAGCTTGGGCTATACGTAAAAAACCTGATGGATGCCATTGAGCTGGAGCAGATGCCAAAAGCGTTGCGGATCGTGCTGCTGCAACTGGCAGACTTTGTTGAGGCGGGGCTTAAAACGCCGCCGGAAAACACAAACAGAGTAGTAGGTGAGCCATGCTGATTCGCGTTGAAATTCCAATCGATGCGCCAGGGATTGACGCCCTGCTGCGCCGTTCCTTTAACCGCGATGCCGAAGCCAGTCTGATTCACGATCTGCGTGAAGACGGCTTGCTAACGCTGGGACTGGTGGCGACCGATGACGAAGGACAGATCGTCGGTTACGTGGCCTTCAGCCCGGTAGATGTTGAAGGCGAAGATTTGCAGTGGGTCGGGCTGGCACCGCTGGCGGTGGATGAAGCCTGGCGGGGCCAGGGACTGGCACGTCAACTGGTGTACGAAGGGCTGGATTCGCTCAATGAATTTGGCTACGCCGCCGTGGTGGCGCTGGGCGATCCGGCGTTCTACAGCCGTCTGGGATTTGAAACCTGCGCCCGTTACGACCTGCGCTGCCGCTGGCCGGGATGCGAAGCCGCGTTTCAGGTTCATCGTCTGGCGGACAACGCCCTCGACAACGTTCATGGGCTGGTGGAGTATCACGAGCACTTTAATCGCTTTTAAGCAGGCTGGTTAACAGGATCTCTCCGGCAACGAGGCGCTCTTTCTGGCGCTTCGTCAGCTGTTTTACCCGATATTCAAGGCGCAGCGCCTGCGAGCGCTCGCCTGCGGCAGCAAAAAAGGCCAGCGTCAGCTCACCTTTGCCGCGCAGCGCTTTCGCCCCTTTTCCCGTCTGATGCTGTACAAAACGCCGCTCAACATCGGTAGTAATCCCGGTGTAAAGCGCGTTATTTTCCATTCGGATAAGATAGAGATACCAGCACACGGTTCGCAGTCTGTATGTTAAGGTGAGCGCACCATAACATAAGGGAGAGGTCGGATGGAAACGCTTGCCGTCATCAGCCGCTGGCTGGCAAAGCAGCATGTCATCACCTGGTGCGTCGCCCGTAATGATGAACTGTGGTGCGCGAACGCCTTCTATATTTACGATCCGCAAAACGTCGCGTTTTATCTGCTGACTGAAGATACCACCCGCCATGCGCAAATGTCAGGGGCGCGCGCGCAAGTTGCCGGAACAGTTAACGGTCAGCCGAAAACCGTGGCCTTGATTCGGGGCGTGCAGTTTAAAGGAGAGATCCGCAGGCTTGAAGGGGAGGAAAGCGAGGTCATGCGCGCACGCTATAACCATCGCTTTCCGGTTGCCAGAGCGATGTCTGCGCCTGTCTGGGAGATCCGCCCTGACGAGCTGAAGTTCACCGATAACACTTTAGGTTTCGGCAAAAAACATCACTGGCAGCGTGCGTCAGGCTCCGAGCAGGCGTAGCGCTTCGCGGTTAAAGGCGGGCAGATCGTCCGGCGTCCGGCTGGTGACCAGTTGGTCGTTGTCCACCACCACTTCCTGATCGAAGAATTCCGCTCCGGCGTTTTTCACGTCGATGACGATAGGCTTCACCGCCGTCAGTTTACGGCCGCGCACCACTTCGGCGCTGATCAACAACTGTGGCCCGTGGCAGATGGCGAATACCGGCTTGCCGCTGTTAACGAAATCGCGGGTAAAGGTGACAAAGCGCTCATCGCCGCGCAGTGAATCGGGTGAATGTCCGCCAGGCAACAGCAGCGCATCAAACTCTGCCGGGCTGACTTCATCAATGCTTTTATCAATCTTGACGTTAGCTTCGCCCTGCTTGCCCTTCACCGTTTTACCGGCTTCTTTTTCAATCGTAATCACCTCATGCCCGGCTTTTTTGTAAGCCTCTGCCGGAGAGGTGAATTCTGAATCTTCGAACTCGTCGGTGATCAGGACCGCTATTTTCTTGCCCATGTTTCCTCCGTTGTGCTGGCAATTGGTAAATACTTACCGTAGACGTTTAAGTGTGGTGCAGACCCGCGAGAATGCAACACGGACAAATCTGCATAACGAGGGGAGAAGATCATGAGTCAGGTTTTAATCACCGGCGCGACCGGGCTGGTGGGCGATCGGTTATTGCGGATGTTAATTCAGGAACCGCGCATTACGGGTATTGCTGCGCCAACGCGACGCCCGCTCAACGATATCTCCGGGGTGTTTAATCCGGTTGATCCGCAGCTCACCGATGCGCTGGCGCAGGTGACCGGGCCGCTGGATATCGTTTTTTGCTGTCTCGGCACCACCCGTCGGGAAGCGGGTACAAAAGAGGCTTTCATTCATGCAGATTATACGCTGGTGATAGATACCGCGCTCACCGGGCAGCGGCTGGGTGCCACGCACATGCTGGTGGTCAGCGCGATGGGGGCCAGCACCGCCTCGCCCTTTTTCTATAACCGGGTAAAGGGCAAGATGGAAGAGGCGCTGATCGCCCAGCGGTGGCCGCGCCTGACGATCGCCCGTCCGTCAATGCTACTGGGCGATCGCGAGAAGCACCGGATGAATGAATCGCTGCTCGCGCCAATCTTCAGGCTGCTGCCGGGCAACCTGAAATCGATCGAAGCGAAAGACGTTGCGCGGGCTTTACTGCGCGAAGCGCTGGCAGAAAACGCGGAGCCGGTGACGATTTTGTCATCTGCGCAATTACGGGAAATTGCTGCGCGTGAAACTGATTAATAATTTCCATAAATAACTTACCCGGCGTACTATTCCCCGGTTTATTAAAAACCATAATACTTCCGGGGAATGCTATGACTGGTCAGTCTTCATCTCAATGGGCACCGTCACGTCAGTGGTGGAAGCCCGCGCTTTTCTTTCTCGTCGTTATTGTTGGCCTGTGGTATGTGAAATGGCAGCCCTATTACGGGAAAGCCTTTACCGCCGCCGAAACCCACAGCATCGGTAAATCTATTCTGGCGCAGGCGGATGCCAGCCCGCTTCGGGCGGCGTGGGATTACGCGCTGGTCTATTTTCTGGCGGTGTGGAAAGCCGCCGTGCTGGGGGTGATCCTCGGATCGCTGGTGCAAGTGCTGATCCCGCGTAACTGGCTGATGCGCACCCTCGGTCAGCCGCGTTTTCAGGGCACTTTGCTGGGGACGCTGTTCTCTTTGCCGGGCATGATGTGTTCCTGCTGCGCAGCGCCGGTTACTGCCGGTTTGCGTCGTCAGCAGGTGTCAATGGGTGGCGCGCTGGCGTTCTGGATGGGCAATCCGCTGCTGAATCCCGCCACGCTGGTGTTTATGGGCTTTGTGCTCGGCTGGCAGTTTGCGCTGATCCGCCTGGTTGCGGGTCTGGCGATGGTGCTGATTATCGCCTCGCTGGTGCAACGGCTGGTAAAAGATACCGTACAGACCGCCACGGTTGAGATTGAATCCGCCACGGTGCAGGGCAGTTTCTTTACCCGCTGGGGCCGCGCGCTGTGGACGCTGTTCTGGAATACAATCCCGGTTTATATTCTGGCGGTGCTGGTTTTGGGCGCAGCGCGCGTCTGGCTGTTCCCGCATACCGAAGGCGTGGTCGATAATACGCTGTTCTGGGTAGTGGCGATGGCGGTTGCCGGATGCCTGTTTGTGATCCCGACCGCCGCTGAAATTCCCATCGTGCAGACCATGATGCTGGCGGGAATGGGCACGGCTCCGGCGCTGGCATTGCTGATGACGCTGCCGGCGGTGAGTCTGCCGTCGCTGGTGATGCTGCGTAAAGCGTTCCCGGCAAAAGCTCTGTGGCTGACCGGCGGGCTGGTGGCGCTGGGCGGTGCGATAGTTGGCGGGCTGGCGTTACTGTGAGAAATGCCCGGCAGACGCTGCCGGGCAATATTGCATTACTTGATAAAGGTAAACGCGGTGGTGACGTGTTTCACGCCGCTCACCCGGCTGGCCATATCCGCCGCCGCTTTGGCTTCCCGGTCGGTCACCAGACCCATCAGGAACACCTCGCCGTTTTCGGTCGTCACCTTCACGTTAGAGGATTTCACCTGATCGCTGCCCAACAGCTGTGAACGGACTTTGGTGGTGATCCAGGTATCGTTTGATGCCGTGCCGAGGCCGATAGGCGCGCCCTGACGGATTTCATTAAACACTTCCGTTGCGCCATCAACGCCGACGGCAATCTGTTTCGCACGCGATGACAGTTCGCTGTTCGGCGACTGACCCACCAGCAGCACTTTACCCTGATACGCGGTGACGTTAATGCGCGTTTCTTTCTTAATTTGCTGATCTTTTGCCAGCGCGCTGTTCACGCGGAGTTCCAGCGTTCCATCATCCACCTGAGTGCCCACGGTGCGGGGATCGGTTGCCGCTTTTGTACCAACGGCGGCGGTGCCGACAACCGCCGCAGCAACGCAACCCTGCAAAAGCAGCGCGGAAATAAGGACTGCGAGGGGCGAAAATGCCTTCATGTGTACTCCTTAATCGTCCTGGTGAGGAAATAGCGTATTATCAATCAGATCGCACAGACAGTTGACCGTTAACATATGCATTTCGTGAATACGTGCGCTGCGGTGAGACGGAATGCGAATTTCCACATCCTGCGGTCCCAGCAGCCCGGCTAACTCGCCGCCGTCGTAGCCGGTCAGGGCGACGATGGTCATATCGCGCGTCACGGCAGCTTCAACCGCCTTCACAATGTCACGGCTATTGCCGCGCGTTGAAATAGCCAGCAACACATCTCCGGCATGACCGAGCGCCCGGACCTGCTTGGCGTAGATTTCATCGTGCAAACGATCGTTAGCAATCGCGGTTAAGACCACGTTATCGGTATTAAGTGCCATCGCCGGTAAACCCGGACGCTCCGTTTCGAAGCGGTTAATCATGCTGGCAGCAAAATGCTGTGCGTTGGCGGCCGAGGTGCCGTTGCCACAGCAGAGAATTTTGTTGCCGTTAAGCAGCGACTGAACCAGCGTCATGGCGGCACGAGAGATAGCGTCAGGCAGCGCTTCCGCCGCCGCAATTTGAGTCTGAATGCTTTCAGTGAAGCAAACTTTAATTCGTTCGAGCACGTTATCCCTTAAATGTCAGGTTTATTCGCCAAAGGCGTTTTTAAGCCATTCGATGTCACTGCCGTCGCAGGCTATCACATCAAACCGGCAATCCACAGTATCAAAACTCCCATTCTGGCGTGCGAGCCACCAGCGGGCGGTCTGTAATAATTTATGTTGCTTGCTCCGGCTCACGCTGGCCGCCGCGCCGCCGTAAAAGGTGTTGCGGCGGTAACGAACTTCAACGAAGACCGTTACCGGACCGTCACGCATGATCAGGTCGATCTCGCCGCCACGCATTCGCACATTGGCGGCGACAAAGCGGAGTCCCTGACTTTCCAGCCAGCGACGCGCTTTTTGTTCCCACGCGTCGCCGGTCTTTTTGCGGGTTAGTTCGCCGCCACGATCTGTCCCTGCTGGTATTTGAGCCATGATAACTTCCTGTTAATCACACAATCGCTGCTGGCGGTCAGATCGCCGGTATTGCCGCTAAGTTCAAAGCCCTGCACCTGACGCATCTGCGAGAAGTGGTTAGCCAGCGACCAGGCATCCGCGCCCATCGCGTACAGACGCGCCAGCGAGTAGTCGTTATGCACCGCTGCCAGCGCCTGCTGCATCAGCGCCGGGTTACTGCCCGCCAGCATCGGGATTTCGCTAAATTGCAGTCCTTCCATTTCAAGACGGAAATCCGGGCCTGCCGTACCCTGCGCGCTGCGGGAGCTGGCGTAAAGCGTGGTTCCACTCTGGCTGCCGTTACGCATGGCAATCATTGGCTTGATGAAGGCGATCTCTTCCGGGGTGGCAAGAATATAGGCCGCATCCACGCGCCCGCCGGAGATTTCCGCGTCGGTTGGCGGAGCCGGGATGGTCAGGCCACCCACCGTTACGGCCTGCGGCTGACTGTTGGTCACCGGCGTGCCGGTTAACGCGATGCCAGAGCCGCCGTTGATCCCCATACGCAATTCAGAAGCGGAACCAAACTTCTGCTCCAGTACCGTGCCACCGCCCTGTTTCTGCCACTCATCGGCAAACGCTGCGGTAACGCGATCGCCAAGGGCGCTACGCGGCACCAGCAACAGCGGAGACTGCTTGCCCTGCTGATGGATATGGCGCGCGGCGTCGCGAGCTTCATCTTCCGGGGAGAGCGCAAAGTAGCAGATATTAGGGCGATTCTGCACGGCTTCCGGCTGGTTAAGCGCCAGCACGTTCAGCGGTGTATTGCTGCTCATCAGCTCTTCAACGTTATTTTTCAGCAGCGGGCCAACCACGATGCTGGCCCCGTCCTGCTGAACCTGGGCGAGGATCTGGCTAAGCGGCTGCGAAGTGGTATCGTAGATTTTCAGCTCTGCCGAAGGGCTGGCAGGCGCGGCGGCAGTCACTGCGTCACTCTGCGGAGCCGACACGCTGGCATCGTTACCCTGCGCCTGAACCGGCGCGGTCGTTTCGTTAGCTGGCGTCACGGCATCATTGCCCGGTGTCTGTACCTGCGCAGCCGCTTCGTTGCCCGGTGCTTGTACGGGCGTTGCGGCTTCGTTGCCCGGAGCCTGCACCGGTTGCTGCTGGGCGGTGGTGAGGTCGTTCACTTCCGCCTGGGACGGGCTGACCACGTTGCTCTCGGTAGATACGGAAGCGGCCTGCGCCATTTGCGCGGGCACGGCGCTACCGCTAACCGCCGCCGTGCCGTTTTTCGCCGCTTCAAACCCTTGCTGAATGGTGCGACCATAAACGGCAGCCTGACCGTTTAGCGGCAGCAGCAGGGCAATTTTATTGGTAGAGGCCGGGGTAAATTTCTGCACGTTAACCAGCTGGGACGGCAACATTTTCGCCCCCGGATTTTGCGGATAGCGCTTCTGCCAGTCGGCGATACCGGCTTTCATCATGTCTGGATCGCTACGGTTATCAAACCAGATGCGCTGGAGATCGAGCCAGCCTTGCAGAACGTTTTCATCGGCGTTAATCACCAGCGTCTGCGCCTGTTCCGGCGTCATTGACGACAGCGCCTGCCAGGTTGCATCGATATTCGCCTGCTTTTCTTGCGCCGCCAGCAGCGGCTCCAGGGCGATCAGCGCGCGCAGTAACGCCAGTGAAGGTTTACCCTGCTGGGCGGCGATCTGTGCCTGCCAGAATCGGGCCTGCTGATTTTTATCGAAATCACCCGAGCTGAGCTTGCCGAGCAGCGCCTGCGCTCCCGGATAATCTTGCTGCGCCAGCTTGATTTCAACCGCCAGCAGCGACTGCTCGCGCCGCTGCACATCGCTCAGCTCTTGCGGTAGCTGGTTGAACAGTTCCATCGCCTGCTGGCTTTTACCTTCTTTCAGCAGGGCACGAATGGCGAGTAATTGCCAGTTGGTCTTGCTATCATCTGAGCTTTGCTGCATCTGCTGCAGGTAATAGCCGGAATCAGCCTGCGCTGTCCCCTCAAGGTGGGCCGTGCTCTGATTCGGCGTTTGTGTGCCACAACCAGCGAAGAACAGGGCCGCCAGAACGACCGGCAGGCCGCGAGCGGCTTTCGAACGAAGAAACGTTGACGGTACCATACTGTATCCAGTGATATTTTTATTCGATGCTCAATATTAAATCGGCAATACGGACTAAACAATGAAACAACACCAATCGGCGGATAATTCTCACGGTCAGCTGTACATTGTACCGACTCCCATCGGCAATTTGGCTGATATTACGCAACGTGCGCTCGCCGTATTGCAGGATGTCGATCTTATTGCCGCAGAGGATACGCGTCATACCGGTCTGCTGCTCCAGCATTTTGCCATCAACGCCCGCCTGTTTGCTTTGCACGACCACAACGAACAGCAAAAGGCGGAAACGCTGGTGGCAAAGCTGAAGGAAGGGCAGAACATCGCGCTGGTCTCCGATGCCGGAACGCCGCTGATTAACGATCCCGGCTACCATCTGGTCCGCATCTGTCGCGAAGCGGGCATCCGCGTGGTGCCGCTTCCCGGACCCTGTGCGGCGATTGCGGCGCTCAGCGCGGCGGGTCTGCCGTCGGATCGCTTCTGCTACGAAGGGTTTCTGCCTGCCAAATCCAAAGGGCGTCGCGATGCGTTAAAAGCTATTGAAGCCGAGCCGCGCACGTTGATTTTCTATGAATCAACTCACCGCCTGCTGGAAAGCCTGGAAGATATGGTCGCTGTCTGGGGCGAATCGCGCTACGTGGTGCTGGCACGTGAACTGACAAAGACCTGGGAGTCGATCTACGGCGCGCCGGTGGGTGAGCTGCTGGCGTGGGTGAAAGAAGATGAAAACCGACGCAAAGGTGAAATGGTGCTGATTGTTGAAGGGCACAAAGCGCAGGAAGACGATTTACCCGCCGACGCGCTGCGTACGCTGGCGCTGTTACAGACAGAGCTACCGCTGAAAAAAGCAGCGGCGCTGGCGGCGGAGATCCACGGCGTGAAGAAGAACGCGTTGTATAAGTATGCGCTGGAACAGCAATAACGGCTTAAGGTTAAAACGCCTTTCCTGAATGGAAAGGCGTTGTCGGATCAGTGTACTTCAATGGTGATTGTTGCCGTGCCACGGAATTTACCCGGCTCCAGCACCCCACCGACCAGATTGACAGGATAGGCATTCATACGCGTACTGCCCCTTCCAGAATTATTGATATTTATCGTTCCGTTAATGAACGGAATATTATTTTGCCCGGCAGTATCGTCGACTATGCGTATGCCAACATCCGGTACATTGTCTGAACTGCGGCGGCGGCCTATCAGCACATACTGGCTGGCAACATCCATGCCTTCTATTACCATATCCATGTTGTTTTTTATTAATGATGTATCGCCACAATCATAAATAATATTGAACTCGACGGGTCTGTAACCTTCCGGCATCTGATCTTTAGTGGTAAACCGGCTGGCATTAACCGCTCCGAGATTAACCTGGATAACGTCTCCCTGATTAATTTTACAATCCTGCGGTACGGTGATGCGCCCCTGAACGTGTAACTCGGCAATGGGTTCTAACACATTCCTGCCAGGTACGGTAGAGGAGTCACTCCATCCTGCCTCGACAGAAGCGATATGGGTGTCAGGAATGATCAATTCTCCCAGAAAGGGTTTAGTTACATACAGCGTAATTGTGGTATTTGCACCAACCGTACTCGGCGCGGCTCGCTGATCTTGCGGATCGATACTACACACGCTGCCTTTTTCATCGCGAGTGCTATAAGCGACCCCCTCTTCTTTCATCACCCTGATATTCAATGGGGTAACGGCTGTATGACCAGGAATATCATTAACTTCGGTTTTAATATCAAGGTGATCGTTCAGTCGATAATATCCTGACAGTTGACCGATATTCGGTAACCCGCTGGTGACAAAATAGTAAAGGTTAACTCTCTTACCCGCGTCACAGCTACAATCGATTTGATAAGGATTTCCGCTAAGCTGGGATGGAAATTGTTGAGTGCTTCCTGTGACATTATATTCTTTGGTCCAGTCACTGGTTAAGTCCATGTTAAAAAGTCCCGAAGCAGTGCACCCCCCGGTTATAGCAGACGCGGGGGCGGCGATAAGCAGGGAAAATATCAGCCCTGTGCCTGCAATAGACGTTCTGTATTTCATTTTCGTATTCCTTCACGACATTGTGCCGATCCGCTAAGAACTGAGGACTGACGTTGATCGCTTTCCGGCAGGCTAAAGGTGAACTGGCACTGCTGATTTAAGCCACTTCCCCAGCGCACAAGCCAGGTTTGCGGCTGGTCATTTACGCCAGTGATATAAAGCATACCGCCCTCATCAACAATACTTTGCTGACGTTGCGTGTCATTGCTGGCCATTGCGCCAAACGGTAACGGTTTGCCCTGAATATCCGTCAGTTTTACCAGCACCCGATAGCCCGTACGGGCGTTAAATCGGGCGGTTACCGCCGCGCCCTGATTGGGCACGACTATCTGGGTAGTTTCCGTTACGTCGACATCATCCGGCATCAACGTGGTATCCAGCATGATGCGGTTTTCCTGATAAGCAGTCAGATAAGGGATCACCGCATAGCCAAAGGCATCCGTCGCGATACCTGGGTAATTTTTAACCCGCACGCCCGACGCGCCGTTCGCATCGACCAGCGCGAACGCGTTGCCCAACGGTTGTGACAAGGTGATGCCATCAGGATGAGCGACGATGCCGCCGGAGACGCCATAGCTCATCTGGCGATTCCCGGAACTGTAATCGTAGCCAGTGTTAAAGGTGCCATAGGCGGAGCGATAGCTGCCGTAAACGCTACTGCCGGTCCGGTTGTTATCTGCACTCTCGCGCTGCCTCAGGCTATAGCTCAGACGACGGTCATCCAGCATTGAGCCGTTAATCCCCACTTCATGCTGGGTAGATTCATTTTTCTCACTGGTCACCCGCCAGCTCGCATTGGCATGAGTGAGCCAGCGATCCAGCGGTACGCTGAGGCTGAGCGATACCGAGCGATCGCTGTCGCGGTCGGTATAATCAGTAAACTGTCCGCTCAGGTTATACGTCACCCCCCACACATTACCGTTCAGGCCGACAGACAGGTTTCTGTCTTTTTGTCTCCTGTCCCAATATTCCTGCTGTGAACCGGAGGCATAAATACTGGCGATTTCAAACAGATTCTGACTCAGACTCAGCTGTATTTCGCTACGAAGGCGATCGTCGCTGCTGATGTCATTTCGGTTAGCGTCAGCAAAACTGAAATAGCCTTTGCTGCTATAGCGGTAATAGCTTAGCGACAGGCTGGTGCCAGTTTCTGCGACATCTTTTATATACTGGGTACGCCAGGCATAGCCTTTATCTTTGTCGCCGTTATCAAACCGGGTGTCAGCCTGGCTGATGTCCGTGGATATCGCCCCCAGGATGCCGAGGGTAGTGCCTGCCCCCAGCGCCACGGCGCGATAATCCTCTGACAGCGTAAGGCCACCGTACAGAGTGACAGCGTTGTTTAGGCCATAGCTCACTGTACTTTCAACAAACTCCGGCTCTTTGCTGTCCTGCGAGTTATCGGCGCGGAAACGTCCTGCTGTGGCGCTATATTTGATATAACCCGGACGCTGCATCAGTGGCAGGGCCGAGAAGGGCTGGATGAAACTGCGCGTCGTGCCATCAGCTTCCTCAATCGTTACGTTTAAATCGCCGCTAAAAGAGGAAGGATAGAGATCGTTAATTTCAAATGCGCCTGCCGGGACATTATTCTGATAAATGGTATAGCCATTTTGCCGTACCGTGACGATAGCGCTGGAGTTAGCGATACCGCGAATGGTCGGGGCAAAACCTCGCTGGCTGTTAGGCAGCATCGTTTCATCAGAGTACAGGCGCGCACCGGTAAACTGATAGCTGGAAAAGACCGAACCATCTGTCGCGCTCTCACCGATAACAAGCTGGGAACGCAGGCTTTTAATATCGCGCTGCAACCAGCTATTAATGCTTTCCCAGCGCGAGGCGCTTTTATCGCGTGACCAGGTGGAATAGTTGCGCAGCCGCCAGGGGCCAATATTCGCGCCGTTCTGCATGTTAAGGTATTGACGTTCGTAACGATCGCCACTGTCATAGCGGCTTTGCGAACCGGTCAAGCTGTAGTTTGTGAACAGTACCGGCGCACCGCTATCCCAGCGCGAAGGGTCAACGTAACCTCTGACATTTTGGTTGAGCGACAGCAGCGGCACGCTGAGATCCAGCCGCCCATGGTTAATATCAAACGTTGCGCTATAGCCGGGCATGGCCTTTTGTAGATCGGCGATTGGCGTTTGCTCGCCCCGATCCATTAACTGCGGATTATCATCAACTTTAACGCCAAGTTCACGCAGTTGCCCGAGCGTAAATTGTGGCACCAAATGATGATCGCTACCCGCGACGAAAGTGACCTTGCGCTGGACTATTTGCTTTTTGTTTACATAAATATCAACAAGGTATTCTCCGGGAAGCTGCGCATTCTCTCGAGAGAACGTAGAAAGATCCACCGCCTGCTGGCCGCTTTGGCGGGTTTCCAGTAGCGAAGGATCAAAGTAGTAGTCATCTGCCCATGCCATACCTGCTATCAGGCTGGTGCTGGATACCGCGAGCTTTATCCAGAATGCCAGGCATTTGATGGGTGGTGAGTGTTTATTTCGTTTCATTCCCTGGACGCTCACATTGCCTGAAGATCGTCATGATAAAATCTGCTTAATTAAGGCAGTGTGCGAATTTCAATCTTACTTTGTCCGCCATAATCATTAATTGCAGCCCATTTGACCGTATTTTCTGCAACGGCGGGTATGGCAAGCTGTGTGTGTTGACCTGGCGCGATATATTCGATTTTATCCGTCAAATCGGTCTTGCCCAGTGATAAACCGGCAAAGACAACATAATATTCAGAAGGATTATATATATCTAATGTATTGTTATTGCGTTTATATTCAATGGATTTATAGGCATCATACGCTTTGCCTTTCAAACCTTCCGGGCGATAAAAAAGCTTTATACGCGTTTTAAATACCAGCGTCAGGGAATTGTCATTATCCATGTCTGCTTTCTTTTGCGCTGGTATGGCTCTGACATTGACATAGAAAAGCGATTCTTTATCCGTGGGCAGTTGCCCGTCTGATTTAATAATTCGCAGTGATGAGTCATCACCCGCTTCAAGACGAAACAGGGGAGGGGTAACAATAAACGGGCCTCGCGCTGTTTGCTGTGGGTTATCGACCCATGTTTGCAATAAATAGGGGGCGCTCTCGCTGCGGTTGGCAACGGATAATGCCGCTTCTTTTTTACTGGCATCATAGATCACGCGCGTTCTTTCCAGAACAATCCCGCCCGCAACGCTCTGGCAGCTCCAGCAACTCAACAGTAGCGCCAGAGCGCAGACCATTTTGTTTTTCATTTTTGTCACTTTAACCATAGAAAAAATGTCTCTTTTGCCGCTGTCAGTCAGCAAAAGAGACATGGTATGGGGATTAACGATAATCAATGGTTACATCAACGGAGGCGTTGGCTTCCCCTGGTGTAATTGCTGTAGATTCAACGGTGGAAACGTAATACGCCTGTAAAGCCACGGTAGTCTTACCATCAGCCTCTGGCGTGAAGCTCACTTTCGGGGTGGTTAATTTATTCAGGCCATCTGAGTTTGATGTTTTACTGAATCAATACGAATACCGACACCTTTTGCCGCAGTACCCATGCCCGTCACTGCCACCAGCTCATTATTGGTGCCAGTGGTGCCGCCGCTGCGGGTTTCCAGCCAAAGCTGGAATGAGTTGTCTGTGCTGCCATCAACGTGAGCCCATTCAGCCGTTGGGCAGTTTTCTAATGGAATATCAACAGGAATTGCAGGGGTGCGATCGCCAATAGACTTGAACTGGGCGGCGGCATAATGGCCCAGTTCAATATTAATTACATCACCATTAGCAAAATCACAGGTTGAGTTCAGTATTTCACCCGTAAATTCAATCGTGCCATCAGTTGCCCAAGCCCCACCAGCTGATAACGCTAACAATGCGGCTGTCAGAGTTTTAGTAACCTTTTTCATAACATTCCTTATTAAAAATTTAATATATTAATCACCCTCACGAGTTAAATTGTATCGAAATAGCTAATGTAATAAAACCTACGCAGCGAGTTTCAGAATATATTTATGTCGGATTATTAAAGGATTTACTATTAAAACCAAGGGTTGGGGATGGTAATGTTCATGGCAGCTATTATTCATTGTGATCAATTAATAAATAATATGTTTTGATCGTAAAGCTTTTATAAAGCCCGGCATTAAAAATCCGGGCTTCACTGTTTATACAATCTTTAGGATAACAGGCGTTTGCGCCAACGCCAGGCGATCTTCCGCACTGATACTCTCATCGGTGATCACACAGTCGATCTTCTCCATCGGCAGCACCTGGTTAAAACCACGGCGGTTAAACTTGGTGGCGTCGAGCACCGCAACGACTTTGCGCGCCGCTGCCGCCATCACACCGCTGATGGAATATCCTTCGTTAAAGGTGGTGATGCCATTCGTGGCGTCAATACCATCGGCACCGACAAACATCAGATCGGCGCTGATCCCCTGTAGCGAACGTTCGGCAATGGTGCCGTGCATGGAGTGGGTTTTATGCCGCACCGTACCGCCGCAGACCACCAGCGTAATATCTTTATTATCCGCAAGGGTAAAGGCGGCGGGCAGGTTATTGGTGATCACCGTGATATTGGTGTTTTTTGCCAGCGCTTCGGCGACCAGCAGGGTAGTGCTTCCGCTATCGAGCAGCACCGTCATGCCTTCTTCAATCATGGCGGCGGCGGCCTGGGCAATCCGTTTTTTCGGATCGCTGGCGAGCTGATAGCGCTCTTCCAGCACCACTTCCTGATTGTCATTTTCGGCCAGATTACTGCCGGGCCTCGCCGCGCCGCCGTGAAAGCGCGTGACTAAACCTTTTTCTTCCAGCAAACGCAGGTCGGCGCGGATGGTAACTTCAGAAATGCCAAAGGTATTCGAAAGATCCAAAACCAGCACGCTGCCCTGCGAATTAACCAGATCGACGATTTTATTCCTTCGTTCAAATGAATTCATGTTAATTGCCTGATGATGAGCTGACTTTAGTTTAATCGAAGGATAGTGAAAGGGGAAAGCCAAACTTCGAAAGACTGTGTGAGCCAGCGCCGGTTGCTGGCTCTGATCAATTACCCCATTTTGAGCAAAATCTTTCCGTGCATTGGCGCACCGTTCAGGGCCTGGACGGCGCTCGCGAAGCTTTCGGCATCGCCATGGTGGGCAATCAGCGGCTGTAGCTGTAGCCTCTTTTCGGCCAGCAACCGTGCCGCCGTCGTCCACTCTTCCCCCGGCCACGGCCCGGAATAGTTCATCCAGCTTCCCAGCACCGACAGCTCTTTACGCAGGATCTGCCCGAAGACCGCCGACGTCAGGGTCAGATCGTGGTGAAGCGTGCCGACCAGCGCCAGTTGCGCGCGCGGTCCGGCAATTTCAATCGACAGCGCGACGGTTTGCGGCGTGCCTGCGGTTTCCAGCACCAACTGGTCGAACTGAATTTCCGCCAGTGCGGACTGGATCTGCTGACCGTTCAGCTCGCGGCTGTTAAATACGTGGGTTGCTCCCAGGCTTTTAGCCAGTTCCAGTTTCTGTGGATTGATATCTATGGCGGTGACGCTGTTCGCCCCCAGCTCGCGGGCGCACTGAAGCGCCAGCAAACCAATGGTGCCCGCCCCGACAATAATCACGTTTTTCCCTTCACAGCCCTGAGCCAGATGGAATGCGTGCAGGCCCACGGTAACAGGTTCGATAAACGCCCCATCGTCAATCGGCATCGTTGGCGGCAGGCGGAAAAGGTTAGCGCGTTTAACCACCACATATTCGGCGTTACCGCCTTCGCTACGCGAGCCGACAAACTGATACTGTTTGCACAGTGAAAAGTATTCGCGCTGACACTGCGGGCAGTTAAAGCAGGGTAGCAGCGGCACGCAGGCCACCGCATCCCCCGGCGCTAAATCGCTAATCCCGTCGCCGCAGGCGACGACGTAGCCACTGAATTCATGGCCGAGGGTAATCGGATAATAGTGCGCGCCGTGGGCGAAAATACGTGGAATATCTGAACCACACAGGCCAGAACTGACCACCTTGACCAGTACATCATCCTCTGTCTCCAGGCACGGCATCGGACGTTCTTCAACGCGTACTTCACCCTCAGCGTGGATCACCACTGATTTCATAAGATCCTCCAGGAATGTAAAGGGGAGCGGATGCTCCCCGTCAGAATTACGATGCGGGTTGACTCTGTTGCGCGGCGGCGGCTTTTTCTGCCGCTGCGAAGCCGCGCGCTCTGCGCCATGTAAGCAGGACACCGAGGAGATAAATGACGGCGATAACCACGAAGCCGACAATGTTCTGCCAGGTGAAAACCTGGATCAGCAGCCAGGTGATCGGCGAGCCGCCCTGGTCCATTGAAGCCACCATGCCGCCCGCTTTCAGCGCGCCCGCGTTGGCGGCAAGCTGGGTATGCAGGCCAATCGTTTGGGTGGCGATCCACAGGGTGATCCCCATGATAATCACCCCGGAAATCAGCGTGCGGAACAGGTTGCCCTGGTGGACCGCGACCGCCATGGCGACGAAGAAGCCGATGGTTGCCAGATCGCCAAACGGTAAGACCTGGTTACCCGGCACCACCACCGCCACCAGAATGGTCAACGGGATAAAAATCAGGCTTGCCGATACTACGGAGGTGTGGCCAAGCAGCAGCGCCGGATCAAGGCCAATCAGGAACTCCTGGCTGCCGAATTTGGCCTGTAGCCGTTTACGGGCGTGTTTAGCGATAGGCGTCAGACCGTCCATAATCGGTTTGATGACCCGTGGCATTAACAGCATCACCGCCGCGGTTTTAACCGCCAGTTGCAGCACGCCTTTCGCGTCATAGCCCGCCAGCACGCCAATCACAATCCCCATAATAAAGCCCACCGTGACCGGTTCGCCGAAGGGACCAAAGCGTTTTTGAATATCATCGGCGCTGAAATGAATGCGGTTAAGCCCTGGGATCTTATCGATAATCAGATCGACCAGCACCGCAATCGGCCCCAGATACGCCGAGCTGCCGTGCGGAATGGCGATGCCTTCCAGACCAAAATAGTCGCGCGTGTCTTTGGCAAACCAGTCGCCCAGCTTGTACACAAAGGCCGCGTGAATCACTACGCCAAGAATGCCAATCCAGTAAGAGCCGGTCGCCAGATGCAGCATTGCGCCGGTGAAGGTCATGTGCCAGATGTTCCAGATATCAACGTTCACCACGCGGGTCATGCGGGTGACCAGCATCAGAACGTTAACGCCAATCGCCACCGGAATGGCAATCAGCGCAATCTGTGACGCCCAGGTCATCGGAGAAGAGCCGGGCCAGCCGATATCCACCACGTGCAGATTGATCTCAAACTGTTCCGCCATCGCTTTAGCCGCCGGGCCGATGGAATCCAGCATCAGGCCGATCACCAGCCCGATCCCCACGAAGCCAATCCCGATATGCAGGCCGGATTTAAAACAGTCCCCGAGCTTCATCCCCATCAATTTTGAGAAGATGATGATGACGATCGGCAGCATGACCGTCGGACCTAAGTCGAGGATATAACGCATGATTTCGCTAAACATAACGTTACCCCACCAGGATGCTCAGGATTTTTTGTTGCAGCGCTTCAATGCCGACGCCGGAGATAAACGGCATTCCGTGCACCACCGGAATGTCGCCAAAGGTCCGATCGACTTTTGCCGTCGTGCAGATGAGATCCGCCCCGTCCATATAGGTTTCGATCTCATTCACCCGGCACTGGACCAGATCGAGAGTAATATTATTGGCTTCACAGAGTTCTTTAATTTCTTCTGCCGCCATCGTTGAGGTGGCAACAGCGCCGCCACAGGCGACAATAACTTTACGTTTCATAGGGTATTCCTTTTATTATCAGTATGTTGTTAAGCCTGAGCGCAGGGTTCAGTCATCATAATGGTTTCCTGAAAAAGCGCGGCCAGACGGTCATCTGCTGCTCCCAGCAATGCGTCCAGCGTGCCAGGGTTTTGTAGCTCACTAAATAACCGGCGCAGGAGCTTCAGCTGCGCGCTGGGGTTTTCCACAATCAGCGCGATGATGAGCGAGACGGCTATGTCGTCGTCATCATCCGCGCGTTGAAACGCAACCGGCGTGTCTGGCCGGATCAGGTAAATGGCGGGGGATTTCGCGTGCACCGCCTCACAATGGGGAATGGCAACGGCATGATTTTCCAGCGCGATACCGGTCGGAAAACTGGCTTCCCGCGCCATCAACGCCTGCGGATAAGACTCATGCACGACGCCCTTCGCCAGCATTTCTTGTCCAATGTGCTCCAGCGCCTGCTGGCAGGTGCTGAAATTAATCCCGGTGCGAACAAACAATTGGCTCATAAATCCTCTTTATACAGTCAGGCTATTTCGGAAGAACAACCGTAACGGTAGGCCCGCAGAACGTCCTGAATTTTGTCGAGGATCAGATCGTGCGGCGTGGCGGTCAGCTCGCTCATCGCCAGGCGCTCAAACTGCACCGGCAGATACTGGCTGATAAGCCCCAGCGGCAGGGTGGTGGCGCTGAGATTGGCGACCAGCTTCTCTACGCTCTGGCGAATACGTGGATGCGGCCAGTAGTAGCGGATGCGATCCGAGAGGCTGAAGTGGATATCCACCATCGCCTGGCTCCAGGTCGGGCGGTAATATTTCTTCCAGTAGCCCGGCTCGTTCAGCATGACTTCATCGATCACTTCCAGAACCTGACTGCGGTTTTCCGGGGCGATCAATTCGTTTTCCATCTGCGCCAGCGCAAAAATGGCCTCGCGCAGGGCAAAGGTCAGCGCCGGACCGACCTTAAGGATGGCGAAGTGATCGCGCACCAGCGCGCGGTAGGCATAGCGGGTCTGATAATCGGTGGAGTGGGCTTCATAGACCATCGGCGTTTCTTTGATCCAGCCAGACAGCGCCCGCGCGCCTTCCGGCTGATAGTGGATAATCTGGGTGTGATCGAACTCGACGCCCGGCTGGACCACAATCGCAATCACCCGGTTAAGCGCCTCTTCAAGCCCCAGCGCACGGAACGCGGCCTGATGGGTGGCAAGGGTGTTGGCGGCATCTTCGGCGCGGGTGACATGGACCGTTCCGATGGTGCTTGCTTCGCCGCCGGGAACCGGAACTTCGGTGCCAATGACATAGGTCAGATGGCGCTTCTGCTCTGCCGTCGCGGTGTGCTCCGCCACGGCACAAAGCTGCGCCGCACGTTCCGCGACGACGTTTGGATCCAGCGGCAGCGGATCGTCGGCGCAGGACATCGACGCATCAAGATGAATTTTGCTGAAGCCTGCGGCGACATAGGCTCTGATCAGCTCCAGCGATTTTTCCATCGCCGAAGCGGCGTTTTCGTTCTGCCAGCAGTTCGGGCCGAGGTGGTCACCACCGAGAATAATGCGCTCATGCGGAAAGCCTACGTCATCCGCAATCTTATACACAAAGTCGCGGAAGTCGGCGGGTTGCATCCCGGTATAGCCGCCAAACTGGTTGACCTGGTTTGAGGTTGCTTCAATCAGGACCTTGTGCTGCCCAGGCAAATCAAAGCGCAGGGCGGCTTCAATCACCAGCGGATGGGCTGAGCAAACGGAACAAATACCAGTATGCTCACCCGCTTTATGGTCAGAAATAATCTCTTTCATTTCGCTCTCCGTTTACTTTTATTTATCTTCAAAGCTTTCCTTCGCACCCGCAGTCGGCAATCACTTTCTTCACCACCTCTTTCATCGCGGCTTTCGCTGGCACCATGTAATGGCGCGGATCGCTGGCATCGGGGTTGGCAAGGAAGTACGCTTTCAGCGCATCGGAAAAGGCCATTTTCAGTTCGGTGGCGACGTTGACTTTGCATACGCCGAGCGCAATCGCCCGGCGTATGTCGTGGGTGGGCAGGCCGGATGCGCCGTGCAGAACCAGCGGGACCGTAACGGCCGCGCGGATCTCCGCCAGCCGTTCAAAATCCAGCTTTGGCTCTGCGCTATACAGACCGTGCGCGGTGCCGATCGCCACCGCCAACGAATCAATACCCGTCCGCTCAACGAACTCAAGCGCCTGCTGCGGGTGGGTATACAGCGCATCTTTCCCCTCAACCACCAGGTCATCTTCCTGTCCGCCCAGCCGCCCCAGCTCTGCTTCGACGCTGACGTCGTAGCGATGGCAGTAATCGACCACCTGCTTAACCAGCGCGACGTTCTCATCAAACGGCAGATGAGAACCGTCGATCATCACCGAGCGGATCCCGGCGTTCACTTTCGCCTCAATGTCTGCCGTCTTTTCATGATGATCCAGATGGATCGCCAGCGGCTGGTTGTACTGATGAGCGAGCGCCCCGGCAATCGCCACGATATTGTCCTGACCCGCATAGCTGAACGTCCCTGGCGTCCCGGCGACAATCAGCGGCGAACGCAGTTCAGCAGCGGTTTCAACCACAACCTGCAACGTCTCAAGATTGTGGATATTGAAGGCAGGCACCGCATAACCTCCACGCTGTGCCTTTTGCAGCATTGCTTTGGTTGAAATGACGAACATTCTTCCTCCGAAACCTTTCGTTTATTTTCTTCGAAAGAAAATATAGGGTTTTGGAGATTTTTTTGTGATGAATGTCTAATAATGAAGATAATCGAAAGATAAGGTAAGGTTGTGAAGGTATGTGAGCTGACGGAAAAAACGGTTACGGCCCGAGGGGCTATGTCGTAGGGAAGCCTGAGAAAGAATAAGCGGACGCAGATCGCAATGGATTGTGATGGGGGAAACGCTACTTAACTTTCTGCACCTCGGTAGCCGACGGTTTCAGCGCGGTGCCGTCGGGCGCGGTGGGAGCCATCAAAGGAACGGGCCTTCCGGTGTGCTTTTCGAGCAGCAGCGAATGACGTTCTTGATCAGCGAACAGGTATTTTTCGCCCCATTGCCGCAGCGCGACCACGACGGGAAACAGGCTTTCTCCTCTGGCGGTCAGGACATACTCCTGATAAACCGTACCATCCGAGGCGTTCTGGAGATCAAGGATACCGGCATCGACCAGCTTGCGCAGTCGGTCAGCAAGAATGTTGCGTGCGATCCCCAGGCTGCGCTGAAAATCGCCAAAGCGGCGCATACCGTCAAAGGCATCGCGCACGATCAGTAACGACCAGCGATCGCCGATCAGATTGACGGAGCGTGCAACAGGACAAGGCTCGTCGTTCATGGGTTTGCGGGAGGGCATCTCATCTCCTGATTGACAGAGGGGGAAGAATCTGGTTGCATTTTAAAACCACATAGCCTGGCGTTCAATCAGTTTTGTTTTGATACCAGACAGGGCTAAAAAGATTTCCCCTGCCTTACCGCTTCCGACGGTGGCTAAGGTTAAAAATAACAAGAGAGAGGCTCGAATGAACGAACTGGAACTTTTGGCCCATGCCGATGCGCTTGGCCGTCGCTATACCGAAACCACGGTTCAGCGGCGCGTATTTCCTTCCGACGACGCGATTGCCGCTCTCGCTGCCTTCGACGAGCCGCTGCCTGAGTTGGGGGCGCCCGCTGAAGCCACGCTGGCGCTGCTGGATGACGTGGGATCGCCTGCCACTACCGCCTCCAACGGCCCGCGCTACTTCGGCTTCGTGATCGGCGCGGCATTGCCTGCCGCCGCCGCCGCCGATCGACTGCTACTGGCGTGGGATCAGTGCGGCTCGACGTTTGATAATTCGCCGGTGTCCGCCACGCTGGAACGGGTCGCCGCGCGCTGGGTGCTTGAGGCGCTGGATCTCCCCCGTGAGAGCGCTGTCGGATTCGGGACCAGCGCCACGGCCTGTACATTGACGGCCCTGGCCGCCGCGCGCCGCGAGTTGCTGGCGCGCCAGAACTGGGATTTCGACGGACAGGGGCTGAGCGGCGCGCCGGAAATCCGGGTGGTCGTCTCCGAACTGATCCACATCACGGTCATCAAGGCGCTCCGCGTGCTCGGCTTTGGGTTGAATCAGATTATCCGCGCGCCGGTCGATGCTGCGGGACGGGTAGATGCCGCCCGGCTCCCGCCGCTCGATGAGCGCACGATTCTCTGCCTGCAGGCGGGGGAGGTGAATACCGGTGCCTTTGATCCTTTCGGGAAGATCATCCCGCTCGCCAGAAACGCGGGTGCGTGGGTGCATGTGGATGGCGCATTCGGCCTTTGGGCGCGGGCTTCATCGCTTGCCCACCTGACCACGGGCATTGAACTGGCCGATAGCTGGACCACGGATGCGCACAAATGGCTGAATACGCCTTATGACTGCGCGATGACCATTTGCCGTGATGCACGGGCGCTGGCCGCCGCCATGAACAGCGATGCCGCCTATTCCAGCGCCAGTATGGACGCACAGAAAAACCTTACGCTGGAGTTTTCGCGGCGACCGCGTGGTATTCCGGTGTGGGCGGCGTTGCGCAGCCTGGGGCGTCAGGGTGTTGCCAGACTGGTAGAAGGACACTGCGCCCAGGCGCGTCGTATCGGCGATGGCCTGGCGGAGGCTGGTTTTGAGGTGCTCAACGAAGTAACACTTAATCAGGTACTGTTTCGGTGCGCAGACGATGCAAAAACGCTGGCCGTGCGCGCGGCGGTTCAGGCATCCGGTGAAGCCTGGTTTGGCGGCTCCGTGTGGCAGGGGCGACCTGCCATGCGCATTAGCGTATCGTCCTGGCGCACGCAGGACGCAGATGTGGATGCACTGATAGCCCTGGTGATTCGTCTCGCCTCAGGTGTCGGTAAAGCGCGCTAAGTTCAATCAGATATAATAAAGCCATCCCATGTGGGATGGCTTTATTGATAACACGCCTGTTAACTCAGAACGACCAGCGGATATTGGCGTTAACCGAATTAACGCTACTGTCAGCGCCGTATTGCCCTTTATAGCCGACATCCAGCGTGGCGTTACGTGGCAAATTAACGCTGACGCCGATATCGCCTACCAGCATGTCCTTATCAACCGGGTTACCCTCGGTAATAAAAGAATCGCTGTTGGCAAAGGTCATCCCCGAGGACGCCTTCTTATCGCCGTACGCGTGCTGCCACCCTAATGAGCCATAAAGACTCACGTTATTCTGCAACGCCGTTACGCCGCGCGCACCGAGGGTAGAGTAAAAGGTATTCATCGTTTCATTACGCACGCTCAGTGCGGCGGCACCGCCGTTCTCCCGGAAATTATCCGTATGCAAACGGATATAGCTCAGGTTGATGAACGGCTCGACGTTTTGATCGGCCTGGCCAAAACGGTAGCCTGCTTCGGTGAAGCCCAGCAGTGAATTTGCATCATAGTCTGCACTCAGCCGATCGGAGTAACCGCTGAAATCGACCTTACGTTCGGCGTCGATCTTATGCCAGGTGTAACCGACCGCACCGCGCAGCGAGAAGGCATCCTGACGTCCCGCCGCATACAGACCGAGGTGGTAGTTATCGGTATCTGTTTTAGAGCGACGGCTGTTGACATCAAAGTCTCCACGGCTGTAGCCAAAGAAGCCGCCGACTCGCACGTTATAGTCGGCCAGTTGACGATCTCCGCCCAGCAGGAAGCCCGCCGTGTTGCCCTTCAGCTTACCGGTATTGTCGTCGCCGTCATTTTTGACCCATGAACCGAACGTCTGGCCCCAGACGCCATTATTTTGCTGTTGGGACGACTGCACCAGCGACATCGCCAGTGGCGGCACTGGCAGCACATCGCTATCAAACGCATGCAGCATCCGCTGATTCAGAACGTTAAATACCTGACCGCTGCTGGCAATCAGGCTGGACTGTACCGAAGGGTAAATTTCGCCGGAGAGCTGATTGAACGCCTCGCGCGCTTCCGGCGCGCTGAGCATCAGCAGCGAGTTATACAGCGCCAGCGACGGGCCGCTTTGCGTCAGCGTCGAGAGCGCACCCGCCGTATTCCACTGGTTGCCGGTTTCCGCTACCGTCTGGAAAATGCCGGGTGTGCCGCTGCCAGGGTTTTCACCGCCGGGATTACCCGGATTCTCACCGCCGGGATTGCCAGGGTTTTCACCGCCAGGATTGCCAGGGTTTTCACCGCCGGGATTGCCAGGGTTTTCACCGCCGGGATTGCCAGGGTTTTCACCGCCGGGGTTGCCAGGATTCTCACCGCCGGGGTTGCCGGGATTTTCACCGCCGGGATTGCCGGGATTCTCACCGCCGGGATTACCCGGATTCTCGCCGCCGCCGTTGTCTTTCTGCGCGATGTTCAGATCCACGGCGTTCGCCGTTTGATTAAGCGACACGTCGAGAAAAGCGGATTTGGAAACCGCCGACGCGAACTGGCCGTTGATTCCGCCTTCAGCGTTAAGAATGCGGTAGCTCTGGCCTGTCTGGTAGCTGGTCTGCGGGTCCAGCGCGGTCACCTGCACTTTGGCCTGATCGCTGATGGTGGTTAATCCCGCCACGTTCAGCAGATCGCTGCGACCATCGCCGGTAATATCAACATCGTAAAACGACTCGCCGATAAAGTTCAGGTAGCGCTTCAGGGTCAGAGTGCCAATCTCCCCGTCGCCGGGCGAAATATGGCCGCCAGAAAGAATTTCAGTCTGGCCGAGTGTACCGTTCCCGCCAAGAACGCCGCCAGATTTAATCGACGCGGCGCTGCTGTAGCCGAGCCCATTGCTGACATCCGTCCCGGCGGTGGCGTTCAGGATCAGCGTCCCTCCGTTTTCCGCACTCAGGGTCTGAACATCGAAAGGATTGTCTTCGCTCTGGGTATTGATATCACTGGCGATGATAATTTTGCCACCGCGCGCGAGGACATTCGCCTGAAGCTGGGTCAGATCGCCGCTCAGCGTGGTTTGCCCGGCGGTGTTGATAACATCGCCTTCGCCGCTCATTTTGTTCGCAAAGTCGTAGTTCTCTGCGGTGTGGTTGAAGTAGACGTAGCTGCGGAATAGTCCGCCGCGCAGGCTGATCGCCGTCCGGGCATCAATGGTGCCCGCGCCACCCGCCGCGCCGAGCGTCGGCTCCGTCAGGCCGGTGCCGGTGTCCATGTTGCCGCGACTGCCGATAACCAGCGCGCCCCGGTTAGAACCCGTTCCGCTATCGCCCAGTACCAGTTCGCCGTCGCCAGCGGAGACGGTGCCGCCGTCCACCACCGACACCACGCCGTTACCATAATCGCCGACGATAATGTTGTTGCCGCTGGTAAAGCTGGAGCCGCTGCCCGCAACATACAGCTCGGCGGTTTTCTGCGATCCCGAAACGCCCGCTACTTCTGCGCTGCCGACGCTGACCGCGCCGCCGTCCAGCACATCCAGATCGCCGTTAAGCGTCAGCGCACGGGCAACATTCCATTGGGAATTTTCCCCCGTCACCGTGCCCTTCGGATTGAGCTTGTCGGCCTCATCCGGGATATAGCCGTCGCCGATCCGCGCCTCGCTGGCGGTCGTTAATAATCCGCCGTCTTCAATCAACAAGGTGGAGCGGGAACCCATCGTGTTGCCGACGGTAAGGTAGTTACTGACGACGCGGGAACCAGCACCGGTCACGATGAGATGGCTGTCATAGCCCCGGCTGGTGCCCACAACGATCTCTTTCGCGCTTGCCAGCGCGCCATTCTCGACCCGCAAAGTACCCAGACCCAGATTCAGCCCGCCGTGCAGTATGTATTGATCGTTGAGGGCGTTCAGTTCGGCATTTGGCCCACTGACCGTGACGTCGCTTTCATAAATCTGACCGTTATAGAGACGGCCAATATTGACGTTCCAGGCGGTGATTTTGCCATTATCGATCAGCAGGTTGCCGCTCTGATTACGGCCAACGTACACATCGCCATCGTAAACGAGTGTTTCCGTGACCCGCGATTCGCCGTCAATAATAGCGTCGGCGGCGTAAGTAAAACCTGTAGGCGTTAACAGCATCAGTGGGGCAGAGAACAATGCGAGGTAAAGTTTAGAAAGTGAGGTTTTCACTTTTAAATGATGCGAGAAATGGTCATTCACGTGCTATCTCCACATTGATTACGTGATGTCGCGAGGGTCGTTGTTTTATAAAAATTCAGGGAACTGACGTTGATGACCCTTTATTTCGCGAATTCAGGCGTGCAGGCAAATTATCCGGCGAAGCAAAACAGATGACTTCCTTATCGTCATGCTCCGGCGGGTGAAAACAGAGAGCAAGAGAACCGCTCTCTGCGAGAATTATTTATGTGTGACGACTGGCGTACAGCTCGGCGCGCTCAGTGCGGGAGCCGAACCTAAAATGCCGGGCATCATCATGGATGAGCAATCGAAAATTCGTCCTTTGTCCGTTGTTGCACGATAGGTAAGTTTTTGTCCGCCCAGAGCGTCGGGCTGTTCGCCATTCACCTGGGTGACGGTTATTTCATCTGACGACCCCAGCCCCAGCATTTTTGCCGTTTCTGCCTGAAGCAGCGGAACAGCCTGATCGGTTTTTAACGTCGAACAACCCGCCACCATTAAGGTAACGGCGAGTGCGATGAATGGTTTTTGCATAAATTATCCTTGTAACCAGACAGTATCGATTGCTGCATCGCAATACGTTTTCTTTTGTTAAATCCTGAAATAAGATATTTCTCTTTCCTGCAATAAAAAACCCTCCTAAAGTAGGGAGGGTAATTAATGGATAAAGTTGTCAGAATAGCGCCGATTCTATCCGCTGAAAGGAGAGGCTTTTGGGACAAAATTATGCGTTAGTCATTGACGATCACCCTCTGGTGGCAAGTGGCATCGCCAGTTTTCTCAATACTCACTGTCATTTCAGACAGGCATACGTGGCGACTGACGAAGAGAGTTGTTATCGACACATCCGGGATAACGGCCCACCAGAATTAGTAGTGATCGATTTCTGGCTCTCCTCCTGTACGGCATTGAAACTCCTCAAAGAGATAAAACAGCGCTACGCGAAAGTGCGTTTACTCGTGGTCAGCGGTGATGAAAATAACGATATCTGGCAAAAAGTGCAGAATGCAGGCGGGCATGGTTTCGTCCTGAAAAACGAGTCGCCGGAATTATTCAGCCAGGCGGTCTTCGCGTTGATGGATAACCGTCTATGGTTTCCGGCAAGCAATAAAGAAATAAAAATAAAGAACAGCGTCCTGCAAAAATTTAATTTAACGCCCCGGCAGGAAGAGGTTTTACATATGATGATGCGCGGTCTGCCGAATAAGCGCATCGCTTCACAGCTCGCCATTTCTGAACCGACGGTAAAAGAGCACATCAGTAATATTTTAAAAAAACTCGGCGTTAACAGTCGCGTTGAGGTCATTACGCTGCTCCACGGCAATCGGGAGCCGTTGCCATGAAAGCGGTGCTGGATTTGCCGCAGGAGAGTATTTCATCGCGGGCGCAGATCCGCCTGCTGAATAACACGTTTAGTCGGTTAGTCTTCAGCTTCGGGGCGGTGCCCTTTGTCGGCGTTCCTTTCGCGATCTGGCTTTATTTGCTTGATAATCAATTAGGACCAACCATTGCCTGGATAGTGATTTACCTGCTGTGCGCCATCATGGTAAGAATATGGCATCACCGTTATTTGCGTGAAGCCCGCGAGAATGACGACGACGCGGTATTACGCCGCTGGCTGCCGCATATTAATAAAGTGGCCTTTGCGCACGGGCTTGGCATCTCATCGCTCTATTTTATTACCCCCCAGACCCATAATTTCGATTTTTTCCTGCTGCTGAATATCAGTATTGCCGCAATTGTCGCCGCTAACGCAACGCATCTGACGCCCGTATTCAGCACCTTTAAGCGTTTCTTTCTCGGCTCGTGGGGATTATTAAATCTCGGTATTGTGTGTCGGCTGGAAAACGTGATGTTAATTGTGCTGATGCTCAACCTGCTTTACGGTTTTGCGATTTATCGCCATGCGTTAACCTCGCACGCGTTCTTTATTCAGCAGGCAAATCTTGAAGAACAGAGCGCCCGGCTGGCGGAGCAGTTTCGCCAGGCAAAAGAAGAGGCAGAACAGGCGCTGCGGGATAAAAACCAGTTTTTAACCACGGCCAGCCACGATCTGCGCCAGCCGGTACACGCGATGGGTTTTCTGATCGAAGCCATCATTCATAAAAACCACAACGACGCGCTCATGCCGCAACTGCTGGATCTTCAGCAAAGCGTGCGTTCCGTGCAGTTGATGTTCAACTCGCTGCTCGATCTGAGCAAAATCGAATCGGGCAGCATCGGCACCACTACCGTCCATGTGGACATCGGCGCGCTCCTGGATTCAGCGATCACGCTTTTCCGGGAAGAGGCCCGGAGTCGCGGTCTGGTCCTTCGCACCTGGCGGCCCGGACGACGCATCCACGTCATGGGTGACCCGCTGCTGGTACGGCAATCGCTGATCAACCTGATCCAGAATGCGCTGCGCTATACGCAAAAAGGGGGCGTGCTGGTGGCCATACGACCGCGCGGTGCACAGTGCCTCCTTGAGGTGTGGGACACTGGCGTGGGCATTGCTGACGAAGAAAAAGGCAAAATCTTTTCTCCTTACTATCGCCCCGAACTGGCGTGGAAAATCGACAGCGCCGGGCACGGCCTTGGGCTGGCGGTAGTGGCGCGATGCGCCAAAATGATGAACGTAGAGTACGGTATGCATTCCATTGAAGATAAAGGCTCACGTTTCTGGATGCGCTTCGCACAGTATGTTGGGGAAGAAAAAACCTCTGACGGCGTGCCTGACGCCGTCGCTTCCGTGAGCCGCCATTCGTCGCTGCGTGGCTCCTGCCTGGTGGTGGACGACGATCCGCTGGTCATTTCCGCATGGAAAAGCCTGATGAATACATGGGGGCTGGATGTGCGCTGCGCTGCCTCCGCTGAAGAGGCCTTCGCCATCATCGACGATGGCTTTACGCCGTTTGTCGTGCTTTGCGACCAGCGCCTGCGATCCGGTGAGAGCGGTTTTGACATCCTGAAGGCGCTGCTTGAGCGCCTGCCGAACGTCAGCGGTGCGATGGTCAGCGGCGAATTCAACTCTCCGGTGCTGAAAGAGGCCGAAGAGGAGGGATATCTGGTATTGCGAAAACCGCTGGAGCCTGCGACGCTACACGCGCTGTTAACGCAGTGGCTGGCGGGGTAGATGCCGCGCAATCGCCAGACGCTCACTCACTTTTTTTCTCCACGTGTCCCAGATTTTTCTCCGGGAAACAATAATCCCGCACGCGGCGCTTTAACTCTGCCGCGTCGGGAAAGCCGCCATCCTGTTTACGATCCCAGATCACGTGACCGTCAATATCAATAATAAAAATCCCGCCGGTGCCGGGGATCAGACGCAC
This sequence comes from Enterobacteriaceae bacterium UBA5654, assembly GCA_002421005.1. Lineage (GTDB taxonomy): Bacteria > Pseudomonadota > Gammaproteobacteria > Enterobacterales > Enterobacteriaceae > Superficieibacter. The sequence continues at coordinate 46,795 of DIJC01000017.1, read as the reverse complement.
GGAGTCGAGATCGGTACTGAACGTCTGTAACAGTTCCTGCGCCATCCAGCTGGCGCGTAGCATCCAGTTGCACTGTGAACAGTACTGCACGGAGACCGCGTTTTTGCTCATTTTTCTCTCATCTCATTCAGGGAGCCGAAGCGCTCAATTTACGGTTTATTGGCTATAAATGTGAAGACTTTGTGAAGTTGTTGCAAGTGATAATAATTATCATTAGTATCCGATTCATAATTTATAACAGTACGTAATTTTTGGGTTTATCCCCTTTTTGACCATTCAGTGGAAGTGAGATGTGAGCCTGATACTAATAAAACAAAGGCTTACAAAACATTATGCATACATCGCACATTTCTCCGCAGCGCTTTCGGATGAGCGTTCTGGTGACTTCATTACTTGCCGCTCTGTATCAAACGTCTGCTATGGCGGCTGATACCGGGACGGCAAAGACTACCGCAACCTCTGCACCACCGGACACGACTGAAGAAATGCTCGTGACCGCACCGGCCCCGCTGCTGAAAGCGGGAAGCAGCCATTCGGTCAGCGCGCAGGATCTGCAAAATAAGGGCGCGAAAGATTTTGGTTCGATCATGCGCTACGAACCTTTAATCAGCGCCACCGGTGCCAGCGGCGGTTCCGGTAACGGCAAAAGTGGTTTTGACCGGGGCGGCTATACCGGCTACAACATTCGCGGCCTGGAAAGTAACCGGGTAGGGATTGATGTCGATGGGATACCGCAGCCGGATGCCACCGGACGCAGTTATAAAAGCCGGGCCGGGCTGAACACCTTCGGCATTGGCCGCGACTACATCGACCCATACATGTACGGCGCGGTTGATATTGAGTCCGGCGCGACCTCTGCCGAACAGGCCAACACCTCCATCGGCGGCAATGTCTCTTTCCGCCCGAAATCCGCGGATGATTACCTGCATCCGGGAAAAAATACCGCCTTTGGCTACCAGAGCGATTACGATTCTGCCGACCGCAGCTGGCATAACGGCGTCACCGGCGCGGCGGGGGATGACACCTTGCGCGGCATTTTTGTCTACAGCCGTCGTGACGGTCAGCAAACCCGTAACAATAGCGGCACCGTGGACGCTTACCCGGCTAACTGGCACTCCGACGCGATGATGGCCTCCGGTATCTGGCAGCCTGGCGATGAGCATAAACTGACCGGCACGCTGGATTATTACCACAAAACCAATCATACCCATTACGACGCGTGGAACAGCAGCGGCAGCCAGATCCTCGGCGATGCCCAACAGACCAGCCAGACCCGGCGCTGGGGCGTCAGCCTGAAAGATGACTGGACGCCGATGAATGACTGGCTGGACAGCATGTCCAGCAAAATTTACTACCAGCATACGCAAGCGCATGACCGCACTTATATGCCGGACAGCATAACCACCGCCATGCAAACGGTTTACTCTGACTATGACACCGATACCTGGGGTCTTCAGAACGCGCTGGCCAAAACGCTGGGCCGCCACGATCTGAGCGCTGGTTTTAACGCCAGCACCACAAAAACGCAGCGCCCGTTCAGACAGTCGCCAGCGCCGACGGCCTACAGTGAGATCATGCAGCCGGAGGCGGACAGCCGCAGCTATACCCTCGGCGCGTTTGCGCAGGATCAGATTAATTTCGACGTCAGCGGGCACCATTTCGCCATCATTCCTGGCGCACGCGTGGTTCACCAGTCGACGAAGCCGGATAATCTCTCCAGCCTGACCAGAAACAGTAGCGTGCTGGATGAGTCCGAAGCGGCGACGTTATACGGCAAAAACAGCGATACGCAGCTTTTGCCGTCGCTGGCGTTCCAGTACGACATCACGCCGCGCCTGATGACTTACCTGCAATATAAACGCGGGGCGCAGTTCCCCAATGCCAGCCAGCTATATGGCTCCTGGAACCTCGGCTCCAGCTATGCGGGCAGCCAGCAATACGCGCTGATCGGTAATACCGACCTGGAAACCGAAACCAGCGATAACCTCGAATGGGGCATGAAAGGGGACGTCACCGACGGCATTACCCTGCGCACCGCGCTGTTCTATAACAGCTATAAAAACTTCATTGCCTACACCCGCTACTCGCGCGCCAGAAACCCGGATAAATTCACCGACGTTCCCTCCAATATCTACACCACCTATCAGGCAGAAAACCGCGATAAAGCCTTTATCTACGGCGGTGAAATTAGCGCCAGATTTAATTTCGGTACCTGGTTTGAGGAGGTCAATGGCCTGAGCGCAACCCTGGCATATGGCTATACCGAAGGGAAATCGAAATCCAGCTACAGCGGGGATAAATACATCGATCTCGACAGCGTAGCCCCGATGAAGGCGATTGCTGGCGTGGCGTGGGACGATCCGGCGAAACGCTATGGCACCGCCCTGACCGCGACCTTCGTGAAAGGCAAACGCGCAACGCCGACCAGCCGCGAAAGCTATAGCAATTCGGGGGCGGCAATTGCTGACTCCAGCAACGACTATATGCGTGTGCCGGGCTACGGTCTGCTGGACTGGACGGCATACTGGCAGGTGGCGAAAAACGTCAGACTCAACGGCGGCGTTTATAACATCACCGACCGTAAATACTGGGACTATCTGAGCAGCCGCACCATTGAGGAATCCACCCGCCAGAATGCGTATGACAAAGCGCTGGCGGTCATGCCGGGGCGCACGTGGCAACTGGGTGTTAACGTCGACTTCTGACCGAGACGTTATCCTTAACTCTTGCTCCCCCGGTATCGCTGCCGGGGGTTTTTAACCTTATAAGGAAGCGAATTCCATGTCTGTTTCATCAAAAGATGTTTCCGCAATCTGGCAGCACTATCAGACCATTAAAGCGCAGGAGCCGGCAAAGTACGCCCGCGATATCGCCACCCGGATGGCGATCAGCGAAGCGGAATTAACCCACGCCCGCGTGGGTCACGATGCCGTGCGTCTTAAGGGCGAAATGCGCGAGATCCTCGCGGCGCTGGAACTGGTGGGAGACACGAAGTGCATCTGCCGTAACGAATATGCCGTTCATGAGCACACCGGCAGCTTCACCAATCTGCATATCAGCGAACGCGCCGGGGTAGTGCTGAACCCGCGCGCGCTCGATTTGCGTCTGTTCATCAGTCAGTGGGCCAGCGCCTTCAGCCTGCGCGAGCAAAGCCCGCGCGGCGAACGTCAGAGCATTCAGTTCTTCGACTATCAGGGGGACGCGGTGCTGAAAGTGTACGCCACGGCGCAGACCGATCGGGCGGCGTGGGATGAAGTGATCGCGCGCTTTAGCACGTCTGACGATCTGCCCTTGCCCATTACCGCCGCCGTTGCCGAACCGCATGCAGAAAGCCCCGACGGGGTCGAACTGGATCGGGCATGGCGGGCGATGACCGATGTACACCAGTTCTTTGGGCTGCTGAAAAAACACAATCTCTCGCGTCAGCAGGCTTTTCGCCTGGTGGGTGACGATCTGGCCTGCCAGGTCAGTAACGACGCCTTGCCGCGTCTGCTGGATACCGTGTTGCAGCAGGGGAACGAAATCATGATCTTCGTGGGGAATCGTGGCTGCGTTCAGATCTTCACCGGTACGCTGGCGAAACTGACACCGATGCAGGGCTGGATCAACATTTTCAACGAGCGCTTTACCCTGCACCTGCGCGATACGGAAATTGCGGAAAGCTGGATCACCCGCAAACCGACCGCCGACGGCCATGTCACCAGCCTTGAACTGTTTGCCGCTGATGGTACGCAAATCGCCCAGCTTTACGGTCAGCGCAGCGAAGGCCAGCCGGAACAAGTTCAGTGGCGCGCGCAGATTGATGCGCTGGGCAATGAAGGGAAAGCGGCATGAAAAAATTAGTGATGCTGCTGGCGGCGCTACCGCTGGTGGCAAGCGCTGCCGCGCAAAAAGTGGTGACGCTGGGCGGCGATATTACTGAGATCGTGTATGAACTGGGCGCGCAGTCGCAACTGGTTGGCCGCGACACCACCAGCACCTGGCCTGCGGACGTTAGCAAACTGCCGGACGTCGGCTATGTGCGCCAGCTCAATACCGAAGGGATTCTGTCGCTACGCCCCGATGTCGTACTGGCAAGTCCCCAGGCGCAGCCGTCGTCGGTATTACAAACAGTCCAGCAAAACCACGTTAAGGTTGTCACCGTTCCCGGCGGTTATACGCTGGCGGCGATAGATAAAAAAGTGGCGGTGGTCGCCGATGCGCTCGGTAAACCTGCCGAAGGGGCGCAACTACGGCAAAAGCTGAAGGCACACATCGCCGCATTGCCGACATCGCCCGTCAACAAGCGCGTTCTGTTTCTGCTTAGTCACGGCGGGATGGGGACGATGGTCGCCGGGCAGGAGACCGCCGCCGACGGCGCGATCCGGGCCGCGGGCTTACAGAATGCCATGCAGGGCTTTGCGCACTATCGCGGCCTGTCGCAGGAAGGGGTCATCGCCAGCCAGCCCGATTTGATTGTTATCTCTGCTGATGGAGTGAAAAGCATGGGCGGCGAAGAGAATCTGTGGAAACTGCCCGGTCTGGCGCAGACGCCTGCCGGGCGCACTAAACAGGTACTGATTATCGATGATATGGCCCTGCTGGGCTTTGGCCCGCGCACCCCGCAGGCGCTGATGGATCTGCGTAAAAAAGCGGAGCAGTTACCCTGATGAGTCGTGCCGTTGTGTATTCGCTGTGGGGCATGTTGCTGTTGCTGGTGGGACTGACGCTGGCGGCGACGACCCAGGGGGCGATGTCACTGCCGTTGCGGAGCCTGTGGTATACAAGCGATGACGCGCTGCGCCAGATCTGGCTGACCATTCGTCTGCCGCGCGTGCTGCTGGCGCTGGTGGTCGGCGCGGCGCTGGCGCTCTCCGGCTGTGTGATGCAGGGGCTGTTTCGCAACCCGCTGGCCGATCCGGGTTTACTGGGAATCAGCAGCGGCAGCGCGCTGGCGGTGGCCTGCTGGCTGGTGTTACCCATCCCGGTTCCCGCGCTGGTGGCGCTGTATGCCCCGATGCTGGCGGCGTTTATCGGTAGCGTGGCGGTGATGGTGGTGATTTTTCTGCTCAGCCAGGCCCGCGATAACTCGCTCTCAAGGCTGCTGCTGGTGGGCATTGCCATCAACGCACTGTGCGGTGCGGCGGTCGGTTTGCTGTCGTGGATCAGCAACGATGCGCAGCTTCGCCAGCTTTCGCAGTGGGGGATGGGCAGCCTCGGCCAGGCGCAGTGGTCCACGCTGATCGTGGCGACCACGCTGATTGTCCCTTCGGCGATAGCGGTGTGGCGCGTCGCGCGCCAGCTCAATCTGCTGCAACTGGGCGACGAAGAGGCGCATTACCTGGGCGTAAACGTTCCGCGTCTGCAACGGGTAATGCTGCTGTGCAGCGCTCTGCTGGTCGCGGCGGCGGTCGCCATCAGCGGGATTATCGGCTTTATTGGTCTGGTGGTGCCGCACCTGATGCGCATGTGGTTGGGAGCCGATCACCGCGCGCTGGTTCCGGGATCGCTGCTGGCAGGTGCCATTCTGCTGCTGATTGCTGATACCGCCGCCCGCACGGTGGTGGTGCCCGCAGAGATGCCGGTAGGGCTGATCACCAGCCTGCTCGGCGCACCCTGGTTTCTGTGGTTAATCTTCCGGCAAAGAAGGGCTGAACATGGATAACACATTAAGCGCCACGCATTTACGCCTGCAACGCGGGCAGCGGTGGATCATCGACGATGTTTCATTAACGCTTAGCGGCGGTGAACTGGTGGCGCTGATCGGCCCCAACGGCGCGGGAAAATCGACGCTGCTGCGTTTGCTGACCGGGTATTTACCGGCGGCGCAGGGGGAATGCCTGCTGGCGGGCCGCACGCTGGCGCAGTGGCCCGCCCGCGCGCTCTCCCGCCGTCGGGCGGTAATGTTACAACAGACGCAGCTGCGTTTTGACTGGCCGGTGGAGGCCATCGTTGCCATGGGTCGTGCGCCGTGGGGAACCCACCATGAAGCCGAGATTGTGCGCGACGTCATGACACTGACCGGCTGTAACGATCTGACCGGCCGCGCTTACGCCACCCTGTCCGGCGGCGAGCAGCAACGCGTGCAACTGGCGCGCAGCCTGGCGCAACTGTGGAACGACGGCGCGCCTGAAGGCTGGCTTTTCCTTGATGAGCCGACGTCGGCACTGGATCTTTACCATCAACAGCAGCTGTTACGCCTGCTGAAAAAACTCACCGCCAGCGGGAAACTGCATGTCTGTATCGTATTACACGATCTCAATCTGGCGGCATTATGGGCCGATCGCGTGATGCTGCTAAACAAGGGCAAACTGGTCGCCCAGGGCACGCCGCAGCAGGTCATTCAGACCGATATCATTGCGCAGTGGTATGGCGCGGAGGTTCAGGTAAATCCCCATCCCGGCGGCGACACGCCGCACGTTTTTTTGTGTGCGTAGAAGTGGGGAGAGGCAGGGATGGGAAGAAATATTTTATTAAACAAAGCATTAATAGTTTGATGCTGTCGTTGATTTAATAAACCCCCCGGCAGGTCTCCCCGCCGGGGGTGAAATGGGTTACTTATCAGGTCACCGGCGCCGGGTTGAACACCGCCAGCTGGTTGTGTAAGCCCCACTGATCCGAGAAGGTTTTCTTGCGGCCGCTCGCCACATCCAGAATAAAGTGGAACAGCTTCCAGCCCACGTCCTCAATGGTTTCTTCACCGGTGGCAATGGTCCCGGCGTTGATATCCATCAGATCGTACCAGCGGTTAGCCAGTTCGGTGCGGGTTGCCATCTTGATGACCGGCACCGCCATCAGGCCGTAAGGCGTGCCGCGACCGGTGGTGAAGACCTGAACGGTGATCCCGGAAGCGACCTGCTGAGTACCACACACAAAATCGCTGGCAGGCGTTGCCGCGTAGATCAGGCCGCGTTTGGTTGGACGCTGGCCGGGCGACAAGACTTCGGAAATTGCGCTTTTGCCGGATTTGGCAATCGAGCCGAGCGCTTTTTCCACCACGTTCGCCAGACCGCCTTTTTTGTTCCCCGGAGACGGGTTAGCGCTACGGTCCGTTTGGCCCATGTCCAGATAGTTATCGTACCAGGCCATCTCTTCCAGCAGGCGTTTCCCCACTTCTTCATTGATGGCGCGCGGCGTTAACAGGTGGATGGCATCGCGCACTTCGGTCACTTCCGAGAACATTACCGTGCCGCCGCAGCGGATCAGCAGGTCAGAGGCGTAGCCGACCGCCGGGTTAGCGGTGACGCCGGAAAACGCATCGCTGCCGCCGCACTGCATACCGACCACCAGCTCAGAAGCCGGGCAGGTCTCGCGCTGGCGCTGATTCAGTTTGACCAGATGGCGTTCGGCAACCAACAGGATATCGTCAACCATTGATTTAAAGCCGACGTGATGTTCATCCTGCAACCGGACGATGCTGGCATCGTTAACCTGGATGGGCTGCACGTCTTCGGTGCCCTGCAACAGGCGTTCCGGCTGGAGTTTTTCACAGCCGAGACCCACCACCATCACTTCACCGCCAAAGTTCGGGTTCAGCGCAATGTTGTGGATGGTGCGGATAGGCACAATCGCCGCCGGAGCGTTAATCGCCACGCCGCAGCCATAAAGATGGTTCAGCCCCACCACGCCATCCACGTTCGGATATTCAGGCAGCAGGTCACGCTCGATAATTTTCACCACGTAATCCACCACGCCCGCGACGCAGTGAACGCTGGTGGTAATGCCGAGCAGATTTTTTGTGCCGACGCTGCCGTCCGGGTTGCGGTAGCCCTCGAAGGTGTACCCTTCCAGCGGCGGCAGCGGTTCCGGGACTTTTGTCGCCAGCGGCAGCGTATTCAACGGCGGCGCTTTTGGCAGCTCGACGGTGGACTCGTCAATCCAGCTTCCCTGCGCAATGTCGCGCACGGCATAGCCAATGACTTCGCCATAGCGCACGATTTCACCGTGAACGGGAATATCGACCAGCGCAACCTTATGGCCCTGGGGAATATGTTCAATAAGTTGCAGGCCATCCGGGAAACGCGTTCCCGCTTTTAAGCCATTATCATTGACGATAATCGCCACGTTATCTGTTTCGTGTACTTTAATATAGAACGCCGAAGGCGACTGCTGTCTAATTTCGATGTCGGCCATTGTCCAGTATTCTCCAGCAAATGTAGATAAGCAAAATGGTAATCTAAGAATGTTAGATCGAATTCCAGGAGATAATATCTCAATATTATGGAATTAAGAATGCACTGACTTCAGAAATAAGAATGTGATCCAGATCACTCATTTTCGCTAAGGGGCATGGCATCAGGCGGGCAATGCATAAATCTGTGCATTAGCGCCCATGAGCATGTGCATATGCTAAAAACATTAAGTATTAACGCATTCCAACCTGTGCAATGTCACAGTGTGCATTATTGGCACTCTGATTATACTAAATCCCAATTTCATTGTGTCTGGTCTGTTTATTGATATACCTGCTATCAATAAATAATCAGTAAACTCACCTGATAAAAATAAATAAACAGGTGGCTCCGTACCTGAGGATAAATAAATGATGCTGGATACTGCTGTTGATTCTAAAAAGGGAATGCATACCCGCTATATAATACTGCTGATTATTTTTATCGTCACCGCAGTTAACTATGCGGACCGCGCTACGCTCTCTATTGCCGGTACGGAAGTGGCGAAAGAGCTGAACCTTAGCGCGATTTCAATGGGCTACATCTTCTCCGCGTTCGGCTGGGCCTACCTGCTGATGCAAATCCCCGGCGGCTGGCTGCTGGATAAGTTCGGTTCGAAGAAAGTATACACTTACAGCCTCTTTTTCTGGTCGCTGTTTACCTTCGTACAGGGCTTTGTGGATATGATCCCGCTGGCATGGGCTGGCGTGTCGATGTTCATGATGCGCTTTATGCTCGGCTTCTCGGAAGCGCCTTCTTTCCCGGCAAACGCCCGTATCGTAGCGGCCTGGTTCCCGACGAAAGAGCGCGGCACGGCTTCAGCCCTGTTTAACGCGGCGCAGTATTTCTCGCTGGCGATTTTCTCCCCGCTGCTCGGCTGGCTGACCTTCGCCTGGGGCTGGGAACACGTATTTACCGTGATGGGTGTGATTGGCTTTGTGCTGACCGGCCTGTGGGTGAAGTTTATCCATAACCCAACCGATCACCCGCGTATGTCCGCTAAAGAACTGGCGTACATCACCGAGGGCGGCGCGGTCGTGGATATGGACCACAAAAAGCCTGGCGCGGCAAAATCCGGTCCTAAGCTGCACTACATTAAACAGCTGCTGACCAACCGCATGATGCTGGGCGTATTTTTTGGTCAATACTTCATCAACACCATTACCTGGTTCTTCCTCACCTGGTTCCCGATTTATCTGGTGCAGGACAAAGGGATGTCAATTCTGAAGGTCGGTCTGGTGGCGTCCATCCCGGCAATGTGCGGCTTCGCCGGTGGCGTGCTGGGCGGGGTCTTCTCTGATTATCTGATTAAGCGCGGCTCTTCCATCACCCTGGCGCGTAAACTGCCAATTGTGCTCGGAATGCTGCTGGCCTCAACGATTATTCTGTGTAACTACACCGATAATACCACCCTGGTGGTGACGCTGATGGCGCTGGCGTTCTTTGGTAAAGGCTTTGGTGCGCTGGGCTGGCCGGTGATTGCTGATACCGCGCCAAAAGAAATCGTAGGTCTGTGCGGCGGCGTGTTTAACGTGTTTGGTAACGTGGCTTCGATTGTCACTCCGCTGGTCATCGGTTATCTGGTGAGTGAACTGCACTCGTTCAACGCGGCTCTGATCTTTGTAGGATGTTCGGCTCTGATGGCGATGGTTTGCTACCTGTTCATCGTCGGCGACATCAAACGTATGGAACTACAGAAATAAATAACGGCTAAGTTACAAGGTATAAGCGATGAATAACGATATTTTCCCGAACAAATTCAAGGCTGCGCTGGCGGCGCAGCAAATCCAGATCGGCTGCTGGTCCGCACTGGCAAGCCCGATCAGCACTGAAGTGCTGGGTCTGGCGGGTTTCGACTGGCTGGTACTGGATGGCGAACATGCGCCGAACGATATCTCCACATTTATTCCGCAACTGATGGCACTGAAGGGCAGTTCCAGCGCCCCGGTGGTTCGTGTGCCGACTAACGAGCCGGTAATCATCAAGCGTCTTCTGGATATCGGTTTCTACAATTTCCTGATCCCGTTTGTTGAAACGGAAGAAGAAGCGGTTCGCGCGGTGGCATCAACCCGCTATCCGCCGGAAGGTATTCGCGGCGTGTCCGTATCCCACCGCGCCAATATGTTTGGCACCGTGCCGGATTACTTCGCCCAGTCCAACAAAAACATCACCATTCTGGTGCAGATCGAAAGCCAGCAGGGCGTTGACAACGTTGACGCGATCGCTGCGACTGACGGCGTGGATGGTATTTTTGTCGGCCCAAGCGATCTGGCCGCCGCGCTGGGTCATCTGGGCAATGCTTCCCATCCTGACGTTCAGCAGTGCATCAAGCACATTTTCGCCAGCGCGAAAGCCCACGGCAAACCGTGCGGCATTCTGGCACCGGTTGACGCCGACGCGCGCCGCTACCTGGAAATGGGCGCAACCTTTGTTGCCGTTGGCAGCGATCTGGGTGTGTTCCGTGGTGCGACGCAGAAACTGGCTGATTCCTTTAAGAAATAACCACCGAAAGAAGAGAGAGACGCAATTATGACGATTAAAGTAGGTTTCATTGGTCTGGGTATTATGGGCAAACCAATGAGCAAAAACCTCATTAAAGCCGGTTACTCGCTGGTGGTTTCTGACCGTAATCCTGACGTCGTTGCTGAACTGGTGGCGGCAGGCGCAGAAACCGCGACGACGGCGAAAGCGATTGCAGAGCAGTGTGACGTGATCATCACCATGCTGCCGAACTCCCCGCACGTTAAAGAAGTGGCGCTGGGTGAAGGCGGCATTATTGAAGGCGCGAAAGCGGGCACGGTCGTTATTGATATGAGCTCCATCGCGCCGCTGGCGAGCCGTGAAATCAGCGAAGCGCTGAAGGCAAAAGGCGTGGATATGCTGGATGCGCCGGTCAGCGGCGGTGAACCGAAAGCCATCGACGGCACCCTGTCGGTGATGGTCGGCGGCGATAAAGCTATTTTCGACAAGTATTACGATCTGCTGAAAGCGATGGCAGGCTCTGTTGTTCACACTGGCGATATTGGCGCGGGTAACGTCACTAAACTGGCAAACCAGGTGATCGTGGCGCTAAACATTGCGGCGATGTCTGAAGCGCTGACCCTGGCGACCAAAGCGGGCGTTAACCCGGATCTGGTGTATCAGGCGATTCGCGGCGGCCTGGCGGGCAGCACCGTTCTGGATGCGAAAGCGCCGATGGTGATGGATCGTAACTTTAAGCCGGGTTTCCGCATTGACCTGCATATCAAAGATCTGGCGAACGCGCTGGATACGTCACACGGTGTTGGCGCACAGCTCCCGCTGACCGCTGCGGTTATGGAAATGATGCAGGCGCTGCGCGCTGACGGTCACGGTAACGACGACCACAGTGCCCTGGCGTGCTACTACGAAAAACTGGCGAAAATCGAAATTTCTCGCTAACAACGTATTGCCCGGCGGCGCGACGCTGCCGGGCCTGAAACATACGCCTTTGTAGGCCGAAGAGAAATGCTTCGGTGTTGCGTGGTAACAGGCTACTCACTATGAAAATCGTAATCGCCCCAGACTCTTATAAAGAAAGCCTTTCTGCCAGCGAGGTAGCTCAGGCAATAGAAAAAGGATTTCGGGAAATCTTTCCTGATGCGCTGTATGTCTCTGTTCCGGTCGCTGATGGGGGAGAAGGGACGGTTGAAGCGATGATCGCCGCCACGCAGGGCCAGGAATATACCGCGCAGGTGACCGGGCCGCTCGGCGAGCCGGTTGAGGCCTGCTGGGGAATTTCCGGCGATGGAACGACAGCGTTTATTGAAATGGCCGCCGCCAGCGGACTGGCACTGGTGCCGCCTTCACAGCGTAATCCGCTGATCACCACCTCACGCGGCACTGGCGAGCTGATTTTGCAGGCGCTGGAACATGGCGCGAGAAATATTATTATCGGCATTGGCGGTAGCGCCACCAATGACGGCGGTGCGGGTATGGTGCAGGCGCTGGGAGCCAAACTCCGCGATGCACAGGGTACTGACATCGGTAACGGCGGTGGAAGCTTAATTAATCTGGATTCGATTGATATCACCGCGCTGGACCCGCGCTTGCGCGAGTGTACTATTCGCGTGGCCTGCGATGTGACCAACCCGCTGACGGGTGAAAAAGGCGCATCGCGCGTATTCGGGCCGCAAAAAGGGGCTACTGAAGAGCGGATTATCGAACTGGATCGTAATCTCGATCACTACGCCAATATCATCAAAAAATCGCTGGATGTGGACGTTAAGCAGGTGCCCGGCGCGGGTGCCGCAGGCGGCATGGGCGCAGCGCTGATGGCGTTTCTCGGTGCAGAACTGCGCAGCGGCATTGAGATTGTCACCCAGGCGCTCAACCTTGAAGAGCATATTCACGATTGCACGTGGGTCGTGACGGGCGAAGGCCGGATCGACAGCCAGAGCATTAACGGCAAAGTGCCGGTAGGCGTGGCGCGCGTCGCCAAAAAATATGATAAACCGGTGATTGGTATTGCCGGAAGTTTGACCAGCGATGTGGGCATTGTTCACCAGTATGGTATTGACGCCGTATTCAGCGTACTGACCAGCATTGGGACGCTGGAGGAAGCGTTCAGGGGGGCTTTCGACAACATTTATCGTGCATCCCGCAATATTGCCGCCACGCTCCAGGTGGGAATGTTGACCGAAAGGTGACAGCAGGGTGGAAACACTCTATACTGCGCGCCGAAGCTGACCAGACAGTCGCCGCTTCGTCGTCGTCCTCCTTCGGGGGAGACGGGCGGAGGGGAGGAAAGTCCGGGCTCCATAGGGCAGGGTGCCAGGTAACGCCTGGGAGGCGCAAGCCTACGACCAGTGCAACAGAGAGCAAACCGCCGATGGCCCGCGCAAGCGGGATCAGGTAAGGGTGAAAGGGTGCGGTAAGAGCGCACCGCGCGTCTGGCAACAGTTCGCGGCACGGTAAACTCCACCCGGAGCAAGGCCAAATAGGGGTTCATAAGGTACGGCCCGTACTGAACCCGGGTAGGCTGCTTGAGCCAGTGAGCGATTGCTGGCCTAGATGAATGACTGTCCACGACAGAACCCGGCTTAACGGTCAGCTTCAACTTCTTAAAAACGCCCGCAGGATAA
>DIJC01000017.1:0-33440 GCA_002421005.1 Enterobacteriaceae bacterium UBA5654 | reverse complement strand
TCTATGAAAAGAACGCGGCTTAACGGTCAGCTTCAACCATTTAAAAACGCCCGCAGGATAAACCCTGCGGGCGTTTTGCTTTCTGTAGTGACACGGTAAATTGGGCCACCTGAACAGAGATAATATTCTTAACTCAACACAAAACAGGTGACTCCATGAATAAGAAAACAAAGCGTATCCCCGATGAGCCGCTATCCTGCAGGGCGTCTGATGAAATACCTGAACCTGAGCAGTTGCCAGCCCGGAAAACATTGAAACAAAGTGAGTCATCTATCCCGGCTTGTCTCTTAAGTTAAGAGGCTTCTACTGTCCGCATTATTGAGTAGTCTATTCAGAGTAAAGTACCTGTTCCTTTTTAAGACTTTTATTAACTATATTTTGAGCGATGCGGAATTTTCGTCTCCTGTAATGTTTATTTGTACCGTTAACTTAATTCGGTTAATGCAATATCAAAAAGATAGCGCATATCAACTGGTTAACGGTTGCGTTAATTTAAGTTTGCTCATCAATATACAATAATTGTTAAAAGGAAATTCAGATGAAACCACAAAAATTAGTACCTGCTCCATATGGTTATGTAGATGAAGATAAAGTTTTCGAAGTCGATAATACTATGCGCGTATGTATTCGACACAATAAGCATCTGGTTGTTATCAATAAATTTACCGGTGAAATTATTAAAGATTTTGGTATTACAGAACCACGGCCGTCAAATCCAGTCAAACTTGACAAAAATGGGAATGTGATGTCCCCGGAAGAATATCCCGGATATACTGTACGATATGATATCAACAATATTTCATCATTCAAAACAACCTGGACAGTGCCTGATATTCCGGAGGTTACCGAGCCATACGGTCTGTTTTATATCTGGAATGGATTAAGTTATGGTGTATTCCAGCCTGTACTTTCATGGGGGTATCATGGTCCTAAATATGAAATCAGCAACTGGGCCACAGTTGACGGTGTACATTATTTTTATAGTTCTTATGAAGATGTTAACCCCGGAGATGAACTAACCGGTATTGTGACGTTTATGGGCATTGTAGATGACTTGTGGGCATATAATACTTCATTTGAGGGCTATCCTGAATTAGACCTGGAGATTATGAGTGACAAAGAAGCAGCAACACTGGTTGAGTGTTTTGAATCTTACACACAGGATATGCGTCAGGTTCCGTCAAGTTTGTTCTGTGCAATGAGGGAGATTAACGTTACCCTGACTGAGGGGGCAATTCTTCCTGATGAGCTAAATTGGTATGTCACTGGCGAAGGGCTTCCCACACCTAGCGGAAAGAATACTGTAATCGTAGATAAAAGCCCAACAAATGGTGAGATTGATTTTTATTTTCATTAGAATTTAAATGAAAATCATCCAACTGTTTAATTGACACCTGGCCACATAATAAATGTTATGTGGTCAGGCTTTTCAGCATACGCCGGATTCTGGCAGGATCATCCACTTTTTTATATGTTCTCTCTGATAACGGACGCAGGAAAGTTATTAATAAAAAACTGTTAAAGCTCTTTCGGCGAAACTGATTAAAGGTCTTAAACCAACGCCGACTCAAGCCGTTTTCCCGGATGCTGACCAGGTTAGCCATGGATACTGCGCTCAATGCAGGATCTGGCATGTAAAAAATGCTTCTAAATACGTCCTATGCACCACCCATATTACCCATCCACATCATCCTCTTTCCGCGCTTCGCCGTTATCCGGTATGGCACAACCCATAATTTTAAGGTCTCCGAAAAAGCAAAGTGCTGCTGTATCGGTTGGTCAAATTCATCGTGGGCAGGATAAATCAGATACATCTCCCCTTTTCCATCAAGATATTTTTGGCCGTAGGCAAACATTTGATAGAAATCGGATTGTGCCAGGCCATACCGTGATCTTTCTTGCAGGCTGCTATTCAACAGCTTCCATTTCGTATCCATCACCATGTCGATTTTTATCGGGTGACGTGACTGAATTAACAAGTCCGGGCGAAGCTTAAAGCAGTCGACAGAACCATGCTTCACCAACGAATAAATAGCAGCCTGCGATTTAACGTGAAGATGAGAAGGCAATTCGTCAGGCAGGGTCTGAGCAACAAAAGACTCAAATACTGCCTCCATAGGGAACAAGAGTGATATGGCGTCAGTATTCCCCTGCAAGGCGCTCGGGCTCATTCCTTTTAGAATCAGCTGCGCCCAGGCCATTGGCTCGTTGTAATGAGCCATACCGCGCTCCAGACGTAAGCTATTTATATCGTTCTCAATATCCCGACTCAGTGGAATACCATCAAAAGCAAAGCGCATTTCATAAAGCCAGCGTTGATTCTCTGATGACAGTTTCAGACTGGCTAGCTTATCCAGTGCGGAATGTAAGAGTCGATTGGCTGCACAATCTGGCATGTAGTCGTCGTAATCGACGCAAAATTTATGACGATTCACCACGTTATGTCGTAACTGTGCAGAAAGCATTAATTTGCCCTTCATAAAAGGCAGATTATCTTGCTCGCTCACATAGTCAGAGCGTAAACCCTGTTTAAGCAATTGGCTGACGCTATGCAAAAACTGACTGATAAAAACCTCAAGCAAAGGCATGTGCTGAGCCTGAAGCGTAGCTTGCTGGGTCTGAATATGTCGAAACCCAGGCAGATGGCTAAGCATCGTCAGCAATACCTCGCGTGCACTCGCATGCGTGAGGTTTTTACCAACTTTAGGCAATATCTCAAGCTGTACACCGTGAGGTGTAGAAAGCATCCCCGCGTAGTTCTGTACCTGAAGCAATTTAAAACCTGAGCGGGAGGTGAGTTTGAGAAACTGGCCTCCCTGAATACTTGTCAGGCTAAGCTCTTCTAAATAATCAAAGACCTGTTGGGGGACCAGCTTTGCGCCGACTGAAGCCGCTTTTCCACTGCCTAACAGATCATATTCAAAAACAGAAATCACTTCATCCATGGTTTACAGCCTGCTCGTCCAGGAGGGTCTGCTGTGGCTGATAAATAGCGCGATAAGCCTGTGGCATATTCCAGATCTCTTGATCAAATGCTTCCAGCTCATAAGCTGTCGATTGCTGATCGTGACGTCGTAAAGCATGGTTATTACCAAAAAGCGTATCCAGATCGTCGGTTTTCTCAATCACGAACTGTAGGCTGTCATCTGGCTTTTGGTTATCTGCCAGCACCAGCCTGATCTTGTTCCAGTCATCGAAAAAGTATTCCTGCAACAGTGGAATGATCTTCTTCTGGAATGCGATCTTTAGTTGTTTAAACGCGGCGTCTTCATCACCGGAATCGAGCGTATTTTTTACAGGCATAAAGAACGCGTGTCCGAGCATATGCTCACGATCGTAAAGTGCTTCGATGCGGCTATTGAGTTTTTCCAGCAACGACTCGAGTTCAATGCCTTTCACCTTGATGCCACTGAGCAAAGAGAGGTCTGGCATCATCTCGACAAAATCGAAGCGGCGGCGCAAAGCAGTATCCATCAGTGCTAAAGAGCGGTCCGCAGTATTCATTGCTCCAATGATGTCGACATTGGCGGGCACGCTAAAGTGATCGCCGCTGTAAGACAGTTGCAGGCTCATTGCATTGGACATACCCGCTCGCTTGTCGACTTCAATCAGCGAGATCAGTTCGCCAAAGATTTTGGAGATGTTGCCGCGATTGATCTCATCAATGAAAATGGCGTAGCGATGTGCCGGATCCGCATTGGCACGCTGACACAAGCGCATAAAGATACCCGGCTCAATAGGGTAGGAGATATTGCCACTCTCATCAGAGCGAGCGCGAATACCTTCGATAAATTCTTCATAGCCGTATGATTGATGGAAAGTAACCACCGCAAAACGCTGGATGGCTTCGGCAGATTTAGGACCTTGCTTTAACTCTGCATAAAGAGAAAGCAGCTCATCCACTTGCTCTAACTGGGATTCAACCAGGAACCATTCACTATCGGCGGTTTTGTCGAATATCGCCGGGTCACGACGGCCTTTATAGGCAACTGTGGTGGATCCTGGGACGGTGAACGATTGCAGTGTCGCCCAGGCTGTTTGGGAAAGGTTATTGCTGCGGCCATTCACCAGGGCTTTACGCTGGAACCACAAATGTTCGGTTATTTGGCGAACTTTAGCTCGTTTACCGAGATCGAGTAGCACCAGCCCTGTAACCTGCATCCAGTTCAACGATTCAAGGCGAGAATCGAGCCAGGCATCGCGATCGGTGGGCGCAGCCTGAGAGGTGTACTCTTTCATCTTCTGTTGCAACGTGAAGGTTTTGCCAGTGCCAGGAGGACCAAAGTAGATCATGTTCACAGGTGAATGCGGTAGGGACTTAATGCCCGTTAACTCATCGCTGACTGTCGATGGGGTGCTGGCTATTTTCTCCTGTTTTTGTTCATTGTCGCGTTCGCGTAATAATTCATAGAGATGCCAGATAGCCATATTTACGTAATAAGGATCTGCATTGGGAGACTGAGCTTGTAGGGTTTGTTTCAGTTCATGATTTTTCTGCAACCAATTTCCGTTTAGTGCCAAACCGAGGTGGAATTGTTTATTCAGAAAATCAGCCGCTTTTGCAAACGCATTTTCATCCACGGTACTGGTGCAGGTTTCTGGCGAAAAAGCGGCAAAAACACGGTTTCTCAAACTCCAGTACATCCGCTTTAATAGCCCGGTTTCTTTGGCCTGTTGCAGTGCGCTACCAACATATTGGTAGGTTGATTCATCCGGTTGCTGATGGATGCGCTCGGTCAGTTCTCTGAGTAAGGGCAGACTCTGCTGATATTCCGCCAAAGAGGGCACGCCCTGACGAATACTGGCAATGCCGTTATCACGTTCATACCAAAGTCGTTTGACCAAATCATCCGTTTCGGGCTCTGCGAATGTTGAGGTCTGCTGTAGCAGCATCGTAAATTCACGATATCGCTGATTCCACCTGGAAGTAGGATAATTATTATCTTCAGCCAGAGTATCTATCAATTCACTGAGCGACAGCTTACCTGCTTCAACACTATCCAAAAGATCCATCATATGTTTCCTCTGCTGTAACCTTACTTATTCTTTGGTTAAGGTAACGCGTACTCACTGTACAGTGTTAATCAATGGGGCAAGAATTAGATTAACATCAGTCGCTTTCAAACTCTTCTCTGACCCTTTCTCTAAACTACGGTTTGCAGATTTGCAAGCCGATGTTCTGTCACCCCGGTGATAATTGCGGACCTTCCACCCTGACTGGTCAACACGGCCTGAACGGGATAAAGTGCAACTCTTCGCGTTAATAAAAAATAACCCCAACCCCCGGAGCCCCCCACATGTCTGACTTCTGGTGGCAAGACTTCCTCGACCGTAATGACCGCTGGCAGGGTCTTGAACTCATCGTGCGTGAGAACGACGCCAGCACGCGTCCGCTGGACATGCAAAGCGGTCATCATCAGCGAATGGCGTTGCAGGTGCGCGGCGAGACGCTGTTCTGGGCGACGGTACTGAAAGACTACTCCGGCGTCTGGCTGGTGTTTAATGCCGATCACCGTGACCAGCAGGAGCTGCTGCCGCCCATCACCTCGCAGGACATCGAAGCTATCCTTCATAAAGGACATGAGGCCTGGACTCGTGAGTGGTGCCGCTATTTTGCCCGCCAGTTGATGACGGCATCGCTGCTGCCCGCCCGACGCTGGCTGCTGCGACCCATGACGCAGGTGAAAAATAACGCACCATACTCCCTCAAAAAGCCGTTTACCGTGGAGAACTGGCATTTTCAGTCACCGACCAGCGCGGACAAAATGGGCTGCGACTGGACGCTTTACGCCGAAGATCTGCCCGATTTGACCCAGCCGGATAAGGTGCGGCTGGTGGACTGGTGGTGGGGCGGCAATCTGCTGTTGGGGCGCTATCCAGTGGATGTAAACGCCGGGCGGTTGAAGTGGTGGCGCAAGAAAAGCCGCGAAGGAACCCTGCCGCCGGTCCTCGTCTGGTATGTCGCCGGGCTGGCATCGTATGTGATCCTGGACGGACATTACCGGTTTCAGGCGGCGAGGGAAGAGGGCATTCCGCCGGAGTTCCTGGTGATCGGCGAATTACACGAGCAGGTGATTGCGCCGGACCCGGAGAAACAGGCACGCATTCTGCGCTCGCTGGAACTACAGCGGCAGAAAAAGCCGGATTTTAATGTGGATGCGATGAACCAGATGCTGATCAATCTCTACGATACGCGCTACCTGCACGCCGCCACCGTCAGCCGGGCGGTGCTCGGCAGCGGAGAACGCTGGGCGCGGGAGGTGAGCGACTATCTCCGGCGGCACCAGCTTGAAGACTATCTGGAGAAGATCCAGAGCAGAGAGGAGTAAGCGGAGGTTACGCGTCCGCGACCAGTTCGATCAGGTTGCCATCGGGATCGGCAATCACCGCTTCATAAAATCCGTCACCGGTGGTGCGCGGTGCGCTGAGCAAAATGCCCTGCTGGCGCGCGCGTTCGGCCAGGGCATCCACATCCGCTTTGGGGCCCACGTTCAGGGCAATGTGCGCCCAGCCGGAAAACTCTTTATTGCCGGGAGCCTCGTCCAGCGCGGAGAGAGTCATTAGCTCAATCGTCGGGCCATCGTCGAGAGTAATGAAGTGCGACGCAAAGCCAGGGCGATTTTTGCTGATGTATTTATCGTTGCTGGTGCCGTTAAAAAACGAGCGCCAGAAGGCGACCTGCGCGTCAAGGTCACGCGTCCACAGCGCGATATGTGCCACTTTCATCTTTACCTCCTCAAGTAACGGCTTGCCAGCGGTAATGCTGGATTGTGCTCGTTGTTGATTTATTGTGCTCGATTATGCTGCTTTTGGCGGAGGGCGGCAAGCGAGAGTCGTTAGCCGACGGGGCGGAGGATGATTTACCCGGGAACCACCAGCGAAACCTGTCCTACAAGATGAAACGCGGCCCGGCATCCTGGTCAGAATAAATTTCTTTTTTTAACCGGGTGAATAATTCAGTCAGCGTATCCAGCAGATATGATGTAAATCCTTCCTTCTCCAGGCTGGTGGCGTATACCGCAGCAGGAATAAATCGCTTCAAAGTGACGACTTGAGCGCACGTTCCACTTCATCATTAAACATGTTACGGATGTCATTTAAATGGAAAACGTAGCGTCCCTGATTACTCCAACGATTAAATGTGGTCACGGCGTTTAGTTTATTCACAGCACTTCCCCAAAAATTGCACTACTCCATAGTATATTTTATCTCTACACCAAGGACCCTTTTAAGTGTCCTTGGTGTAGAGATGGCAAGAGGTAACACTCTGCCGTGCCACAGAATTCACTCACCCCATCAAATGCACCCCAAATCCCACCTCGCCATCCTTTACCCCGTCCCGCAGCGTCAGCTCCGGGATCTTATACTCCCCTGCATTCTGCTTGCGGAACGGCAGCGGGGCGGTGTGGAAAAGGTTGTCCAGCCGCTGGATGAGTTCCCGGCGGTGTGCGGCAAAACGTTGTTCATCAATGCGTCCGGTGCGGTAAATCACCAGCGGCGGCAGGACGTCGAAGCCGGGGTAGTGCAGCATCCCGTGCTGGATGGGGAACAGAATATCGTCGATGGGGCCGTTAATGCCGCGCGGGCCGTAATGTGATTCCCAGCCGCCGGTGGTGACGACGAGCATCGCACGTTTGCCCGCCATCCTGCCTTCGCCATAGCGGTCGCCCCAGTGGCGATCGTTATGTTCGCCGACGCCGTAGGCAAAGCCGTAAGCGTAGACGCGATCGATCCAGCCTTTGAGGATCGCTGGCATCGAAAACCACCACAGCGGGAACTGAAAAATCACCGCGTCGGCCTGGATTAATTTCTCCTGCTCGCGGGCAATGTCTTCGCTCTGCATACCATGCGCGAAGGCGTACTGCGAATCCAGCGAGGCGTCGAAATGTTCGCCGCGTAACGGCGCAAGGGTGTCGGCGGCATCAATCTGCGCTTTCCACTGCATGGCGTAGAGATCGGAAACCTGAACACGGTGGCCCGCGCTTTCAAGGTGCGCGACGGCAATGTCTTTTAATGAACCGTTAAGCGAACGCGGTTCCGGGTGAGCGTAAATAATCAGGATATTCATAGTGTCAGCCTGTGATGAGAAAGAGACTGCATGGTAAGGCGCGGGCAGATATAGTAGAAATTAATTGCTGTAATAACAGGTATAGCCATGATTAATTTAAGCCGTGTGGATCTCAACCTTCTGCTGACGCTGGACGTGCTGTTGACCGAGCATAATGTCACGCGCGCGGCACAGCGGCTGAATCTGTCGCAGCCTTCGGTGAGCATCCAACTGGCGCGCCTGCGGGAGATTTTTGCCGATCCGCTGTTGCTGCCCGGTCCGCGCGGAATGCAGCCGACCGCCAGAGCCGAAGCGTTACGCGAGCCGCTGCGTCAGGCGCTGGATGCGCTGGAGCGCGCCGTCGCCCCGCCGAACGCCTTTGATCCGGCGCAGGCCAGCGTCACCTGGCGCATCGTTGCCACCGACTATATGGCAGCGGTCATTATTCTGCCCGCGCTGCGAAGGTTACGGGCCGTCTCCCCCGGTACCCGTCTGGCGGTGCTGGAACTTCGCCCGGAGCAGATCGTTCGCCAGGCCGGGCAGCAGGAGGTGGATCTGATTTTCCACACCCGCGACGGCGCGCCGCCGTCGCTGCATCAGCGGCATCTGTTTACCGAACGATACGTGCTGGCAGGACGTGCGGATCATCCGGGCCTGAAGCGGCGACCCACACTTGCGCAGTTCTGTGAAATGGAGCAGGTGATCGTCTCCCCGGATGGCGGCGGTTTTAGTGCCGCGACCGACGTCGCGCTGGCAAATAAAGGTCTGTCGCGGCGGGTGGTGCTGTCGGTGCCGCATTTTTTATTTATGCTGGAGACGCTGGCGAATACCGATCTGGTGGCGATGCTGCCGGAACGGCTGGTGAAACATGCCAGCGCGCTGAAAATCGTCGAGCCGCCGCTGGAGATAGCCGGGTTCGATATGATGATGCTGTGGCATGAACGCGTACATCGCGATCCCTCTCATATCTGGTTGCGCCAGCATATTATGGATTCCATCAGGTGACTGGCTGTGATAAACCAGAGGGGACTTTTTAAGCCAAAAGGGAAGGACGGAACCATGAATCAATCATTAAAACCGGGGGAGAATACCTCACTCTCCGGGGCCAGCGGACAGGTCCGCGTTACCCACCGTGCAGACAGCAACCTTGACGTTAATCTCACCGCTTTTCTGGTCACCGCCGCCGGTAAAGTCACCTCGGACGATGATATGGTGTTTTTCAATGCGCCGCGTCATGCCTCCGGCACCGCCGTCTTTATCGCCCCAGGCACCAGCGGCACCACCGTTACCCACGCGATTGATTTTGATCTCAGCCGCCTTCCCGCAGGCATTACCAAAATAGCCGTCACCCTGACCCAGGACAGCGGGGCGGGGGGATTTGCCAGCGTGCAGGATTTAAAAGCACAAATCGTCACCGGCGACCATAGCCTGGAACTTACGCCCGGCCAGTTTAGCCAGGAAACCGGGATCATCGTCCTCGATCTGTACGTGCGCAACGGCGAAAACAAAGCCCGCTCGGTCTGGCAGGGGTTCAACTCCGGGCTGGCAGGGTTGTGCAACTACTACGGCATCGAAGTGGAAGCGCCCGCGCCCGTCACCCCCGCCGTCAGCCTGAAGAAAGTCACCCTCACCAAACCCGACACCAGCCATAAAGTCTCGCTGATTAAAGGCGCGGCGGCCCCGGCGAGTATCCGGGTCAGCGCGACGTGGATCGACAACGGCGACGGTGAAGATAACGACGATCTCGATCTGCGTATTGGCATTTTACGGCCCGACGGGCAGATGTCGCTGGTCTGCGCCCCGGATCATCCCGGCTCGTTCAATGATTATCCGTGGATTTTCCACCGCGGCGATGTGGTGGCCGCCAGCGCCTCTGCGCCGGGCACCGAAACGGTAGAGATTAACCCGGCGATCTCACGGTTGATGGGTGGCAAAGTGGCGATCGTGTGCAGCGTCTACTCGGCGGTCGGCAACGGTGCCGTCTCCGTCGCGTCCCTCAGGCCGACCATGCGCATGGAATACGGCGAGCAGGTCGTCGAGTGTGCCTATGATTTTGCCAGCGGGCCGGACGATGACGAAGGCATCTATACCTATGTGATCGGCCTGATTGAAATTGACGAAGACAATATCACGCTAAGCCCGGTAGGCGTCACCTCTGAAGAAAACAGCGAGGATACGCCGTGGCTGACCCGCAAGGGCGATAAGGTCATCCTGACGGTAGACGGTCCGCACGTCTTTAAAGGTAAACCGTTCGGGACGAAAAAAGGCAAACGCTATATCTGAGGCCGATTCCTGAAGGCCACTCGCAAAACGTCGCTCTGCCGGTTGCGCCAGCCCGCCGCCGGATTACACTTCTCTCCAGCCGCCGCGCTACTCCGAAGAGCGCTGCGGTCAGCGGAATGAATGTGCTTCCGCATATTCATTCCGCGAATATCGAAGCATTGTCCTGCCCCGGGAGGGATGTTAGTATCGGCTGAATAGCCATACAGACGTCTAAAAAAGGAGCCGGTATGTGGCAACAAAGACTCACGCAGTTAGTCAGCACCTGTCACTGGATCGGCGCGAAAGGCTGGGCTCCGGCCACCGGCGGTAATATGTCGGTGCGGCAGGATGAAACCTGGTGCTGGCTGAGCGAGTCGGGGCGCGACAAAGGCACGCTCACCGCCGGCGATTTTTTACAGGTGGAGATCGCCAGCAATACCGCGCCGTCCGGGCGTAAGCCCTCGGCAGAGACCGGCCTGCATACCCTGATTTATCGCCTGTTCCCTGACGCCAACGCGGTGCTGCATGTGCACACGGTGAATGCCACGGTGCTGTCGCGCATTGAAACCGGTGCGGCGCTGGTGCTGAGCGGGTATGAAATGCAGAAAACGCTGGGCGGGCAGCACAGTCATCTGGATAGCGTGCCGATCGCCATTTTCGACAACGATCAGGATATCGACGCGCTGGCGAGCCGCATTGCCGACTACGCCCGGACCCGGCCGCTGCGCTACGGGTTTCTGCTGCGCGGTCACGGCCTGACCTGCTGGGGAAAAGACGTCAGCGAGGCGCGTCGTCAGCTTGAAGGGCTGGAGTTCCTGTTTGAATGCGAGCTGCTGCGTCGTCGGTATCAGCAGCCCTGATAATCCTCAGTGATGGCGGCGGGCAAAGCTGGCGGAGAGCCGGTCGAGCAGGATCGCCATCAGCACCACCACAATCCCGCTTTGCAGGCCGGGGCCGATATCCAGTTGCTGAATGCTGCTGAGAATATCATTACCCAGCCCGCCCGCGCCGACCATTGAGGCGATGATCACCATCGACATTGCCATCATAATGGTCTGGTTGATGCCCGCCATAATCGCGGGCTGCGCGGCCGGAAGCTGAACTTTCCACAGCAGTTGCCACGGCGTACAGCCAAACGCCAGCCCCGCCTCAATGCGTGCGGCATTCACCTGACGAATACCGAGGTCGGTCAGCCGGACCACCGGCGGCATTGAGAACAGCACGGTAGCGAAAATGCCTGGCGGACGTCCCAGCCCGAACAGAATGGTCGCCGGGATCAGATACACGAAGGCGGGCATGGTCTGCATAAAGTCGAGCAGGGTACGCACGATGCTGCCGACCGCCGCGCGCCGCGCGCTCCAGATGCCGAGCGGAATGCCGAACAGCAGGCTAAAAAAGGTGGAGGACAGCGTGAGTGCCAGTGTCACCGCCGCGTGATCGCTATAGCCGCTGTAAATGATGTACAGAGTGGCGAGGAGGGCGAACAGGGCAAAACCCTTGCCAATGCGCCACAGACCCAGCGCCACCGTCAGCACCACCAGCCCCCACGGGTTAAGCCAGTTAATCATCGTCTCCAGCCCGCCCGCGAAGCCGTCAATTACCGCTGCGAGGCCGTCAAAAAAACCGCCCGCGTGGGTCAGCAGCGCGCGAATACCGCTGTCGATCTCGCGGCTAAAGTCTAAAGGATATGCCATATCATTCTCTGCTTAATGCGTGGGCCAGACGTCGGCGTAGTTCTCTGCCAGTTGCCAGCGTGAAACATCCACGCCGGAAAAAAAGTGGCGCACGTAGGGGGTGGCAGGGGCGTTAATCAGCGCTTCCGGCGCACCGACCTGCACCAGCCTGCCTTTCTCCATAATGGCAATACGCGAGCCGAGGCGCAGCGCTTCTTCCATATCGTGCGTGACGAAGACCACCGTCCGCTGGTGTTCAGCCTGCAAACTCAGCAGCAGCGCCTGCATCTCGCGGCGGATAATCGGGTCCAGCGCGGAGAAGGCTTCGTCCATCAGCAGCACCGAAGGATT
This sequence comes from Enterobacteriaceae bacterium UBA5654, assembly GCA_002421005.1. Taxonomy (GTDB): domain Bacteria; phylum Pseudomonadota; class Gammaproteobacteria; order Enterobacterales; family Enterobacteriaceae; genus Superficieibacter. Next base: position 21,107 of record DIJC01000017.1, on the reverse strand, counting down.
GACCACCAGCGCCCGCGCCAGCCCGACGCGTTGCTGCATCCCGCCGGAAAGCTGGCGCGGATACTGGCTGGCAACGGCGGCAAGGCCGACTTTCTCCAGCATCTCCCCGGCCCTGTGCTGGCGTTCGCCTTTTTCAACGCCCGCCACTTCCAGGCCAAAGGCGACGTTATCCAGCACGGTGCGCTCGTCAAACAGAGCAAAAGACTGAAAAACCATGCCGATATGCTGTCGGCGCAGGGCGATCAGCGCCGCCGCCGACAGCCCGGCCAGCGACTGCTGTTCAAACGTCACCTCGCCTTCTTCCGGCGGGATCAGGTGGTTAAGAGTGCGCAGCAGCGTCGATTTACCCGACCCGGACAGCCCGACGATGACGAAAATCTCACCGGGAAAAATTTGCAGGTTGATGTCGTTCAGGGCATGAACTGATGACGACGATCGCTGCCGGGAAAAAAAAGATTTTTGTGCGCCATCTGAATAGTATTTATTCACCTGGCGGAGTTCGATTATCGGTTTTGTCATAGCGCTATCACATATTTTACGGGAGCAAATACACCCTACCTTAAAATAAAGCCGGGCAGCGAGGTATTTTGCTTTATTTTAATAGTTAATTTATTACTTAGCTTATAACTATTATGGCAAAGCGATCCCGGAATGATGAAAATTCCAGGCTTCATCTAATAACCAGGATTTTACTTTTTGCTGCTGCGGCGATAACGGTTTAGTGGCCGAAGAAATTAAAAAATAGCCGCGTTCAGTACGCATCTCCGGCCCGCAAACGGCCAGTTCACCGCTGGTCAGTAGCGGGGCGATCAGCGGCCGCCAGCCCAGCGCGATGCCCTGTCCTTCAAGCGTTGCCTGCACCACCAGCGAATAAGCGTTGAAGGTGCGCGAAGCGATGATATCACCGGGTTGCAGCCGCTGCTGACGAAACCAGTCCTCCCACGTCAGCCAGCGCTGGGGGCGGGTATCCGGCAGCTTCAGTAACGGAAAGCGCAGTAGCATGGCCGGGTCAGGATTATCGCCCAGTTCGCGCTTAATATGTTGATTACATACGGGAACCACGTTCTCCGGGAACAGCCGCTGCGCCTGCGCGCCCGGCCAGTTGCCGCCGCCAAAACAGATGGTCAGCGGAGCGTTGCTGTCGCGAAAATTATAGTCATTGGGCGAGGTGGAAACCTGCACTTCAACGCCTGGGATCAGCGCCTGAATCGCGTTCATACGCGGCATCAGCCAGTAGCTGGCGAAGCCCATATCGGTATCAATACGCAGCACGCTGCGCTGGTGGCGCGTGCGCTCAAGCTGCTCGCTGATATCGTTCAGGCTGCTACGCACGATGTGATACAGGCTGTTGCCCGCTTCTGTAAGCTGCACCCCGCGATGGCGGCGCTCAAACAGCGGCGCGTCCAGCAGACTTTCCAGCAACTGAATGCGCTGGCTGACCGCAGGCTGCGACAGCCCCAGCTCACTTCCGGCAGCGGTAAAATTACCGTGGCGCGCGGCAGCTTCAAATACCACTAAAACCTGTAACGGAGGGAGCTGTAATTTTCCTGCCATAATTGCACCTTATGCCACGATAATAAAATAATGACTTCACAGCGTGAAATTCGCGTGCGATAAAAATATCACGGTTCCAGAATTAATTTTATCTTTGGCGGTATCATGCTTATAAATAAACCGAATATCGTTATTCTTATGGCGGATCAGTTAACAGCGAGCGCATTACGCACTTATGGAAATAATGTCAGCCTGACGCCGAATATCGATAAATTAGCCCGCGAAGGGGTCGTCTTTGAATCGGCGTACTGCAACAGCCCGCTGTGCGCACCGTCGCGAGCGTCATTAATGACCGGGCAGTATCTGTCGAAAAATGCGGTGTACGACAACGCCGCCGAATTTCATGCCGATTCGCCGACCTTCTGCCACTATCTGCGCGAGCAGGGCTACCGCACCTGGCTGTCCGGCAAAATGCACTTCTGCGGCCCGGATCAACTGCACGGTTTTGATGAGCGACTGACAACCGATATTTATCCCGCCGATTTTGGCTGGACCCCGGACTGGCAGAACCCGACCCGGCGGCTCGACTGGTATCACAATATGAGTTCGGTGCTGGAAGCGGGCGAATGCGTGCGCACCAATCAACTGGATTTTGACGACGAGGCGCTGTTTCTCGCACGCCAGCGGCTGTACGACGCCGCCCGTCGCCCGGACGAACAGCCGTTCCTGCTGCATTTGTCGCTGACTCATCCGCACGATCCGTTTGCGATCCCGAAACGTTATCTGGATCGGATCAACGCCGCCGAGGTCGATCTGCCGCAGGTCAGCGCGTGGGAGATTGAGGACGATCCGCACTCGAAGCGGCTGCGTGAAATGTACCAACTTGAGGACGGGTTGCTGACGGAAGAACACATCCGCCGGGCGCGTCATGCCTATTACGGCGCGCTGGCCTACGTCGATGACTGCTTTGGCGAAATCGTCAAAACGCTGGAGGAAACCGGGCTTGCGGAAAACACGGTGGTGATGGTGATTGCCGATCACGGTGAAATGCTCGGCGAGCGCGGCCTGTGGTACAAAATGTCGTTTTTTGAGAATGCGGTGCGCATTCCGTTCATCGTACATAACCCGACACGTTTTGCCGCACGCCGGGTGGCGGAGAGCGTGTCACTGGTGGATTTGCTGCCGACGCTGGTAGAGCTTGCCAGCGGCGAAGACCGCAGCGCTCACGCCGTGGCCCCGCTGGACGGGCGCAGCCTGGTGCCGCATCTGCGCGGTGAGGCAGGCCCGGACGGCGCGTGCGCCGAGTATCTGGCAGAGGGCGCGGTCGGTCCGCAGGTGATGATCCGTCGGGGACCGTGGAAATACATCTTCGTCTGGCACGAAGCGCCGCAGCTTTTTAACCTGGTGGACGATCCGCATGAGCGACATAACCTCGCCACCGATCCGCGCTATCGCGACGTGGCGCAGGCTTTTGCCGATGAAGTGGCCGCGCGCTGGGATCTGGACGATCTGCATCAGAAGGTGCTGGCAAGCCAGCAAAAACGTCTCTTTTTAACCCGCGTTGCGGGCCGGGATGCGATCCCGCAGTGGGACTTTCAGCCCCATCAGCAGGCCTCGCAGCGCTTTATTCGTAACCACCAGACGCTGGATGAGCAGGAAGCATTCGCCCGCTATCCGCGTCCCCAAAAAAATAATGTCGGAGAGCAATGATGAAGGCAAAAAACATAACCACTTTCCTGCTGCTGGCAACGGCAGCGCTGGCCCCCGTCACCTCTTCGGCAGCCGAAGCGGATCGCTGCGCGGTGGTCAATCAGTCCGATCCGGGCTGGACCGATATCGCCGCCACCAACGCGCTGTCCGGCGTGGTGCTGAACGCGCTGGGCTATCAGCAAAAGGTGCAGAATCTGTCGGTGGCGCTGGCGTTTCAGGGGCTGAAATCCGGCCAGCTCGACGTGTTCCTCGGCAACTGGATGCCCGCGCAGGAGCCGGTGATCGCTAAGTTTAATCCGGGGCAGGATATTAAAGTGATCGGCGCGAATCTGCCTGCCGCGAAATTCACCCTCGCGGTGCCGAAATATGTCTCTGACGCGGGCGTGAAAGACTTCGCCGATCTGCAAAAATATGCCGATAAGTTCGGGCATAAGATTTACGGGATCGCGCCGGGCGCGCCTGCCAATCAGAACATCAAAAAGATGCTCGACCAGCATGATTTTGGCCTGGAAAAATGGAATATTGTCGAATCGAGTGAAAGCGGAATGCTGGCGCAGGTCAGCCGCGCGGTGAGCCGCAAAGAGTGGATTGTTTTCCTCGGCTGGGAGCCGCACGCCATGAACACCCGTTTCCCGCTGACCTATCTGAGCGGCGGCGATAAATGGTTCGGGCCGAACTACGGCAGCGCAACGGTAAACACCGTAACGCGTAAAGACTTCGCCAGCGACTGCCCGAATTTGAACCGCTTCTTCAGCCAGCTTAAGTTTGACGTCGCGATTGAGAATGCGGTCATTACCCGCGTGCTGGATGATAAGCAGGACGTTAACGCCGCCGCCCGCGCGGAACTGGCGAAGCGCCCGGAACTGGTGAGCCAGTGGCTGAACGGCGTGACCGGCCGCGATGGGCAACCGGCTGAACCGGTAGTGAAAAAGGCGCTGGGGCTGTAGGAGCGTATGGGGGGAGAGGGTGACTGCGTGCCTGTACTCCCCCTCACCCTAACCCTCTCCCTTAAGGGAGAGGGAATTGCGGGTATAACGCCTTCCTGACCAGAAATCTCCCTACCTGAATCACCCTGGCTGCCTTTTATCATTCTGCCGGTTCACCCACGCGTTGATCAGCAGCGTCAGCGTCAGAATTCCAAACACCACGCCCAGCGAGACGGCAATCGGGATATGATAAAAATCAACGATCAGCATTTTGATACCGATAAACACCAGGATCACCGACAGGCCGTATTTCAGCATTGAGAAGCGTTCTGCCACGCCCGCCAGCAGGAAGTACATCGCGCGCAGACCGAGGATCGCAAACAGGTTAGAGGTCAGCACGATAAACGGATCGGTAGTCACTGCGAAAATCGCCGGAATGCTGTCCACCGCAAAAATGACGTCGCTCAGCTCAACCATAATCAGCACCAGCAGAAGCGGTGTCGCAAACAGCAGGCCGTTTTTACGCACGAAAAAGTGCTCGCTTTCGATGGTATCCGTCATCCGCAGGTGGCTTCGCAGCCAGCGCACCACCGGTTTTTCACCAATCCCGGTCTCGTCTTCCTTCGCCAGCGCCATCTTCACCCCGGTAAACAGCAGGAACGCGCCGAAGACGTACAGCAGCCAGTCAAACTGGGTGATAAGCCAGCTGCCCGCGAAAATCATGATCGTACGCAGGACAATCGCTCCCAGCACGCCGTAAATCAGCACCCGGCGCTGGAGCGCGGGCGGTACGGCAAAGTAGCTGAACAGCATCAGCCAGACGAAGACGTTATCCACCGCCAGCGCTTTTTCAATCAGATAGCCGGTGAGAAACGCCAGCGCCTGCGGATCGGCCACGGCGCGTCCTTCGGTTGAAACGAGATACCACCAGAAAGCCGCATTAAACAGCAGAGAAAGGCTGACCCAGACCAGAGACCAGACGGCGGCCTGTTTCATCGACATCGTATGCGAGCCGCGCCGACCCTGTAACAGCAGATCGACCGCCAGCATAATAACCACCACCACAGCGAATCCGCCCCACAACAACGGTGTGCCGACTGTATTCATAAAAAAGCTCCTTCACAGGCATAAAAACAAAAACGGCTGATGTCAGAAGACGTCAGCCGTTGCGTGTTTCATGCACAGACCTCGCCTTCCGGCAAGGTCTCACTTACAACATCAGAGAAACGAACTGTATTTCTCTGATGTTGCCCGGCGACCGGATGCGCTGTGACACGCATCGTAATGACGATCCACCGGCGATGAAGTTACTCCCCTTTGCAGGTAACAAAGTATGACAGGACATTCAGGGGGTCAATGTCCTGCAACCTGCCTTTTACACAGTTTTACGCGGGGATTGGCGCATCTGCGTTATCCGCCGGGAACACGACGCCGGTCTGACGGCGGATCTCGGTTTGTAGCGCGGAAGTGATTCGGCTCACCGCCAGACCCGGATGATTAACTTCATTTTCTTCTATCAGCCGTGCAAATACTTCGGCCTCATACAGCATGGTGTTGATATGCTGCGGCTGGGTCAGATCCTGCGCTTTGCCACCGCGCGGGACGAACGACACCGTCTGGCATTCAGAGATTTTTTCAATCACCAGCGAACCGTTTTCGCCCTGGATTTCGCTCGCCAGCACCGAATCGCTCACTTTGGAATGGTGCAGCGTGACGTCGAAATCGCCGTAGTCCAGCACCACCGTACCGTGCGCGTCCACGCCGCTTTCCAGCAGGCTGGCCGAGGCCTGAACGCGGTGCGGCTCGCCCCATAGCGCAACGGCGGAGGCCAGGCAATAAAAGCCGATATCCATAATCGAACCGTTAGAAAACGCCGGATTAAAGGTGTTCGGGTTTTCGCCGTCAAGATAGCGCTGGTAGCGTGAAGAATACTGGCAGTAGTTGATAAACGCTTTTCGCACTTTTCCGAGCTTCGGCAGGGACTGCTGCAACAGCAGGAAGTTGGGCAGGCTGGCGGTTTTGAACGCTTCAAACAGCACCACCTGATTTTCCCGCGCCACGGCAATGGCTTCTTCCACTTCGCGCAGGTTAGACGCCAGCGGCTTTTCGCAAATCACATGCTTCTTATGGCTGAGGAACAGCCGGGTCTGCGGAAAGTGCAGGGAATTCGGGCTGGCAATATACACCGCGTCGAACGCGTCGCTGGCCGCCATTTCTTCCAGCGAGGTAAACAGATGCTCAACCGGGTAATCGCTGGCGAAATGCTGCGCCTGCTCAAGACTGCGCGAATAGACGGCGGTGAGTTTATATTTGCCGGTTTCATGGGCGGCATCGACAAACTGGCGGGTGATCCAGTTCGTGCCAATGACTGCGAAACGTATCATAAATCAAAAGTCCTTTAGCCTGATCGTCAGCGAGCAGAGTAGCATACTGACGACGCTGAAAAAGCCTTCGCGCTCACGCCCGAACAATTTGCGGGCGTGCGTGTGATTAGCGGGTGGCGATGATGCCCTGCTGCTGCGCCAGATGCGTCAGCCATAACCGCGTATCAAACTCCAACTGGTGATACTGCGGCTCCATATAACAGCAAAGCTGGTAAAACGCTTTGTCATGCTCTTTCTCTTTCAGATGCGCCAGTTCATGCACCACGATCATGCGCAAAAACGGCTCCGGGGCGCTGCGAAACACGGTGGCGACGCGGATTTCTGCTTTTGCTTTAAGCTTGCCGCCCTGCACGCGGGAAACGGCGGTGTGCAGACCGAGCGCGTTTTTCAGCACGTGGATCTTATTGTCGTACATGACTTTATTGATCGGCGGGGCGTTGCGCAGAAACCGGCTTTTGAGATCCTGAGTATACTGCCAGAGGGCTTTATCGGTGGCGAACTCTTGGGTGCCGGGGTAGCGCTTTTCCAGCACCGCGCCCAGCCGCTGTTCGGCGATCAATGTGCGAACCTGGGTGAGCAGATGTTCGGGATAGCCGCTTAAATAGGTCAGTTCGCTCATGCTTATCTCAGATTAAATGAAAAAAGGGTATACTCGTCGCCCCCGCGCGGGGAACTACCGAAATTTTACCACTCAGGAGGGCCGATGAGCCACTTAGACAACGGTTTCCGTTCACTGGATTTAAAACGTTTCCCGGAAACGGACGACGTCAACCCGCTTCAGGCGTGGGAAGCGGCGGATGAGTATCTGCTGCAACAGTTGGACGATACCGACATCAGCGGCCCGGTCCTGATCTTTAACGATACGTTCGGTGCGTTAAGCTGCGCGCTGGCGGAGCATCAGCCGTTCAGCATTGGCGACTCGTACTTAAGCGAGCTGGGGACGCGCGAGAACCTGCGCCACAACGAGATCGCCGAAAACAGCGTCACCTTTCTCGACAGCACCGCCGCGTACCCGCAGGCACCGGGCGTCGTGCTGATTAAAATCCCGAAAACGCTGGCTCTGCTGGAACAGCAACTGCGCGCGCTGCGCCAGGTGGTAACCGCGCAAACGCGGATTATCGCCGGGGCAAAAGCGCGGGATATTCATAATTCGACGTTAGAATTGTTCGAAAAAATTCTGGGACCGACCACAACCACCCTGGCGTGGAAAAAAGCGCGTCTGATCAACTGTACGTTCAGCGAACCCGCCCTGAAAGACGCGCCGCAGACCTTAAGCTGGGCGCTGGAAGGCACGCCGTGGACGATCCACAATCACGCCAACGTGTTCTCGCGCACCGGGCTGGATATCGGCGCGCGCTTCTTTATGCAGCACCTGCCGGACGATCTGGACGGGGAAATTGTCGATCTCGGCTGCGGCAATGGCGTGATTGGCCTGACGCTGCTGGAGAAAAACCCGCAGGCGACGGTAGTGTTTGTTGATGAGTCGCCGATGGCGGTGGCCTCCAGCCGCCTGAACGTTGAAACCAACATGCCGGAAGCGCTGGATCGCTGCGAGTTTATGATCAACAACGCACTCTCCGGCGTGGAGCCGTTCCGCTTTAACGCCGTGCTGTGCAACCCGCCATTCCACCAGCAGCATGCGCTGACCGATAACATCGCGTGGGAAATGTTCCACCACGCGCGCCGCTGCCTGAAAATCAACGGCGCGCTGTATATCGTGGCGAATCGCCATCTCGATTACTTCCACAAGCTGAAAAAGATTTTCGGCAACTGCGAAACCCTCACCACCAACAGCAAGTTTGTGGTGCTGAAGGCGGTGAAGCTGGGTCGTCGCCGCTAAATCTCCAGCGCCAGTCGGGTGCCCTGCGCAATCGCGCGTCGGGCATCCAGTTCCAGCGCCACATCGCACCCGCCAATTAAATGCACCGTTTTGCCTGCTGCGCGCAGCGGATCGGCCAGATCGCGTCTCGGCTCCTGACCTGCGCAGATCACCACATGATCAACCTCTAATCGCTGCGGTTCGCCGCCGATCAGCACATGTAGCCCTTCATCGTCGATCTTCTGATAGCTGACGGCGGGGATCATCTTCACGCCGCGCGACAGTAGCGTGGCGCGGTGGATCCAGCCGGTGGTTTTGCCCAGTCCGTCACCCGGCTTGCTGGCTTTGCGCTGAAGCATGACGATCTGGCGCGGGCTTTTCGCCAGCTGTGGCCCTTCCGGGCGCAAGCCGCCGGGCTGGCTGAGGCTGGTGTCGATCCCCCATTCCACGCAAAATTCGGCGATATTCTGGCTGGTCGGATCGCCGGGCTGGCTTAGGTACATCGCGGTGTCAAAACCGATGCCGCCGCAGCCTATGATCGCCACGCGTGCGCCAACCGGCGTTTTATCGCGCAGCACGTCCAGATAAGTCAGGACTTTTGGGTGATCGATGCCCGCGATGGGCGGAATACGTGGTTCAATGCCGCTGGCGAGGATCACCTCATCAAACATGTTCAGATGCTCCGCCGTGACGACGTGACTGAGCTGTAGCGCAACGCCGGTGATGTCGATCATCCGTCGGTAATAGCGCAGCGTCTCGTAGAACTCTTCTTTGCCGGGGATCTGTTTGGCGATGTTAAATTGCCCGCCGATCTCCGCCTGCGCGTCAAACAGGGTGACGCTGTGGCCGCGCGCGGCAGCGTTAATCGCAAACGCCAGTCCCGCCGGACCTGCGCCAATGACCGCAAGGTTTTTCTTTTTCAGCGCCGGTACGATTGGCATTCTGGTTTCGTGACAGGCGCGGGGGTTAACCAGGCAGGAAGTGACTTTGCCCGCGAAGATCTGATCCAGACAGGCCTGATTGCAGCCGATGCAGGTGTTGATCTCATCTGCCCGGCCCGCCTGTGCTTTGCTCAACAGCGCGGCGTCGGCCAGGAAAGGCCGCGCCATGGAGACCATATCGGCATCGCCGCGCGCAAGGATCTCTTCTGCCACCGCCGGATCGTTAATCCGGTTGGTGGTCACCAGTGGGATAGTGACTTTGCCTTTCAGCTTGCGTGTTACCCAGCTAAACGCGCCGCGAGGAACGGGGGTGGCGATGGTCGGGATACGCGCTTCGTGCCAGCCAATGCCGGTGTTGATAAGCGTTGCGCCCGCCGCTTCAATCGCCTGCGCAAGCTGGATGGTTTCGGTAAGCGTGCCGCCGTTTTCGACCAGGTCGATCATCGACAGCCGGTAAATGATAATAAAGTCATCGCCCACCCGTTTGCGCACGGCGCGGACGACCTCTACAGCAAAGCGCATTCGCCGGGCGTAGTCGCCGCCCCATTCATCGTCACGCTGATTGGTGCGCGCCGTCAGAAATTCGTTGATCAGATAGCCTTCGGACCCCATCACCTCCACGCCGTCATAGCCCGCTTCCCGCGCCAGCGCCGCGCAGCCAGCAAAGTCGTTGATCAGCGCGAGGATCTCACCGTGCGTCAGTTCACGCGGCGCAAAGCGGTTAATCGGTGCCTGAAGCGGAGAGGGAGCCACCGGCTTCGGCTGATAGCTGTAGCGCCCGGTATGCAGAATTTGCAGGGCGATTTTGCCGCCTTCATGATGCACCGCATCGGTTACCAGACGGTGGTGCGGCAACTGGCGGGCGTGATTCAGCACTGCGCCACCCTCCATGGTGACGCCGGAGGATGAGGGGGCCACGCCGCCGGTGACAATCAGCGCCACCCCGTGCCGGGCGCGTTCGGCGTAAAACGCCGCCAGCCTTTCCGCGCCGTCGGGACGCTCTTCCAGACCGGTATGCATTGAACCCATCAGCACCCGGTTTTTCAGAGTGGTGAAGCCCAAATCGAGCGGGGCGAACAGCGACGGATAGCTCATAATGGTGTCCAGTATGTAAAATTATTGTTATGTGGTCGGATGAGTTACTAATTTAGCGGGCGCAGCGGAAAAGGGAAAAGATCATTGCGGTGATTGTGATGGGATTCAAAGATCGGCGGGATGCCGGGCGTGTGCCCGGCATCCGCGATCAGGAAATGCGTTTTCCCAGACTGTCGAACAGGTGCAGATGCTGTGCGGCAATGGAGAGACGCAGTTCAGTGCCCTGCGGGAAGCTCAGCTGGCGGAAGGATTTCAGGCACACCGGATGACCATCCAGATCCAGCCACACCAGCGTGGAGTCGCCCTGAAGTTCGCACAGGCGGGTGCGCGCGGTCAGCGTAAATTCGCCGTCGCCTTCGTATTGCAGATGCTCCGGGCGCAGCGCGACGAACAGCTTGTCACCGTCACGCAGCCCCTGCGGGGTATAACTTAACGGTAACTGGAGCCTGTCGTTGATATGCAGCGCGCCGTTTTTCCATACCGCTGGCAGCACGTTGATTTTGGGCGTGCCGATAAACTCGGCGACAAACAGGTTTGCCGGGGTGTTGTACAGCTCCAGCGGCGTGCCGACCTGCTCAATTTTGCCCTTGTACAGCACCACAATCCGGTCGGCGAGCGTCATCGCTTCCACCTGATCGTGGGTGACGTAAATCATGGTGTTATGCAGGGTGTTGTGCAGTTGCTGGATCTCCTGGCGCATCTCTACGCGCAGCGCCGCATCCAGGTTCGACAGCGGTTCGTCAAACAGAAACAGTTCCGGCTGCTGAACAATTGAGCGACCAATGGCCACGCGCTGACGCTGACCGCCGGAAAGGTTTTGCGGCAGTCGGTCGAGCATCTCGTCCAGCTTCAGCATCTTCGAGGCCTGCTGAATGCGCGTGTCGATCTCATCCGCCGGGGTTTTGATATTTTTCAGGCCGAACGCCAGGTTTTCCCGCACCGTCATGTGCGGGTAGAGGGCGTAAGACTGGAACACCATCGACAGGTTACGTTTTCCCGCCGCCAGCCGGGTGACATCTTCCGCGCCCATTTTTAGCGTGCCGCCGTCTGGCTCCTCCAGACCGGCAATAATACGCAGCAGGGTCGATTTACCGCAGCCGGACGGGCCAACCAGCACGATAAACTCACCGGAAGCGATTTCCAGCGACAGGTTTTCAATGATGGTCGATTTGTCATACTTTTTATGGATATTGTGGAGCGAGAGAGCCGTCATCGTGATTCCTTTCCTGTAGCGTGACTCTGTGTGATGAGCTGTTGTAATTGCTGGGTTTTTTCTGCAAGTAGTGCCGCATTACCGCGCGTTTCGACATTCAGGCGCAGCAGCGGCTCAGTGTTGGAAGCGCGCAGGTTAAAGCGCCAGTCGGCAAAATCGAGGCTCAGGCCGTCGAGATCGCTGCGCACGCCGCCCAGCGGGGCGTAGTGGTCGGCGATAAACGCCAGCGCCGCACCGGTTGAGCAAACCGTCATGTTGATTTCGCCGGACACCGGATAGCGCAACTGGGCTTCCTGTACGTAATGGGAAAGCGGCTGGTGGCTGGCACCGAGAATATCCAGCATCACCACCAGCGGGATCATGCCGCTGTCGCAGTAGCCAAAATCGCGGAAATAGTGGTGGCCGCTCATCTCGCCGCCGTAAATGGCGTTCTCTTCGCGCATCCGCGCTTTGATAAAGGCATGACCGGTTTTGCTGATCACCGCGCGGCCGCCATGCCGGGCGATGGTGTCCAGCGTATTCCAGGTCAGGCGCGGATCGAGCAGGATAGTGCTGTCGGGTTTTTGCTGTAAAAAACCGCCTGCAAACAGGCCGACCAGGTAATAGCTTTCAATAAATTCACCGCGCTCGTCGAAGAAGAAGCAGCGGTCAAAATCGCCGTCCCACGCCACGCCGAAATCAGCCTGATGCGCCAGCACCGCGTCGCGGGTGGCGCTGCGGTTTTCTTCCAGCATCGGGTTCGGCACGCCCGCCGGGAAATGCCCGTCCGGGCGGTGATACAGGCGAATGAAATCCACCTCGATGCCCCGCGAGCGCAGCGCGGCGTCCAGCGCATCCAGCGCCGGCCCGGCGGTGCCGTGTCCGGCGTTAACCACTACCCGCAGGCGGCGTTGCGGTTTGTCGTTCAGATAATGCAGCAGATGCTTCGCCCAGTTGGGGCGGTTGTCGAAGGTGTGGACACGACCACGGCGGAGGCTTTCCGTCCACTGATTGCGTTCGGCCAGCGCTTTGATCTCCAGCAGGCCGTTATCGTTGCTGATGGGCCGGGCGTCCTCGCGCACCAGCTTCATTCCGTTATACTGCGCGGGATTGTGGCTGGCGGTCACCTGAATTCCGCCGTCGGCTTTCAGTTCGCGGGTGGCGAAGTAAATCTCCTCCGTGCCGCTCTGCCCGATGTCAATGACGTCCGCGCCGCTCATCACCAGCCCTTCCGCCAGCGAGGCTTTGAGTTCGTCTGAACTCAGGCGGACGTCGGCGCCAACCACGACGCGCCGGGGCTGTAGCCAGGCTCCATAGGCGCGTCCAATACGAAAAGCGATATCCGGCGTCAGCGTTACCCCGACTTCGCCGCGAATGTCATAAGCTTTAAAACAGTTCAGTTCATCCATAATCTGCTCGTTAGTGGGTTTATCTATTCAGGCCGATTCACGAATAATGAGCTGGTGTTCCAGTTCATAGTGCGTAAGCGGCCCGTCCTGCAAAAGAAGTTCTACCGCGATTTCGCCTTTTTTCTCGGCGTTCTGTGCGATGGTGGTCAGCCCCGGCCCGCCGGTGTCAATCGCCAGGTTATCGAAACCGGTGATGGCGACCTGCTGCGGCACTGCAATATTGCGCCGCTGGCAGTGCTGAATAGCGCCGATGGCGAAGCGATCTGACAGGCAGATCAGTGCGGTAATTTCCGGGTGTGCCGCCAGCAGCGCATGGGCGGCCTCCGCGCCGTGCTCCTCGTCGTGGCGGGTTTCATACAGCCAGCACGTTTCGGGGGCGATGTGATGGGCGATGAAGGCGTCCCGGCAGGCGTTTACCCGCGTCACCATCACCAGATTATCTCCCGCTACCGGCGCGCTTAAATCACGCATTCCCTGGGAATTTTTGCTGGCGGCAAAGGAGATGATGCCGAAATAGCGGTGGCCTTTGCCGAGTAAATAGCGGGTCATTTCCTGCATCGCCCCGGCGTTGTCGATGGAGACGCTGCTGTACTGCGGCAGGCGAAAATCCAGCGTGACCAGCGGAATTTGTCGCGCCAGCGTTTGCTGGATCACCGCCTCGTTATTGTGCGTGGCGTTGAGGATATAGCCGTCAACCAGAGTGGTGAACGGCGCGATCTCCGTCTGCTGGTGTTTACGCATCGGGATCAGCACCAGGTTCTTGTTTTGTTTTTCGCACTGGGTGGCGATACCGCGCATCAGGTTGATGTCATGCGGATCGATAAACACATAGCTCATCGAGTCGTTGAAGATCACGCCGATGGTATCGGACCTGCCGGTGCGCAGCGCGCGGGCGAGTTTGTCGGGCCCCTTAAAGCCCACGACCTCCGCATATTGCAAAATGCGCTCCCGCAGTTCGCTGGAGAGCTTCTCCGGGTTATTCCACGCATTGGAAACGGTGGTGTGGGAAATTCCCAATGCCTGTGCCAGAGATTTAGTGGTAATTTTCTCTTTATTTTTCATTGTATTAACATTATATGCCATTGTTATTAATCTACTGACTTTAGCGTCATTACGGTCGCTAAGTTTAACGTTAAACAAAAAGCAAAATGTGACGTGTTTAACGTTAAACATAAAAAGCAGGTGTTAGTTTACGCAACGTTCCAGGAGCAGGAAGTATCAGAGAACACCTCTTTTTAGAGTCAGGGAGATTAATCGTGAAAGTTGCAACAGTTGCTAAATGGACGGCTTCGGCACTTCTCAGTATTTGTATTGCTGGCTGTGGCCCGGATGAAAAAACCGAAGTGAAGGAAGGCGCTAAAACTCCGATCAAAATGTGGGTCGCGCCAAACGAGAACGAAGAAGCATTCTGGAATGCCATGGTTAAAGAGTGGAACCAGGACCCATCCCATACCCCCGTTGAATTTACCGCTATCCCGGCCGCAAGCAGTTCTGAAGAAGCCATTATGAACGCGCTGGCTTCCGGTACTGAACCCGATCTTTCCAGTAACATCTTTATTGGTTTCGCCAGCCAGCTGGCGGAAGTCAACCAGCTTGAAGACCTTTCTAAAATGCCGGGCTATGACGAGCTGGTGAAAAATCGTCATATGGAATCGCTGCTGCCCGCCTGGAAACTCAACGGCCAGCAGAACGTGCTACCGCTGTACGTTAACCCCATCGTCTGGTGGTGGCGCGGCGACCTGCTGCAACAGTACGGCGTGGATCGCGTTCCCACGACTTATGACGAGCTGTACGCGCTGGCAGAAAAACGCGCTGCCGATAACAAAGGCTACGCCATTCAGCTTACCGCCGGGAAAAACTGGTGGGAACGCTGGTTCGATCTGATCCCCCTGTACTATGCGCAGAGCGGCGGTAAAACCTATGCTGCCGACAACAAGGCGCAGTTTAACGATGACGCTGGCGTGAAAGTGCTGACCTTTATGGGCAAAGTGTTCAGCAACAACTGGAGCAGCTACGACTTTACCGCCGCTGACGATCCGCTGGCGACCGGTCAGGTCCTGGCCTCCGCGCGCGGTCCGTGGGATATCGCCCGCTATCGCAAGCAGTATCCTGAAGTGCTGAAAGATATCAAAATTGGTCCAATGCTGACCGAGCAGGGCGCGGCGCATCCGCATACCTTCGGCGACAGTAAAGGTCTGGTCATTTTCAGCACCAGTCAACATAAAACCGAAGCCTGGGCATTTATTCAGTGGGTGTACGGCAAGGCAGAACACGATCTGGCCTGGCTTGAAACCACCGGGATGCCGCCTGCGCGCTCTGACCTGCTGACCAACCCGATCTTCGTCGATTACTTCAGCAAAAACCCGCTGGAAAAAGAAATCGCCTCTTATGTCGACGTGGCGCTGCCGCCTGTCGCTACCACTCAGACCACGGAAATCCAGCGCAGCATGACGCAGATGGTTGAGCAGGTGATCTTCAAACATGAAGACCCGGCAAAAGCGCTTGAACAATCTGCGCAAGAAATCGACGACCTGCTGCGTAAATAAGAGGGATCTATGGCAGGATATGATTCACGTACCGGAGGCCTTCTGGCCTCCTCATGGATAGGTTATTCGTTGCTGTTCTGGTTCTACCCGCTGGCCTGGCTGGTGGTGCTGAGCGTAACGCAATGGCAGTTTATTGGTTCGCCTCAGTTCACCGGGCTTCAGAATATTATCGGCGTTATGCACGATAAGCTGTTCTGGAAATCGATGCTTAACGTGGGGCGTTTCCTGCTTTATTACCTGCCGATTGTTTTCATCTCGTCGCTGCTGTTTGCCGCCGGGCTGAAGCGTATTAAATACGGCAAAAGTTTTATTGCTCTTAGTTTTTTGCTCGCCAATATTTCGTCCGGCGTGGCGTACTCTATCGTCTTCTCCAAGCTGTTCAGTGAATTTGGTCCGGTAAACCAGTTCCTGCGCGAATGGCTGGGCGTCTCGGTACCGTGGTTTACTAACCCGGACTGCGCAATGCTCTCTATTGCGCTGATTGTGACCTGGAAATTCGTTGGCTATTACGGACTGATCCTCTATTCCGGGATGCAGGCGATACCGAACGATATTTACAGCGCGGCGCTGCTGGACAAAACCGGACGCTTCAAACAGGGCTGGGCCATTACGCTGCCGATGATGAATCCGCAAATCGTGATGGTCATGGTGCTGGCAATCACCGTCGCGTTCAGTATTTTCACCGAGCCTTATCTTATTACCGGCGGCGGGCCGCTGGACAGTACCACCAGCCCGATGGTGGTGATGTATGAGATGGCCTTCCAGAAAATGAAGCCTACGTGGGCGGCTACCATGTCGATTATTGTCGCGGCGTGCAGCTTCCTCATTATCTGGCTGTTCAGAAAACTGTTTGAAAAAAATATAGAGATCGTGTGAATGAAAAAACTCACGCCATTGAGCCTGGTCATTCACGCCGCGATGCTATTGCTGGCGCTGACCTGGCTGTATCCATTTATCTGGATGGTCATCGCGTCGCTAAAACCGACGGCGGAAATCTACACCACCGGGCTTTTTTCCGGGCATTTCTCGCTGGATAACTACCACTTCCTGTTTGATAACAGCAACCGGGCGGACAAACCGTTCCTGCGCACTCTGTGCAACTCGCTGTTTGTGTCGCTGACCATCACCGCCTGCGTGACGGTCACGTCGATGCTGGTGGGCTACGCGGTGGCGAAAACCGAATTTCGCGGCAGAAATGCCTTTAAAAACCTGCTGATCGTGCAGATGGTCTTTCCGGCATTCATGTTCATCATCCCGCAGTTTGTGCTGATGCGTGAGCTGGGGCTGATCAACAGCTACAGCGCGATGATCCTGCCTTACGCCATGAGCGCCTGGGGGATTTTTATGGTTTCGCAGAGCTTTAAAGGCACGCCGAATGATTACCTGTACGCCGCGCGCCTCGACCATGCCAGCCTGTGGGGGATTTTGCGCCACGTCATGATGCCGCTGAATAAAGCCATTCTGGCGATCGTCGCGCTGTTCACTTTTTCCAGCTCCTGGGACAACTTCCTGTGGCCGCTGATTGTGATGCGTGAGGCGGAGAAAATGCCGTTCTCGGTGCTGCTGGCGACCTTCAGTAAATCCTACGGGATTTACCTGGGGCCGGTGCTGGCGGGCGCGGTGGTGCAGATGCTGCCGGTGATCGTGCTGTTTATCCTGTTCAGGAAATATTTCCTCCAGGGTATGTCGCTGTCGCTGAAATAAGGAGATCCGCGTGAAAACTCTTCCCTGGTGGCAGGAAAGCGTCTGCTATCAAATTTATCTGCCGTCGTTTTGCGACGGCAACAACGACGGCCTCGGCGATTTTCGCGGGCTGCTGTCAAAGCTGGATTATCTGGCGGACCTCGGCGTGGGCGCTCTGTGGATCACACCGTTTTACCCCTCGCCGCTGGTGGATAACGGCTACGACATCAGCGATTACTGCGCGGTCGACCCGCGCTTTGGCGACATGGGCGATTTCCGTCGGCTCATCGCGGGCTGCCATGCGCGCGGGCTGCGGGTGATTATCGATCTGGTGGTGAATCACGTCTCCTCAGAACACCCGTGGTTTAAGGATGCGTGGAACAATCCCGCCAGCCGCTACCGCGATTACTTTATCTTTGTCGACCAGCCGAACAACTGGCAGTCGTTTTTCTCCGGCAGCGCGTGGACGGCGGAGCCGGATACCGGCCAGTATTACTACCACAAGTTTGCGCCGCAGCAGGTGGATCTCAACTGGGCCAATCCGCAGGTAGAGCGGGAAATCCGCAAGGTGATCGACTTCTGGATCGCCCAGGGCGTGGACGGCTTCCGCTTCGATGTCATCAACTTTCTGACCACCGATGGCATTCTCGCCGATAACCCCGACGAAAACGGCGAGCAGCAGCACGAGCACGATATCAACCAGCCCGGCATCATCAACACGCTGCAACGTCTGTGCCGCTACGTGCGCCAGCGCGGGGATTTTTTCCTGATCGGCGAGATTGGCAGCGACGATCTCAGCGTGCTGCGTCGCTATCAAAGCCCGGAGCTGATGGATGTAGTGTTCAACTTTAACATCGGCAGCCAGAAGACTTTCGACGTGCTGCGCCTGTTTGCCGCGCTGACCGATACCCACGAGCAGCAGTCCGGCCTGCCAACGCTGTTTTTCTCCAGCCATGATATGCCGAGGATGATCAGCCGCTTTGGCGAAACCGAGCGCGATACCGCCCGCGCCGGTGCCGTGCTTGCGCTGCAGCTCACGGTTAGCGGCGTGCCGTTTATTTTCCAGGGCGAAGAGCTGGGGCTGACCGATTACCGTCCGCAAACCGTGGAGCAAATCTTCGACATCCAGGGCCGGACCCATTATCAGACTGCGCTCGACGCGGGGATGACGCCGGATGAGGCGCTGGCGACCGCCATCGATCGCTCCCGCGACGGCTCCCGCGCGCCGCTGCCGTGGAACGAAGGCGCGTATGGCGGCTTTTCCGGCGTTGCGCCGTGGATGCCCGTCACCGCCGGGGCGCAAAGCGTCAATGCCTTCACCCAGATGCAGGACCCCGCATCGTTATGGAATCACTATTGCCAGCTTATTACGCTGCGCAACCACACCGCCGCACTGCGCAGCGGTACTTACAGCACGCCGCTGACGTTAACCGACGCCTGCATCTGGTTCTCCCGCGAAACGCCGGAAGAGCAGGTGTGGGTGGCCGTCAACTTCGGTGAACCTGTTCTCAACCCATGGCACAGCATCGCGGCTGAAACCCTTTGCGGCGAAGATGCCATGTGGCTGGCTAAAAATCAGTTTTTAATCAAAAGGAGTCGTCATGGAAAGGCACAGTAAAAATCCTCTGATCGTTCCGGCGGATGTGGTTCCCTCACAGCCGTATATGAAAGTGGAATGCGCGTTTAACACCGGCGTAACCGAATGCAACGGCGAAATTATTCTGCTGCTGCGCATTGCCGAAAGCGTGATCAACGACGATCCGCAGCAGATCGTCGTTCCGCTGCTGGAGAAGGGCGCGCAGGGGTGGAGCGTCACCACCCGGACGTTTGATCGTCGCGACGATCGCTATGATTTCAGTGACCCGCGCGTGATCGTGCTGAAAAGCGATCGGGCGCAGGTCTGGTTAACGTCAATGTCGCACCTGCGGCTGGCAAGAAGCACCGACGGCGTGAATTTCCAGATCGACACCCAGCCGTTCATTACCGCCGACACCCAGTATGAAGAATTCGGCTGCGAAGATGCGCGCATTACGTACATCGACGGCATGTGGTACATCAACTATTCCGCCGTCTCGTCGCTGGGCATTTCCACCGCGCTGGCGGTGACCAACGATTTCGTCACGGTCGAGAAAAAAGGGCTGATTTTCTGCCCGGATAACCGCGACGTCTGCTTCTTCCCGGAAAAAGTCGGCGGCAAATACCAGGCGCTGACCCGTCCGGCACCGTGCCACTTCGGGCACCCGGAGATCTGGATTTGTGAATCGCCGGACATGCTGCACTGGGGCAACCATCGCCATCTGCTGGGGCGTTCCGGCGATGCGTGGGACTGCCATAAATCAGGCGGCGGCGCGCCGGTTATCAAAACGGATCGCGGCTGGCTGGAGATCTATCACGGTGTGGATGCCGATCAGCGTTACTGCCTTGGCGCGCTGCTGCTGGATCACAACGACCCGACCAAAATCCTCGCCAAATCGCCGGTGCCGCTGCTGGAACCGACCGCGCCGTATGAACGCGAAGGCTTCTTCGGCAACGTGGTGTTTACCTGCGGTGCGCTGGTGATCAACGATACCCTGCACGTGTGGTATGGCGCAGCCGATGAGAAAGTGGCGCTGGCAACCATGACGCTGGATAAACTCTGGCAGCACCTGGGTCTGGCCTGAATGCGTGCGCCAGTCGCCGCGTTATACCGCGCGTATCTGGCGTGCCGTCAGCCCTCGGCGTGCGGGAAAATCCGCTTTAGCGGTGTGAGCGGGTACGATGTCTATAACCCGACCGCGCCGTTTGCCGATAATGGGCGCTGGCTTATCGCCGCACGGGTCGAACCGCGCAACAGCGAGCGTTCGCAGGTCCGTTTTTTCCACTGGCTGGGTGGGGAAGAGGCCCGGCTGCTGGCGGAGCTGCCGGTATTTGATCTTCAGGACCCGTTCGTCTGCCGGATAGCCGATCGCACGGTGCTGAGCGGCGTGGAGGTTGAATTCTCGCCCGACGACAGCGTATTACGCTGGCGTACCCGCTTTCTGGTTGGGCCGTCGGTGGCGGATCTTCAGCCGTTAAGCCAGGGTCCGTGGGGGATGAAAGATATTCGCCTGGTTGAACTGGCGGACCAGCGCATTCTGGTCTTCACCCGTCCGCAGGGACAGCCCGGCGGACGCGGCACCATTGGCTGGATGATTATTGACAGTCTGGCGGAATTGAATCCGCAGAATATCGTCCGTGCCACGCTGCTGGAGCAGGTGGACGAAAACGACTGGTGCGGCGTCAACGAAGCGCATCTGCTGGCCGACGGACGCATCGGCGTACTGGCTCACGTTGCGCGTTTTGACGCGCAGCAGAATCGCCATTACTACGCGGCGTCTTTCGTTTTCGATCCCGGCAGCGGGCTCTGTTCGCCGATAAAAATCATCACCTGCCGTGATGATTTTCTTCCCGGTGCAAGCAAGCGCGACGATCTGCACGACGTCGTTTTCCCCGGCGGCCTGTATGGTATGCCGGGCGCTGAAGTCCGGCTGTTTTGCGGCACCAGTGACTGCGAGGTGCAATGGCGAAGCCTCCCGGCTCCGTTCTGATCCTGAAAAGCCACCTGCCGTGAGGTGGTGGCTTTTTTACTGAGGGGGAGGCGAGGGAGGGCGGATAAACGTTCCCCCTCACCCCGGCCCTCTCCCTCAAGGGAGAGGGAGAAAACCGGACGTTACCACGAACTCGGTCTGTTCCCTCTCCTGGGGGAGAGGGACAGGGAGAGGGTGTGTTCGATGATGAGGGCGCATAAACGCTCCCCCTCACCCCGTCCCTCTCCCTCAAGGGAGAGGGAGAAAACCCGGCGTTACCACGAACTCGGTCGGTTCCCTCTCCTGGGGGAGAGGGTTAAGGGAGAGGGCGTAAACCCGCACCGGGCCTCCTCTCACTGCTCC
>DIJC01000026.1:149173-314649 GCA_002421005.1 Enterobacteriaceae bacterium UBA5654 | reverse complement strand
CAGAGCGCGCGAGCACCGACACGAGTTTATGACCGTAGAGCACTTGCTGCTGGCTCTGCTTAGCAATCCCACTGCCCGCGAAGCGCTGGAAGCCTGCTCCGTGGACCTGGTAGCGCTGCGTCAGGAACTTGAAGCCTTCATCGAACAAACCACGCCCGTGTTGCCCGTGAGTGAAGAGGAGCGCGACACACAGCCTACGCTTAGCTTTCAGCGCGTCCTGCAACGCGCGGTTTTCCATGTTCAGTCTTCCGGCCGCAGTGAAGTGACCGGCGCGAACGTGCTGGTGGCTATTTTTAGCGAGCAGGAATCGCAGGCCGCCTATCTGCTGCGTAAACATGAAGTCAGCCGCCTTGATGTGGTGAATTTTATCTCTCATGGCACCCGTAAAGATGAGCCGAGCCAGTCTTCCGATCAGGGAAACCAGCCGGGTAATGAAGAGCAAGCAGGCGGGGAGGAACGTATGGAAAACTTCACCACCAACCTCAACCAGCTTGCGCGCGTGGGCGGTATCGACCCGCTGATTGGCCGCGACAAAGAACTGGAGCGCGCTATTCAGGTGCTGTGCCGCCGTCGTAAAAATAACCCGCTGCTGGTCGGTGAGTCCGGCGTCGGTAAAACCGCCATCGCCGAAGGGCTGGCCTGGCGCATTGTGCAGGGTGACGTGCCGGAAATCATGGCCGACTGCACCGTCTATTCGCTGGATATCGGTTCGCTGCTGGCAGGCACCAAATACCGTGGCGATTTTGAAAAACGCTTTAAGGCGCTGCTCAAACAGCTTGAGCAGGATGAAAACAGCATTCTGTTCATTGATGAAATTCATACCATCATTGGCGCGGGTGCCGCGTCCGGTGGGCAGGTAGACGCCGCGAACCTGATTAAACCGCTGCTCTCCAGCGGCAAAATCCGGGTGATGGGGTCGACCACCTATCAGGAATTCAGCAATATCTTTGAAAAGGATCGTGCGCTGGCGCGTCGCTTCCAGAAAATCGATATTACCGAACCTTCGGTGGAAGAAACGGTGCAGATCATCAACGGTCTGAAACCGAAATACGAAGCGCATCACGACGTTCGTTACACCGCGAAGGCGGTACGTGCGGCGGTTGAGCTGGCGGTGAAATACATTAACGACCGTCATCTGCCGGATAAAGCCATCGACGTGATCGACGAAGCGGGCGCGCGGGCGCGTCTGATGCCGGTCAGCAAACGCAAGAAAACCGTCAACGTGGCGGATATCGAATCGGTGGTGGCACGCATCGCCCGTATTCCAGAGAAAAGCGTTTCGCAAAGCGATCGCGATACCCTGAAAAACCTCGGCGACCGCCTGAAAATGCTGGTCTTCGGTCAGGATAAAGCGATTGAAGCGCTGACCGAAGCCATCAAGATGGCGCGTGCGGGTCTTGGTCATGAACATAAACCGGTCGGCTCGTTCCTGTTTGCAGGGCCGACGGGGGTGGGTAAAACCGAGGTCACGGTGCAGCTCTCCAAAGCGCTGGGCATTGAACTGTTGCGGTTTGATATGTCCGAGTATATGGAGCGTCACACCGTCAGCCGCCTGATTGGTGCGCCTCCGGGATACGTTGGTTTCGATCAGGGTGGGCTGCTGACCGATGCGGTTATCAAGCACCCGCACGCGGTCCTGCTGCTCGATGAGATCGAAAAAGCGCACCCGGACGTCTTTAACCTGCTGCTTCAGGTCATGGACAACGGCACGCTCACCGACAACAACGGGCGTAAAGCGGACTTCCGCAACGTGGTGCTGGTGATGACCACCAACGCCGGGGTACGTGAAACCGAGCGTAAATCGATTGGCCTTATCCACCAGGATAACAGCACCGACGCGATGGAAGAGATCAAAAAGATCTTTACGCCGGAATTCCGCAACCGTCTCGACAACATCATCTGGTTCGATCACCTGTCGGGTGAAGTGATCCATCAGGTTGTCGATAAGTTCATCGTCGAGTTGCAGGTCCAGTTGGATCAGAAAGGCGTGTCGCTGGAAGTCAGTCAGGAAGCCCGCAACTGGCTGGCAGAAAAAGGCTACGACCGCGCGATGGGCGCACGTCCGATGACGCGTATTGTTCAGGACAACCTGAAAAAACCGCTGGCTAACGAGCTGCTGTTCGGCTCGCTGGTGGACGGCGGCCAGGTCACGGTTGCGCTGGACAAAGAGAAAAATGCGCTGACCTACAGTTTCCAGAGTGCGCAGAAGCACAAGGCGGAAACCGCGCATTAATCGCGTGAGCTAAAGTGAAAGGCCAGCCCTGTGGGCTGGCCTTTTTTATGGCTTATGCGCCCCGTCAGCAGTGCTATTTTGCCGATCGTATTTGATTCGTGCAGCATCCAGTTCAGGAAAATTCACCTCCGCCCAACGGTCAAGGGCAACCAGGGTGTCTACCAGAGAGGCGGCAACGTGAGTGAGGCTGTATTCCACACAGGCAGGCTTTTCACCATAGTCGATTCTGTTTACCAGCCCATGACGTTCAAGTTGCCTGAGCGTCTGAGTCAGCACCTTTTGTGAAATTCCCTCTATTTTCCGCAGCAGTTCCCCGTTACGCATGGGGCCTTCGGCTAAAGCAGGCAGTATAAGCATCACCCATTTCCCAGCGATCAGCGCCAGAGCATCGCGTGCTGAACACTTTTCAGAGTAAACGTTTCCTGGATACGGCATGTATGGTTACCTTGCGGTGCGTAATTGCATATGGCATTAAAAAAAAACACTATGGATGAACAGTCATTATGGAGAAAAAGTATGAATGTACTGATTATAACTGCACATCCCGAACCTGATTCATTTAATGCGTATCTGGCAGCCCGAGCCGGGGAGATATTTACCGGCCAGGGCTTAAACGTTCGCACGGTAAATTTATACACTGAAAATTTCGATCCGCGCGAAGGGAAAATTTTTTATCCCCATCTGCAAGAAACAGATCGCTTTGATGCCCTGCGCGAGCAACGGCAACACTGGAATAGCAATAATTTGCCGGAAGACATCACGCGACATATTGAACTATTAAAAACCTCAGACCTGCTATTACTGCATTTTCCTTTCTGGTGGTTTGGTATGCCAGCAATACTGAAAGGATGGATGGACCGGGTTTTTGTCTATGGCGGAATATATGACAGCAGGCATCGGCATGAAAATGGCGTAATGCAAGGTAAGCGTGCATTAATCACGGTGACTGCCGGTGCCTCTGCCGGGGCCTGCAGCTATAACGGACGCGATGGTGACATGCGGTTTATGCTCTGGCCGCCTCTGCACGCTCTGCATTATATAGGTTACACCGTACTTGAACCTTACCTGATCCACGGCGTTCGCGGAGGACTTGATGGCTGCGAGAAATTAAAACAACAGCAGTTTCTTGACCAGAGCGCTAAAGATTTTGCCGACAGGCTGGCGAATATCAGTGTATGGCCGACGATCCCTTTTAATAAACAACAAGATTTTAACGATGATATGACGCTAAAATCTGATGCGCCGGAGTATAGCCCTTTTGTACGGCACCGCCCGGATAAATGGCATCAGATATCGCGCTGAGGTTCTTACATTTAATGACGCCAGAGCCGCTCACTCTGATAGCAGTGAGCGGGCGTAATAGTAAAGCGGCAACGCGTTTATTCCGCGCCGCCGTCAGCTATTTTCCGTAATCATATTTTTAGCCTTCGCCAGCAGGAAAGCGGTAACAGAAGTTGCGTCAGTGATTTCACCGTTAACGATTAATTGCGTGAAATCGCTGATTTTGATTTTTTTCACCGTCAGGCCATATTCTTCCTTATCAAGCTGCTGTCCGATAAACGTCAGTTGCGTGGCAAGATAAATATGGTAGCCCTGCGCTGAATAACCCTGCGCGAGCTTCTGATATCCAACATATTCCAGCTTTCCGGCGCTCAGACCGGTTTCCTCTTTCAGTTCGCCTGCCGCGACGTCTTCTGGCGCGGCATCAGGAGAACATTCCCAGCTTCCCTGCGGAAGCTCGGTGGTTCTCTTATTCAGCGGGTAGCGGTACTGCTCAACCACGTAAATCTCATCATTTTCGAGCGCAATAATGACGACAAAATCGCTTTTTTCAATAACCGAATAGATCCCCTCACTGCCATCGGCCCGGAGGATCCGGTCTTCCTTAAGCGCCATCCAGCGGTTACGGTAAATTTCTTCTGATGCGAGTGTTTTTATTTCTGCGTCCACTATGTTCTCCCTTATTTCTGTGTAAGGTGATCCGCCACAATGACGTTAACGCCTTCGCTTTTGAACAGCGCAATATCATCAGCCGGGGCATCCCCGTCGGTGATGATGTCGTTAATGTCACCGGGCGCGGCGTAAGAGAAGGGGGAATGTTTCCCCATCTTTTCACCGGAAATAACGCACACGCTGCGCTCGGCTGCCTTCGCCAGGGCGCGTTTCACCTGGATTTCGTCATAATCGATACTGCTGAAGCCGGTAGTGAGGTTTGCTGCTGCCGCACCGATAAAACAGATGTCGAAAGCCATCGTGCGTAACTCCTCACACACCTTATGGCCCGTCATATCCATCGCTGGCTTAAACAGTTTTCCGCCCAGCACAATGACTTCGACATCCGGGTGCCCGGCCAGCGTCATGGCGGCGGGCAAATTGTTTGTGACCACGGTGCAACGCAATCCGGGCGGGATCGCCTGCGCAATGGCAAGCGTGGTGGTTCCGCCGTCCAGGCCGACCACATCATCCTGGCGGATAAGCGATACCGCCACCGCAGCGATAGCGCGTTTTGACTCTCCCGTTCTGCCCAGTCTTTCCTGATGATGCAGCGGAACCTGGGAACGGGGAATGGCCCCGCCCCGCACGCGACGCAGCATCCCGGTAGACTCAAGCCGTATCAAATCGCGGCGCACCGTGTCTTCTGAGATCCCCAGTCTCTCAGCCAGCGCCGAAGCCTGTAGCTCACCGTGATGGCTCAGTAAATCAAGGATCTTCTGCCGTCTTGCATCGGGTAATTTCATCTCATTGCGCCAAATTGCATTTTATATTGCTTTAATATGCGTAATTTTGCAGGATAATGCAACATGAAGTCTGATGAACGAGGTGCACAATGATCGGGTTGACGGGGACGGGCAGAATCGGGATGCCGCTGAAACAGACGCAGGAGGCCGGAAAAGATGATTAAGGCGTTATCTGTCCTCGCCGCAGGCGCGTTTGTCTCGCAGACAACAGAATATCTGCCGGTCGGCCTGCTGAATCAGATTGCAGAGCATCTTGAGATTAGCGGAGCCAAAGCGGGAACGCTGATCACTGTGTATGCCTGGGTCATTACCTTATCCGTCATACCGGTGACGCTGCTCACCCAGAAAATCGACAGAAAAAAGCTTTTCATTTTTTTGCTCGGTCTTATCGCGGTATGCAACGGTTTAGTGATGCTCACCGACAGTTTCATCATGCTGCTGCTGCTGCGGGTCATTGCCGCCCTCGGGCATGGGGTGTTCTGGGCGGGCATCGCTTCTTATGCCATTAAGCTTGCAGGCAATATGCCTGCCAGCAGGGCGACGGCTATCGTTTTCTCCGGCATCTCTGTGGCCGTGGTCATGGGGGTGCCGGTAGCCACCGCGATGGGTAATCACTATGGATGGCAGCAGGGCTTTGGTTTATTCGGCCTGTTTTCGCTGATTATCATGTGCTTTGCTTGCAGGTGGCTGCCTTCCGCCCATGAAACCGTGCGTAAAACAAAGCCCTCTGATGTGCGAAAACCTGCCTTGTCCGGCCTGCTCTGTCTGCTGGCAGGCGTAACGCTGTTACTGATCACCGCCCACTTCAACAGCTATACCTACGTCACTGTTTTTTTGCCGGGAATCGCTGGCGTGAATGCTGACGTTCTGACCGTATTACTTTTTGTCTTCGGCGTGGGCGGGGCCTGCGGAACCGTGCTTATAAGCCGCTTTGCTCTCCGGCCTCACATCCTGACGCTGGCAGGCGGAGCCGGTATCGCGCTTGGTCAGGCACTTTTGCTGACAAAACTGCCCGGCCCCCTCAGCGCCGGTGGGGTAATGTTTCTCTGGGGATGCGCCATTTCAGTGGTCATCGTCGGGCTGCAATCCTGGGTAATTGAAGCGTCGCGGGATAACCCGGAACTCGCATCTGCACTTTATGTCATGTCGTTTAATATTGGCATCGGGGCAGGAGCTGTGACGGGAGGACGATTTACCGGCACCGGTGACTACAGCGATTTGTTTTTGGTCAGTATTGTTTTGAGTGTTGTGGGGGTGTTGTTGGCGGCGGCGGGGGTTTTGGGAAAGCGGGGGAATGCGAAATAAGGTCAGGGGAAGGGAATGCAGAGATATCTGGAAGCGGCGCGGGCTTACTCTTTTTTATCGTCTGCTGTCGGGTATCTAAATACAAGCGCTTTGCCACGTTATTAGTTTTTTATCCATGATCAGTAAAAATAGTGATAATAAAATCCGCGGCGATGGATTGCACATTATTATATATGTCGTAGCATGGCTGAACCCTTAAATAATATCCCACAAGGGATATTGCATGATGGAATTCCCCGATGCTGGCGATTAAATCTCCGGATACCTATTACCACGAAGCAGGGCTGCGCCATGAGGCAGGAAAAATCATCGCCGCGCTAAGCCAGAATATTTTACTGATCACCACCCCGCGCGCCTGGGCGCAGGCTGGCCCGGCACTGGAAGTCAGCCTGCGCCAGCATCACGTGCGCTGGCAGGTGGAGATGATGAACGGTGAATGCTCCGACACGGTGATCGCGCATTTCAGCCACAGAGCGAAGCAGACGGGCGCGGGTCTGGTGCTGGGCGTTGGCGGTGGGCGGGTGCTCGACACCGCGAAAGCAGTGGCTAATGGGCTGGAACAGGTCGTATCGGTTACCTTTCCCACTATCGCAGCAACCTGTGCGGCCTGGTCGCCGCTGACCATTATTTATGATGATGCCGGACGCTATCAACGCCGCCTGCTGCTGGACAGACTGCCGAAAGCGGTGCTGGTGGACAGCGAAATTATCGCCCAATCCGACGTGCGTTATCTGAAGGCCGGTATCGTTGATGCGCTGGCCAAATGGTATGAGTTCGCCCCTTATCAGCGCCTGGAACCAGCCAGTCTGGCACTGAATCTTAAAGTGCAAACCGCCCGTCAGGCGCTGGACACTTTCCGTCAGCACGGAGCCCAGGCCCTGATCGATAATGCGCAGGGAATCGTCAGCGAAGCACTGATTCAGGTGATCGACGCCAGTATTGCCATAGCCGGAATGGCGAACAGCATCCGGGAAGACAACTCCACGCCGGGCGTGGCCCATGCGATCCATAACCGCCTGACCTGGGAACCTGAACTGCATCACTGGCTGCACGGGGAAAAGGTTGGCTTCTGCCTGCTGGTACAGTCGCTGCTGGAGCGCGGCGATGCCGGACCGGACCCGGAACTGCTGGCGTTTTTGCGTCAGTACGATATGCCGCTGACGCTTGCGCCACTCAGTGCATCGGCTGCGACGGTATTCAGGGCGATTGCTGAAGGGGTGACTATTCCAGATTCGGCGGCGAAACGGTTGCCATTTGAGGTATCAACTGCCGCGCTGGAGCAGGCGCTGCACGCCAGCAGCGTGCAGTTCTGACAGGCAATGCGCGCATTCACTCAGACCGGCTGGTTCGGGTCCAGGTCAAGGAACTGCTGCCAGCTGACCTCATCGACATAAATCCCCGTTTCGCTGCGTTGTGCATAGTGGCGGGCCTCAGGTTCACCGGGGATCTGTACCTCGTCACTGGATGAGCGCAGCCAGGCCAGTTGCGCTTCCATTTCCTGCTGCCAGGCTTCACCGGCACCGAGACGCAGCGGGTCGAAGATAATCGACAGCATATTATTGATAATGCCGGGGCGTGGCGGGAAGCGGTGGCTTTCAGTCTGTCCGCCAGTGAGCGCGGCCCCCAGCAGGGTACAGATTAACGACAGTCCGGCCCCTTTATGGCCGCCGAAGGCCAGCAGGGAACCGCGTGGCTCCTGCATCAGGCTACTGGCGTCAGTGGTCGGATTGCCCAGGTGATCCACCGCGCAGCCTTCCGGTAGCGGACGGCCCTCATTCCAGGCAATCCGGGCTTTATTTCCGGCAATCGCGCTGGTAGCAAAATCGAGGATCACCGGATTGTGACCGGCGCGCGGGATCCCCACACACAGCGGGTTGGTGCCAAGTCTTGGCTGCTTGCCGCCAAACGGCAGTACCGCTGACGGGGCGCTGACGTTGGCGAAGTGCAGCGACACCAGCCCGGCTTCTGCGGCCTGCTCCGCCCAGGCACCGATACGTCCCAGGTGGTGGGCTTCATGAATCCCGATAATCGCTACCCCATAATCACGCGCCCGACGGATACCCACGCTCATCGCCTGCTGACCCAGCACTTGACCGAAACCGCACTGTCCGTGGAAGGAGACCAGCGGGCCTTCATCGCGCAACAGACGCAGTTCGGCATACGGGTTTAAATCCCCGACCTGAATGGCGTTGATATAGCGGGGCAGCAGGGTGACGCCATGGGAGTCATGGCCTTTCAGAGAGGCCTCGACCAGATTATCCGCCACCTGACGGGCGGTATCGACAGGGGTATCTACCCGTAAAAGATGGTGTTGTAACAGATGACGAAGTGTTTGCGCACTGAGTACGGGCATAACGCGTCCTTAGCAACCAGCATTGCTCGTGGATATTTAAAAGCAAAGCCCAACTATAAACAGAATGGTTTTTTAACATAACCATAAAAAATAACTTAGCTATTCCGCTGGCTGGCAAAGGAATAATACAGCAAAGATTTTTATATTGCCGGATATGATATAAGCAATGCCGGTTAAATTATTTCTTTTTTGCAGGCAATATCGCCAATCATTTGCCTTTCGTGACAGACCTCCGGGGAATATAAATGAAAAAACGTCATCATCTTTTAGCCGCGATGGCTATTGCCATGACCCTTAACGCAGTTAGCGGCCAGGCGCAGGCGGAAGGGAAAATCAGTATTGCGCAGCAGTTTGGTATTGGGTATTTAATCCTTGACGTGGTGCGGGATCAAAATCTAATCGAAAAAGAAGGAAAAAAAGAGGGGCTGGATATTGAGGTGGACTGGCGCACCTTATCCGGCGCTACCGCCATGAATGAAGCCCTACTCTCAGGGGCACTGGACGTCGCTTCGGCGGGCGTGCCGCCGCTGCTGACCCTCTGGGATCGCACCCGCGGCAAACAGAACGTTAAGGCTATCGCCTCGCTGGGCTCGATGCCCAACTATCTGTTAAGCAATAATCCGGCGGTCAAAAGCGTGCGTGACCTGAGCGATAAAGACCGTATTGCCGTGCCTGCTGCTGGCGTCGGATTCCAGTCGCGGACGCTGCAAATTGAAACCGCAAAGCTGTTCGGCAACGCCGACTTTAAGCGCTTTGATCGGATTAGCGTCAGTCTGCCGCATCCGGATGCCAGCGCGGCGCTGATCGCCGGTGGTTCGGAGATCAGCACCCACTTCTCCAGCCCGCCGTTCCAGTATCAGGCTCTCGAGCACAGCAACGTGCATAAAATTCTCAGTTCCTATGATGTGCTGGGCGGTCAGGCGACCTTTAACGTGCTTTATACCACCCAGAAATTCCATGATGAAAACCCGAAAACTTACCGCGCTTTTTATCGGGCGCTGAGTGAAGCGGCGAAGATAATCAATGCCGATAAGAATGCGGCGGCGGAAACCTATATCCGGGTTGAGAAGTCGCGTCTGCCTCTGCCGCTGGTGCAGAAAATCGTTAACGATCCAGAAATCAGCTTTACCGTTTCGCCCGAGCGCACTTTTGTGTATGCGGAGAAACTCCATGAGCTGGGTGTTCTGAAAAATAAAGCAGACACCTGGAAAGACTATTTCTTCAATGAAGCCGGGGACAATCCCGGCAGCTAACGTGAGACAGGAGAGCCCTATGCCACAGCTCACCACAGCGGAACCGTTGCTGCAGGTCAACGCGCTTGATATTGAATACCGCACCCGTGAACGCCGGGTGCGCGCGACCCATGATGTCAGCTTTGACGTCTGGCCCGGAGACCGTTTTATCCTGCTGGGCCCCTCTGGCTGCGGAAAGTCGAGCCTGCTGAAATCGGTTGGCGGATTTATCAAACCCCTGCGCGGTGAGATTACGCTGGAAGGAAGTCGTATCAGCGCGCCGGGGCCGGATCGGATGATGGTGTTTCAGGAGTTCGATCAGTTGCCACCGTGGAAGACGGTGCTACAAAACGTGATGTTTCCGCTGATTGCCAGCCGCAAGGCAACGCGGGCAGAAGCCCGCGACCAGGCGCTGTATTTTCTCAATAAGGTCGGGCTGGCGAACTTTGCCGATGCCTTACCGCATACGCTTTCCGGCGGCATGAAGCAGCGGGTGGCGATTGCCCGCGCGCTGGCAATGCGCCCGCGAATGCTTCTGATGGATGAGCCGTTTGCCGCCCTCGATGCTTTGACCCGGCGCACCATGCAGGAAGAGCTGCTTTCCCTGTGGGACGAGGAGCGTTTTACCCTGCTGTTCGTGACCCATTCCATTGAGGAAGCGCTGGTGGTCGGCAGCCGTATTCTGGTGCTGTCGCCGCATCCGGGGCGGGTGCGGGCAGAACTGAACTGCCACCAGTACAGCCTTAATGATTTCGGCAGTCCTGCCTTCCAGGCGGCGGCGAGCCATATCCACCATCTACTGTTCCCGCCTGCGGTGAACACGCTTTCATCGTCTGCCACCCAGGAGCTGGATTATGTCGCAGCCACCGTTCATTCGTCCTGAATATGAGCGCGCGCTGAGCCCGCTGCGCGATGTTGCCGTTGATGAGGCGTTGCCGCTTTCCCGACGGCTGTGGAATCAGACCTGGCTGCGCAAAGGCGTGGTGGTCCTGCTGGTGCTGGCGTTGTGGGAGGCGGCGGCGCGCTATCAGCAAAACGACCTGATGCTTCCCGGCGTGCTCGATACGCTGCGGGCCTTCATCGACGATATGCGCAGCGGCGAACTGCCGGAAAAGATTGTCAACTCACTCAGTACGCTGCTGAAAGGTTATCTGATTGGCAGCGTGCTGGCGCTGGTCGCCAGTGCGCTGGCGATCACTACCCGCTTTGGTCGCGACCTGCTCAGCACCCTGACCGCGATGCTCAATCCACTGCCAGCCATAGCCCTTTTGCCGCTGGCGCTGCTGTGGTTCGGGTTGGGCAATGTCAGCCTGGTGTTTGTGCTGGTGCATTCGGTGATGTGGCCGATTGCGCTGAATACCTGGTCGGGGTTTAGCAGTGTACCGGACACCCTGCGTATGACCGGGCGCAATTACGGGCTGAGCGGCCCACGCTATGTGGTGACGATCCTGATCCCGGCATCGTTGCCATCGATCCTTTCCGGGCTGAAGATTGGCTGGGCTTTTGCGTGGCGTACGCTCATTGCTGCCGAGCTGGTGTTTGGCGCTTCAAGCGGCGAAGGCGGGCTCGGCTGGTATATCTTCCAGAACCGCAATGAGTTGTTTACCGACCGGGTCTTCGCCGGACTGGCAACGGTGATTATCATCGGCCTGCTGGTCGAGGGCGTGGTGTTCTCTACCCTTGAGAAAGCGACGATAAAACGCTGGGGGATGCAGCGCTGATGCCCCGTAGCTTACTGTCCGAAGCCATGCTGAACAGAGCCAGATCGGTCGTTTTTGTCCGATGATACGGTCTTTGTTCAACGGTGACATGTTCATACTCAAATCTCCTGCAATGTGGGAGATTTGAGTATGGTTGTCCCTCATGAGCGAAGAGCAGACGCCAAAGCCGTTACGATATTATTCAGGCCAGTATGACTCAGCTTTAACCTTTAATAAGTGACGTAAGCGATGAGCTTCTTTTTGGGGCGGACAACCAAAGAACCGGCTAAATTCTCTGCTGAACTGTGTCGGGCTAGCATAGCCAACCCTCAAAGCGGCTTCGCTGGCAGTTACATTCCTTTTTACCATTAAAAAACGCGCCTGGTGCAGCCTGATGGAAATCAGATACTGCTTTGGCGTTGTGCCTGTGAATGTCCTGAAATGGCGGTGAAAAGAGGGAGCACTCATTCCGGCCACCTTCGCCAGCTTGTCTATGTCAATATTATCCATAAACCGGGTATGCATCGTACGGATAGCTGCTGCTATTTGCCTGAAATGCCCCTTTCCGGAGAGCGCCGCTCTTATTGAGGCTCCCTGAGTATCTATCAGTACATGATAATAAAGTTCTTTCAGAATACCCGGCCCCAAAATCATGGCCTTCTCTTCATCAGAAAGTGCTGTCAGAAGGCGATAAACCGTATCTGCCAGCGCTTCTCCCAGCGGGGTGGAAAACATTATTTCCGCCTTCTCAGTATCGTTTATGGCTCTTTCTCCCATTTCAATAAGTAATTCGGCGATAAGGGAGACATCAAGCGATACAGATATAGCCAGAAGAGGTTCCTCCTGGCTGGCAGTGGTCTGGCTGGTAAAAGGAAGAGGAACCGGGACAACCAGATAATGACCGGCATCATAGATAAATTCCCGTCCGCCCATCAAACCTGTTTTCTTTCCCTGCAGAACAATAACGATGCACGGCTCATAAAGGACGGGCGTATGGGGCATAGACTCATTTACCCGTAACAGCTTGACCTCTTTCATACAGGTGCGTGAGTAGCCTTCATCCGGTGCAAGCGGCAGAAAAGCAGAGATCATTTTTCGCGTAAGTACTGAAGTAAATCCGGACACCACGCCCCCTGAAAACACGAAAGGATAATTTTTGCGGATAAAAACAGTTTACTAAAAGTTATTATGAGAGAAAACGATAATGTTTGTACAGTAATCAACATTGTTACGTTTATCTGCTTCTCATATTCTTTTAGTCACAAAAGAAAGGAGGAGAGGTTATGCAACGTCATTCTGAATCGAGGATCTGGTTTATTACAGGGCATTAGCCGTGGGCTGGGCCTGGCACTTGCAAAGGCGGTGCTATCAACCGGGGACAGCGTTGCCGGAACGACCCGTGATGGCAACGTTCCTTATTGAAACCGTCCGTTCTTCCAATCTTCCCCGGACACGGGTTCCGGGCATCCGCACGAGGGATTTTCAGTACCGGCTGATGAATGAGATGGCGCACTGGCAACGTAACACAGCAATTGAGGAATAAAAATGGCAGATTTTTTGGGTCTGAAAAACAAAGTCGCGATTGTCACGGGAGCGGCAGGCGATATTGGCAGGGCGACAGTAAAGCTACTGGTGAGTCATGAAGCGAAGGTGCTGGCTCTGGATATTAATCCGCAGGTGCATTCACTGGCACAGAATAATCAGGTAGTCACACATATTTGCGACGTCAGCCAGGAACATGAGGTTATCCGCGCGGTGACGCTCGCACAGGCAGAATTCGGTGACGTGGATGTTCTCATTAACAATGCGGGCAAAACCCTGAATAAACGTGCTACCGAGACCTCGGCTGAAGAATGGGACAGCATTATGACTATTAATGCCAGAGGGTATTTTCTCCTGAGCAGGGAAAGCCTGAAGGTCATGCAGCCTCGCAGGCAGGGAACGATAGTCAATGTAGCGTCCGTAGTTAGCATGGTTGGCATGAAAGCAACGTCCGCCTACTCGGCTTCAAAAGGCGCAATAGCCCAGTTAACAAAAGTTCTGGCTCTGGAAGCGGCTGAGTATGGTATCCGCGTTAATGCTGTCGCACCCGGCGTCGTCGAAACGAATATTCTTTCCGGCATTGTGGAAGACAGCCGGGCCACGCTGGCCAGCTATGGTGATGCTCATCCACTTGGACGAGTGGCTCAGCCGGAAGAAATTGCTGAAGCAATTATCTGGCTTGCATCACCTAAAGCCAGCTTCGTTACGGGGACGGTATTAATGGCTGACGGCGGTTATACCGCACAGTAAACCTGGAGCACATGAATAATGAAAAAACAGCGTATTTTGATTGTCGGATCGGAGAAAGGACTCGGGCTGGGGCTGGCTGAGGCCTGGCTGAGGAAGGGCTGGGAAGTTTTTACCACGCACTTACCGAACACTGATGTCTCTTCCTTGCTCGCCCTGGCAGAGAGATATCCGGGCAGCCTCTCGACCGGTGAGATTGATGTAACTGATGCGTCCCATATCGCGCCACTTGTCGCCTTGCTCAGCGTTCGGCAGTTTGACATTATCTTTATGGTTGCCGGAATTTATGGCCCCCTGCATCAGTCAGTATTGCAGGCCTCCGATGCTGAATTCCAGCAGATTATGATGACTAATGCTTTTGGTCCTGCCCGTCTGGCACGGCACCTTATACCGATGCTTAAACCTGGCGGCACGCTGGTTTTTATGTCGTCGCACCGGGGCAGCATTGCCAGCAATAGCGAACCGGGAATAGGTCTGGAGCTCTACCGGGCCAGTAAAGCGGCATTGAATATGCTGGCTCGTTGTATTTTCATGGATATCAGTCAAAAAGGGCATACGGTTCTGTCAATTCATCCTGGCTGGGTAACGACGGCCATGGGCACGCTGGACGGCGCAGTTGAAGCAGAGATTGATGTAAAGACCAGCGTCAACGGAATGATCAGTGTGATTGAACAACACAGGAACGATAGAAACCATCTCTTCATCGACTATGCGAATAATATCTGGCCCTGGTAATAAACCCAGAAACCCGCCAGCAATACTGCTGGCGGGTTCATTCGAACGTGCGCTTATGGCTATGAGTTCAACCGATGGATGCAGCGCTATCCTTAATCAAGGTGACGTTGCCATGAAACGAAGAACGCGCATTCACTCCACGCCGAAACAGAAAGCGATTGTCCGGGACAGAGATAAGCAAGGTGATTCCCTGCGTGGGATAAGCAGTATCTCCCCCCTCAATGTTCTGTTGGCATCTGAAGAATATTCGTATGTCTCCGGTCAGGTCTGGTGCTCAGACCGCGGCACCGACGTAGCGTAATTGATAAATCCAAGGCTCACTATAAAATCCGCCATCTTTAGCGGTAACGGATTTTTAACGCTCAAAGTCCATTTAGCAAAAAATTATCTACTATCCTTAGTGCATGGAATAAATTTCCATTGTGATATTTAGTTTTAAACTTTTTAAGTTTTACAGCTTTACTTTTTATAAATGACATCACCCGGCTCCTGAAGAGCCTTAGTGTTGAACGTGATTATGTTTCCTGTTTCTTCAAGTAGTTCCTGGTTCCGAACGCAAAGATTAATTAAAGGACAACAGCTATGACTCACATCCACGAACACTCCACCGTTAACACTACGTATCCCGATACGCGCCTGCCTCTGCCCGCCACGAGCAGCAGCGCTGTATCATGGGGTGCTATCTTCGCTGGCGCGGCAGCAGCGGCATCCCTCTCTTTGATTTTGCTTATGCTGGGTGCCGGTTTAGGTCTTACGTCCGTTTCGCCATGGGAAAGTCGCGGGCTTGACGCAGGTACGGTGGGTATCGCGGCCATAGCCTGGCTGACATTCACGCAAATTGTTGCGTCGGGCATGGGAGGCTATTTAGCCGGACGACTGCGCACGAAATGGATCGACACCCACACTGATGAAGTTTATTTCCGCGATACTGCACATGGGTTTTTGTCCTGGGCTGTGGCGGCGCTGGTATCTGCTGCGTTGTTAACGAGCACGATGAGTGCCATTGTTGGCGGTGGGGCTAAAATCGTGGGTACGGTTGCCGGGGGCGCTGCGGTGGCCACGGCGACGGGTGCAGCGAGTATGGCTAACGGGTCGTCTGCAGCACCCGGTTCGTCAATGGACTATTTCGTTAACTCGCTGTTCAGGGCGAACGATCCTGCCACGCCAGCAAACGGTGCAGCCGATCCTGCCTCGCCAACCGCGGCTCCTGCTCCTGCAACGGAATCTGCATCTCACCAACCCGTCTCTCCTGCACAGTTAGGTGAAGTAACCGGCATATTTGCCAACAGCATTACCACTGGCGCTTTACCCCAGGAAGATCGTCAGTATGTCGCCCGCCTGATTGCGCAAAATACGGGTATCAGTCAGCAAGAGGCTGAACAGCGGGTACAGAGCACCTATGACAAAGCCCAGGCTAAATTAAAAGAAACGAAGGAGAAAGCGCAGCAAGCTGCCGATACCGCACGCAAAACCACGAGCTATCTCATGCTCTGGACATTCATTTCTCTGCTGGCAGGTGCCTTTGTAGCCAGCCTGTGTGCGACCTTCGGTGGCCGTAAACGTGATTTATAATCTTTAATTATACGGGAGGTTTAAAATGCGCTCATTATTACTGTTCTTTTTAGGTGTACCCATTCCAATCATTATCCTGATTGCTCTGTTTTTTCATTAATGCTTGTGTAAAAACATGGCATTTTAAGCAGTCATCTCAGGATAGTTGCCAGCAAAACATAAATGCCCGGAAGGGCATTTATGTTTTTTCCTGTACTCTGTTAACACGTGCGCTTCAAACTGTCATTTAAGATACAGCCTGGAGATATTTCATTCCCTGTGGGAAGGTACAGCACGCTTTACCGCGATTGCTGGCTGGCAAATCAATACGTTGACTATCAGCTTCTGGCACGAGGCGGGCAGACGCTGCTATGAGCGAACAGCGGGAGTTTTGAATGCATACTTACATCGGGGTGCCCAGAGTCATAGAAAGCAGGTTACTTCAGCTGGCTTAAAGGGTAATGACAAATCTCAGCTGATAACTGATAATTATTAGTTGTTAAGTAACATCAGAGCGGAAAATGGCAATGTGTTACTATAATAGAAATGGGATCGTGAGGGTTTAGGGATTATACATATATGAAATTTTATAGCATCGATTATCTTCAAATGCAGTCTAACATCAATGATTATTTAAAATACATCGTTATATTTAGTACTTTATTTATCCTGATCGTTGTTTTTAGTCTGTATATGCGCCATCGCTTGCAAACTAAATATCGTGACTTAACAATCATAGCCTTCTTATTTTTACTCTTCATTTCTGGTATTCAGTATGCAGATTATACCGACAGTCAAAATATACACTCCCAATCATCACAAATGGTTAACTTTGTCAGGTTGTTATCACAAGAAAAACAGGTGAATGTGAATTCTATATTTTCCAGTTCAGTACAACTCTCTGATGGCATTATCGTTAAAATGAATGATCTTTATTATCGCGTTAACTTAAGTCTGGATCAAAAAACCTATAATTTAGTAGAGGTTTCGTTAGTAAACCCAGAAATAGAAATCATAAAAAAATGAGGAGTGGAAATGATAATTTATTTACCTATCATTATTAAGTTGGGTCTGGGGATACTGTGTTTAATTGTTCAAATAAATCTCATGGGGAAAGGAAATCTGGCCCCCTCATCCGCAATGGATCAGGTTCAAAACTATGTGCTGGGGGGAATTATAGGTGGCGTAATTTACAACGAATCGATAACCGTACTACAGTTTGTGCTGGTGCTCATCATATGGACTTTTTTGGTCTTTGTTCTTAAGTTCTTGAAAGAAAATAATCGGTTAGTCAAAAGAATAATTGATGGGAAACCTATCACGT
The DNA here is from genome assembly GCA_002421005.1 of Enterobacteriaceae bacterium UBA5654. Taxonomy (GTDB): domain Bacteria; phylum Pseudomonadota; class Gammaproteobacteria; order Enterobacterales; family Enterobacteriaceae; genus Superficieibacter. The sequence continues at coordinate 297,189 of DIJC01000026.1, read as the reverse complement.
TGGTCCATAATGGCAGCGTTAATGTTAAGGAGTGTTTACGGAATGGTGTTTCTGCAAATGATTTGATGTTCAAATTAAGAGCAAATGGTATTTATGAAATAGAACAACTAAAACGCGTGGTTCTCGAACAAAATGGGCAGTTAACCATTATACAAAGTGGTGATGAAAATATACGCTATCCAATTATAGTGGATGGTTTAGCCAACCATGATCTGCTCGAAATCCTGAATAAGGACAATGAGTGGTTGGAAAATGAAGTTACAAAGCAAGGCTTCAATAAAATCAGTGAAGTATATTTAGGTGAGTATTTATCAGGTAGGATTAATTTATACGGATATGAAAAATAATATCCAAAATTAATGCCCTTATTATCAGGAGGCAGCCATTTCAGGTGTGCCTCTGCCTAAGAACACTAACATCAACGTTCGCTCCTGGTACTAAGCCGCTATTGCACACCGAAAAAATCCTGATACATCCCTTATCAGCCAAACACGCCTGCGGCGTTTGCCCCTCCAGCAAACGCCACACCCACACAGTTCCGCACCCCTCACACAACAAACTCAGGTGCTTCTCTCAGCAACCTCAGCAGATTCTCCTGCAGCGGCGCGTGCAAACGCTGCACATGCGCACCATAGTCGGCGTACAGCGCGTCTTCCCGTGCTGCAAAATCCCGGTTTTCCGACAGCCACAGATCGCGCATTTCCTTCAGTCGCTGATCGGTGAATGTTTGCTCCGGCTCCTGTGCCTGACGCGCCCTGAACCAGCGTTCGCGCAGGCCGGGGGCGGCGCGGTCTTCGCGGCTCCAGCCAGCGCGGATTTCGATAATCTGCGCCAGCGCAAAACCGAGCTGTATTTTTGCGCTGCCCCAGGCGGAGATTTCGGACGCATCAGGAAGCGGAGAAAGTGCGCCCAGCGCCGCGATCAGATTGTTTTCCAGCTCAAAGGCAGGCTGTGCAAATTTTTGCTCGTCGGTGGTGGCCTTCACCAGTGGCGTCCAGACGGTTGACGGCAACGTTTCACCTGCCAGATGGCGCGACACCCGTTCGCACCACTGCTTGCGTAAGGCATCGAGATCGGCATCCTGCAACCAGTCAGACCAGGCAAAATAACGGTCGCTGAGCAGGTCGAGCGTCCAGCGCAGCGGCACCTGCGACACGTCCTTGCCCGGCGTCAGCACGTTAAACAGGGCTTCCACTTCGTCCGGCGTGGAGAATGGCACCTGTTCAAGCACAAACGCCAGCGCGACGGGCAGCCCGGTGATCCGTTCAAAAACTTCAGGCTGCTCATGATGGGCAATGACTGCGGAAAGCGTGCCCTGATTGTCGGTCCAGTAGGGCATAAAGCCCGGCTTAATTTCATTCGCCAGCGCGTGATTTTTCAGGCGCGTCGATAAAAAAGCGTGCAGTGAGGCATCGTTATAAAAAGCAGGCCACGGCGTGCGCGAGGGCGCTGGCGCGGCAGCAGCCTGCTCGTTCAGCGTAATGCCTTCCGCTTCCAGCCAGATGCGCAACTGGGTCAGCGATTTAACGCCAACCTGCCGCGACGCCTCCTGACCGTCTTTGAACAGCAGAAGGGTCGGGATGCCGCGCACGGCAAAACGCTGCTGAATGTCAGGATAAAGATCCACATTCAGCTTGGCGATGGTGAAGCCCGTGCTGGCCTGTCGCGCCAGCGTCTCCAGATGCGGCGCTAATGCCCGGCAGGGCTGGCACCAGGGTGCCCACAGATCCAGCAGTACCGCCGGGGAGGACGCGAGTAAAGTGGTCAGCGAATCATCGCTGACGGCAATAATGTCAGACATAGTGTCTCCATAGTCATCGGGGAACGGAAAAGCAGCGCTATTGCGAGCCGCCAACCGTCATATTGTCGATACGTAGCGTGGGTTGACCGACGCTGACGGGCAGGGTCTGACCTTCTTTGCTACAAACGATATTGCCCTCGTCGAGCGCGGGATCGTTGCCGACCATCGCGACGTGCAGCAGGGCTTCAGGACCGTGACCGATAAGCGTCGCTCCTTTGATCGGACGGGTGATTTTGCCGTTCTCAATCAGCCAGGCGGCGGTGGTCGAAAAAACATATTTGCCGCTGCTGATATCCACCTGACCGCCGCCGAAGCTGGCGGCGTAAATGCCCTGGCGGACCGAGGCGATAATCTCCTCCGGCGGCCTGTCACCGGCCAGCATATGCGTGTTGGTCATCCGGGGAAGCGGCAAGGAAGCATAAGATGCGCGGCGGGCGTTGCCGGTCGGCGCGGTGTTCATCAGGCGGGCGTTCAGGCTGTCCTGCAAATAGCCGCGCAGGATGCCGTTTTCAATCAGCGTGGTGGATTGCGTTGGCGTCCCTTCGTCATCGGTATGCAAAGAGCCGCGACGGGTGGCAAGGGTGCCGTCATCCACCACGGTGATCCCCGGTGCCGCCACGCGTTCACCCAGCAATCCTGAAAAGGCGGACGTTCCCTTGCGGTTAAAATCTCCCTCAAGACCATGACCGATCGCTTCATGCAGCAGGATGCCGGGCGACCCCGCGCCGAGCACCACGCTGAACGTCCCGGCTGGCGCGGGATCGGCGTCAAGATTATTCAGCGCCTGTCCGACGGCGCTGTTAATCCAGCCGGTCACGCGTTGCGGGCTAAAAAAGCCGTAATCAAGCCGCCGACCGCCGCCGCTAAATCCGCTCTCCCGGCGTCCGAATTGTTCCACCACTACCGAAATTGACAGATTAACCAGCGGACGATAATCCACTGCCAGCCGTCCGTCGTGGCGGGCGATAATCACCGCCTCGCTGGAAGCCGACAGCTGCGCCGTGACCTCTTTGACGCGCGGATCGCGCTGGCGAGCCTGACGATCGATACCGGCAAGCAGCGCGTGCTTTTGCGCCTCATTCCACGAAGAAAGCGGACTGAGCGCCGGATAAAGCGGTTCGGCATGGGGGGACGGCACGCTTGCCAGCCGGGGAACCGTGGCAGTCTGCCCGTGGCGGGAAATTTCACGCACCGTGCGCGCGGCGTTAAGCAGCGCGGGCAGGGCGGTGTCATTGGTAAACGAAAACGCCGTTTTTTCACCGCTCACCGCCCGCACGCCTGTGCCCTGATCCTGGCTAAAGCCCGTCGGGCGGACAATGCCATTTTCCACCTGCCAGCTTTCCTGGGTCCGGCGCTGAAAATAGAGATCGGCGTAATCGACCTGTCGCTGCACGATCAGGCCGAGCGCCTGCTGGATCTCCGCCGGGGTGAGGGCGAAGTCGGCAGGAGTGGGATAAGCATTCAACGTATTGATGGTCATGGGATCTCCTGTTACAGCCCGGCAAGTTGCATATCGTCAATCAGCAGGGAGCCGCAGGAGAGCGCCCCGCGCGTGTGCGTATCCGCGCCCAGCGCAATGCAGCGCTGCCACAGGGTTTTCAGATTTCCGGCGATGGTAATGCCAGTGACCGGGGAGTGAATTTCACCGTTTTCAATCCATAATCCGGCGACCCCCTGCGAGTAGTCGCCGCTGATCGGGTTTAAGCCGTTGCCGAGCAGCGTCGTCACCAGCAGTCCGCGATGCATCTGGCGGATCAGCCCCGCCAAATCGTCCTGTGGACGAGTAAGCGAGCTGCTGAGGCTGAGATTCCACGCGCCGCTGGCGTTGCCGGTGGTTTGCAGTGCGAGGCGGCGGGCGCTGTAGCTGCTGAGAAAATAACCGCAGGCCACGCCTTCATTCACCACCTCACGCACCGTTCCGGCCACGCCTTCAGCGTCAAAGCAGCCGCTGGCCCAGCCGCCGGGAATCAACGGATTCTCATGCAGACTGAGATGGGAGGCGGTAATGCGCTGGCCTGCGCATAATCCCAGAAAGGAGGTCGCGCGGTACAACGCGCCGCCGCTAAGTGCGCCAACGAGGTGATGCACCAGACTGTGCGCGACGGGCGCTTCAAACAGCACCGGACAGCGGCGGGTGGTCAGCGGAGCCGCTCCCAGTTGCGCGACCGCCCGGTCGGCGGCGGTGCGGCCAATGGCCTGTGGTGATGCCAGGCGCTGAGGCGAGCGTTGGGCGTCATGCCAGAATCCCTGCTGCCGCCCGTGTTCATCTCTTGCCAGCGCGTGCCCCTGAAGGGTGTGCGACGAGCCGGGAAAACCGGCGCTAAAGCCCTGGCTGTTTGCCAGAATAAATTCTCCCTGCCATGAGGTGATTTCAGCGCCTTCGCTGGCGCAGCGTCCCGGATGCGCGTTGTCTGTCGCGGCTTCGGTCTGGCGGGCGAGGGCCAGCGCGTCGTCCACGCTGAGCGTCGCCGGGTGGTACAACGCCAGATCGACAATCTCCGTTGCCTGCTGCCGGGGATCGGGCAGGCCGCTGCACGGATCGTCATCGCCATAGCGGGCCAGGGTACTCGCCGCCGCCACCGCGTTTCTGAGTGCCTCATCGGTCAGCAGGGAGGTGGACACCGAACCGGCGCGCTGTCCGTGAAACAGCGTCAGTGAAAGACCCTGATGCTGATTCTGGATCAGCGTATCAATCTCGCTATGGCGCACGCGCAGCGTCCGGCTCTGCGCGTGCGACACGCTGACAACCGCGCTATCGGCACCCTCGCGCCGTGCGTAGTCCAGCACCTGCGCGGCATAGCGTTGCAGGCGTGCGGGATCGGGGGAAAAATCAGAAGGCATTGTGGTATTCCTGCGCGTTCAGTGAGTTACTTGTTATGTGCAATGAGCGAGGAAAAGTGTTACCGCTGGCGGAGGTTTTTTATGTCCGGCAGGCGAACGGCACGCCTGCCGGGCTGCGTCAGGATTTATCCGGTTGCAGGACGAAATCGATTTTGGTGAGTCCGCGCTGCTGGGCGTTGGTCATTACCCAGGCCACCCGGCCATATTCTACCGCCCGGTCCGCGAACAGCCGGATATCGGGAACGGTCGTTTGTGCCGCGAGGGCATCCAGACGGGCGAAGAACTGGCTTTCGGTCAGAGCTTCTTTATTCCAGTGAAGGTCGCCGTTGGCTGAAATCGCCAGGTCTATCGCCTGCGTATCCTGAACCATTTTTTCCACGCTGGCCTTCGGTAAATCAACCTTTACCGCATGGTTGACCACCGGCAGGGTGATCATAAAAACAATCAGCAGTACCAGCATGACGTCTATAAACGGCGTCATATTGATATCGTTAAGCAGAGGATCGTTCTGCTCCTCAAACGGAGATGACATGCTCATGGTGAAACCTCATTATGCGGAGCGTTCAACGACAGGCTGGGGCGCGGTGCTCCACTCGGCCTGGCCGGATTCGACGCGTGCGCCGGTCAGCAGCCAGGCGTGCAGATCGTGGGCAAAGCGGGTCAGCGCCTGGTGGATCAGCCGGTTGCGGCGGTTAATGGCGTTATAACCGAGCACCGCCGGGATGGCGACGAACAGGCCGAAGGCGGTCATAATCAGCGCTTCGCCGACCGGTCCCGCAACCTGCGAAATATCCGGCTGGCCGATGGCGCTGATGGTTTGCAGGGCGTGAAAAATCCCCCATACCGTTCCCAGCAGACCGATAAACGGCGCGGTGCTGCCGATGGAGGCCAGCGTCCCCAGCCCGGACTGTAAGCGGCTGCTCCCCGCGTCGAGCGCATTGCTCAGCCCGCGCACCAGCCAGTCGCTTAAATCAACGTGACCGCCCAGGGTTGAGGCAAATTTATGCGGATGCTTCAGCAGGGCGTGGCCTTCGACCACCAGATGACGAAACGGATTAAACGCCGCGTTGCCAAAGCCGTCCGCCCCTTCCTGAAGGGAGGACGCCTGCCAGAAACGCTGGCGGCTGTAGAGCACGCTTTTATTCAGGGCGTAAAGCTGTATTCCCTTGAGCAAAATGGTGGTCCAGGAAAGCAGAGACATAACCAGCAAAATAATGGCAATCGCATGGGTGACGGCGTCGCCCTGCTGCCAGAAATGGTGAAAATCGAGCGTATTCATGAGTAACCTCTTAACGAAATAGTCGGCAGCCGGGTATCAGCGCGCCAGCCTGAAATTAACGGGTTGCAGGGTCATGACCGTAATGGCCTGACCGTTTTCAACGTAGGGCGAGCAGCGCGTTTTCTGCACGGCCGCCAGCGCGGCCTGATCCAGCGCCTCAACGCCGCTACTGCGGGCAATCTCATAGCGGGTCAGCAGCCCCTGCGGGTTAACCACCAGCCGGACCAGCACTTCCCCTTCCTGTTTGAGCCTGCGCGCGCGTCGCGGGTAGTCCGGCTCCGGGACCGCACAGCCGATGGCGGAAACGTTTTTCGGCTGCGCGCTACTGTTGCTTTGCATCATTCGCCCGCTGCTGCTGCCTGCCAGCGGGGCGGGGGAGTGTCCGCTGGTGGTGGCCGGTCCCGGCGGCGGCGTTCTCACGGGCTGGGGAGGCGCAGGTTTTGACACCACGGGCTTCACCGGCGGCGCTTTTTTGACCTTCCGTACAGGTGCCGGAGCCACCGGCCTGGCTGGCGCGGGTATTTGTTCCGCCTCCAGCGGTTTGCTTTCGCTTTTTGCCACTTCCCGCTCGCCGCGATCGGCGGTCAGCACCTGCGGCTGCGCGACGGGCGCAGGCGCGGGCGGCGGTTCGCTAAATTCAACCAGCGAGGCCTGAATGCTGGCGCTCTCCTGCGGCGTGACCAGATTTAACGGCGTATATTCCGTCGTTCGCGTGACCAGCCAGGCCGCCATCACCGCATGGAGCGCGATGACGCTGAGCAAAGCCAGCGCAGGTCCTGAGTAATCATGACGCGCTGCGCGCGGCGGGGTCGCCGGATTTACGGCGGCATACGCAAGCGGCTGCGGGAAATGTTCCCCAATCAGTGTTTTAGTTAATGCGCGTTGCACCTGTTGTCCTGCCATTGTTGCCCTGTCGGAAATTATCCTGCCCGTACTGATAAAGGCGCGTCCTGCCCCTTTCTGTCTGTGCGATGAAAAATGAAAAGTGACACCGGCCAGCTTAATTTTTTAGGTATCAGGCCGATCCTGCATAGCGGGCAGGCTGAATATGGACCCAGTAATCGGTGGTATGCACGATGGCAATGGGCATGGTCTGGGCCAGCGAGTCGAGGGTGAAGTTAATATCGTTAAGCGGAAAATTGCCGCTGACCCGCAGGTCGGCGACGGCGGGATCGACGCGAATAATGCCCGGCGTATAGCTGCGCAACGAGCGCACGACCGAGGCCAGCGAGCGGTCCTGTACCTCCAGCCGCCCGCGCGTCCAGGCGGTTTCCGCCTCTGCATTTACCGCAATACGGTACAGCGAGCGCTCGTCAAACCAGACGCCTTGTCCGGCCTGCAATAACTCGCTCTGACCGCGCTGGTTGGTAATTTTGGCGACGTTATCCAGCACGCCCACATGCACGCCGTCATCCTCATAGCGGATGTTCAGCCGGCTGCCCAGCGCGAGGATGGTGCCCTGGCGGGTGGTAATGTGAAACGGGCGCTGCCGGTCCTGCACCGCCTCCAGCAGCACGCCGCCGTTCAGTAGCGTAAGCTGACGCAGGGCGGTGTCGCGCCTGACGTCAAGATCAAGCGCCGTCCGCGCGTCCAGGGTCAGCGTGCTGCCATCAGCCAGCGCCAGGGTGCGGCGTTCGGCGGTAACGGTTTTGACATCGGCAAGCAGGGGCGAGAGCGGATAGTGCTGATTGAGCAACGTCGCGCCAAGTGTAAAGGTAGCAATCGCGCCCAGACCGTAATGCAGGGCTTTGCGACGGCTGGACGGGGCGAGCAGCGCCTGGCGCAGCGGCTCCGGCGGCATTGCTTTCAGCAGCGGCTGAAACTGCCCCAGCGTCTGTTCGATACGCTGGCAGGCGCGGTCGTGCGCGGGCTGCGCGCTTCGCCAGCTCAGGTACGCGTCGTAATCCCGTGAGGTGGCTTCCCCGGATCGTAACAGCACCATCCATTCAATGGCCTGCCGCGCCACGTCATCCTGTGGGTGTAATCTTGCCATCCTGTTAATCCTGATCGTCGGCGGGCCGGGTGGCGAGATAGCACTGGGTCAACGCGCTGGTGATGTATTTTCTGACCATACTGACCGACACGCCGAGTCGGGCGGCGATATCCGCATAGGTCAGGCCGTCCAGCTGGCTGTAGAGAAAGGCCTGCCGCGCTTTGACCGACAGCCCTTCCAGCGCCTGATCGATCGCCAGCAGCGCCTCTAGTAAAATTTCACTCTCTTCCGGGGAAGGATGGCTGCGCTCCGGCTCGCTCGCCAGCGCCGTCAGCCAGGCGCGCTCCAGATCGCGTTTGCGCCAGTTTTCAAACAGGACGCGCCGGGCAAGCGTGGTCAGCATGGCGCGTGGTTCGCGCAGCGCGTTGAGATCGGGCAGGGCGGCCAGCCGTAAAAAGGCTTCGGAGGCCACGTCCTCCGGCTCGCAGCCGTAGGCAATATTTTTGCGTAACCGGTTTATCAGCCAGCGGTAATCGCTGCGGAATATTAATGAAAGCAGGTCGGGTGCTTTACCCTGAAAATTTTTTGATTCCGTATACATGGCATATCCCCGAGGCTAACAATAAATAATAAAACCCAAACCGGGATACCCCTGGCTGAATAAAAAAGAATGAGAATAACGTACCGCTCGTTAAAAAGTTTTTAAGGCAAAATAACGGCAAGTAAAAATATGTTTTTCAGATAACCTTATTCATTTATCGCATTTACGCATTAACGATGGAAAAACACCGCACTGGCGCAGGCGGTTGCGGGGGCGAATCAGAACGCCAGTAAGCCTGAGTACGCTGTTAATCCGTTGATTTATCAATAGCGTTAAAAAAATTTATCATTTTGAGTGTCGTTTTTTCCCCGTCGATGTACAGCCATTATGCAAACACATAAATCCAATTTTATAATTCTGTTGATGGTGATAAAGCACATGATTAAATCGAAGCAGTGTGTGAATCGGCAGGGCCGTTTCAATTTCAGCAATAATTTATATTTTACCGGGGTAATTAATATTCATTCTGCGCTATTAATCGGGGCCACTCTCGTTGCGCCAGCAATTTATGCTGCGGAGCAAAATAATACGCACGATTTTTCAATTGCGGGCGGCAGCTTGCAAAGTGGTCTGCTGGCGATTGCCGATCAGAGCCAGCAGACGATTTCGTTCAGTCCGCAACTGGTGGCGAATCTGCAAAGCCCGCCGCTGAAAGGGCGCTACACCCCGCGCGACGCGATTTTGCGCCTGTTGCAGGGCAAGCCGTTGCTGCTGACGACCACCGATAATGGCACCCTGACGATTATTTCCTCCCGCGCCTCCGATCTGGATCTCGCCCAGCGCCAGCAAAATACGCTGCCAGCGATCACGGTGACCGGAGAAAGTGAAGATGAAACCGTCCTCAACCCGGCGAACTCTTCCTCGGCGCTGCGTACCGATACGCCGCTCCAGCAAACGGCGCAGTCGGTGGCGGTGATCAGCAATAAACTGCTGACCGAGCGGCAGGCGACCTCGCTTGAGGATGCGTTAAAAAATTCCGGCGGGACGGTGGCGGTGCGTTCGAACCGTGGCACCACCACCTTCTGGATGCGCGGACAAAATATCACTTCCGGGCTGACGGACGGCGTTTCCGACTCCAGCAACGTCGGCATCGGGCAGGGCACCGCGATTGAGGGCGTCGAGCGGGTTGAAGTGCTGAAAGGCCCGCAGTCGGTACTTTCAGGCAGCAGTTCGCCCGCCGGGACGATTAACATCGTGCGTAAAAAGCCGGTGACCGAGCCGCTGCGTCGGGTGAAAGTGGAGGCCGCGCGCTACGGCGAGTTTAAAACCGCTTTCGATTTGGGCGATGCGCTGACCGACGATAAAGCCTTCAGCTACCGCCTGAACGTCTCGACGATGAAATCCAGCAATGCCTTTCCTGACTTTAACGGCAACCATGCGGATTATCTCGCGCCGGTGCTGGCATGGCAGGGCGACAGTACCCGCGTGCTGGTGGGGGCGGAATTTAATCAGACGCGCGATTCCGGGCCAGCCGGAACGTTTTATACCGATGGTCAGATCCAGAAGCTGGGCAATTATCGCCTCGGCGATAAAGACGATCACTTCAAGACCCGCACCCGCAATGTCTATTATGAAATCGCGCAGGATCTGGTGGACGGCTGGACCTTTAACAGCAAGGCCAACTATCAGAGCACCTACGGTCAGGTGAAGATGAACGAGACGCTGGATATCGCCGATAACGGCGATAAAACCAGTCATCCGCTGGCGAACAAATACACCAACCAAACCTGGAGCCTGCAAAACGATGTTCGCGGCGTGATTGAGACGGGCCCGGTGAAGCAAACCCTGCTGCTGGGCCATGATTATAAGTATGAACGCTACGCCAGCTATGACGGCGATTTTAAAATCCTGACCAACGGCAACGTATACGATCCCGGCTCGCTCTCTTTCCCGGATATCGGGGAGCCGTCCGGTCAGACCTACACCAGTAAGTTGATCCAGAGCGGTTTCCTGTTCCAGGATCAGGTCGATTTCTGGGAGCGCCTGCATCTTCAGTTTGCCCTGAAGCGTTCGAGCTGGAATAACAGCTACCTGACCAACGGCAAGCCGTCCAGTTTTAATATCAGTAAATGGATCCCGAACTACGGGCTGAGTTTTGATATCACCCCGGACGTGACGGCCTACGTCAATTATCTCAACAGCTTTAAGGGGAATCCGCAGGTGGATACCCGCAGCGGCAGCATCTTCCCGCCCTCCACCGGGAAATCAAAAGAAGTGGGGCTGAAGTTTAATCTGCTGGAAGATGATTTAACCCTGACCACCGCACTGTTTGATATTCGCGAGAATAACGTGGTGGTGTGGAGCAATGGTCGGGCAATCGGCAGCGAAGGGCGTAAAACGGAGGGCTTCGATCTCGATCTGAACGGCACTATTTTGCCCGGCTGGGAAGTCGCGGGAAGCTATACCTGGTCGCAGAATAAAGATCCGAATACGGTCTCTTCAACCGATATTCCGCGCCACAGCGCCAGCCTGTGGACGTCGTGGGAATTTCAGGAAGGGCGGCTGCAGGGGGCCGGGGCATCCATCGGCGCGCGCACCCAGTCCAGAACCACCAAAAATGGCTATAAGGGCGAATACTTTACCATTGGCAGCCAGACGGAAACCGATGTCGCCGTGTTTTACCGCCAGCCCGCGTGGTCAGTACAGTTAGGCGTTGATAACGTCTTTGACCGCGATATCTTTTACGGGACTTCAACGCCGCTGTACCTCGGCGTGCAGGACGGGCGGACCTGGCGTCTGACGGGCACCTATGCATTCTGATCGCGGGCTTCAGGCCACAAGACCCGGCGTCTGGCAGATCCTCTCTCCGTACTGGCGCTCTTCGGAACGCTGGCTGGCGTTTGCGCTGCTGGGCATGATGATCGGCATTAATCTGGGGTCAGCCTGGGTCAACGTGGAGTCGAACCGGGTCACGGGGGCGTTCACCGACGCGCTGATCGCGGTCGACTGGCAGAAAATTAAGCCGTTGTTCATCCTGAGCTTTGTCCTCGGACTGGGGGCGATGATGATGACCTGGATTAACGTGCTCGGTAATCAGTATCTGGCCCTGCGCTGGCGGACATGGATGACGCTGCGCTATGTCCGCCGCTGGACCAGTACCCGCGCGTATTATGATATTGAACGCGATGGCAGCCTGAGCAATATCGATCAGCGCATCGCCGACGACGTTAACGAGCTGATCCCGGCAACGCTTAATTTCTTTTTAAGCCTGGTCATGGTGCTGATTAACACCGTGACCTATACCGCGCTGCTGTGGTCGCTCTCCGGGACGCTGCATTTTTCACTGCTCGGCGGGCAATGGTCGATCCCCGGCTACATGGTTTACGCCGCGTATATCGCTATCATTTTGCAGGTGGCGCTGTCGCACTGGCTGGGAAAATCGTTAATCGGGCTCAATATGCAACAGCAGAATGCGGAAGGGGATTTCCGCTTTCTCGGCGTGCAGGTACGCGAGAACGCGGAGCAAATTGCCTTTTATCAGGGCGGGCAGCGGGAAGGCGATCGGCTGATCCAGCGCTTTGCCCGCGTCAGGGCCATTGCGCTGGCGGTGATCGTTCGCGGCTTAAAAGTCTCGTTCGGGCAGAGCATCTTTTCGCATTTTCTGTCGCCGCTGCCGACGCTGCTGGCGCTTCCGCAACTGCTGCGTGGGGAGATCACTTTCGGCGACATGACCCGTATCCATATGGCTTATGGGTCGCTGGGTGCCACGCTAAGCTACTTTATGCAGGCGTATCAGGGCTTCACCCGTTGGCTGGCGCTGACTAACCGGCTGCGGGATATGGAAGCGGCGTTGCAGGCGGTTGAGAACAAACCCTCGGCCCTGCGCCGTTATGAACACGATTTACCGGGTTTCGAATGCCGGGATCTGCGGCTGTACGCGCCCGACGCCACGCCGTTAACAGCAATTACCCACTGGCAGGTGATGCCCGGCGAGCGCTGGCTGATCCGGGGCGCGTCCGGGGTAGGTAAGAGTACGCTGCTCAGAGCCTGTGCCGGGCTGTGGAACTGGGGGGCGGGGGAGATCGTCTTTGCCAGAGATCGCAAAATTTTCTTCCTGCCGCAGAAGAGTTATTTGCCGGTGGGGACGCTCAAAGCGGCGCTTTGCTATCCCTATAACGAAGCGGCATTCAGCGATGAAGCCTGTCGGCAGGCGCTGATAACCGCCTCTTTGCCGGGCGTAGTGGCGCTGCTTGGCAGTGAAGACCGCTGGCAGCATCGGCTGTCCGGCGGAGAACAGCAGCGGGTGGCGATTGCCCGCGTTCTGCTGCATCAGCCTGATTTTCTGTTTCTTGATGAGGCCACCAGCGCGCTGGACCCGCAAACGGAAACGGCGGTTTATCAGGCGCTTATCGCCGGATTGCCGCACACGGCAATTGTCAGCGTGGCGCATCATCAGGCTCTTACCGCGTTTCATACCCATCAGTTGACGCTGGAGGCCGCCGCGCCGCCGCTGCGTCAGGCGCGGGAAGAAACGCAGCACGCGGTAATCAAAGAGGGGCAGCGGCCTGAAAATGTCCTGAGCAGCTGACGATCGCGCGGCGTTATTCCTCCACGCTTTTATGCATCCGCAGCCAGTTCTGAAGCAGTTTGCCCTCTTCGGTCATTTCGCTGTCCTGGCGCACGCAGAGGTAATAATGACGGCCATCGTCAATCGGCAAATCGAACAGCTTCACCAGTTCGCCACTTTCAAGATAGGAGGCGATTAACGGCTCGCGCATCAGCGCACAGCCCAGCCCGGCCTGTACGGCGGCGAGGGTCAGCAAGCCATCCTCAAACAGCGGCCCGCTCATTCTGGCGGGCCGCCGCACGTTCTGCTGTAAAAACCACTGCGGCCAGGTGGAACGTTCTTCATCATGCAGCAGCGGCATTTGCTGAAGCTGTTCCGGGGTATCGATATGCCCGTGCAGGCGCAGAAATGCCCGACTGGCAACCGGAACCATTTTGCCGGAAATCAGCCGCTCGCTTTGATAGCCCGCCCACTGACCGTTGCCAAACCGGATAGACATATCCGAGGCATCGCTCAGGTAGTTGCGGTGGTTGGCGTACACCACGTTGATTTCAGTTTGCGGATTGGCCCGCACAAAAGTAGGCAGGCGCGGAATAAACCAGCCCATGCCAAACAGCGGGATCAGGCTGATAGTCACCTGCCGGGTTTGCGCCTGTTCGACCAGATGCTCCGTCGCCTGGCGCAGCACGTTAAACGCGGAACGAATCGAGCGGTAATAATCTCTGCCCTGCTGACTTAAGATCAGCCGCCGCCCCTGGCGCTCCGTTAGCGCAATCTGCAAAAAATCTTCCAGCACGCGAAGCTGGTGGCTCACCGCCGACGGGGAAATCGCCAGCTCCTGCGCGGCGAGCGTGACGCTGCCGAGGCGGGCGATGGCCTCAAAAGTGCGTACTGCCCGCAGGGGAGGATCGTGGGTCAATGCCCCGGAAAGTGCCGGTTGCACGGCGGGCGATTGTTCTGTTTTTCTCATATGTTGACTTCTGTAAGGTTAATCCATCAAAAGGTGTTTTTATAATTACTTATAAAACATAAAGATAAAAGACATCACAATTATCATAAGAAATAATATCTCCGTATTTCACAATTTAATTCAATTGTTGGAATGTACCTCAACATTGAGCACTTTGTCGGGTACGTTTTGGACACACTAATACAACAATTAATCAATGGCATCATGTTGGGGAGCATCTATGCGCTGATTGCGCTGGGCTACACCATGGTGTACGGCATTCTGCGCATCATCAACTTCGCTCATGGCGATATCCTGATGGTCGGCGCGCTGACCACTTTGTCGGCGATGAATATGCTGGAGAGCCATTTTCCCGCGCTGCCAGCGCTGGTGCGTCTCGGCCTCGCGTTGATGATGGCGATGGCGGTTTGCGCGCTGCTGGCGATGGCGACCGAACGCTTTGCCTACCGCCGCCTGCGCAACGCGCCGCGCCTGGCACCGCTCATTTCCGGCATCGGTGTTTCTGTCCTGCTGCAAACGGTGGCGATGATTATCTGGACCCGCAACCCGCTGATGTTTCCGCAAATCCTGTCTATGGAGCCGATTGCCATTACTCAGGGTAGCGACGCGCACCCGCCCGCCATCATTACCGTGACCGGCATGGTTACGATTGGTCTGGCGCTGTTGGTCATGCTCGGCCTGTGGGTGCTGGTCGAATTTACCCGGCTGGGGCGCGGAATGCGCGCAGTGGCGGAGAACCCAAAAGTTGCCAGTCTGATGGGCGTCAGCCCGAACGGCATTATCACCCTGACTTTCGCCATTGGCGGCGTATTTGCCGCGCTGGCAGGGGTGATGATGGCCAGCAACTACGGCAACGCCGGATTTTCGATGGGATTTCTGCCGGGGATTAAAGCGTTTACGGCGGCGGTGCTCGGCGGGATCGGCAATATTCGCGGTGCCATGCTGGGTGGGATCCTGCTTGGGGTTATTGAAGCGCTGGGCGCGGGGTATCTGGGCGAACTGACCGGCGGCGTTTTCGGCAGTAATTATCAGGACGTCTTCGCGTTCATTGTCCTCATTCTGGTGCTGGTCTTCCGCCCGGCGGGCATTCTTGGCGAGCGCGTGGCGCACAGGGCATAGGAGACGATATGACAACGCCAACATTACAGGCCGCTGCGCCATCGTCACGCCGCCCGTGGGCCGGGCTGGCACTCTTTACCCTCGCTGTGATCCTCGCACCGGTGGTGGCCGGGCAGCTTGGCGGCAACTATTGGGTGCGGGTCATCGACTTCGCGCTGCTGTATATCATGCTCGCGCTGGGGCTGAATATCGTGGTCGGTTTCACCGGCCTGCTGGACATGGGCTTTATCGCGTTTTATGCGGTGGGGGCTTATCTGGCGGCGCTGCTGGCATCTCCGCATTTACTGGAAGCCTTTCCGCTGCTTCAGGCCTGGTTTCCTGACGGCCTGCATTTTTCATACTGGCTGATTGTCCCTGCCGCCGCGCTGCTGGCGGCGGTGTGCGGGATTTTGCTGGGCGCGCCCACCCTCAAACTGCGCGGTGATTATCTGGCTATCGTGACCCTCGGCTTTGGCGAAATCATCCGCATTCTGATGCGTAACCTCGACCGCCCGGTCAACATTACCAATGGCGCGAAAGGTATTTCCGGGATCGACACGCTCTCGCTTTTTGGCGTGAAGTTCAGCGGCGTACAGCACTGGTTCGGGATGAAAATCCCTTCGCTGTGGCTGTGGTACTACCTGCTGGTGCTGCTGATTGTCGCGATCATTATTGTCTGCCTGCGTTTGCAGCACTCGCGCCTGGGCCGCGCATGGCACGCGATTCGTGAAGATGAGGACGTGGCGCGCGCCATGGGCATCAACGTGCGTAACTACAAGCTGCTGGCTTTCGCGATGGGCGCCTCCTTCGGCGGCGTTGCGGGCGCGCTGTTTGCCGCCTTCCAGGGATTTGTCTCCCCGGAATCGTTCACTTTGCAGGAATCGATTGCCGTGCTGGCGATGGTGGTACTGGGCGGGATGGGGCATATCCCGGGCGTGATCCTCGGTGCCGTGCTGTTAACGGCGCTGCCGGAACTGCTGCGCAGCCAGGCGGCACCCGTCCAGCAGGCGCTCTTTGGCAGCGTACTGATTGACCCGGAAATCCTGCGTCAGCTGTTCTACGGGCTGGCGCTGGTACTGGTCATGCTGCTGCGTCCCGCCGGGATCTGGCCGGTCCGTCACCGGGAGGTGCAGAAATGAATCTGTTGACCATTGATGGCATGAGCAAGCGCTTTGGCGGCGTTCAGGCCGTCGATAACGTGTCACTGGGCATTCAGCCCGGCGAGATTTACGGCCTGATCGGCCCTAATGGCGCGGGCAAAACTACCTGTTTCAACCTGATCACCGGGCTTTATCCGGCGGACAGCGGCACTTTTTTACTCAATGACGTGCCGTATTCGCCGCGAAATGTAGAAAAAGTGACCCGCGCGGGGGTAGCCCGCACTTTTCAGAACGTGCGCCTGTTTAACGAAATGTCGGTGCTGGAAAACGTCATGGTGGGGCGTCACGTCCGCACCCGCAATGGTCTTTGGGCGTCGCTGACGCGGCATAAGCGCGCGCGTCAGGAAGAGGCGCAAACCCGCGAACTCGCCTGGCACTGGCTGGAATATACCGGCATCGCCCGGTTCGCCAGCTACCGCGCCTGCGATCTGGCTTACGGCCATCAGCGCAGGCTGGAAATTGCCCGCGCGTTAGCCAGCGAACCGCTGCTGCTGGCGCTTGATGAACCCGCTGCCGGGATGAATGCCGCTGAAAAAGTGGCGCTTGGCGAACTGCTGAAGCGCATTCGCGATGACGGGAAAACGCTGCTGATGATTGAACACGACGTCAAGCTGGTGATGGGGATCTGCGACCGTTTAACGGTGCTGGATTACGGCCGGGTGATTGCGACCGGCACCCCGGAAAACGTCAGGCGCGATCCGGCGGTGATTGCCGCCTGGCTGGGAGGACACAAACATGGCTGAACCTTTACTGCGTGTTTCCGGGCTTAGCGTTCACTACGGCGGTATTCAGGCGGTGCGCGAGGTCTCTTTTGTGCTCCACGAAGGTGAGCAGGCGACGCTGATCGGGGCCAACGGCGCGGGAAAAAGCTCAACGGTGCGGGCGATTACCGGCCTGCAACCCTGTGGCGGAGAACGGGTGTTTGCCGGGCGTTCAATGGCGAAACAGAAACCGGAAGATCTGCTGCGTGCCGGGCTGGTCATGGTGCCGGAAGGTCGGGGGATTTTTGCCCGCATGACGGTGATGGAGAATCTGCAAATGGGAGCCTGGCTGCGCCGGGATGCCCCGGCCGTCAGACGCGAAATCGACGATATTTTCGTCCGTTTTCCCCGGCTGGGTGAACGGCAGCATCAGCTTGCCGGGCTGCTTTCCGGCGGCGAGCAACAGCTACTGGCGCTCAACCGCGCGCTGTTGAGTCGCCCGCGACTGCTGATCCTCGACGAACCTTCAATGGGACTCGCCCCGCTGATGGTCGAGAATATTTTTAATCTTATTGCCACCCTGCGCGAGCGCGGCGTCAGTCTGTTATTGATTGAGCAAAACGCCCGCCTGGCGCTGGAGGTGACGGATAACGCCTGGGTGATGGACAGCGGCAGTATCGTTCACCACGGCGACTCTCGCGCACTGCTTGCCGATGACAGCATTGCGCAAATTTATCTGGGCGAAGTGCCCGTTTAACAGCAACCAACACCAGGGAAACACCATGAAAAAAATAACGATCAGTGCGCTCAGCGCCGCCATTCTGCTCGCTAACTTCGCCGCCACATCCGCGTCGGCGCAGGAAAGTGAAACCGTCACTATCGGGCTTGCCGGTCCGCTCACCGGACCCTCGGCGCGTATCGGTAAAGATCTGGAGAACGGGGCGCAGCTGGCGATTGACGATATCAACAAGCAGCATCCGGTCATCGGTGGCAAAGCCGTCACCTTTAAGCTGCAATCCGAGGACGATCAGTCCGATCCGCGTACCGCCGTCGCCGTGGCGCAGCGTCTGGTTGATAGCGGCGTGGCAGGGGTGGTGGGTCACTGGAATACCGGCACCAGCATCCCGGCCGCGCGCATCTATCACGATGCCGGTATTGCGCAGGTCGCACCGGTCGCCACCGGGCACGCTTATACGCGCCAGGGTTTTGATACCAGTTTCCGCGTGATGGGGCATGACGACGACGGCGGCCAGTTTGCCGGGCAATATGCATTACAGACCCTGAAAGCCAAACGCATTGCGGTGATTGACGATCGCACCGCCTTCGGTCAGGGGCTGGCGGATGAGTTTATTAAATCCGTCGAAGGGCAGGGAGTTAAAATCGTCGACCGCCAGTATGTGGATGACAAAACCGTCGATTTCAGCGCCGTGCTGACCGCGATCCGCAGCAAAAACGTCGACCTGATTTTCTTTGGCGGCGTTGACAGCCAGGCCGCACCGCTGGCCCGCCGCATTAAACAGCTCGGTATTAACGCCACGCTGATGGGCGCAGGCGGCTTCGTCAGCCAGACCTTCCTGCAACTGGCGCAGAAAGAAGGCAACGGCGTTGTCGCGCTGGAGCCTGGGCTGCCGGTCGATCAAATGCCGGGCGGGAAAGGATTCGAGCAGGCTTATCAGTCCCGCTACCACACTCATATTGAACTGCATGCGCCGTTTGCTTATGACGCCACCCGCGTGCTGGTCGCCGCCATGGAAAAAGCCAATTCGGTGGAGCCGTCTGATTATCTGCCTGCCCTGCGAGCCATTAACTATTCCGGTGTGACGGGTCCCATCGCCTTTGATAAAGAAGGCAACCTGAAAACGCCATCATTCACCGTTTACAAAGTGGTGGATGGCAAATGGCAGCCGCAAACCGTGCTGGGCGGAACGGCTGCGAAGTAACGTCGTGAGGCAATGTGATGAGTGATAATAACGAGCTGGGCATTCTTGCCCGCCGTAAAATTGAAGCTGAAATTATTAAACCGATTTATGACATTCTGGTGCGCGATCTGGGAAAAGATCGCGCCCAGGCGATTATCGGCGAAGCCATTGAGCAGGCGGCTGTCGATGCGGGAGCGGAGTTTGCCAGACAGGAGCCGAACGGCGCAGATTTGCGCAGTTTCGTCGCACTGCAATATTTATGGGAAAAGGATAACGCGCTGGACGTCCGGGTGATTGACGATGATGACCAGCACTATAACTATGACGTTACCCGCTGCCGCTACGCCGAAATGTACCATGAAATGGGGCTGGGAGAGATTGGGCATCTGCTCTCCTGCGCCAGAGATGAAAAGTTCATCGTGGGCTATGCCCCTGACGTTGAACTTACCCGTACGACCACTATCATGCAGGGCGCGCGCTGCTGCGATTTTCGCTACCGCGTTAAAAAGGAAAAGTCATGATTTCCGTCAACGCCGACCGGCTGTGGGCGACGCTTGAGGAGATGGCGCAGATCGGCGCGACGCCTGCCGGTGGCGTTACCCGGCTGGCGCTGAGTGACGAAGACCGCATCGCCAGAGACCGGCTGCGCGACTGGGCGCAGCAGGCGGGTCTGCATTGTGATGTGGACACGCTGGGGAATATGTTTATCCGTCGTCCCGGCAGGCAGTCGCATTTACCGCCGGTTCTGATGGGATCGCACGTCGATTCGCAGCCGCTCGGCGGACGCTACGATGGCATTTATGGCGTGCTGGCCGGACTGGAAGTTCTGCGCACCCTCAACGATCGTCAGATTGACACCGAGCGCGATATTCTGCTGGTCAACTGGACCAATGAAGAAGGCGCGCGCTTTGCCCCGGCGATGCTGGCCTCCGGCGTCTGGACGGGGCACTTTAGCGAGGCGTTCGCGCTGTCACGCACCGACAGCGACGGGATGAGCGTTGATGAGGCGTTGCAGGCTATCGGCTACCGGGGCAGCCGTCCGGCGCGGTCGATTCCGCTCCATGCGTGCTATGAAGTGCATATCGAGCAGGGGCCGATTCTGGAAGAAGAGGGGATTGATATCGGCGTGGTGCGCTCCGCGATGGGCCAGCGCTGGTATACCGTTACCCTGAAAGGTTTTGCCGCTCACGCCGGAACTACGCCAATGCGCAGCCGCCGCGACGCCCTGACCGGCTTCGCCCGTCTGGCGCTGGAGGTGGAAGAAATTGGCATTCGCCATATTCCCGATGGCCGGGCGACGACGGGAATGGTGCAAAACAGCCCCAATTCGCGCAACGTGGTGCCGGGCGAGGTGGTTTGCAGCGTGGAGTTCCGCCACCCGCAATCTGCCGCGCTGGAGGCGATGGAAAAAGATCTCCATGCTGCGGTGGCCGATCTTCGCGAACGCGGGCTGGAAGTGAAGGTTGAACGGATTTTTGACTATGCGCCCATCGCTTTCGATCCTGGCTGCACCAGGCGCGTTGAACAGGCGGCGAGTCAGTTAGGCTACGCCTGGCGACCGATGGTTTCCGGTGCCGGACATGATACCTGCTACCTGAACGCGATTGCCCCGGCGAGCATGATTTTCATCCCCTGCGAAAAAGGCATCAGCCATAACGAGGCAGAAAATATTCTCCCGCGCTGGTCTGAAAAAGGGGCGAACGTTTTACTTCACGCGCTGCTCAGCGCCGCCGGGGAAATATAAAGGAAGTGTTTATTGGGGGTTATTTAACCAGTGTCCGCATTCTGGCGATGAATAATACCGGATAACAGACGCTCGCGATTGGATAACAGCGTCATTAAGCTGCATCACAATAAAGCACCTGACCTCGGTTATCCGAATCGATAACTATCGCTGTTTATTCGTCAGCAACAAAAAAGGCCGGGAAATATCCCGGCCCTTCGGTATCTGTACGCCATTACGTGGCGTGAAAACAATCAGCGACTACGGAAGACAATGCGGCCTTTGCTCAGGTCGTACGGGGTCAGTTCTACAGTCACTTTGTCGCCCGTCAGAATGCGGATGTAGTTTTTACGCATTTTACCGGAGATATGCGCAGTGACCACGTGACCGTTTTCCAGTTCTACGCGGAACATAGTATTAGGCAGCGTTTCAAGAACGGTACCCTGCATTTCGATATTGTCTTCTTTGGCCATCTAGTCCTCGGGGGTATCACTACCATTGTTTTGAACCGGCAAGATAATGCCGAAGTTCATCAATTAAGTAAAGTTTTGTGCGCATAAAACGCAAAAAGTAGTTTTGGCTCATTGCCCTGTATCACACGGCTTCGCCGTACGACAAGCGCAAACGTAAAGGGTGACGAGGGTGTTTACTGTTCCCAAACGGTGGCGGGGCAACGGGCAAAAGCTACCTGGCGCGACAATTATAACACCCTGACAAAGATTGTGCCGAAAACATTTACCTTTCGGGCGTAAATAACGTGCGCGGATGCCAGCAACCCTCTGCCAGTGGCAGTGGCAGAAGCTTACTGAGGGATTCCAGATAGTTGCGTCGGGGGATTTCAACCGCGCCGAGCGAGGCGGTATGGCTGTTTAATACCTGACAATCAATGAGCTTGCCGCCCTGACGGGTGAACTCGGCGCAGAAAACCAGCAGCGCGGTTTTCGACGCATTTTCTGCACGGCTGAACATCGATTCGCCGCAAAACAGCGCGCCCTGGCAGACGCCGTACATGCCGCCCACCAGCTCGTCGCCGCGCCAGACTTCAATAGAGTGGGCGTGGCCCATTTCGTGCAGGCGTTGGTAGGCGCGAATAATCTCCCGGGTGATCCAGGTGCCTTCATCGCGTTGCTCTGCGCAGCCCTCAATAACCCGATCAAAAGCCTGGTTGAGGGTAACTCGGTAAGGCGAGCGCTGGTGGAAGCGTTTCATGCTGCGGCTGAGGTGAAACGCCTCAGGCCACAGTACAGCGCGCGGATCGGGCGACCACCATAAAATTGGATCGCCGGGCGAAAACCATGGAAAAATGCCCTGCTGATAGGCCATTAACAGGCGCGCCGGACTGAGATCGCCCCCTAAAGCCAGTAACCCATTGGGTTCGCGCAGCGCTCCCTCCGGGGAAGGGAACGCCATTGAGTGTCGGGAAAGCTGAACCAGGCGCATGTGACTACCACTCCACCACAAAAACGAAACGCTTAATCATAGCCTACAGGCGCTGCCTGAACTGGTAATACCGCCCCTTATTCGCCAGCAGTTCTGCGTGATTACCATGCTCAATAATTTGCCCGTTGTCCATCACTATTATGCGGTCGAAACGCGCAAGCCCGCGCAAGCGATGGGTGACCATCAGCAGCGTTTTTTGTTGCGCCACTTCTTCCAGCAGATCAAGGATTTGGCTTTCGGTGGTCGCATCCAGCCCTTCTGTGGGTTCATCAAGCAATAACAGCGGCGCGTCGTGTAATAACGCGCGGGCAATGGCCAGGCGGCGCAGTTCGCCACCGGAAAGCTGGCGTCCGCCTTCACCCAGCCAGCCATTTAAGCCGTCATCGGCGAGCAGTTTTTCCAGCCCGGTCCGGGTCAGGACGGCGGCAAGCTGTTCATCGCTGGCCTGGGGAGCGGCAAGCCGCAGGTTATCACGCAACGTGGCGCTGAACAGATGAACGCGCTGCGGTACCATGCTGATGGTGCGTCGCAGGGCCATTTCATCCATTCCGCTAATCGGTGCGCCGTTCAGCAGAAGTTCGCCGCGCTGTGGGTCCCAGGCGCGAGTCAGCAGTTGCAGCAGGGTCGATTTCCCGCAGCCGGTACGACCGAGAAGGGCGATATGCTCACCCGTTGCCATGCTGAGGTTGATGCCATTCAGCGCGGGCTGCGCCTGCTGCGGATAGGTGAAAGTAATATCGCGTAGATCCAGCGTGACCGTAGCGGGTGCGGCAGCGGCGGTCTGCGGAAAAACGACTTCCGGTGGCTGCTCGATAAGTTGCGTCACTCGCCGGGCCGAGGCCATCACCTGTCCGAGGTGCTGAAATGCGCCCGTGACCGGGGCTAACGCTTCAAACGCTGCGAGGGCGCAGAAAACAAAAAGGGCGATCAGCGCACCAGGCTGAGCGTTATCACCGACCCCGCCCGAAGCCATCCACAGCATGACCACCACCGCAATGCCGCCGATCAGCATCATCAATGCCTGTGAAAGCGCGGTAAGCTCAGACTGCCGACGCTGGGCATCGTGCCAGGCCAGTTCGGTCTGTTCCATCTGCTGGCGATAGCGATCGCTGGCGTTAAACAGCGACAGTTCGGCCTGGCCCTGTAGCCAGGCGGTGATCTGCTGGCGATAATGTCCGCGCAGATGCGTCAGACTCTCACCGGTGGGCTTTCCCGCGCGATAAAATAGCGGCGGCAGCAGCAGCAGGGTGAGCAGCATGATCCCGCCCAGCGTCAGGGCCAGCGTCGCATCAAGCAGGCTCAGACCGCAGGTGACGACAACGATCACCATCAGTGCGCCGACCAGCGGAGAAATCACGCGTAAATAAAGGTGATCGAGGGTGTCGACATCCGCCACCAGGCGGTTGAGCAGTTCACCCTGGCGAAAACGCGCCAGCCCGGCAGGGGAGAGCGGCAGCACTTTGCTGAAGGTGTAAACGCGCAGATGCTGAAGAACGCGAAACGTGGCGTCATGGCTGACCACACGTTCGAAATAACGTCCGGCGGTGCGGATAATCGCCGCCCCGCGCACCCCGGCGGCGGGCAGCATATAGTTAAAGCTGTAGGCTCCGGCGAAACCGACCACCGCCGAAGCAGATAAAAACCACCCGGACAGGGTCAGCAGGCCGATACTCGCCAGCAGCGTGACAATAGCCAGGATCACGCCCAGCGTTAACAGTCCTTTATGCCGTTTGTACAGCGCCAGATAAGGTAGCAGTTCGCGCATTTAAATGTCCTCCTGGCGGTGCATCAGCAGGCTGGTGAAGGCTCCGTTGGCGTCAGCCAGTTCGCGCCAGCTCCCCTGTTCGACGATCAGCCCGTCCTGCATCACCCAGATAGCGTCCCAGTCGGCCAAATCTTCAAGCTGGTGGGTCACCATTAAAGTGGATTGCTGACGCGAAGCCGCGTTCAGCGCCTGCATGACGCGCTGCTCGCTGTGCGCGTCAAGGCTGGCGGAAGGCTCATCAAGCAGCAGAAGCTGGCAGGGGTTGAGCAGCGCGCGCGCCACGGCAACGCGCTGGGCCTGGCCTTGCGACAGACGCCCGGCATGATCGCCCAGCGGCGTATCCAGTCCCTGCGGGAGCAGGCTGACAAATTCACTGACCCATGCCCGATCCAGCGCGGACTGCAACTGCGCCTCACTGGCGTCAGGATTTGCCAGCAGGACATTTTCACGCAGGGTCGCCGCCGGAAGCTGCGGATTTTGCCCGACCCAGCTCAGATGCTGTCGCCAGCTATCGGAATCGAGTTCACGCAGCTCAACGTCATTGATACACAGCGAACCGTCATAAGGCAGAAACCCGGAAAGCGTATTCAGCAGCGAACTTTTTCCTGAACCGCTCTGACCGACCAGCACCACCCGCTGACCAGCCGCAAGGGTGAAATTCAGCGGCCCGGCCAGCACTTTTCCTTCCGGCGACTTGATGATGACATCGCGAGCGGTAATGGCGACGGGTTGCTGGGTATTCAACTGGCTTTCACCCCGTTGCGGATATGCCAGCGGCGTTTCAAGAAACGTTTTCAGGCTGTCGGCAGCCCCGACCGCCTGCGCTTTGGCATGATAATAGGTGCCGAGATCGCGCAGCGGCTGGAAGAATTCCGGGGCGAGGATCAGCGCCAGAAAACCGGCGGCCAGCGTCACGCCTGCGCCGTAATGACCAAAATTCAGTTCGCCAAGATAGGAAAAGCCGAAATAGACCGCCACCAGCGCAATGGAGAGAGACGCAAAAAATTCCAGCACCCCGGAGGAGAGAAACGCCAGCCGTAAAACATCCATCGTGCGCTGACGAAAATCCTGCGAGGCCTGGCGGATATTTTCCGTTTCAGCTTCACCGCGACCAAATACCCGCAGAGTCTCCATCCCGCGCAGGCGATCCAGAAAATGCCCGCTCAGCCGCGCCAGCGCCTGGAAATTGCGTCGGTTAGCGTCGGCCGCGCCCATGCCCACCAGCGCCATAAACAGCGGAATGAGCGGCGCGGTGCCGAGTAAAATCAGCGCCGCAGCCCAGTTTGAGGGGAAGATGGCGATCACAATCAGCAGCGGAACAAAGGTCGCCAGCGCCATCTGCGGCAAATAGCGGGCATAGTAATCATGCATGTCGTCGATTTGTTCGAGGATAAGCGTGGCCCAGCTTCCGGCGGGCTTGCCCTGGATCCACGCCGGACCCGCCTGTTGCAGGCGATCTAGCACCTGGCGACGTATCGCGAAGCGAATATGCTGCCCCGCGTGGAACCCCACTTTCTCACGCAGCCAGATGACCCACGCGCGCAGCACAAACACCAGCACCAGCAGAATGAATGGCAGGAGCAGGGCTTCACGTGGGATGTTGTCCATAATCATATGCTGAAGAATATGCGCCAGGCTCCATGCCTGGGCGACAATTAACAGGCCGCTCACCAGTCCCAGCAGACGGGAAATCATCAGCCAGCGGCGGGAAATCACACTTTGCTGTTTTAACCAGCGGGTCAGCTCTTGTTGACGAGTTTTATTCATTACGTGCTTAGCAGGTGAATTATCAGGATTTCAGGCACGGCAATGTTACAACGGGGCAAAAATAAAGGCGACCTATAGTCGCCTTATTTACCTTTGTTACTGTCTTGTAAAGATTATTTGTTATTTTCAGCCAGACCGTCGAGATAACGTTCGGCGTCCAGCGCGGCCATACAGCCTGTTCCGGCTGACGTAATCGCCTGACGATAGATATGATCCATCACGTCACCCGCAGCAAATACGCCGGGGATGCTGGTCTGGGTGGCATTGCCATGAATGCCGGACTGCACTTTGATGTAGCCGTTCTCCAGCGCCAGTTGGCCTTCAAAAATAGCGGTATTCGGGCTGTGACCAATAGCGACAAACAAACCGGCAACATCCAGCGTCTCGATGTTATCGCTCTGCGTGTCGCGCAGGCGCAGGCCGCTCACGCCCATCTGATCGCCGGTCACCTCTTCCAGCGTGCGATGGGTATGCAGGATGATATTGCCGCTTTCCACTTTATCCATCAGGCGTTTGATAAGAATTTTTTCCGCGCGGAAGCTATCGCGACGGTGGATCAGATGCACTTCAGAGGCGATGTTCGCCAGATAAAGCGCTTCTTCAACGGCGGTATTGCCGCCGCCAATCACCGCGACCTTCTGATTCCGGTAGAAGAAGCCGTCACAGGTAGCACAGGCAGAAACGCCGCGGCCTTTATACGCTTCTTCAGACGGCAGACCGAGGTAACGCGCCGACGCGCCAGTAGCGATGATTAGCGCGTCACAAGTGTACTCTCCGCTGTCGCCGGTCAGACGGAACGGGCGATTTTGCAGATCGACGGTGTGAATATGATCGAAAAGGATTTCCGTTTCGAATTTGGTCGCATGTTCATGCATACGTTCCATCAGCAGCGGCCCGGTCAGATCGTTCGGGTCGCCCGGCCAGTTTTCGACTTCCGTCGTGGTGGTCAACTGACCGCCTTTTTCCATTCCGGTAATCAGTACCGGATGCAGGTTTGCGCGTGCAGCATAGACGGCAGCGGTGTATCCCGCAGGTCCAGAGCCCAGAATTAACAGCTTACTGTGTTTCGCCGTGCCCATGAGATCCCCATAATTGTTGGCAGACATTGGGCGAGATTGTAGGGAATTTAGCGGCGTAAAAAAAGGGCGTAGCAATTTTGTTAACGATATGTGCAATAGAACAGAGCAATGGATTGCCGCGTTTGTAAGTGGCAAACATAATTATTTCTACTGAAAACCGGCCAGTTATAAGAGGATTACATGAGGATCACCGCAGGTGGATGATGAATATCCGGCATGTTGTACTAAAAAACGATGTTTTGCTTTGACAATCCCCTGTGCATTTGCGAAAACATTCGAGGAAGAAAAAAAACCGTATTACGTGTGGAGGGTATTTTCAGCACGCTACGGTCGTTTTGAACCGGGCTAACGAAATCAACGCATGGTGTGGACAGACGCCATACGCGATGTCGTTGGCTGCCTGTCGGCAACGGTCTTCTCACCGCATACCCTGGGTTAGGTTCCGCGCTTTTATTACTCGCGGCACGTTAACGATGGGCGAAGACCCCGAACAGTGAAGTGCACGGGGTCAAGACAGGAGTAGGGAAGGAATACAGAGAGACAATAATAATGGTAGATAGCA
Organism: Enterobacteriaceae bacterium UBA5654; assembly: GCA_002421005.1. GTDB lineage: Bacteria > Pseudomonadota > Gammaproteobacteria > Enterobacterales > Enterobacteriaceae > Superficieibacter. The sequence continues at coordinate 270,043 of DIJC01000026.1, read as the reverse complement.
AAAAGCGCCCAGGCAAAGATCTCGACCGCATCGATCGCAATATTCTGAACGAATTGCAGAAAGACGGGCGTATTTCCAACGTCGAGCTCTCTAAACGAGTGGGACTTTCTCCGACGCCGTGCCTTGAGCGCGTTCGTCGTCTGGAAAGACAGGGTTTTATTCAGGGCTATACGGCACTATTGAACCCGCACTATCTGGATGCATCGCTTCTGGTCTTTGTTGAGATTACTCTGAATCGTGGCGCACCAGATGTTTTTGAGCAATTCAATACCGCAGTACAAAAACTTGAAGAAATTCAAGAGTGTCATTTGGTTTCCGGTGATTTCGACTACCTGTTGAAGACCCGCGTACCGGACATGTCAGCGTATCGCAAATTACTGGGCGAAACCCTGTTACGCCTGCCGGGCGTCAACGACACCCGCACCTACGTGGTGATGGAAGAGGTGAAACAGAGTAATCGTCTGGTTATTAAGACGCGCTAATACGGAACAGGTGCAAAATCAGCGGAATTTGATTACACTCCTGTTAATCCATACAGCAACAGTGCCGGGGAGACCCGGCACTGTTGTCCGTTTAGCATCAAGGACCTGGAGAGCCTTTCTTGAGCCAGGAATACACTGAAGACAAAGACGTCAAAATTACCCGTTTAAGCAGCAGCCGCCGACTTCTGGAGGCCATGCTGATCCTTTGCGCACTTTTTGCCCTGTGGCTGATGGCTGCGTTGCTCAGCTTTAACCCATCCGATCCCAGCTGGTCACAAACGGCGTGGCATGAGCCTATCCATAACCTGGGCGGCGTGCCTGGTGCGTGGCTTGCCGACACTCTGTTTTTCATTTTTGGCATCATGGCCTATACCATTCCGGTGATCATCATCGGCGGCTGCTGGTTTGCATACCGGCATCGGGCTAATGAAGACTACATCGACTATTTTGCCGTCTCGCTGCGTCTTATCGGCGTGCTGGCTCTGATCCTCACCTCCTGCGGGCTGGCGGCAATTAACGCCGACGATATCTGGTACTTTGCTTCCGGCGGGGTCATCGGTAGCCTGTTAAGCACCACGCTGAAACCGTTGTTACACAGCAGCGGCGGCACCATCGCGCTGCTTTGCGTGTGGGCTGCTGGCCTGACGCTGTTTACCGGCTGGTCATGGGTCAGTATTGCAGAAAAATTAGGCAGTTTAATCCTCAATATCCTTACCTTCGCCAGCAACCGTACCCGTCGTGATGATACCTGGGTAGAAGATGACGATGAGTACGACTATGAGGATGAAGACGAATACGAAGAAGACGAATCCCGGGAGCCGCCGCGTGAGTCCCGCCGCGCCCGCATCCTGCGCGGCGCATTAGCACGCCGCAAGCGCGTGGCAGAGAAATTTGCCAATCCGCTTGGCAGAAAAACCGATGATGCGCTGTTTTCCGGCCGACGGATGGACGATCCTGATGAGATTAGCTACAGCGCCCGTGGCGTAGCCGCCGATCCTGATGATGTGTTGTTCTCCGGTAATCGGGCCACGCAGTCTGACGAGTATGACGAATACGATCCGCTATTAAATGGCCATTCGGTGACTGAACCGGTTGCCGCCGCCGCTGCCGCCACGATGGCAACCCAGGCGTGGGCTGCTCCGGTCGAACCGGTTATTCCACAGCCGCAGGTGCAGGGTGCAGAGCCGGTTATCGGTCAGCCTGACGTTGCCTGGCAGGCAGTGCCACAGCCACAGGTCAGCCAGGAAACCTGGACCCGGCCCCCGGTTGCCCAACAACCATGGGAACAGCCACAGCCTCATGCTGCGCAGGAAGTCTGGCAACAGCCGCAGCCTCGCACTGCACAGGAAGCCTGGGAACAGCCGCAGCCTCACTCTGCGCAGGAAGTCTGGGAGCAACCGCAGCCTCACGCTGCACAGGAAGCCTGGGAGCAACCGCAGCCTCACATTGCACATGATGCCTGGCAACAGCCGCAACCGCCAGCCGCTCACGATGCCTGGAGCCAGCCGGTTGACGATGCAGCGCAATATCCAGAATCGCATTACGATCCCTATGCGCAGTCGCAGCCGTATGAAACTCCGGCGCAACAGCCGTGGGCCGGGCAGTCGGTCAGCGAGCCGCCTCAGTCCACGCAGCCGTATAACGAAGAACCGTCCGAGCCGCAGCCGATCGCGCAGGAAGAAGTAAAGGCAGGGCGTCCACCCCTGTATTACTTTGAAGAAGTTGAAGAGAAGCGCGCTCGCGAGCGTGAGCAGCTTGCCGCCTGGTATCAGCCCGTGCCTGAACCGGTGCAGCAGCCGGTTACGCCGCCGCCAGCCGTAGAGCCGCCGCCTGTCGATCCGACGCCGGCAGTCGCACCGGTTGCCGCCAGCGTTCACAAAGCAACCGCTGCCGCCAGCGCCGCCGCGCCGATCTTTAATCTGGCTGCCGGGGGCGTTCGTACCCAGGTGAAAGAGGGGATTGGTCCTCAGCTACCGCGTCCTAATCGCGTTCGTGTTCCTACGCGCCGTGAACTGGCCTCCTACGGTATCAAGCTTCCGTCACAGCGTATGGCTGAAGAGCGGGCGCGCCAGGCAGAACAGCATCACGAAGACGAATCAGACGAATTCGAACAGCAGCAGCTGGCGCGTCAATTCGCTGAGGCGCAGCAGCAGCGCTATGGCGCAGACTATGCTGATTCCCCCGCGCAGGATGACGAAGACGATGCAGCCGAAGCAGAGCTGGCCCGCCAGTTCGCCGCCGCCCAGCAGCAGCGCTATGCCAGCGAGCAGCCAGCAGGGGCGAATCCATTCTCATTAAGCGATTTTGATTTTTCTCCGACGAAAGCGCTGGTAAATGACGGGCCGAGCGAGCCGCTGTTTACACCAGGCGTTGTTGAAGAGCCGCGCCCTGGGCAACAGCCAGCGGCACCGCAGCAGGATTATCGCCCGCAGCCACAGGTGCAACAGCCAGCGGCGCCGCAGCAGGGTTATCGCCCGCAGCCACAGGTGCAACAGCCAGCGGCACCGCAGCAGGGTTATCAGCCGCAGCCGCAGGTGCAACAGCCAGCGGCACCGCAGCAGGGCTATCAGCCGCAGCCGCAGGTACAACAGCCCACTGCGCCACAACAGGATTATCAGTTCCAGACGCCGGTGAAGCAGCCAGTCACGCCGCAGAATGGTTATCAGCCGCAGGTCCAGCAGCCCGCCGCGCCGCAGCAGAATTATCAGCCGCAGGCACCGCAGCCGAAGGAAAGCCTGATCCATCCATTGCTGATGCGTAACGGTGACAGCCATCCGCTGCAAAAACCCACCACGCCGCTGCCGTCGCTGGATCTTCTCACCCGACCGCCGACTGAAGTTGAGCCGGTAGACACCTTTGCGCTGGAACAGATGGCGCGGCTGGTGGAAGCTCGTCTGGCCGATTTCCGTATCAAAGCGGACGTAGTGAACTACTCGCCAGGTCCGGTAATCACCCGTTTTGAGCTGAATCTGGCTCCGGGTGTGAAAGCCGCGCGAATTTCCAACCTGTCGCGAGATCTGGCGCGTTCACTGTCCACCGCTGCCGTGCGCGTGGTGGAAGTGATCCCTGGCAAACCTTACGTTGGTCTGGAACTGCCGAATAAAAAGCGTCAGACGGTTTATCTGCGTGAAGTGCTGGATTGCCCGAAATTCCGTGAAAATCCCTCGCCGCTGACCGTGGTGCTGGGGAAAGATATTGCAGGCGATCCGGTTGTCGCCGATTTGTCGAAGATGCCTCACCTGCTGGTTGCGGGTACAACGGGTTCCGGTAAGTCGGTCGGCGTTAACGCAATGATCCTCAGTATGCTTTATAAAGCGCAGCCGGAAGATGTGAAATTCATCATGATCGACCCGAAAATGCTCGAACTTTCGGTCTATGAGGGCATTCCACATCTGCTGACTGAAGTTGTGACGGATATGAAAGACGCGGCCAACGCTTTGCGCTGGAGCGTGAACGAGATGGAACGCCGTTACAAGCTGATGTCGGCGCTGGGCGTGCGTAACCTCGCAGGTTACAACGAAAAAATCGCGGAAGCGGCACGCATGGGCCGCCCGATCCCGGACCCGTACTGGAAGCCGGGTGACAGTATGGATGCCACCCATCCGGTACTGAAAAAAGAGCCGTATATCGTCGTGCTGGTCGATGAATTTGCCGATCTGATGATGACGGTCGGTAAGAAGGTGGAAGAACTGATCGCGCGTCTGGCGCAGAAAGCGCGTGCCGCTGGTATCCACCTGGTGCTGGCTACCCAGCGACCGTCGGTCGACGTCATTACCGGCCTGATCAAGGCGAACATCCCGACGCGTATTGCTTTTACCGTATCGAGCAAAATTGACTCGCGAACTATCCTTGACCAGAGTGGTGCAGAATCCCTGCTGGGAATGGGCGATATGCTCTATTCTGCGCCAAACTCAACCATCCCGGTGCGTGTTCACGGGGCATTTGTGCGCGATGAAGAAGTTCACGCGGTGGTGCAGGACTGGAAAGCGCGCGGTCGTCCGCAGTATATCGACAGCATTACTTCTGACAATGAAAGTGAAGGTGGCGGTGGCGGTCTGGATAGCGGGGAAGAGCTGGATCCATTATTCGATCAGGCGGTGAACTTTGTGACGGAAAAACGCAAGGCGTCCATTTCCGGCGTGCAGCGTCAGTTCCGCATCGGCTATAACCGCGCGGCGCGTATCATCGAACAGATGGAAGCGCAGGGCATCGTTAGCGAACAGGGGCATAATGGCAACCGTGAAGTGCTGGCTCCGCCCCCGTTTGAATAATGGTAAAGATGGGTAAGTAAGCCAACATTCAGTATTTTCTTCTGTCGCCATGCGTGCATGACGCCTAAAGTGAGTGACAAAGAGGACTCCCGTATCGGGAAGACGTATTTGAGGAATAACAATGAAAAAAATCGCTATCACCTGTGCATTACTTTCTGGCTTTGTCGTCAGCAGCGTCTGGGCTGACGCCGCAGGCGATCTGAAAACCCGCCTGGACAAAGTCAGCAGCTTTCACGCCAGTTTCACTCAAAAAGTAACGGATGGCAGCGGCGCGGCGGTGCAGGAAGGTCAGGGTGATTTGTGGGTTAAACGTCCCAATCTTTTCAACTGGCATATGACCCAGCCGGATGAAAGTACGCTGGTCTCTGACGGCAAAAACCTGTGGTTCTACAACCCGTTTGTAGAACAGGTCAGCGTCAATCTGCTGAAGGATGCCACCGGCAATACGCCGTTTATGCTGATTGCCCGTAACCAGGCGAGCGACTGGCAGCAGTACAATATCAAACAAAGCGGTGATGACTTTGTGCTGACGCCAAAAGGCAGCAGCGGCAACCTGAAACAGTTCACCATTAACGTTGGACGCGATGGCACTATCCATCAGTTCAGCGCGGTGGAGCAGGACGATCAGCGCAGCAGCTATCAGCTGAAATCGCAGCAAAACGGCGCGGTGGACCCGGCTAAATTCACCTTTACGCCACCGCAAGGCGTCACTGTTGACGATCAACGTAGTAAGTAGAGGCATGAGTGAGCAACCTGTCGCTCGACTTTTCCGATAACGAGTTTCAGCCTCTGGCCGCGCGTATGCGGCCAGAAAATTTAGCGCAGTATATCGGTCAACAGCACCTGCTGGCGGCGGGAAAACCACTGCCGCGCGCTATTGAGGCGGGCCATCTGCACTCCATGATTTTATGGGGACCACCCGGCACCGGGAAAACCACGCTCGCGGAGGTGATTGCCCGTTATGCCAGTGCGGATGTAGAGCGGATCTCGGCGGTGACTTCGGGGATCAAAGAGATCCGCGAGGCCATTGAGCGCGCGCGGCAAAATCGTAATGCCGGGCGACGGACTATTCTGTTTGTCGACGAAGTGCATCGCTTCAATAAAAGCCAGCAGGATGCCTTTTTGCCGCATATTGAAGATGGCACCATTACTTTTATTGGCGCCACCACCGAAAACCCGTCGTTTGAACTTAACTCGGCGCTCCTGTCGCGGGCCAGGGTTTATCTGCTTAAATCGCTGACCACGGATGATATTGAGCAGGTGCTCGATCAGGCCATGAACGACAGCGCGCGCGGTTACGGCGGGAAGGACATCATCCTGCCGGCGGAAACCCGTAAAGCCATTGCTGAACTGGTCAACGGTGACGCCAGACGCGCGTTAAATACCCTGGAAATGATGGCGGATATGGCCGAGGCTGACGATGCGGGAAAACGCGTGCTTCAGCCCGCCTTACTGACCGAAATCGCCGGTGAGCGCAGCGCGCGCTTTGATAACAAAGGCGATCGCTTTTACGATCTTATCTCTGCGCTGCATAAATCTGTGCGCGGCAGTTCCCCGGACGGCGCCCTGTACTGGTATGCGCGGATCATTACCGCCGGAGGCGATCCGCTGTACGTGGCGCGTCGCTGTCTGGCGATTGCTTCCGAAGATGTCGGTAACGCCGATCCGCGAGCCATGCAGGTAGCTATTTCCGCCTGGGATTGCTTCACCCGCGTGGGTCCGGCGGAAGGTGAACGGGCAATTGCCCAGGCGCTGGTTTATCTCGCCTGCGCGCCGAAAAGCAATGCCGTTTATACCGCCTTTAAAGCCGCCATGGCCGACGCCCGGGAGCGCCCGGATTACGACGTTCCTGACCATCTGCGCAACGCTCCGACCAAACTAATGAAAGAAATGGGCTACGGTCAGCAGTACCGCTACGCCCACGATGAACCCAATGCCTACGCCGCTGGCGAACAATACTTTCCGCAGGAAATGGCGCAGACGCGCTATTATCACCCCACAAATCGCGGGCTTGAGGGCAAGATTGGCGAAAAGCTCGCCTGGCTTGCTGAACAGGATCAAAATAGCCCCACAAAACGCTACCGCTAATGCGGGCGTTGCGGTAAGGTTATCGGTGAATCTTTATGGTCGCAGGCTGCGGCCACATTCTCCTTTTACTCATTCGATAAGCACAGGATAAGCATGCTCGATCCCAATCTGCTGCGTAACGAGCCAGACGCAGTCGCAGAAAAACTGGCACGCCGGGGCTTTAAGCTGGACGTAGATAAGCTGGGCGCTCTTGAAGAGCGTCGTAAAGTTCTGCAGGTTAAAACTGAAAATTTGCAGGCTGAGCGTAACTCACGATCGAAATCCATCGGCCAGGCGAAAGCGCGCGGGGAAGACATCGAGCCATTACGCCTGGAAGTTAATAAACTGGGTGAAGAGCTGGATACCGCCAAAGCGGAACTCGACGTTTTGCAGGCGGAAATTCGTACCATCGCGCTGAGCATCCCTAACGTGCCTGATGAGTGCGTACCGCAGGGTAAAGATGAGAACGACAACGTCGAAGTCAGCCGCTGGGGCACGCCGCGCCAGTTCGATTTCGAAGTGCGCGATCACGTTACGCTGGGTGAAATGCATGGCGGGCTGGATTTTGCCGCTGCCGTTAAGCTCACTGGTTCCCGTTTTGTAGTAATGAAAGGGCAGATTGCCCGGATGCACCGTGCGCTGGCCCAGTTTATGCTGGATCTGCATACCGAGCAGCACGGCTACAGCGAAAACTATGTGCCGTATCTGGTCAACCACGACACCCTGTACGGTACGGGTCAACTGCCGAAATTTGCCGGCGATCTGTTCCATACCCGTCCGCTGGAAGAAGAAGCGGACAGCAGCAACTACGCGTTGATCCCGACGGCAGAAGTGCCGCTGACCAACCTGGTGCGCGACGAAATTATCGACGAAGACGATCTGCCGATCAAAATGACCGCCCATACGCCGTGCTTCCGCTCTGAAGCCGGATCCTATGGTCGCGATACGCGCGGTCTGATCCGTATGCACCAGTTTGATAAAGTCGAAATGGTGCAGATTGTCCGCCCGGAAGATTCTATGGACGCGCTGGAAGAGATGACCGGTCACGCGGAAAAAGTGCTTCAGCTGCTGGGCCTGCCGTACCGCAAAATCCTGCTCTGTACCGGTGATATGGGCTTCGGTGCCTGCAAAACCTACGATCTGGAAGTATGGGTGCCTGCACAGAATACCTATCGTGAAATCTCCTCCTGCTCGAACATCTGGGATTTCCAGGCGCGTCGTATGCAGGCTCGCTGCCGCAATAAGTCAGACAAGAAAACCCGTCTGGTGCATACCCTGAACGGCTCTGGTCTGGCAGTAGGTCGTACGCTGGTTGCAGTGCTGGAAAACTATCAGCAGGCCGATGGCCGTATCGAAGTGCCTGAAGTGCTGCGTCCTTATATGAAAGGCCTGCAGTACATCGGTTGATTTGCCTTAAAACAAAAACAAAAAAGCGCCTGATGGCGCTTTTTTTATGCCTGCGTTTTGACGCCAGACAACACATCATTCCCCCAAAGTAGTGATACTTAACGCACTTATTATTAGCATAAAAATCTAATAACGAATCAATTCATTATATAAAAAACTATATAGCGGCATATGCCGCATCTTCATTTTTTTGTGAGCAACTAAAGTGAGTTTCTATGAAAATCAAAGTGCCTGATGCTCTACTGGCAGCCGAGGTGAGCCGTCGCGGGTTAGTGAAAACCACGGCGATTGGCGGCCTTGCTGTCGCCAGCAGCGCGTTCTCCCTGCCTTTTTCACGTATGGCATCGGCGGCGAAAGCTATCGCGCCGATGAGTCCCCCTGAAAAAGTGGTCTGGAGCGCCTGTACCGTTAACTGTGGCAGCCGTTGCCCGCTGCGTATGCACGTTGTCGATGGCGAAATCAAATATGTCGAAACCGACAACACCGGGGATGATAACTACGAAGGGTTACATCAGGTTCGCGCCTGCCTGCGTGGTCGGTCAATGCGCCGTCGCGTTTACAATCCCGATCGCCTCAGCTACCCAATGAAACGCGTGGGTAAACGCGGTGAAGGTAAGTTCGAGAAAATCAGCTGGGAAGAAGCCTTTGATACCATCGCCGGAAACATGCAGCGACTGATCAAAGAGTACGGTAACGAATCCATTTATCTGAACTACGGTACCGGTACGCTCGGTGGCACCCTGACGCGTTCCTGGCCGCCGGGTAAAACGCTAATCGCTCGTCTGATGAACTGTTGCGGCGGCTATCTCAATCACTACGGTGACTACTCTTCCGCGCAGATCGCCGCAGGGCTGAACTATACCTACGGCGGCTGGGCCGACGGCAACAGCCCGTCAGATATCGAAAACAGCAAACTGGTGGTTCTGTTCGGCAACAACCCGGGGGAAACGCGCATGAGTGGCGGCGGGGTGACCTATTACCTCGAACAGGCGCGCGCAAAATCGAACGCCCGGATGATCATCGTCGATCCGCGCTATACGGATACCGGGGCCGGACGCGAAGATGAATGGATCCCGATTCGCCCCGGCACTGATGCCGCGCTGGTTAATGCGCTGGCGTGGGTGATGATCACCGAAAACCTCGTCGATCAGCCCTTTCTCGACAAATACTGTGTCGGTTATGACGAAAAAACACTGCCTGCCAGCGCGTCGGTCAATGGTCACTACAAGGCGTACATTCTTGGTCAGGGTAGTGACGGTATAGCGAAAACCCCGCAATGGGCCTCCACCATCACCGGCATTCCTGTTGAGCGAATCGTGCAACTGGCGCGTGAAATTGGTTCGGCGAAACCTGCCTACATTAGCCAGGGCTGGGGGCCGCAGCGTCACGCGAATGGTGAAACTACCACCCGCGCGATTTCGATGCTCTCCATTTTAACCGGCAATGTCGGGATCCACGGCGGCAACTCTGGCGCGCGTGAGGGTTCTTATGAAGTGCCGTTCGAAAGTATGCCAACGCTGGAAAACCCGGTTAAGACCAGCATCTCCATGTTCATGTGGACCGATGCGATTGAACGTGGCCCGGAAATGACGGCGCTACGCGACGGTGTTCGCGGCAAAGATAAGCTGGATGTGCCGATCAAGATGATCTGGAACTACGCCGGTAACTGCATTATCAATCAGCACTCGGACATCAACCGCACGCATGACATCCTGCAGGATGACAAAAAATGCGAGATGATTGTGGTGATCGATTGCCACATGACCTCGTCGGCAAAATACGCCGATATCCTGCTGCCGGACTGCACGGCCTCTGAGCAGATGGACTTCGCGCTGGACGCCTCCTGCGGCAACATGTCGTATGTCATCTTTACCGATCAGGTCATCAAACCGCGCTTCGGATGCAAAACCATTTATGATATGACGACCGAACTGGCAAAACGCCTCGGCGTTGAGAAGACGTTCACCGAGGGCCGCACGCAGGAAGGGTGGATGCGTCATCTGCATGAGCTCTCCCGTCAGGCGATCCCTGATTTGCCTGATTTTGATACCTTCCGCAAGCAGGGGATATATAAGCAACGTGACCCGGAAGGGCATCATGTGGCCTACAAAGCGTTCCGCGAAGATCCGCAGGCAAACCCGCTGACAACGCCGTCAGGAAAAATCGAAATTTACTCCGAAGCGCTGGCAAAAATCGCCTCCAGCTGGGAGTTGCCGGAAGGTGACGTTATCGACCCATTACCGATTTACACCCCAGGTTTTGAAAACTATAACGATCCGCTCACGGCCAGATACCCGCTACAACTGACAGGCTTCCACTATAAAGCCCGCGTTCACTCCACCTACGGCAACGTCGACGTGCTGAAAGCGTCCTGTCGCCAGGAGATGTGGATGAACCCGATGGACGCGCAGAAACGTGGCATCACCAACGGCGACCGTGTGCGTATTTTCAACGATCGCGGTGAGGTGCATATCGAAGCGAAAGTGACACCCCGCATGATGCCTGGCGTGGTCGCGCTGGGAGAAGGGGCCTGGTACAACCCGGATGCTAATCGCATCGACCAGGCTGGTAGCATTAACGTGCTCACTACGCAGCGCCCGTCGCCGTTGGCGAAAGGCAACCCGTCCCACACGAACCTGGTTCAGGTTGAAAAGGTATAAGGAGTAACCGATGACTACCCAGTATGGATTTTTCATTGATTCCAGTCGTTGCACCGGTTGCAAAACCTGCGAGTTAGCCTGTAAAGATTACAAAGACTTAACCCCGGATGTCAGCTTCCGCCGTATTTACGAATACGCGGGTGGCGACTGGCAGGAGGACAACGGCGTCTGGAATCAGAATGTGTTTGCCTACTATCTGTCGATTGCCTGTAACCATTGTGAAGATCCGGCGTGCACCAAAGTCTGCCCAAGCGGCGCGATGCATAAGCGTGAAGATGGGTTTGTGGTGGTGGACGAAGATGTCTGCATCGGCTGTCGCTACTGCCATATGGCCTGCCCGTACGGTGCGCCGCAGTACAATGCCGCTAAGGGTCATATGACCAAATGCGACGGGTGCCATTCCCGCGTTGCGGAAGGCAAAAAACCGATCTGCGTAGAGTCCTGTCCGCTGCGCGCGCTCGATTTTGGTCCGATTGAAGAACTGCGTCAGAAACACGGTCAGCTTGCGGCTGTCGCACCGCTGCCGTCTGCGCATTTCACCAGGCCATGTATCGTCATTAAACCGAATGCCAATAGCCGTCCGACGGGTGATACCACCGGCTACCTGGCAAATCCGAAGGAGGTGTGAGATGGGAAGTGGATGGCATGAATGGCCGTTAATGATTTTCACTGTCTTCGGACAGTGCGTGGCGGGTGGTTTTATTGTCCTGGCGCTGGCCTTGCTCAAAGGCGATTTATGCGCTGAGCAGCAACAGCGTCTGCTCATGAGCATGTTCGGTCTGTGGGTGTTGATGGGAATTGGCTTTATGGCCTCAACTCTTCATCTGGGATCGCCGCTGCGCGCCTTTAACTCCCTGAACCGGATCGGCGCATCTTCGCTCAGTAATGAAATCGCGAGTGGGGCCGTTTTCTTTGCGATTGGTGGCCTGGGCTGGCTGCTGGCAGCGTTGAAGAAACTGCCATCCGGGCTGCGCGGTGTGTGGTTGATTGTGACCATGATACTTGGAGTGGTGTTTGTGTGGATGATGGTGCGCGTTTACAACACCATCGATACTGTTCCTACCTGGTATAGCATCTGGACGCCAATGAGCTTCTTCCTGACCCTGTTTATTGGCGGACCGCTGTTAGGTTTCCTGCTGTTGCGGGTGGCGGGTGTCGATGGCTGGGCGATGCGCCTGCTGCCTGCGGTTTCGCTGCTGGCGTTAGTCGTCAGTGCGATGGTGGCATTGATGCAGGGCGCTGAGCTGGCGGCTATCCATAGCTCCATTCAGCAAGCATCTGCGCTGGTATCGGATTACGGTTCGCTGATGGCCTGGCGTATCGGATTGCTGGTCGCGGCGCTGGCCTGCTGGGTGATCCCGCAGCTGAAAGGTTATCAACCTGCGGTTCCACTCCTGTCTCTGGCCTTTATCCTGGTGCTGGCAGGGGAGCTGATTGGTCGCGGCGTCTTCTACGGTCTGCATATGACGGTAGGGATGGCTGTCGCCAGTTAATCGTTCATTTGGTTATATCAGGCCGGGGCAAATGCTCCGGCTTTTTTGTTTTCTATCATGAAATTTTTCTACTGAGCGCGCGGATTTATTTGTCTCATAAATGAATAAAAACAATCAGATAATTATTACGTATTTTATTGGATGTACAGGGAGGATGAATTTTTTAAATCGACAGGGAACAATTCGTGCGAGGCCGCTAACTGTATGGATTGACTTTGTTTTTGATGGTGGCACGATGCGCTCGAAATCTTTACTTCCTTACGGTTTACCATCCATGACCACCTATACCCGGCCCGTGCTGTTACTGCTCTGCGGCCTGCTTTTGTTGACCCTGGCGATCGCTGTCTTAAACACGCTCGTTCCGCTTTGGCTCGCCCATGAAAATCTTCCCACCTGGCAGGTCGGAATGGTCGGTTCATCCTATTTCACCGGTAATCTGGTGGGGACGCTGCTGACCGGGCGCTTAATTAAACGTCTGGGGTTTAATCGCAGTTATTATATTGCATCGCTGATTTTCGCGGCGGGCTGCGTGGGTCTGGGAATGATGATCGGCTTCTGGAGCTGGCTGGCGTGGCGATTCATCGCGGGCGTTGGCTGCGCGATGATCTGGGTGGTGGTTGAAAGTGCTCTGATGTGCAGCGGGACGTCAAATAATCGCGGACGCCTGCTGGCGGCTTACATGATGGTTTATTACGTAGGGACGGTGCTGGCGCAACTGCTGGTCAGCAAAATGCCAACCGGGCTTCTTAGCGTGTTACCGTGGGTGACCGGGGTGATCCTGGCGGGTATCCTGCCTCTGCTGTTTACCCGCATCGTCAATCAGCACAGCCAGCATCAGGAAGCAGCCCGGATCTGGCCGATGCTCAAAATGCCGCAGGCGCGCCTTGGGGTGAACGGCTGCATTATTTCAGGCATTGTGCTTGGCTCACTGTACGGTTTAATGCCGCTCTACCTGAACCATCGTGGCGTCAGCGATTCCGGGATTGGTTTCTGGATGGCGGTGCTGGTCAGCGCCGGGATCTTTGGTCAGTGGCCGATTGGCCGCCTGGCAGATAAATTTGGTCGCCTGCTGGTACTTCGCGTTCAGGTGTTTGTGGTGATCCTCGGCTGCCTGGCGATGCTCAGCCATGCGGCGATGGCTCCGGCACTGTTTGTACTCGGCGCGGCAGGCTTTACTCTTTATCCGGTGGCGATGGCGTGGGCCTGCGAAAAAGTCGAACATCACCAGCTGGTGGCCATGAATCAGGCGCTGTTGCTGAGTTACACCATCGGTAGCCTGCTGGGGCCGTCGCTGACGGCCATGCTGATGCAAAACTATTCTGACAATCTGCTGTTTATCATGATTGCCAGCGTATCGTTTATCTATCTCCTGATGCTGCTGCGCAAAGCGGGTCAGCATCCTACTCCGGTGGCGCACGCCTGATCGTAAAGCGCGGAGTGAAGTTCCTCCGCGCTGCAAATAGCCGATAGTCGTTGCAGTCGATCGCCGTCATCCAGCCAGCATACCAGCCGTTGAATTGTCTCAATGTGCTGGGTGCTGTTAGCGGCAGCCAGCACGATCACCAGCCGTATCCCCGGATGATCGGGAAAAGCGACCGGCTCTTTCAGGCTCAGCAGCGATAAATGCGTTTGCTGACTGAGGACGCCTTCTTCCGGACGGGCGTGCGGCAGGGCAAACGCCGGGCTTAAAATATACCAGGGGCCGCTTTCCTCCGTTGCGCTGATAATCGCCTGGGCATAATCCTTGCTGACGATTTGCTGTTCCTCAAGCGGGGAGCAGGCGAGGCGGATAGCGTCCCGCCAGCAGGGACATTTCTCCCGAAACTGGCAGGCGGCAAAAAGGGAATCTTCCATTGTTTATCTCCTTTCCCAATAAGGCAGGCCGACACGCGGCCTGCCTTTCGTGTTAACGCAACGCGTTACAGAGCGCGGCAGCAGAAATGCCGTATTTCTCTTTAAGCTGGCGACTATTACCCGATTCAGTAAAGGTGTCCTGGGTGCCGAGACGGATCAGGCGGGCGCTGTGCCCTTCCTCCGCAAGGACTTCCGCCACTTGTCCTCCAAGTCCGCTGTTGATGGTGTGGTTTTCGATGGTAGCAATACGCGGGCAGCCACTGACGAGTTCAAGAAATGCCCGGCGATTAAACGGTTTTAACGTGGCTACGTGGATCAGTTTGCCCGTTTTACCCTCCGCCAGTAATTGCTGATAGCCGCCGGTAGCCTGTTCAAGCACCGTTCCTTCGTACAGGATCGCGAAATCGTTACCTGAATCTTCAACGGCGGCAATATCGCTCACCCGGGGTATGCGGGTTTTATCCCGCACCGGCATCGGCTCGCGCGCAACGCGAATATAAACCGGGCCGTGGATCCTCGCCGCCTGCTCAAAGGCGGCTTCGACTTCTTCCGCATCCGCCGGGGTTAAAATCGTGATCCCCGGCAGAACGCGGGTGAGGGCCAGATCTTCCAGCGCATGGTGCGATGCGCCATCCGGGCCATCGTCCATTCCGGGATGGCTGCCCACCAGCTTGATATTGGCTTTGGCATAGCAGGCCTGACGTAGCTGGGTCCAGGCGGTTCCGGTAACAAACATGGCAAAGTTAACGTAAAAAGGGATATTGCCTTCCAGCGCCTGCCCGACGGCGAAACTCATTGCTGAACCTTCTGCAATGCCCATTTCGAAAAAGGCGTCAGGATATGCTGCCTGGAACTGATCCGTACGGGTTGAGCTTGCCAGATCGCTGTCGATGGCAACGACAGGGTAGCCTTTGGCTTTTAACGCGATCAGCGCTTTGCCGATCTCATCACGTGGTGCTTTCATTATTGTAATTCCTCCATTGCCTGCTGGTACTGTTCCGCGCTGGGGGTTTTGGAATGCCAGTCCCCGTTGTTTTCCATGTAACTGACGCCGCTGCCTTTGGTGGTATGGGCGAGAATGGCGACCGGTTTGCCCTTCAGATGGCGTGACAGCAGCAGCGTATCGGCAACCTGATGCATGTCATTGCCATCCTGCATTTCCAGTACGTGCCAGCCAAAACTGCGGATCTTGTCGGCCAACGGTTCAAGATTGATCACTTGATTAACCGGATCGTGGGAAGAGAAACCGTTGTAGTCGATGACGGCGACCAGATTATCCATTTTCATATGCGCGGCCTGCTGCAACGACTCCCAAATCTGGCCTTCATGCATTTCGCCGTCGCCGATGATGGCGAAGACCCGGTGAGGATTGCCCGCGCGTTTTTTCGCTGCTGCCATGCCCAGCGCTACCGACAGTCCCTGCCCGAGCAGCCCGGTGGTGGCATCAACCTCCGGCAGCGATTTAATGCTGGGATGTCCCTGCAAACGCGAATTGATCTGCCTGAAGGTATTAAATTCGCTGCGCTCAACTTTGCCTTTTTGGTGGAGCAGGACGTACTGCGCGGCCACCGCATGACCCTTGCTCATCACCACTTTGCTGCGCGGCGCGGCATCCAGATCGACCTCCTGGTGATAAATCCACGTCAAAATATCAATGATTGACAGCGCCCCACCCGGATGGCCGATTCCCGATTCGTAAATCATGGTCACAATATCGCGGCGAGCCGCCAGCGCATGAGATTTCAGTTGTTCGATAGTCATGTTTTTTCCTTATCAGGGCAGCATTTTGCCCACGTAGTACACCACCAGCCCCAGAACGACAAAGTCAGTTTCCGGGAAGCTGGTACCGGAGAGGCCAACGGATTCCATAATCGGATAGATCAGTGCCGGACCGACGCCGATAAGAATGCCTGTGACGAAGCTGCCCGCAATCGCGCCTTTCCAGCCGCCGGATGCGTTGCCAAAAACCGCCGCCGTGGCACCGATGAAAAAATAGGGGATGGCAACCGGAATAATCACCGTCTGACCAATCAGCGCGAGAATGCCCATCACCACCAGACCGCCGATGAACGAAGAGATGAAGCCAAGCACCGTGGCGGTTGGGGCGTAAGGAAATACCACCGGACAATCGAGCGCCGGTTTGGCATTGGGAATAAACTTTTCCGAGATCCCAAGAAACGCCGGGACGATTTCAGACAGCAGCAGACGCACGCCAGTGATAATGATGTACAGCGAGGCGGTAAACGTCAGTGACTGAAACAGAGGGTACACCAGCCAGTGCATACCTCCGGCAGCGGCAGTCACCGCAGCTTTACCCGCAGCCAGCGCGGCGATGTAGTAGAAGATACTGACTGAAATAGAGACCGAGACGATGTAGTCTTTGAAGATCCCCAGCCAGCCCGGCAAATTCAGTTTTTCCGTGGACTGTTTGGGATCGCCAACTTTAGAACCGATCCATCCCGATAACGCATATGCCAGCGTAACGTAATGCCCCATCGCAATTTCGTCGTTACCGGTAATTTTGCGCATCCATGGCTGGGCGATGGCCGGATAAATACAGGCCGCCAGACCCAGCAGAATGGAGCCAGCCACAATGGTGACGACATCGCTGTAACCCAGCGCCTTTAACGTTACGGTCAGCAGTGCTGACAGATAAAGGTTATGCTGGCCGGTCAGGAAGATATACTTAAAAGGCGTGATGCGGGCAAAAAGCAGGTTCCAGCCAAATCCCACCACCATAATCAGTGACACGCACATGGAAAACTTCGTCTGCGCCAGACCGGTTAACGCTTCTGCCAGCGGCATCACGCCTTTCAGTCCGAAACCGTCGCTGAACAGCGTCTGGAAATTGCCCAGTGACGTTACCGCCAGCCCGGCACCGCCTGCAAATACCAGAAAGCCGACGATAGTCTTAAAGGTGCCGGACAATACTTTTTCGATGGGTTTACGTTGGATTAGCAGGCCGATTAATGCGATAAAGCCAACTAAAAGTGGGGTTACACCCAGAATGTCGAATACAATAAACTTGAGGAGATCCATATTTCCTCCGGGATTGGTTAGTTACCCTGAACTACGCTGGTGAGCGCAGATTCCATTTCGTCGCTGTTCATCAGGTCGACGATGCCGATAGCTCTGAATCCGGCAGCTTCGACCTCATCGGTGAGGTCGCGCATGGTGATGACAAAATCAATATTTTGCCAGGTACGGAGACCGGAAAGCACGTCATGTTCGAGGTCAATATCCCATCCATGTTTATCAATAATTTTTTGTGCTTTGATTTTGAGCATTAAGGAACTGCCCATGCCGGTACGACAGACGATAAGACCTTTCATTTACTTTCTCCTGTTTTGTAAAAATAATTATTTTTATTGATGATGTGACAAAAAAAATTATTATCTTTATACAAACAGATTAATGTGACAGCGTTTGCATTTTGTGCAAAAAGGCAAAAAATGAGCCAGATTAATGCTAATTTATTGATAAATATAAGAAATGAGTCTGCGGCGCTTAGCCCGATACTTGAGAAAGTTGGGCGCTTTGTGACGGAGAATCCAGATTTTGTCATGCGCCATACCATTACTGAACTGGCGGATTCGATTGAAACCAGTGAAGGGAGCATCACGCGCTTTTGCCGGGCCTTTGGCTTCAGGGGCTTCTCTGATTTCAGAACCGCGCTCGCAATGGAGCAGGGCGCAGCCCGTCCTGAAGACAAAAACAAAGAAGAAATCTCTTCGGTGCTGGCAAGCATCCGCGACAGCCATACCATCATTAACAGCCAGGAATTGCAGGCGGCGGCAGCATGGCTCAATCTGGTGAGTAACGTCTCGATTTACGCGGTGGGAACGGCGGTGCCGGTGGCGCTGTTTTTACAGATGAACCTGATCAAAATGGGTAAGGCCGCCAGCTTCGTCGATCGTTTTTACCTTTCGCCTTCAGCAATGATGGTGGAGCCGCAAAGTCAGGGGATCATTGTGATCCATACCGAGCAGACCTCCGCCGATATGATGCAGGTGCTGACGCTGGCGAAGCAGCACGGCGTGAAAATTTTATCGCTGACGCGCGGAACGTTTGCGCCGCTCAGTCGGCTTTCAGACTGGAATTTGCAGGCCGCCGTGGCGCTTAAAGGGGAAGGGGAGTACGGTTTTGCCGAAATCGCCGGGGCGATGATGGTGGCGGACAGAGTGCTTAACGCGCTCGAAGAGCAGGATGAGCGTTATGCGGAGTGCCGTAAGGCGCATCAGAAGAGTATTTTCTCGATTGAAAGCGTGGCGAATAAGCTGTCGGAATATTTTATGTCGTAATCGCTTTGCGCCGCTGGCACGGCCCGGAAAGGTCAGCGCCAGCGGTGTAGTTTGTCAGTACATCACCTTGTGTCCGTACTGCTCCAGAATGCCCTTCACGCGTTCCATCGTTTCTTTCTTCGGTGGTTTAACGCCGTCCAGCTTATATTCTTCGCCCATCGCCACCCACTTGTGCTTGCCTAACTCGTGATAGGGCAGCATTTCAATTTTCTCGACGTTGCCCATGTCGCGGGTAAATTCGCCCAGGCGGTGTGCGGAGTCATCATCATCAGACCAGCCGGGAACGACCACGTAGCGGATCCAAACTTTGATATCTTTATTAGACAGGTAGCGAGCAAACTCCAGGGTGCGGTGGTTGGACACCCCGACCAGATTCTGGTGGATCTCATCGTTCATCTGCTTGAGATCCAGCATGACTAAATCGGTCACTTCCAGCAGTTCATCAATCACCGGATCGTAACGGCGCACAAAGCCGTTGGTGTCCAGGCAGGTATGAATGCCTTCTTTCTTACAGGCGCGGAACCAGTCGCGCACGAATTCAGCCTGCAGGATGGCCTCACCGCCGGACGCGGTTACGCCGCCGCCGGAGGCGTTCATAAAGTGGCGATAGGTGACGACCTCTTTCATCAGCTCTTCAACGGTAACTTCCTTACCGCCGTGCGTGTCCCAGGTATCGCGGTTATGGCAATACATGCAGCGCATCAGGCAGCCCTGAAAGAAGGTAATAAAACGGATGCCCGGGCCGTCAACGGTGCCACAGGATTCAAAGGAGTGAATGCGACCAGTAACTGACATTGCGATGGTTTCTCCAGCTTTGGCCTTCCTGGCCTGTGTATGCTCAACTCACTAAGATTGGAGTCTGTTTTGGCTGTCACCCATAAGTATAGATAACGGACAAAACCGACTGCGGGTATGAAAAAGGCCCCACTGCTGTGGAGCCTTTATTTTACGCTTTTTTAATCGCGATTTCAGTCAAAACCAATTACATGGTCTGAGTGAAGGTACGGGTAATAACGTCCTGCTGCTGTTCTTTAGTCAGGGAGTTAAAACGTACTGCGTAGCCAGATACACGAATGGTCAACTGCGGATATTTTTCCGGGTGTTCCATCGCGTCGAGCAGCATTTCGCGGTTCATGACGTTCACGTTCAGGTGCTGACCACCTTCGATGGACGCTTCGTGGTGGAAGTAACCATCCATCAGACCTGCCAGGTTGGTCTTACGAACTTCGTCGTCTTTACCCAGCGCGTTCGGCACGATAGAGAAGGTGTAAGAAATACCATCTTTCGCGTAAGCAAACGGCAGTTTAGCCACGGAGGTCAGAGAGGCAACCGCACCTTTCTGGTCACGACCATGCATCGGGTTAGCACCTGGTCCGAACGGCGCGCCAGCGCGACGACCGTCTGGGGTGTTACCGGTTTTCTTACCATAAACCACGTTAGAGGTGATGGTCAGAACAGACTGAGTCGGGATAGCGTTACGGTAAGTCGTCAGTTTCTGAATTTTCTTCATGAAACGTTCTACCAGGTCAACCGCCATGTCATCTACACGAGAGTCGTTGTTACCAAACTGCGGGTATTCGCCTTCGATTGCGAAGTCGACAGCCAGACCGTCTTCGTCACGAATCGGTTTAACTTTCGCATATTTGATAGCAGACAGGGAGTCAGCCGCAACGGACAGACCTGCGATACCACACGCCATGGTGCGGATAACGTCACGGTCGTGCAGCGCCATCAGAGAGGCTTCGTAGCTGTACTTGTCGTGCATGTAGTGGATAACGTTCAGCGCGGTGACATACTGTTTAGCCAGCCAGTCCATGAAGTGATCCATACGTTCCATCACTTCGTCGAAGTTCAGAACGTCGCCTTTGATCGGCTCAGATTTCGGACCAACCTGCATTTTCAGTTTTTCATCAACGCCGCCGTTGATTGCGTACAGCATGGTTTTCGCCAGGTTAGCACGCGCACCGAAGAACTGCATTTGTTTACCGACAATCATCGGGCTTACGCAACAAGCGATAGCATAGTCATCGTTGTTGAAGTCAGGGCGCATCAGATCGTCATTCTCATATTGCAGAGAAGAGGTATCGATGGAGACTTTAGCTGCGTATTTTTTGAAGTTCAGCGGCAGTTTTTCAGACCACAGAATGGTGATGTTCGGCTCCGGAGACGGCCCCATGGTGTACAGGGTGTTCAGGAAACGGAAGCTGTTTTTGGTGACCAGAGTACGTCCATCAACGCCCATACCACCGATAGATTCAGTTGCCCAAATCGGGTCGCCGGAGAACAGTTCATCATACTCAGGAGTACGCAGGAAGCGAACCATACGCAGTTTCATGACCAGGTGGTCAACCATTTCCTGCGCTTCTTGCTCGGTGATTTTACCGGCTTTCAGGTCACGTTCGATGAAGATATCCAGGAAGGTCGCGGTACGACCAAAGGACATTGCAGCACCGTTCTGAGATTTAACAGCAGCCAGGTAACCGAAGTAGGTCCACTGGATAGCTTCCTGAGCGGTGGTAGCCGGACCAGAGATATCGCAGCCATATTTAGCCGCCATTTCTTTGATCTGACCCAGAGCGCGATGCTGTTCTGCGATTTCTTCACGCAGACGGATAGTCGCTTCCAGGTTTACGCCGTTTTCCATGTCGGATTGCAGGGACAGGAACTGAGCGTATTTGTCTTTCGCCAGGAAATCGATACCGTACAGCGCAACACGACGGTAGTCACCGATGATACGGCCACGGCCGTAGGCATCCGGCAGACCGGTCAGCACGCCAGATTTACGGCAGTTCAGGATGTCTTTGGTGTAAACATCAAAAACGCCCTGGTTGTGAGTTTTACGGTATTCAGTGAAGATTTTCTTCAGCTGCGGGTCCAGTTCGCGGTCATACGCTTTGCAGGAACCTTCAACCATTTTGATACCGCCAAACGGGATAATCGCACGTTTCAGCGGGGCTTCAGTTTGCAGACCAACGATTTTCTCAAGCGCTTTGTTGATGTAGCCAGCGTCGTGAGAAGTGATAGTGGAGGCAACGGAGGTATCGAAGTCAACAGGCGCGTGAGTGCGGTTTTCCTGTTTAACACCTTCCATTACGTTGTCCCACAGCTTGGTGGTAGCGTCAGTCGCACCTGCCAGGAAAGACTCGTCACCCTCATACGGAGTGTAGTTTTTCTGGATGAAGTCACGGACGTTTACTGCGTTCTGCCAGTCACCTTTCGCAAAACCTTCCCAGGCTGTGGCTAATTTTTCATTAAGCTCGGACATGTAACACCTACCTTCTAAAGTGGACTTTTTATTTACTGCCTGGAACAATCATTAGTGATGATTGTTGCCACGCAGGTAAATGACCCAGTATGTCAACCCGACTAACAAACCACCGCCGATAATGTTCCCGATAGTCACTGGGATCAGGTTATCCGTGATGAAGTTCATAACAGTCAGATGAGAAAAATTGTCCGGTGATGAACCGATTGCGGTCCAGAATTCCGGGCTGGCGAAATTACGGATTACGATACCCAGGGGGATCATAAACATATTCGCGATGCTGTGTTCAAAGCCGCTGGCAACGAACATGGCGACCGGTAAAATCATAATCAGTGATTTATCGGTCAGGCTGCGGCCGGAGTAGCTCATCCACACAGCGAGGCAGACCATCAGGTTTGCCAGAATGCCGAGGCAGACGGCTTCAATAAAGGTGTGGTGCATTTTGTGGTCGGCGGTTTGCAGGACATTAAGCCCCCATCCCCCGTTGGCGGTCATATACTCGCCGGAAAGCCACATCAGCAGCACAAAGAGCAGCGCGCCTATCAGGTTGCCGAAGTACACATTAAGCCAGTTACGTCCCAGTTGACCCCAGGTAATGCGTCCGCTGGCTTTCGCGACAACGATAAGCACGGTGGACGTAAACAGGTCAGCGCCACAAACGACGCAAAGGATCAGACCCAATGAGAAGCAAATACCGCCTACCAGTTTCGCCATACCGTATGGCATGCCCGCAGTACCGGTCGTCGCGGTGATATAGAAAACAAAAGCAATAGAGATGAAAACGCCCGCAGTAATCGCCAGGAAAAAGGTGGTCAACGGTTGTTTCGTTGCTTTATAGACACCTGCTTCTTCGGCCACTTTGGCCATTGCTGCAGGAAGTATTAGATCAAAAGGGTTGTCAGCTTTCACACTAACTCTCTCTTTATTAAGTCGGCGACGAGATACTAACAAAGCATTATAGAAGAGAATTTGATATAGATCATATCTCGCCTGGCTTATAGGCCTGCATAGCGTATGGTTTTACAGCTATTTAGGGTTAACGTCTTGATTATCCAAGTAAAAATAAATTTTAAAAATTACAAATTGAGTTGAATTTTTCTTTATGGTCTCCGGAGAATGGTTAATTAAAATGGGGTAATCAACACATAAGGTTACATTCTGGAAAAGATAAATCTAATTACCTTTACTCATATTTAACCTAATGATCACATTTTCGAATTTTGACCAAAAATACAAAAAACGGAGCGGTAAATTCGCTCCGTAATATAACGCAGACTTACGGGTAAGCCTACTGCTGCTATGGTTATCCGCTTTTATTTTGCCCAAAAAGCGGCTTTCGCACGCTGTAATTTTTCGTAGGCGCGTAGCAGCGACTGATGCGCAGGGAAGGCCGCTAATTCGTTATCGACTTCCTGCAACCCGTAGAACGGCGCTTCACCGCTCAGGGCGGCGCTGGCAGCTTCCACCGCTTCTGCACCGTACATGCGCACAAAAGCGTTCAGATACTGAAGCGGCTGGCGCTCTTCTTCCTGAGTAAGCAGCAGCAATGTTTGCAGGCAACGATAGTAGTTCGCCCGTTCCGCGCTGAAGACGGAGGCGTTGAACTCCATCGTCCATTCAGTCCAGATTAGCGCCTGCTCGGTATCACCGCCTGCCAGCGCGAGCATAGCTTTCAGTTCGCCAATACGCAGCGTATACCAGCCGTTATTGCTGCCGGTCGCCAGCCCAAGCAGTTCACGGACGCGAGTGAAATCGTCGTGGCCTTCTTCATCAAGCTGCTCGATAAGGCTGAGATAGTCTTCTTTATCCCAGTTGCTACCCGGCAGCGCCAGAATAGTCTCGCGCAGGTGGCTACCCATGCTGTTATTTGCCAGCCACAAATCTTCTGCCGGATAGATATCCGACATGCCTGGCACGATAATCCGGCAAGCGTAGACGCTGAGGTGTTCGTAATCAGCGATGTACACTTCTTTATCTTCCGACTTAAAGATGGCCATCAGCGTGGCGAATTCTTCTTCGGTGGTTCCGGCAAAGCTCCAGTCAACAAACGGATAATCCGCTTCCTGCTTGAACATATCCCAGGAGATCAGACCGCTGGAGTCGATGAAATGGGTTTCGAGATTGGTATGCTCAGCGACTTCTTCATCATCAAATGTCGGTGGCGTAAAGACGTCCAGATCTTTCAGGCCGCGACCCTGCAACAGTTCGGTGACGGTACGCTCGAGCGCCACGCCAAAATCAGGATGCGCACCAAATGAGGCAAAGCAGGTGCCATTAGCCGGGTTAAACAGCACTACGCAGATCACCGGATACTTGCCGCCCAGCGAACCGTCATAGGCAAAAATAGGGAACCCTTCTGCTTCCAGCGTGTTGATAGCTTCAACCACGCCAGGATAACGCGCCAGTACGTCCGCCGGAATTTCCGGCAGGCTGATGGATTCGGCGATAATCCGGTTTTTAATATGACGTTCAAAGACTTCTGAAAGCCCCTGTACGCGCGCTTCATTTGCCGTATTACCCGCTGACATGCCGTTTGAAACATACAGATTGCCGATGATATTCATGGGAATATAAACGGTCTGATTATCAGACTGGCGAGTGAAAGGCAGGGTGCAGATACCGCGATCTTCATTACCGGATTGCAGGTCAATCAGCATTCCCGCGCTTAGATCGTTCTCCGGATCGTAAAAGGCGCGCAGGCGATCGTCGAGGATCCCTTTCGGCAGACTGTCGTCTTCCGGCAGCGGGAACCATTTTTCGTTCGGATAATGTACAAACGGGCCATTGGCGATGGTGTCGCCCAGCCAGAAGTCGGCAAAGAAATAGTTGGTAGAAAGACGCTCAAAATATTCGCCCAGCGCCGACGCCAGAGCCGCTTTTTTAGTCGCCCCTTTGCCGTTGGTAAAGCACAGCGCGCACTCTTTATCACGGATATGCACCGACCAGACGTTCGGCACCGGATTCAGCCATGAGGCTTCTTCAATGTCAAAACCGAGGTCCTGAAGTTTGGTCTGGAAGCGAGCGATGGAATCTTCCAGGGCGGCATCTTTGCCGGGTATAAATGTTTGCGTCATGGAATTCACTTTTATCGTACGGAAAGCGCGCAATGATACGGGTTTTAGATGACCGGCGCTATCTCCCCGGCGCGCGGGGCGCAAATAAAAGTATTGGCTATGCTTATGATGAGTAACTGCCTGTTTGAGAATAAAAAATGAAAGCATTCGATCTTCAACGTATGGCGCTGGATAAAGTGCCGCTTGAGTTTCTTGGGGAAGTGGCGCTGCGCAGTTTGTACACCTTCGTGCTGGTTTTTCTGTTTCTGAAAATCACCGGGCGACGCGGCGTGCGTCAGATGTCGCTGTTTGAAGTGCTGATCATCCTGACCCTCGGTTCTGCGGCGGGTGACGTGGCCTTTTATGATGATGTGCCGATGCTGCCGGTACTGGCGGTATTCGTGACGCTTGGGCTGCTTTACCGGCTGGTCATGTGGCTGATGGCGCATAGCGAGAAGCTGGAAGATCTGCTGGAAGGTAAGCCGGTGATCATTATTGAGGATGGACAACTGGCATGGGAAAAGCTGAATGCCGCCAACCTGACCGAGTTTGAGTTCTTTATGGAGTTGCGCATCAACAGCGTTGAGCAACTGGGGCAAATTAAACTGGCGATCATGGAAACCAATGGTCAAATCAGCATTTATTACTTTGAAGATGATGAGGTGAAGCCGGGGCTTTGTATTTTGCCCGACGGTCGTGCCGGGCGTTTCACCGTCTTCCCGGCAGATGGCGAGTACGCCTGTAATCAATGTAGCGCCGTGTACGTCATGAAGGTCGGCGATCGACAGCTCTGCCCGCGTTGTGGAAATCCAGAATGGTCGAAGGCCAGCCGGGCGAAACGCATTACCTGACAGCGCTTTTGTCGGCAATCGTTCGTCAACGTGGCAGATTATATTGTGTGACAGGGCGCACATTTTTGCCTGTGCTCATATTACCCATTGCGACACATGTCACTGAATGGTAAAAACGATATCCACAGGAATAACTTATGCCCAACAGACAGGGCATATCATAATGCAGCGTGGTGAGGGGAAATGACTCAGGTCTTTAACTTTAGTTCGGGTCCGGCAATGATACCGGAAGCAGTGCTCAAACTGGCGCAACAGGAACTGTGTGACTGGCACGGTCTGGGAACGTCAGTGATGGAAATCAGCCACCGTGGGAAAGAGTTTATTCAGGTGGCGCAAGAGGCTGAAAAGGATTTTCGCGATCTGCTGAACGTCCCCTCTAATTATAAAGTGCTGTTCTGCCATGGCGGCGGGCGTGGGCAGTTTGCCAGCGTTCCGCTTAATCTGCTGGGTGACAAAACCACGGCGGACTACGTTGATGCAGGCTACTGGGCTGCCAGCGCGGTTAAAGAGGCCAAAAACTACTGCACGCCAAATGTCATTGATGCAAAAACGACCGTTGACGGACTGCGCGCGGTGAAACCGATGCGTGACTGGCAGCTTTCAGATGACGCCGCTTATTTGCATTACTGCCCGAACGAAACCATCGACGGTATCGCCATTGAGGAAACGCCGGACTTTGACGATGATGTGATCGTCACCGCTGATTTCTCTTCAACCATTCTTTCTCGTCCGCTGGACGTGAGCCGTTTTGGCCTGATCTACGCGGGCGCGCAGAAAAATATCGGTCCGGCCGGGCTGACGCTGGTGATCGTGCGTGAAGATTTGCTGGGCAAGGCGCATAAATCCTGTCCTTCGATTCTTGATTACACCATTCTTAATGACAATGAATCAATGTTTAACACCCCGCCAACCTTTGCGTGGTATCTCTCCGGCCTGGTCTTCAAATGGCTGAAAGAGCAGGGGGGCGTTGAGGCTATGGACAAGATCAACCAGCAAAAGGCCGATCTACTGTACGGCACTATCGATCGCAGTGATTTCTACCGTAATGACGTGGCGAAAGCCAACCGTTCGCGAATGAACGTGCCTTTCCAGCTTGCCGATAATACGCTGGACACGCTGTTCCTTAATGAATCCGTGGCGGCAGGACTGCACGCGCTGAAAGGACATCGCGTTGTCGGCGGAATGCGCGCTTCTATTTATAACGCTATGCCGCTGGAAGGCGTAAAAGCGCTGACTGATTTTATGATCGATTTTGAACGTCGCCACGGCTAATCATTTCATCCGTACGCAAAATCCTTCAGGTCGCAGTCAATGCGGCCTGAAGAATAGCGTATATATTTACCTCTCCCCGCAGTCAGCCTGCGGCGGACAATTTTTCTCTGAGAGTTAAGCTTCATGGATTCCCTGACGTTACAACCTATCGCGCGCGTGGACGGCACCATCAATTTGCCCGGATCAAAAAGCGTTTCTAACCGGGCGCTGCTGCTGGCGGCTTTAGCCCAGGGCACCACGGTGTTGACGAACCTGCTGGACAGCGATGATGTCCGCCATATGCTCAACGCGCTGAGCGCCTTAGGTATTAAGTACACCCTTTCTGCTGACCGTACCCGCTGCGAAATCACCGGCAACGGCGGCGCGCTACAGGCAAGCGGCGATCTGGAGCTATTCCTCGGCAATGCGGGCACAGCGATGCGCCCGCTGGCTGCCGCGCTTTGCCTGGGCAACGGTAATATCGTGTTGACCGGCGAGCCGCGCATGAAGGAGCGTCCGATTGGGCATCTGGTCGATGCGCTACGTCAGGGCGGGGCGCAAATTGACTATCTGGAGCAGGAAAACTATCCGCCGCTGCGTCTGCGCGGAGGTTTCACCGGCGGTCATAGTGAAGTAGATGGCAGCGTCTCCAGCCAGTTCCTGACAGCGTTACTGATGACCGCGCCGCTCGCGCCGCAGGATACAACCATCACCATTAAAGGCGAGCTGGTCTCGAAACCTTATATCGACATCACTCTGCACCTGATGAAAACCTTTGGCGTTGAGGTTGAAAACCAGCATTATCAGCGCTTTGTGGTACGCGGCGCGCAACATTACCGCTCGCCGGGCGCGTATCTGGTTGAAGGCGATGCCTCTTCTGCGTCTTATTTTCTCGCCGCCGCTGCGATCAAAGGCGGCTCGGTGAAAGTGACTGGCATCGGTCGTCACAGCGTGCAGGGCGATATTCGCTTTGCTGACGTGCTGGAAAAAATGGGCGCGGAAATTATCTGGGATGATGACGCAATTACCTGTACCCGCCGGGAGCTGCACGCTATTGATATGGACATGAACCCTATCCCGGATGCGGCGATGACTATTGCCACCGCAGCGCTGTTTGCAAAGGGAACGACGACGCTGCGCAATATCTATAACTGGCGGGTTAAAGAAACCGATCGCCTGTTTGCGATGGCTACCGAGCTGCGTAAAGTCGGCGCGGAAGTGGAAGAGGGCGAAGACTACATTCGCGTCACGCCACCCGCGCAGCTTCAGTTTGCTGAAATTAGCACTTACAACGATCACCGGATGGCGATGTGCTTCTCGCTGGTGGCGCTGTCCGATACGCCAGTGACCATTCTCGATCCGAAGTGCACCGCGAAAACCTTCCCTGATTATTTCGAACAGCTGGCGCGCATCAGCACGCTGGCCTAGTCCTCTGTTGCGCCGATCGTCAGGTCGGCGCAACACTCTGTCCGGTTCCAAACTTTTTTGCTATTAAAGTGTCATTTCCGGGGCGGGCATCACGCTCTCCCTTCATACCCGCTATAATTGCGCCATTCGTCCCTGGTTGACGTTCAATATTCTGCAATTTGCACGCAAAGATAACTGTTAACGACACAGACGCGTATAATGCGCGGCGTTTACGTTTACGGTATGCCTGTTTAAGGAGAAAAAGATGACGGCGAATGCCCCGGTAATTACCATTGATGGCCCAAGCGGCGCGGGTAAAGGCACTCTGTGCAAGGCAATGGCGGAAGCATTGCAGTGGCATCTGCTGGATTCAGGAGCGATCTATCGCGTGCTGGCGCTGGCAGCGTTACATCACCATGTTGATGTCACCTCCGAAGATGCGCTGGTCCCGCTGGCAACGCATCTGGACGTGCGCTTCATTTCGACCAACGGCAACCTTGAGGTGATCCTTGAAGGTGAAGACGTCAGCGGCGAAATTCGTACCCAGGATGTTGCCAGCGCAGCCTCCCAGGTTGCCGCATTTCCCCGCGTCCGCGAAGCCTTGCTGCGCCGTCAGCGTGCATTCCGCGAAGCGCCGGGCCTGATTGCCGACGGGCGTGACATGGGTACCGTGGTTTTCCCGGAAGCGCCGGTAAAAATTTTCCTCGACGCCTCCTCTGAAGAACGCGCGAATCGCCGTATGCTGCAGTTGCAGGAGAGTGGCTTTAGTGTTAACTTTGAACGCCTTTTGGCCGAGATAAAGGAACGCGACGACCGCGATCGCAACCGCGCTGTTGCTCCGTTGGTTCCCGCTGCCGATGCTTTAGTTCTGGATTCCACCCGTTTAAGCATTGAGCAAGTGATTGAAAAAGCGTTACAATACGCGCGCCAAAAGTTGGCCCTCGCTTAAAAGCGACCGAATTAGCAGTACCCCCGCTGCAACGGAATGACAGCGGGTATGTTAAACAACCCCATCCGGCACGGAGCCAGGTGGACGTTAAATATGAAACCTGAAGATTAAACATGACTGAATCTTTTGCTCAACTCTTTGAAGAATCCCTGAAAGAAATCGAAACCCGCCCGGGTTCCATCGTTCGTGGCGTTGTTGTTGCTATCGACAAAGACGTCGTTCTGGTTGATGCGGGCCTGAAATCTGAATCTGCGATCCCTGCAGAACAGTTCAAAAACGCAGCTGGCGAACTGGAAATCCAGGTTGGTGACGAAGTTGACGTTGCTCTGGATGCAGTAGAAGACGGCTTCGGTGAAACTCTGCTGTCCCGTGAGAAAGCTAAACGTCACGAAGCCTGGATCACGCTGGAAAAAGCTTACGAAGAAGCTGAAACTGTTACTGGTGTCATCAACGGCAAAGTCAAGGGTGGCTTCACTGTTGAGCTGAACGGTATTCGTGCGTTCCTGCCGGGTTCCCTGGTAGACGTTCGTCCGGTTCGCGACACGCTGCACCTGGAAGGCAAAGAGCTTGAATTCAAAGTAATCAAGCTGGACCAGAAGCGTAACAACGTTGTTGTATCTCGTCGTGCCGTTATCGAATCCGAAAACAGCGCAGAACGCGATCAGCTGCTGGAAAACCTGCAGGAAGGCATGGAAGTTAAAGGTATCGTTAAGAACCTCACTGACTACGGTGCATTCGTTGATCTGGGTGGCGTTGACGGCCTGCTGCACATCACTGACATGGCCTGGAAACGCGTTAAGCATCCGAGCGAAATCGTGAATGTTGGCGACGAAATCAACGTTAAAGTCCTGAAATTCGACCGTGAGCGTACTCGTGTATCTCTGGGCCTGAAACAGCTGGGCGAAGATCCGTGGGTTGCTATCGCTAAACGTTACCCGGAAGGTACTAAACTGACCGGCCGCGTTACCAACCTGACCGACTACGGCTGCTTCGTTGAAATCGAAGAAGGCGTTGAAGGCCTGGTTCACGTTTCCGAAATGGACTGGACCAACAAAAACATCCACCCGTCCAAAGTTGTTAACGTTGGCGACGTAGTGGAAGTTATGGTTCTGGATATCGACGAAGAACGTCGTCGTATCTCCCTGGGCCTGAAACAGTGCAAATCTAACCCGTGGCAGCTGTTTGCAGAAACCCACAACAAAGGCGATCGCGTTGAAGGTAAAATCAAGTCAATCACTGACTTTGGTATCTTCATCGGCCTGGACGGTGGTATCGACGGTCTGGTTCACCTGTCTGACATCTCCTGGAACGTTGCAGGCGAAGAAGCCGTTCGTGAATACAAGAAAGGCGACGAAATCGCTGCCGTTGTACTGCAGGTTGACGCAGAACGTGAACGTATCTCCCTGGGCGTTAAACAGCTCGCAGAAGATCCGTTCAACAACTACGTTGCTGTGAACAAGAAAGGCGCTATCGTAAACGGTAAAGTCACTGCAGTTGACGCTAAAGGCGCAACCGTAGAACTGGCTGACGGCGTTGAAGGTTACCTGCGTGCTTCTGAAGCATCCCGTGACCGCGTTGAAGACGCTACTCTGGTTCTGAGCGTAGGCGACGACGTTGAAGCTAAATTCACCGGCGTAGACCGCAAAAACCGCGTAGTTAGCCTGTCTGTCCGTGCGAAAGACGAAGCTGACGAGAAAGATGCCATCGCAACTGTTAACAACAAACAGGAAGACGGTAACTTCTCTAACGCTATGGCTGAAGCATTCAAAGCAGCTAAAGGCGAGTAAGTTCTCCGAATCCTGTCACCAGGATAACGAGTAACTTGACAGATTACAGTTTTCGTTCTGTAATCAAGCACAAAGGGCGGCTACGGCCGCCCTTGTTCAAGCTGTTACGAATATTGCCTTTGCCTATAAGGAAACCGGAGGAAACATGACCAAGTCAGAGTTAATCGAAAGACTTGCCAGCCAGCAATCGCACATTCCGGCAAAAGCGGTTGAAGATGCCGTGAAAGAAATGCTGGAACATATGGCCTCTACTCTTGCCATCGGCGAGCGTATTGAAATCCGGGGTTTCGGCAGCTTTTCTTTACATTACCGTGCTCCTCGCACCGGGCGTAACCCGAAAACAGGCGACAAAGTGGATCTGGAAGGAAAATATGTTCCGCACTTTAAGCCGGGGAAAGAATTACGCGACCGCGCCAATATTTATGAAGGTGAGTGAGTTATCGCCTGTTAACTGACGGCCTAACTTAAGCATCACAAAAAAGCACCTGCGGGTGCTTTTTTCATTTCTGCCCCTTAAACGATTCTGGAATCTGTCTCGCAAATCGCGCTGTAAATGGCGTCACAGGAGCAAATCCTTTCCGGCGCGTCTCGCAGAGCCGAAAATCCTCACCGGACAATCCTGTTTCATCGCGCGACACTATCCGTAACAGGGAGGTGTCTATGCGTTTGTCACAGCTGGCAATCTGCGTGATTGCAGGAATAGCCCCGCTTATCTGGCTACCAGTATTGCCGAAAGTTACAACGATCGGGTTAATCATCATTATCGCCAGCGCATTAGGGTTTTGCCGCCGGAACAGGTATCGCTTCGTCGGGGTGATACTACTGTGTTTTTGCTGGGGTGTACTGTCCGCGCATCAGGTGATCTGGCCCGCGCAGTATCTCACCGCCAGGAATCAGCAGGTAGAAATTACGCTTACCGCCACCGATGGCGCGATGATTCATCAGGGCGTGATTACCCGCGTCGGGGGCAGACGGCTTTTTCCTGCGCCGGGGATTCGGCTTTACGGTAATTATTTGCCGCAGACTGCCTGTGCCGGGCAGCGCTGGGCCATGACCATTCGCGCCCGCGCCGTACACGGTGAGCTTAACGATGGCGGCTTTGATACCCAGCGTAATGCCTTCGCACAGCATCACCCGCTCAGCGGTCGTTTTATTGAGGCCACGCCATTGGATGCGCGGTGTAGTCTACGGGCGCGTTACCTTGCCTCGCTGACCACCACGCTTGCAGAGTACCCCTGGCAGCAGGTTATTTTAGGGCTGGGGATGGGCGAACGGCTGGCGGTATCGGCTGAGGTGAAAAAGCTGATGCAGCAGACCGGTACCCTGCACCTGATGGCTATTTCAGGTCTGCACATCGCACTGGGCGCGACCCTGGCCTGGCTGCTGATGCGCGGGTTCCAGTTCTTTCTTCCCTGTCGATTAATCAACTGGCGCGCACCGCTGGTGGTCGGGCTGGCAGGCGCGACATTCTACGCCTGGCTTACCGGTTTGCAGCCGCCCGCGCTACGTACCGTCGTGGGACTGGCGATCTGGTATGCGCTGCGCTTAACCGGGCGGCAGTGGTCGCCGTGGGATATCTGGCTGTGCTGCATTGCAGCAATTCTGTTTTACGATCCGCTGGCGGTACTGTCCCAAAGCCTGTGGCTTTCGGCTTTTGCGGTGGCGGCGCTGATCTTCTGGTATCAGTGGATGCCGCTACCCACGTGGTCCATACCTGCGCCGCTACGCCTGCTCGCAGAGCTGATCCACTTGCAGGCTGGGCTGATGGTTTTGCTGCTGCCCCTTCAGGTACTGCTTTTCCACGGCATCAGTACTACATCGCTGCTGGCGAATCTGTTCGCAGTGCCGCTGGTAACGTTTGTCATCGTGCCGCTTATTCTCGCCGCCATGCTGCTGCATCTGACCGGCCCGTTCCTCATCGAGCATGGAATTTGGTATCTGACGGATCGCCTGCTGGCGCTGCTATTTTACCTGCTGCAACGCCTGCCCGATGGCTGGCTGGATGTCGACCAGCGCTGGCAGGGTGTGGTACTGCTACCGTGGCTGCTGGTGATGCTCTGGCGTTTGCGGGCGTGGCGCAATCTGTGGGCCGTCACGCTAACCCTTGCTATCGTGATGACATTTCCGCTATGGCGACAGACGCGCCAGGATGTGTGGTCCGTGCATATGCTGGATGTCGGGCAGGGGCTGGGAATGGTTATCGAGCGGCAGGGTAAAGCGATTTTATACGATACCGGGCTGGCGTGGCCTGGCGGTGACTCCGGCCAGCAGTTGATTATCCCCTGGCTTCGCTGGCACCATTTGCGCCCGGAAGGCATCATCATCAGCCATGAACATCTCGATCATCGTGGCGGCCTTGAATCAGTGCGTCGGGCCTGGCCCGATGCCTGGGTGCGCAGCCCGCTGGGCTGGGAAGGACATCAGCCCTGCTTTCGCGGTGAGCGCTGGCAGTGGCAGGGACTGACCTTCAGCGCGCACTGGCCGTTAGAGGCGTCTCAGGATAGCGGCAACAATCGCTCTTGCGTGGTGAAAGTGGACGACGGGCAGCACAGCATTTTATTGACGGGCGATATCGAAACGCCAGGCGAATTAAGAATGCTAAGCCGCTACTGGCAGCATCTGGCGGCGACGGTTATCCAGGTGCCACATCACGGCAGCAATACCTCATCCGGCGTGGCTTTCATTCAGCGGGTGAACGGGCGGGTAGCGCTGGCTTCCACGTCACGCTATAACGCATGGCATTTTCCGTCTCCGAAGGTGGTGAAGCGCTATGGGCATCAGGGGTATCAGTGGCTTGATACGCCACATCAGGGACAGATTACGGTGACGTTTTCCCCACACGAATGGCAAATCAACAGCCTGCGCGAGCAAATTTTACCCCGCTGGTATCATCAGTGGTTTGGCGCGCCCGCAGATAACGGGTAGAATATGCGGCTATTTCAACAAATGCTGGTTTTATGAATGCATAACGATAAAGATCTCTCTACGTGGCAGACATTCCGCCGACTCTGGCCGATTATTGCCCCTTTCAAGCCGGGTCTCATCGTGGCGGGAATTGCGTTAATCCTCAACGCAGCCAGCGATACCTTCATGTTATCGCTCCTTAAACCGTTACTGGATGACGGTTTTGGTAAAACAGATCGCTCGGTGCTGCTATGGATGCCGCTGGTGGTGATCGGGCTGATGATTGTACGCGGGATCACCAGCTATATCTCCAGCTACTGTATTTCATGGGTCTCCGGCAAAGTGGTGATGACCATGCGCCGTCGCCTGTTCAGCCATATGATGGGGATGCCGGTCTCCTTTTTCGACAAGCAGTCCACCGGGACATTGCTTTCCCGCATTACCTACGATTCTGAACAGGTAGCGTCTTCTTCCTCCAGCGCGTTAATTACCGTGGTGCGTGAAGGGGCGTCGATTATCGGCCTGTTCATCATGATGTTTTATTACAGCTGGCAGTTATCGGTGATCCTCATCGTGCTGGCTCCGATTGTCTCTTTTGCCATTCGCCTGGTTTCCAAACGCTTTCGCAGCATCAGTAAAAATATGCAGAACACCATGGGGCAGGTGACTACCAGCGCGGAACAGATGCTGAAAGGGCACAAAGAAGTGCTGATTTTCGGCGGTCAGGAAGTCGAAACAAAACGCTTCGACAAAGTCAGTAACAAGATGCGTTTGCAGGGCATGAAGATGGTATCTGCCTCTTCCATTTCCGATCCGATTATTCAGCTTATCGCTTCTCTGGCGCTGGCATTTGTTCTCTATGCGGCGAGTTTCCCAAGCGTCATGGAAACCTTAACCGCCGGGACTATCACCGTCGTCTTCTCGTCGATGATTGCCCTGATGCGCCCGCTGAAATCGCTGACCAACGTCAACGCCCAGTTCCAGCGCGGTATGGCAGCCTGTCAAACTCTGTTCACCATCCTGGATTCTGAGCAGGAGAAAGACCAGGGAACCTTTAGCGTAGAACGCGCGAAGGGCGATCTCGAATTTCGTAACGTCACCTTCACCTACACAGGGCGCGAAGTCCCGGCGCTGCGTAATATCGACCTTAACATTCCTGAAGGTAAAACGGTCGCGCTGGTCGGGCGCTCCGGCTCGGGTAAATCCACTATCGCCAGTCTGATCACCCGTTTCTACGATGTTGACGAAGGTCAGATCCTGCTGGATGGTCGCGATCTGCGTGAATACACCCTCTCGTCGTTGCGTAATCAGGTGGCGCTGGTCTCGCAGAACGTACATCTGTTTAACGATACCGTGGCAAACAACATTGCCTACGCGCGTACGGATATTTACAGCCGCGAGCAAATTGAAAACGCTGCGCGGATGGCGTATGCGATGGACTTTATCAATAAAATGGATAACGGCCTTGATACCATCATTGGCGAAAACGGCGTAATGCTCTCCGGCGGTCAGCGCCAGCGTATTGCAATTGCCCGTGCATTGCTGCGTGACAGCCCAATCCTGATCCTCGACGAAGCGACCTCCGCGCTGGATACCGAATCCGAGCGCGCGATCCAGTCGGCACTCGACGAGTTACAGAAAAACCGCACCTCGCTGGTCATTGCGCACCGTCTGTCTACCATTGAGCAGGCGGATGAAATTGTGGTGGTTGAAGATGGTCGCATTGTCGAGCGTGGGACTCACCACGATTTACTGGAACAGCGCGGCGTCTACTCACAGTTGCATAAGATGCAATTCGGCCAATGATTGCCCGCATCTGGTCCGGTGAATCCCCGTTCTGGCGGCTGCTGCTGCCGCTCTCCTGGCTTTATGGCCTGGTGAGCGGGCTGATTCGCCTCAGCTATCGCCTGGGACTGAAAAAGGCGTGGCGGGCACCGGTACCGGTCGTTGTGGTGGGTAATCTGACCGCCGGAGGCAACGGCAAGACGCCGGTAGTGATCTGGTTAGTGGAACAGTTGCAGCAGCGTCATATCCGCGTCGGCGTGGTCTCTCGTGGCTACGGCGGGAAGGCTGAGCATTATCCCTTACTGCTGGAACCGCACACTACCACGGCCAGCGCGGGTGATGAACCGGTGCTGATTTATCAGCGCACCGGGGTGCCGGTTGCCGTCTCGCCAGTTCGCGCTGATGCCGTCCGCGCGCTGCTGGCGCAGCACGACCTTCAGCTCATCATCACCGACGATGGTCTGCAACACTACCGTCTTGCGCGCGACGTTGAAATCGTCGTGGTCGATGGCGTGCGGCGTTTTGGCAACGGCTGGTGGCTGCCTGCCGGGCCGATGCGTGAACGCGTGTCCCGCCTGCAAAGCGTGGATGCGGTGATTACCAACGGTGGCACGCCCGCGCCGGGTGAAATCCCGATGCGGCTTCAGGCCGGTCGGGCGGTGAATTTGTACACCGGCGAACAGCGCGACGTCGCCACCCTTGAGAACGTGGTCGCCATGGCGGGTATTGGTCATCCGCCGCGCTTTTTTGCCACTCTTGAGGGCTGCGGGGTGCGGGCGGTAAACACCATTGCGCTAAACGATCATCAGGCGCTGGCGCAGGACGATCTGCTGGCAATGACCCGGACCGGACAAAACCTGGTGATGACCGAAAAAGATGCCGTCAAATGCCGGGCATTCGCGCAGGCTAACTGGTGGTATTTACCGGTAGATGCCGAACTGTCCGGGGACGGCGCACAACGCCTGCTTGAGAAACTTACCGCACTGGCACAGCGTTAGCCTTCAGCCGACCGCGCCGGTAATAATGACGGAGATCCCTATGCTTTCTCTTTCCGCCGCGCGCTGTCTTCATCTTGCCGCGCAGGGGCTGCTTAAAAAGCCCCGCCGACGCGCCCGACCTGACGATATTCTGCGGGTTATCCGCCAGATGTCGCTCCTGCAAATCGATACCATCAATATTGTTGCCCGTAGTCCTTATCTGGTGCTTTTTAGCCGTCTTGGCGCTTACCCGCAGACATGGCTGGACGACGCGCTTAGTCGGGGCGACCTGATGGAGTACTGGGCGCATGAAGCCTGCTTCCTGCCGCGTAGCGATTTTGCGCTGGTACGCCACCGGATGCTGGCCCCGGAAAATATGGGCTGGAAATACCGCAAGACGTGGATGGAAGAAAATATCGATGAAATCGAACTGCTGATGGCGCACATCGCCCAGTCCGGGCCGGTACGCTCTGCGGATTTTGCACATCCGGCGAAAGGCTCCAGCGGCTGGTGGGAATGGAAGCCGCACAAACGTCATCTTGAAGGGCTGTTTACGGCCGGTAAACTGATGGTGGTCGAACGGCGCAATTTTCAGCGGGTTTATGATTTAACCAGCCGGGTCATGCCTGACTGGGACGATACGCGCGATGCGTTAAGCCAGGCCCAGGCAGAAGAGATCATGCTACAGAACAGCGCCCGCAGCCTCGGTATTTTTCGCGCGCAGTGGCTGGCGGATTATTACCGCCTGCGTCAGCCCAATACCCGTGAAGTGCTGGCGCGCTGGCAGGCAGAAAACCGGGTGGTACCAGTTGACGTGGAGACGCTGGGCACGCTGTGGCTGCATAGCGATCTGTTTGATTTGCTGCCTGCCGCACAGGCGGGCAGGCTCAACGCCACCCATAGCGCGGTGCTGTCGCCATTCGACCCGGTGGTATGGGATCGTAAACGCGCAGAACAGCTATTCAATTTCAGCTACCGACTGGAGTGCTATACGCCTGCGCCGAAACGTCAATACGGCTATTTTGTCCTGCCGCTGCTGCATCACGGACGACTGGCGGGGCGGATGGATTGTAAAATGCACCGCCAGCGGGGAGAGCTGGAAATCATCTCGCTGTGGCTGGAAGAGGGCGAGACGGTCAGCGGCGCTCTGGAGCAGGGACTGAAACGCGCCATCGACGATTTTGCCCGCTGGCAGGGGGCGACCCGCGTGCGGGCCGGGCTTCTGCCGCCGGAATTGTTTATCCATCAGCGCGGCGGCTGGGAGATTGACGCCGCCTGATCTGCCATTATGATATGCTGCAACGGACCTCATCGGTCTATCAGGAGGAGTTATGGATCATCGTTTGCTCGAAATCATTGCCTGCCCGGTCTGCAACGGCAAGCTCTACTATAGTCAGGATAAACAGGAGCTGATCTGTAAGCCCGATCACCTGGCTTTTCCGGTGCGTGAAGGCATTCCGGTACTGCTGGAGACAGAAGCTCGCCAGCTTAATGCAGAAGAGAGCCGTCCATGAGTTTCGTCGTTATTATTCCGGCGCGCTACGCCTCAACCCGTCTGCCGGGTAAACCCTTGCAGGACATCAACGGCAAACCCATGATCCTGCATGTCCTGGATCGCGCGCGGGAGTCCGGCGCGGCGCGGATCATCGTGGCGACCGACCACCCGGAAGTGGCCAGTGCGGTTGAGGCTGCGGGCGGCGAAGTGTGCATTACTCGCGCCGACCATCAGTCCGGCACCGAAAGGCTGGCGGAAGTGGTGGAAAAATGCGCGTTCAGCGACGATACCATCATTGTGAATATCCAGGGTGATGAGCCGATGATCCCACCGGCTATCGTGCGTCAGGTGGCGGCGAATCTGGCTGCCAGCGAGGCCGGTATGGCGACGCTGGCGGTGCCGATCCACAGCGCGGAAGAAGCCTTTAACCCAAACGCGGTTAAAGTGGTGATGAACGAGCAGGGCTACGCGCTCTATTTCTCGCGCGCCACCATTCCCTGGGATCGCGATCGCTTTGCGCAGTCGCGCCAGGCCATCGGCGATACGTTGCTGCGTCATATCGGTATTTACGGCTATCGCGCCGGATTTATTCGTCGCTATGTCAGTTGGGCACCCAGCCCGCTGGAGCAAATTGAAATGCTCGAACAGCTACGTGTGCTGTGGTACGGCGAAAGAATTCACGTCGCCGTGGCTGAGGAAGTCCCCGGCACCGGGGTTGATACGCCGGAAGATCTGGCCCGGGTGCGCGCAGAAATGCGCTAGCCTTCATCTCCCTTTCATCCGAAAGGGAGACATTATTTAAACTTTTCTGTAGCAGTTTTGATCTAATCCGGTGACATCCCTGCCCAGGGCGCTCATTATGAAATCAGTAACGTTCATAAGGGTTATCCGTCATGGAACAATTGCGTGCCGAATTAAGCCACCTGCTGGGTGAAAAACTCAGTCGGCTGGAGTGCGTTAATGAAAAAGCCGACTCGTCGCTATGGTCGCTGTATGACTCCCAGGGCAACCCGATGCCGCTGATGGCGAAAAGCTTTTCCACGCCCGGCAT
Organism: Enterobacteriaceae bacterium UBA5654; assembly: GCA_002421005.1. Classification (GTDB taxonomy): domain Bacteria; phylum Pseudomonadota; class Gammaproteobacteria; order Enterobacterales; family Enterobacteriaceae; genus Superficieibacter. The sequence goes on along the minus strand of DIJC01000026.1, from coordinate 230,733 downwards.
GGCGCGGCAACTGGCCTGGAAAGTCTCCATGCTGGCGCGTAGCGGTACGGTCAGAATGCCCGTCGTGTATGGCGTGCTGACGCATGAAGAACATCCGGGGCCGGACGTGCTGCTGATTGAGCGCCTGCGCGGAGTGCCGGTAGAAGCACCCGCCCGGACGCCGCAGCGCTGGGAACAGCTCAAAGATCAAATTGTGGAAGGATTGCTCTCCTGGCACCGGCAGGACAGCCGGGGCTGCGTCGGAACGGTGGACAGCACCCAGGAAAACCTGTGGCCGCAGTGGTATCGCCAGCGGATTGAAATGCTGTGGAGTACGCTTAATCTTTACAGCAACACGGGTTTAACCATGCAGGACAAACGCCTGCTGTTTCGCGCCCGCGAATGCCTGCCTGCGCTGTTTGAGGGGTTTAACGATAACTGCGTATTGGTTCACGGCAATCTGACGCTGCTTAGCATGTTAAAAGATGCGCGCAGCGATCAGCTGGTGGCGATGGTCGGGCCGGGCATCACTCTGTGGGCGCCGCGCGAATATGAGCTTTTCCGCCTGGCTGACGATAAGCTGGCGGAGGATTTGCTGTGGCATTATTTGCGGCGCGCGCCGGTGGATGAGGCGTTTCTCTGGCGGCGCTGGCTCTATTTATTATGGGATGAAGTTTCGCAACTGGTGAATACCGGGCGTTTTAACCGCGCCCGGTTCGATCTGGCGGCAAAATCACTCGTCCCCTGGCTGACCTGACGACCCTTTCAGCCACTGCCAGAGGCGTCCCAGCGTCTCATAGCCCACGCGGTCACTGTGCATCAGCCAGACCGGAGAGGGAATGACCCGTTCCCACGGATTAAGCGGTGATTCAATCGCCAGCTGATTCGCGGGAGCCGGAAGCGGATGCAGCCCGACGTGTTCAAAGAAAATCATTGCGCGTGGCAGGTGAGAGGCGGAAGTGACCAGCAGGAACGGCGCATCGCCAATGGCCTGCTTCACCGCCGCCGCTTCCTCTTCGGTATCTTTGGGGTTATCGAGAGTGATAATCTCGCTGCGCGGCACGCCAAGGCTTTCCGCGACTCTGGCACCCACTTCCGCCGTGCTGACGTTATTACTGACGGCAATTCCGCCGGTAAAGATCATCGTCGACCCCGGATTTTCCCGCCACAGGCGAATCCCTTCATTCAGGCGCGGCAGGCTGTTGTTGATAAGATTCGAACTGGGTGCCCATTCCGGGTTCCAGGTGTAGCCACCGCCGAGCACCACGATATATTTCACCGGCTCACTGCCACGCCAGGTTGCATATTTATTTTCTATGGGTCGGAGTAGACTATCGGCAACGGGTTGCAGGCTTAGCAGCAGCAACGCCAGCCAGCCGAGAGTAATAAAACTCTTCCCCGTGCGCTGAAAACGGCTGAACCAGACCAGCACGATCCCAAGGCCGATCAGCAAAAGTAGCAGCGGCAGGGGCAGCATCATGCCACCGATGTATTTCTTTAGCGTAAAAAGCATCCTTCGTGGCTCCTTTTTGACCATACAACCTTGCTTTGCCGGGGATATTACACCAGATTGCTTCATTCTCTGCCCGGCTGTGACAAAATAGCCGTTTTGACAGGATCGCGGAGTGCGCCATGCAGGATCGCAATTTTGATGACATCGCGGAAAAATTTGCCCGCAATATTTATGGCACCACCAAGGGCCAGCTTCGTCAGGCGATCCTGTGGCAGGATCTTGACAGCCTGCTGGCCGCGTCGGGCGATCGCCCGTTGCGCGTGCTGGATGCTGGCGGTGGAGAAGGGCAGACGGCCATTAAAATGGCGGAGCGCGGCCACCACGTCACGCTGTGCGATCTCTCTGCCGAAATGATCAGCCGCGCCAGGCTCGCCGCAGAGAATAAAGGTGTGAGCGACAACATGCATTTTGTACAATGCCCGGCTCAGGATATCGCTCAGCATTTGGAAACGCCGGTTGATCTGATATTGTTTCACGCGGTGCTTGAGTGGATCGCCGAGCCGCAGCGCGTTTTAGACACGCTATGGTCGGTATTACGTCCCGGTAGCGCGCTGTCGTTGATGTTCTACAACGCTAACGGCCTGCTCATGCATAATATGGTCGCCGGAAATTTCGACTACGTACAGGCGGGAATGCCGAAAAAGAAAAAACGCACCCTGTCACCCGACTACCCGCGCGATCCGCAGCAGGTATACGGGTGGCTGGAAGCCGCAGGATGGCACATTACCGGCAAAACCGGCGTGCGGGTATTTCATGATTATTTGCGCGAAAAACATCAGCAGCACGACTGCTTTGCCGCGCTGCTGGAATTAGAAACGCGCTATTGCCGTCAGGAACCCTATATTAGCCTGGGTCGTTACATTCACGTCACTGCGCGTAAACCGCAGGAAGATGCAAGGATAACCGATGAGTGAATTTTCCCAGACAGTCCCCGAACTGGTTGCCTGGGCCAGAAAAAATGATTTCTCCATTCAGTTGCCGGTCGACAGGCTTTCATTTCTGCTGGCCGTTGCCACCCTGAACAGCGAACGGCTGGATGGCGAAATGACCGAGGGCGTTCTGATTGATGCCTTCCGTCACGTCAGCGATGCGTTTGAGCAAACCAGCGAAACCATTGGCGTGCGCGCGAATAACGCGATTAACGACATGGTCCGTCAACGTCTGCTGAACCGCTTTACCAGCGAGCAGTCCGAAGGCAATGCGATTTATCGCCTGACGCCGCTGGGGATCGGCATCACCGATTACTACATTCGCCAGCGCGAATTTTCTACCCTGCGTCTGTCTATGCAGTTGTCGATTGTCGCCGGTGAGCTGAAACGCGCTGCCGATGCCGCTGCCGAAGGGGGCGATGAGTTCCACTGGCACCGCAACGTTTATGCGCCGCTGAAATATTCGGTGGCGGAAATCTTCGACAGTATCGATCTTACCCAGCGTTTGATGGATGAGCAGCAGCAGTCGGTGAAAGACGACATCGCCCAGTTGCTGAATAAAGACTGGCGTGCGGCGATCTCCAGCTGTGAACTGCTGCTTTCTGAAACCTCCGGCACGCTGCGGGAATTGCAGGATACGCTGGATGCGGCAGGCGACAAACTCCAGGCTAATCTGCTGCGCATTCAGGATGCGACGCTGACCCGTGACGATCTCAACTTTGTCGATCGGCTGGTCTTTGACCTGCAAAGCAAGCTCGACCGCATCGTAAGCTGGGGACAGCAGGCCATCGACCTGTGGATCGGCTATGACCGCCACGTGCATAAGTTTATCCGTACCGCGATTGATATGGATAAAAACCGCGTTTTCGCCCAGCGCCTGCGCCAGTCGGTGCAAACCTATTTCGACGCGCCATGGGCGCTGACCTACGCCAGCGCCGACCGGTTACTGGATATGCGCGATGAAGAAATGACGCTGCGCGACGAAGAAGTGACTGGCGAACTGCCGCCGGATCTGGAGTTTGAAGAATTTAACGAGATCCGCGAACAGCTGGCGGCGATGATCGAGCAGCAGCTGGAGGTCTACAAATCCAGACAACTGCCGCTGGATCTCGGCCTGGTTGTGCGCGAGTATCTGGCGCAGTATCCACGTGCACGCCATTTCGACGTCGCGCGTATTGTCGTGGACCAGGCGGTACGCCTTGGGGTCGCACAGGCAGATTTCAGTGGGTTGCAGGCAAAATGGCAGCCAATTAATGATTACGGAGCCAAGGTACAGGCGCATGTCATTGACAAATATTGAACAAATGATGCCAGCTAAAATGGCACAGGCTCTGGCAAATCCGCTTTTTCCGGCGCTGGATAGCGCCCTGCGTGCGGGTCGCCACATCGGTCTTGATGAGCTGGACAATCACGCCTTTCTGATGGATTTCCAGGAATACCTGGAAGAATTTTATGCCCGCTATAACGTCGAACTGATCCGCGCACCGGAAGGTTTTTTCTACCTGCGCCCGCGCTCGACGACGCTGATCCCGCGTTCGGTGCTTTCCGAGCTGGATATGATGGTCGGCAAAATTCTTTGCTACCTCTACCTTAGCCCGGAACGTCTGGCCAACGAAGGCATTTTCACCCAGCAGGAACTGTATGATGAACTGCTTACCCTCGCCGACGAAAGCAAGCTGCTGAAGCTGGTTAACAACCGTTCGACCGGCTCTGACGTCGATCGGCAAAAGCTCCAGGAAAAAGTGCGCTCCTCGCTCAACCGCCTGCGCCGTCTGGGGATGGTGTGGTTTATGGGGCACGACAGCAGCAAATTCCGCATCACCGAATCGGTCTTCCGCTTCGGTGCTGACGTGCGCAGCGGCGACGATCCGCGTGAAGCCCAGCTGCGCATGATCCGCGATGGTGAAGCGATGCCGATTGAAAACCATCTGCAACTCAATGATGAGGCCGAAGAGAATCAGCCAGATAGCGGGGAGGAAGAATAATGATTGAACGCGGAAAATTTCGTTCGCTAACGCTGATTAACTGGAACGGCTTTTTTGCCCGGACCTTTGACCTGGATGAGCTGGTCACCACGCTGTCCGGCGGTAACGGTGCCGGTAAGTCAACGACGATGGCGGCCTTCGTCACGGCGCTGATCCCCGATCTGACGCTGCTGCATTTCCGTAATACCACCGAAGCGGGGGCTACCAGTGGTTCGCGCGACAAGGGTCTGCACGGAAAATTAAAAGCCGGGGTCTGTTATTCACTGCTCGACGTCGTTAACTCGCGCCACCAGCGCGTGGTGGTCGGCGTGCGTTTGCAGCAGGTCGCGGGGCGCGATCGCAAAGTCGATATCAAACCTTTTGCCATCCAGGGGCTGCCGATGTCGGCGGTGCCGACCGAACTGCTGACGGAGACGCTGAACGAACGTCAGGCGCGGGTGCTGACCCTCCAGGAGCTGAAAGACAAGCTGGAAGAGATGGAAGGGGTGCAGTTTAAGCAGTTCAACTCCATCACCGACTACCACTCGCTCATGTTCGATTTGGGCGTGGTTGCGCGCCGCCTGCGTTCTGCATCGGATCGCAGTAAATATTATCGTCTGATTGAAGCCTCGTTGTACGGCGGGATCTCCAGCGCCATTACCCGCTCCCTGCGCGATTATTTACTGCCAGAGAACAGCGGGGTGCGTAAGGCGTTTCAGGATATGGAAGCCGCGCTGCGCGAAAACCGCATGACACTGGAAGCCATCCGCGTCACCCAGTCGGATCGCGATCTGTTCAAACATTTGATCTCCGAAGCCACCGACTACGTGGCGGCGGATTATATGCGTCATGCCAACGAACGCCGGGTGCATCTTGATAAAGCACTGGAATTCCGCCGCGAACTGTTCACCTCCCGGCAAAAGCTGGCGGCTGAACAGTACAAGCATGTTGAGATGGCCCGCGAATTGCAGGAGCACAACGGGGCGGAAGGCGATCTGGAAGCCGATTATCAGGCGGCCAGCGATCATCTGAACCTGGTGCAAACCGCGCTGCGCCAGCAGGAAAAAATTGAACGTTACGAGTCGGATCTGGAAGAGCTGCAAATCCGTCTTGAAGAGCAGAATGAAGTTGTAGCTGAAGCGGTAGATCGCCAGGAAGATAACGAAGCCAGAGCCGAAGCCGCCGAGCTGGAAGTGGACGAGCTGAAAAACCAGCTTGCAGATTATCAGCAGGCGCTCGACGTCCAGCAAACCCGCGCTATTCAGTACAATCAGGCACTGCAGGCCTTACAGCGCGCGCGTGAACTGTGCCATTTGCCGGATCTGACCCAGGACAGCGCGGAAGAGTGGCTGGAAACGTTCCAGGCGAAAGAGCAGGAAGCCACCGAGCGCCTGCTGTCCTTGGAACAAAAAATGAGCGTGGCGCAAACCGCGCACAAACAGTTTGAACAGGCGTTTCAGCTGGTGGAGGCGATCAACGGCCCGCTGGCACGCGATGAAGCGTGGGACATTGCCCGCGAGCTGTTACGCGACGGCGTCAACCAGCGTCATCTGGCAGAGCAGGCGCAGCCGCTGCGCAGCCGCCTGACCGAACTGGAGCAGCGTCTGCGCCAGCAGCAGGACGCGGAGCGGATGCTTTCGGAGTTTAATAAACGCCAGGGCAAACGCTACGACCTTGACGAGCTGGAAGCGCTGCATCAGGAACTGGAAGCCCGCATCGCTGACCTTTCCGATAGCGTCTCAAACGCGCATGAAAAACGGATGAATCTGCGTCAGGAGCTGGAGCAGATCCTGGCGCGCATTCAGAAATTGCAAAAGCGTGCCCCGATCTGGCTGGCGGCGCAGAGCAGCCTGAATCAGCTTTCCGAGCAGTGTGGTGAAGAGTTCGAATCCGGTCAGGACGTGACGGAATACCTGCAACAACTTCTGGAGCGCGAGCGGGAAGCCATCGTTGAGCGCGACGAAGTGGGCGCGCGCAAAAATGCGGTTGACGAAGAAATTGAGCGTCTCAGCCAGCCGGGCGGTTCGGAAGACCAGCGTCTTAACGCGCTGGCTGAACGCTTTGGCGGCGTGCTGTTGTCTGAAATCTATGATGATGTCAGCCTGGAAGATGCGCCGTACTTCTCTGCGCTGTACGGCCCGTCACGTCACGCGATTGTGGTACCGGATCTCTCACTGCTGAGCGAACAGCTTGCCGGGCTGGAAGACTGCCCGGAAGATTTATACCTCATTGAGGGCGATCCGCAGTCGTTCGACGATAGCGTCTTTGCCGTTGATGAGCTTGAGAAAGCGGTGGTCGTCAAAATTGCTGACCGCCAGTGGCGCTACTCGCGTTTCCCGACGGTGCCGCTGTTTGGTCGCGCCGCGCGGGAAAGCCGCATTGAGGCGCTGCATACCGAGCGTGAAACGCTTTCCGAACGTTTCGCCACGCTTTCTTTTGACGTGCAGAAAACCCAGCGTCTGCATCAGGCGTTTAGCCGCTTCATTGGCAGTCATCTGGCGGTCGCTTTTGATGCCGACCCGGAACTGGAGCTGCGCCAGTTGACCAGCCGTCGCGGTGAACTGGAGCGGGCGCTGACGAATCATGAAAGTGATAATCAGCAGCAGCGTGCGCAGTTCGATTTGGCGAAAGAGGGCGTTTCCCAGCTTAACCGCCTGCTGCCGAATCTCAGTCTGTTGGGCGATGAAACGCTGGCTGACCGGGTAGATGAAATTCAGGAACGTCTTGATGAGGCCCAGGAAGCCGCGCGCTTTATCCAGACGTATGGCAATCAGCTGGCGAAGCTGGAGCCGCTGGTGTCGGTCCTGCAAAGCGATCCTGAACAATTTGAACAGCTCAAAGAAGATTACGCCTGGTCGCAGCAAACGCAGCGTGAGGCGCGCCAGCAGGCGTTCGCCTTAACCGAAGTGGTCCAGCGTCGGGCGCACTTTGGCTATTCTGATTCTGCGGAAATGCTCAACGGCAACAGCGATCTTAACGAAAAACTGCGCCAGCGTCTTGAACAGGCGGAAGGGGAACGTACCCGCGCCCGTGAAGCCATGCGCGGACACGCCGCGCAGCTGAGCCAGTACAATCAGGTACTGGCCTCGCTGAAAAGTTCGTATGACACCAAAAAAGAGCTGCTGGGCGATCTGCATAAAGAGCTTCAGGACATCGGCGTGCGTGCCGACAGCGGCGCAGAAGAACGCGCGCGCAGTCGTCGCGATGCATTACATGCCCAGCTGAGCAACAACCGTTCGCGGCGCAATCAGCTGGAAAAAGCGCTGACCTTCTGCGAAGCGGAAATGGATAACCTGACCCGTAAACTGCGCACGCTGGAGCGGGATTATCTCGCCATGCGCGAACAGGTAGTGACGGCGAAAGCGGGCTGGTGTGCGGTAATGCGACTGGTCAAAGACAACAACGTCGAGCGCCGTCTGCACCGCCGCGAGCTGGCCTACCTGTCGGCTGATGAACTGCGTTCGATGTCGGATAAGGCGCTTGGCGCGTTGCGTCTGGCGGTGGCGGATAACGAACATTTGCGTGACGTACTGCGTATGTCCGAAGATCCGAAACGTCCTGAACGTAAAATCCAGTTCTTTGTCGCGGTTTATCAGCATCTGCGCGAGCGTATCCGTCAGGATATCATTCGTACTGACGATCCGGTTGAAGCCATTGAACAGATGGAAATCGAACTCAGTCGCCTGACGGAGGAGCTGACCACCCGCGAGCAGAAACTGGCAATCAGTTCGAAGAGTGCGGCGAATATTATCCGCAAGACCATCCAGCGCGAGCAGAATCGCATTCGGATGCTCAATCAGGGACTGCAAAGCGTCTCCTTTGGTCAGGTTAACAGCGTGCGGCTGAACGTAAATATTCGCGAAGCCCATGCCACACTGCTGGATGTTCTTTCCGAGCAACATGAACAGCATCAGGATCTGTTTAACAGCAACCGTCTGACCTTCTCCGAAGCGCTGGCGAAACTGTATCAGCGCCTCAATCCACAAATCGACATGGGACAGCGCACGCCGCAAACCATCGGCGAGGAGTTGCTCGACTACCGCAACTATCTGGAAATGGAAGTCGAAGTTAACCGTGGCTCGGACGGCTGGCTGCGTGCGGAGTCCGGCGCGCTGTCAACCGGGGAAGCGATTGGTACCGGGATGTCAATTCTGGTGATGGTGGTGCAGAGCTGGGAAGATGAATCCCGCCGCCTGCGCGGTAAAGATATTTCACCGTGCCGCCTGTTGTTCCTTGATGAAGCGGCTCGTCTGGATGCGCGCTCCATCGCCACGCTGTTCGAACTGTGTGACCGTCTGGAAATGCAGCTGATTATCGCCGCGCCCGAAAATATCAGCCCGGAAAAAGGCACAACGTACAAGCTGGTGCGTAAGGTTTTCCAGAATACCGAACACGTGCACGTCGTGGGCCTGCGTGGGTTTGCCCCACAGCTCCCGGAACCGTTGCCGGGAACAGCGGACGCGTCCTGACTGATAAAGGATATGTGACCAGAGGAGGGGCGACAGCAATGTCGCCCTTTTTAATTTTGGTTGAAATACGCTCAGTGAGGGTGGTCAACAACCGATTTTAGTAATGTATTATCATTTTTAATCAAATCTCCTGTCACGGCTGAGGCCTTTTGCTATCTTCTTTTAGTCCACATCTGCATCTTCCCTAAACACCGAATACCAACCACTAATAAAATATTCTTTCATTCAGTTTAATAATGTGTACCTATAATAATGCTTAAATAGCATTATTTTTCCGCGCAAATATTATCAAGGTAGCTGAATTACGCCTCATTATTTATCAGCTCACTATATATATTTATCTATATGAGTCGTCTTCGAAAAATAGGCTGCGGTGATGTATGAGATTTGTATGGTTCATACGGATTATGTTTTTTTGTTACAAATCTTTATATATTCCTAAAAATTTCCTGACCAGGCCGATGTGATTGTTTTCCTGAAGGATTGGTTCCATAATCAATCCCGCTAAAGGTTATTTTTAGCAAGCCGTATTAGTAAATTATTTTAATAAGGGAATTAAAAATGAAAAACATGATCAATTCATGGAAAAGAAAAGCTTCTCGCTATCAGGAACTGAAAAAGCAAGAAGGTGTAACATTATTGGAAATCATCATTGTTCTGGGTATTATTGGTATTATTGCTGCGGGTGTGGTAATTCTGGCGCAACGTGCGTTTACCTCTCAGGATATTACTGGTGTTGCGGATAGCACAAACACCGTTCGTGTTTCCATGAATGATGTTTACAAAAATAGTGGTTATCCAGACACTTATAACTCAATTGTGGCCGTAGCGCAGGACGACCTGGCTGCCTCTACCATTGATAACCCAATTATTGCAATGGTTAAAATGGGTAAACTGACCCCGCAAGAAGCCATCAACTCCTTCTCGCGTGACCCGCTCGAAGTTCATCCTGCACTGACGGATTCTACCGGTACTGCAGGTAAAGCTTTTGTTGTTGTGGTTAACGGACTGGACCAGGAGCAGTGCCGTTCCTTCGTAAGTCAGGTAGGTAGTGACTGGGATTATGTTGAGACTATTGAAGGTGCTTTACCAGGTGCGGACAGCGGTGTGGACGATACCAAAGCGCTGAACTCACCAGCAACCGGTGCGGTTTTGAAATCTACTGTTGGTTCTAATCTGACGCCTAACTATATTGCCAATACCGCAGAAGTCTGTGCGGATCAGAATGGCGCAAACGGCGTTGTTTTAGGTAGCCGTTAATTTTAAATAGTTTTTTAACTACTAATACCTCTCCCATTTGGGGGAGGTACTGTATATATGGATTACAATTAATGAGATATCAACGCCATTTAAGATTATTTTCACGCAGCGTGGGTGTGACATTGTTTGAAATGCTTGTGGTGTTAGTCATTATAGGTATGATGTTGATGCTGCTGGCGAATTATAAAAGAAGAGAAGCCACTCAGGTAAATCAGCAAACGACTGCTAATGTTATTGCTCGTGAGATAGCGGGTGTGATGGGTTTTATCAAACAAAAAGAATTCGAAAGTGATAATGGCTCGTGGAACAACCCGCTCTACAAATCCTCTACCGGTACGTATCAATCGCCTTATGATTTACGTAATAAGGGCACCCTACAGGATGCGGTTAACAATACAGGGCAGTATTTCAGTGATTGGTCAGGGTTAAAAACAACCCCGCCATCGACGACGAGCCAATCCCGACGCCTGTTTCTCGGCAAAGAGTGTAAACCACAAGGGGAGTTACCTCGGAAATTAATGGATAACCCATTAACTTGTGAGATGGCTAATAATCAGAAAGTAAGCGATTTTATTCTGCAGCGTGTAGATTTCATCAATAATGAGACGGATCCCACGCAGGCTGACCAAATAGACAGAGTTGACTTTTATCTTCTTTCTCAGCCCGGAAATGATGATGAGCAGTGGAATTTTCTCGGCTATGCCAATCCGCTGATGAAGGCGCTGCAAAATGAGGGACTAAGTTATTTGCAGGCTGTGGTGGTAAGAAGTACATCTACTGATAACCGTCAGTTTGCCCTCGTTGAGGTGAATAATAAGCCCCTTGAGCTAAGCCAGGCGGCTGCAAATTTACATGACCTTGCTCGACAATACTCGGCAAATACGCGATTGGGAGTGCGCATCAGCCTGAGTAAAACCAGCGCCGAAGTGACCGCTGACGGGGAAACGCCAGTAGATAAATTATGCTGGAACACAAAGAGTAACACGCCGGGTCCTTGCATAAGTGCACAAGACAATGAGCGTCTGGTCATAACCAGCGATGAGAGTAGCACGACGAAAGAAGCGGCTATGTGCTGGGATAAAGGCACAGGACTCAGCACGCTATGCCTGACATCAATGTCAGGCCAGGGAAGCAACACGGATCAGGACAATAGCGATGATCGCGTATTGCATCTGCGTACCAGCGATATAACCGCGTCAGGTGAAAGTCATAGCGAGCAGCCATCATCGATTAAAGGCACAACCGCCACGCTCTATGCCAACGTGGTTATGGAAAATACAGCGCGTAAACATGCCGCTCAGTGGCGTATAAACGATGTTGGTGGTTCACGCACTTTTACCGATATGTATGGCGGTCAGTATGAACTGGTGACACCTGCAACGGTGTTTTATCAGGCATTTAATAATACTTCAGTGATAGAATTTACTGGGGTAAATGATGAAACGGGTGCCATTCGACTCCCGGTACAGCGATGTCCTAAAGTGGAAGCCAAACCCTCTAAAGAGACTGGCATAGAGGATTATGATGCCGCTTTGAAAGGAATTTATTATCGACAATTATATCCACGGATGACCGTCGCAATTTCTTCTGTCTCTGCTGAGAATAGTCCGACTGAATACATGGATTACAGTTTGCAAGGAAAGACCCGGAAAAATACGGTGAATAATCCGGCGGTGGGAGGACTGGGAGGTGTTGCGCTCCAGGTCAATCTCGTTATTCCTGACAATATTGCCAAAAAGATTGCTGGTCAACCGGCGAAAGATCGCACGCCAGCGGAATATGGAGCATTTGTGAGCAATGCTGCATGGGGATCGTTTGATGACTATTTATATACTAATGAATTATTCAACCTGGATAGTGAGAACAGTGAGCTCTACCACTGGATAATTAGTGCAACATCGGCAGCAATAGATATTAACGGCGGAGGAGTTAATAAAATTAACCCCCGGTCATTGTCGGTAATTGTCACTCAATGGTGTAGTACCATCCCACAAAGTGGTGTGATCTCTGATATAAATTATCTATGGATGTGGGATGGCCCCTGGTATATGTTGGATAAAATAGAATCAAGCGATACAGCAACATTTGAATATTAATGTCAACGGATTGAATAACATGAAAAAAATTAAATCGATAATACTGGTAGGATGCATGTCCTGTAGTTGGGGAGGATATGCTGCAGATACAGTAGAACTTGTTTCAGAAACAGCAGGTATTTCTTCTGCAGCTCCAAGAAATCCGTTTTCTGCAGGCCGGGAGGTGACCACGACTCAGGGGGCGCTAAATGTTGCGTCTGCAAATGTCACGCTCGATCTTATAGAGGGAGAGTTACTTAGCCAGCAACTGAAAACATGGGCAGAGAAAAACGGTTTCAAAGTGTTGTGGAACAGTAACCATGACTACCTTATTTATAAAAGTATTCATATGACAGAGCGTGATAAAGACACTGTTCTGTTGAGATTAGGCGAGCTTTTCACATCAGAGAATTATGGGCTGGTGATAAAGTATTTCCAAAAGAACAGCGTGCTGGTTATTGATGAGCAGTGATTGACGGGATAAGGGAACAAGCAAATGAAATTAAAAGCAATTGCCATATGTTTAAGTATTGCTTTACAGGGATGTACGGTTTTCGATCACAAATATAACCAGGATAATGTATTATCTGAAACAGGCTCGCCTACAACACCTGAACAGATGAAGTCATCAGGCTATATGAAATACGACAATGCTTACCTGGGTAAAAAAGTCGATTATAATTCAAAGAAACAGGCTTTATTACGTAAGCATGTGAAAATTCAGTCTTATGAACAGACTGACTTAATGACAGTGCTTGAAGCTGTTTCTGCGCAAACAGGTACCAGCTATCGCATTAATACTGCCCCGAGCGGCGGTAAAGCCAGTAATGACACAGTCGGTGAGGACACTCATAGCGTATCCTTTGAGGGCACATTTGAAGAATTCGTTAATTATATCTCAACGCTCTATGATGTGAATCCTGTACTGGATGATAACGGTATTCTGAAAGTCTCTTATTTTGAGAATTATGTGATCCGTTTAGATTTTTACGGCGAGAATAATAAGTTTGAAGCAAGCCTTGATCTTTCTGGTAATCAGGCCACTTCGGGCGGTGGGTTAAAAGGAAAGACAGAACAAAAATTTGAATCGTCATTCTGGGATGATGTGGAAGATATGGCCGGTAAATATATTACCAGCGGAGTCTATAGTATCTTTAAAGATGCCTCGATTATTACTTTGAATGCACGTCCTTCTGAATACAAGGCGCTCAATGAGGTGCTTAAGAAGTATCAGGCGGATAATTCTCGTCAGTTTGTTCTTACATATAAAATATTTACTCTGGACAAAAGCAAAACAAAAGAGTTTGGTGCTGGTGTAAATGTCAACTTTAATGATGGAACAACCTCAATTGGTATTGATAGCAATGATATGCTGGCAAAACTCTCTGGTGGATTAACGACGGGTTGGAAAAATAGCCATCTTGACGTCACAAGTCAGCTGGATGCCTTGTACGAATTAACAGGAAGTAAAGTTCTTCAGAGTGGTTCTTTTATTACCAGGAATAATGTCCCGATCCCTCTTAACCTGACGAACTCTCAGTACTATGTCTCCAGTCGAACCCGTGAGGAGAACTCGACAACCGGGAATGTTGACACGGCCGTTGAAACGTCTGAGCTGGTTACGGGTACCAGTTTTATCATAACCCCCCGTATTTTAACGGATGGCAGAATTGAAGTCGCCAGTGGTTTCACGAAACGATTCCTCAATTCCATTGATGTGTTTGATAATGTACAGCTGCCTTCGGTCAGTACAACAGAAACCTTTAACGTCTCGACGATTACCCCCGGCAGTTTGTTGATGGTGAGCAAATATGAGGCTAAGGAAGACAGTGATGGGCGTACTTTTTCAATCATGGGTGGAAACTATACCAGCGGTGACAACATTGATACGGTTGTGATGGTCGTAGGTATTGATAACTATCGCGCGCCCACGTATACGCGGTGATAAACTATGCGTCTGGAAAAGCTCAAACAGAATAATGTGCTGATAGAAAACGTTTGGGGCTATACGCCGGCAGAATATGAGCCATTCTATCTTCAATGGCTGACTGCGCTAAAACGTGATCATCGGCTCATAGAGTATCTGAACACCGACAACGTTCGATGCATGGGATTTTGTGCAAAACATTCGACTTTATATGAACCGTTTGCGCTACATGCTAAGGAGTTGTATGGAGATGCTATTTATTGGCTGGAAACAAAAGGTAATTATTACTTTCTTATTATAGCCAATGGAGAGCTAGTATCCGGTAGCGACCGAATTGTATCGCAACGCTTTTGGATACACTTACGAGAGCAATTGAAAACTAATTCTCTGTATCAACATCTTAATGTCAGAGAGCTTGATGAGACGATGATTAACAATGTTATTGAAAACTGTGTTGCTCACCAGAATAAGCTGAAGAAGAAACGTCAGGCAGTGATCGTTGGGCTGGCATTAGGTGGAGTCGCAATACTCATACTTACAACATTGTTATTAAAATTTATCTAAAGGAATAAATGGATGGCTGGAATTGACAGGCTCTATTTATGGAAGAACAGCATGAATCGCAAAATGCAGATAACACTCCTGATAAGTACTGTGCTGCTGGCGAGTTGTGCGGCGGGGACAGGATATTATTATTTCGTTTACCATCCGGAGAAAGTACGTCAGGAAGCTCTGGAGCGTCAACGGCAGGAGCGTCAACGTAAGATAGCGAGTGTAAAAAAATACTATCAGGATACGCTCTCCGGTGGTGATATCACCGCGCTGGAAAAACTGGCTTTATCGATTCAGAGTAACGTCCAGAAACTGGATTTCCTCGGTTTCTCATTAGCACAAATGAAGTGTACGCCTACCGGGTGTGCAGTCAGTTTTTCTTTGAAAGGTGGGCTAATTTTTAATGTTGCTGATATGACAATTGACGGTAAAGATTATTCACCAAGTTTCTCAGCCACTACGCTTGATTACAGTAATATTCCTTCAGGGTTGAATGTGCACCCTTGGCTCACGCAATGGGGTGCCGGTAAACAGGCCGATCTTCCTGGTTGTACTTCAATGCTAAGTGCGATCAACACCTGGAATTCGATGAGTAGCACTCAATACCAAATTGAAATGAGTGGAATGCCTTCATCAGCGGCTGCTGATCAGGAACTTAGCGTTAAGGATGCGATAAACTCATGGCAACTCATGTCAGTCAAATGGAAGTTGCAGGCAGACAAAAACATCAGCTTTACACAGCTAGTGTCTGTCCTTGCCAGACAAAAAATTGCACAAGCATTTGTGATTAAATCAATCGAACTTAAAGACAAATTTACACTGAGCGGGGAGCTGGTATGCAAAAAAGGACTTTAATCATTTCAGGACTGTTTATGGCTCCGGCTATTGTCATGGCTGAGGGAACATCAGCAGTAAAACCTGCTCAGGAAATCGTGGCTAAAGTTTCAGATGATGCTTCACAGCAAGGATCCGAGAATCAGTCCAGAATGCAGGATCATGTTATCACTTTGATGGAAGATGATTTTGCTTTCGAAAAACAGAGAAAAAAATTATCGAACGAACTCGCGCTGGAGAAGCTGCGTAGTGATATCCGTAAATTAAAAGGAGAAGGCAGCCGTATGGCAGCACCTTCAGTGCCGTCTGGCAATCAAGCGGTGACTGAATCTACGGATACGGATGAACAGTCCGTTTCGGTTAATGCACCTGCATTACGTGCTTTACTCATCTCTGAAATCGCTGGACAGAAACGTGTTGCAGTAACGGGTGAAGGTGGTGGAATTAAAATGGTTCCTCTCAATCAACGTTTTAGCTATGCAGGCTACAATTACATAGCACAATATGTTTCTGGTGATATTGTAAATATCAAGGAAGCTTCAAGGTGATATTAGATTATATCCAACTAGCTGATGAGAGCATTAATTCTGAAGAATGGCATTTTTTAGAGTTTGATGACTCTATACTCGTCGCTCAACGCGAGGAGGAATTTTGGCTTATTGAGTATACATTACTAATTGATAATTTGAGTTCAATGCAGGCGATCATTCATCGTCTGCAGGTCACTCATAACATAACCGTAAAGGGCATAGCGCAGATCAACGAAAGCGTTTATTTTAAAATTATTGAAAAAATAACGTCTACCGATCTACGCTTGCTCGAGCAAGATTCAAGTAATACTCAGGTTTATCTGGAGAGTTTATTACAGCGTGCCGTCGATATGGGGGCAAGTGATTTACATATCACACGAAATGACGTCGTCGCTCAGGTTGAGCTCAGAATAAATGGTGTTTTATGTCCATTTATTCAAATGAAAGCTTTACGTTGCGATGAGTTGGTTTTCGTTCTCTATAACGTTGAAGCCAGTACACGCGATACTACCTGGAACAGGCATATTTCTCAAAATGCGAATATTCTTTATAACTTAAAAGGCAGAAGCTATCGTTTTCGTTATGCACATTATCCAATCTTTGGTGAAAGTAGTGATTGCTACCACGCAGTTTTGCGTATTATTCCATCAGGGTTAGATAAGGCATCGGTAGCGAGCCTGGATAAGCTAGGCATCACTGATGCAGAAATATCTGATCTTAAACGTATCCTCAGCAATCCCTATGGGGCATATATTATTGCGGGTACCACAGGATCGGGTAAATCAACAACACTAAAGAATTTGATGGAATGGATGCAGATTCATCGTTATGACGATCGTGGCTGTTTTTTGACGGTAGAAGATCCCGTTGAATATCAGATTTATGGTGCCAAACAGAGTTCCGTAGTGAGCGGTGAGTCGGGTGGATTTCATTCTGCGATCAAATCATCACTTCGCCGTGATCCTGATGTTCTGATGGTGGGTGAGATAAGGGACAATATTTCTTCAAATGCACTGGCAGGGGCGGTAGAGAGTGGACACTACTGTTTCACGACGGTGCATGCCGGGAATATTGTTTCTTTATTACAACGTCTTTCCGCGTTGGGTATAACCAGTGACAAACTATCAACGCCTGGTTTTATCGCAGGATTACAATGCCAGAAGTTGATTCCGTTGTTGTGTCCTGATTGTAAACAATTAACATCACCTTTATCAGTGGGTAAGCGTGATTTCGTTCGTTATAAAAAAAATAGCGACGGATGTGCCCGATGTAAGAATACGGGTATTGCGGGTAGACAATTGGTTGTTGAATATCTGCTACCTGTTTACGACGAACTGGAAGCAATTGCCGAACAAAAATGGTTAAAAGTCTATAACATCTGGCGAAAGAAACGTTTCAATTCTCCAGCGCTGGCGGAGGGTTTTGATATCCGTGAGAAAACCCTGGCGACTGTGCTGCAAGGCAGAGTGTGTGCAGAATGGTTCCAGATGGAGTTTGGTCAGCTAGCGACAGAGGATTTGGAGGTATTGGTTGAAAAAATTTAGCAAAAATCAACGTGTCTATTTATATCAATTTTGTGCTGATATGATTAGTGCAGAGTTGCCCCTGTATGATGCCATTCAGAAATTACGGCATGAAGGGAAATCGTTACTGGGGGGCGGGTTTGTCAAAAAACTGGATGAACTGGTCTTACGCATGGCGAAAACAACTTCAATTGCTCAGGTTTTTGAAGGGGCTGTTCCTGATACTGAATTGAGTACAATCAATGCCGCAGAGCGAAGTGGGAGCCTGGACGATGGCTTTAAATCGCTGGTAAGTGTGATTAATTATAATAGTGAACTGCAAAAAAAACTCATTGGTGCAGTGACATTCCCGTTGATTATGTTGGCATTATCCCTTGTCGTCATTGCCGGTTACTCTTATAAGGTCTTCCCGGCATTCGCCAGCGTGCTGCCTGTAGAAAAATGGCCTAAAGTGACAAGTGTGTTATACACCTTTGGCATAGCATTATGCGAAGGCTTATGGGTATATATTTTGGTTGCCGCAGTGATGATTGTTTTTTTTATAAGATTTATTGTGACGCAATTTTCGGGGGACATTCGCAACAAGGTTCTTGACCGAATAATGCCATTTTCAACATACAAACAATTATCAGCCTCAGTTTTTTTGAACATATTGGCGTTGCAATTACGAAATGGCATCCCAATTCATGATGCGTTGACGATTATCTCCACGAATTCAACTCGCTGGTTACGTTGGCACATTTCTTATATGCAGAAAAAAATGACAACGGGGGCAACTTATGGTGAAGCGCTCAACTCGGGCCTTTTAGGTGCTGACGCGTTGCTTAATATTAGTCTTTACTCCTCATTGCCTTCATTTAACGAAGTATTGGCAGCGGTCTCTGAGAAATCACGAGAGCAGATTAAAGAGTATATGAACAAAATATCAAGTTTGCTTAAATCACTTTCGACCCTTGTTTTAGGCTTGACTGTTATATGGGTATTTGCTGCGCTATTTTCGCTTAGTGATAAACTCGCCACAATGGGCTCCAGTGGTTCTTTCTGATTATTTAAAGGGAACAATGATATGGATATTTTGCAACCCCTTATGCCATGGTTTCTTCTGATTATCGGTCTTTATTTCGGCAGCTTTGCAAATGTGGTTATCTATCGTTTGCCAATTATGATGGGGATCGTGGAGAGTACGGATGAACGGGGGATTAATCTCTGGTGGCCACCTTCACATTGTCCACATTGTAAAGCGGGAGTAAAACCCTGGGATAATATTCCCGTTATTAGTTGGCTTCTTCTGCGAGGTAAATGCCGTCAATGCGCGCAGCCCATCGCTGTGATCTATCCTTTGTCTGAAGCGCTGGTTGGATTTGCGTGGTTTGCCCTTGCATGGTTTTTTCCCGATGCAAAAGATATCTGTTTATTAACAGGATTGTGTGGTCTGTTCACTGTCTTTTATATTCTGGCAGTGATCGATTGCAAATTTTTATTACTTCCTGACAGCCTGGTATTTATGGCGCTGTGGGGCGGATTACTGCTTGCAGCCTCAGGCAAGACAACGGTGAGCATCGAAAGCGCTATCTTTGGGGTCGCGCTGACCTGGCTCTTACTGTGGGGGGTAATGTATACCTGGCTTAGGCTGAGAAACTATCACGGACTGGGACAGGGCGATGTCAAACTCTATGCGGCTTGCAGTGCCTGGCTGGGCTGGGAATCACTGCCGGTGTTGCTGTTGGCCTCGGCTACGCTTGGGGGGCTATTTTGGCTGATTGTACGCTTCGTCGACAATAATAATGAATCCGATGATACTGATGTAACGCCATTTTATATTCCATTTGGTCCCTCCATTGCAGTGAGTGCTTTTTTGATGATTTTTATCACGGAGTATTGGTGATGTCTTTGTGCCTGATATGGAGTTTATGGCTGAGCGTTTCACCGCTGTCAATTCCAGACATGTGCGCATCACCTTCAAAAAGGGATGAGTTGCGTAATCCGATCTCTTTTATATTGAAAAAAAGAAATCGATATGCGGAACATAAACCAATATATCTGGACCGGGATAACGACATGGTCCAGTTTGAGTCTCCGGTGAGTCACTATACAAAAATTTCTTCGGGATTTGGTATGCGTGATCATCCCATTCTGGGGAGAAAGATCCACCATAACGGTGTAGATTTTGCGCTACCTGTTGGAACGGCAGTGCAGGCGGTTGCGAAGGGAAAAGTGATCTCTTCTGGATTTGAACGCACCGCAGGAAAATATATTACATTGTACCACGCAGGAGGCTGGTATAGCCGTTATATGCATCTTTCGGCGATTAAAGTGATGCCTGGTCGTGAAATTGAAGCGGGTGAAACCATTGCCTTATCGGGTAATTCCGGGCGGTCAACGGGAGCACATTTGCATCTCGAAATTGGATATCGCGGTGTGCCTCTGGATCCTCTGGCATTTCTTGATGTTGGCGAGGATAACCCATTTAGAATGTTACCACGTAATATTCGCCAGCAAAAAAAAGCTAATGTAAAAGAAGAGGCCCAGCCCAGAATTATCCTGGTTTCCGGTGAGAAGGGAAATACTCGTATCTCGGTAAAATGGAATCATCTTCGTAAAACGGTTACGCCGGGGTCAGTCGTATTTGGAAAATATCGCGTTATCTCTGGCCGTGACGGTCGTTATGAATTAGTTGTGGTGATATAAACATAAGGATATAAAATGAAAAATACCCCGTCTTATACCGCTGCTTCTCTTTTTTTAGGGGGGCTTCTCTTAATAACCAGTCCGGGTTATGCGGTGAACAATGCAGAGTTTGGTTTCAATACGCGTACCCCTCCGCCATCGGAGCATTATCTTGTTGTGGATGTTTTTGCTGATCCCGGAACTCGCGGTAACAGTCAGGGGGCCGGTTATAATGTGTACTGGAAAGTTAAAGGGAGCGATGCGAATAAAGGAAGGAAGGAAGTCAGAACAAATAACAATGGCGACTACAAATTTCTCCGAAGCATTTTTGAGCCTAATTTTCCCGCTTCGGGCTGTAATTTCTATTCTGACAGTGCTTGCCATTATAAAAACAGCTCATATCCAAAAAATAACGATTTATCGTACCAGGACCAAAATATAGAAGCCTTATTCAGATACTCAATTCAAGTATCAAACGCACCAAATCCGGTGCTGGGGGAGACGCTCAACTCTGATTTTTACCGACACCGCTTCCCGGAGGCTACTTTAGCTAATTTCCGAAGCAGTAGTACCACTTGGGGGCCAGAAGATAACGAGGTATCGTTGTCTGGTTATTTTTTCGTGGAGTCTCATGATACCTGCCGGAATGCCGGAGAGTATTGTGGCGGCGATTCTTCAACTAAGCAAAGTGGGCCAATTAAGCCTTTAAGAACTCAGGAGATATTCATCCCTTCCAATAATCTCGAGTTTCTGGTTATTGAAGTTTTTGGTTTTGAATATAATGATGTTGTAATGGACAGGAAAGATTATTTTTATGATATGCCTGTGGCGGTCATTAAGTTTACTCCTGCGCCGACAAAGACACAGCCCTTCAGAATGTTGGCACGTCTGACACCTGAATTGAAAAGTGATCCAAATGAGCGTTATCCAGATGGGACTCCAGGCTTTAATGGATTCAGTAACTTTGTTGATGGGACAGGTTATCTGGACTTTAATATTTCTAACATAATCTACCATCCAGATAATTCAGAGACTACTGAAACCCGCACATTTAAAGAATGGGGTGATGGTCGATATTTTGATTTCGGGCAGACAGACAGAATCAGTGTCAGAACGTATCAGGGCAATGACGTCCCAAGCTGGGGTGAGGATGGCTGGCGAGTATATGTTGAACAGAGCATTCTGAATTGTGCAGATCAATCAAAACTGTGCCCTTACCCACGGCAACCGGTACCGAGCATACCCGTGGAGTGACCTGTGGTCCGAATCTGCCTGCTTATCTCTGTGATCTGCCGACGTAGTGCTGCAAAAGGCGACAATAATGTCGCCTTTCTCTTTTGCTCTTTATGCGTACTGTCAAGCGTAAAGTCTTTAATCTTCTTTACATTTGATCAGGCAAAAGTATTCTTGTCTTCATATACTAAGAGTAAGCCCCGGTTAGTGCGGGCAGCAATGAATAACAGGGGGCAAGGGATGTTGCTAATACGTAATTATGGTCGTCGATTGTCAGCGCTGAGTATCTGTCTGACTCTCGCATTTGCTCCACTGTTCAGCGTGCAGGCCGATGAGCCTGAAGTCGTTCCGACAGACAGCTCGGCAACGATGGGCGAAAACGCCCAGGCGCTCGCCACGCCTCTGGCACAGTCCAGCGCGGTGGTGATGCTAATGGGGGAACAGCCGTTCCCGGCAAACCGTTCGCCTGAAGCGGCGCGGGCTGATATTCAAAGCCAGCTTCCGGCGGGCTATACGCCCGTATACATCAACGCGCTTTCAGCGCTGTATGCCGCGCGTGACATGAAACCCATGTGGGATAACCGCGATGCGGTCAAAGCGTTTCAGCAGCAGCTGGCGGAAGTGGCGATTGCAGGCTTCCAGCCGCAGTTTACCGCCTGGGTGCAACAACTGACCGATCCGGCAGTGACCGGCATGGCGCGCGATGTGGTGCTTTCGGATGCCATGATGGGCTACCTGCATTTTGTCAGCAATATTCCGGTGAAGGGCAACCGCTGGCTTTACAGCACCAAACCTTATGCGCTGGCAACGCCGCCGTTGTCGGTGCTCAATCAGTGGCAGCTGGCGCTGGATAACGGCTCCCTGCCGCAGTTTATCGGCGGGCTGGCTCCGCAGCATCCCCAGTATGACGCCATGCATCAGGCGCTGCTGGCCCTGACCGAAGATCGTCGTCCGTGGCCGCAACTGACGGGTAAAGCCTCGCTACGTCCGGGGCAATGGAGCAATGACATCCCTGCGCTACGCGAAATACTTCAGCGTACCGGAATGCTGGACGGCGGACCGGACATTGTGCTGCCGGGCGACGACAGCGCGGCGGTGAGCACGTCGGCCGCACCTGCCACCAAACCGCAGCCCGTACGCGCCGCGTATGATAAAACCCTGGTTGAAGCCGTGAAGCGTTTCCAGGCCTGGCAGGGACTGGGGGCAGATGGCGTGATTGGCGGTGCTACCCGCGACTGGCTGAACGTCTCTCCGTCGCAGCGCGCAGGCGTGCTGGCGCTCAACATTCAGCGTTTGCGTCTGCTGCCGGGCAAACTTTCTACCGGCATCATGGTCAACATCCCGGCCTATTCGCTGGTCTATTATCAGAACGGCGATCCGGTACTGGATTCGCGCGTGATTGTCGGTCGACCGGATCGTAAAACGCCGATGATGAGCAGCGCGTTAAACAACGTCGTGGTTAATCCACCGTGGAACGTGCCGCCGACGCTGGCCCGCAAGGATATTCTGCCGAAAGTATGGAACGATCCGGGGTATCTGGAGCGTCACGGTTATACGGTGATGCGCGGCTGGAACAGCAACGAAACCATCGATCCGTGGAACGTTGACTGGGCGACCATCACCCCGTCAAACCTGCCGTTCCGTTTTCAGCAGGCACCCGGCGCGCATAACTCGCTTGGACGCTACAAATTTAATATGCCCAGCTCGGACGCTATCTATCTGCACGATACGCCGAACCATAATCTGTTCCAGCGTGACGCCCGTGCGCTCAGTTCCGGCTGCGTGCGCGTTAATAAAGCCTCGGAGCTGGCTAACATGTTATTAACAGACGCGGGCTGGAACGACGCGCGTATTTCCGGTGCGTTAAAGCAGGGTGATACCCGCTACGTTAATATCCGTCAGGATATTCCGGTGAACCTTTACTATTTGACCGCCTTTATTGGCGCTGATGGTAAGGCGCAGTATCGTACAGATATTTACAATTACGATCTCACCGCGCGATCTGGCGCACAAATTATGGAAAAAGCCGAACAATTAATCAGGTAAATGAAGAAGTTCAGTCCAGGTAAGTGTCGAAAGTATCAGTAAAAAAACGGGCCTGCATCGCTGCAAGGCCCGTTTTTACTGGATTTGGCGGTATTGACGCCAGATGTAATGCCCGGTAAGGTGCCTTCGTGCGCCAGAAATGCATAAATTCCCGACACTAATACTTTTACTGTAGACCTGATTATCATGGACAAATTTGACGCTAATCGCCGCAAGCTGCTGGCGTTAGGTGGCGTTGCGCTGGGCGCAGCGGTCATCTTACCATCGCCAGCATTTGCCACCCTCTCGACCCCACGTCCGCGTATTTTGACGTTGAACAACCTGCATACCGGTGAGTCAATTAAAGCGGAGTTCTTCGATGGCAGAGGCTATATTCAGGATGAATTAGCAAAACTTAATCATTTTTTCCGTGACTATCGCGCGAATAAAATTAAGTCCATCGACCCAAAATTATTCGATCAGCTTTATCGCCTTCAGGCGTTACTGGATACGCGTAAACCCGTGCAGCTCATTTCCGGCTATCGCTCGTTAAATACTAACGATGATCTGCGCAAACGCGGCAGCGGCGTGGCGAAAAACAGCTACCACACCAAAGGCCAGGCGATGGATTTCCACATTGAAGGTCTCTCATTAAGCAATATTCGCAAAGCGGCGTTATCTATGCGCTCAGGTGGTGTAGGATATTACCCGAGTAGCAACTTTGTGCATATTGATACCGGGCCGGTCCGGCACTGGTAATCAGGCGCTTAATGAGACAGGAGCAGCATGAACTATCGCATTATTCCGGTAACCGCTTTTTCTCAGAACTGTTCATTAATCTGGTGTGAACAGACCAAACTGGCGGCGCTGGTCGATCCTGGCGGTGACGCCGAACGCATTAAACAGGAAGTCGCGGCGTCAGGCGTGACGCTGATGCAAATTTTACTGACTCACGGTCATCTGGATCACGTGGGTGCCGCTGCTGAACTGGCAGAACACTATGGCGTGCCGGTTATCGGACCGGATAAAGAAGACGAGTTCTGGCTACAGGGACTGCCTGCCCAGAGCCGGATGTTTGGCCTGGATGAATGCCTGCCGCTGACGCCGGATCGCTGGTTAAGCGAAGGCGACAATGTCAGCGTCGGCAATATCAGTCTTGACGTTTTACACTGTCCGGGGCATACACCAGGACACATTGTCTTTTTTGATGCGGTTTCCCGGCTGCTGATTTCAGGCGATGTCATTTTCAAGGGCGGTGTAGGGCGCAGCGATTTTCCGCGCGGCGATCACAGCCAGCTGATTGATTCCATCAAGCGTAAGCTGCTGCCGCTCGGTGATGACGTGACCTTTATTTCCGGGCACGGACCGATGTCCACCCTCGGTCATGAGCGTCTGCATAATCCTTTCCTGCAGGATGAATTGCCGGTCTGGTAATTAACGTCCCGCAATAAAAAAGGCCGCAACATGTTTGCGGCCTTTTGTCTTTATGATGTTATTACAGGACTGCGACAATAGCCTCGCACAGCGGAGACATATTGTCCGGCGTCATGCCCGCCACGTTCACGCGCCCGGAAGCGACGGCGTACACGGCAAACTCTTCGCGCAGACGCAACACCTGCTCTTTGGTCAGGCCGCTAAAAGAGAACATGCCGTTTTGCCGGGTGATAAAGCTGAAGTCGCGATTCGCGCCTTTTTCCTGGAGCGTATTCACAAACAGCAGGCGCATACGCTGAATGCGCTGGCGCATATCGTTCAGTTCCTGCTCCCAGATGGCACGCAGGGCGTCGTTGCTCAGAATTGTTGCCACCACTGCCGCACCGTGAGCCGGTGGGTTAGAGTAGTTAGCGCGAATGGTGGACTTCATCTGGCTGAAGGCACGGTCGGCGGTGGCCGCATCTGCCGCGACCAGCGTACAGGCACCTACACGCTCATTATACAGGCCGAAGTTTTTCGAGAAGGAGCTGGCAACAATCAGTTCCTGATGCAGCGCGGTGAACGCGCGCAGGCCTTCTGCGTCTTCTTCCAGACCACGGGCAAAGCCCTGATAAGCGAAGTCAAACAGTGGCAGCCAGCCTTTTGCAACAGAGAGCTGCGCCAGCTGTTGCCATTGCTCCAGCGTCGGATCGATACCCGTCGGGTTATGGCAGCAGCCGTGGAACAGAACCACGTCGCCCGCCTGGGCTTCATTCAGGCTTGCCAGCAGACCGTCAAAATCCAGCGCGTGGTTAGCGGCGTCATAATAGTTATATTCGCGAACCTCAAGGCCCGCCGCGTTGAATACGCCCTTATGGTTAGGCCAGCTCGGATTACTCACCCAGACGCGTTTAGCATCGGTATTTTTAGCAATAAAGTCGGCAGCGACGCGCAGTGCGCCCGTACCGCCCGGCGTCTGTGCCGTGCGCGCACGTTTGTCGCTGATAATGGCGCTGTCTTTACCAAATAACAGTTCCTGCGTGCAGCGGCCAAATTCCGGGATACCGTCAATTCCGAGGTAATTTTTTGTTGTCTCGTTTTCCAGCAGATATTGTTCTGCTTTTTTCACGCTGGTCAGCACCGGCGTCTTGCCAGTTTCATCTTTATAAACACCAATACCCAGATTGATTTTTCCCGGGCGGTCATCGGTACGAAACAGATCGGCGAGGCCCAGAATCGGGTCGGCAGGGGCTGCGGTAATGTTCTCAAACATGGCGACGTTCCATTATGATTACGAAGGGAGATCCGCTATCAGGTTAACGGGAGATGAGACAAATGCCAACCGTTTGCGACAAAAAGCGACGGTCTTTTTAAAAGAGAAAACTTTTTACTGGCAGGCATAAAAAAACAGGACCGAAGTCCTGTTTTTCAAGCATATACCAAAGGGATATAGCGATTAGAACTGGTAAACGATACCCACTGCAACAGTATCATCAGAACCAATGCCCAGCTCGTTGTCGCTGTCGATCTGGTTGATGATGTAGTCTACGTAGGTAGACATGTTTTTGTTGAAGTAGTAGGTCGCGCCCACTTCGAAGTAGTTCACGAGATCAACATCGCCCACGCCTTCGATGTCTTTGCCTTTAGACTTGGTGTAGCCCAGGGACGGACGCAGGCCGAAGTCGAACTGATACTGTGCAACCAGCAGCACGTCTTCAGTTTTGTTAGCGTAGCCGCCAGGGATACGGGTCGCGTTACGGGTTTCGCTGTAGGTACCGGCCAGGTAGATGTTGTTCGCATCATACTTAACGGAAGTTGCCCACTGTTCAGCGGTATCACCATGACCCAGCAGGGCAGGATTCTGCTGATCGTTAGTGCGGTCAGCGGCACCGTAGCCACCCACAACGCCGAAGCCGTCAACTTCATAGCTCAGAGAGCCAGCCCAGCCGTCGCCGTTAGAACGGTTAACGGTAGAACGCTCGTTTTTACCCAGGTACTGGGCTGCGAAGTTCAGGCCGTCAACCAGACCGAAGAAGTTGGAGTTACGGTACGTTGCCAGACCGCCGTTACGACCAGCAAAGAACTGGTCAGCGCTTGCAGTGTCGCCGCCGAATTCTGGCAGCATATCGGTGTAACCCAGTGCGTCGTAAACCAGGCCATAGTTACGACCGTAGTCGAAAGAACCTGCATCGCCGAATTTCAGACCGGCAAACGCCAGACGGGTTTTGTTACCGTTCTGGGCATCAGCGCCTTCAGAGTTGTTACCGTTAAACTGATATTCCCACTGACCATAACCAGTCAGTTGGTCGTTAATCTGAGTTTCCCCTTTGAAACCAAGACGGGCATAAGTCTGGTCGCCGTTACCGCCGTAGCTGTTGTCACCATTGTCTTTAGAGAAATAGTGCAGACCGACCGCTTTACCGTAAATATCAACCTTGTTGCCATCTTTATTATAAACTTCGGCAGCGTTAGCTGCGCCCGCTACCAGCAGGGCAGGGATTACCACTGCCAGGATATTGCGCTTCATCATTATTTATTACCCTCATTGGTTTTTTTTGAACACCTGCCACTGCCGCCAATAAATTCTGTCAATATAAATTTACGGAACCATTGATGAGAGTTTGGTGTCTTTCTGTGTCTGAAGGCATCTTTCCATTCATAACAACGTTTCGCTAGCCTGAAAGTGCTACAAATGTCTTAAATAAGTAACAAAAAGAAATAATGTGTAAGAATTTATTAATTTTGAGGAACTTTGTGAGAGACCTCAAACTTCCGAACTAATCGATGACAAAATCGGCACTGTGTATCCTATATATATGAAATGCTTATATTTAATTTAGATAAAAGCCTTTCTTATCGTAAAGTCGGTCCAATCTCTGTTTTTCCTCTGTTTGCATTTAGCCATCTGGATTTCCGCAATAAGCTGAATTTTTCTGCTATGTATTAAGATTTAGCTTAACCGCAATAAGAATGTGGGGAATTTTTTGTACAGTTTTGTAACGCCGAAACAGAGTGTTACAGGCTGGGGGAGAAAGGGGGTTGAATGCGAGATTTACTGAAGGTTGACTGACAAAAGTTCACAAAGCGAAGAAAAAGCCAGCCGAAGCTGGCCTTGAGGATTTTAGAAGGTTGCGTTGCGCGGCGTGCGCGGGAACGGGATCACGTCACGTACGTTCTGAACACCGGTCACGTAAGCGATCAGGCGTTCAAAGCCCAGACCAAAACCGGCGTGCGGTACGGTGCCATAACGACGCAGATCGCGATACCACCAGTAATCTTCTTTGTTAAGGCCCATTTCGGCCATGCGCGCGTCCAGGACGTCCAGACGCTCTTCACGCTGGGAACCCCCGATGATCTCACCGATGCCCGGCGCCAGCACGTCCATCGCGGCGACGGTTTTACCGTCGTCATTCAGGCGCATGTAAAACGCTTTGATCTCTTTCGGGTAGTTTTTAACCACTACCGGGGCCTTGAAATGTTTCTCGGCAAGATAACGTTCATGCTCGGAAGAGAGATCCACGCCCCAGTAGACCGGGTTTTCAAATTTCTGTCCGCAGTTTTCAAGGATGGTCACCGCGTCGGTGTAATCCACCTGGGCGAAATCGGCAGCGATGAAGCGCTCCAGTCGTTCAATAGCGTCTTTATCCACGCGTTCAGCGAAGAATTTAAGATCGTCCATTCGCTCGTTGAGCACTGCCTGGAAGACATATTTCAGCATGGCTTCTGCCAGACGGGCGTTATCTTCAAGATCGGCGAAGGCCACTTCCGGCTCCAGCATCCAGAACTCGGCCAGATGGCGGCTGGTGTTGGAGTTTTCCGCGCGGAAAGTAGGACCAAAGGTATACACTTTGGACAGCGCGCAGGCGTATGTCTCAGCGTTCAACTGGCCGGAAACGGTCAGAAACGCTTCTTTGCCGAAAAAGTCTTTATCGAAATCGATTTTACCCTGATCGTTACGCGGCAGGTTTTCCAGATCCAGAGTGGAAACGCGGAACATTTCGCCTGCGCCTTCGGTGTCTGAGGCGGTGATTAGCGGAGTAGAAACCCAGAAGAAACCCTGCTCGTGGAAGAAACGATGCAGCGCCTGCGCCAGGGTATGACGCACGCGGGCCACGGCACCGATCATATTGGTGCGCGGACGCATATGCGCGACTTCACGCAGGTATTCGATGCTGTGACGTTTTGCGGCCATCGGGTAGGTATCAGGATCGTCAACCCAGCCAGTCACTTCTACCGAGGTTGCCTGAAGCTCAAAAGCCTGGCCCTGACCCGGCGAAGCGGTCACCACGCCGGTAACGATGACGGAACAACCGGTAGTCAGACGCAAAACGTCATCATTGTAATTAGGCAGAGAATTATTAATGACGGCCTGTACAGGATCAAAGCAGGAACCGTCATAAACGGCGAGGAAGGAGATGCCAGCTTTTGAATCTCGGCGGGTACGTACCCATCCGCGCACGGTGACTTCACTGTCAACGGCAACGCGGCCCTGGAGTACGTCGGCTACAGGCACAACGCTCATAAATAGTCTCTCTGTTATCTGTTAAGTAGTCCAATATACACATGAATTCCCCCGCAGCGGGGGGACACCTATGTTACCTGTCATCGGCGGACAGACAAATAAAATTCGCAGTGTGGAGGTAAGAAATTGGAAAATAACAACAGCAAAGGGAGCGCGATGGCTCCCTTTTTGTACTAGCTGGCTTTTTTGACTTTGGGCAGGTCGAAGGCTTTGCGCAGGGCGCGGACAAAGGCTTTGTCGTGGCAGATGGTTTTGCCAGGACTGTCGGAGAGTTTTGCCACCGGCTTGCCGTTACATTCCACCAGCTTAATGACGATATTCAGCGGTTTCACCTGCGGGATGTCACAGGTCAGACGCGTGCCGATGCCGAAGCCCAGATTCACACGCGCCGCAAAATGGCGATAGAGATCGAAGGCTTTGTTTAAATCGAGATTATCGGAGAACACCAGCGTTTTGCTCAGCGGATCGATACCCAGTTTCTGGTAGTGGGCGATAGCCTTTTCTCCCCATTCTGCCGGGTCGCCGGAATCATGGCGCAGCCCCTGATAGCGGGTGGCAAATTCCGGGCCGAAATCGCGCAGGAAAGCGTCCATCGTAATGCAGTCGGTTAGCGCGATGCCCAGTTGATCCGGGTATTCATTGAGCCAGGCGGCAAGAGCTGCGCGCTGACTGGTGGCGAGATCCGGGCTAATTTGCTGGTGCGCCTGGAACCACTCATGCGCCTGGGTGCCCATCGGCGTCAGCGACAGCCGCCGGGCGAGATCGTAATTGCTGGTGCCGACAAACCACGGCTCCTGCTGTAGACGGTGGACGATGGCCTGCTGTACGTCGCGGGAGAAACGGCGGCGGGTTCCGAAATCCATCAGCCGGAAGGCGGACATATCGGTATCAGCGGTTAAACGAGAAAAGGCCGCCAGCTTCTGCTCAAGGGTGTCGAGCGCCATCCGGGTGGTGGCTTCCGGGGAGCGGTAGCGATGAACCAGCTCACTGACCACGGCGAGCAGCGGGACTTCCCACATAATCACTTCCCGCCACGGCCCGCTCAGGCGAATATTCAGCCTGCCATCTTCATTGCTGACGGTTACCTGGGTGGGGTCATAGCGAAAATCGCGCAGCCAGTCGAGATAATCTTTTTTAAAGAAGGGAAGGCCGGACAGCCACTTGTATTCGTCATCTTGCAGGCTGAGCGACTGCATCGCCTCAACCTGTTCACGAATGGCATCTGCATAAATACCGAGCAGATCGTCTCCACGGCAGCGGAATTCCGCAGCGACCTGAACATCATAGTAGTGGTGGAAAACCGCCTGCTGCATATGCAGCTTGTAGGCGTCCGTATCAAGCAGCGAGTGCAGAATAGGGGAAGCGAATTGTATCATGGTGCGCTGTAGCGTCCTCTCACAGGAGCGTTTCCATCTCAAACCAGGCAGATAAAAGACGCAGGAGTATACCCTGATTATCTGTTTATTAAACCCCGATCACAACACAAGCTGACAATTGGATCGAGAGCAATTTGTGCCTATGTTATATAAATGTAGCAATTAACGCCCTGGCTCCCGAAAAGATGATGATTCTGCATAGCGCGATCCTGGCAACAGGAATAGACTGGGGTCGATACATAACTGAAGATGCTAAAGGTTTTTTATGACACAACAGCCACAAGCCAAATACCGCCACGATTATCGTGCGCCTGACTATCTGATTAGTGATATTGACTTGACCTTTGACCTGGATGCCACAAAAACCGTTGTAACGGCGGTAAGCCAGGTGACTCGCCAGGGGGCGTCTGAGGTTCCACTAAAACTGGACGGCGAAGAGTTGACGCTGGTGTCCCTGCATATCAACGATCAGCCGTGGACGGATTACCAACAAGAAGACCGCCATCTGGTTATTTCCGGTCTGCCGGAGCACTTTACGCTGCGCATCGTCAATGAAATCAGCCCATCGGCCAATACTGCGCTGGAAGGTCTGTACCAGTCGGGCGAAGCGCTGTGTACCCAGTGCGAAGCTGAAGGTTTTCGCCATATTACCTGGTATCTCGACCGCCCGGACGTGCTGGCGCGTTTTACCACCAAAATAATTGCCGACAAAACCCTGTATCCGTATTTGCTCTCCAACGGTAATCGCATCGATCAGGGCGAGCTGGAAAATGGTCGTCACTGGGTGCAGTGGCAGGACCCGTTCCCGAAACCTTGCTATCTGTTTGCGCTGGTCGCCGGTGATTTTGACGTGCTGCGCGACTCCTTTACGACCCGTTCCGGGCGCAAGGTGGCGCTGGAGCTGTTTGTCGATCGCGGTAATCTTGACCGCGCGCCGTGGGCGATGACCTCGCTGCAAAACTCCATGAAGTGGGATGAAGACCGCTTCGGTCTGGAGTACGACCTCGACATCTATATGATCGTGGCGGTGGATTTCTTCAATATGGGGGCAATGGAGAATAAAGGGCTCAACGTCTTTAACTCCAAATATGTGCTGGCCCGTACCGACACCGCGACCGATAAAGACTATCTGGATATCGAACGGGTTATCGGTCATGAGTATTTCCACAACTGGACCGGAAACCGCGTTACCTGCCGCGACTGGTTCCAGCTAAGCCTGAAAGAAGGGCTGACCGTATTCCGCGATCAGGAATTCAGCTCCGATCTCGGCTCGCGCGCCGTGAATCGTATTAATAACGTTCGCACCATGCGCGGGCTTCAGTTTGCCGAAGACGCCAGCCCGATGGCGCATCCGATCCGCCCGGATAAAGTTATTGAAATGAATAACTTCTATACCCTGACGGTATATGAAAAAGGGGCGGAAGTGATCCGTATGCTGCATACGCTGCTCGGTGAAGAAAACTTCCAGAAAGGTATGCAGCTTTATTTCGAACGTCACGATGGCAGCGCGGCCACCTGCGATGATTTTGTTCAGGCGATGGAAGACGCGTCAAACGTCGATCTGTCTCATTTCCGCCGCTGGTACAGCCAGTCCGGTACGCCGGTTGTTACCGTACGCGATGACTACAACGCGGAAAACAGCCAGTACACGCTGACCATCAGCCAGCGCACGCCAGCAACCGCAGAGCAGCCGGAAAAAGCGCCGCTGCATATTCCGTTTGATATCGAACTTTACGACAGCGAAGGGAAGGTTATCCCGCTGCAGAAAGGCGGGCATCCGGTCCACCATGTGCTGAACGTTACCGAAGCGGAACAGAGCTTTATTTTCGATAACGTTGAGACGCCGCCGGTGCCATCACTGCTGCGCGAATTCTCCGCGCCGGTGAAGCTGGAATATAAATGGAGCGATCAACAGCTGACGTTCCTGATGCGCCACGCGCGTAACGACTTCTCCCGTTGGGATGCGGCGCAAAGCCTGCTCGCGATCTGGATCAAGCTCAACGTCGCCCGCTATCAGCAGGATCAGCCGCTGTCACTGCCCATCCATGTGGCTGACGCCTTCCGTGGCATTTTGCTGGATGAGCATATCGACCCGGCGCTGGCTGCGGAAATCCTGACGCTGCCTTCTGCAACCGAGATCGCCGAGCTGTTCGAGATTATCGATCCAGTGGCGATTGTGGCAGTACGTGAAGCGCTGACCCGCACGCTGGCCACCGAGCTGGCCGATGAATTCCTCGCCGTCTATAACGCTAACAAGCTGGCAGCGTATCGGGTGGATCACGGCGATATCGGCAAACGCACTCTGCGTAACGCCTGCCTGCGCTACCTGGCGTTTGGCGACGAAGCGCTGGCGGTGAAACTGGTCAGCGATCAGTATCATCATGCGGACAATATGACTGATGCGCTGGCGGCGCTCTCCGCTGCCGTCGCGGCCCAGTTGCCGTGCCGCGATGCGCTGATGCAGGAGTATGACGACAAATGGCATCAGGATGGCCTGGTCATGGATAAATGGTTTGTGCTGCAAGCCACCAGCCCGGCGCAGAATGCCCTGCAAACCGTGCGCAGCCTGCTGAATCATCGCTCGTTTACCCTTAGCAACCCGAACCGTATCCGTTCGTTGATTGGCGCATTTGCCAGCAGCAACCCGGCGGCGTTCCACGCGGAAGACGGCAGCGGCTATGCGTTTATGGTTGAAATGCTCACCGAGTTGAACAGCCGTAATCCGCAGGTGGCCTCACGGCTGATCGAACCGCTGATCCGCCTGAAACGCTACGACGAAAAACGTCAGGCGCTGATGCGTGCTGCGCTTGAGCAACTGAAAGGGCTGGAGAATTTGTCGGGTGATTTGTACGAGAAGATCGCCAAAGCGCTGGCCTGATCGTTATAAACTCACTGCAAGCCGGGCAACGTTCGCGTTGTCCGGCTTTTTTTATCCTTATCGGATGATCCGCAATTTATACCTGGACTACTCCGGCTGGCGCACCGAAGACGGGGACATGACTATCCCGGCGGTGCAGCGCCTGCCAGAAAGTGTCCAGCGCGTTATCCAGTCGGCTTTGCAGCCCCGGCGTAAAGCGCGGGCGGTGCTCGTAATCGGTGACCTGGGTATCGTCGGCAAATACGCCGTGTAAAATTTCCTGTGCTCTCAGCGCGCTTAGCACGGGTTTCAGGGCGTAATCCACTGCCAGCATATGAGCGATCGTTCCGCCGGTTGCCAGCGGCAGCACCACTTTGCCCTCCAGCGCCCGCTCCGGCAGCAGATCCAGCAGTGTTTTCAGCGCCCCGGAATAGGCGGCTTTATACACCGGGGTGGCAACAATCAGTCCCTCGGCACCCGCCAGTTGCTCATTGAGCGCCAGCAGTGCAGGGCTGTCAACGCGGGCATACAGTAAATCTTCGGGGGCGAAATTTTGCAGATGCCAGTGACAAACTTCAACGTTTACCGCCGACAGTTTCTCGCGGACATATTCCAGTAAAGCACTTGAGCGGGAAGGAAAGCGGGGGCTGCCCGCGAGGGTGACAATACGCATATCCACTCCTTATAACCAAAAGTTTGAATGGTTTGGGTGCTAATAACCGTGGAGAGGAGAGTGGCACAAGCCCGATGCGCAAAGAAATAATTTATCCGCCGATCAATACCCGGAAAACGCATAACCAGCGCCTTTTCAGGTAAACGTTTGCTTTTATTGCCGCAGGTCAATTCCTTTTTCGACGCGGATCGCCCATAATACGCCCCCGGTTTGCACACCGGGAATCCAGGAGAGTTCATGTACTACCCCTTCGTTCGTAAAGCCCTTTTCCAGCTCGATCCAGAGCGCGCTCATGAATTTACCTTTCAGCAATTACGCCGTATCACCGGAACACCCTTACAGGCGCTATTGCGTCAGAAAGTGCCGGCAAAACCGGTAACCTGTATGGGACTACAGTTTAAAAATCCGCTAGGGCTGGCGGCCGGGCTGGATAAAAATGGTGACTGCATCGATGCCTTTGGCGCGATGGGATTTGGTTCCGTTGAAATTGGTACCGTCACGCCGCGTCCGCAGCCAGGTAACGATAAGCCGCGCATTTTCCGCCTGGTTGACGCGGAAGGGCTGATCAACCGGATGGGTTTTAATAATCTCGGCGTAGATAACCTGGTTGAAAACGTTAAAAAAGCCCATTTTGATGGCGTCCTCGGGATTAATATCGGCAAAAATAAAGACACCCCGGTAGAGCAGGGAAAAGATGACTACCTGATTTGCATGGAAAAGATTTATCCCTACGCCGGATATATCGCCATTAATATATCTTCTCCTAACACTCCCGGCCTGCGCACGCTGCAATATGGCGAAGCGCTGGATGATTTATTACAGGCGATAAAAAATAAGCAGGCGGAACTCCAGGCGCGGCATCATAAATATGTGCCGGTGGCGGTTAAGGTTGCCCCGGATCTTTCCGTGGAAGAACTGATTCAGGTGGCTGATAGTTTAGTGCGCCATAATATTGATGGCGTTATTGCCACCAATACCACGCTGGATCGTTCTTTGGTACAGGGAATGAAAAACTGTGATCAAAGTGGCGGTTTAAGCGGGCGTCCTTTACAGCTAAAAAGTACGGAAATTATCCGTATGTTATCTGCGGAATTAAATGGACGTTTGCCCATCATCGGCGTGGGCGGCATTGATTCGGTCATCGCCGCGCGGGAGAAGATCGCAGCTGGCGCAACGCTGGTGCAAATCTATTCAGGATTTATTTTTAAAGGCCCACCGCTGATTAAAGAAATCATTTCTCACATCTAATCTCGCTATTGTAGCGCTCCAGGGCTTTATTTTCGGCCCTGGTTGATTTATATTCCCCTCTTGTTGCTTATTTAAACGTTATGGTCTTTTATTATTATGGCAACAAGCGAAGCGGCAAAAGGACGAGGCCGAAATCCAAATCTGAAGGGGACAGGAAAACAATGAGATTTAAACCCGACGATAACTGGCGCTGGTATTATGACGATGAGCATGACCGGATGATGCTCGATCTGGCGAATGGAATGCTTTTTCGTTCGCGCTTTGCGCGGCGGATGCTAACGCCGGATGCCTTTGAACCCTCCGGCTTTTGCGTTGATGATGCCGCGCTCTATTTCTCCTTTGAAGAGAAATGTCGCGACCTGGAACTCTCAAAAGAACATCGTGCTGAACTGGTACTGAATGCGCTGGTGGCGATTCGCTTTCTGAAGCCGCAAATGCCCAAAAGCTGGCATTTCACCACCCATTCCTTCCGCTGGATGCCACAGACCGGAGACGCTGCCTGCGTCTGGTTGAGTGATACCCTGGAGCAGGTCAATCTGCTGGTGGTTGAGCCTGCTGAAAATGCCGCGCTGTGTCTGATTGCCCAGCCGGGAGTGGTGATAGCCGGGCGAACGATGCAACTGGGTGATGCTATTAAAGTGATGAATGACCGACTGCGTCAACACACCTGCATCGCCAGCTATCTGGAGCAGGCTGTTTAATTTTGCAGGCGTAACGCTGTTTTCGGTACGCAGCTACAGCACAGGATGGTTCCGTCCTGGGCGATAGCCCCTTTGCGTAATTCACTGACTTCTCCCTCTACCAGCCGGATACGGCAACTGCCGCACAGACCGGCCCGGCAGGAATAGGGGATCCGAATGCCCTGCTGTTCCAGTTGTTCAAGCAAGATCTGCTGATTGTTACCGCTGAAGCGCTGTCCCTGCCAGTCAATTTCCACTGCGGCATCCGCCGCTCGTTCGACCGCCACGTTTTCCACTACGCGACCCGCGCCATAAGGTCGGGCAGGGCCGGTGGCAAGCACGCTGATTTCATCGCCAACGCGGATCACGCCGCTATTGCGCGCAATGAGATTTTGCCCGAAATCAACGTCGCCGTTGTCGGCCGTGCGAAAGGTTTGCAGCGTAGCCAGCGGTTCACCGGACGGATGCTTTTGCCCGCGCTCCGGGCTAACGGTCGTGAAAATACAGCGGCTACAGGGCTTGACGATATCAAATACCACCTCGCCGATGCGAATGGTCTTCCAGGTATCTTCCTCCCACGGCTGCGTACCCGCCACCACCAGATTGGGGCGAAACTGTTCCATTTTGATCCCTGCCGGGCAGCGCTGCTGAACGTCGCGCAGCGAGGCTTCACAGGTCAGCAAAAACGGAAAGCCATCGGCGAAGGAGAGCGGGACCGATTCAAAACGCTTGACCCGACGCGTAGGCTCGGTGCCCACCCAGCGCAGCTGGACGTCGCGGGAAAAAAAGCCGGACAGCCAGCGGTTAATTTCCGCTGGCGCAATGAGTGCGGTAAAATGATTGCCCCACACTTCAGTGGGCTGCCCCTGTGGCGCGAAATCCGCATAGCGGACCAGCGCACTACTGCCATCGGGTGCGGTAAGATGCAGACCATCATGCAGCGGTGCTGGCATAAAGCGCACCATCTGCGGATACTGACGTGCGGTAATGAACGTTCCATCGGGTTCGGTGAGCATAAAAATACGGTCACACGCCAGACCGCTGATATCCGCAAACGCGTGCGTCAGGCCAATGCCGCGCATGGATTTCACTGGATGGATAAAAAGTCTGGATAACGTAGCCACTACACCTGCCCCTTACGCATGAAAATAAGCCTTCAACTTTATGACATAGCGTTGATATTGGCTATAATGCGCAACAATTTTATTAGAGTAAAAGTGACATTATGAATTCTCTGTTTGCCAGTACGGCCCGTGGGCTGGAAGAGCTGTTAAAAACTGAACTGGAAGGACTTGGCGCGAGCAACTGCCAGGTGGTTCAGGGTGGCGTCCATTTTGAGGGTGACACGCGGCTCTTGTACCAAAGCCTGATGTGGAGTCGTCTGGCTTCGCGCATCATGATGCCGCTTAGCGAATGCAGCGTGTACAGCGATCTCGATCTCTACCTCGGCGTGCAGGCGATCCCATGGACGGAGATGTTCAGTCCTGACGCCACCTTTGCGGTCCACTTTAGCGGGCTGAATGACAGTATTCGTAATAGCCAGTACGGTGCGCTGAAAGTTAAAGATGCGATTGTCGATGCGTTCACGCGGAAAAATCTGCCGCGCCCGAACGTCGATCGTGAATCGCCGGATCTGCGCATTAACGTCTGGCTGAATAAAGAAACCGCGCATATCTCACTCGATCTTAGCGGCGAAGGTCTGCACCTGCGCGGCTATCGCGATCGCACCGGCATTGCGCCGATCAAAGAAAACCTCGCCGCCGCCATCGTCATGCGCTCAGGCTGGCAGCCGGGCACGCCGCTGCTCGACCCGATGTGCGGCTCCGGTACGCTGCTGATTGAAGCCGCGATGCTGGCAACCGACCGCGCGCCGGGTCTGCATCGCGGACACTGGGGCTTTAATGGCTGGGCGCAGCACGACGATGCGCTGTGGAAAGAGGTAAAAGCCGAAGCGCAGACCCGCGCCCGTCAGGGGCTGGCGGATTACGGCTCGCGTTTTTACGGTTCGGACGTTGATAGCCGGGTGATTGAACGCGCGCGCAGTAACGCCCGCCGCGCCGGGATCGGCGAACTCATTTCCTTTGACGTTAAAGACGTGGCGCAACTGACCAATCCGCTGCCGAAAGGGCCCTATGGCACTGTCATCAGCAACCCGCCGTATGGCGAGCGTCTGGAAAGCGAACCCGCACTGATTGCCCTGCATAGTCTGCTGGGCCGCATTATG
The DNA here is from genome assembly GCA_002421005.1 of Enterobacteriaceae bacterium UBA5654. Lineage (GTDB taxonomy): Bacteria > Pseudomonadota > Gammaproteobacteria > Enterobacterales > Enterobacteriaceae > Superficieibacter. The sequence goes on along the minus strand of DIJC01000026.1, from coordinate 192,260 downwards.
AAAAACCAGTTCGGCGGCTGGAATCTGTCGATGTTCAGCGCTTCCCCGGATCTGCTCAACTGTCTGCAACTTCGCGCCGATCGCCAGTTTAAAGCCAAAAACGGTCCGCTGGACTGCGTGCAGAAAAACTATCATCTGGCGGAAAACGACGGCAGCGGTAAACCGGCTACGGTGGCGGAAGACTACGCCAACCGCCTGCGTAAAAACCTCAGAAAACTGGAAAAATGGGCGCGTCAGGAAGGCATCGAATGCTACCGCCTGTACGATGCCGATCTGCCGGAATACAACGTGGCGGTTGACCGCTATGCCGACTGGGTCGTGATTCAGGAATATGCACCGCCGAAAACCATCGACGAGCATAAAGCACGTCAGCGCCTGTTCGATATTATCGCCGCCACGATTTCAGTGCTGGATATGCCGCCGAACAAGCTGATCCTGAAAACCCGCGAACGGCAGAAGGGCAAAAACCAGTATCAGAAGCTGGGCGAGAAGGGCGATTTCATCGAAGTGGGCGAGTATAACGCCCGGCTGTGGGTGAACCTGACCGACTACCTGGATACCGGCCTGTTTCTCGACCACCGTATTGCCCGCCGGATGCTGGGGCAGATGAGTAAAGGCAAAGATTTCCTGAACCTCTTCTCCTATACCGGCAGCGCCAGCGTTCACGCCGGACTTGGCGGTGCACGCTCAACAACTACCGTGGATATGTCGCGTACCTACCTCGAATGGGCCGAGCGTAACCTGCGCCTTAACGGGCTGACCGGGCGTCCGCATCGTTTGCTCCAGGCTAATGTGATGGGCTGGCTGAGCGAGGCCGATGAACAGTTTGACCTGATCTTTATCGACCCGCCGACCTTCTCCAACTCCAAGCGTATGGAAGAGACGTTCGATGTGCAGCGCGACCATCTGCGACTGATGAAAGATCTGAAACGTCTGCTGCGTAAAGGCGGCACGATTATGTTCTCCAACAACAAACGCGGTTTCCGCATGGATCACGACGGGCTGGCTGAACTGGGCTTAAAAGCACAAGAAATCACCCAAAAAACGCAGTCCCAGGACTTCGCCCGCAACCGTCAGATCCACAACTGCTGGCTGGTTACCGCCGCCTGAAAGGAAAAGTAAATGTCATTAATTAGTATGCACGGTGCCTGGCTGTCATTCAGCGACGCGCCGTTGCTCGATAACGCTGAACTGCATATCGAAGATAACGAACGCGTGTGTCTGGTCGGTCGTAACGGCGCGGGTAAATCAACGCTGATGAAGATCCTCAATCGCGAGCAGGGGCTCGACGACGGGCGCATTATTTATGAGCAGGATTTGGTCGTGGCGAGACTACAGCAGGATCCGCCGCGTAATGTCGAGGGCAGCGTATACGATTTTATCGCCGAAGGTATTGCAGAGCAGGCCGAATACCTCAAGCGCTATCATGACATTTCTCGCCTGGTGATGACCGATCCCAGCGATAAAAATCTTAACGAGATGGCGCAGGTGCAGGAACTGCTGGATCACCATGGCTTGTGGCAACTGGAAAACCGGATCAACGAAGTGCTGGCCCAGCTTGAGCTGGATGCCAATACCCCGCTGGCGTCGCTTTCCGGCGGCTGGCTGCGTAAGGCGGCGCTGGGACGCGCGCTGGTCAGCAATCCACACATCCTGCTGCTTGACGAACCGACCAACCATCTGGATATCGAAACTATCGACTGGCTGGAAGGCTTCCTGAAAAGCTTTAACGGCACGATTATTTTTATTTCGCATGACCGTTCGTTTATCCGCAATATGGCGACGCGCATTGTCGATCTCGATCGCGGCAAGCTGGTGACCTATCCCGGCAATTACGATCAGTATCTGCTGGAGAAAGAAGAGGCGCTGCGCATTGAAGAGCTGCAAAACGCCGAGTTTGACCGCAAGCTGGCGCTGGAAGAAGTCTGGATCCGTCAGGGGATCAAAGCCCGTCGTACCCGTAATGAAGGCCGGGTGCGCGCGCTGAAAGCGATGCGTCGCGAGCGCGGTGAACGCCGTGAAGTGATGGGCAGCGCCAGAATGCAGGTCGAAGAGGCAACCCGCTCCGGTAAAATCGTCTTCGAAATCGAAAACGCGAATTATCGGATCGGCGAGAAAACGCTGGTGAAGGATTTTTCCTCCCAGGTACAGCGCAGCGACAAAATTGCGCTGATTGGTCCTAACGGCTGCGGTAAAACCACGCTGCTGAAACTGATGCTCGGTCAGCTTAAGGCCGACAGCGGGCGCATTCACGTCGGCACAAAGCTGGAAGTGGCTTACTTTGACCAGCACCGCGCGGAACTCGATCCCGATAAAACGGTGATGGATAACCTGGCGGAAGGTAAGCAAGAAGTCATGGTTAACGGCAAGCCGCGCCATGTACTGGGCTATTTACAGGACTTTTTATTCCATCCGAAGCGTGCGATGACGCCGGTGCGCGCGCTGTCCGGCGGCGAGCGTAACCGCCTGCTGTTGGCGCGTCTGTTCCTCAAGCCCAGCAATCTGCTGATCCTCGATGAACCGACCAACGACCTGGACGTTGAAACTCTGGAACTGCTGGAAGAACTGATCGACGGCTATCAGGGTACCGTGCTGCTGGTCAGCCACGACCGTCAGTTTGTCGATAATACGGTGACGGAATGCTGGATCTTCGAAGGCGATGGCAAAATCGGCTGTTATATCGGCGGCTACCACGACGCGCGCGGTCAGCAGGCCCAGTCACTGACGCAAAAAACCGTGGCGCCGGGCAAAACGGCAGAGTCTGCTGCGCCAAAGGCTGAAAATGCTAAGCGTAATGCGGGTAAGTTAAGCTATAACCTACAGCGTGAGCTGGAACAGCTCCCGCAAAAGCTGGAAGCGCTGGAAGCCGACCTCGAATCTTTACAGGCTCAGGTCGCTGATGCCGCCTTCTTTAGCCAACCGCACGACCACACGCAAAAAGTGCTGGCCGATATGACCGCCGCTGAACAGGCGCTGGAAGAGGCTTTTGAGCGCTGGGAATACCTGGAAGCGCTTAAAAACGGCGCATAACTGAGGATCGAATATGTGCGATAGTCACCACGCGGGACGGCATATATTATGCTCGCAGTGCGATCTGCTGGTGGCCTTACCGCCGCTGGCTCACGGTCACAAGGCGGCGTGCCCCCGCTGCGGCACAACGCTGACGACGGAATGGTTTGCACCCAGACAGCGTCCTACCGCCTATGCGCTGGTGGCGCTGTTTATGCTGCTGCTGTCGAATCTGTTCCCGTTCGTGAACATGAACGTGGCGGGCCTGAAAAGCGAAGTGACGCTGCTGCAAATCCCGCGCGTGATGTTTTCTGAAGATTACGCCAGCCTCGGGACATTTTTTATTGTCTTTGTGCAGATGGTGCCAGCATTTTGCCTGATCGCCATCCTGCTGCTGGTCAACCGTGTAGCGATGCCGGAAAAGTTGACCGTTGCGCTGGCGCGCGTCCTGTTCCAGCTAAAAAGCTGGGGAATGGCGGAGATTTTTCTCGCCGGGGTGCTGGTCAGCTTCGTCAAGCTGATGGCCTATGGGGACATCGGTATCGGCAGCAGTTTCATTCCCTGGTGTCTGTTTTGCATTGTGCAACTGCGGGCGTTTCAGTGCGTTGACCGCCGCTGGCTGTGGGATGATATCGCCCCAATGCCAGCCGTGGCGCAGCCTTTAAAACCGGGCGTCACCGGGCTGCGGCAGGGGCTGCGTTCCTGCCCCTGCTGTACGGCGATTCTGCCCGCCGATCAACACATCTGTCCGCGCTGCCATACGGTGGGCCACGTGCGGCGTAAAAATAGCCTGCAATGGACGATGGCGCTGCTGGTAACGTCCATTCTCCTGTATTTACCCGCCAACATCATGCCGATCATGATCACCGATCTGCTGGGTGATAAAATGCCGTCCACTATTCTGGCGGGGGTGATCCTGCTGTGGAGCGAAGGCTCTTATCCGGTAGCCGGAGTGATTTTTATCGCCAGTATTATGGTGCCGACGCTAAAAATGCTGTCAATTGCCTGGCTGTGCTGGGACGCGAAAGGCCACGGAAAACGTGACCGGGAGAGAATGCACCTGATTTATGAAGTGGTGGAATTTGTTGGCCGCTGGTCAATGATTGATGTATTTGTAATTGCGGTCCTCTCTGCGCTGGTGCGCATAGGAGGGCTAATGAATATTTATCCTGCGATGGGCGCGTTGATGTTTGCGCTGGTAGTGATAATGACCATGTTCTCGGCCATGACCTTCGATCCGCGTTTGTCCTGGGATCGGGAGCCGGAAGAAAGCCATGAGGAGTCGTTATAAGCATGGAAACGAAAAAGGGTGAGGCCCAGGTGCAGAAAGTGAAAAACTGGTCCCCTGTCTGGATATTTCCGATCGTCACCGCGCTCATTGGCGCGTGGATCCTGTTTTACCACTATAGCCATCAGGGGCCGGTAGTGACGCTGATCACTACCAACGCCGAAGGGATCGAGGGTGGAAAAACCACCATTAAAAGCCGCAGCGTCAACGTTGGGGTCGTGGAAAGCACGACGCTCACCGACGACCTGACCCACGTTGAGATCAAAGCGCGTCTTAATGCCGGAATGGAAAAGCTGCTGCATAAAGATACCGCGTTCTGGGTAGTCAAACCGCAGGTCGATCGCGAAGGTATCAGTGGTCTGGGGACGCTGCTGTCCGGTGCGTATATTGAGCTACAGCCGGGCAATAAAGGCAGCGAACCGGCGAGCTATGAGTTGCTGGATGCGCCACCGCTGGCACCCCCGGACGCGAAAGGTATCCGCGTGATCCTTGACAGCAAAAAGGCCGGTCAGCTTAGCCCCGGCGATCCGGTGTTGTTCCGTGGCTACCGCGTTGGCTCGGTGGAAACCAGCACCTTTGATACGCAAAAACGTTCCATGAGCTATCAGCTGTTTATCAATGCGCCAAACGATCGTCTGGTCACCAGCAACGTCCGTTTCTGGAAAGACAGCGGGATCGCCGTCGATCTTAACTCGGCGGGGATGCGCGTTGAAATGGGCTCGCTGACCACCCTGTTCAGCGGTGGCGTAAGTTTTGACGTGCCGGACGGGCTTGAACTGGGTCAGCCGGTGGCGGAAAAGAGCGAATTTAATCTGTATGACAGCCAGAAAAACATTCAGGAATCGCTCTATACCGATCACATTGATTATCTGATGTTCTTCAAAGATTCGATCCGTGGGCTTCAGCCGGGCGCACCGGTGGAATTCCGTGGTATCCGCCTCGGCACCGTTGGTGAAGTACCGTTCTTTGTACCGGGTCTGCGTCAGGCGCTGAATGACGATTACCGCATTCCGGTGCTGATCCGCATTGAACCTGAGCGTGTTGCCAGCCAGCTTGGAGAAAACCCGGATCTGGGGAGTCATCTGTCCGATCTGCTGAAGCGCGGCCTGCGTGGATCGCTCAAAACCGGCAACCTCGTAACGGGCGCGCTGTACGTTGACATGGATTTCTATCCAAAAGCCACGCCGGTGACCGGTATGCGTGAGTTTGGCGGGTATAAAGTCATTCCGACCGAAAGTGGCGGGCTGGCGCAGATCCAGCAGCGTCTGATGGAGACGCTGGATAAAATTAATAATCTTCCGCTTAACCCGATGCTCCAGCAGGCGACCAACACGCTGACAGAAAGCCAGCAGACGCTGCGCCGCCTGCAAACCACGCTGGATAACCTGAACAAGCTGACCGCCAGTCAATCGGCGCAGGAACTGCCTGCGGATATGCAGAAAACGCTGCGTGAGCTTAACCGTAGTATGCAGGGCTTCCAGCCTGGCTCTGCGGCCTATAACAAAATGGTGGCGGATATGCAGCGCCTGGATCAGGTACTGCGTGAGTTACAGCCGGTACTGAAAACCCTGAACGATAAGAGCAACGCGCTGGTCTTTGAAGCGAAAAGCAAAAAAGATCCTGAGCCGAAGAGGGCAAAACAATGAAAAAGTGGCTGATGGTCGCAATGGCACTGGCGTTATCCGCGTGCAGCAGCAGTGAGGACGCAAAAACCTGGTATCAGTTGCCGTCGGCGCAGCAGACCACCCAGAGCGTCGCCAGTCAGGGAAGCCGTCTGCTGTGGGTTGAACAGGTGACGGTGCCGGATTATCTCGCCGGAAACGGCGTGGTGTATCAGACCACCGACGTGCAGTACGTTATTGCCAGTAACAACCTGTGGGCCAGCCCGCTTGATCAGCAACTGCGTACCACGCTGGTGGCTAATCTCAGCAGTCAATTGCCGGGCTGGGTAATCGCCTCCCAGCCGCTGGGTAACGATCAGGATACCCTCAACGTGACGGTGACGAGCTTCCACGGACGTTATGATGGTCACGTGATTGTCAGCGGTGAATGGCTGCTGAACCATCAGGGACAACTGATCAAGCGCCCGTTCCATGTGGAACTGGCGCAGCAAAAAGATGGTTATGATGAGATGGTGAAAGTGCTGGCACAGGCGTGGAATCAGGAAGCCACAGCCATTGCCAGTGAGATCAAACGTCTGCCATAAGTAAAATTAATAATGTTAAAGGCGCGTCGGAAATCTTTTCCGCCGCGCCTTTTTTTATTTTTATCATCAGTCCGTTACTGGCTTTACGTCACAATTTTTTCACAAATGAAAGTTTGCTTAGCTCACAAATATGACATCGGTATGAAATTTGCGCATTGACGATCAACTTTTTTCAGGTTATTCGTTACATGTGGTTGCGCGCTTTGTAGCCACTGTTTTCTTTTCCACCAGACCAAAAAGATGAGGGAAACGAGGCATGAAGAGACAAAAACGAGATCGCCTGGAACGGGCACATCAAAGAGGGTATCAGGCGGGTATTGCCGGACGCTCAAAAGAAATCTGCCCCTATCAGGCGCTGAATCAGAGGTCATACTGGCTTGGAGGCTGGCGAGAAGCCATGGAGGACAGGGCCGTTATCGCCTGATTCTGTCTCTTTAAACAAGAAACCTCCGCGCGCGGAGGTTTCGCCTGTTAACGCATCAGAACGCCGAAGTATCCTGGAACAGACCGACTTTAAGGTCGGTAGCCGCATAAATCTGACGACCATCAACCAGCACTTCGCCATCGGCGAGGCCCATAATCAGACGGCGGTTTACGATCCGCTTGAAGTGAATACGATAGGTCACTTTCTTCGCGGTCGGCAGAACCTGACCGGTAAATTTCACTTCGCCCACGCCCAGCGCGCGGCCTTTGCCTTCACCGCCGAGCCAGCCGAGATAAAACCCTACCAGCTGCCACATCGCATCCAGACCCAGACAGCCAGGCATGACCGGATCGCCGATAAAGTGGCAACCGAAGAACCACAGGTCAGGATTGATATCCAGCTCGGCTTCAACATAGCCTTTATCATAGTTGCCGCCCGTTTCGGTCATTTTGACCACACGGTCCATCATCAGCATGTTGGGAGCGGGTAACTGCGGGCCTTTCGCACCAAACAGTTCACCACGGCCAGAGGCAAGAAGGTCTTCTTTTGTATAGGATTCGCGTTTATCTACCATGTTCTCAGTAAGCCTTATTTTAGTGAAGCACGCAGGATAGCTAACACGTGTACGCTGAACAAGTCCGATCAGTTTGAACCGAACCCGCCGAGCCAACGCAGCGGCCAGGGATAGCGATGACGCGCGTCCGGCTGAAGAGCCTGGGCTATCCGCTCCTGTATCGTTTGCAGAAGGGTGGTCTGCCCCTCACCGTCCCAGGGGAGCCGGGTCAGCAGAGGAAGCGCATCGGTAACATCATCGACCGCCCAGATAAAGAATTGTTCCGCCGCGACGGCGTCCAGAACCGGCTGTACAAGGCTTAAGTGTCGCACATTGGCCGCCGGAATAATGATCCCTTGCTGTCCGGTCAGGCCGCGCTGCTGGCAAATCGCAAAAAAACCTTCGATTTTTTCGTTCAGGCCGCCCACCGGCTGGGCGCGACCAAATTGATCCACTGAACCGGTAATGGCCAGATTCTGACCAATTGGCGCATTTGCCAGCGCGCTAATAAGCGCGCACAGCTCGGCCATGGACGCGCTGTCGCCATCCACTTCGCTGTAGGATTGCTCAAAGGTCAGCGAGGCAGAGAAGGGGATCTGCTGATCGAGTTCCAGTTCTGTCATCAGAAACGCCTGCATGATCATCATGCCCTTGGCGTGAATGTTACCGCCCAGCTCGGCTTTACGCTCGACGTCGGTAAACTCGCCGTCGCCAACGTGAACCACGCAGCTGATACGTGATGGCTCGCCAAACGCGCGCGGATGGCCTGGGAATTCCACCACTGAAAGAGCATTAATTTGCCCGACCTGCTCGCCATCCGTTTCAATCAGGATTTGCTCCAGCAGAATTTCATCCTGAATGCGCTCGGCAAGGAACCCTTCACGCCATTCACGCTGAACCAGCATGGTTTGCAATTGCTCCGCATTAAAGACGTTACCGTCAGTAAAAGCGGACACTTCACGCAGCTGGCGGGTGATCCACAACGGACACAGCGGAAGCGTATCCCGATCACCGGTGTACCTCACCGCTTCGCGAATGAATACGGGCCACGCGTCGGCGGCAGGCGCTGGAAGCTGGCGATCGGCGGCAACCTGGCAAATCCACTGGCACCATTGCTGCATATCTGCCGCGTCAACGACCTGGAAGTTATCTTCAAATTCGCTGTAGATCGCGTTTTCAGCCAGCTCCGGCTCCATCTCCTGGAAGTCAGCCAGCGAGTCGCGCTCGCCCACGAGGATCACTTTCAGTGACAGCGGCATTGAGGGAACGCTGACCGGCAGCGGACGGGATTCGTCAAAGGCAACCCAGTCAAAACGCTGGAGGGCAACGATCATCTTCAGGCGCATCCACAGCAGCGGTTGTGCCAGCAGGGTGCGCAGCGAGACTATCAGTACGCCGCCGTTGGCCTGATGGACCAGACCCGGATGCAGAGAAATTTCACCATTGAACTGACGCACGCAGCCGAAAAGCTGCTCGGCCTCTATCCATTCCGCACACACGGTTTTACCGGTACCGGCAAAGTTATCGTCCGGTGAACGGGCTGGCTGAAAAGTGACGTGGCTACCGTTTACCTGATACTGAACGCCGGTGAGTTTGCCCTGCGGCGGGTAAAGCTGCGTCGCTGTCGCCGCCAGCAGATGCAGATACTCGATCTCTTCCGGGGCTTTTACCAGCATAAAAGGGGATACCGACTGCGGACGCAGCAACTGCTCCAGCGCATAGAGCAGACGGTCCTGGGTGCCGTTTAACAAAGCGTCGTCTTCAGATGCAAAATCTGGCTGCGCAAACACATCCTGATAGCTTTCCGTATCGGGAGTCAGATCGCGCCATGCAAGTTTATTTATGGTCAAAGTCGATAGTTTTTAGTCAGATTCAAAGCGCGCGATTATACCGCATGGCGCAGTGGAGCACACGGAGAATAGATAACCAACGTGCGGTAAAACTGATTTCGAATTGTCGCAGGCGATTTCTGCTCAGCACATCCTGAAAAAAATGTTATCCTGAATGAGTTACACGGTCACATTGAGATCGCGATGAAATATCAACAACTGGAAAATCTTGAGAGCGGCTGGAAGTGGAAGTACCTGGTGAAAAAGCACCGGGAGGGTGAACTGATCACTCGTTATCTGGAAACCAGCGCCGCCAGAGAAGCCGTCGATTTATTGCTAAAACTCGAAAATGAACCGGTTCAGGTGAATAGCTGGATAGATCAGCATATTAATCCCACGCTGTTGAACCGCATGAAGCAAACGATTCGCGCGCGGCGCAAACGACACTTCAATGCTGAGCATCAGCATACGCGTAAAAAATCGATCGACCTGCAATTTGCGGTCTGGCAGAGGCTGGCGGGACTTGCCCAGCGACGCGGTAAAACGCTGTCGGAAACGATTGTGCAGCTTATCGAAGATGCTGAGAATAAAGAAAAGTATGCCAGCCAGATGAGTAGCCTGAAGAGCGATCTTAAGGCGCTGTTGGGAAAAGAATAGAACTTTTGAGCGACGATCGACAGGCATAAAAAAACCCCGCAGCGCGGGGTTTTTTATTGACGATAACTTAAGCCTGCGGCTGAGTTACAACGTCTTTGATACCTTTAACTTCGATCTCAACGCGACGATCCGGAGCCAGGCAATCGATCAGGGCAGCGCGAGGTTTCACGTTGTCACAGGTGTTGCCAGTAACCGGGTTGGATTCGCCCATACCACGTGCGGAGATCTTGTTAGCCGGGATACCTTTGGAGATCAGGTAATCAACAACAGACTGAGCACGTTTCTCAGACAGACCCTGGTTGTAAGCGTCAGAACCGATGCGGTCGGTGAAGCCCAGAACCACGACAGAACCGTCTTTCGGATCCAGGTTGCTCAGCTGGCTGTACAGCTGATCCAGTGCCTGCTGACCTTCCGGTTTCAGAGTTGCTTTGTTGAAGGTGAACAGAACGTCAGACTTCAGAGTGAAGTGTTTGGTCTGTACTTCAGGTGCCGGAGCCGGTGCCGGAGCAACTACCGGTGCAGCATCTTCCTGCTGGCCGAAGCGGTAAGAAACACCCAGGCTCAGCAGACCGTTGTCCGGACGAGTACCAACGGTGTTAGCGTCGCCGATGTTGTTGGTCCACTGGTATTCCAGACGGGTAGCAACGTCACGCGTTACAGCCCATTCCAGACCACCAGCGAAGACCGGAGAAACACCGGTATCGTGATCTTTGAAGGTGTCGCCGCTTACGCGAGACTGAGCTTTAGCGTCTGCACGCCAAACCATACCACCCAGACGGGTATAAACGTCCAGATCGTCAGCTACCGGGTAGCTCAGTTTGGTGGTCAGCTGAATGCCCTGTGCTTTGAAAGCGCCATTAACATTGTCGCCTTTGTACGGCATACGGCCTAACCAGTCATAACCCAGTTCGAAACCAACGTACGGGTTAACCTGGTAACCACCGAAGGCACCAGCACCAAGCTGGCTTTCGTGGGTCGGACCATCGTTCGGGATAAACCCGGTGTCATGGTACTGGGACCAGCCCAGTTTAGCACCAGTGTACCAGGTTTCGTCTTTCGGAGCGGCCTGCGCTACGGTAGCGAAGCCAGCCAGTGCCACTGCAATCGCGATAGCTGTCTTTTTCATTTTTTGCGCCTCGTTATCATCCAAAAATCGCCATGAATATTCAAAGAAACTCACGGTTAAATCCTTCACCGGGGGCGTGTCTCAGAAATTACGCTGCCGATATTAACGGCTTAGGTCGAGCACCCCTGGCGATGTAAAGTCTACAACGTAGTTGGAAACTTACAAGTGTGAACTCCGTCAGGCATATGAAAAAAAAGAGTTGCTGAACATATTATGAAACATTTAAGCACGATTTTCGGACAGTGAAACAGCCCGGAAACCGCACCAGACAAGCATTGTCGCGAATTTTACCTGTATAATAAAAAGGTTGCTGACATATTAAAAAAAATGCCAGGAAAAGTCTTAAATGGGATTAATGATACAAATTTGAGTGAATTTTTAGCCCATTGAAGTGTCTGCCGCTTTGATTACTCCCCCTGATGGGACGCATCACAAAGCCCATTGCATGACCTTCCTCAGCCGCCATCACCAGGCGTGAATATTCTTCTTCGGTCAGTTCGTCTGTCAGCCAGCCAATAACCACGCTGTAGTTACCGGTACGCAATGCCCTGATCATGGATTCCAGGGTATTGCACGGTGACATTTGGCTAATTTGCATCACTTTGGTTAAGGGTAATCCGGCAGCCTGAACCCATTCCCGGCTCAGTTTTTGCTGCGGCGTCAGCCAGAGCTGCCAGCGCGATTGCTGACCGAGCTGCTGGAGCAGGGGCAGTAAAAGCAGTTGGGTCATCATGGGCTGGTCTTCACGATAGACAACTTCGCTGATTAAGCCGGTAGAGGTTTGCTCATTAGCAGCATAGACCCTGGGGCTTGCCGTTGACGAAAAAGAAGACCTGCGATTTGCATAACCTGAAGTGTACATAATCAATCCAGCCCTGTTGGTTACTGTATGCATATACAGTATCCCGGTTGCGTATAAAGATCAACCTCATTTTCTGAAAGCGACTCGCAAATTTGGACTTAAGTCATCCTGAAAACGAAATTCATCTTGCCGCGTGGCTCGAAGTTGCCTATTTTCCTGATTAGCGGATCCGTTAGTATAAGTAATGTTTTATCTACATGATTTTTAAGGATTAATCATGAACGATGTTTCTTACAAACGGATTTATCAGTCGCAAGAATACCTTTCATCTTTGGGGGATGTTCGTTATCGGGCGCTCTTTGGCGGTTATAGTCTGGCCATTGATAATACGGTCTTTGCCATGGTAGCTAAAGGGGAACTGTATCTGCGGGTGTGCGAAGAAAGCGCACCCTATCAGGTAAAACATGCAGCGTCACTGCTGACGCTGTTTAAACGCGGTCGTCCGATTTTACTTAACTATTATCGGGTCGATGAATCCCTCTGGCGAGATCCACAAACGCTTGTCCATCTCAGCTCTTTTTCACTACAGGCCGCCCGGCAGGAGAAAGTTCAGCGCCAGCATGAAAAAAGGCTTAAGGATTTGCCAAATATCACCTGTCATCTGGAAGTCATGCTGATGGAGGCCGGAATTAGCACTCAGGAAGAACTGCGTGCGCTGGGTGCGCAGCAGGCATGGCTTAGGATCAGAAAGAAGAAAAAATATTTATCGGTAAAGCTGCTTTATGCGCTGGAGGGGGCGATTGCTGGCGCACATGAAGCAACGCTGCCGGTACAAAGACGACAGGAGCTCACCGACTGGCATAACAGCCTGCCTGCCGTTTTCGGTAACCCGTCGGATTAACATAATGCGCTAAACAGCGTAAATCCGCCCCTGTATCCCCATCTCGATCGGGATACAGGGGACACTGAATTTCAGAAGATAACGCCGCCATCAAAGTCGGCATGGCCGGATTAACACTGAGCGCCGTTGAGGGTTAAAGCTGTCGCTACAATTATTGCCCGGTTGTATACCTTCAGGTTTTGGCCTGCGCGTATTACAGATCGGGGTTGTGCAGCGTTAAGCAGGACACTTAACGCTGCCTGTACCGGGTTAAGGACGGGGAGGCGCGACCTGCTGTTGCAGATGGCTAATCTCTGGCAGGAGCGTCACCAGTAGCCCGATTTGTTGCAGTACCAGCGGTTCCGTACTGTGGGTATGAGGTTCAAGATGCCGGATACGCTGGATCAGCTCATCCAGCGCCTGCCGCACGCGCGGTTTATCGGCTTCGTTATGATGAAAGGCGTCGTCAACGTAACATACCGCATCGTCCAGCAGCGCCAGCACCTCGTCATTACTGAGCTTTTCGCGGTGCGCGCCCAGCGCTGAAATATAGCTGGTGAAGGTGTGATTCAGGCACAGCAGGCGGAAGGCATTTTCAAGCGTTTCAGCGGAAACCTTCGGTTCAGTGGACATATTCGACACCACCGACGCCAGCTCCGCATTGCGGTTGTAGGCATCGCGGCGCGCGATTCGGTAAGAGAGACGGTTATCCCGGCCCTGATGATATTGCTCAAGAATGGCGTCCAGATAACGGCAGTTAGCGTTAATGGCTTGCTCCAGCACGCGCGGTAAATTGCGGAACTTCCAGTCCGGCCAGATAAAGCTCACCGCTGCCCAGGCGATGGCGCAGCCGATGAGGGTATCGAAAATACGCGGTAACGCCACCTCAAAACCTTCGCCCAGCAGGTTAAAGCACAGCAGCACCAGCAGGGTAATAAACATGGTGGCGTGCGCATACTGGACGTTACGAAAGGCGAAGAACAGCACCCCGGTCAGCACGATAAGGATCAGTTGCCCCTCAATGGACGGGACAAAAAACAGGACCGGCAGGCCAATCGCTACCCCGACCAGCGTACCGAGCACGCGCAGCGCGAGGCGATGACGGGTCGCGTTGTAGTTTGGCTGGCAGACAAACAGACTGGTAAGCAATATCCAGTAGCCGTGGTGCAGCCCGGTAAACTGAATAAACGCGTAGCCCACGCACAGCACCACAGACATCCTCACCGCATGGCGAAACAATGCGGATTCCGGGGAAAAGTTGCGGCTTAAGCGCAGGCGGATATCGCTAAACCCATGCAGGCTGTCATCCGCCAGCAAATTTTCGGTCTCGCTGCGCGGTTGCGGTTGACCTGATTCAATGGTCGCCAGTTGGGCGTCTATCGCCCGCAGATTATTAAGCAGAAAGCCCAGCGCTTTTATTTGATCGTCCGGCACGCCGGATGCCCGCACCCGATCGAGCGCCGCATCGAGATGAGTAAACGCTTTTTCAAAGCGCGGATCGTGCTGCCAGGGCGTACGCAGGCGTATTGCCTGGGCGAGCTGCTGGCAGGCCTGCGCCTGCATTGACAGCAGGCGCTGAAAGCGAAACATCACGTCGCTGTAGCGGAAGCTGTCGCGCAGGGTCTGATACTGAATATGCGACGAACTGGCGCGTTCATGAATATCCTGGGCGACAAAATAGTAATGCAGCGTTTGCCGGGTACCGCGCTGTCCACGGTCACCGCGCAGGCGCGTGAGCAATGACGCTTTGGTCTGATTCAGAATCGCCACCAGTTGACCGTTTGCCAGCGCCAGATCATAGGTTGGAGCCTGGCTTTCATCTTCAATATCAGGATCAAAGAGGCGGGATTTCAGCTCCAGATAGTGCGCCAGCTGCTCATAGCTGCGGGCCAGATTATCCTGCAACGGGCGAATCGGAAAAATAAGGTGTCCGCTAAGCGTCAGCAGGTTATACCAGACCGCACCGGCCAGCAGCAGTAGCGGCTGCTGATACCAGTGCGCATAAAGCGAGACGCCAAGCATGGTGTAAATGGCGATCAGCAGTGCACCAAAGGCGATGGTCGCGTAGCGCTGGCCCAGTCCGCCCAACAAAATAAAGCTGCTGGTGGAAATCGTCAGGCCGAGGGCAAACAGCCACGGCCAGTCAAACAGCAATTCTACCGACGCCGAAGCGATAAAAAAGCTGACCAGGGTAATGGCGAGATTGCGCAGCCGCCCGGTAAGACGATCGTCGAGATCGGCCAGCGCAGCGGCGACCACGCCGAGCGTCAGCGGGATCGTGAGTTTCACCTCTCCCAGCCACCACGGCAGCGCAGTGCTGCCGCATAAAGCAATGAAAATTCTGACGTTATAAAGCCAGGCGCTATTCCCTGTATAGCGGCGGATCAGGGGGCTTAGCATAGCGATAATAATCCTGTTGACTGAAAGCAATAAGGTGCGGCGCAATCCATTTTGATGAAGACCGCGCGGCAATCTAAGGGCCAGAAAGCGGCTGGCGTTATTGTTATAAGCGTTGCCGGAAGCCAGACGAGCGGGCAGAAATGTTCTTCGGCATAAATTTCAGGATATTCAAAATGGTGCGCATACAGCCTCAATAATAATACGGGAATAACGCTTTGCGGCAATTGTAACGTTTTTTTGGCTGGAGCACCCGGTATCTGACGGTTAAACTGATGAGCAACAGGTACCGTCAGGATCAAATGTAGCATGGAACTGAAAGCAACCTCTTTAGGCAAACGCATGGCGCAGCACCCCTATGACCGGGTGGAAATCCTTAACGCCGGGGTCAAAGTGTCCGGGGAACGTCATGAATATCTCATTCCTTTCAATCAGCTCATTTCCGTTCACTGCAAGCGCGGGCTGGTATGGGGCGAACTGGAGTTTGTCCTGCCGGAAGATAAAGTTGTGCGGCTGCACGGAACCGAGTGGGGCGAAACCCAGCGCTTTCATAATCATCTTCTCGCGCTGTGGCAGCAGTGGAGCGCGCAAATGAGCGACATCGCTGCCGGGGTGCTGAACGAACAGCTTGAGGAAATTGCCCGCAGCAGCGCCGGGGGCACGTGGCTGACCCGTCAGCAAACGACGGGGCTGCAAGAGAAAATTCTGCGTGCGCTGGATGCTCTGCCGGTGCCGACCAGCCGCCTCGACAGTTTCGATAACTGCCGCGACGCCTGGCAGCAGTGTCAGGCGTGGCTGAAAGACAGCGAAAGCTGCCGACTGGCGCATAACCAGTCCTTTACTGAAACCATGCTCGCTGAGTATGCGGAATTCTTTGAACAGATCGAAAGTTCGCCGCTTAACCCGGCCCAGGCGCGGGCGGTGGTCAATGGCGAGCCGTCGCTGCTGGTGCTGGCTGGCGCTGGCAGCGGCAAGACTTCAGTGCTGGTGGCGCGTGCGGGCTGGCTGCTGGCGCGCGGTGAAGCGGCGGCGGATCAAATCCTGCTGCTGGCGTTTGGCCGTAAAGCGGCGCAAGAGATGGACGAACGCATTCGTGAGCGGCTGCACACCGAAGAGATCAGCGCGCGCACGTTCCATTCGCTGGCGCTGCATATTATTCGTCAGGGCAGTAAAAAAGTGCCGGAGGTGAGCGCCCTGGAAAACGACGCCCCCGCTCGCCAGAAGCTGCTTACCGATGTCTGGCAGCAGCAGTGCCAGGAGAAGAAAGCCCAGGCCAAAGGCTGGCGGCAGTGGCTGGAAGACGAAATGGCGTGGGAATTGCCGGAAGGCAGTTTCTGGAATGATAAAAAAGTGCTCCGGCGTATAGGCAGCCGCCTCGACCGCTGGGTCAGCCTGATGCGGATGCATGGGGGAGCGCAGGCGGAGATGATCGCCTCAGCGCCGGAAGAGGTGCGCGATCTTTTCAGCCGTCGCGTCAAACTGATGGCCCCGCTACTGAAAGCCTGGAAAACGGCATTGAAAGCGGAAAATGCAGTGGACTTCTCAGGTCTTATTCACCAGGCCATCAACGTGCTGGAGAAAGGGCGCTTTATCAGCCCGTGGAAGCACATTCTGGTGGACGAGTTTCAGGATATCTCGCCACAGCGTGCCGCGCTACTGGCGGCGCTGCGTAAGCAGAATACCCGGACCTCACTCTTTGCGGTGGGTGATGACTGGCAGGCAATCTATCGTTTCAGCGGCGCGCAAATGTCGCTGACCACCGCGTTTAATCACTATTTTGGGGAAGGCGACCGCTGCGCGCTGGACACGACCTACCGCTTCAACAGTCGCATCGGTGAGGTGGCGAACCGCTTTATTCAGCAGAATCCTCACCAGCTTAAGAAACCGCTTAACAGCCTGAAGGCGGGCGATAAAAAAGCAGTCACGTTAATGGCCGACGACCAGCTTGATGCCCTGCTGGACAAGCTCAGCGGCTATGCCCGCCCGGAAGAGCGTATTCTGCTGCTGGCTCGTTATCATCACCTGAAGCCAGCCACGCTTGAAAAAGCGGCAACCCGCTGGCCGAATCTGAATCTGACGTTTATGACGATCCACGCCAGTAAAGGACAGCAGGCGGATTACGTGATTATTTTGGGTCTGGAAGAGGGGCAGGAGGGTTTTCCGGCCCCGGCACGGGAATCGGTGATGGAGCAGGCGCTGCTGCCGCAACCGGAAGACTACCCGGATGCGGAAGAGCGCCGCCTTTTGTACGTGGCGATCACCCGTGCCCGGCAGCGCGTCTGGCTGCTGTTTAACAAACAACAGCCGTCTGATTTTGTCGAAGACTTAAAACAGCTCGACGTGCCGGTCGCGCGCAAGCCGTGATTATTTCAGGCGTTCGGCAAGATAGCGTTGATAATCGGGGATCAGGATCTCAATGCTGTCGCTGAACTGCGGCGACTGAATAATAAAGTCAGCGGTGGAGACGTTAGTGGCAACCGGAATATTCCACACCGTTGCCAGCCGCAGCAGGGCCTTGACGTCAGGATCGTGTGGGACGGCATTGAGCGGGTCCCAGAAAAAAATCAGCACGTCGATTTTGCCTTCGGCAATCAGCGCTCCGACCTGCTGATCGCCACCCATCGGGCCGCTTAACATTGCGTTTACGTCAAGCCCGGTCGCACGCTGGATCAGCTTGCCGGTCGTCCCGGTAGCATACAGTACATGCTGCGTCAGCAGCGGCTGGTGGCGCTGGACCCATTTCATCAACATCTCTTTGCAGTGATCGTGCGCGACCAGCGCAATATGCTTACGCGGCGGTAGCGAGCGTGTCGTCAGTTCCATAATAAATATCCATCGTTTGATTTGGCTACAGATTACTGGAAGTGACTGCGGCTGCAAGGTGCGTAAGCAAAAAATGTGAATTCATCAGCCTCTCTTTTTCAGACCACCCGGCCTTGTGGGTTCGATGGTTGCTCTGCCAGGATTAGCGTACACTGGCTGAAACTGCCCGGAGGATAAGATGAAAGAGAACGATATTGCAGGCATCCTGACATCCACCCGTACCATTGCGCTGGTAGGCGCGAGCGATAAACCCGACCGTCCCAGCTACCGGGTGATGAAATATCTGCTGGATCAGGGCTATCACGTGATCCCGGTTTCACCGAAAGTGGCGGGGAGCACGCTGCTGGGTCAGCAGGGCTATGCGACGTTAGCCGAGGTGCCGGAAAAAATCGATATGGTTGACGTTTTCCGCAATTCCGAAGCCGCATGGGGCGTGGCCCAGGAAGCGATTGCCGTCGGGGCGAAAACGCTGTGGCTACAGCTGGGCGTCATTAACGAACAGGCGGCGGTGCTGGCTCGTGATGCCGGGCTGAATGTGGTGATGGATCGCTGTCCGGCGATTGAAATTCCGCGTCTGGGTCTGGCGAAGTAAATAAAAAAGCCCGCCGGGAAAGCCGTGCGGGCTATTTTCAGATTAGTGACACAGTCTGGGTGACTGGAGCTGGCGGCGAATGGAACGGGCCAGTTCGTCCATTGAAGGCTGTTCCGGATGCTCTTCCAGCATTTCATTACTTAACTGCGCTTCAGCAAGATAGGTATGGACCGGTTGCCCGCTGTCATCCTCCATAACGACATGGTACCAGGGCGCGGCACGCAGTTCGTCTGTTACTTCAAGTTCCTCAGCATCTGGCTCGTCTAAAGAATACTCAGGATCGACATCCACAATAACGCCCAGATAGCCCAACAGGGTGTGGCGCACCTGCTGACCAATGCCGTATTTGCTGGCAATCATAGTCACCTCCAGGGGAAAATTGCTCTACCATCCATGTGGGGCTGATTTTCCCTTTTTCAAGTTACATGACGCGACAGGCAAACCCTTTCAGATAGAGTCCTTCCGGGTAGGTGGCGATCACCGGATGATCGGCGGCCTGACGGAACTGCTCTATAAATTGTATATCACGACCGGCATCTATTGCGGCATCGGCGACGATTTTCTGGAATAAGTCGGTGGTCATCAGCCCGGAGCAGGAAAACGTCAGCAGCACGCCGCCGGGATTCAGCAACTGGATCGCGAGCATGTTGATGTCTTTGTAACCCCGGCAGGCACCCTGCAACTGGCTTTTGTTTTCCACAAACTTGGGCGGGTCCATCACGATAACGTCAAACTTCTCGCCGTTGTCGCGGTATTTGCGCAGCAGCTTGAAGACGTCATCACGGACAAATTCCGCTTTGCTGAGATCTAACTGGTTCAGCTCCACGTTCTGCTTCGCCACATCGAGCGCTTCCTGAGAGGTGTCCACGCTAATCACCTGACGGCAGCCACCCATCAGCGCCGACACGGCAAAGCCGCCGGTGTAGGAAAAGCAGTTCAGCACCCGGGCATTCTCAACATAGCGGCGGGTCGCCAGGCGGCTGTCGCGCTGATCGAGATAGTAACCGGTCTTGTGCCCGGCTTTAATATCCACCAGCAGCTTCATGCCGTGTTCCTGAACAGGCAGCAGGGCAGGCGGTTGTTCACCCGTCACCGGCCCCTGAGTCAGCTCCAGACCTTCTTTCTTACGCACCGCGACATCGCTGCGATCGTAAATCGCGCATTCCGGCCACAGTGACTGCAACGCGGAGATTAACGCCGCGCGCTGGTACTCAGCGCCTGCGCTCAGCAGTTGCAGCACCAGGAAATTGTCAAAGCGGTCAATGGTCACGCCCGGCAGACCGTCAGATTCCCCGGCAATCAGACGCCAGGCATCCAGTCCGTCACGTTTTGCCAGCCAGTCGCGCCAGACCTGCGCGCGTTGCAGGCGGCGCACGAAAAAGTCGATATCAACGGATTCCTGCTGATCGAACGTCCAGACGCGGGCGCGGATCTGTGAATCGGGAGAATACGCCCCGCGCGCCAGCCATTTACCCTGGTGATCGACAATATCAATCGTCTCGCCCTGGCTGGCTTTACCTTCCATACGGGCAACCGCGCCGGAGAAGATCCACGGATGGCGGCGCAACAACGATTTCTCGCGCCCTTTGGCTAACACTAAACGTACGCTCATAGTTTACTTTTCTGTCAAATGAAGGGATCGGGCGCATTTTCCCGACTTCGGCCGGGAAATGCAACGCGTTACGAAACACATCGTCGGTATCCTGGAGGAAGCGATGTGCTGTTAAACTTAGCCAGTGGTTCTTAAACAGTGAGGTTTTTATGTCTGATGCAACATCGGCCCGCTGCGTAAAGTGTTGGGTTCACGGCAGGGTGCAGGGCGTCGGTTTTCGCTACACCACCCAGCACGAAGCGCAAAAGCTTGGGCTGACTGGCTACGCGCGTAATCTCGACGACGGCAGCGTGGAAGTCGTCGCCTGCGGTGAGGGCGAACAGGTCGAGAAACTGTTGGCGTGGTTAAAAGCGGGCGGCCCACGCAGTGCCAGCGTGGAGAAGGTTCTGACGGAGCCCTCCCGGGGCGATCCCTCGTGGACCAGCTTTAAAATCCGCTATTAAATACATTTCACCGGTTTGGGCAGGCCCGCAACTTTCGTGGCCTGCTTAGCCGGGCCTTTCGGAAACAGACGATAAAGATAGCGGCTGTTGCCTTTCTCCTCGCCAAATTTATTGGCCATCGCCTTCACCAGCATACGGATCGCCGGGGAGGTGTTGAATTCCAGATAAAACTCGCGCACAAAGCGCACCACTTCCCAGTGTTCCGGGGAGAGGGTAATGCCTTCCTGTTCAGCAATTGCGCCCGCCAGCGCTTCACTCCACTGGTGGGTATCTTTCAGATAGCCTTCGCTATCGGTTTCAAACTCACGGCCTGCAAAATTCAGCATAATCTTTCACAACGTCATTAAACTGGCGGCAGTTTAGCAAAAAACAAAGCCCTGCATAAGCAGGGCTTCGGGAATGGCCTGGCGAACGGTTAGTCCCGGCTGGCAAATCCGAGGATGCTCAGCAGGCTGATAAAGATATTGTACAGCGAGACGTACAGGCTCACGGTCGCGCGAATATAGTTGGTTTCGCCGCCGCGAATGATATTGCTGGTTTCAAACAGGATCGCCCCGGATGAGATCAGGATAAATACCGCGCTAATCGCCAGGTGCAGCGCCGGAAGTTGCAGGAAGATATTGGCAACCATTCCGACCAGGACCACGACGATCCCTGCCATCAGCATCCCGCCGAGGAAGGACATATCTTTGCGGGTGGTCAGTACGTAAGCCGAGCAGCAGAAGAACACCAGCGCCGTACCGCCCAGCGCCATGCCGATCACATCTCCCATGCCCGCAGAGAGGTAGGCGTTGAGGATTGGGCCCAGGATGTAGCCCAGGAAGCCGGTGAAGGCGAAAGCGGCCAGAATGCCGGAAGGCTTATTCGCCAGTTTGTAGGTCAGGAACATCAGACCGTACATGCCGACCAGCGTCAGGATCAGCCCCGGAGAAGGCAGCGCCAGCACGGTGCTGGCGGTGGCGGTAATCGCCGAAAAAGCCAGCGTCAGGCTGAGCAGAAAATAGGTATTACGCAGCACTTTATGCGTGCTAAGCAGCGATGAACGATCGCGTGATGAGGTAATAATACGATCCATGAAATCACTCTCTTATAGACAGGTATAATTACCGAGAATAATAGGAAATTACAGCCCAGCGGCAAATCAGTTTTACCCATCTTTACTCACTTCATATATGCACTCCAGAATAAAATAACAAGAAATGCGCTGCTGGCAGAATGAACGTATGAACTTCAGGGCAAGCGAGATCAACGTCTTATAGGTCGTGAAAAATGATTGCTTTGCCTGCTAACTGCCGTTATGAGTGAAGAGGTCGTTGATAAATATTCACTGGATGAGGCAAAGGAAATGAATCTAACAAACAATAAATCATACAGATACACGTTACTGGCCGCAGCGGTAGCCTGCGCAGCTGCGCCTGCACTGGCGGCAACGGTGCCTGCCGGTGTTGAGCTGGCGGCCCGGCAGGAGCTGGTGAGGAATAATGGTAGCGAGCCTGCATCGCTGGATCCGCATAAAGTAGAAAGTGACGTTGAGTTTAATCTTATCAGCGATATGTTCGACGGGCTGGTGGGCGTAAAAGCTGATGGTACTATTGAGCCGCATCTCGCCCAGTCGTGGGAAAATAAAAATAATACGGTATGGATTTTCCATTTGCGTCCGGGCATAACCTGGTCTGACGGCACGGCGATCGTTGCGCAGGATTTTGTTTATAGCTGGCAGCGGCTGGTCGATCCTAAAACCACCTCACCTTACGCCAGCTATCCGGGCAATATGCACATTGTAAATGCTGCCGATATTGCGCAGGGTAAAAAAGCCCCTGACACGCTTGGCGTGAAGGCGCTGGACGATGCCACGCTTGAGGTAACGTTAACCCAGCCGACCGCCTCGTTCCTCGCAATGCTGGCGCACCCGTCGCTGGTGCCGGTCGATAAAGTGCTGGTTAACCGTTTTGGCGATCAGTGGACCAAACCGGAGCATTTCGTCAGCAGCGGCGCGTACAAGCTTTCGGAATGGGTGGTTAACGAACGCATCGTGGCGCTGCGTGATCCGCGCTACTGGGATGATAAAAACACAGTCATTAATAAAGTGACCTATCTGCCGCTCTCCGCCGAAACTGCCGACGTGAACCGCTACCGGGCGGGAGAAATTGATATCACCTATACCGTACCGGTCAACCAGTTTAGCCAACTGAAAAAAACGCTGGGCGACCAGGTTAACGTCTCCCCACAGCTGGCAACCTATTATTATCAGTTCAATACTACCAAAGCGCCGTTCAACGATCCGCGTGTGCGTCGCGCTCTGAATATGGCGCTCGATAAAGACATCATCGCCGAAAAAGTGATGGCGCAGGGGCAGCGCGCCGCATGGGTGATTAGCCAGCCGGAAATCGGCGGCGTTAAACTTCACGGTCCGGACTACGCAAGCTGGCCGCGTGACAAACGTATTGCCGAAGCGAAGAAACTGTTGGCTGAGGCGGGCTTTGGTGACGGTCATCCGCTGTCGTTTAATCTGCTGTATAACACCATGGAAACCCATCAGCGCATCGCTATCGCTGCCAGTTCCATGTGGAAGAAAAATCTTGGCGTGGAGGTAAAACTGCAAAATCAGGAGTGGAAAACCATGCTGGACGCGATGCACACCGGCAGCTTTGACGTGGTTCGCTATGCGTGGATTGCCGATTACGACGATGCGGCGACCTTCCTGAACAATTTCCGTACCGGCGATAGCGAAAACACCAGTAAATACACCAACCCGGCTTATGATGAGGCGCTGGTCAATGCGGCGAAATCGGCTGATGTGAAAGCGCGGGGGAATTATTACCAGCAGGCAGAGGACATCCTGGCGCAGGACGTTCCGGCCATCCCGGTTTATCACTATGTTCGCACCCACCTGGTCAAACCGTGGATCGGCGGATTCGCCCCGGACAGCCTGGGTTACTACTACAGCAAAGACCTGTACATTAAAAAACACGAAGATAAGCGCTGATTAAATCGCCAGGCTGCTGTTATTTCAGGCGAATAAGCCTTTTTTGGCGGTTTTTCAGGCGATTGAACAGAATAGGGCTTTACACGGCGCATGGGGATGTTTATAGTGCGCCTCATTCCGGAAGTGTGGCCGAGCGGTTGAAGGCACCGGTCTTGAAAACCGGCGACCCGAAAGGGTTCCAGAGTTCGAATCTCTGCGCTTCCGCCAGATTAAACAAGGGGTTATCGAAAGATAACCCCTTTGTTTTTTTGGCTGTTGGTATATCTTTCTGATTTATTGCCTCAAAAATCGTATTTTTCCGCCAATTCCTGACAGCTTTTTCTCACCCGATCACGTAATTTTTTTGTCTCTTCCGCCATCAACCACAACTCATCCAGTGTCATTTTTCCCATCCCGTCACAGGGGATGATCACAAATCCACATCGCATGACATGCTCTAAACAGGAATCGGGGTGCATCAAAATCTCACCATCAGCAATTGGTCGCCGGGCTACCGGAATATCGTTTTCATAATAAATTTCTTCACGGCGGGTTTTGACGACGGGCTTAGCTGGGGTTAGTGAGATAGATTGCTGGTGCAACTGCTTTTCGCATTCGATGAAATATCGGCGAATCTGACGCCCTTTGTCACTGCGGTCTACCATGGTCAGTTCTTTGGCGGTGTCTAAGGTGAGGTGATAGTCTTTTCGATGGCGGCCCACTCTATTTTTTCCAGAATTGGAAAAAACTATAAAATCTTGATTTTCGGTAAAGCTGTAATCAGCGATCTCAGTACGGACGTACCTGGTGGCTACAGCATCATCTACATTGGTTTTTTTTTCGGAAGTGGTGAATTTTCCAGATGGCATCAACTCAAGCGATTTGAACGGGATTTCAGTCAGCATAAACACAGCTAAAACGTAATAATAATCACTGGAGCACACTATGATCGGTTTATCCCCGCTGGCGCGGGGAACACATCATCCCTTCTAATTTATTTCAAATATTCTGCTTCATTTTTATTCGGTACAAAGAACCAATGCAAAAAATCAATATGCAGTTAAAAAGTACGGCAACAATCATGAGAATAGTTGTGAACCAGTTATACCACTGATTTTCCATCACAAAACCGTATTTATTTTCGTACCATGAAAAAAGTGCTTCATCGGGTACGAAGTAGCAAAGAAGGCTATAAATAACGGCCAGTGAAAGCAGCTCAATAAGCCATAAAAAAACGTGTCTGATTGGTTTCATTAATATACCTGGACCGTTCCCTACCCGTAGCGATATCATCTGAATTTAAAATGGTGCGACACCAGCGCCGCCATCATCCATACTACTAAAAACGTTATTGCGGCACTGCCAAAAATTATTACGTTGCTGTAAATGTTATCCCACTCAGCACCATACACCGGGCCAGCAATCTTATCGTACAGAAAGAATAACTTGCCTGCTGGAACGAGCGCATACATCAGGGTTAGCACCACAGCGTAAGCAGCGAAAGATAACAGCCACAGCAGGGCAATATGAATAGCTTTCATCTGCCGCCCCGTTTCTGTTTTATCGCGCCTACAGCCAATATTAATAAGGCATTAATGAGCACTGACAAGCCCAGAACTGCGAACATAAACAAATCGTTCCAGTCAGCTTCCGTGATAAATCCTATCGAATTACTGAAGATCTCAAATAAATACACCTCAGGCAAGAGGAGGTAGAACGCCGCAAAAATGATGAAGAAAGACAAAAATTGTGCGAGCCATAATCCTGCCTGTTTTGCTGGCGTCATGGTTAATAGACCTGAACTGTGCCGTAGGCATAGAGTGAACCGGATACCTGGAACTTAGGCGTTCTCAATAGGGCATCCCTCAATATCAAAAAGTGAGAGGGGGACGGTAGCGTAATGCAGCCATTACTGATCCCCTCGTAGCCTGCCGGGTGGAGCCTGAAATTACCTCGGTCCACAGCGTCAATAAACGTGTGATCATCAATATTGCCGTCTACGCGGTACAAAGCAAACCAAATCAAATTCTTACTGCCTTCGCGATCCCTGACATCGACTGAGCCTTTGATATCCGCGCCGCCGTCGTCCTTCAACCACAGGTATGCTGGTATTGCCATTTTAAATGTCCTTATTAATGGTTTAGTTACTTAAGTCCTTACTAATATTTAACTATAAACCCTAAATTCTTTAATGCTGTTAAGTAATACGTGCCATATAAATCGATGATATTTCAAGCTTTTAAAATTCACTGAGATACCGGGAACACCACCTGATGACGGTGATTATGATGAATGGGAATCTATAGCCATGGAAGGCAGAATTCATAGAAAGGCGTTGGTATACTATCTTTCGAAAAGTGTCTGACATATTGTTTTTACTGGGTACAAACTTTAAACAGTTTACCAGGGGAAAATATTATGTTATTGATTTTATTGTAATTGTCACCGGTCTTGAAAACCGGCGACCCGAAAGGGTTCCAGAGTTCGAATCTCTGCGCTTCCGCCAGATTAAACAAGGGGTTATCGAAACATAACCCCTTTGTTTTTTTGGCTTTTCACCCTCTCTCATCCTGATTTCCCTGAATCTGCATCAGCGTTAAATGCCCGTTGAACACCGCACCCGTATCAATATAATGCTGATTCGCTATATGTAGCGGGGTGGACAATGGCGTATGCCCGAAGATAAACCCCTCTGCGCCGCTAATGTGCTGCGAGCGGCCTCGCTGCGCGGCGGTGATCCGTTCCCGGCTCCAGACGACTTTTTCTTCATCAATGGGTTTATCCATGGCGTAATGGTCAGCGGGATAATCCGCGTGGCAAATAACGTAGCGTTTATTCTGGCTCCTGACCTCCAGGATGAGCGGCAACGCGGCGACCTGTCGTAACAGCGACCGGACCCGCTGCTGATCTTCTTCCGCCAGCCGGAAATACCAGTCGCCGCCGTTAATAAGCCACAGGCTGGTAGTACCGCCTCTGTGCAGTGCGTCGAGCATCATCTCTTCATGATTTCCGCGTATCGCCTGAAACCAGGGCTGGTTCAGCAGTTCCAGGCAGGGCAAATTTTCGCTTCCCCGGTCGGTTAGATCCCCAACGCTGAGCAGTAAATCTTCCTGCCAGGAAAAGCCGATGCCACTGAGTTTATTCATAAGCAGGCTATAGCAGCCGTGTAGATCGCCTGCCACCCAGATATTGCGCCAGTGCGTGCCGTTAATTTGTTGGTAAACGGCCATGTTAACCTCCGCGATAAAAACTCATGATTAAGTATGGGCGCAGACCTTTTCGCGCGTGCCCGCTCTGGGATTAATCCTGGCTTATGCGGTGAGACACAGGGTTCCACGCCCATCGTCTATACTTATTATCCTGATGTTCCTGAAGGAGAGAAAAATGCTGAATATTGAAAAAGACGATCCGCGCGAAGCGCCGGAATCCGGTGATAAAAAACCGACCCCGGAAAAGAAATAAATCTCTCAGGTCGCTAAGGCGGCCTTTTTTTCGCCCTGAATACGCGCAAGGTCACAGATCGGAAATCACAAACGCAGCGAGAGTCCGGGTTCTGTCATAAATCTGTCACAATTAACGAACGATTAACCTTTGAGGGCAAGGTATGAAAAAGACATTTCTCGCAGCTGGCGTCGCCGCATCGTTGTTAATGACCACAGGCGCACAGGCGCAGACGACGCCGGAAGGATATCAGCTCCAGCAGGTATTAATCATGAGCCGTCATAACCTACGCGCGCCGCTGGCGAATAACGGCAGCGTGCTGGAGCAGTCTACGCCGCAAAAATGGCCGGAGTGGGATGTGCCGGGCGGTCAGTTAACCACCAAAGGCGGAGTCCTTGAAGTGTATATGGGACACTACGTGCGCGAGTGGCTGGCGGAGCAGGGGATGGTCACCTCCGGCGAATGCCCGGCCCCGGAGACCGTTTACGCTTACGCTAACAGCCTGCAACGTACCGTCGCCACCGCCCAGTTCTTCATAACCGGCGCGTTCCCCGGCTGCGATGTGCCCGTCCACCATCAGGAAAAAATGGGCACGATGGACCCGACCTTCAACCCGGTGATCACCGATAATTCGCCATCCTTCAGTCAGACTGCAACGACGGCAATGGACAAAGAACGCCAGCAGATGCAGTTGGCGGAGAGCTACAAGCTGCTGGAGCAGTTGACCGATTACAAAGACTCACCGTCCTGTAAAGAAAAACAGACCTGTTCGTTGACCGACGGGAAAGACAGCTTCAGCGCCAAATATCAGGAGGAGCCGGGCGTCTCCGGGCCACTGAAAGTCGGTAACTCACTGGTGGACGCCTTCACCCTGCAATATTACGAAGGCTTCCCGATGGATCAGGTGGCGTGGGGTGAAATTAAAACCGATCAGCAGTGGCGCGTGCTTTCCCGCCTGAAAAACGGGTATCAGGACAGCCTCTTCACCTCGCCGGAAGTGGCGCGCAATGTGGCAGCACCGCTGGTGAAATATATCGACAAAGCGCTGGTCAAAGAGGCGGATAAAACGCCAAAAATCACTCTGCTGGTGGGGCACGATTCCAACATTGCTTCACTGTTAACGGCGCTGGATTTTAAACCCTATGAGCTTCACGATCAGTATGAGCGCACGCCCATTGGCGGCAAAATTGTCTTCCAGCGCTGGCATGACAGCCAGAGAAATAGCGACCTGATGAAGATCGAGTATCTGTATCAGAGCAGTGAGCAGATCCGCAACGCCGATAAATTAACGCTTCAGGCACCCCCGCAGCGCGTAACCCTGGAGCTTACAGGCTGCCCGGTGGATGCTAACGGCTTCTGCCCGATGGATAAATTCACGGCGGTAATGGATGAAGCGGTGAAATAAGCATCATCACCGCAGTAACAACTGACGGGAAGATGGCTTCAGGCGATCTTCCCGTTTTATTATTATTATTTTCAGACTAATTTATTCATGGCGGTTATATTATGCGACCCCATAACAGAAACCGAAAGAATTAATGCCGATGAGAGTGTTTTACCCGTTCGCCTGGTGTTAAAATCCATCCGGTACAGATACGTGCGGCAATCAGGAACGGCGATAGCGTATCGGCAAAATATTATCTTTGGGCGTTTGTAATGATTAAATTTGTTTATAAAAATCGCAATAACCATACTCACTGGGATCGCTGCGAAAAAGGCCATGCCCCTTTCATTGAACTGAGCAATGTTAATGATATGTACGTCAATATTTTCTATGACGTAACAAACTATCGTCTCGATCAGGAGCAGACCTCAGAGGATATCAAAAAAATCTATTTAGCCTATCTTGAATTCTTCAGCCTTAGTGAACCTTTTATTGATGATTTATTCGCCCAGTATTATTTCTTAAACCTGATTGTCCGTCGTGAACACGCGGAGTTTATTGCCGGAAGGTTGTATGATTATCTGCTGGGGAAAATAAAAGCATAGCTCGCGTAAGAACAGCGATTATTATTCAGCCGGGCATTTTTTATGCGCGCATAAACCACATATTATTGGGCGCGAATTGACGCGTACTCTACAATGAGCTTCGTAGTATGCACAACGACGGGTATCACCCCCGACACCGGACCCTCCAGTCAATCAAAATAACCCGACGGGCTAACGACCGGATGCCGGTGCGGAGGCTCAATGCATCAGACGTTCTTACGTTCGATAGTCTGTTCGCCCCAGAAGAGCGAATCTTTGTCGGTTTTCTCAAAGGCGCGAATCAGCACTTCATCATTGCCTTCTTCCCAAATCTTCTCGACAAGCGTTTCATCATAGTCAGCCAGTTCAAAAATGGCCTCTGCAATTTCTGGCGAGGTATTACGTAAACTGGCCCATTCACCAACGCGATGAGCTTTAGCTTCCTGAGTAGGCATATCTGTTTCTCCTGAGAAAATTAGCCATTGAGTTTTACTGCCAGTCCTGCAACGTATTCGCCCTGATAACGGGCAATTGCCAGCTCTTCCTCGCTGGGCTGGCGGGAACCATCGCCCCCGGCAATCGTGGTCGCCCCATACGGCGTACCACCGCGAACCTGGGAAATATCAAACAGTTCCTGTGCGCCGTAGCCAATCGGCACAATCACCATTCCGTGATGCGCCAGCGTTGTCCAGGTGGAGGTAATAGTTTGTTCCTGGCCGCCGCCGGTACCGGTCGAACTGAACACGCTGGCCACTTTGCCGCGCAGGCTGCCGTTCGCCCACAGGCCACCCGTTTGATCGAGGAACGTCCGCATCTGACCGGCCATATTGCCGAAGCGGGTGGGGGTGCCGAAAATAATAGCGTCATAGTCGGCCAGCTCCTGCGGCGTTGCCACGGGCGCATCCTGACGCTTACCGCCTGATTTCTCGAATAGTTCATTCGGCATGGTTTCCGGGACGCGTTTAATCACCACTTCCGTGCCGGAAACCTTTTTTGCGCCCTCGGCAATGGCGTTTGCCATCGTTTCAATGTGTCCGTACATGGAATAATAGAGCACCAGAATCTTTGCCATTTCCTCTTACTCCTTACGACTTCAGATTTATATATTCCTTTAACTCTATGTCGTGATGGCAAAAGTGCAAACCTGCGGCGGGATAATCAGAGCAGACTGAGAAGGGGAAAGCGCCGCGTTAACGACGCGCGGCGCCGCTCACTGGCGGAAAGAGGCAGCAAAGAAAAAAACGCGTCACCGTGAAAGGTTTACTCGTCGGTTGCCTGTTTAATGTCCGCAACCAGTTGAAGCGCCCTGGTGTAAAACTCATTTTTTTGCCGGGGGCTTAACGTGTCAATATGTCTGGCGAGATCGTGACGCAGCAGATGTTCATCGAGGAGCCCGCCGACGCCAGCCTGATGAATACGCTGAAGTAAAGCGCCCCTTTCCTCGTGATTAAGCGACTGAAAAACCATTGACCACGCCGAAATCAGCGAGTCTTCCGTCTGGGAAGGAACCTGGTACGGCGTGTCACATTCCTGCGCCGTGCGGGGCGGTTCGCTGTTGTGCGTGCCGTATGCCAGCCACTCTACCGACACACCCTCCAGCCTGGCGATTTGCATTGCCACACTCAGCGACGGCTCAGTCCCACGGTTGATATAGTTGTTGAGGGTTGAATAAGAAAGCTGCCAGTCCTTCGCTGCCGCGCGCGTACTCCGGCTGCCGATTAAAAACCGTAGCCGATCGGCCAGTAACTCATCCGGGGCGTGTTGCGCGTCTGGATTGCCCACATTATTCGTCATTATTCACATCCCATTACTATCAATGCGATTGATTCAAATAGAGATCAAAATGATGTGATTTAAATCACATTATGGTGTTTAAAGCCTTTGTATGATCTCAAAAGAGATCAAAACTATATGCGGTTTAGTAAATCGCAGTCATCCCGTGGGGTTATCCCAGAAAGTAATGGAGAAGGTTAATCGAAATATGGTCACAAATGAAGATAAACGCGCAGATTGGCACCGGATCGACATCGTCGCGGCTCTGCATAAACGGGGAGTATCTATACGCAAGCTGTCGGTGCGATCCGGCATGAAACCCGACACGCTGAAAAACGCGCTCTCGCGGTCCTGGCCGAAAGCGGAGCGTATCATCGCCGACGCCATTGGCGTAGCGCCGGAGCAAATCTGGCCCAGCCGCTATGCGCGCCACAATAATAACCCGCCGTTGCTCAGCCAGCAGCGCGAGCAGGCACCCACACGGCCTTAATGCGGATGCGCTTCAAGTCGCCCATACTCTGGGCGCATCGACAAAATCAGACACATTTTTCTCCCTCCGCTTTTTTCCAAAAATAAGAAAAACTTATCAAATACGGCGATGCCGAAGCCGTAAAAAACGCCGTGAATCGTTGCAAGATATTAATGCTGGCTGGTCAACAAATTCTGTTCCACTATGCTTATTTCTACACGGCGCAGTTGAAGATTCTTGCAGTTTGCCGTGAGGTGAAAGAATACTCTTTTACTGAATGCAGTATGATGTCTAATCAATAATGGAGGTCAGTAATGGCAAACCATCGTGGTGGTTCCGGTAATTTTGCAGAAGACCGAAACAGAGCATCAGAAGCAGGCCGTAAAGGTGGTCAGCAGAGCGGCGGGAATTTTAAGAACGATCCCCAGCGCGCCTCTGAAGCTGGCAAAAAAGGGGGAAAAAGCGGTCACAGCGGTAGTCGAAATAGTTAGCTGACCGTTCTCTCAGAAGTACGCAACATCAGTAGTACAAAGCATCAGTAGTACAACGCAACTGTTCTCTGAAGTCGAAGTAAGTACCTGAAATCACCCCCTGACCGCCGGGTTTATACCTGGCGGTTTTTTATTGCGGCGATTATCTGGCGGGCGGCAAAGGACAGCTTAAATCCCCTTCCTCACATTGCAGCATTGAGCCGAGCCATGCGTTGCGCTCTTCCGTTTTTTCCGTCAGGCACTGATTGTGAATTAACGGCTGCACGCTGCCGCCTTCGGTGCCTGATGCAATCAGTTCGCAGTCAGCATCGCGCAGGGCGATCCACTTTTGCTGCGCTTTTTTCAGCAGTTCTTTCTGCGGCTCTTCGGCGCGTTTAAGCGCGGTATTCCACGTTTCATTCAGCTTTTTATCGGCCGCCTGGTATTGGGCCGCGCTGCACTGATTCATCGCGGCCTGCGTGGAGGCATCGCCGCATTCGTCAGCGAAAGCCGGAGCGCTTATCAGCATCGCCGCCATAAGTAAGGTCGTTTTTTTCATCTTTTACCTCAATAAATAAGGCTCCCGCGCAGGAGCCTTTACAGATTAACCAGTGCTTAACCAATTGTCATCAGGCTGGCATTGCCCCCGGCGGCGGCGGTGTTGATACTGAGAGATCGCTCAAGATACAGACGTTCCAGTGCAATCTCCGTCTCGCCTCTGGCAAGGCCAATCACCGGGACGATCGCGCCTTCGCGCGCAGCAATATCGCTGCAAAGCTCGCGCAGCTTATCGGAATCACCGTGGAAGATAACCGCATCCAGCGCCTGGGTGGTCACGGGCTGGGCTGAGGTAAAGGTGATTCGCGCCTGGATTGGGGCAGGGAGCTTTGCAAAAAGATCGCGATGCAGCGGATCGTCATTCCACAGAATGCGACTGCCCACGGCCATCACCGCCGCCAGTTGTACCAGCGCGTCATCGTCATTATCTGCGAGGCACAGCACCGTCTCGCGCGGCAGCAGCGTCCAGCTATTGCGCTCCCCGGTAGGGCCGGGCAGGAGGCGCTGGGTACCCGCCTGCGCCAGTTCGCCATAGTGCTGGCACAGTGCCTGAAGGTCAGGTCGCGATGCCGCCCACTGCGTCAGCGCGATCAGCGGCTGGGTGAGAAGCGCTTTCACCTGCGCGTCCACCGGGCGTTCCGCGTCGTGGCGGGCCAGCGTTTTACGTAGCGCGTCCTGCGGACGATTCGCCAGCAGGCGGTACAGATACAGCGGACCGCCCGCTTTCGGACCGGTGCCGGAAAGTCCCTCGCCACCAAACGGCTGCACGCCGACCACCGCGCCCACCATATTGCGGTTGACGTACAGATTGCCGACCTTCGCTTTGCCCGTCACCTGGGCAATGGTTTCGTCGATACGGGTATGCACCCCCAGCGTCAGGCCGTAGCCTGCGGCGTTAATCTGCTCAAGCAATTGCGGCAGTTCGCTGCGACGGTAGCGCACGACGTGCAGCACCGGGCCGAAGATCTCTTTGGTCATTTCATCGAAGCTTTCAAGCTCAATCAACGTCGGCATAATAAACGTGCCGCTTTGCCATTCGCGACGATCACCGCTGACATCGCGCGCGGCCTGGAAGACGTGACGGCCTTTGGCGCGCATCTCCTGAATATGGCGCTCGATATTGGCTTTCGCTTCGGCATCAATGACCGGGCCAATATCGGTGGTCAGGCGACCCGGGTTGCCCATCCGGCATTCGGCCATCGCCCCGCGCAGCATGGTCAGCGTATGCTCCGCCGCGTCTTCCTGAATACACAGTACCCGCAGCGCGGAGCAGCGCTGTCCGGCGCTGTCAAAGGCCGAGGCCAGCACGTCGATGACGACCTGTTCCGTCAGGGCGGAGGAATCGACGATCATCGCATTCAGGCCGCCGGTTTCGGCAATCAGCGGCGTCTGGCGACCCTGCGCATCCAGTCGGGTGGCGACGCTGCGCTGGAGGAGGGCCGCCACGTCGGTTGATCCGGTAAACATCACTCCGCGCACGCGTTCGTCAGCGGTCAGGCGCGCGCCGACGGTTTCGCCCTGGCCTGGTAACAGTTGCACCACACCCGGCGGCACGCCGGCTTCCAGCAGGATCGCTACGCCCTGGGCGGCAATCAGCGGCGTTTGCTCCGCTGGTTTTGCCAGCACGCTATTACCGGCGGCCAGCGCTGCCGCTATCTGACCGGTAAAAATCGCCAGCGGGAAGTTCCACGGGCTGATGCAGACCACCGGACCGAGCGGGCGATGGGTTTCGTTATCAAAATCATCGCGCACCTGCGCCGCATAGTAGTGAAGGAAATCCACCGCCTCGCGCACTTCGGCAATCGCATTGCTAAAGGTTTTAC
Organism: Enterobacteriaceae bacterium UBA5654; assembly: GCA_002421005.1. Classification (GTDB taxonomy): domain Bacteria; phylum Pseudomonadota; class Gammaproteobacteria; order Enterobacterales; family Enterobacteriaceae; genus Superficieibacter. Next base: position 158,152 of record DIJC01000026.1, on the reverse strand, counting down.
CTGCCTCACGCACCAGAATGCCGATCAACGTTTGCATCCGGCCCTCCATCAGCACCGCCGCACGTTGCAGAATGGCGGCGCGCTCCTGCGGAGGCGTGGCAAACCACACCGGGGCCTGGCTGACTGCGCTGGCCAGCGCACGATCCACTTCGTCTTCGCTGGCTTCCCGGACATAGCCGACGATATCGCCCGGCTCCGCAGGGTTTATCAGCGGCGTCATTTCGCCTTCCGGCACCGCCTCTTCGAGTACCGGCAGCGCCAGCCATTTCTGGGTGGCGCTGTTCAGCAGGGCCGAAGACAGCGATGCCAGCCGGTGTTCACTCGCCAGGTCCAGCCCGGCGGAGTTAGCGCGTCCTGCGCCGTACAAATCGCGTGGCAGAGGGATTTTAGGGTGTGGCAGACCGACTTCACCTTCCCGCGCCGCCAGTTGTTCCACTGCGGCTACCGGGTTCGCGACCAGCTCGTCAAGCGGCAGGGTGCTGTCGGCAATCCGGTTGACGAACGAGGTGTTCGCGCCGTTTTCCAGCAGGCGGCGCACCAGGTAGGCGAGCAGCGTTTCATGAGTGCCCACCGGGGCATAAATACGACACGGACGGTTGAGCTTGCCGTCGGCGATTTTACCCACCACCTGTTCGTACAGCGGCTCGCCCATTCCGTGCAGGCACTGGAATTCATATTGCCCCGGATAGTAGTTTTGTCCGGCAAGATGATAAATAGCCGCCAGGGTATGCGCGTTGTGGGTGGCAAACTGCGGATAAATCAGGTTCGGCACCGCCAGCAGTTTCTTCGCGCAGGCAAGGTAGGAGACGTCGGTGTACACCTTACGGGTATAAACCGGATAACCTTCCAGCCCCTCCATCTGGGCGCGTTTAATTTCGCTGTCCCAGTACGCGCCTTTCACCAGGCGGATCATCAGACGGCGACGGCTACGGGTCGCCAGGTCGATCAGATAATCAATAACAAACGGACAGCGCTTCATGTAGGCCTGGATCACAAAGCCAATGCCGTTCCAGCCTTCGAGCTCCGGTTCAAAGCACAGTTTTTCCAGCAAATCGAGGGAGATTTCCAGACGATCGGCCTCTTCAGCATCAATATTAATGCCGATATCGTACTGGCGGGCCAGCAGCGTCAACGACTTCAGGCGCGGATAGAGTTCGTCCAGCACGCGGTCATACTGCGCCCGGCTGTAGCGCGGATGCAGAGCCGAAAGCTTAATGGAAATTCCCGGGCCTTCATAAATGCCGCGCCCGTTAGAAGCTTTGCCAATCGCGTGGATCGCCTGCTGGTAAGAAACCATATACGCCTGGGCGTCGGCTGCGGTTAACGCCGCTTCACCGAGCATATCGTAAGAGTAGCGAAAGCCCTTTTCTTCAAGCTTACGGGCATTGGCCAGCGCCGCAGAAATGGTTTCGCCGGTCACAAACTGCTCGCCCATCAGCCGCATCGCCATATCCACCCCTTTGCGGATCAGCGGCTCGCCGCTCTTGCCGATGATGCGGTTCAGCGAATGCGACAGACTGGATTCGTTATGCGTGGAGACCAGCCGCCCGGTAAACAGCAAACCCCAGGTGGCCGCGTTGACGAACAGGGACGGACTGCGACCTATATGCGACTGCCAGTTGCCGTTGCTGATTTTGTCGCGGATCAGGGCGTCGCGAGTGGCTTTATCAGGAATACGCAGTAGCGCTTCGGCGAGACACATCAGCGCGACCCCTTCCTGCGAGGAGAGAGAAAACTCCTGCAACAGCCCCTGCACCATACCCGCCCGCCCGCTGGCGTTTTTCTGTTCGCGCAGAGTTTGGGCCAGCCGGTATGCGAGCTGGTGCGACTGCTCATCAATGGCCTGCGGCAGGCGCGCCTGCTCCAGCAGCATCGGAACGGCATCCGTTTCGGCACGCCGCCAGGCAGCGGTGATCGCCGCGCGGTTAACCGACTGCGGCAAAATATTTTCGGCAAATTCGAGAAATGGCTGGGGCACATCTTCCACTGGCGGCACGTTTTCTTCCGTTTCTGCGGCATGATGCAGGGCAGGGATCTCCGCGATGGGTTCGTTGCTTTCCAGCCTTTCCAGGTAATTAAAGATCGCCTGCTTGATTAACCAGTGCGGCGTGCGGTCAATCCGGTTTGCCGCCGCTTTGATTCGCTCGCGGGTGGCGTCATCCAGTTTGACTCCCATTGTGGTCGTCCCCATGCCTTACTCCTGTTATTCGATAATTGATGTCCTGTGAATATCCGGCATGTTGCAACTTTGTGCAACCTTGTTAAATGTGACGGCGCTAACAGGGCTGAAAAGAGGGTGATTGTTAATTAAAAGTTATACAGGTTGCGGTGTGGATAATGAATGCGGCGCGTTGTTCAGTGAGCGGGTTAACATTTTTTGCAGGTGCAACCGGCAAAAACGTGAGCGAGTGCAACCTTGATGAAAATCATATTTGTGCAGAGTGAAAAATGATGTGAATGCTGTGTTAAACCATTTGTGAATAACAAAAGGTTACGGCAGGATACGGTCGCCTGACGAGAAAAGTCTGGGGCCACCCCGTTCCGGTGGCGCAATAAGCGGCGATCAATACGCCGCTCAATCACTCTGGAGAAGTTTAATGGCTGTTAGCACCCCGATGCTGGTGACGTTCCTGGTTTATATATTTGGCATGATATTAATTGGTTTTTTTGCCTGGCGTTCCACCAAAAACTTTGACGATTATATTCTCGGCGGTCGCAGCCTGGGTCCTCTGGTGACGGCGCTGTCCGCTGGCGCATCGGATATGAGCGGCTGGCTGCTGATGGGGCTGCCAGGGGCCATATTTATTTCCGGGATTTCCGAAAGCTGGATCGCCATTGGCTTAACGCTTGGTGCCTGGATCAACTGGAAGCTGGTCGCCGGACGCCTGCGCGTTCATACCGAAGTCAACAATAACGCCCTGACGCTGCCGGATTATTTCACCGGTCGTTTTGAAGATAAAAGCCGCGTGCTGCGGATTATCTCCGCGCTGGTGATCCTGCTGTTCTTCACCATCTACTGTGCATCAGGCATTGTGGCGGGCGCGCGCCTGTTTGAAAGCACCTTTGGTATGAGCTATGAATCTGCCCTGTGGGCAGGTGCGGCGGCGACCATCGTGTATACGTTTATCGGCGGTTTTCTGGCGGTGAGCTGGACCGACACCGTTCAGGCCAGCCTGATGATTTTCGCCCTGATCCTCACGCCGGTTATGGTGGTGGTTTCGGTAGGCGGTTTTGATGATTCGCTGGAGGTCATTCGCCAGAAAAGCGTTGATAATCTCGATATGCTGAAGGGGCTTAACTTTGTCGCCATCATCTCGCTGATGGGCTGGGGGCTGGGTTATTTCGGACAGCCGCATATTCTGGCGCGTTTTATGGCGGCGGATTCCCATCACACCATTGTTCATGCCCGCCGTATCAGCATGACCTGGATGATCCTCTGCCTGGCCGGTGCCGTGGCAGTAGGGTTCTACGGCATTGCATACTTCAACAATAATCCGGCGCAGGCCGGTGCGGTCAATCAAAATGCCGAACGCGTATTTATTGAACTGGCGCAAATCCTGTTTAACCCGTGGATTGCGGGCGTACTGCTTTCGGCGATCCTCGCGGCGGTCATGTCCACGTTAAGCTGTCAGCTGCTGGTCTGTTCCAGCGCGATCACCGAAGATTTGTACAAAGCCTTTTTACGTAAAGGTGCCAGCCAGACAGAACTGGTGTGGGTAGGGCGCGTGATGGTGCTGGTGGTGGCGCTGGTCTCCATTGCCCTTGCGGCAAACCCGGAAAACCGCGTGCTGGGACTGGTAAGCTACGCCTGGGCCGGTTTCGGCGCGGCGTTTGGCCCGGTGGTGCTGTTCTCAGTGCTGTGGTCGCGAATGACCCGCAACGGAGCGCTGGCCGGTATGATCATCGGCGCGGCAACGGTGATTGTCTGGAAACACTTTGCCTGGCTCGATCTCTACGAAATCATCCCCGGCTTTATTTTTGGCAGCCTCGGCATTGTGATTTTCAGCCTGCTGGGTAAAGCCCCGTCGGCCTCAATGCAGCAGCGTTTTGCCGAAGCGGATGCACATTATCACAGCCCGCGTCCTGCGCCTGTGACTGAATAATGACCTTCAGGCGAATAAAAAAGGCGGAGGAAACTCCGCTTTTTTTATGGTTCACTCATCACGCGGGTGACTATGAACGTGCATATTAAATAATTGCCTGGTCGACGCAAAATTCGCTTGTTTTTCTTCTTGTCGTAATGATAATCACTATCACTAGTATTTACGTTTCTTTTCATCCGTTGACCGTAATTTATATAAGGGCGTCTGATGTTTGTCCCATTTCTCATTATGTTGCGCGAAGGGCTGGAAGCGGCGCTGATTGTCAGCCTTATTGCCAGCTACCTGAAGCGGACGCAGCGAGGCCGCTGGATCGGCATCATGTGGATCGGTGTGCTGCTGGCGGCAGCCCTTTGTCTGGGACTGGGGATTTTCATCAACGAAACCACCGGCGAGTTTCCGCAAAAAGAGCAGGAATTGTTTGAAGGGCTGGTGGCGGTGGTCGCGGTGGTCATCCTGACATGGATGGTGTTCTGGATGCGTAAAGTCTCGCGCAACGTCAAACAGCATCTGGAACAGGCGGTGGACAATGCTTTCCGGCGTGGGGGCAATCAGGGCTGGGCGCTGGTGGCGATGGTCTTTTTCGCCGTGGCGCGTGAAGGTCTGGAATCAGTTTTCTTTCTGCTGGCGGCATTCCAGCAGGATCTGGGGATGTGGCCGCCGCTGGGCGCGGTTCTGGGCCTGACCACCGCCGTGGTGATGGGATTTTTACTCTACTGGGGCGGCATTCGCCTTAATCTCGCCGCGTTCTTTAAATGGACCAGCCTGTTTATCCTGCTGGTAGCGGCGGGCCTGGCGGCAGGAGCGATCCGCGCATTTCATGAGGCCGGATTGTGGAACCATTTTCAGGACGTTGCTTTCGACTTAAGCGGCGTGCTCTCAACGCATTCGCTGTCTGGCACGTTGCTGGAAGGCATTTTTGGCTATCAGGAAGCGCCCAGCGTCAGCGAAGTCGCGGTTTACCTGCTTTATCTGCTACCTGCGCTGGCGCTATTCCTGCTGCCGCCACGCCTGCAACCTGACGTCGTACAATAATGATATTAGTTACAACATACTTATTTAAGGATGGACTATGACAATCAACGTTAACCGCAGTGCCCTGCAACTGAGTCTGGCAGCGCTACTGGTTTCGGCTTTTGCAGCGCAGGCGGCGGAGGTGCCGCAGGTCAAAATCACCGTTAATGATAAGCAGTGCGAGCCGATGAACCTGACGGTGAAAGCAGGCAAAACGCAATTTATCATCCAGAACCACAGTCAGAAGGCGCTGGAGTGGGAGATCCTCAAAGGGGTGATGGTAGTGGAAGAGCGGGAAAACATCGCGCCTGGCTTCACCCAGAAAATGACGGCTAACCTGCAACCCGGCGAATACGAAATGACCTGCGGCCTGCTCACTAACCCGAAAGGGAAGTTGACCGTGACTGGCGCGGCCACGGCGGATGCCGCGAAAGGCAATGCGCTGCTCGGCTTAAGCGGGGCGATCGCCGACTACAAAGCTTATGTCACCGCCGAAACGGACGCGCTGGTGAAAGGCACCAAAGCGTTTACCGATGCGGTTAAAGCGGGCGATGTCGAAAAAGCCAAAGCGCTGTACGCGCCGACCCGTCAGCATTATGAACGTATCGAACCGATTGCTGAACTGTTCTCCGATCTCGATGGCGCGATTGACGCCCGCGAAGATGACTACGAGCAGAAAGCGGCCGATCCGAAATTCACCGGTTTCCACCGCCTCGAAAAAGCGCTGTTTGCTGATAACAGCACCAAAGGTATGGAGAGCTACGCCGACGGCCTGTACACCGATGTCGTTGACCTGCAAAAACGCATCAGCGAGCTGGCGTTCCCGCCGTCAAAAGTGGTGGGCGGAGCCGCCGGGCTGATTGAAGAAGTTGCTGCCAGCAAAATCAGCGGTGAAGAAGATCGCTACAGCCATACCGACCTGTGGGATTTCCAGGCCAACGTCGACGGCGCGCAGAAAATTGTCGATCTCCTGCGTCCTCAGTTGCAGAAAGAAAACGCCGCGCTGCTGGCGAAAGTGGATGCCAACTTCAAAAAGGTCGATGGCATTCTGGCGAAATACCGCACTAAAGACGGTTTTGAAACCTACGATAAGCTCACCGATGCCGACCGTAACGCCCTGAAAGGGCCGATTACCACCCTGGCGGAAGATCTGGCGCAGCTGCGCGGTATCCTGGGTCTGGATTAAGCATGATGTCTGATGACGATCGCAGCGGCGTGAACGAACCCTCTCGCCGACGTTTACTGAAAAGCCTCGGTGCGCTGGGAGGCGCGCTGGCGGTGGGCGGTGGCTGTCCGGTCGCTCATGCCGCTAAACCGCAAAGCGCGCCGGGGACGCTCTCCCCAAATGCGCGCATGGAAAAGCAGCCGTTTTATGGCGCGCATCAGGCAGGGATCCTGACGCCGCAGCAGGCATCAATGATGCTGGTCGCATTTGACGTGCTGGCGGGGGATAAAGCCGAACTGGAGCGTCTGTTGCGTTTGCTCACCCGACGGATCGCCTTTCTCACCGAAGGCGGTGACGCGCCCGATACGCCGAATCCGCAGATGCCGCCGCTGGACTCGGGGATCCTCGGCAAAACCATTGCTCCGGATAACCTGACCATAACGCTTTCGCTGGGGAATACGCTGTTTGACGAGCGCTTTGGCCTGGCCGCGCAGATGCCCAAAAAACTGCAAAAAATGCCGCGTTTTCCTAATGATTCACTGGATGCCAGCCTGTGTCACGGCGACGTGCTGCTGCAAATCTGCGCCAATACCCAGGACACGGCGATCCACGCGCTGCGCGATATCATCAAGCACACGCCTGATTTGCTGAGCGTCCGCTGGAAGCGAGAAGGGTTCATCTCCGATCACGCCGCGCGCAGCAGGGGCAAAGAAACGCCAATTAATTTACTTGGTTTTAAAGACGGCACTGCTAACCCGGATAGCCAGAACGCTCCACTAATGGATAACGTGGTGTGGGTAACGGCAGAGCAGGGCGAGCCTGCATGGGCCACCGGCGGCAGCTATCAGGCGGTGCGCATTATTCAGTTCCACGTTGAGTTCTGGGATCGCACGCCGCTGAAAGAGCAGCAGACTATTTTTGGCCGCGATAAAGCTTCAGGCGCGCCGCTGGGGATGCAAAACGAACGCGACGAGCCGAATTACGCTGCCGACCCTGACGGAGATATCATCGCGCTGGACAGCCACATCCGGCTGGCAAATCCGCGTACCCCGGAAACCCAGTCCAGCCTGATGATGCGTCGGGGTTACAGTTATTCGCTTGGCGTTACCCATTCCGGCCAGCTGGATATGGGGCTGCTGTTTGTCTGCTATCAGCATGATCTGGAGAAAGGTTTTCTGACCGTGCAAAAGCGGCTGAACGGCGAGGCGCTGGAAGAGTATATCAAGCCCATCGGCGGCGGATTTTTCTTCGCGTTGCCGGGGATAACCCACCGCGAACGCTATCTCGGCCAGGGGTTACTGGAAGCAATCTGACGCACTTTTTGTTCGCCAGATCATAATTTTTTCCTCTTTCCAGGGCATTGATATAATTCTGTAATATAAATGTAAGAGGCTTACGCGTACGCAAAAGAAGACTGTTTTTGTTATGTTAAAGTAAAAATAATGTTGCGTTTTTGCAAATATTTGATTTACTTTTCATATGAGCGGTAGTCCACGACAGGATGTCACAACATCGGGAGATCGTGAATGGTAGCGTCCGGTACTGGACATTTAACATCGATAATCCATCCCTGTTTACGCGGAGGCCGCGCCTTCGTCACCTCTTTCTTTACCACCTTACTTACCCCTTCCAGGGCAGCTAACGAGTTTTCCGACGCAATGCGCGGTGCGTTCAGCCGCGCGTTGATGTCTGTTAAAACGCAAGTCATGGCTTACAAGGAAGCCAAACCTCAGATGTTTGTGTACATAATCGCGCCGATTGCCGCGCGTGGATGTTAATTAAAAACTCAAGGTGCTATCCATGGGAAGACAAAAAGCAGTGATCAAAGCTCGTCGTGAAGCAAAACGTGTGCTGAGACGGGATTCGCGGAGTCATAAACAACGTGAAGAAGAGTCGGTCACATCGCTTGTGCAGATGAGTGGCGTTGAATCAATTGGTATGGCGCGGGATTGCCGGGATAATTCACCGATTGTGGCACGCAATGAAGCTCAGGCGCAGTACCTGAATGCTATTGAGACGAAGCAACTGATTTTCGCTACGGGTGAAGCGGGATGTGGCAAAACCTGGATTAGCGCGGCGAAAGCCGCTGAAGCACTGATTCATAAGGATGTGGAAAGAATTATCGTCACTCGTCCGGTGCTTCAGGCCGATGAAGATCTCGGCTTTTTACCGGGTGATATTTCGGAGAAGTTCGCGCCGTATTTCCGCCCCGTTTATGACGTACTGGTCAAACGGCTGGGCGCGTCCTTTATGCAATACTGCCTGCGCCCGGAAATCGGCAAGGTAGAAATCGCGCCGTTCGCCTATATGCGCGGACGTACCTTTGAAAATGCGGTTGTCATTCTCGACGAGGCTCAGAATGTGACCGCTGCGCAAATGAAGATGTTTTTAACGCGCCTCGGGGAGAACGTGACGGTCATCGTCAACGGTGATATCACCCAGTGTGACCTGCCTTCACACGTCAATTCCGGGCTAAGCGACGCGCTGGCACGATTTGAAGAAGATGAGATGGTAGGGATCGTGCGCTTCACAACGGACGACTGCGTGCGCTCAATGCTATGCCAGCGTACCCTGCAAGCCTATTACTGACACTTATACTGAATGCAAAGCCCGGGAAACCGGGCTTTGTTGTTTTTGGGTCGGGGATATATATAAGAAAAGAGCCCGTACTGGCGTACAGGCTCTCAACTTGAATATGGC
>DIJC01000026.1:96940-148920 GCA_002421005.1 Enterobacteriaceae bacterium UBA5654 | reverse complement strand
TCGGACACCTCACCATATTGTCATTCCGGTGTCACCGGAACGGGCGCTAATGTAAGGAAATCCTTGGCCGCCGTCAACGCTCTTTTCATGTCACAAGGTGCGTTTAGACAAACTTCATCCAGGTTGCTTTCGGAATAAACGAAAAATGTCTTTTTTGTCGCCGACGGGCTTTTTTCAGGACACCCCTGCGGAATTTGGTATCCTCAAAAACGGTAGAAAATAAAAATAAAGCATCGCGTCCGCACGCGGACGATCGTCTTACAACGTCAGGAGTTCTGTATGGATATCATCTTTTATCATTCCACTTTTGATTTTCACTTCTGGAAACAGGCGCTGGAAAGCAAGCTGCCCGGCGCGCAACTCCGCCAGTGGGAAGAGGGCGATAACCGTCCCGCCGATTATGCGTTGGTCTGGGAACCGCCGGTGGAAATGCTGAAAGGTCGCGATTTAAAGGCGGTGTTTGCCCTCGGCGCGGGCGTCGATTCAATCCTCAAAAAGCTTCAGGACCACCCGGATATGCTGGCGGCGTCCACCGAACTTTACCGTCTGGAAGATACCGGGATGGGCGAGCAGATGCAGGAATATGCGGTAAGCCAGGTGCTGCACTGGTTCCGCCGCTTTGACGAGTATCAGGCACTGAAACGTGAAGCTCGCTGGGAGCCGCTGGACGCCTTTGAACGCCAGGACTTTTCAATTGGGATCCTCGGCGCGGGCGTGCTCGGCGGTAAAGTCGCTGAAAGCCTGAAAGCATGGGGATTTCCGATACGTTGCTGGAGCCGCAGCCGCAAATCCTGGCCCGGCGTCGAAAGCTTTGCCGGGCAGGACGAACTGGCCGATTTTTTAAGCGGAACGCGCGTGCTGATCAACCTGCTTCCCCATACCCCGGAAACCGTCGGCTTGATCAATTTTGCCCGCCTGAATCAGTTGCAGGACGACAGCTATCTGCTGAACCTGGCGCGTGGTGTTCATGTGGTGGAAGACGACCTGCTGCGTGCGCTGGAGAGCGGCAAGCTGAAAGGCGCGATGCTGGACGTTTTCAGCCGTGAGCCTCTGGAGCCGGAAAGCCCGCTATGGGCGCATCCGCGTGTGGCCATGACGCCGCATATCGCAGCGGTTACGCGGCCTGCGGAAGCTATCGACTATATCGCCCGGACTATTCGCGGGCTTGAACGTGGAGACGCCGTGACCGGGCGCGTCGATCGTCGTCGTGGTTACTAAAACCTGCCCGGTTTTAGTTAATATCGCCGGGTAATTCCTGTTATCCTTGCGCAAAATATCAGAGGAGAGAACGATGTATCCTGTCGATCTGCATATGCATACCGTCGCCAGCACCCACGCTTACAGCACGCTGAGCGACTATATCGCCCAGGCGAAGAGTAAAGGAATAAAGCTTTTTGCCATCACTGACCATGGCCCGGATATGGTCGATGCGCCTCATTACTGGCACTTTATTAACATGCGCATCTGGCCGCGCGTTGTCGATGGCGTCGGCATTCTGCGCGGCATCGAAGCGAACATCAAACCGACACCCGGCGAGATTGACTGTACGGGTCCCATGCTGACCTCACTGGATCTGATCATCGCCGGTTTTCATGAGCCGGTTTTTGCGCCGCAGGATCAAGCCACTAATACCGAGGCGATGATCGCGACGATAGCGAACGGCACCGTGCATATTATCAGCCATCCGGGCAATCCGAAGTACCCGGTCGATATCCCCGCCGTCGCCGCTGCTGCCGCAAAACACAATGTGGCGCTGGAAATTAATAACTCGTCATTTACCCATTCCCGGCTGGGAAGCGAAGCGAATTGCCGTGCGGTCGCCGCCGCCATTCGCGATGCCGGAGGCTGGGTGGCGCTGGGATCGGATTCGCATACCGCCTTTACGCTGGGAGAATTCACTGAATGCCGTAAGATCCTCGACGAAGTGAATTTCCCCGAGGATCGCATCCTCAACGTGTCACCCCGGCGTCTGCTTGATTTTCTGGAGTCGCGCGGCATGGCTCCCATCCCTGAATTTGCCGATCTTTAATTTTATTAATGGAATTTATGCATGAATGAGTTTTCAATCCTGTGCCGCGTTCTCGGTTCGCTCTATTATCGCCAGCCGCAGGACCCGCTACTGGCCCCGCTGTTTACGCTGATTAAAGACGGCAAACTGGCCGCCAGCTGGCCGCTGGAGCAGGACGAACTGCTGTCACGTTTGCAAAAAAACGTGGATGACGACGCGCTTGCCAGCGACTACGCCGCGTTGTTCACCGGGCCTGACTGCCGGGTTGCCCCTTTCCGCAGTGCGTGGGTTGAAGGCGCAACGGAAGCGGAAGTGCGCGCCTTTCTGAGCGCGCGCGGTATGCCTCTGGCAGAGACGCCGGCCGATCATTTCGGTACGCTGCTGCTGGCCGCTTCCTGGCTGGAAGATCAATCCACAGAGGACGAAAGCGAAGCCCAGGAAACCTTGTTTGCCGAATTTTTGCTGCCGTGGTGTGATACTTTCCTCGGAAAAGTCGAAGCCCATGCGGCGACCGCGTTCTGGCGCACGCTGGCACAAATCACCCGTGAGGCGATTGGCGCGATGTGGGAAGAGCTACAGGAAGATGAAACGGAATAAGTGTGATTTAAATCACAATTAAAATGTAATGACGTGCAAGTGATGACATTAATTGTGTAGCAGATCTCTTTTACCAGACGCGCATCTGCTATGATGCGCGCCATGAACATACTTCTCGCGATTGCTATTACAACGGGTATTCTCTCCGGTTTGTGGGGGTGGGTTGCCGTTTCTCTGGGGCTGTTAAGCTGGGCCGGGTTCCTCGGCTCGACAGCGTATTTCGCCTGTCCGCAGGGTGGCCTTAAAGGGTTGCTCATTTCTGCCTGTACCTTAACGAGCGGTGTCATCTGGGCGCTGGTAATTATGTACGGTAGCGCGCTGGCTCCACAGGTTGAAATACTCAGTTATATAATGACCGGGGTTGTCGCTTTTTTAATGTGTATCCAGGCGAAACAACTGCTCCTGTCTTTTGTGCCCGGCACGTTTATTGGCGCCTGCGCGACGTTTGCCGGGCAGGGTGACTGGAAAATAATTGCGCCGTCTCTGGCATCAGGGCTTATTTTCGGTTACGCCATGAAAAATAGCGGCCTGTGGCTTGCGGCCCGCGCTCAGAAAAAAACGCTCACCTTTAATACCCCTGAATAAAAGCCGCGCGGCGGCTTTTATTTTTCCCGCACTATAAACTATTTCAAAAAACTATTAATCCATTTCTGCTGTCGTTAATTAATTCACCTCATGAATAATATATGGAAATATTTTGTGTTTTTATGACACAGGCGGTTTCTTTGTTTGTTGATAAGGAGTAAAGATTGTAATCAAAGATTAGCATTATTTATGGTTACAGGCCGTTTATGGCAAAGGAGAATGACTCATGGGTTTAACGTTACGCACTTTATTGAGTATATGGATTGCCCTGGTGGCCTTTGGTTACTCCGCAGATTCCCCGGCTGAACAAAACGCGTCGGGAGGAGTCATTCATTTCCGGGGGCAAATTGTCGAAGGTCCCTGTGAGATCAAATCCGATGCCGGTCAGATCCAGCTAAATTGCCTGCGCGACGGAACAAAGCGGACAACTTATCATGACCTCACCCTGTTTCAGAAAGTAACCCACGGGACGACGGTTTCAACCAGACTGGAGTATCTGGACTCGAAGCGCAATCAGGGACTCTATACCGTACATTATCGCTAAACGCACGGTGCGCTTTGCCATCCACTCAGGGCGCACCTTCTTCTCGGCACTGGATTAAGATAAACTGAATAACATTGATGCCAGCAGGAGAAAATTATGTCATCACGCATTCAGGTTATTCGGGGTGACATCACCACAATGCAGGTGGATGTCATTGTTAATGCAGCGAATTCCTCACTGATGGGCGGCGGTGGCGTCGATGGTGCAATTCACCGTGCCGCAGGTCCTGCCCTGCTGGAAGCGTGCAAAGTGGTGCGCCAGCAACAGGGAGAATGCTCGCCGGGCCATGCGGTCATTACCCTTGCCGGGGATCTTCCGGCGAAAGCAGTGATCCACACGGTGGGTCCGGTATGGCGCGGCGGCGAGCACAACGAAGCGCGACTGCTGGCAGACGCCTACCGCAACAGCCTGCAACTGGCCCGCGACAACGATTTTCACTCTATCGCCTTTCCGGCAATCAGCACCGGTATCTACGGTTTTCCGAAAGCGGCAGCCGCTGAAATCGCATTTAATGCCGTTTCGGATTACATTACCCGGCGTCCTCAGCCAGAGCAGATATACTTGGTCTGTTATGATGAGGAAAATGCAGGACTTTATGAGCGATTACTCACCCAGCAGGGAGATGAGCCACTCGCATAGTACGCGGCTGGGGCGAGCAATCGCTCCGGCTCGTGCTGCGCATCCCGACCTTTGCGGTCTTTTACCCCTTGACGACAGCCTTGATGCCTTCGCGGCGCGTTACCGGCTGGCCCAGATGGCCGAACGCACTCTTGACGTGCAGTATTACATCTGGGAAGACGATATGTCGGGACGCCTGCTTTTCCGCGTCCTGCTTGAAGCCGCCGAGCGCGGCGTTAAAGTCCGTCTGTTATTAGATGACAATAATACGGTAGGGCTGGACGATACCCTCCGGCTGCTGGATGCCCACCACAATATTGAAGTTCGCCTGTTTAATTCCTTCTCCTTTCGCACGCTGCGCATTCTCGGCTATCTCACGGATTTTGCGCGTCTGAACCGGCGAATGCACAACAAAAGCTTCACCGTTGACGGGGAAGTGACCATTATCGGCGGGCGCAATGTGGGCGACGCCTATTTCGGCGCGGGCAAGGAGCCGCTGTTTACCGACCTTGACGTGATGGCGCTCGGCGAAGTGGTGAAGGATGTAGCGGAAGATTTCCAGCGTTATTGGGAGTGCAAATCGGTTTCCACGCTTCAGAAAGTGCTGGATATTGCCGAAGAAGATATTACCCGCAAAGTAGAGATCCCCGACGAGTGGCTGAACGATAAATACGCCCGGCTCTACCTGCACAAGCTCAAAACCACGTCGTTTGTTTCACGGCTGGAGGAAGGATCGCTCCCGCTGCTATGGGCGCATACTCGCCTGTTAAGCGACGATCCGCGTAAAGGGCAGGGGAAAGCCCGCAAGCGAACCCTGCTCCCCCAGCGCCTGATGAACGTGATGGGCACGCCGGAAAAACAAATCGATATTATCTCTTCGTATTTTGTTCCCGGGCGTGCCGGGGTGGCGCTGATCCTGCAACTGGTGCGTAAAGGCGTGAAGGTGGCTATTTTGACCAACTCGCTGGCGGCGAACGACGTGGCGGTGGTGCATGCAGGCTACGCCCGCTGGCGTAAAAAACTGCTGCGTCACGGAGTGGACATTTTCGAGCTAAAGCCAACCAACGGTAAGGCACCCGGTCTGCACGATAGCGGCCTGACGGGTAACTCCGGCTCCAGCCTGCACGCCAAGACCTTCAGCGTCGATGGCAATAAAGTGTTTATTGGCTCGTTTAACTTCGATCCGCGCTCGGCAATGCTGAATACTGAAATGGGATTCGTGATTGACAGCCAGCCGCTGGCGCAAAAAATTCACCATAATTTCCTGAAAAGTCAGCGGCACGCGGCCTGGCAGCTCACGCTCGATCGCTGGGGAAGGGTGAACTGGATTGAAGAAGAGGAGGGGAAAACGATCGTGCTGAAAAAGGAGCCGAAGACCCGCTTCTGGCAGCGGGTGCTGGTGCGGCTGGTTTACCGTTTGCCGGTAGAGTGGCTACTGTAATTTACCCCCTCATGCCTGAGGGGGCGCAATTATTTAACCGATACCGCTGTTTTCTCCGCCTTAACCTGCGGCTTACCGGAGAACAGGAAGCGCAGCAGCGGAATGCGCAGGTGAATCTCATACAGCACCAGCGCGCAGCCCACCACGAATATCAGCCCGGTAAAAAAGCCCAGCGTGTTAGAACTGATTTGCGGCGTGATCCACGCCCCGTAAAACAGCGTCAGCGGATGGTGAACCAGATAGATAAACAGCGAGGCGTTAACAAAATAGGTGACGCGCGCCGACTGGAAATTAAGCAGGCGATGACCAAATGAAAAAACGACGTTAACCATCCACAGACCGAAAACCATGGTGATCACCGATTCCGTTTCGTACATCCAGGCATCGCCGCTGCCGTAGCGCTGATTTAACAGGTAAGCGGCAAAGCCCACCACTGCGCCTGCCAGGCACCACGGTGAAGGCGTGGTAAACAGATCTTTCAGTCGGGGATAAATAAATGCCAGCGCACCGAACACAAAGAAGGGAATATAGAACAGCGTCTGCATCACCACGAAATTAAATAACCCGTCGCTTAAAATCGGCGAATAGACAATCAGCAGCGTGCGGCGAATACAGGCATAAGCAATACCGAGCAGCAGGAAAATAATCGTCAGTTTGCCCATCGTCATATGGGCAAAAAACGCAGCCCGCTGCTGCGCCAGACGTTTACGCAGCAGGCTAAACAGTCCCAGTCCGACCGTGGTCAGAATGACCAGCACCAGCAAAAACCACAGGTGGGAAATCAGCTCCCACACCAACGTATTATACTTTTCATACAGCGAAAGCGTATGCCAGGTCTCTGTTTTACCCTTCACATATTGCAGCATAATAAATTGCGGCAGCGTCAGAAGGGGAATGGCGGTGAGCATCGGAATACCGACGCGCTCAACGCGAACTTTCCACCATTTTTTGAGTGGATAACGCAAAAATAACATGTATGAAAAGTAACCGGATATAACGAAGAAAACCTGCATCCGAAAAGCATGAATAAAATCATTAAACAGGGTCAGCCACCAGGATGATTCGGCGCTATTAACGTGCCAGGTGTGACTGGAATAGATTAACGAGATATGGAAGGGGATCCCCAAAAGCATCAACCATGCGCGAATGGAGTCCAGGAAATATTCACGTTGTGCGGGTACTTTGTTCATATAATTCTTAGCATTCTCAGACTTTTCGTCTTATCACGAGGCGCGATAATGTTAACATCCGCTGCAACCCTACACCAAGTCCGAAAACCTGTCTCCAGGATAAGCACGTAAAGTGCAAACAGCGCTGGAAGTTGCTTTAACCCTAAGCCGCAAGCTGAACAAAACGGGGATTATGTTGTCGGATTGCCAAAGTTTCCATTAAAATGGATCGGATCGATTTAAGCACACAAAGGGGGAAGTGCTTACTTACTATGAAAAATAAATCACAGATGATAAAAATGCGCTGGTTAGGCGTAGCCATAACGTTGTCCCTGTGCACCTCATCTGCATGGGCGTTCTCCATTGATGATGTGGCAAAACAGGCCCAGTCACTGGCAGGTAAAGGCTATGAGGCACCTAAAAGCAATCTGCCCTCCGTCTTCCGCGAGATGAAATATGCGGACTATCAGCAGATCCAGTTCAACCACGACAAGGCTTACTGGGGAAAAATCAAGACTCCATTTAAGCTCGAATTTTATCATCAGGGGATGTACTTCGACACGCCGGTCGCCATCAATGAAGTCACCGCGAACGCCGTGCGTAAAATTAAATACAGTCCCGACTACTTCAATTTTGGCAATGTTCAGCACGATAAAGACACCGTCAAAGATCTGGGTTTTGCTGGCTTCAAAGTGCTTTACCCGGTTAACAGCAAAGATAAAAACGACGAAATCGTCAGTATGCTCGGCGCAAGCTATTTCCGCGTGCTGGGTCAGGGCCAGGTCTACGGCCTCTCTGCGCGTGGCCTTGCCATAGACACCGCGCTGCCGTCCGGGGAAGAGTTTCCACGCTTTCGTGAATTCTGGATTGAACGACCAAAAGCGACGGATAAACGTCTGAATATCTATGCGCTGCTGGATTCTCCACGCGCAACGGGTGCATACCGCTTTACCATCATGCCAGGCCGCGACACCGTGGTTGATGTGCAGTCGAAAGTCTACCTGCGCGATAAAGTCGGCAAACTCGGCGTCGCGCCGCTGACCAGCATGTTCCTGTTCGGGCCAAATCAGCCATCGTCCACCACTAATTATCGCCCGGAACTGCACGACTCGAACGGCCTGTCGATTCACGCCGGTAACGGCGAGTGGATCTGGCGTCCGCTCAATAACCCACGCCATCTGGGTGTCAGCAGTTTCGCGATGGAAAACCCGCAGGGCTTCGGCCTGCTCCAGCGCGGTCGTCAATTCTCACGTTATGAAGATTTAGATGACCGTTACGATCTGCGTCCAAGCGCATGGATCACTCCGAAGGGAGACTGGGGCAAAGGCAAAGTGGAGCTGGTGGAAATCCCAACCAACGATGAAACCAACGATAACATCGTCGCCTACTGGACGCCTGACCAGCTTCCTGAAGCCGGTAAAGAGATGAACTTCAGCTATGCCATCACTTTCAGCCGTGATGAAGATAAGCTGCACGCGCCGGATAACGCTTACGTGACCCAAAGCCGTCGTTCAACCGGTGACATCAAGCAGTCCAATCTGATCCGTCAGCCTGACGGCACGCTCGCCTTTGTGATTGACTTCGCCGGGGAAGAGATGAAAAAACTGCCTGCGGAAACCCCCGTCACCGCGCAGACCAGCATTGGCGACAACGGCGAAATCATCGAAAACACCGTGCGTTATAATTCCGTCACCAAAGGCTGGCGTCTGACGCTGCGGGTGAAAGTGAAAGATCCTAAGCAGACCACTGAGATGCGCGCCGCGCTGGTGAACGCTGACCAGACGCTAAGTGAAACCTGGAGCTATCAGCTACCTGCCAATGAATAATACAACGAAGTATATCGACGCACTGCCGCTCACGGACGCTGAAAGAGCGGCACTTCCAGCCGATAAGGATATTCAGGCGGTACACGAAGCGCTTGATGGCGATCATCAGCGCTTCAAACGGGAAGATGATTCACCGCTCGGCTCGGTCAAATCACGTCTGGAGCATAGCTGGCCTGAGTCTTTGCACAAAGATCAGCTGATGAAAGACGATCTCGGACGCACGCAGCTCAACGCGATGCCGAAGGCAAAACGTTCCTCAATGTTTCCCGACCCGTGGCGGACCAACCCGGTCGGACGCTTCTGGGATCGGCTGCGCGGACGCGAGCATCAGCCGCGCTATTTGTCGCGTTTGACCAAAGAGCAGCAGGCCAGCGAGCAGCAGTGGCGTATGGTCGGAAGCATCCGCCGTTACATCCTGCTGTTACTAACCCTCGCGCAGACCGTGGTCGCTACCTGGTACATGAAGACCATTCTGCCGTATCAGGGCTGGGCGCTGATCAATCCCGGCGATATGGTCGGCCAGGATCTGCTGGTCTCCTTTATGCAGCTTCTGCCGTACATTCTGCAAACCGGGATCCTGATCCTCTTTGCGGTGCTGTTTTGCTGGGTCTCCGCCGGTTTCTGGACCGCGTTGATGGGCTTCCTGCAACTGCTTATCGGGCGGGATAAATACAGTATCTCCGCATCGACAACCGGCAACGAACCGCTGAATCCAGAACACCGCACGGCGCTGATCATGCCGATCTGTAACGAAGATGTGGATCGCGTTTTCGCGGGCCTGCGTGCAACCTGGGAATCGGTAAAGGCGACCGGGCAACAGCAGCACTTCGACGTCTACATTCTCAGCGACAGCTATAACCCGGATATCTGCGTTTCTGAACAGAAAGCGTGGATGGAGCTGATCGCCGAAGTGCAGGGTGAAGGACAAATTTTCTATCGCCGCCGCCGCCGCCGCGTGAAGCGCAAAAGCGGTAACATCGACGACTTCTGCCGCCGCTGGGGCAGCCAGTACAGCTATATGGTGGTACTGGATGCTGACTCGGTAATGACGGGCGAGTGCCTGACCGGTCTGGTGCGCCTGATGGAAGCGAACCCGAACGCCGGGATCATCCAGTCTTCGCCGAAAGCCTCCGGCATGGACACCCTCTACGCTCGCTGCCAGCAGTTTGCCACCCGCGTTTACGGCCCGCTGTTTACCGCCGGGCTGCATTTCTGGCAACTTGGGGAATCGCACTATTGGGGCCATAACGCCATCATCCGCGTTAAGCCGTTCATCGAACACTGTGCGCTGGCCCCGCTGCCGGGCGAAGGCTCCTTTGCCGGGTCTATCCTGTCGCACGACTTCGTGGAAGCCGCGCTGATGCGTCGTGCGGGCTGGGGCGTGTGGATCGCCTACGATCTGCCAGGCTCCTATGAAGAGCTGCCGCCAAACCTGCTTGATGAACTGAAGCGTGACCGCCGCTGGTGCCACGGCAACCTGATGAACTTCCGCCTGTTTTTGGTGAAAGGGATGCATCCGGTTCACCGTGCGGTGTTCCTGACCGGGGTGATGTCCTACCTGTCTGCGCCGCTGTGGTTTATGTTCCTCGCGCTTTCCACCGCCTTGCAGGTGGTCCACGCGCTGACTGAACCGCAATACTTCCTTCAGCCCCGACAGCTGTTCCCGGTCTGGCCACAGTGGCGTCCCGAACTGGCGATTGCGCTGTTTGCCTCAACGATGGTGCTGCTGTTCCTGCCGAAGCTGCTCAGCATCATTTTGATCTGGTGCAAAGGCTCGAAAGAGTACGGCGGCTTTATCCGCGTCACGCTCTCGCTGCTGCTGGAAGTGCTGTTCTCGGTGCTGCTGGCTCCGGTGCGTATGCTGTTCCACACCGTGTTCGTGGTCAGCGCCTTCCTCGGCTGGGAAGTGGTCTGGAATTCGCCGCAGCGTGACGACGACTCTACCTCCTGGCTGGAAGCCTTTAAACGTCACGGCTCGCAAATGCTGCTGGGTCTGGTGTGGGCGGTCGGAATGGCATGGCTGGATTTGCGTTTCCTGTTCTGGCTGGCACCGATTGTGTTCTCACTGATCCTTTCGCCGTTCGTGTCGGTGATCTCCAGCCGTTCCACCGTCGGGCTGCGCACGAAACGCTGGAAGCTGTTCCTGATCCCGGAAGAGTATTCGCCGCCGCAGGTGCTGGTCGATACTGACCGTTTCCTGGAGCTTAATATTCAGCGTTCGTTAAAAGATGGCTTCATGCATGCAGTCTTTGATCCGTCCTTTAATGCGCTGGCGACCGCGATGGCGACCGCTCGCCACGGCAAGGGGAATATCCTCGAAATTGCCCGCGACCGTCACGTTGAGCAGGCGCTTAATGAAACGCCGGAAAAACTCAACCGCGACCGCCGTCTGGTACTGCTAAGCGATCCGGTTACGCTCTCGCGTCTGCATTATCGCGTGTGGAGCGCGCCAGAGCGCTACTCCTCGTGGGTAAATTACTATCAGCAACTGGCGATTAACCCGCTGGCGCTGAAGGTGAAATCATCCTGATCGAATACCGGCCATCTGGCCGGTATTTTTTTATGTGGGGAAGGGCGATGAGAGTTGTGCTGGTGATTGTGATGGCCATTCTGCTCAGCGGCTGCGGCAGTATTATCAGCCGTACCATTCCCGGACAGGGGCATGGCAATCAATATTATCCTGGGGTGCAGTGGGATGTTCGCGATTCCGGCTGGCGCTGGCTTACGGTCCTGGACCTGCCGTTTTCACTGATCTTCGACACGCTGTTACTGCCGGTGGATGCGAGTCATGGGCCGTATGAGTAACGGCCCACAACGCATTTGCGGTTAAGCGTCAGTCACGCACGTCCCACTCGTCAGCCGCCGCGCGGCCTTCTTCGGTATCCAGCGGGGGCGCAAGCTGAAACTCGCCTTCATCCCATTCGTGCAGCGTATTTTCTTCCAGCCACTCCTGACGAAGTTCAATTTCGTCGTAGTCGTCATCAAACACGCTTTGCGCTGCTTCACCGTTTAAGATGGGCAGACATTCGCCATTTTCGCCTTCCTCAGCAAAAAATTCGGCCTGCCACATAATGTCCCCATCCTGTAACACATACTTCTGAATACTCAGCTGCTGGATGCTGGCATCCTCTTCTTCCACTTCCGGGCTGTTGGCGAGGAATTCTTCGCGCGCCGCATCAATGGCTTCTTCGAGTGTGGCGTACATAGTCATGCGTGTCTCCCTGTGATTCGACGTAATGTTCAGGAAAGAATAGCTGAATATTTGCCGGTGCAAGCCTGAAGCGAAAAAAATCATCCTTCTGAGGGATATGTATGATGAAACCCAGCTTATTCAGTTGGTTGCTTCAGCGGGAGTGTACGTCGCCGACGCAGGCTCAGCGAAGAATAGATCACGTTAATCAGCACTACCCCCGCCGTCACGCAGAAAACCGCGCGAAAGCCGTAGCTGGCAGAAACCGCCGCGCCAATCAGCGGACCGGTGACGTTGCCAATGTCGCGGAAAGACTGGTTGTAGCTGAAGATCCGCCCGGCAATCTGATTGGTTGAGTTGTACACCAGCAGCGTCTGCACTGCGGGCAGCAGCGCGCCATCGGCTGCGCCCAGCAGAAAGCGCAGAATGCCCAGTTGCAGCGGCGTTTGTACGAATGACATCGGGATCAGCAGCAGCACGGAAGCCACCAGCGCGGCGATTAAGATTTTCTCCGGGCCGATCCGGTCGCCGAGCTTGCCGAGGCGCGGCGCACTCAGCAGCGCCGCCACGCCGGGCACCGAGGCTATCATCCCGCTAATAAACGCGATATTACTGACGTTACCCGCCAGCTCGCGCACGTAGAGCGTGAGGATCGGCGCGATCGATCCGGTCGCCACCTGAATAATCAGGGTGGTAATAAACAGACTGAGCACCAGACGGGGATTTTTCAGCGAGCCAAGCACTTCGCGGGCGTGAAGCATTTCTTTTTTGTTCACCGGGGTAAATCGCTCGTGGATAAAAAACAGCGTCAGCAGAAAGCAGAGAAACAGCACGCTGGCGGTGATAAAAAATACCGGGCGTAAACCGTAGCTGTCCGCCAGCAGGCCTCCCGCCAGCGGGCCAAGCAGCGCCCCGCTGACGCCGCCAGTCGACAGCGTCCCCAGCGCCCAGCCGCTTTTATTACGCGGCATTTGAGTGGCGATGAGCGCGTTGGCATTAGGAATAAAACCGCCAAGCAGCCCGAGCAGGGCGCGCAGGACCAAAAATTGCCAGATATTCTGCGCCATTCCCATCAGCAGCATGACGATGGCCATGCCCAGCGCGGAACGCAGCAGCATAATTTTTCGCCCCTTGCGGTCAGCAAGCCCGCCCCACAGCGGCGAAGCAAAAGCGGAAAACAAAAAGGTAATACTGAAGACCAGCCCCGACCACATATTCAGCTCGCTGTGATCGGTAATGCCGAGTTGCTCGACATACAGCGGCAGGAAGGGCATCACAAGACTAAACGCGGCACCGGTCAGGAAGCAGCCAAACCAGGTGACTGCCAGATTACGTTTCCAGTTTATCGGGGTGTCTGAAGAGGGCATAGGCTCCCGTTAGGTTGCGTTGCGTTATATAAACATAGCCAAAAATCATAAGGGTGATAATTATGCGCCGCAGGCAGGGAGAGAACAATCGGGACAGCTTTTATCGCTAACGCAAAAAAATGCAGCTCGCGGAGAGCTGCATGGGCGGTCAGTAGCGGGAAGGCATCCCTTCCGGGCGTGTTTTAAAGCGTCGGTGCAGCCACATATATTGCTCCGGGGCCATCATGATGCACTTCTCGACAACTTTGTTCATCCATGCGGCGGTCACTTCCGCGCTCTCCAGCGGCGGATTGCACTCCGGCTCAAGAGCGATCAGTTCATAACCTTTGCCATCGGGCTTGCGGCGCGGAACGAAAGGCGCAATACAGGCTTTCGAGGTACGCGCCAGCATCCAGGTTCCTGAGGTTGACGCCGCCTGTTCGACGGCGAAAAAGGGCACGAAAACGCTGGTGCGCGGGCCGTAATCGTGATCCGGCGCGTACCAGATCACATCGCAGTTTTTCAGCGCGCGGATCATTCCCTTCACATCTTTGCGGTCGATCATATCTTTATTAGAGCGCAGGCGGCCCCACGTTTGCAGCCAGTCCAGCACCGGATTGTCATTCGGGCGATAAACGCCAATCCCCGGCAGATGCATACCAAAAATGCGCGCGCCCATTTCCAGGGTCAGAAAATGCACGCCGATCAGCAAAATTCCCCGTCCCTGAGCGATTTGCTGTTTGATCGCATCCATCCCACGCTCTTCGGTCCAGCGCGCCATTCGGCGATCGGACCAGAACCACGCCATGCCGGTTTCCAGCAGGCCCATACCGACAGATTCGAAATTTTTGCTTACCAACTCGTCGCGCTGTGCGGTGCTCATTTCAGGAAAGCAGAGTTCCAGATTACGCTCGGCGATTTTTGCCCGGCGTTTCATTGCGCGCCGGGCCAGATGCCCGAGGCTGTGTCCGAGGCGGTAAAGAACCGGGTAGGGTAGCTGAACCACCAGCCATAAAGTGCCAATACCCAGCCAGGTTAACCAGTAGCGCGGATGAAGCAGCGCTACGGTGAATTTTGGTAAATGCGTCATGTCATTCCTGTTATTCGATCTACAACTCCCTCTATTGTCGCATTTTTTTATCACTTGCCAACATAACGGGCGACAGGGAGCGTAGAAAAAAAGCAATTGTAGATTGTAAGTGTTTAAGATGAGTGAAATGTAGCTAAAAATGTGGGGATGTAAATTGGCGGTTATTGCTATATCATGCCGACCGCTTATGACATTCACTCACGATTGCAGGAACGTACACCATGCCAGTGTTACACAACCGCATTTCGAATGAGGAACTGAAGGCGCGGATGCTGGCCGAAACCGAACCGCGCACGACGATCTCATTCTACAAGTATTTTACTATCGCCGATCCCAAAGCGACGCGCGACGTGCTGTACACCGCGCTGACAGCGCTGAACGTTTTCGGGCGCATTTACCTGGCGCACGAAGGGATTAATGCACAAATCAGCATTCCACAAAGCAACGTTGACGCCCTGCGGACATTACTGGATAGCGTTGACCCGGCGCTTCAGGGGCTGCGCCTGAACATTGCGCTTGATGACGACGGCAAATCTTTCTGGGTGCTGCGCCTGAAAGTGCGCGACCGTATCGTCGCGGACGGTATTGACGATAGCAGTTTTGACGCCAGCGATGTGGGTCAGTATCTGAAGGCCGCGGAAGTGAACGCCATGCTTGACGATCCCGACGCCCTGTTTATCGATATGCGCAATCACTACGAGTACGAAGTGGGGCATTTCGAAAACGCGCTGGAAATCCCTGCCGATACCTTCCGCGAGCAACTGCCCAAAGCGGTTGAGATGATGCAGGAACATAAAGACAAGAAAATCGTAATGTATTGCACCGGCGGCATCCGCTGTGAAAAAGCCAGTGCGTGGATGAAACATAACGGTTTCAGTAAGGTCTGGCACATTGAGGGCGGGATTATTGAATATGCCCGCCGCGCCCGCGAACAGGGGCTGCCGGTACGTTTTATCGGTAAAAACTTTGTCTTCGATGAGCGCATGGGCGAACGCATCTCCGACGAGGTGATTGCGCACTGCCATCAGTGCGGCGCGCCCTGTGACAGCCACACCAATTGTCTGAACGACGGGTGTCACCTGCTGTTTATCCAGTGTCCTGCCTGTGCGGAAAAGTATGCCGGATGCTGTAGTGAAGCCTGCCAGAGCGAACGCGCGCTCCCGGAAGAAGAGCAGCGCCGCCTGCGGGCCGGGCGGGAAAATGGCAATAAGATCTTTAATAAATCGCGGGGCCGTCTGAATACCCGCCTGGGCATCCCCGACCCGGAATAAGAGTCGTAAACCCGGCGGCAAACGCCGCCGGATACAGGTTATTTCTGCTGTACGCCTTCCACCGAAATGATCAGCTCAACATCCTGCGATGCCGGGCCCAGATCGGTTTTAATATTAAATTCTTTCAGGCTGATTTTGCCCGCCGCTTCAAACCCGGCGCGTTTGCCGCCCCACGGATCGTCGCCCTGGCCGATCATCTTCGCCTTCAGCGTGACCGGTTTCGTCACGCCGTTAAGGGTCAGATCGCCGGTGACATCCAGTCCGTCACCCGCCGCTTTCACCGCTGTCGACGTAAATGTCGCCTGCGGGAATTTTGCGACGTTGAGGAAATCCGCGCTGCGCAGATGTTTATCACGCTCGGCGTGGTTGGTGTCCACGCTGTTGGTGTTCAGGGTCACGTTCACTTTATCGGCGGCAGGATTTTTCTCGTCGAAAGTAAAGGTCCCGTCGAAGTCGCGGAACGTACCGTACAGCCAGCTATAGCCAAGATGCTGGATGCGGAAATTCACAAAGGCGTGTTGACCTTCCTTGTCAATTTTGTAATCGGCGGCAATGGCGGAACCGGCGGTCAGCAACAGGCTTCCGAGTAATAATCCTTGCAGGCTTTTTTTCATTTTACGCTCCAGAGTCAGGCGACGATTTTCCCAGCATACGGCGCAGGGTATCGTCTTTATCGATGAAATGGTGTTTGAGGGCGGCGAGGGCGTGCAGCACGGAAAGTCCTACCACGCTCCAGGCCAGCCACAGGTGCAGAGTGCCCGCCAGATCGGCCTGCGTACCGGCATCGGTTAGCGTCGCGGGGACGTTAAACAGACCAAATACGCTGATGGGCTGACCGTCGGCGGTCGAGATCAGATAGCCGCTGATGACAATGGCTATCAACAGAACATAAAGCGCGATATGCGCCAGCACTGCGCTAACGCGGGTCAGTCGGGAGTAGTGCGCCAGCGGCGCGGGCGCGGGGGAAATCACCCGCCAGATAAGCCTGATCACCAGCGCCATCATAAGCAGGATGCCGATGCTTTTATGTAATTCCGGGGCTTTGTGATACCAGCCGTCATAATAGCTCAGCGTCACCATCCACAGACCCAGCGCAAACATGCCGTAAACGGCAATAGCCACCAGCCAGTGCAGGGCGATTGAGACAAATCCATAGCGATGAGATGAATTTCTCAGGTTCATTCCCGGAGTCCAGGTTGTAATTATGTCGACTTACAATGCTGGCCGGGAAAATATATTGCAACATCAATTTCACATATTTTATAACTATTTAAACTTGCTCAATAAATTTGAATTTATTATCGTTTTTTATTCATGATATTCGGGCTTTATGCCTCAATTGTTGCATCACGGCGGGATTGTGACAGCGAAAAGTCATTCAAAAATTTGTCGCTAATTTTAAGATTTATTAAGTTATGTCAGCTTTTGTCAATGCAGGGATCACCCTGGCGAATATAAGTACAAAATATGAGTCAGCTAATAATGAATGCGGCCCGCAGGCCGCAAACATTATTGCCGGAAGCGGGAAAGGGAGAATGGCGTTAAATCGAATTCGCTGGTTTTATCCTGCGCAAACAGCGCGGCAATTTCCCCCAGCGCCGGGGCGAATTTGAAACCGTGACCGCTAAGGCCGGTAATGAGTAGCGTATTTGGCTTACCGGGCAGGGTATCAATAATAAAATCTTCGTCCGGGGAATTATCATAGGTGCAGGCCGCGCCGTACAGACAGCCGCCAATGCCGGGAAGAATATTGCGCAGGAAAGAAAATGACTCCGATCCGTCGCTGGCAACCGTGCCAAACGCTTTACGTTCCTCAGGAGAGCGGATCGTCTGGCCGCCGTTATGCCTGCCGATTTTCAGCTCATTGTTTTCTGCCGGGAAGCCGTAAAACTGATCGCCATTGGGCATCTCACCGGTAAAGGCCGGAAAGTGATTCTTGCTGCTGTAGCGCCCGTCGGCCTGATGCCAGGCAAAAATTTTGCGTACCGGCTGTAGCGGCAGCTCCGGGAGCAGCTTCGTCACCCAGGTTCCCGCGCTGATCAACGCTTTGCGCGCGTGGTATTCGCCATCGGCAGTTTCGATGCTCACGCCGTCGGCATGATGGCGGATCGCCGTTACCGGACAATTAAAAAGCTGCGCACAGCCCGCGTCACGCGCCATCTGCACCCAGCTTTTGATCGCCAGCTCGCTGCGCAGTACGCCAGAATTTGCTTCGAAGAGACCGGTAAAATTATCGGGAATGCGAATTTCCGGCCAGCGGGCCATGACCGCCTGCGCGTCCAGCTGTTCGATATCCAGACCGAAGCGCCGGGCGCTGCTGGCGACGTTTGCCAGAAAGGAGGAATCCGCCGGACCGAGGTTGATCACGCCGGTGCGCTCAAATACCGCTTCGCCGGACGCTTCGGCAAAGGCGTCCCATAGCGCCTGGGCGCGGAGCACCAGCGGAACGTATTTTTCCCCTTCGCCATAGGCATGGCGCATCAGGCGCGTGTCGCCGTGGTGACTTCCTTCCGTATGCGGAGGCAGATGGGCATCGGTCATCAGCACCTTCAGCCCGGCACGCGACGCGTAGTAGCCAGCGGCAGCGCCAACGGAGCCACTGCCAATGATTAATAGATCGTATTGCATAATGCCTCTGTAAATTAGCTAACCTTACAAGAATTAGCATACGTTTATTATCCGGCAGCGCAAATAAGAAAGGCACCCGGAGGGTGCCTGTTGAGTGAATTTTAAGCATTAAACTAATGCCTGCGATACTCATTTTCCTGGTAGTCACCGGATTCTATTTTCGCGATACCGGCTTCTAATATTGAAATAAACTGACGGGCGACGTCAGTTGTCAGCCACAGGGTCTGACCAATTTCTGCTTCATTGGTCTCAGGCTGATTGGGGGTCTGGTAATGTAAACGCAGCATCAGTGCATCGTAGCTGTCTACGGTGCTGATGTCCCATCCGACGAGGGGATGGGTCTGGATGACTTCATTATTTTTTTCCATCATGACCCCTTTCTGTGCGTTAAAAGATAATAGCTCTCGGGTTCAATGCGTTTTTCTGAAGCAACTTAAGTATATCAATGATCGGGTAAAATGTTCCATTAAAACTATTTAACCAGAAATATTTCTTCGCAGGCACGTCTTTTTTGAACAATTAAGCGTGAGCTTGTTCGCTAATTTTTATTAAGTCAGCAGATCAATAAGATATTGACTAAAAAAACAACAGGCATCAGATGAAAAAAAAGCCGGGGCGACCCGGCAAACATGCACAATGAGGGAGCAGAATTACTCAGTAATGAACCAGTCGTCCGCGCTCTCCCAGGTTTCCTGGAGAATTTCACTGATACGGTCTTTGTCTTCTTTCAGCCCGCCGAACACCGACAGGTTATTGGCGGCAGCGTAACGTACGCTGACGTTACCATCACAATCAGGAAAATGAGTGAGAACGCGTCGGGACAGCTCGCCCGCAAGGGCGTCCAGCGCACCGGGCGGTAACGTGGTGGTTCTGGCGATAGTGACTTCAATACGCATAATTGCCCCCTGTGAATGCACTGTATGTTTATACAGTTTAACGCATTGAGATACAACAGGGGGCGCAAAAAATTATTTTTTTACCGTCCAGCGCACCGTCTCACCGGCGAGGAACGGGATGAGGGTATCGTCGGAGAGGGCAATGAACTCAGCCACCGTGCTTTCCTCGCGCACCAGCTCAATGAAGGTGTCGTTAACCGGCAACTGATAAAAGCGCGGGCCGTTCAGGGAGCAGAACGCTTCGAAGTGGGCTAGGGCATTCATCTCTTCGAAAACGGTGGCGTAGCTGGCAAGCGCGGTCGGCGCGTTAAAGCAGCCCGCGCAGCCGCAGCTCGCTTCTTTGCGATGACGGGCGTGCGGGGCGGAATCCGTACCGAGAAACGCGCGATCAAAACCGCTGGCAACCAGCTCACGCAGCGCCTGCTGGTGAATATTGCGCTTAAGGATCGGCAGGCAGTAAAGATGTGGACGCACGCCGCCGACCAGCATGTGGTTGCGGTTAAACATCAGGTGCTGCGGGGTAATGGTGGCGGCGAGGCGCTCATTACCTTCGCGGACATAATCCGCCGCATCTTTCGTGGTGATGTGTTCGAAAACCACTTTCAGTCCCGGCAGACGCTGGCGCAGCGGCTCCATCACCGTGTCAATAAACCGCGCTTCACGGTCGAAAATGTCGATATCCGCGTGAGTTACTTCGCCGTGAACCAGCAGCGGCATCCCCAATTTTTCCATCCGTTCCAGCACCGGCATTATGGCATCAATATGGGTCACACCGTGGCTGGAGTTAGTGGTGGCGTTCGCCGGGTAGAGTTTGGCGGCGGTAAAAACCCCTTCGCGATAACCGCGCTCCAGCTCAGCCGGGTCAAGCGAGTCAGTGAGATAACAGGTCATCAGCGGGGTAAAGGTATGGTCGGCAGGTACCGCATCCAGAATGCGCTGGCGGTAGGCAATGGCGGCATCCACGGTGACTACCGGCGGCGCAAGATTGGGCATAACGATCGCCCGGCCATAGACTTCACTGGTATAAGGCACTACGGTTTTCAGCATTTCACCGTCACGCAAATGAAGATGCCAGTCGTCAGGGCGGCGGATTTTAATAACTTGCGGTTGTTCTGTCATGGAAGCGCTCCGGCAGGTGAGAGTCAGTCATCAGGGCTGTTTTTGCCGGGCACTAAGAATAGGCGGAAACGTTTTCGTTTGCACTCTTTTCTTCAGCATCGTCGGATTTCGCCGGGCAGAAAAGTGCCCGGCGGCGCGTTAATGGGTAAAAGGAATGACGATCTCGCCAGGTTTGACTTCAAGACCTTTGGCGTATTTTTTCGCCAGCGCTTCGCCCTTGCTGCTGTCTTCACGCAGCACATACGCGGGCTGGTGGTTGAAGTAATTGCGCAGCGACTGGTTAAGATAAGGCAACAGCGTCTGCACGACCGGCTGCATTTTCTCCGGCTTAACGCTGGCGTCGATCACTTCCATCTCCTGTAAATAAATCGCGCCCTGCTCTTTATTGAAAACAGGAAGGGCTTTGAGTTTCAGGACGATGGTAGCTTTCTGGCTGCCAAACAGTGAATTCATATCCAGTGCGGCATCGCCATTCAGCGTAACTTTATTGGCCTCTTCCCGACCAATGGCGCTGGTAAGATTATTTAAGACAATGTGCGCGTCCGCCACTCCCGGCAGACCGATGTCTTTGGCGAAGTTATTTCGTTTTTGCAGGGCCTGGTTAATTTCATTTTCGCTCACCGTGTACTGGGTAAGCTGATTACAACCTGCCAGCACGCCGCTGATAACAAGCGCTGCGGCAACAACAATCTTCTTCATGGGTTTCCTCTGCATTACGCAATGATGCTCATCCTGGCATAATGCAGCATGTACTGTCAGCAGCGAATTGAACAGGGGAAAAGGCTTAAAAAGCGGGCGGACGCGAACGTCCGCCCGAGGATCAGGATGCAATGGACGTCAGCAGGTTAATTTGCGTCTGCTTCGCCATATTATCGCGGTAATCCGCCACCCTGGTGGGCCAGGTGATCCCGGCGACAATCGTCAGGTTGCGCAGCAGCGGGAACAGGTGAATGTCATCTTCGGACAGCTCGCCGTTAACCGCGTTCGGCTGCACGATAAGCTTATCGAGATCGCGCAGTTCATTACTGATTTTTTTAATCAGCCCTTCTGAATGGGCAAGGTGATCGGCAAAGCTGCCAAGGGTCGCCTCTTTTTTCTCCGTAAAATAACGTCGTGCTTCGGGCGTGGAGAATTCATCAAACGGCGATTTTGCAAAACGCGGGATCAGCAGCCGGTTAACATAGGTATTTACCTTGCGCAGCCACTCTTCAATCGCCGGATTGCGTGCGCCGGTCAGCAGGGGTTTCCCATCGACTTTATCGACATAGTGAACGATATCAAGACTTTCCGGCAGATAGCGGCTGTCGTCTTTTTGCAGGATAGGGGCCATCTTCTGGCCGATCATTTTTATCGGCGTGGCCTCATCGTCGCTGAGCAGCGTAATAAGCTCCACAGGGATATTTTTGAGGCCGAAGATCATACGGGCTTTTACACAGTAAGGGCAGTGGTCGTAGATATATAGCTTCACGTTTCTCCTCCAGGTATTACCGTCCAGATGTTCAGTATGGAAGAGAAACAGACGCTTATCAAATCAGGTCCGCGGTTCGAGCATCCCGGGAGCGGCGCGTTTCTGGCTGAACTGCCACCACAGCGCCAGCAAGGTCATCAGGCCAATGACCCCCAGCATAAACCACGGCAGCTCGGCCTGGCCGGAGGCTTTCCCGGCATCAAACAGCCAGCCTCCGCCCGCGTAACCCAGTGCGCCACCAAAGGCTAACCCCAGCCGACTGAAGCCCATATAGCTCCCGCGTGCGCGTGCATCGGCCAGCTCCGCGCTGAGGGTTTCGCGCGCCGGTTCAGCGATAATCGAGCCGATATAAAAGGTGCAGATGAGTGTAAAGAGCTGCTGCAAATTGCCCACCAGCCCGATGGGCAACATGCTGAGCGTCATAATCAGCAGCCCGGCCATCAGACGATGTTCGAGGCGAAAGCGTTTTTCGCTCCAGCGGGCCAGCGGATAAAGCAGACTGAGCGACAGCGTGGCTTCAATGGCGTACATCCATTTCACCGCTGAAGGCGTGCCCGCAATATCGTTAACCATAATCGGCAGCATTAACATCACCTGCACCGCCAGCATGTAGTAGCCGGTGAGGGTTAATACATAGGTTACAAAGCGTTTGTCGCGCAGCACTCGCGTCAGCCCCTCGCGCACCGGCGTTTTCACCGTGGACAGTTTCCACGCGGGCAGATACCAGGCGTTAAACGCCGCGCAAACCACAAACAGTACTGCGCCGACGCTACATACAAGGCTGAAGTCATACTGTAGCAGCCAGCTTCCCAGCAGCGCGCCGATCACCGCCCCGGCGCTGTCCTGCATCATCAGCAAGGAGAAAAAGCGCCCCCGTTGATGGGGACGCACCAGCTTGACCACCAGCGCCGAGCGCGGCGGGTCAAACAGCGTTCCGCCCAGCCCGGAAAGCAGGCAGGAGCACCACAGCATCCACGGCTCCTGGGCTATTGCCATCGTGGCAAACCCCGCCGCACGCATCAGCATCCCGGTGACAATCATCGGTTTCGCGCCGAAGCGGTCAGCGATCGCCCCGCCAAAAATGCCCAGACCCTGCTGTACTAACTGGCGCAGGCCGAGCGCAATCCCGACCATCAGCGCGGCCCAGCCCATTTGATCGACAAAGCGAATCGAAATCAGCGGAAAGACGACGAAAAAGCCGAGCACTACCAGCATGTTATCGATGAGCAGGAAATATTTACCCAGGCTCCTTGCCTGCGAGATACGTGACATTTCCCCTCCGGGAAATTAAAAAGGCGAGTACCCGGTTATTCTGCGGCGCGGGGCGCTTTTTTCCCACCCTCACCGCGACAATATTTTTTTATCAAAAGAACGCTTTGATTGATGCTTTTCATCGAAAAAGGGATGTAGCGCAGAAAATGGTATGTTGTTGTTTTCACACCGACCCCGACGACAGGTATAGTTAAATGACCAGGGCAAGAAGTAGAAGAAGGAGTGGGGAATGTTTGGCTATCGCAGTAACGTGCCGAAAGTACGCCTGACCACGGACCGGCTGGTCGTGCGTCTGGTTCACGACCGTGACGCCTGGCGGCTTGCTGATTACTACGCGGAGAATCGACAGTTTTTAAAACCCTGGGAGCCGGTACGCGATGATAGCCACTGCTATCCGTCAGGCTGGCAGGCGCGGCTGGGCATGATTAACGAATTCCACAAGCAGGGCTCAGCGTTTTATTTTGCGCTGCTTGACCCGGACGAGAAAGAGATCGTCGGCGTTGCCAACTTCTCAAACGTGGTGCGCGGCTCGTTTCACGCCTGTTATCTTGGCTACTCCATCGGGCAGAAATGGCAAGGGCAGGGGCTGATGTTTGAAGCGCTGACGGCGGCAATCCGCTATATGCAGCGCACCCAGCACATCCACCGAATTATGGCCAACTATATGCCGCATAATCAGCGCAGCGGCGGCCTGCTGGCGCGTCTGGGATTTGAAAAAGAGGGTTACGCCAAAGACTATTTGTTGATTAACGGCGAGTGGCGTGACCATGTACTGACGGCGCTGACGACTCCGCAGTGGATCGCAGGCCGATAAGGAGAATGCAATGAAGTATCAGTTATCCGCGACGGAAGCGCGCGTCATCGGCAGCCTGCTGGAAAAGCAGGTTACGACGCCTGAGCAGTATCCGCTGTCGGTTAATGCGGTGGTGACCGCCTGTAATCAGAAAACCAACCGCGAGCCGGTGATGTCGCTAAGCGAGCAGGCGGTGCAGGAACTGCTCGACGCGCTGGTGAAGCGGCACTACCTGCGCACCGTCAGCGGGTTTGGCAATCGGGTGACAAAATACGAACAGCGTTTTTGTAATTCGGAATTTGGCGATCTGAAACTCAGTTCTGCTGAAATCGCACTCGTTACCACGCTGCTGCTGCGCGGTGCGCAAACGCCGGGCGAGCTGCGTAGCCGCGCCCAGCGAATGCACGAATTCAGCGATATGGCAGAAGTGGAAAATACGCTGGAGAAACTGGCGACCCGCGAAGACGGGCCGTTTGTGGTACGCCTGCCGCGTGAAGCCGGGCGACGTGAAAGCCGCTATATGCATCTTTTCAGCGGCGATGCCGACAGTGCAATAGCGGCGGCGGAGCCTTCCGCGCTGCCCGCCGACGATTTGAGCGCCCGCGTTGAGGCGCTTGAAGGGGAAGTCGCTGAACTTAAACAGCGGCTGGAATCGCTGCTGGCACATTTGGGAGAATAACAGTGACGGCAAAATTACGAATTGGCGTGGCGGGACTGGGCGGCATCGCCCAGAAAGCGTGGCTGCCGGTACTGAGCGCGGCGAGCGACTGGACGCTACAGGCAGCCTGGTCGCCGACGGAAGAAAAAGCACGGCGCGTTTGTGACAGTTACCGCTTGCCGTATGCCAGCTCTCTCTCCACGCTGGCAAGCCAGTGTGACGCGGTTTTTGTCCATACCACCACGGCTTCTCACTACGCTGTGGTCAGCGAACTGCTGAATGCCGGGGTCCACGTCTGCGTTGATAAACCGCTGGCGGACAATATCGACGATGCCGAACGGCTGATTGCGCTGGCCGCGCGTAAAAACCTGACCCTGATGGTCGGTTTCAATCGGCGCTTTTCGCCGCTGTACCGCGAGCTTAAGGCGCAGTTGCCCACCGCCACCTCGCTGCGGATGGATAAACACCGCACCAACAGCGTCGGCCCGCAGGATCTGCGCTTCACCCTGCTGGACGATTATCTGCACGTTGTCGACACCGCGCTGTGGCTGGCGGGCGGCAACGCTATCCTGCAATCCGGCACCCTGCAAACCACCGAGCGGGGCGAGATGCTGTATGCCGAACACCATTTCAGCCATCAGCATGTACAGATCACGACCAGTATGCACCGACGAGCGGGTAGCCAGCGTGAATCGGTGCAAGCCGTCACCGACGGGGCGCTGTATGACATCACCGACATGCGTGAATGGCGCGAGGAGCGGGGCGCAGGCGTGGTGACGCGCGCGATCCCCGGCTGGCAGAGCACCCTTGAGCAGCGCGGTTTTGTCGGCTGCGCCCGGCATTTCATTGAGTGCCTGCAAAATCAGACCGTTCCGCAAACGGCGGGGGAGCAGGCGATTCTGGCACAGTATGTTGTTGAAAAATTGTGGCGCGCGCAGGCAAACCAATAATCCGCTGTAACATCTGACAGTAGTAATTCATGGTAATCCAGGTAGACTAATCGCCTTTTCCAGCGCCTGCGATGCAGGCGTTCTGCCCTGTGTTGGGAAAACACGTTAATGAACCTATTAAAATCGCTGGCTGCCGTCAGCTCTATGACCATGTTTTCTCGCGTGCTGGGATTTGCCCGCGATGCTATCGTGGCGCGCGTTTTTGGCGCAGGCATGGCAACGGACGCCTTCTTTGTGGCTTTTAAGCTGCCCAACCTGCTGCGGCGTATTTTCGCCGAAGGCGCGTTTTCACAGGCGTTTGTGCCGATCCTCGCGGAGTACAAAAGCAAGCAGGGCGAAGACGCGACCCGCGTGTTTGTCGCTTATGTCTCCGGGCTGCTGACGCTGGCGCTGGCCATTGTCACCGTCGCCGGGATGCTGGCGGCCCCCTGGGTGATCACCATTACCGCGCCGGGCTTTGCCGATACCGCCGATAAATTCCTGCTCACCACCCAGTTACTGAAGATCACCTTCCCCTATATTTTGCTGATTTCGCTGGCCTCGCTGGCGGGTGCCATTCTGAACACCTGGAATCGATTTTCAGTGCCGGCGTTTGCGCCGACCTTCTTAAACGTCAGCATGATCGGCTTTGCGCTGTTTGCCGCGCCATATTTCCATCCGCCGGTGCTGGCGCTGGCATGGGCGGTGACGGTAGGCGGGGTGCTGCAGCTGGTGTATCAACTGCCGCATCTGAAAAAAATCGGCATGTTAGTGCTGCCGCGCCTGAGTTTTAAAGATGCAGGTTCCATGCGGGTCATTAAGCAGATGGGACCCGCTATTCTCGGCGTCTCAGTCAGCCAGATTTCACTGATTATCAATACTATTTTTGCCTCGTTTCTGGTCTCCGGCTCAGTTTCGTGGATGTACTATGCGGATCGCCTGATGGAGTTCCCCTCCGGCGTGCTGGGCGTGGCGCTGGGGACCATTCTGCTGCCTTCGCTGTCAAAAAGTTTCGCCAGCGGCAATCACGATGAATACAACCGGTTGATGGACTGGGGACTGCGGCTGTGCTTTTTACTCGCTCTGCCGAGCGCGGTGGCGCTGGGGATTCTGGCTAAACCGCTGACCGTTTCGCTGTTTCAGTACGGTAAATTCACCGCCTTTGATGCCGCAATGACCCAGCGTGCGCTGGTGGCCTATTCGGTCGGTCTGATGGGGCTGATCGTGGTGAAGGTGCTGGCACCCGGCTTTTACTCGCGTCAGGACATCAAAACGCCGGTGAAAATCGCCATCGTCACGCTGATTGTCACCCAGTTGATGAACCTGGCGTTTATTGGCCCGCTGAAACATGCCGGGCTGTCGCTGTCTATCGGGCTGGCGGCCTGTCTGAACGCCGGGCTGCTCTACTGGCAACTGCGCAAGAAAAAGATTTTTACCCCGCAGCCGGGCTGGGGCAGCTTTTTATTACGGCTGATCGTGGCGGTACTGGTGATGGCAGCGGCGCTGGTCGGCGTGATGTACCTGATGCCGGATTGGTCACTGGGCACGATGCCGCTGCGTATTCTGCGTCTGTTTACGGTGGTGATGGCAGGGGTTATTGCCTATTTTGCCACTCTGGCGGTGCTGGGATTTAAAGTGAAAGAATTCGCGCGCCGGACGGCGTAAAGACAGATCAGGGGAGCGGCCTGCGCGGAGGCTGCTCCCGTATATTCAACGCATTCAGATAGAAAACTTTTTCCCGCCGCGACTGGCGGTCGAGGCCTGGCCATCCGCGCCGTACAGTCCCGGCTCCTGGTGCGGTTTTAGCACCTCAAGCGCCTGCTGGTTGCGCACAAGCTGCCCTTCCAGAAGCCAGCCGTTATGCTGGTTTAACTCACGCAGATGCTGCGTTTTTTCGGTGATCGTGCTCCAGCGCTGCGCCACGTCATCATTGGCGCTGCGTTGCGCGTTTTGTTCATCGCGCCGCTGCTGCTCAAGATAATCCAGGGTTGCCAGAAGCGAACTTTTTTGTTCGGTAATGCGTTGTAGCGCGCTGCCGTTAACGCTGCCAGCGGAAAGCTGCTGCTGCTCGGCATCCATCACGTCTTTCAGCGCGGTAAGCGTGACGGTCATTGTGTCCAGTATTTCTGGCAGACGACTCATACGGTTAATTACTCTGCAAAAAACTCTGTGCGTCGCGGATTAACGCGTCGGCAATTTTACCGGTATCCATCTTCAGCTCGCCGTTGCGAATCGCGGTTTTCAGCGATTCGATGCGTTCAACGTTGATATCGTCTTTACCCGCCTGGGTCAGTTTCGCCTGCGCATCGCTGAGCGTGACGCTGGTACTGTTCGCCGCCGTTGATTTCTCCGCGCGCGTTTTCTGCGTGGTGAGTTCGCTGGCTTCGCGAGGTTGTACGGTGCTGACTGGTTTCAGGGGCGATGTACGATCAATGCTCATTCTTTTGTCCTCATCGAGGGGTTGTGGCGCGGCTGCCCGCCATCATCGTTTGTTAACACTCTATCGGCAGGAGCCGCGATTTCTTTAAAATATTATAGGCTAATCAGAACATTCCCGTCCGCATTCACAATTCCACTCACCACCTGGCCGGAAGACATCCGCACTCTGGCGTTCTGGGCAATGGCGGCATTATTAAGTGCCTGACCTTCGCTGTTCACGCTAAAACCGTCGCCGCTGGCAATCACCTGCACCCGCTGTCCGGCTTTAATCCGCCATGACTGGCGCAGCATAAATTGCTGGATCGGCTGATTAACGGCCAGATCGCGCAGGCTGACGGCCTCCTGCACCTGATTGAGATCCAGTAACGTGCGCGGCGGAAGCTGGTCGAGGCGACCGCGTTTTAGCATCACGCTGCGGGTAGAAAGCGTACTGCCACGCGCCACCGGGGCGGCGGCTACCACATAATTTCCCGTCGCCTGCACCTGAACCTGGATATAGCGTTTTTCGCTGCCGCACTGCGCCAGCACGTTCACGTTGCCCCAGAGCTTTGCATTGCCCTGCACGCTAAGCGCGGGCTGTTCGCACTGCGGCAGAAGCGTGGCGGCACTCTTTACCTGCACCACGACTTCATCGCTGAATCCCGCCAGCCGCTGGGCGAAAAAAGCCGAAAGCTGCGCATTGAGATCGCTGGCCCCGGCAAGCGGAGACAGGAACAGCAGGGCAGCAGCAAAGGTGCCTTTCAGAGCGGGCATGGCAAACTCCGGTCGATTCAGGAATAGAGGGATTCTAACCGTTGTCACCGTCTATCAACGCAACAAATAGCGACGCATTATGCGTTTATTCCGTCGATAACGCGCGCGTAAGGGGAATTAAGCTGTTGCCTGAAACTTTGCCACCAGCGGAGGAGACATGCTCGATAAACTCGACGCCGCGTTACGCTTTCAGCAGGAAGCCTTAAATTTACGCGCGCAGCGTCAGGAAGTGCTCGCTGCCAATATCGCCAATGCGGATACCCCAGGGTATCAGGCGCGCGACATGGATTTTGCCAGTGAACTGAATAAAGTGATGGAACGTGGGCGCGTTGAAACCTCCGGGGTTCAACTGGCGCTCACTTCTACACGTCATATACCTGCCCAGACGATTTCTTCACCCTCTGTTGACCTGATGTACCGCATCCCCGATCAGCCTTCGCTGGATGGCAATACCGTCGATATGGACAGAGAGCGGACGCAGTTCGCCGATAACAGCCTGCAATACCAGACCGGGCTGACGGTACTGAGCGGGCAAATCAAAAGCATGATGAGCGTGCTGCAACAGGGTAACTAATGTATGGCTTTACTCAATATTTTTGACATCGCCGGTTCCGCGCTTAATGCGCAGTCCCAGCGTCTGAACGTCGCCGCCAGTAACCTGGCTAACGCCGACAGTGTGACCGGGCCTGACGGCGAACCGTACCGCGCTAAGCAGGTGGTGTTTGAAGTGAACGCTGCGCCCGGCGCGGCAACCGGTGGGGTGAAAGTCTCAGGCGTCGTTGAAAGCCAGGCTGAAGACAAGCTGGTCTACGAGCCGGGCAATCCGCTGGCGAACGCCCAGGGTTATGTGCGGATGCCGAACGTGGATGTGGTAGGCGAGATGGTCAACACCATGTCCGCCTCGCGCAGCTACCAGGCGAACGTCGAGGTACTGAATACCGTCAAAACCATGATGCTGAAAACGCTGACGCTTGGCCAGTAAAGGAGAGGCAAATGTCTATTGCTGTTAATTTAAACGATCCAACCAATACCGGTGTCAGTTCCACCAGCACCGGAACCAGCACCAATGCCGTCACCGGCAACAGCGCCTCCGATTTACAAAGCAGCTTTTTAACCCTGCTGGTCGCGCAGTTAAAAAATCAGGATCCGACTAACCCGCTGCAGAATAATGAACTGACCACCCAACTGGCGCAAATCAGCACCGTAAGCGGAATTGAAAAACTGAATACCACGCTGGGATCGATCTCCGGGCAGATCGACAGCAGCCAGTCATTACAGGCCAGCACGCTGATTGGCCACGGGGTGATGATCCCTGGCACCACCGTGCTTTCCGGTAACAAAACCACCACCCCGTTTGGCGTGGAGCTACAGCAGGCCGCTGATAAAGTCACCGCCACCATTACCGATAAAAGCGGCAAAGTGGTGAACACGATTGATATCGGCAACTTAACCGCTGGCGTCCATACCTTTAGCTGGGATGGCACCATGACCGACGGCACCGCAGCACCGGAAGGCTCCTACAACGTCAGCATTGCCGCCAGCAACGGCGCGACACAGCTGGTGGCCCAGCCGCTGCAATTTGCACTGGTACAGGGGATCACCCGCAGTGATAAAGGCAATACGCTGGATCTGGGCACCTACGGTACCACCACCCTCGACGAAGTTCGGCAAATTATTTAATCAGGAGTAAGTTATGGCCTTTTCTCAAGCGGTTAGCGGTCTGAATGCTGCGGCCTCTAACCTCGATGTCATCGGTAACAACATCGCCAACTCCGCCACCTATGGCTTTAAGTCGAGCACGGCGTCGTTTGCGGATATGTTCGCGGGCTCCAAAGTCGGGCTGGGCGTCAAGGTGGCGGGGATCACCCAGGATTTTAACGACGGCACCACCACCAATACCGGACGCGGCCTTGACGTGGCGATCAGCCAGAACGGTTTTTTCCGTCTGGTCGATACTAACGGCTCGGTGTACTACAGCCGTAACGGTCAGTTCAAACTGGATGAAAACCGCAACCTGGTGAACATGCAGGGTTTACAACTGACCGGCTATCCGGCGACCGGCACCCCGCCGACCATTCAGCAGGGCGCGAACCCGACCGGCATCTCCATCCCGAATACGCTGATGTCGGCGAAAACCACCACCACCGCCGCGATCCAGATCAACCTGAACTCGTCGGATGCCATCCCCACGAAAACCACGTTCAACATTTCCGATGCGGATACCTACAACAAAAAAGCGGCAATCACCGTTTTTGATACCCAGGGTAACGCGCACGACCTCAACGTCTATTACGTTAAGACGGCGGACAACAAATGGGATGTCTGGACCCAGGATTCCAGCGTGGCCGATGCGCCCGTGGTTAAAGCCGCGCAGATGAATTTCGATAACAACGGTCAGCTGGAAGGCGTGTATAACTACACCGCCAGCACGACCGCGCCAGGCACCTGGACGCTGAGCAATACCGCCAACGCGCAGCCGCAAATTAATGTCACCACCGGCGCAATGAACGGCGCGGCTCCGGCGACCTTTGCGCTGAGCTTCTTTGACTCCATGCAACAAAATACCGGTGCAAATAACATCGTTGCCAGCTCGCAGAATGGCTACAAGCCGGGCGATCTGGTGAGCTATCAGATTAACGATGACGGCACCGTAGTCGGTAACTACTCCAACGAGCAGTCGCAGGTGCTGGGACAGATCGTGCTGGCGAACTTCGCCAACAATGAAGGTCTGGCGTCTCAGGGCGATAACATCTGGGCAGCGACCCAGGCATCCGGCGTTGCGCTGCTGGGCACCGCCAACAGCGGTAACTTCGGCAGCCTGACCAACGGCGCGCTGGAGGCTTCCAACGTTGATTTGAGTAAAGAACTGGTGAATATGATCGTCGCCCAGCGTAACTATCAGTCTAACGCGCAGACCATCAAAACCCAGGATCAGATCCTCAACACCCTGGTTAACCTGCGCTAAGCGCCTGACGGGATAGCTTAATGGATCACGCAATATATACCGCGATGGGCGCGGCAAGCCAGACGATGAATCAGCAGGCGGTGACCGCCAGCAACCTCGCTAACGCGTCCACGCCGGGCTTTCGCGCCCAGCTTAACGCGCTGCGGGCGGTGCCGGTTGAGGGGCTGTCCCTCGCCACCCGCACGCTGGTGACCGAGTCCACGCCGGGTGCCGATATGACGCCGGGGCAGCTCGATTACACCTCACGTCCGCTGGATGTGGCTTTACAGCAGGAAGGCTGGCTGGCGGTGCAGACCGCTGACGGCGGCGAAGGATATACCCGCAACGGTAGCATCCAGGTCAGCCCAACCGGGCAACTGACCATTCAGGGGCATCCGGTGATCGGCGAAGCTGGCCCCATCGTGGTGCCGGAAGGCGCGGAAATCACCATCGCGGCGGACGGCACAATTTCCGCCCTCAATCCGGGCGATCCGGCAAATACCATTGCGCCGGTCGGCCGACTGAAGCTGGTAAAAGCCGAAGGGAATGAAGTGCAGCGCGGCGATGACGGCATGTTCCGTTTAAGCGCGCAGGCGCAGCAGACCCGTGGCCCGACGCTGCAGGCCGATCCGACCATCCGCGTGATGTCGGGCGTACTGGAAGGCAGTAACGTAAAACCCGTCGCGGCGATGACCGATATGATCGCCAGCGCCCGGCGTTTTGAAATGCAGATGAAGGTTATCAGCAGCGTGGATGAGAACGCGCAGCGGGCTAACCAGTTGCTGTCAATGAGCTAATAACAGGATAACCATGAACAGTTCATTATGGATCGCCAAAACCGGTCTTGATGCCCAGCAAACCAATATGGACGTGATCGCCAACAACCTGGCGAACGTCAGCACCAACGGTTTTAAGCGTCAGCGCGCGGTATTTGAAGATTTACTTTATCAAACGATTCGTCAGCCGGGCGCGCAGTCGTCCGAGCAGACCACGCTGCCTTCCGGTTTGCAGATTGGTACGGGCGTGCGCCCGGTTGCCACCGAGCGTCTGCATAGCCAGGGCAACCTGTCGCAGACCGACAACAGCAAAGACGTGGCGATCAAAGGGCAGGGCTTCTTTCAGGTGATGTTGCCGGACGGCACTTCTGCCTATACCCGCGACGGCTCTTTCCAGGTCGATCAGAACGGTCAACTGGTGACGGCAGGCGGCTTTCAGGTCCAGCCTGCGATCACCATTCCGGCCAATACCCTGAGCATCACCATTGGTCGTGACGGGGTAGTGAGCGTGACCCAGCAGGGCCAGGCCGCGCCGGTGCAGGTGGGACAGCTAAACCTGACCACCTTTATGAACGATACCGGTCTGGAAAGTATTGGTGAGAACCTGTACACCGAAACGCAGTCGTCCGGTGCGCCGAATGAAAGCACGCCGGGACTGAACGGCGCTGGCTTGTTGTATCAGGGCTATGTTGAAACCTCTAACGTCAACGTGGCGGAAGAGCTGGTCAGCATGATCCAGGTGCAGCGCGCGTATGAAATTAACAGTAAGGCCGTGTCCACGACCGACCAGATGCTGCAAAAACTGACGCAACTCTAAGGTGCGGCTGGTGCGGTTTTGTCGCACCAGCGCCCTGACTTTGAAGATGAAAGCAATGCAAAAACACGCGGCGTACCGTTATCCGCTTTTGGCTGTACTGGCGATCTCCCTCAACGGGTGCGCGCTGATCCCCTCCACGCCGCTGGTGCAGGGGGCGACGAGCGCACAGCCCGTTCCCGGACCGTTGCCGGTCGCCAACGGCTCCATTTTTCAGTCCGCCCAGCCGGTGAACTACGGCTATCAGCCGCTGTTTGAGGACCGTCGTCCGCGTAACGTCGGCGATACCCTGACTATCGTGTTGCAGGAAAACGTCAGCGCGAGCAAAAGCTCGTCGGCTAACGCCAGCCGCGATGGCAAAACCAATTTCGGCGTTGACACCACGCCGCGCTATCTGGAAGGACTGTTTGGCAACGCCCGTGCGGATGTCGATACTTCCGGCGGCAATACCTTTAACGGTAAAGGCGGTGCCAACGCCAGCAATACCTTTAGCGGCACGCTGACGGTGACGGTGGATCAGGTGCTGGTCAACGGCAACCTGCATGTGGTCGGTGAGAAGCAGATCGCCATCAACCAGGGCACCGAATTCATCCGCTTCTCCGGGGTGGTTAACCCACGGACTATCAGCGGCAGCAACACCGTCGCCTCGACGCAGGTCGCGGATGCGCGCATCGAGTACGTCGGCAACGGCTACATCAATGAAGCGCAGAATATGGGCTGGCTCCAGCGTTTCTTCCTTAATTTATCGCCGTTGTAAGCGAGGTGATCATGTTTAAATCCCTGATTGGCATTGCCCTGATCCTGATGGCAGGCGCAGTACAGGCCGAGCGCATTCGTGACCTGACCAGCGTGCAGGGCGTGCGTGATAACTCACTTATCGGCTACGGGCTGGTGGTGGGGCTGGACGGGACCGGCGACCAGACGACCCAGACGCCGTTTACCACCCAAAGCCTGAATAACATGCTCTCGCAGATGGGCATCACCGTGCCAGCGGGCACCAATATGCAGCTTAAAAACGTGGCGGCGGTGATGGTCACGGCGAAATATCCGCCGTTTGGCCGCCAGGGGCAGGCGATCGATATCGTCGTCTCCTCAATGGGTAACGCCAAGAGTTTGCGCGGCGGCACGCTGCTGATGACGCCGATGAAAGGCGTCGATAACCAGGTTTATGCCCTGGCGCAGGGCAATATTCTGGTCGGTGGTGCGGGCGCGTCGGCGGGCGGCAGCAGCGTTCAGGTCAACCAGCTAAACGGGGGGCGTATTACCGGCGGTGCGGTGATCGAGCGTGAAATCCCGACCCAGTTCGGCACCGGTAACACCATTAACCTTCAGCTTAATGAGGAAGATTTTACCCTCGCCCAGCAGATCGCCGACACCGTTAACCGCAACGGCGGCTACGGTGCTACCGCGCTGGATGCCCGTACCGTGCAGGTGCGCGTCCCGGCAAGCAACAGTTCGCAGGTGCGGGCGCTGGCCGATATCCAGAATATGCAGGTCAACGTGGCGGCGCAGGATGCGAAAGTGATCATCAACTCGCGCACCGGCTCGGTGGTGATGAACCGTGAAGTTACGCTGGATAGCTGCGCGGTCGCGCAGGGCAATCTGTCGGTGACGGTTAACCGCCAGGCAAACGTCAGTCAGCCGGATACGCCGTTTGGCGGCGGGCAGACGGTGGTGGTGCCGCAAACGCAGATCGATCTGCGCCAGAGCGGAGGCTCATTGCAGAGCATCAACGCCAGCGCCAACCTGAATAACGTGGTGCGGGCGCTGAATGCGCTGGGGGCCACGCCGATGGAACTGATGTCGATTATCCAGTCGATGCAAAGCGCGGGCTGCCTGCGGGCGAAAGTGGAAATAATCTGATGCTAAGCGATAGCAAACTGCTGGCGAGCGCCGCGTGGGATGCGCAGTCGCTCAACGACCTGAAAAGCAAAACCGGGAAAGATCCGCAGGCTAACCTGCGCCCGGTTGCCCGTCAGGTCGAGGGGATGTTTGTGCAGATGATGCTGAAAAGTATGCGTGAAGCGCTGCCGAAGGACGGCTTGTTCGGCAGTGACCAAACGCGTCTTTATACCAGCATGTACGACCAGCAAATTGCCCAGCAGATGACCGCCGGTAAAGGGCTGGGCCTGGCCGATATGATGGTGAAGCAGATGGCCGCAGGGCAGGGCCAGCCGTCAGAAGAAACGGCGCAGGTGCCGATGCGTTTCGACCTCGAAACCGTCACCAGCTATCAGAATCAGACCCTGACCCAGATGGTGCGTAAAGCGCTGCCCAAAACGCCGACGGCAACTGACCAGCCGCTGTCCGGCGACAGCAAAGACTTCCTGGCGCAGCTTTCGCTTCCGGCGAGACTTGCCAGCGAGCAGAGCGGCATCCCGCACCATTTGATTCTGGCGCAGGCCGCGTTGGAGTCAGGCTGGGGCCAGCGGCAGATTAAGCGCGAAAACGGCGAGCCAAGTTTTAACCTGTTCGGCGTGAAGGCCACGTCCAGTTGGAAAGGCCCGGTGACGGAAATCACCACCACCGAATATGAGAACGGCGAAGCGAAAAAGGTGA
The DNA here is from genome assembly GCA_002421005.1 of Enterobacteriaceae bacterium UBA5654. Taxonomy (GTDB): domain Bacteria; phylum Pseudomonadota; class Gammaproteobacteria; order Enterobacterales; family Enterobacteriaceae; genus Superficieibacter. Next base: position 113,187 of record DIJC01000026.1, on the reverse strand, counting down.
AGGCCAAATTCCGCGTTTATAGCTCCTATCTCGAAGCGCTTTCTGACTACGTGGGGCTGTTAACCCGTAATCCACGCTACGCGGCGGTGACCAGTGCCTCCACGGCAGAGCAGGGCGCGCAGGCGTTACAGAACGCCGGGTATGCGACCGATCCGGGCTATGCCCGTAAGCTCACCGGCATGATCCAGCAGCTAAAAGGCATGAGTGAAAAAGTCAGTAAAGCCTACGGTAACGATCTCGAAAATCTGTTCTGAAACCTCTCAAGTTCGCAGACGTCCTGCCGATAACTGTTAGCAGGACCCATGTCTGAAAGTGTAAAAGGAACCTTCATGTCCAGTTTGATTAACAGCGCCATGAGCGGGCTTAGCGCAGCGCAGTCCGCACTGAATACCGTCAGTAACAACATCTCCAGCTATAACGTTGCGGGCTATACCCGTCAGACGACGGTATTTGGCCAGGCGAACAGTACGCTGGGGGCAGGCGGCTGGGTCGGTAACGGCGCGTATGTTTCCGGGGTGCAGCGTGAATATGACGCATTTATCACCAATCAGTTGCGTTCTGCCCAGAATCAGAGCGCGGGGCTGACCACGCGCTATGAGCAGATGTCAAAAATCGACGATATGCTCTCCAGCAGTACCAATACACTTTCAACGACGTTGCAGGGTTTCTTCTCGGCGATGCAAACGCTGGTCAGCAACGCGGAAGATCCGGCGGCGCGTCAGGCGTTGCTCGGTAAAGCCGACGGGCTGGTGAACCAGTTTAAAGTGACCGATCAGTATCTGCGCGACCAGGATAAGCAGGTCAATATCGCGGTCGGCTCCAGCGTCGAGCAGATCAATAATTACAGCAAGCAGATCGCCAATCTTAACGATCAGATTTCACGTCTGACCGGTGTCGGCGCGGGCGCGTCGCCGAACGATCTGCTGGACCAGCGCGATCAGCTGGTCAGCGAACTGAATAAAATCGTTGGCGTGGAAGTGAGCGTTCAGGACAGCGGCACGTTTAACGTGACGATGGCGAACGGCTATACCCTGGTGCAGGGTTCCACCGCGCGTCAGCTGGCGGCCGTACCGTCAAGCGCCGATCCGTCGCGCACTACTGTCGCCTACGTGGATCCGACCGCCGGTAAAATCGAAATCCCGGAGAAGCTGCTGAATTCCGGCTCGCTCGGTGGTCTGCTGACGTTCCGCTCGCAGGATCTGGACCAGTCCCGTAACACCCTCAACCAGCTGGCGCTGTCCTTTGCCGATTCGTTCAATCAGCAGCACGCGAAGGGTATCGACGCTAACGGCGACGCGGGCGGTGATTTCTTTAACATCGGCAAACCGGCAGTGACCAGCAACAGCCGCAATACCGGCGGTGCCACCTTAAGCGCGGCGGTCAGCGACAGCAGCAAAGTCCAGGCGACTGACTATAAAGTGGTTTACGACGGCAGCAACTGGCAGGTGACGCGACTGGCGGATAATACCTCCTTTACCGCGGCGCTGGACAAAACCGATAACTCCCTCAGCTTTGACGGACTCAAAGTGACGGTTGGCGGCACGGCGGCGAAAGCGGACGACAGTTTTATCGTCAAGCCAGTGAGCGACACCATCGTCAACATGAGCACCGCGTTTAAAGATGAAGCTAAAATTGCGCTGGGTATTGATGATAAAGATACCGGCGAAAGCGATAACCGTAACGGCCAGGCGCTGCTGGATTTACAGAACGCCAAAAAGGTCGGCGGGACGAAAACTTTTAATGATGCTTACGCTACGCTGGTCAGCGATATCGGTAACAGAACGGCTACGCTCAAGACCAGTAGCACCACCCAGAGTACCGTCGTCACCCAGCTGAGTAACCAGCAGCAGTCTGTCTCCGGGGTTAACCTCGATGAAGAGTACGGCAACCTGCAACGTTTCCAGCAATATTATCTGGCTAACGCCCAGGTGATGCAGACCGCGTCGTCGCTGTTTGACGCGCTACTCAATATTCGCTAAGGGAACGATGAATCATGCGTGTTAGCACTCAAATGATGTACGACCAGAACATGCGCGGCATCACCAGTTCACAGAGTGAATGGCTGAAGTACGGTGAGCAGATGTCTACGGGCAAGCGGGTAAATAAACCTTCCGATGACCCGATTGCCGCCTCGCAGGCCGTGGTCGTTTCTCAGGCGCAGGCGCAAAACAGCCAGTATGCGCTGGCGCGGACCTTCGCCACCCAGCGCGTGTCGCTGGAAGAGAATATCCTCGGCCAGGCCACCACCGCGATCCAGTCTGCGCAGGAAAAAATCGTCTATGCCGGTAACGGCACGTTAAGCGACGATGACCGCGCGTCTCTGGCGACGGATTTGCAGGGCATCCGCGACCAGCTGATGAACCTCGCCAACTCAACCGACGGCAACGGTCGCTATATCTTTGCGGGCTACAATACCGATAAAGCGCCGTTTACCCAGCAGGACGGCAGCTACACCGGCGGAACCACCAATGTTGTCCAGCAGGTTGACTCCGCGCGCTCGATGGTAATAGGTCACACCGGCGATCAAATTTTTGCCAGCCTGACCAGCAACGCGGTGAAAGAACCGGATGGCTCGGCGTCAGAGAAAAATGTCTTTGCCATGCTGGACAGCGCCATCAGCGCGCTGAAAACGCCGGTAGCGGACGATGAAGACGCGCAGGCGCTGGCAAAGGCGGCGGTGGATAAAACCAACCGTGGCCTGAAAAACGCGCTCAATAACGTGCTAAGCGTGCGTGGGGAACTGGGAACGCAGTTAAGTGAACTCGGCACGCTGGACACCCTGGGCGATGACCGGGCGTTGATCCAGACCCAGCAGATGAGCGATCTGGTGGATGTTGACTGGAACGCGGCCATTTCCTCCTACGTGATGCAGCAGGCCGCGCTTCAGGCATCTTATAAAGCGTTCAGTGATATGCAGGGCATGTCGCTATTCCAGCTCAATAAATAATCGCCATTTTTACTCCGCTTCGGCGGAGTTTTTTTTAACGCTGCGCTGGCTGGGGGTGACCGTTGCCGACGCTGCGAATAACCAGCGCGCTAATGCCCATCACTGTTGCCAGGGTGACAACCCCGGTCCAGCCTGCAAGAGAATAAAGTTTACTGCCCAGCACCGATCCCAGCGCCATGCCGATGAACACCACGGTAAAGAGCAGCGCATTCAGCCGCCCGCGCGCTTCTGGCTCCAGGCTATAGACCAGATTCTGGTGCGCCACGAGACAGGACTGTAACCCTAAATCAAAACCCACGGCAGAGAGCGCAATCAGCGCCAGTTGATAGTGCACCGGCAGCGTCGGCAGCAAAAACATCAGCGCGAAGGAGGCGGTCACCAGCGCGGCACCCAGCAGGGTCACTTTATCCGCGCCAATTTTGTCTGCCAGTCCGCCCGCCAGGGGAGCCGCCAGTGCGCCCGCCGCGCCCGCAATGCCGAAGCCGCCCGCCACCGCACTGCCCATCCGGTAATGTTCAAGCAGCATGACCGCGAGAGTTGACCAGAACGCGCTGAATGCGACCGATAATGCCCCTTGCGCCAGCGCGGCCCGGCGCAGGGTCGGGTAGCGCATCCACAGCTGGATCATTGAGCGCAGGAGCGTCGGATAGCCCAGACGCGAATGCGCCGGAAAGCCCGGCAGCGTTTTCCACAATAGCCCGCCAATCAGTGCGATACTGACCGCCGCCGCCTGATACATCATCCGCCAGCCAAATACTGCGCCGATCACGCCGCTCACGGTGCGGGAGAGGAGAATACCGAGCAGCAGGCCGGTCATCACCGTGCCGACCATTTTGCCCTGTTTGCCGACGGGCGCGAGGATTGCCGCCGCCGGAACGATATCCTGGGCCATGGTCGCCGCCATGCCGATGATAAGGCTAATCGTTAACAGGGAGTGGAGGCTATCACTCAGGCTACACAGCCATAACAGAATCGCCAGCGCCGCGCTTTTCAGCAGGATAAGGTGACGCCGATCGTAGCGATCCGCGAGCGGCAACAGAAACAAAATCCCCAGCGCATAGCCCGCCTGGGTCAGGGTGGGGATCAGCCCCATACCGTTAACCGTCAGCCCAAGATCGCCGCCGATAAGCGGCAGAAGCGGCTGGGCGTAATAAATCGCCGCCACGCTAAATCCCGCGCCCAGCGCCAGAATAAAGAGCAACCCGTGCATCGTGTTACGGGGTGAATTGCCTGCTTTCATCAGATATTCCTCAATAAAGTCTGTGCGCATTGTTGACGGCTTCGCGCTGGCGTGGAAGCGGGGGTAGTGATAAAACGGTTATACGTGTGATGTATAGCTGATGGCAAAATGATGAAAAGTGAGCGTATAGACAGAGTGGAATTGATGCGCACGTTTGTGCGCATTATTGAGGCGGGATCGCTCTCAGCGGCGGCCGTCCAGCTCAACACTACCCAGGCCACCGTCAGCCGTCGTTTGCAATCGCTGGAAACGCTACTCAACAGCAAACTGCTGTTGCGCACCACCCATGCGATGAAACTGACCGATGACGGGGAACGATGCTATCAGCACGCCCGCAGGGTGATTGACGCGTGGCTGGCGCTGGAAGATGACATGCACGCGGCGGATGATGAACCGCCGGGCGTGCTTCGGGTGCGCGCGCCGCACGCGTTCGGGCAGCAACAGCTTCTGACGCCGCTGGTGCATTTTCTTGAGCGCTACCCCACGCTGACAGTGGAGTGGATGCTCAATGATAAGATCGTCGATTTTCTGAGTGATAACATCGACTGCGCTATCCGCGTCGGGGTGGAGGTCGATCCTGCTACGGTTTCGGTGCTGCTGGCAGAAGTACCGCGCAGCCTCGTCGCCGCGCCCGGCTTACTGGCGCGTCATCCCCCGATTAGCGAGCCTCAGCAGTTGTCTGCCGTGCCGTGGGTCGCCATCAGCACTTTTTATCAGCATGAGGTCACCCTCTCACACGTCACGCAGGGCTGGCGGGAGACGTTCAGTATCCAGCCACGGCTGAGTACCGACAGCCTCTACGTTGCGCGGAATACGGCGCTGGCCGGGCTGGGAATGGCGCTGGTATCAAGCTGGACCGTGGAGGAAGATATTGCGGCAGGAAGGCTGGTTGAAGTGCTGCCGCAGTGGCAGGCTTCGGCGCTGCCGGTACATCTGGTTTATCCGTGGGCGCGCTATTACCCAACCAGGCTGCGTAAGTTTCTTGATTTGATGCGCGAGGTGATGCCGCAGGTGACAGGAATGCGCATACCGCAAGCAAAATAAAAAAGCCGACCCGGAGGTCGGCTTGATTTAGCGAGGCGGGTGCAGATTATTCCGCAGACTGCGGACGCGTCGGTGCGGCAGTCGCGCGATGGGTAGCGCTATGGCCTCCCGCTGCGCCTTTACCGTCGAAGCTGAACTCCGGGCGAACCCAGTCGCTGTGACGCGGTGCTTCCGGCACGTATTCCGGCGCTGGTGCGCGGGTCATCGGTGCGGTTGCGTGGCGAACGGCTTTCTCCTCTGCGGCAACGGGTGCCTGCACAGGTTTCGCAACAGGCGCTGGCGTTTCTGCAACTGGCGTTTCAGCGGCTGGTTCAGCCGCGACCGGTGCCGGTACGGCTGGCTCGGCGACTACCGGCGCTTGTTGTTCCACAGGCTGGGCAGCAACTGGTTCAGCGGTCGTCGCGGGCTGAGTTTCTTCCACAGGCTTAGCGTCTGCAACAGGTTTAGCGTCCTCTGCAACAGGCTCCGCTTCGCTAACCGGAGCTGGCGCAGAAACAGGTTCGGCGTCGGTTACCGGCTCTTCAGAAGCAGGCTGCGCTGCCGCCGCAGTTTCTTCTGCGATGGCTTCATCAGCATCAGCGATGATTTGCGGCTGCTCATCCACCGGTGCGGCGATGACTTCCGGGTGCGTGGTTTCAATTACTTCCGGCCGCGGCTCGCTCACCGAAGCCTCGGGTTCAACCACCTCAACGGCTTGCGCACGTTCGTCAGTGGTGTTTTCTTCGATCACCGCCACGATAGCCTGCTCAACTTCAGCCACAATCGGCGCTGCCGTTTCCAGTTCTTCCGTTACGCTGTCCTGCGGACGGGCAACCGGGTAGCGGATCCACACTTTACCGGAAGCCATTTCCGGCGAAGCGCAGGCGACGGTTAACGGCATCGGGGACTGGGTCGGATAACGCTCATCGCGATAGCGACGACGGCGCTGACCGCTGACGCGCAGATGACGCGGTGAACGGCGCGAGCGACGCGGCATCCCGTTGTTATCGCGCTGTTCAGCGTTTTCATCCTGCGGCTGTTCAGCCGGAGCCTCAACAACGGCAGGCAGATCGATTTTCGCCAGATCGGTACGCGGAGACGGCGTGCTCTGCGGCTGTTCTTCAACGGCTGCGATCGGCGCGATGCTCTCTGCGGCTTCCGGTGCGGCGCCAAAACGGATTTTCTGGTTAAGCTGGCGCGGCTTACGACGCTGGCTAACCTGAGTCCGTTCTTCCTGCTCTGTCTCCTGAACCGGTTGCTCTTCGCGATTGACCTGAGCCTGCTGCGGCTGACGCTTATCATCGTTGCGACGACGATTACGCTCACGACGCTGCGGCTGCTCGTCACGCGATTTCAGTTTATCGGCTTCTTCAACGACCGCAGGCTGACGCACTTCGCGCGTTTCGGCGTTCTGCGTTTTTTCACGACGGTTGCGGCGGTTGTCTTCGCGCGCTTCGCCATTTTCATTGCGTTCGTTACGTTCACCGCGCTCGCTGCGGTTATCGCGGCGGTCATTGCGGTCGCGGTCGTTACGGTCACGACGGTTGTTCTGACGCGGTTTACGTCGCTCCTGCGGGCGTTCCTGCTTCTCTTCTTCCACTTTAACCGGCGGCTGTTCAACCGGTTTACTTTGCTCATCGCCAGCAAACAGTTTTTTCAGCGCGGTCAGGAAGCGGGAAATCAGACCCGGACCTTCAGCACTCTGGCGGACGGCAGGGGCGGCAGGCGCAGTCTGCTGAGGCGCGACAGGCGCGCTAACCGGCGTTTCCGGCACCGGCGGGGCAGGCGGAATATCCGGCATGGCAAACGTGGCCAGTGCAGGCTGTTCCGGGCGCTTACGCTCCGGCGTTTCCTCTTCCGACGGCAGCGCCATCGCTTCTTCGTGCAGTTTCGGCAGCAGGTAGCTGAGCATCGGCATTTCTTCGCCTTTGCGCACGCGCAGAACCGAATAATGCGGGGTTTGCATTTGATCGTTCGGCACGATCACGCAGCGCACGCCGCCCTGACGGGTTTCGATGGCATTCACCGCGTTACGTTTTTCGTTCAGCAGATAAGAGGCAATCGGCACCGGCACAATGGCGTGGACTTCCTGAGTATTCTCTTTCAGCGCTTCTTCTTCAATCAGACGCAGAATAGAGAGCGACAGCGATTCGTTATCACGCACGGTGCCTGTACCGCTACAGCGCGGGCAGACGTGATGGCTGGACTCACCCAGCGATGGGCTGAGGCGCTGACGGGACATTTCCAGCAGGCCAAAGCGGGAGATATGGCTGATCTGGATACGCGCACGATCCTGACGCACCGCTTCACGCAGACGGTTTTCAACCGCGCGCTGGTGGCGCACCGGCGTCATATCGATAAAGTCGATAACGATCAGGCCGCCAAGGTCGCGCAGACGCAGCTGGCGGGCGATTTCATCTGCCGCTTCAAGGTTGGTGTTGAACGCCGTTTCTTCGATATCACCACCGCGCGTCGCGCGTGCGGAGTTGATATCAATCGCGGTCAGTGCTTCGGTGGAGTCGATAACAATGGACCCGCCTGACGGCAGACGCACTTCGCGCTGGAAAGCGGATTCGATTTGCGACTCAATCTGGTAATGGCTGAACAGCGGGATTTCACCGGTGTACAGTTTAATTTTGCTGCTGAAATCCGGGCGACCCAGTGCGGCGATATGCTGGCGCGCCAGCTCCAGCACTTTGGGATCATCAATGAGGATTTCGCCGATATCCTGACGCAGATAGTCGCGGAACGCGCGCACGATCACGTTGCTTTCCTGATGGATCAGGAACGGAGCAGGGCGGCTGTCAGCGGCTTTTTTAATCGCTTCCCAGTGCTTCAGACGGAAGCTGAGATCCCACTGCAGCGCTTCGGCAGATTTACCGACGCCAGCGGTACGCACGATAAGCCCCATGCCGTCCGGCAGTTCAAGACTGGCCAGCGCTTCTTTCAGCTCGGTACGGTCGTCACCTTCGATACGACGGGAGATCCCGCCCGCACGCGGATTGTTCGGCATCAGCACCAGGTAGCTGCCCGCCAGACTGATAAAGGTGGTCAGCGCAGCGCCTTTATTGCCGCGCTCTTCTTTATCAATCTGGACGATGACTTCCTGGCCTTCGCGCAATACATCTTTGATGTTTGGACGGCCGTGAGAGTTGTAGCTGGCAGGGAAATACTCGCGAGCAATCTCTTTGAGGGGGAGGAAACCGTGCCTTTCAGCGCCATAATCAACAAATGCGGCTTCGAGGCTGGGTTCAATACGGGTAATTTTGCCTTTATAGATGTTTGCTTTTTTCTGTTCGTGGCCCGGACTTTCAATATCCAGGTCGTACAGGCGCTGCCCATCTACGAGGGCGACACGCAACTCTTCTTGCTGAGTTGCGTTGATTAACATTCTTTTCATCGTAACTTACTCATTATTCTTACATTGACGACTAAGCTACGGGCAGAGTATTGCCTTTCCGGGTATGACCGATGGCCTCGTGACTGTTCACGTCGCCAACCTCACGGTTGTCGCTCGCTTAAGAGGCGCAGAGTGTCGGTTGCCTGTATTTCATACGGAAACACAGCGCAATTAACTGGGAAACAGCCTGGGTATTACTCTCCAGAGAAGATTCCATTTACCGGCAAGGACTACAACCCGTAGCCCGCTAACTGCCTGAATGATCAATACGTCTTACGCCATTGCTGCGTTGATGACCGGACAGACAAAACTGGTAATTCCGCAAAATTCCTTGTTTTAACAAGATGCAACACGGAAAACGGCACCATTATTCCATTGCTAACCTTATTATAGCAAGCTGGCATTTACCATTTATCACCCGGTTACTCACAGTTTCTTCACTTCTGCGTTGAGATTGTTCTAATAACAACCGGTCGGCAGCGCTTCAGGCACCGTCAGCCAGGGTAATGATAAATATAAGCACAGAAAAATGAGTGGCGCTAATCAGACGGGCTAATTAAAATCGCCCGCTATGAAAACTGAGAATCCGTCTGTAAAAATGGTTGCCATTTCCGCTGATGAAGCCGGGCAACGTATCGATAACTTTTTGCGTACCCAGCTTAAAGGGGTGCCAAAGAGCATGATTTACCGCATCCTGCGTAAAGGCGAGGTGCGGGTGAATAAAAAGCGCGTGAAGCCTGAATACAAGCTGGAAGCGGGAGATGAAATCCGTATTCCGCCGGTGCGGGTTGCCGAACGTGAAGAGGCCGCCGTTTCGCCGCGCCTGCAAAAAGTCGCCGCGCTGACGGACGTCATCCTTTATGAAGATGAGCATATCCTCGTGCTGAATAAACCGTCCGGCACGGCGGTACACGGCGGCAGCGGCCTGAGCTTTGGCGTGATTGAAGGGCTGCGTGCGCTGCGCCCGGAAGCGCGTTTCCTCGAACTGGTGCATCGTCTGGACCGCGATACCTCCGGCGTGCTGCTGGTGGCAAAAAAGCGCTCGGCGCTGCGTTCTCTGCATGAGCAACTGCGCGAGAAGGGAATGCAAAAAGATTACCTGGCGCTGGTGCGCGGGCAATGGCAGTCGCACGTTAAGTCAGTTCAGGCTCCCCTGCTGAAGAACATCCTGCAAAGCGGCGAGCGCATTGTGCGGGTGAGTCAGGAAGGTAAACCCTCGGAAACCCGCTTTAAAGTGGAAGAGCGTTATGAGCACGCGACTCTGGTCCGCTGTAGCCCGGTAACGGGACGTACCCACCAGATCCGCGTGCATACGCTTCATGCCGGGCATCCTATTGCCTTTGACGACCGCTACGGCGACCGCGAATTTGATAAACAGCTTGCGGGAACAGGCTTAAGTCGCCTGTTCCTCCATGCGGCGGCGCTGAAGTTTACCCATCCGGGAACGGGCGAGGTGCTGCGGATCGAAGCGCCGATGGACGACGAACTGAAGCGCTGTTTGCAGGCGCTGCGCGAGGCAAAGTAACCTTTTGATATGTCCGGCGGCATCGCGCTGCCGGACACTATCATGCCCGGAGCGGGTTCAGCTCTTCCCGGCGCAGCATCTGGCAGAGCGCAATTAAAGGCAATCCAACCAGCGCATTGGGATCGCGTCCTTCCAGTCGTTCAAACAGCGCAATGCCCAGCCCTTCGCTTTTAAAACTGCCCGCACACTGGAGCGGATTCTCTTTACGTAAATAATCGTCGATTTCCGGCTCGCTCAGATGACGGAAATGGACATCGAAAGGTTCACATTCAGTTTGTAAATGTCCGGTGGCGGAATTATAAAGTGCCAGCCCGGTATAGAAGGTTACGATATTTCCGCTGGCCTGCTTTAATTGCTGGCGCGCTTTCTCCTCGGTCAGCGGTTTACCGGTAATTTCCCCGTTTAACACGCACACCTGATCGGAACCTATTATTAAATGTTGCGGATAGCGTTCCGCCAGCGACTGCGCTTTCGACTGGGCAAGACGCAGCACCAGATGGCGCGGCGTCTCGCCCGCCAGCGGCGTTTCATCGGTATCAGGCGCGGCGCATTCGAAAGCGATACCGAGTTTTTCCAGCAGCATCCGCCGCCAGGGTGACGTTGAAGCGAGAACAAGATTTGGCATATATTTTTTCAGTCACATATAGCGTATTGGATGGCCTCATTTTAAACTACAGACCGCAATGTGTGCGAATTATTGGCAAAAGGCATCCTGAGGTTGCCTTTTTCTTTGACTCTACGACGTTACAAAGTTAATATGCGCGCCCTATGCAAAAGGTAAAATTACCCCTGACTCTTGACCCGGTTCGTACGGCTCAAAAACGCCTTGATTACGAGGGTATTTATACACTCGATCAGGTTGAGCGTGTCACCGAGTCTGTAGTCAGTGTGGATACTGACGTGGAATGCTCCATCTCTTTCGCTATCGACAACCAGCGCCTCGCGGTCATCACCGGTGATGCAAAGGTTACGGTAACGCTCGAATGCCAGCGTTGCGGCAAGCCGTTTACCCGTCATGTTCACACAACGTATTGTTTCAGCCCTGTCCGTTCAGACGAGCAGGCTGAGGCACTCCCGGAAGCGTATGAGCCGATTGAGGTTAACGATTTCGGTGAAATCGATCTGCTGGCGATGGTTGAAGATGAAATCATCCTCTCCTTGCCGGTAGTTCCGGTGCATGATTCTGAACACTGTGAAGTGTCCGACGCGGACATGGTCTTTGGTGAACTGCCTGATGAAGCGCAAAAGCCAAACCCATTTGCCGTATTAGCCAGCTTAAAGCGTAAGTAATTGGTGTTTCCCGCGCGAGCGGGGAGAAGCCGTAATTAAGGAGTAAGGTCCATGGCCGTACAACAAAATAAACCAACCCGTTCCAAACGTGGCATGCGTCGTTCTCATGACGCTCTGACCGCAGTCACCAGCCTGTCTGTAGACAAAACGTCTGGTGAATCCCACCTGCGTCACCACATCACTGCCGACGGTTACTACCGTGGCCGCAAGGTAATCGCTAAGTAATCACGCGATACTCGAAGAATTTCGCGTTGTCGGACGGCGGCTTCTCCCGAACGCAGGTATCTGTGTGAACGGAGGGCGTAAGCAAAGCCCGCATTCTTAGAGCGCGAAAGACCAAGAGTATAAGCGTGGTGACGCTTAGTGAGGAATTCCCCGCCCGTGCGGGGATAACCAAACCGGGCAGCGACGATACCTTGACTCATCTAACCCTGGCGTTAGATGTCATGGGAGGCGATTTTGGTCCTTCCGTGACGGTGCCTGCATCTTTGCAGGCACTGAGCTCTAATTCGCAACTCACACTCCTCCTGGTCGGCGATCCCGACGCCATCACGCCATTACTTGCCAGAGCTGACTTTGAACAACGCTCGCGTTTGCAGATTATTCCTGCGCAGTCGGTTATTGCCAGTGATGCTCGCCCCTCGCAGGCTGTACGTAACAGCCGGGGAAGCTCTATGCGCATTGCGCTGGAGCTGGTGAAAGAAGGACGTGCCGAGGCCTGCGTCAGCGCGGGCAATACTGGCGCGCTGATGGGCCTGGCGAAATTATTGCTCAAACCGATTGACGGCATTGAGCGTCCGGCGCTGGTGACGATCCTCCCGCATCAGCAGAAGGGCAAAACCGTGGTGCTCGATCTGGGCGCTAACGTAGACTGCGACGGCAAAATGCTGGCGCAGTTTGCCATAATGGGCGCAGTCATGGCCGAGGAAGTGGTTGGCATTGCCCATCCTCGCGTGGCCCTGCTTAATATCGGTGAAGAAGAAACAAAGGGGCTTGATAACATTCGTCAGGCGTCTGAACTGCTGAAAAAGGTGCCCTCGATTAACTATATTGGCTATCTTGAAGCCAATGAACTGTTAACCGGGAAAACGGATGTTATGGTCTGTGATGGATTTACAGGTAACGTCACACTCAAGACCATGGAAGGCGTTGTCAGAATGTTCCTTTCACTGCTGAAGTCTCAGGGTGAAGGCAAAAAAAGGTCGTGGTGGCTGTGGTTATTAAAACACTGGTTACAAAAAAGCCTGACAAGGCGATTCAGTCACCTCAACCCCGACCAGTATAATGGTGCCTGTCTGTTAGGATTGCGCGGCACGGTGATTAAGAGTCATGGTGCGGCCAACCAGCGAGCGTTTAGCGTCGCCATTGAACAGGCAGTGCAGGCGGTGCAGCGGCAAGTCCCCCAGCGGATTGCCGCTCGCCTGGAATCTGTATTAGCAAAAAGTGACTGAGCGTACATGCATACGAAGATTATTGGTACCGGCAGCTATCTGCCCGAACACGTGCGAACCAACGCCGATCTGGAAAAAATGGTCGACACATCTGACGAGTGGATTGTCACCCGTACAGGTATCCGTGAGCGCCGTATCGCCGCGCCGAATGAGACCGTTTCTACAATGGGCTTTGAGGCCGCTAAACGTGCGCTGGAAATGGCGGAGGTCAGTGCCGATCAGATCGAGCTGATTATCGTTGCCACCACGTCGGCCACCCATGCGTTCCCGAGCGCAGCCTGCCAGATCCAAAGTATGCTGGGGATTAAAGGCTGCCCGGCATTTGATATCGGTGCTGCCTGCGCGGGCTTTACCTATGCCTTAAGCGTGGCCGATCAGTACGTTAAATCCGGCGCGGTTAAACATGCGCTGGTGATCGGCGCTGACGTGCTGGCGCGTACCTGCGATCCGAGCGATCGTGGCACTATCATCATCTTTGGTGATGGCGCGGGCGCTGTGGTACTGAGCGCATCTGAAGAGCAGGGTATTATCTCTACCCATCTTCACGCTGACGGTAGCTACGGCGAACTGTTAACGCTGCCTAATCTTGACCGCGTCAATCCTGACAGCTCGCCTTACCTGACCATGGCAGGTAACGAAGTCTTTAAGGTGGCGGTAACGGAACTGGCGCATATCGTTGACGAGACGCTGGCCGCCAATAATCTTGAGCGTTCGGAACTCGACTGGCTGGTGCCGCATCAGGCAAACCTGCGTATTATCAGCGCGACCGCGAAAAAGCTGGGTATGTCGATGGATAACGTCGTCGTGACCCTCGATCGCCACGGTAATACTTCTGCGGCTTCGGTGCCCTGCGCGCTGGATGAAGCCGTCCGCGACGGACGCATTAAAGCAGGCCAACTGGTGCTGCTCGAAGCCTTCGGCGGCGGGTTTACCTGGGGTTCCGCGCTGGTTCGTTTCTAGAATAAGGACAATAACATGACGCAATTTGCATTCGTATTTCCGGGTCAGGGTTCGCAGACCGTTGGGATGCTGGCTGACATGGCCGCCGCTCACCCGGTAATTGAAGACACTTTCCGCGAAGCTTCTGCGGCGCTGGGCTACGATCTCTGGGCATTAACTCAGCAGGGCCCGGCGGAAGAACTGAACAAAACCTGGCAGACCCAGCCTGCGCTGCTGGCGGCTTCCGTCGCGCTGTATCGCGCATGGCAGCAGCAGGGCGGCAAAGCCCCTGCGCTGTTGGCCGGTCATAGCCTCGGTGAATATTCTGCGCTGGTTTGCGCTGGCGTGATCGACTTTGCCGATGCTGTTCGTCTGGTCGAACTGCGCGGTAAGTTCATGCAGGAAGCAGTGCCAGCGGGTACTGGCGCAATGTCTGCCATCATCGGTCTGGATGATGCGGCAATTGCTAAAGCCTGTGAAGAATCGGCTGAAGGCCAGGTGGTGTCGCCGGTGAACTATAATTCTCCGGGCCAGGTCGTTATCGCAGGGCATAAAGAAGCCGTTGAGCGCGCGGGCGCAGCCTGTAAAGCTGCCGGTGCTAAACGTGCGCTGCCGCTGCCGGTTAGCGTGCCGTCCCACTGCGCGCTGATGAAACCTGCAGCTGAAAAACTGGCTGCCGAACTGAAAAATATCACCTTTAACGCGCCGTCCATTCCGGTGGTGAATAACGTAGACGTTAAATGCGAAACGTCGCCTGACGCCATCCGTGACGCGCTGGTGCGCCAACTGTACAGCCCGGTACAATGGACGAAAAGCGTAGAATTTATGGCTTCTGAAGGTGTTCAGCACCTTTATGAAGTCGGTCCAGGCAAGGTGCTTACCGGCCTGACCAAACGTATTGTTGACACCCTGACCGCATCGGCACTTAACGAGCCGGAAGCGATGTCGGCGGCGATTGCACAATAAAAAGAGGAATATCATGAGTTTTGAAGGAAAAGTTGCCCTTGTGACGGGCGCAAGTCGTGGCATCGGTCGCGCCATTGCGGAAACGCTGGTTGCTCGCGGCGCGAAGGTCATTGGCACGGCGACCAGCGAGAACGGCGCACAGGCTATCAGCGACTATCTCGGCAGCAATGGCAAAGGCCTGATGCTGAACGTGACCGATCCGGCATCTATCGAAAACGTGCTGGAAAAAATTCGCGCAGAGTTTGGCGAAGTGGACATTCTGGTGAATAATGCCGGCATCACTCGTGATAACCTGTTAATGCGAATGAAAGAAGATGAGTGGAATGATATTCTGGAAACCAATCTTTCATCGGTTTTCCGTCTGTCAAAAGCCGTATTGCGCGCTATGATGAAAAAGCGTCATGGGCGTATCATCACCATCGGCTCCGTGGTTGGGACGATGGGCAATGCTGGTCAGGCCAACTATGCTGCGGCAAAAGCTGGCCTGATTGGTTTCAGTAAGTCGCTGGCGCGTGAAGTCGCGTCACGCGGAATTACTGTAAACGTTGTTGCTCCGGGTTTTATTGAAACGGACATGACGCGTGCGCTCTCCGATGAACAGCGTGCGGGTATTCTGGCGCAAGTTCCGGCGGCGCGTCTTGGCGATGCAAAAGAGATCGCCAGCGCGGTGGCATTCTTAGCTTCTGATGAGGCGGGTTACATCTCTGGTGAAACCCTGCACGTCAACGGCGGAATGTACATGGTTTAACCACGAAGCGCTGTGAGTGCTCAGGATACGCGCAAATCGTACTATCCTGAGCACATTCATGTGCAAAATAGTTTGCGTTATTGGGGTGTTCACCCGCAAAATAGCGTAAAATCGTGGTAAGAACTGCCGGGATTTAGTTGCAAATTTTTCAACATTTTATACACTACGAAAACCATCGCGAAAGCGAGTTTTGATAGGAAATTTAAGAGTATGAGCACTATCGAAGAACGCGTTAAGAAAATTATCGGCGAGCAGCTGGGCGTTAAACAGGAAGAAGTGACCAACAATGCTTCTTTCGTTGAAGACCTGGGCGCAGATTCTCTTGACACCGTTGAGCTGGTAATGGCTCTGGAAGAAGAGTTTGATACTGAGATTCCGGACGAAGAAGCTGAGAAAATCACCACCGTTCAGGCTGCCATTGATTATATCAACGGCCACCAGGCGTAAGTGAACATCTCCAGGCGGTCATTCGACCGCCTGAGTTTTATCGTATAGCCCCAGAATCTTTATTTTTCCCTCCCTGGAGGACAACCGTGTCTAAGCGTCGTGTAGTTGTGACCGGACTGGGCATGTTGTCTCCTGTCGGCAATACCGTAGAGTCTACCTGGAAAGCTCTCCTTGCCGGTCAGAGTGGCATCAGCCTGATCGACCATTTCGATACTAGCGCCTATGCAACGAAATTTGCTGGCTTAGTAAAGGATTTTAACTGTGATGACAT
>DIJC01000026.1:0-96898 GCA_002421005.1 Enterobacteriaceae bacterium UBA5654 | reverse complement strand
AGAGAACGCGACCCGTATTGGTGCCGCTATCGGTTCCGGTATTGGTGGTCTCGGCCTTATCGAAGATAACCACACCTCGTTGGTTAACGGTGGTCCGCGTAAGATCAGCCCGTTCTTCGTACCGTCCACAATTGTGAACATGGTGGCTGGTCATCTGACCATTATGTTCGGGCTACGTGGTCCAAGCATTTCCATCGCCACCGCCTGTACATCCGGCGTGCATAACATCGGCCAGGCTGCGCGAATGATCGCTTATGGCGACGCTGACGCGATGCTGGCGGGTGGGGCTGAAAAAGCCAGTACGCCGCTCGGCGTCGGTGGTTTTGGCGCAGCGCGTGCGCTTTCGACTCGCAATGATAACCCGCAGGCGGCAAGCCGTCCGTGGGATAAAGACCGTGATGGTTTTGTGCTGGGTGACGGCGCGGGCCTGATCGTGCTTGAAGAGTACGAACACGCGAAAAAACGCGGCGCGAAAATCTACGCAGAACTCGTTGGTTTCGGCATGAGCAGCGACGCTTACCACATGACTTCTCCGCCGGAAAATGGCGAAGGTGCTGCGCTGGCAATGGCGAACGCTATTCGCGATGCGGGCATTGATGCGGGTCAAATTGGCTACGTTAACGCGCACGGCACCTCGACGCCTGCGGGTGACAAAGCGGAAACCCAGGCGGTAAAAACGGTCTTCGGTGATGCCGCCAGCCGCGTAATGGTCAGCTCAACCAAATCCATGACCGGTCACCTGCTGGGTGCGGCGGGGGCAGTAGAATCTATCTACTCTATCCTTGCCCTGCGCGATCAGGCCATTCCGCCAACCATCAACCTGGATAACCCGGATGAAGGTTGCGATCTGGACTTCGTTCCGCATGAAGCACGCCAGGTGAGCGGACTGGAGTACACCCTGTGTAACTCCTTCGGCTTTGGTGGCACCAACGGCTCGCTGATCTTCAAAAAGATCTGACGTCGTTACCGAAAGCATCATTTTAAAGGCCCGCTTCGGTGGGCTTTTTTAATTCAGTTTTCTCCACTTGTCCTTCGGTCATCATCCTGCGAGACTGTCCGGCCACTAAGGAGCCTCCATGTTCTTGATCAATGGCGAACGGCAAAACACCCTTGCCGTGACAGACAGGGCAACACAGTTTGGCGATGGCTGTTTTACCACCGCCCGCATTGCCGCAGGCCGGATCGCGTTTCTGAGCGCCCATCTCAACCGCCTGCGCGTCGCCTGTGAACGGCTGTTTATTCCCTTTACGCAATGGGAAGAGCTGGCCGGGGAAATGCAGCAAATGGCGCAGGCGAAAGGCGAAGGCGTGCTAAAAGTCATCCTCAGCCGTGGTGCGGGCGGCCGTGGCTACAGCGGCAAAACCTGCCAGACGCCGTCGCGTATTCTTTCCGTTTCCGATACTCCTTCTCACTATACGCACTGGCGTACAGATGGCATTCGCCTGGCGTTAAGCCCGGTAAGGCTGGGATGCAACCCGCATCTTGCCGGTATCAAACATCTCAATCGTCTCGAACAGGTGCTTATCCGCTCACATCTTGAGCAGACTGATGCAGATGAGGCGCTGGTGCTTGACAGCGATGGCTGGATAACGGAATGCTGTGCCGCCAATTTGTTCTGGCGCAAAGGGAATGAGGTTTTTACGCCCATCCTCGATCGCGCAGGCGTGGCGGGCATTATGCGCCAGCATTGCCTGACGCTGCTGGCAGATTCGCCGTGGCGCGTGAGCGAAACGCGCGCGCGGCCGGAAGCGCTGGCAGAGGCGGACGAAGTCATTATTTGCAATGCGCTGATGCCGCTGGTGCCGGTTACTGCTTTTGCCGAACGGCGCTGGTCAGCGCGTGAGCTGTATCATTTTTTAGATCCACTTTGTGAGCCACCGATTACATCATGAAGAAAATGTTGCGTTTTATTCTCCTGTTACTGATTGTGCTGGGCATCGCAGCTGGTGCGGGCATGTGGAAAGTTCGCCAACTGGCGAGCAGCAAACTACCGATCAAAGAAGACACGATTTTCACCCTCCAGGCGGGCACCGGGCGTGTCGCGCTGGGTCAGCAGTTATATAAAGAAAAAATTATTACCCGTCCGCGCGTCTTCCAGTGGCTGCTGCGCGTGGAGCCGGATCTCTCGCATTTCAAGGCGGGTACTTATCGCTTCACGCCGGGGATGACCGTGCGCGACATGCTGAAACTGCTGGAAAGTGGGAAAGAGGCGCAGTTCCCGCTGCGTCTGGTGGAAGGGATGCGCGTCAGCGACTACCTGCGCCAGCTCCGTGACGCGCCGTACATTAAGCACACGCTGAAAGACGATAGCTATGCGACGCTTGCGCAGACGCTCAAACTGGAACATGCCGACTGGGTTGAAGGCTGGTTCTGGCCGGATACCTGGATGTATACCGCCAACACCAGCGACGTGGCGCTGCTGAAAAGGGCGCACGACAGAATGGTCGCGGCAGTCGATAAAGCCTGGGAAGGGCGCGCGGAAGGTCTGCCTTATGCCGACCAGAATCAACTGGTGACGATGGCCTCAATTATTGAAAAAGAGACAGCGGTAGCCAGCGAGCGCACACGGGTTTCCTCGGTATTTATTAATCGTCTGCGCATCGGTATGCGTCTGCAAACCGATCCGACCGTGATTTACGGAATGGGAGAAAGCTATAACGGCAAGCTTTCGCGTAAGGATCTTGAGACGCCAACCGCGTATAATACCTACGTCATTGCCGGTATGCCGCCAGGCCCGATTGCCGTGCCGGGTGAAGCGTCGCTGAATGCCGCTGCGCACCCGGAAAAAACGCCGTATCTTTATTTTGTCGCCGACGGCAAGGGTGGGCATACCTTTAACACCAATCTTGCCAGCCACAACCGGTCGGTGCAGGACTATCTGAACATCCTCAAGGAAAAAAATGGGCAGTAAATACATCGTCATTGAAGGGCTGGAAGGGGCGGGGAAAACCACCGCCCGCGATGCCGTGGTGCAAACGTTGCAGGATCTGGGCATTGGCGATCTGCAATTTACCCGTGAGCCAGGCGGCACCATTCTGGCCGAAAAGCTGCGCAGCCTGGTGCTGGACATCCGCTCAACGGGCGACGAGACGATTGTAGATAAAGCCGAAGTTTTAATGTTTTATGCGGCGCGCGTGCAGCTCGTTGAAACAGTGATCAAACCCGCGCTGGCAGCCGGGAAGTGGGTAATTGGCGATCGCCACGATCTCTCAACCCAGGCGTATCAGGGCGGCGGGCGCGGCGTGGACCGTGAGATGCTGGCGACCCTGCGCGACGCGGTGCTGGGTGATTTCCGCCCGGACCTGACGCTTTATCTTGATGTGACCCCGGAAGTGGGCCTGAAGCGCGCCCGCGCGCGCGGCGAACTGGATCGCATTGAGCAGGAATCGCTGAATTTCTTTAACCGCACCCGCGCCCGCT
Organism: Enterobacteriaceae bacterium UBA5654; assembly: GCA_002421005.1. Lineage (GTDB taxonomy): Bacteria > Pseudomonadota > Gammaproteobacteria > Enterobacterales > Enterobacteriaceae > Superficieibacter. The sequence goes on along the minus strand of DIJC01000026.1, from coordinate 93,478 downwards.
ATCAGGAACTGGCGGCGCAGGACCCCAGCATCCGCACCATTGACGCCACGCAGCCGCTGGAAAAGGTGCTGAGCGATATTCGCCAGACCGTTACCGGCTGGGTTGAGGAGCTGAAAGCATGAGATGGTATCCGTGGCTACGTCCGCATTTTGAATCGCTGATTACCGGCTACCAGGCCGGGCGCGGTCATCATGCGCTGCTGATCCACGCGTTACCTGGGATGGGCGCAGATGCGCTTATCTATGCTATCAGCCGCTATTTGATGTGCCAGCAGCCGGAAGGGCATAAAAGCTGCGGAAAGTGCCACAGTTGCCAGCTTATGCAGGCGGGAACACATCCCGACTACTATGCACTGGCCCCGGAAAAGGGCAAAAGTTCGCTGGGCATTGATGCGGTACGTGACGTCAGCGAAAAGCTGTATGAATACGCCCGGCTGGGCGGGGCGAAGGTCGTCTGGATTGGCGATGCCACGCTTCTGACCGACGCGGCGGCGAATGCGTTGCTGAAAACTCTGGAAGAGCCGCCTGCCAACACCTGGTTTTTACTGGCCTGCCGCGAACCGGTACGCCTGCTGGCGACGCTGCGTAGCCGCTGTCGTTTGCATCATCTTGCGCCGCCCACGGAACAGTACGCGCTGGCGTGGCTTTCCCGGGAGGTGACGGCGTCACAGGATGCGCTGCTGACCGCGCTGCGTCTGTGTGGCAATGCGCCCGCAGCGGCCCTGCAACTGCTGGAAACTGATGCCTGGGCCGCCCGCCAGCAGCTTTGCCAGAGCCTGGAAGACACGCTAACCCGTCACGACTGGCTCACCCTGCTGCCGGTTTTAAATCATGATGACGTGGCGACGCGCCTGCACTGGCTGGCGACCCTGATGCTGGATGCGCAAAAAGTGCAGCAGCATATTACCCGCTTAACCAATGCCGACAGCCTCGCGCTGGTCAAGCATCTTGCCAGCGAGCTTTCTGGTGCCAGGCTACGCGCCATCGCGCAGGACATCTGCGCCTGCCGCGAACAGCTGCTCAATGTCACCGGGCTCAATCGGGAGTTAACCCTGACCGACCGTCTGTTACGCTTTGAACACTACCTGCGCTCCGGCGTAGCGCTTCCCGTATCCCATCTTTGAGAGAGACATTATGTTTTTAGTCGACTCACACTGCCATCTTGATGGCCTTGATTATCAATCGCTGCATAAAGACGTTGATGACGCGCTGGCAAAAGCCGCTGCCCGTGACGTGAAGTTTTATCTTGCGGTGGCGACGACGCTGCCCGGCTACCGTGGAATGCGTGAGCTGGTGGGCAACCGCGCGGACGTCGTTTTCTCCTGTGGCGTTCATCCGCTCAATCAGGACGAGGCGTATGACCCGGACGAACTGCGCACGCTGGCGGCGGAAGAGGGCGTCGTAGCGATGGGAGAAACCGGGCTGGATTATTTTTACACCCCGGAAACCAAAGCCCGTCAGCAGCAGTCTTTTCGCGATCATATCCGCATTGGCCGCGAGCTGAACAAGCCGGTGATTGTGCATACCCGCGATGCCCGCGCCGACACGCTGCAAATCCTCAGCGAAGAAAAAGTGACGGATTGTGGCGGCGTACTACACTGTTTTACAGAAGATCGTGAAACGGCGGGCAAACTGCTGGATATGGGGTTTTACATCTCGTTTTCCGGGATCGTCACCTTCCGTAACGCGGAACAGCTGCGTGATGCCGCGCGTTATATTCCGCTCGACCGCCTGCTGGTGGAGACGGATTCTCCCTATCTGGCACCGGTGCCGCATCGCGGAAAAGAGAATCAACCCGCGATGACCCGCGACGTGGCAGAATATATGGCCGTGTTAAAAGGCGTGCCCCTTGAACAACTGGCGCAACAAACCACGGAAAACTTCGCCAGCCTGTTCCATATCGATCCGCAGCGCCTGCCATCTGCCTGAAAAACTAATTATTTTAATGCTCGTAATTAATCTGCAAACCGCGTAAAGTTCACCGCCGAAAAACGGGCGGTGAAGCGCAATAATTAGTCTCTTTACGGTTCATTTTCCGGGGTTATAAAAATTTTCTAATGATTGATGGCTGAAATGTGACTGCCATCAAACAAAAAAACTGTGATTTATTTTACTCTGTGTAATAAATAAAGGCTCTAAGAAGCCTGATCCCTTGTGAGGCTCTCCCCCCTCACTCATGCGTGAAAACGTAAAAAAGCACAAATACTCAGGAGCACTCTCAATTATGTTCAAGAATGCATTTGCTAACCTGCAAAAGGTCGGTAAATCGCTGATGCTGCCGGTATCCGTACTGCCTATCGCGGGTATCCTGCTGGGCGTCGGTTCTGCAAACTTCAGCTGGCTACCGGCGGTGGTTTCTCATGTCATGGCGGAAGCGGGCGGTTCCGTTTTTGCCAACATGCCACTGATTTTCGCTATCGGCGTGGCGCTGGGCTTCACCAACAACGATGGCGTATCCGGTCTGGCCGCTGTGGTTGCCTATGGCATCATGGTGAAAACCATGGCGGTGGTTGCACCGCTGGTGCTGCATTTACCTGCGGAAGAAATTGCTGCCAAGCACCTCGCCGATACCGGCGTACTGGGCGGTATCATCGCAGGGTCGATTGCGGCCTACATGTTCAACCGCTTTTATCGCATCAAGCTGCCTGAGTATCTGGGCTTCTTTGCGGGCAAACGCTTCGTTCCGATTATCTCCGGTCTGACCGCGATTGTTTTCGGTGTCGTTCTGTCCTTCATTTGGCCGCCGATCGGTACGGCTATTCAGACCTTCTCCCAGTGGGCTGCCTACCAGAACCCGGTAGTGGCATTTGGTATCTACGGCTTTATCGAACGTAGCCTGGTACCCTTTGGTCTGCATCACATCTGGAACGTTCCATTCCAGATGCAGATTGGCGAATACACCAACGCCGCAGGTCAGGTGTTCCACGGTGATATTCCGCGCTACATTGCAGGCGACCCGACGGCGGGTAAACTGTCCGGCGGCTTCCTGTTTAAAATGTATGGTCTGCCTGCTGCCGCGATTGCTATCTGGCACTCCGCTAAGCCGGAAAACCGCGCTAAAGTCGGCGGCATCATGGTCTCCGCTGCGCTGACCTCGTTCCTGACCGGTATCACCGAACCGATTGAATTCTCCTTCATGTTCGTTGCGCCGATCCTGTACGTGATCCACGCGATTCTGGCAGGTCTGGCGTTCCCGATTTGTATCCTGCTGGGAATGCGCGACGGTACGTCGTTCTCACACGGTCTGATTGACTTTGTGGTGCTGAGCGGCAACAGCAGCAACCTGTGGCTGTTCCCGGTTGTCGGCCTGTGCTACGCGGCAGTGTACTACACCGTATTCCGCGTGCTGATCAAAGCGCTGAATCTGAAAACGCCGGGTCGTGAAGACGCCAGCGAAGATGCTAAAGCAGGTGCCAGCAGTGAAATGGCTCCGGCGCTGGTTGCCGCCTTCGGTGGTAAAGACAACATCACCAACCTGGATGCCTGCATCACCCGTCTGCGCGTGAGCGTGGCGGACGTTGCGAAGGTCGATCAGGCTGGCCTGAAACGTCTTGGCGCGGCAGGTGTGGTCGTTGCAGGTTCAGGCGTGCAGGCGATTTTCGGTACCAAATCTGACAACCTGAAAACTGAAATGGATGAGTACATCCGTCACAGTTAAGTCGTAAGTTTGGGGAGACAAAAAGGCAGCCTGCGGGCTGCCTTTTTTATGACTATTTTTCGACGTCGGCTGGCCGGGATAACCGGCGAAGCAGTGTTCAGCACTACCGTCTCCGGACAGCGTGGTGCTGTAGTTAATCGACCACTTGATACGCCTCGCGCATAGCCAGAAATGCCGCTCTCCACGGGCTTTTTACGTCGGGTTGTCTGCTATTTAGCGCTGACGGGAATTGTCAAACTCATAGAAATGGAGGGAGGAGATAGAGCGGAAGGGAAGAAGGGAGCCAACAGGCTCCCTTAGTGCAGCATCATCAGAAGCTGTAATTCGCGGTCACGGAGAAATTACGCGGCGCGCCGTATACAATGCCACGACTGTTGACGTTGGTGTCGTATTCTTTGTCAAACAGGTTGTCTACGTTGGCCTGAACAGAAAAGTCTTTGGTCAGCTTGTAGCGGGCAAACAGATCCACCAGCGCGAAGCTACCCTGCTCAGAGCGGTAAGTGCCGGCCGGTACGGAAACGTCAGACCAGACGTGATTCTGCCAGTTAACGCCGCCGCCAACGGTAATATCCTCGGCGATCGGCAGGCGATAACTGGTAAACAGTTTTGCGCTGGTGCGCGGCAGATCCGGGTTCACCGCCTCGCCTTCGCTGTCTTCAGCCACGTAGCGGGTAATGCCGAAAGTCATCTGCCAGGCATCGGTCAGCGCGCCGTTGACTTCAAACTCAATACCTTTACTCACCGTGCCATCCACTTCTTTATACGCAGTTTCACCGCTGGTGCCGGGGATCAGCGCCCCCGTTGACTGCGCCAGGTGGTCCTGCTCAATGCGGAAGATCGCCAGCGAGCTGGTCAGACGGCTGTTCATCCAGTCGCCTTTCACACCGGCTTCGTAGTTGTTGCCGGTGATTGGCGACAGATACTTACGCTCGATGTTGCGCTGGGTCTGCGGTTTAAATACCGAGGTATAGCTGGCGTAGGTGGACCAGGTATCATCGATATCAAACACAATCCCGGCATACGGAGAAGTATTGTTTTTCTCCATCTTCTGATTCAGGGTATCCAGATTGTATTTGGTGTAGCGCGCGCCGAGGATCACATGCAGCGGATCGGCCAGCGAAACGCGTGTCGCCATATAAGCGGATTTCTGATGGATGGTATCGTTCTGCGCAACGCTCAGCGGGTTCCAGTCGGTTTCCGGGAAGTTAGCGTCGTAAGTGTAGAAGCTGCCCAGTTCGGTATCGCCGATGTTAGCCCATGAACTGTAGTAGGTGTTGTTTTGACGGCTGTAGCTGGTACCGATCATCAGTTCGTGCTGGCGACCAAACAGTTCATAAGAGCCGTTGGCGAAGGTGTCCAGCGCATCAACTTTACGTTTACCGGTGTTATACCCCGTGCCGCCAACGTATGGATAAGACCCGCCGTACGGGCTGACCATCACGCCGGTGGTTTTATCGACCAGGCCATCGAGGTAAAGCTGCTGGCTGTCGAGATCCATTTCGGTGTGGGTGCCATTGACCGTCAACTGCCAGTCGTTGCCAAGCTTCTGATTGAGGGTCACGAAAGTCCGCTGGGATTCTTTATCGTTATACGCCCAGTCAGGCGCGGCGCTGTAGCTGCGGTCAGGCTTCACTTTGCTGCCGTCGGTGTACCAGCGCGGCGCACCGCCCCAGGTCGGGCTGTTGACGTTTGTTTGCTGATAGTCATAGCCCACGGAGAAGCTGGTGTAATCGGTCAGATCGACATCCACCACGCCATAGAAGAATTTTTTCTTCTGATTGTAGTTGTCGAGCCAGCTGTCGTTATCCTGGTAGCCAGCAACCATACGGCCACGGATTTTACCGCTGTCAATCAGCGGGCTTTGCAGATCCATCACGTAGCGCTGTTTGTTCCAGCTACCGTATTCGGCGGACACGTCGCCTTTAAATTCGCGGCTGTCGGCGTGCTTGCGGACCATGTTGATGGCGGCGGACGGGTTGCCGGTGCCGGTGGTCAGGCCATTCGCGCCACGAACCACTTCAATACGCTCATAAATCGCGGTATCTGACAGCGCATCGCCAAGATTCCAGCGCGATTCGAACAGCGTCGGGATGCCGTCAACCATATAGTTGTCGATGGCAAAACCGCGTGCGTAGTAGGACGCGCGGTCGGAGTCGGCAAAGCTTTCGCTGATGCCGGTGGTGTTTCTCAGCACATCACCCAGAGACTGCAACTGCTGATCTTCCATGCGCTGTTCGCCAATCACGCTCACCGACTGCGGAATATCGCGCTGGACCAGGTTCATTTTCGTCCCTGCGGTCGTCGCTTTTACGCTGTAATCGCTGTCTTCGGCATCGCTGCTGGCTGGCGTAGCGGCATCAACAACGATGGTATCTTCTTTTTTACTGTCGGCGGCGAAGACGGTGGTGGGCATGAGTGCAAAAGCGATGCAGGCTGCCAGCAATGTTGGCGTGGCGGCAGGCAACTGCTCCCTGGATGAATGAGTGAAAGACATGATAAACCCTTTGTTATGGTCAACGTTTTAGCTCAGAGCCGATGCGATGCCGGCTTTGAAGTAAAGTAAATAGGTCAGGTCGCATTTGCGCATGTAAATGCAAATGCGAAATATACGCATTTAAGTTCAGCGTGTAAACAGATGTAACCGATGTTTCTGGAACGGAGTTTTACTTACCCCGCAGCCATCAGATGATGACTTAACGGGAGGCAGGCGGCGAAAGGGCGAAGAAAACATCGGATAAAGTTGAAAGAGCGTGAGTAAGTCGCTCATACTCTTAGGGATGTTGTATCCTGTAATCACAGGTACGCACAGCAATAATGAATTAAGGAAAAGGACATGGCTGAAGAGACAATTTTTAGTAAGATTATCCGCCGCGAAATCCCGTCGGACATTGTGTATCAGGATGAACTCGTCACCGCGTTTCGTGACATCTCTCCGCAGGCACCGACGCACATCCTTATCGTTCCCAACATTCTGATCCCGACCGTTAATGACGTTAGCGAAGCGCACGAGCAGGCGCTGGGCCGCATGGTCGTAGTGGCGGCGAAAATCGCCCGTGACGAAGGCATTGCTGAAGATGGCTACCGCCTTATCATGAACTGCAATCGTCATGGCGGGCAGGAAGTCTGGCATATTCATATGCATCTGCTGGGCGGTCGCGTGCTGGGACCGATGCTGGCGCACAAAGGCCACTAATATGATAAGAGGACGTTTTGCGGCGCTGCTGGTCATCGCGCTACTGGCCGGATGTCGCTCATCGCACCCGGAAATTCCGGTCGGCGAGCAACAAACGCTGGTCATGGAAGCCACCGTGCTGGCGGCAGGCATCAGCGCGCAGCCGCCTGAACTCAAAAATTCAGACATTCAGGCCAGTGCGTCCTCTGCGCTGTTCAATGAACGCAATGAACCCATTACCGTCCACTACCGTTTCTACTGGTACGACGGCAGGGGGCTGGAAATGCACCCGCTTGAAGCGCCGCGTAGCGTCACCATTCCCGGTCATTCGGGCGTAACGCTGTTCAGCACCGCCAACGGCCTGGGTGCAGAGAAGGTCAGACTTTATCTCTATTTATAACAACGATCCTCTGCGGCTTTCGAGGTTGAGAAAGACGACGAGCAAACTACGGGGTGAACCTTGATGATAACCATGCGTCGCTTTGCGCTTATTAGCGCCCTGGCGATATTTCTCGCGGGCTGTGTGCCTAAAGATCAGCAACCGGCACCGGTGGACACCGTCCAGCCAGGAACCCAGCAGCCACAGCCGACCCAGCCGACCCAGCCGCCGCCGATCGTACCTGGTGTGCCGACGATCCCGCAGCAGCCTGGCCCGATTGAGCATCAGGACGACACTACCGCCCCAGCGCCGCGCGAACGTCACTATGACTGGAACACGGCGTTCCAGCCGCTGGCCGCGAAAATGCTTCAGGCGGACGGTGTGAATGCCGGTAGCGTCCTGCTGGTGGACAGCGTTAATAACCGTACCAATGGTTCGCTGAACGCGGGTGAAGCTACCGAAGCGCTGCGCAATGCGCTGGCGAACAACGGGAAATTCACGCTTGTTTCTGCCCAGCAGCTTTCAATTGCAAAACAGCAGCTTGGCCTGTCGCCGCAGGACAGCCTTGGCAGCCGCAGTAAAGCCATCGGTATCGCCCGCAACGTCGGCGCACACTACGTGCTTTACTCCAACGCTTCCGGCAACGTCAACGCGCCGACTCTCCAAATGCAACTGATGCTGGTGCAGACTGGCGAGATTATCTGGTCAGGTAAAGGTGCCGTTCAGCAACAGTAAACTCACGCGTGACCAGCTACTGGCACGCTTTTTTCCCGGTTTCCGTCCCGCCGCCCCGCAAGCGCATTGCGGATTAAGCGGCGGGAGCGGCATTATCGAAAAGGGGCAGCAGCGTTACGTGCTGCGCCAGCATCACGATCCGCACGCCCCGGAATTCCACTTCCTGCGCCAGTATCATCTTCTTCGCCGCCTGCCCGCCACGCTTGCCCCCGCGCCGATTTTTTATACGCCCGGCTGGATGGTGGTGGATTATCTGCCCGGGGAAGTGAAAATCACACTGCCGGACTCTCGCCCGCTGGCGCAGGTGCTGTATCATCTGCACCAGCAGCCGCGCTACGGCTGGCCGGTAACGCTGATGCCGCTGCTTGAATCTTACTGGCAACATTGCTCTCCCGCGCGTCGCACGCCTTTGTGGCTGCGCCTGTTAACGCGGCTGAGAAAGCAGGGCCAGCCTGCACCGCTGCGTCTGGCTCCGCTGCATATGGATGTGCATCCCGGTAATATCGTCTATACCGCCAACGGTTTGCGGCTGATTGACTGGGAGTATGCCGGAGACGGCGATGTGGCGCTTGAGCTGGCGAGCGTGTGGGCAGACGAGCACAGGCGGCGAGAGCTGGTTGCTGAGTATGCCGCTGTTGCGCGTATCCCGCCGGACGATCTCTGGCGGCAGGTACAACGCCTGCGACCGTGGGTATTGATGTTAATGGCTGGCTGGTACGAATGCCGCTGGCAGCAGACCGGCGACGGGCAATTTGTCGCTTTCGCCGATGACGTATGGAATCAGTTAAAAATAAAACAACAGGAGAGGTAAGCGTGGGTCCGGTAATGTTGGATGTCGAAAGCTATGAACTGGATGCGGAAGAGCGCGAAATTCTGGCGCATCCGTCGGTAGGCGGATTAATTCTTTTTACCCGCAACTACCACGATCCCGCGCAGCTGCGCGAACTGGTGCGCCAGATCCGCGCGGCTTCGCACCACCGGCTGGTGGTGGCCGTCGATCAGGAAGGCGGACGGGTACAGCGTTTTCGCGAGGGCTTCACCCGGCTTCCCGCTGCGCAGTCCTTTGCCGCGCTGCACGGCCTGGAAGAGGGCGGCAGGCTGGCAGAAGAGGCAGGCTGGCTGATGGCGAGTGAAATGATCGCCATGGATATTGATATCAGCTTCGCGCCGGTACTGGATGTGGGGCATATCTGTACTGCCATTGGCGAACGTTCTTATCATGACGATCCGCAGCAGGCGCTGGCGATGGCGCGGCGTTTTATTGACGGGATGCATAGCGCCGGTATGAAAACGACCGGTAAGCATTTCCCCGGCCACGGTGCGGTCACCGCCGACTCGCATAAAGAAACGCCGCACGATCCGCGCCCGGAAGCCGACATCCGCGCCCGCGATATGGCCATCTTCCGCACGCTCATTGATGAAAATCGCCTCGATGCGATCATGCCCGCGCACGTTATTTACACCCAGGTCGATCCGCGCCCGGCCAGCGGCTCTCCGCACTGGCTGAAAACGGTACTGCGTGACGAGCTGAAATTTAACGGGGTAATTTTTTCCGACGATCTGTCTATGGAAGGCGCGGCGATCATGGGCAGCTACGCCGAGCGCGGACAGGCATCGCTGGACGCGGGTTGCGATATGATCCTCGTCTGCAATAATCGTAAAGGGGCGGTCAGCGTGCTGGATAATCTGTCGCCGATCAATGCGCAGCGTGTTACGCAATTGTATCATAAAGGTTCATTTACTCGTCAGGAGCTGATGGATTCCGCGCGATGGAAAACCGTCAGCACGCAGCTGAATGCCCTGCACGAGCGCTGGCAGGAAACCAAAGCAAGCCACTAATCCCTTCACGGGAGATGATGTGTTGTGAGGATGCGATGATTATCTATTTACACGGTTTTGACTCAAACAGTCCCGGCAACCACGAAAAGGTGCTGCAACTGCAATTTATCGATCCCGATGTGCGGCTGATTAGCTACAGCACCCGCCATCCAAAGCATGATATGCAGCATCTGTTGAAAGAGGTTGATAAAATGCTCCAGCTCAACGCTGACGACCGTCCGCTCATCTGCGGCGTCGGGCTTGGCGGTTACTGGGCCGAGCGCATCGGCTTTCTCTGTGACATCCGCCAGGTGGTGTTTAACCCGAACCTGTTCCCGGCGGAAAATATGGAAGGCAAAATCGACCGCCCGGAAGAGTACTCGGATATCGCCACTAAGTGCGTCAGCAACTTCCGTGAAAAAAATCGCGACCGCTGCATGGCTATCCTCTCCCGTCAGGATGAAGCCCTCAACAGCCAGCGCAGCGCGGAGATGTTGCAACCTTTCTATGAAATTGTCTGGGACGAAGAGCAGACCCACAAATTCAAAAACATCTCGCCGCATTTGCAGCGAATCAAAGCCTTTAAAACCCTGGGATAAGCCCGCTCAGCGTCCCTGAAGGCCAGCCATGCGCTGGCCTTTTTTATGCCCTGTAAAAGCACCTGTTCAACTTTTCAGCGGCAAAACTTGATGTACATCAATTTTGGTATGACCAATGAGCCGATCGTGTTATTCTGATGCAGGTGATAAAGTTTCAGGCCAGTAACTTGTTGTTAATTAAACGTTATTTCCATAACTTTTAATTAACAATTGGTTAATAATTTTAGGGGGTCACGTTGACTACACCATTGAAGAAAATTGTGATTGTAGGTGGCGGTGCAGGCGGTCTTGAACTGGCAACGCAGCTGGGCAAAAAACTGGGGCGCGGCAAAAAAGCCAAAATTACCCTGGTGGATCGCAATCACAGCCATCTGTGGAAACCGCTGCTGCACGAAGTAGCAACCGGCTCGCTGGATGAAGGCGTGGATGCCTTAAGCTATCTGGCGCACGCGCGTAACCATGATTTCCAGTTCCAGCTCGGTTCCGTCACGGATATCAACCGTGACAGTAAAACGCTCACCCTCGCCGAACTGCGCGATGAGAAAGGCGAACTGCTGATGCCGGAGCGCAAGCTGGCCTACGACACGCTGATCATGGCGCTGGGCAGCACCTCCAACGATTTCAACACCCCGGGCGTTAAGGAAAACTGTATTTTCCTCGACAACCCGCATCAGGCGCGTCGTTTCCATCAGGAAATGCTCAACCTGTTCCTGAAATTCTCCGCTAATCTCGGTGCCAGTGGCAAAGTTAACATCGCCATTGTCGGCGGTGGGGCAACCGGGGTAGAGCTGTCGGCGGAACTGCATAACGCCGTGAAGCAATTGCACAGCTACGGCTACAAAGGGCTGACTAACGAAGCGCTGAACGTCACGCTGGTGGAAGCCGGGGAGCGTATTCTTCCGGCGTTGCCGCCGCGTATTTCCGGTGCGGCGCACAATGAACTGACCAAACTCGGCGTGCGGGTACTGACCAAAACGATGGTTACCAGTGCCGATGCGGGCGGCCTGCATACTAAAGAAGGCGAGTATATCGCCGCCGATCTGATGGTCTGGGCGGCGGGCATTAAAGCGCCGGACTTTATGAAAGACATCGGCGGACTGGAAACTAACCGCATCAACCAACTGGTGGTAGAGCCGACGCTGCAAACCACTCGCGACCCGGATATTTACGCCATCGGCGACTGCGCTTCCTGCGCCCGTCCTGAAGGTGGCTTCGTGCCGCCGCGCGCCCAGGCCGCCCACCAGATGGCAACCTGCGCGCTGCACAATATTCTTGCGCAGTACAAAGGCAAGTCGCTGAAAGCGTACGTCTATAAAGATCACGGTTCGCTGGTTTCGCTGTCCCGGTTCTCTACCGTCGGTAGCCTGATGGGGAATCTGATGAGCGGGTCGATGATGATTGAAGGGCGCATCGCGCGTTTCGTTTACATCTCGCTGTACCGGATGCACCAGATTGCGCTGCACGGCTACTTCAAAACCGGCCTGATGATGCTGGTGGGCAGCATTAACCGGGTGATCCGCCCGCGTCTGAAGCTGCACTAAACTTCCTTCCTGCCACACGTTTCCGGCACATAATCCTGTTAAACAGGATTATGTGCTTAAGAGTTCTCTGAATCCTGCTGTTATCCACTATATTCAGCCCTGTTCTGATTGGCGAAATATTCCCTTGATTGCAAAATTATGACTAATTGCAACGAAGGAGGATCTCCCGTGAATAAATCCATGTTGGCGGGTATAGGGATTGGCGTCGCCGCTGCGCTGGGTGTGGCAGCCGTAGCCAGTCTGAACGTCTTTGACCGTGGCCCGCAGTATGCTCAGGTAGTGTCCGCAACGCCGATTAAAGAAACGGTGAAAACCCCGCGCCAGGTATGTCGGAACGTCAATGTGACGCACCGCCGCCCGGTGCAGGATGAAAACCGAATCGCTGGCTCGGTACTCGGTGCAGTTGCCGGTGGCGTCGTCGGTCATCAGTTTGGCGGCGGACGCGGTAAAGATGTCGCGACCATCGTCGGGGCGCTCGGCGGTGGATACGCCGGTAATCAGATCCAGGGATCGATGCAGGAAGGCGATACCTACACCACTACGCAACAGCGCTGCAAAACGGTGTATGACAAATCGGAAAATATGCTCGGTTATGACGTGACTTACAAAATCGGCGATCAGCAGGGAAAAATTCGGATGAAGAACGATCCGGGTACGCAAATCCCGCTCGACAACAACGGTCAGCTGGTCCTGAATAACAAAGCGTAAAAAAAGCGTTATCTGCTGTTTGCCCCTCATCGCTCAGGCTGAGGGGCTTTTTTGCGACCGTTACAGCTCCAGCATTCGCGGCCACAGGCTGAAAGTGGTGCGGATGATCTGCTGCAAATCTTCAAGCGTTGCGCCTTCACGGGCGCTAATCGACATCCCCTGTAAAATACAGTTTAAAAACTGCGCCAGAGCGGGAATATCTTTCTGCGCAGGGATCTCGCCACGCTGCTGACGGGACAGTAAAAACTGGCGCAGCGTTTGCTCCTGCTGGGCGTGACGGGTTTTCAGCGTCCGCGCAATTTCCTTCGATGAAGCAGCGAGCGTCGCCGACGTGTTGATCATAAAGCAGCCCGCAGGGGTTTCTTTACTGGTAAAGCAGGTGGCGACAGCAGTGAAATAGCCCGTCAGAGCCTGCTCAACGCTTTTCTCTTCGCTGAACAGTTCCGCTTCGTAGCGGGCAGCGAAACGTGAAATATAGCGGTCGAGAACGGCACGAAACAGCCCTTCTTTATTAACAAACTCTGCGTAAAGGGTGGGGGCTTTTGCACCGGTCGCTTCTACCAGATCGGCAAGCGACGTCGCTTCGTACCCGTGTTCCCAGAAGAGTGTCATGGCCTTGTCCAGCGCCGCTTCCCTGTCGAACACCTTTGGTCGGCCACGGCATTTTTTTGTGCAACTTTGAATGTCAGTTGTCATGGTGCCGTCGTACCTGTATCGGTTAAATGAATAACCATTATAAAAATAAATGTATCCGGGCACCAGCGCGGCGACGAATAAAAAAATTATAAGGTTATTTATTTGAAAGATAAGTTTTTTATTTTTACTTTAACGATCGTTAATAAATTAATGTTGACTGTGATATAGATCACGCTTATGATTTACCTATCGATCGTTAAGTTAATCCTGACGACCAAACATTCATCTGCAAAAGGTCACTATCATGAAAAACGTAAAAACCCTTATCGCTGCCGCTGTTCTTAGCTCCCTGTCTTTCGCCAGCTTCGCCGCCGTTCAGGTGCAGTCTACGCCAGCCGATCAGCAAAAAGTCGGTAATATCTCTGCCGATGCCGGGACTAACCTCGGTTCGCTGGAAAATCAACTGGCGCAGAAAGCCGATGAGATGGGCGCGAAATCATTCCGTATCACCTCTGTAAGCGGTCCGAATACGCTGCACGGCACCGCCGTGATTTATAAATAAGAATTAACCCTCTGCCTGATTATGCAGGAAGCCCCACGGTGGATGCCGTGGGGCTTTTTTTTATGCTCGGATCAGGATCAGGCGACGGCGTTTTCTTCAAGCTGGCGCATAAAGTTGCGCACCCATTCCATGCGGATTTTGCGCTCGCCTAACTCCTGGAAAAATTTCAGGCGGGTAGGGCCGTCGAGGCGGAAATGCTGCGGCTGCTTTTGCAGCAGGCCAATCAGCCAGGCCGGGTTAACGTGGTTGGTCGGCGCAAATTCAATTTGTCCGCCTTTGTCATTCCCCTCCAGCTTGCGAATGCCGAGGCGCTGCGCCTGCTGGCGTAAGAGGGCGATATCCAACAGCGTGCGCGCCGGGTCCGGCAGCAGCCCGAAGCGGTCAATCAGCTCGACTTTAATTTCCTCAAGCTCGTTTTCGCTCTTCGCGCTGGCAATGCGCTTATAAAAGGAGAGGCGGGTGTTAACGTCCGGGATAAAATCATCCGGCAATAGCGATGGCATCCGCAGTTCCACTTCCGTTTGCTGGCTGGTGAGATCTTCCAGCGACGGCTCGCGTCCGGCTTTCAGGGCATCGACGGCATTTTCCAGCAGGTCCATATACAGCGAGAAACCAATGGTTTCCATTTGCCCGCTCTGATCTTCGCCGAGCAGTTCGCCCGCGCCACGGATCTCCAGATCGTGGGTCGCCAGCGCAAAACCCGCGCCCAAATCTTCCAGCGAGGCAATGGCCTCCAGACGTTTGTGCGCATCGGTAGTCATCGCCTTCGGATGCGGCGTCAGCAGCCAGGCGTAAGCCTGATGATGCGACCGGCCCACGCGCCCGCGTAGCTGATGAAGCTGCGCAAGGCCGAAGTGATCGGCCCGCTCAATAATGATGGTATTGGCGGTCGGAATATCAATGCCGGTTTCAATGATGGTGGTGCATACCAGCACGTTAAAACGCTGATGGTGGAAGTCGTTCATCACCCGCTCCAGCTCGCGCTCGCGCATCTGTCCGTGACCGATGGCAATGCGCGCCTCCGGCACCAGTTCGGCGAGGCGCGACGCGGCTTTCTGAATGTTTTCCACGTCGTTGTAGAGATAATAAACCTGCCCGCCGCGCAGCACTTCACGCAGGATCGCCTCACGCACCACGAGGCTGTCATACTCGCGCACGAAAGTTTTCACTGCCAGACGGCGCGCGGGCGGAGTAGCAATAATCGAAAGATCGCGCATTCCGCTCATCGCCATATTCAGCGTGCGCGGGATCGGTGTGGCGGTCAGGGTGAGAATATCCACATCCGCGCGCATCGCTTTGATCCGCTCTTTATGCCGCACGCCGAAGCGGTGTTCTTCATCGACAATCAGCAGCCCCAGATCGCGCCATTTCACTTCCGGCTGAAGCAGCTTGTGGGTGCCGATCAGAATATCAATCTTACCCTCGGCAGCCTGCTCCAGAATTTGCGCCTGTTCTTTGGCGCTGCGAAAACGCGAAAGCATCTCGATGCGCACCGGCCAGTTGGCAAAGCGGTCGCGGAAGTTATCAAAATGCTGCTGGGCGAGCAGGGTGGTGGGGACCAGCACCGCTACCTGCTTGTTGTTTTCGATGGCGAGAAAAGCCGCGCGCATCGCGACTTCAGTTTTACCAAAGCCGACGTCGCCGCACACCAGACGATCCATCGCCAGCGGCTGGCACATATCGCTGAGCACTGCGTTAATCGCCACCGCCTGATCCGGGGTGGTTTCAAACGGGAAGCTGTCGCAAAAAAGCTGGTACTGTTCGCGGTTATGCTTAAAGGCGAAGCCTTTTTTCGCCGCGCGCTGGGCGTAAATATCCAGCAGTTCTGCCGCCACGTCGCGCACCCGTTCGGCGGCTTTCTGCCGTGCGCGGGTCCAGACATCGCTGCCGAGCTTATGCAGCGGGGCATTCTCTTCCGCGCCACCCGCATAGCGGCTAATCAGATGCAGCGAGGAGACCGGCACATACAGTTTGGCGTCGTTGGCGTAGGTCAGCATCAGATACTCACCTTTAATTCCGCCCGCTTCCAGAGTGGTCATCCCTGCGTAGCGCCCGACGCCGTGCTCCAGATGCACCACCGGCTGACCGATATGCAGCTCCGCCAGGTTGCGGATCAGGGTTTCCGGGTTAATGGTCCGACGGCTATCCTGACGGCGGCGTGCCACCCGTTCGCCGAGTAAATCGCTTTCGCAGATCAGCGCCCGGTTGCGCAGGGTATCAATATACCCGTGTTCGGCGGAGCCGATCATCAGGTAGCGCCCGTTATCCACGGCCTCATCCAGCCGCAGGATACGCTTCGGCGAAAGCTTAATCCGCGCCAGCAGTTCGCCGAGCGCTTCGCGGCGGCCTTCACTCTCCACCGAGAAAATCACCGGGCCGCTGAACGATTCAACAAATTTGCGCAGGCTGTCGAGCGGCGATTTTTGCTGCGCCTGCACCGCCAGATCCGGCAGGGTCTGGTAACCCAGATTGGTATTCGCGGCTTTCTCGGCCAGCTTTTCGGTTTTTAACTGCACGCGCGGCCAGTGCTTCAGCTCGCTGAACAGCTCCGGTGTCCGCAGCCAGAGCTGTTCCGGCGGCAGAAGCGGGCGCATCGGATCGACTCCGCGATTCTCAAACCGCGCCTGGGCATCGGCGTAAAAGCGTTCGGCGCTGCTCTCAACGTCGCCGGTATTCACAATCAGCGTATTGGCCGGAAAATAGCTAAACAGCGGCGGTAGCGGCTCGCTGAAAAACAGTGGCTGCCAGTATTCGATCCCCGCAGGCAGGGTGCCTTTGCTCACCTGCTGATAGACATGCTCCGCGTCGCGCTTGACGTCAAATTTATCGCGCCACTGGCTACGAAACAGCTCAATAGCCGTTTTATCCGTCGGAAACTCGTGTGCCGGAAGCAGATTAATGGCGTCCACTTCTTCGAGGGTGCGTTGGGTATCAGCATCAAACAGCCGCAGACTGTCGATTTCGTCATCGAAAAAATCCAGACGGTACGGCTGGGCGCTGCCCATCGGAAAGAGATCCAGCAGCGCACCGCGCGTCGCGTACTCGCCGTGCGCCATCACCTGATCAACATGACGATAACCGGCGGAATCCAGTTGCGCGCGTAATGCATCGCGCGACAGGCGCTGGCCTTTTTGCATCACCAGTGCGTGACCGTGCAAAAAACTGTGCGGGCAGACGCGCTGCATCAGGGTACTGACCGGCAGGATCAGCACGCCGCGCTGCATGGTCGGTAGCTGATAAAGCACTGAAAGGCGCGAGGAGATAATCTCCTGGTGCGGCGAGAAGCTGTCGTAGGGCAACGTCTCCCAGTCCGCGAGGTTCATCACCAGGCTGTCAGTGAACTGGTTGATTTCATCGTGCAGGCGCAGAGCATTTTGCATATCGGGTGCGACCAGCACAACCGGACCTGCATGGCGTTCGACGATCCCGGCGATCTCTGTCGCGCAGGCCGCGCCGGTCAACTCTCCCAGTTGGCGTTGATCGCCCGGTTTTGCGGGCAAGGAGTAACGGTGTTGTTCAGGCATAGGTCGTGTCGGGGTCTCTGATAAGTTTGCCGGGAAGATATGGGGACAACTCACGGATTCTCAATGCAAACTATTATCCGCGTTCATTTCGCATATGCAAAGCGTAGAACAATTAGCGATGCGGTGAGGAAATCTGTACACGTCATATTTCAGGTTGTCGGTTAGCTCTTTTCGCTAAATTCCGCCAGATGAACTGCATCGCCGTCTGCATCCCGCGTGAATTATTTAGGGCACATAATAGCAATTTGATTTATCAGATAATTTTGACAGTCTGATGACGAACTCTTACCGTTTGCCTCATTTACGCTGTGCGTTTTCGCTTATATACTTCCCCCTCTGCCTTCGCAACCAGACGGATTACATGTACCAACCTGTCGCACTATTTATCGGCCTGCGCTATATGCGTGGGCGCGCAGCGGACCGCTTCGGTCGCTTTGTCTCATGGCTTTCAACTATCGGCATTACGCTCGGCGTGATGGCGCTGGTGACGGTGCTGTCAGTGATGAACGGCTTTGAACGCGAGCTGCAAAACAACATTCTGGGGCTGATGCCGCAGGCGGTACTCTCTTCGACGCAGGGATCGCTCGATCCACAAAAACTGCCCGCCCAGGCAGTGAAACTGCAGGGCGTTAATCGCATCGCTCCGGTCACTACCGGCGACGTGGTGCTGCAAAGCGCCCGCAGCGTGGCGGTTGGCGTGATGCTGGGTATTGACCCGGCACAAAAAGATCCGCTCACGCCCTATCTGGTTAACGTCAAACAGACCGATCTGCAACCGGGCAGCTACAACATCATCCTCGGCGAGCAGCTGGCGGGGCAGCTTGGGCTGAACCGTGGCGATCAAATTCGCCTGATGGTGCCGTCTGCCAGTCAGTTCACGCCGATGGGGCGCATTCCCAGCCAGCGCCTGTTTACGGTTGCCGGGACGTTCGCGGCCAACAGTGAAGTTGACGGGTATCAGATGCTGGTGAACATTCAGGACGCCTCGCGCCTGATGCGCTACCCGGCGGGCAATATCACCGGCTGGCGGCTGTGGCTCAACGAGCCTTTACAGGTCGATACCCTAAGCCAGCAAACGCTGCCGCAAGGTACACAGTGGCACGACTGGCGCGAGCGCAAAGGCGAACTGTTCCAGGCCGTGCGCATGGAAAAAAATATGATGGGGCTGCTGCTTAGCCTGATCGTCGCCGTCGCCGCCTTCAACATCATCACCTCGCTGGGATTAATGGTGATGGAGAAACAGGGCGAAGTGGCGATCCTGCAAACCCAGGGGCTAACGCCGCGCCAGATCATGGCGGTGTTTATGGTTCAGGGGGCCAGCGCCGGAATTATCGGCGCGTTGCTGGGGGCGGTGCTTGGCGCGCTGCTTGCCAGCCAGCTTAATAATTTAATGCCGATTATCGGCGCGTTTCTGGACGGTGCCGCACTGCCGGTGGCGATCGACCCGTTGCAGGTGATTGTCATTGCGCTGGTGGCGATGGCGATTGCGCTGCTGTCCACGCTGTATCCTTCCTGGCGCGCTGCCGCCACCCAACCCGCTGAGGCTTTACGTTATGAATAAGATCCTGTTGCAGTGCGACAACCTGTGCAAGCGCTATCAGGAAGGCAGTGTGCAAACCGACGTTCTGCACGATGTCAGCTTCAGCGTAGGTGAGGGTGAGACGATGGCGATTGTCGGCAGTTCCGGCTCCGGTAAAAGTACGCTGCTGCACCTGCTGGGCGGTCTGGACACGCCGACCTCCGGCGATGTTATTTTCAACGGCCAGCCGATGAGCACGCTCTCCTCTGCGGCGAAAGCGGAACTGCGCAACCAGAATCTCGGCTTCATCTACCAGTTTCACCATCTGCTGCCCGATTTTACCGCGCTGGAAAACGTGGCGATGCCGCTGCTGATCGGTAAAAAACGTCCGGCGGAAATCAACGCCAGAGCGCGGGAGATGCTGAAAGCGGTGGGGCTGGATCACCGCAGCAGCCACCGTCCTTCCGAGCTTTCCGGCGGCGAGCGTCAGCGCGTGGCGATTGCCCGTGCGCTGGTCAACAATCCGCGTCTGGTACTGGCCGACGAACCAACCGGTAATCTGGATGCGCGCAACGCCGACAGCATTTTCAAACTGCTCGGTGAACTGAATGCCTCGCAGGGCACCGCGTTTCTGGTGGTGACTCACGATTTACAGCTCGCCCGCCGCATGAGCCGCCAGCTGGAAATGCGCGACGGCCGCCTGAACACCGAACTGAGCCTGATGGGAGCAGAATAATGGCCTCGCCTTTATCCCTCCTGATCGGCCTGCGTTTTAGTCGTGGACGTCGCCGCAGCGGTATGGTGTCGCTGATCTCCATCATCTCCACCATTGGCATTGCGTTGGGCGTGGCGGTGCTGATCGTCGGCCTTAGCGCCATGAACGGTTTTGAGCGCGAACTGAACAACCGCATTTTAGCCGTGGTGCCGCACGGGCAGATCGAACCCGTTAACCAGCCGTGGAACGGCTGGAATGACAAACTCGCTAAAATCGAAAAAGTGCCGGGCATTCTGGCGGCGGCTCCCTACGTTGACTTTACCGGGCTGGTGGAGAGCGGGGCAAATATCCGCGCTATCCAGGTGAAGGGCGTCGATCCGCAGCAGGAAAACACACTCAGCGCACTGCCGCAGTACGTGCAAAACAATGCCTGGTCCAGCTTTAAGGCCGGGGAGCAGCAAATCATTATCGGCAAAGGCATTGCCGATGCGCTGAAAGTGAAGCAGGGCGACTGGGTGTCGATCATGATCCCGAACGCCAGCGCCGATCGCAAACTCCAGCAGCCGAAGCGCGTAAGATTACACGTCACCGGCATCCTGCAACTGAGCGGTCAGCTCGACCACAGCTTTGCGATGATCCCAATGCAGGACGCCCAGCAGTATCTGGACATGGGCAGCAGCGTGACGGGCATTGCGCTTAAGGTCAGCGACGTATTCAACGCGCCAGCGCTGGTGCGCGCGGCGGGTGAAGTGACTAACGATTACGTTTATATCAAAAGCTGGGTGGGCACCTACGGCTATATGTATCGCGACATTCAGATGATCCGCGCCATTATGTATCTGGCGATGATCCTGGTGATCGGCGTGGCCTGCTTTAACATCGTCTCCACGCTGGTGATGGCGGTGAAAGATAAAAGCAGCGACATTGCGGTACTGCGCACGCTGGGGGCAAAAGATGGCCTGATCCGCGCTATTTTCGTCTGGTACGGCCTGCTGGCGGGGCTGCTCGGCAGCGTGATCGGCGTGGTCATCGGGGTCACAGGTGCCTTCCAACTGACGGCTATTATTAAAGGAATCGAAAAGCTGATCGGCCATCGGTTCCTGTCCGGGGATATCTATTTTATTGATTTTCTGCCTTCAGAATTACACTGGCTGGATGTGCTGTATGTTCTGGTTACGGCGCTGCTGCTTAGCCTTCTGGCGAGCTGGTATCCGGCGCGGCGCGCCAGCAACATTGATCCTGCAAGGGTATTAAGCGGGCAATAATTTACACAAGGAGCGGGCGATGTATTACGGATTTGATATTGGTGGCAGCAAGATTGCGCTGGGCGTCTTTGACAACGAGCGGCATCTGCAATGGGAAACGCGCATCGCCACCCCACGCGACAGTTATGAATCATTTTTACAGGCGGTCACCGGGCTGGTTAACGATGCGGACGCCCGTTTCGGCTGCAAAGGTTCGGTGGGGATCGGTATTCCAGGAATGCCGGAAACTGAAGACGGCACCCTGTACGCCGCCAACGTGCCCGCCGCCTCCGGGCAACCGCTGCGTGCAGACTTAAGCCGTCTGCTGGACCGCGATGTGCGGCTCGATAACGACGCCAACTGTTTTGCGCTTTCGGAAGCGTGGGACGAAGAATTTACCCAGTATCCGTTGGTGATGGGGCTGATCCTCGGCACCGGCGTTGGCGGCGGGCTGGTCCTTGACGGCAAAGCGATCACCGGGCGCAGCTACATCACCGGCGAGTTCGGCCATATCCGTCTGCCGGTAGACGCCTTCACCCTGATGGGCTTTGATTTCCCGCTGAAACGCTGCGGCTGCGGGCAAATCGGCTGTATCGAAAACTACCTTTCCGGTCGCGGCTTCGCCTGGCTGTATCAGCATTTCTATGATGAAGCGCTCAGCGGCGAAGAGATCGTCGCGCGCTGGCAGCAGGGCGATGAAAAAGCGCGTCAGCACGTCGAGCGCTATCTGGATCTGCTGGCGGTGTGCCTGGGTAACATAATGACCATTGTCGATCCCGATTTACTGGTGATTGGCGGTGGATTGTCTAACTTTAGTGCTATAGCAGAAGGACTCGCGGCGCGTCTGCCGCGTCATCTGTTACCGGTTGCCCGCGTGCCGCGAATTGAGCGCGCCCGGCACGGTGACGCCGGAGGAATGCGCGGCGCGGCGTTTCTCCATCTTACTGAATCGCCGCAGAGGTAATTATGCAGTCGCGCCGCCTACATCGCTTAAGCCGTTTTCGCCGCAATAAACGCCGACTGCGCGAGCGTCTGCGTCAGCGGATTTTCTTCAGAGACAGGGTGCCAGAAGAGATGGAAAAACCGAGAGTTGTGGTTCTGACCGGTGCTGGTATTTCAGCCGAATCGGGCATTCGCACTTTCCGCGCGGCGGATGGTCTGTGGGAAGAGCATCGGGTTGAGGATGTGGCGACGCCGGAAGGGTTCGCCCGCGATCCGGCGCTGGTGCAGGCGTTTTACAATGCCCGCCGCCGCCAGCTTCAGCAGCCTGAAATCGCGCCGAACGCGGCGCATTTAGCGCTGGCACGGCTTGAAGAGGCGCTGGGCGACCGCTTTTTACTGGTGACGCAAAACATCGACAACCTCCACGAGCGCGCGGGCAATAAGAACATCATCCACATGCATGGCGAACTGTTGAAAGTGCGCTGCTCGTGGAGCGGGCAGGTGCTGGAGTGGACCGGCGACGTCACGCCGGAGGACAAATGCCACTGCTGCCAGTTTCCGGCTCCGCTGCGTCCGCACGTCGTCTGGTTCGGTGAAATGCCGCTCGGCATGGACGAAATCTATCACGCGCTGGGAATGGCGGACGTGTTCATCGCCATCGGGACGTCCGGGCACGTTTACCCGGCGGCAGGTTTTGTGCATGAAGCCCGGCTGCACGGCGCGCATACCGTCGAGCTAAACCTTGAACCCAGCCAGGTCGGCAGCGAGTTCCAGGAGAAGCATTACGGGCTGGCAAGCGATGTGGTGCCGGAGTTTGTCGAGAAGTTGCTGAAGGGATTATAGCTGTCCTGGACGGGAATTCTCGCCAGCACGACTACCCCAGCGCATCCGCATCCGGCGGCTGAAATAGCGGGATAAACCGATCCATTTACGCGCTTCCAGGCGGCAGTAGTTTTGCCGCTACAGGGCAATTCCACCATCAAATGTAACGTTGTCATGACCGGGTGACGTCCTTTTCTGACAGGTACGCCCCCCGCACAGGCGAGGGGCACAGCCGTTTAGCGTCCTGCTTTCAGCTTCTGATAATACTCTTCATAAATCGCGCTGGCGTCGCCGACATCATTCTGCCATTCGCCTTTGCTGATGGTAGCCGCATCCGGGTACAGCGATTTATCGTTAGCGACGTCCGGGCTAAGCAGCTTGCGTGCTGCAAGGTTAGGCGTCGGATAACCGATGGTTTCTGCCACTTCCTTCGCCACTTCCGGGCGCAGCAGGAAGTTAATCAGCTTCAGCGCGCCTTCTTTGTTTTTGGCGTTCGCCGGGATCGCCAGGCTGTCCATCCAGAAAACACCGCCTTCTTTCGGCCAGACGATTTGCAGCGGCGTGCCTGCCTGACGGGCGACAAACGCCGAACCATTCCACACCATCCCCAGATTCACTTCGCCTTCCATATACGGGTTAGCCGGGTTATCGGAGTTAAACGCCGCCACGTTTGGCATCAGTTTTTGCAGCTCTTTATACGCCGCTTCGATCTCTTTTGGATCGGTGGTATTCCCGGAGTAGCCCAGCTTGCGCAGCGCAATCTGGAACACTTCGCGCGCGTCATCGGTCAGCAGCAGGCTGCCTTTATATTCCGGCTTCCATAAATCGGCCCAGCTGGTGACGCTTTTAGGATCGATTTCATCGCTGTTGACGCCAATCGCCGTCGCGCCCCAGATATAGGGGATGGAGTAATCGTTGTTGGGATCGAACGGCTTATTGAGCATTTCTGGATCGAGGTTGCTGAAATTGCTCAACCGGGATTTGTCGATCTTCTGGATCATGCCTTCTTTGCGCATTTTGTCGACGAAATAGGTGGAGGGCACCACCAGATCGTACGCGCCGTCTTTATAGGTTTTGAGCTTGGCGTACATGGTTTCATTCGACTCATAGGTCGAATAAATCACCTTGATGCCAGTCTCTTTGGTGAACTGCTCCAGCAGTCCCGGCGGCACATATTCGGTCCAGTTGTAGAAATAAAGCGTTTTCGCGTCGTCAGCATGGGCGGCGCTCATGCCGAGAGCCAGCGCGCCCGCAGCCAGCAGATGGCGTGACCATTTTATCATCTTAACGTCCCCTCGTTTTATCGCGTGCAATAAGCTGGCTGGCAATGACCATAACCAGCGACAGAACCAACAGAATCGTTGCCAGCGCGTTCACTTCCGGTGAAACGCCGACTTTAACCATCGAATAAATCTTCAGCGGTAAAATTTCATAGGCCGGTCCGGTCACAAATGACGAGACCACCACGTCGTCCATCGACAGGGTAAAACTCAGCAGCCAGCCCGCAGCAACGGCGGGCATTGCCAGCGGCAGAATGATTTTACGCAGGATCGTCATCTCGCTGGCACCCAGATCTTTTGCCGCCTCCAGCATCCGCACATCAAACCCTTTCAGGCGCGAATAGACCGTCACCACCACAAAGGGCAGGCAAAAGGTGATATGCGAAAACAGCAGCGACCAGAAGCCCAGCTCAATGCCGAGCATCATAAACAGCACCAGCAGCGAGATAGCCATCACGATATCCGGCGACATCATCACCACAAACAGCATTCCGCTGACAAATGGCTTGCCGCGAAAACGGTAGCGGTACAGCGCCACGGCGGTCAGCGAGCCAATAAGCGTCGCCAGCGTTGCCGAAAAGATCGCCATCGTCAGCGAATGCTGCGCGGCCTGTAACAGGCTATCGTTATTCAGCAGCAGGCTATACCAGTTAGTGGTAAAGCCCTGCCAGTTAATGCCGAAGCGCGAACTGTTAAACGAATTGACGATCAGAATGATGATCGGAATATACAGATAAGCATAAATGGCGGTCATGAAACCGCCGCGAAGCAGGCGTCCGATCATTCCAGTTCCACCTTCTTGTTCAGCAACCGCGCGGCGCGCCAGTAAACCAGCAGCATCAGGCCCATCACCACCGTCAGCGTAATGCTGGTGGCGGAACCAAACGGCCAGTCGCGGATATTCAGAAACTGGCTTTTGATGACGTTACCGATCAGCAGGTTTTTCGCGCCACCCATCAGGTCAGACACGTAAAACAGCCCCATCGCCGGTAAAATCACCAGCAGGCAACCGGCGATAATCCCCGGCATGGTCAGCGGCAGAATAATGCGCACAAACGTCTGTAGCTTGTTTGCGCCTAAATCTTTCGCCGCTTCCAGCAGCGGTTTATCGAGCTTCTCAATGCTGGAATAGAGCGGCATCACCATAAACGGCAGCAGAATATACACCAGCCCGATAATTACCGCGCCGGGGGTGAACATAATGCGAATGGGCGTTTCAATAATGCCGAGCCAGAGTAAAAACTCGTTCAGATACCCTTTGGTGCTGAGGAAAATTTTCAGCCCGTAAATGCGGATCAGCGAGTTGGTCCAGAACGGCACAATCAGCAGAAACAGCAGCAGCGGGCGGACCTTCTGCGGCAGTCGCGCCAGAAACCAGGCGAACGGATAGCCCAGCACCAGGCAAGCGACGGTAGCAATCAGCGCCATATTCAGCGAGTGCATCAGCACCTGAAAATAGAGCGGGTCCAGCAGACGGGCGTAGTTATCCAGCGTAAAGACCATTTTGACGAAATTAGCGTCGTCCCGGGTCAGGAAGCTGGTGGCGATGATCATCAGGTTGGGCAGAAAGACAAATACCACAAGCCAACCCACGATAGTGGCGATCACCACCTTCTGGAATTTACTTGTGTTCTTCATCAGCCAGTACAACCTCCCAGCTTTCTACCCAGTTAATCGCCATTTTCTGATCCAGCGAGTGGTCAAAATCCGGGTCGTCTTCGTTAAAAAATTCGCTGACCAGCACCATCTTGCCGTTTTCCAGCTCAACGACTGATTCCAGGGTCATGCCTTTGTAGTTACGTTCCCGCACGTAACCGACCAGCCCTTCGACGTCGCTGTTATCGTTAATTTCTTCCACCCGCAGGTCTTCCGGGCGCAGCAGCACGTTCAGGTTTTGCCCTTTTTCGACGGCGAAGTTAACGTCGATATTACATTCGCGGCCTTCAACGCTGGCGCGTACCCGGCGCGCGTCCAGACGCTCAATCACCGTGGCGCTGAAAATATTGATTTCGCCGATGAAACTGGCGACGAACAGATTTTTTGGCTCTTCATAAATTTCGCGCGGCGTGCCGTCCTGCTCAATGCGCCCGTCGCGCATCACCACAATGCGATCGGACATGGTCAGCGCTTCTTCCTGATCGTGGGTGACAAACACAAAGGTAATGCCGAGCTTGCGCTGGAGCGCCTTTAGCTCGTTCTGCATTTGCTTGCGCAGTTTGTAGTCCAGCGCTGAGAGGGATTCATCAAGCAGCAGCAGACGGGGTTTATTCAACACCGCGCGGGCGATAGCGACACGCTGCTGCTGACCGCCGGAAAGCTGGTGCGGCTTACGCTGGGCGAACTCCTCCAGCTGCACCATATGCAGCGCGTCATTAACGCGGGGAGGGATTTCAGCGGCAGGGGTTTTTTGCATCCGCAGGCCAAACGCCACGTTTTCAAAAACGGTCATATGCGGAAAAAGGGCATAGCTTTGAAAGACGGTGTTAACGTGGCGGTTCTCCGCCGGAACATCGGTAATATCCAGATCTTCCAGGCGAATAGTGCCGGTATCGACATTTTCCAGCCCGGCGATCAGGCGCAGAACGGTTGTTTTACCGCAGCCAGAGGGGCCAAGTAGCGTAAGGAATTCACCGTTATTGATAGTCAGGTTAAAATCACTGATAACGTGTTTACCATCAAAACTCTTATTGAGTCCCGCCAGTTGCACCAGTGGTGAAAGCGAACGCGGTTGTGTATTCAATTTATGACTCTGTCCCATGTAGACGTACCGGAACGCTGGCCGATACGGGGTTTGTGATTAACCACCTTAGGGTTTCTGCACATAATGTAAGGGCTGGCATTCTACGGCAAACCTTTGAAATCGCCAATCCTTGATACGTAATGGTACGCTACCTTTAATACAAAGGTCGGCTTAACGGAAAATATTCTCGTTTGCCAGCCTAAAAGTGACCTGACGCAATATTTGTCTTTTCTTGCTTACTGATAATGTTGTCACAAAAAGTGAGGGTGACCGCATGGAAAAATTACTTGAGCGTTTTTTACAGTACGTTTCTCTGGATACGCAATCGAAGCCTGGCGTGCGCCAGGTGCCGAGTACCGAGGGGCAGTGGAAGCTGTTACGGTTGCTCAAAGACCAGCTTGAAGACATGGGGCTGGTTGACGTTACCCTTAGCGAAAAAGGCACCGTGATGGGCACGCTGCCTGGCAACGTTGAAGGCACAGTACCGACAATTGGCTTTATCTCCCACGTAGACACCGCGCCAGACTTCAGCGGTAAAAACGTCCATCCACAAATCATTGAAGGCTATCGCGGTGGCGACATTGCGCTTGGCATTGGTGATGAAGTGCTTTCTCCGGTGATGTTCCCGGTGCTGCACCAGATGCTGGGGCAAACGCTGATCACCACCGACGGTAAAACCCTGCTCGGCGCAGACGACAAAGCAGGGATCGCCGAAATCATGACCGCACTGGCGGTGCTGAAAGCGAAAAACATTCCCCACGGCGATATCCGCGTGGCCTTCACGCCGGATGAAGAAGTCGGCAAGGGCGCGAAGCATTTTGACGTCGCGGCCTTTGGCGCGCAGTGGGCCTATACCGTCGATGGCGGCGGGGTGGGCGAGCTGGAGTTTGAAAACTTCAACGCTGCCTCGGTGACGATCAAAATTGTCGGCAACAATGTGCATCCGGGAACCGCAAAAGGGGTCATGGTGAACGCCCTGTCGCTGGCCGCGCGCATTCACGCCGAAGTGCCGACTGAGGAAAGCCCGGAAGCCACCGAAGGGTACGAAGGTTTTTATCATCTCACCAGCATGAAAGGCAGCGTCGATCGCGCGGAAATGCACTACATCGTGCGCGATTTTGACCGCAAGCAGTTTGAAGCCCGCAAGCGCAAGATGATGGAAATCGCCAAAAAGGTTGGCAAGGGGCTGCACCCGGATTGCTACATAGAGCTGATTATTGAAGACAGCTACTACAATATGCATGAAAAGGTGGCGGAGCATCCGCACATCATCGACATTGCCAAACAGGCGATGATCGACTGCGACATCCAGCCTGATATGAAGCCGATTCGTGGCGGCACCGACGGCGCGCAGCTCTCCTTTATGGGGCTGCCCTGTCCGAACCTGTTTACCGGCGGCTATAACTACCACGGTAAGCACGAGTTTGTGTCGCTGGAAGGTATGGAAAAAGCGGTGAAGGTGATTGTCCGAATTGCCGAATTAACCACCCGTCATCAGTAAACATTCAGGCCGGGCACTCGCGCCCGGCCTGTTAAAAAACGACACCCGTTAAAACCTACAGCGAATTTACTTTAGACGAGCATCTGTCCAGCAGTTCCACGCTGCCATCTTCATTCTGCTGCTCCAGCAATACATCAAACCCCCACAGGCGATGCACGTGCTTCAGCACCTCACGCCGTCCCTTGTCCAGCGGCACGCGGTTTTGCGGAATATAGCGCAGGGACAGCGAACGGTCGCCGCGCAAATCCACATTCCAGACCTGAATATTCGGCTCCAGATTGCTTAAATTGTACTGCGACGACAGGCGGGTACGCAGTTCCCGGTAGCCTTCTTCGTTGTGGATCGCTGAAATCTCCAGGTAATTGTGGTGATCGTCATCGACCACGCTGAACAGGCGGAAATCGCGCATCACTTTCGGTGACAGGAACTGGCTGATAAAACTTTCATCTTTAAAGTCGCGCATCGCAAAATGCAGCGTCTCCAGCCAGTCGGAACCGGCGATATCCGGGAACCAGTACTTATCTTCTTCCGTCGGCGACTGGCAGATGCGTTTGATATCCTGGAACATGGCAAACCCCAGTGCGTAGGGGTTAATCCCGCTGTACCACGGGCTGTTATACGGCGGCTGGAACACTACGTTGGTATGGCTGTGCAAAAACTCCAGCATAAAGCGCTCGGTCACTTTCCCCTCATCGTAAAGATGATTGAGAATGGTGTAGTGCCAGAACGTCGCCCAGCCTTCGTTCATCACCTGGGTCTGTTTCTGCGGATAAAAATACTGGCTCACTTTGCGCACAATACGCAGGATCTCACGCTGCCACGGCTCCAGCAGCGGCGCATTTTTCTCCATAAAATAGAGCAGGTTTTCCTGCGGCTCGGACGGATAGCGGCGCGCTTCCACTACCGCTTTCTCTTCCTCGCGCTTCGGCAGGGTACGCCACAGCGTATTCACCTGGCTTTGCAGATACTCTTCCCGGCTTTTTTGCCGCGCTTTCTCTTCCTGCAGTGAAATCTTTTGCGGACGTTTGTAGCGGTCCACGCCGTAGTTCATCAGCGCGTGGCAGGAGTCGAGCAGCTTCTCGACCTCATCCACGCCGTAGCGCTCTTCGCACTGGGTGATGTAATTACGGGCGAAAATCAGGTAATCAACAATGGAGCTGGCATCGGTCCAGCTACGGAATAAATAGTTATTTTTAAAGAAGGAGTTATGCCCGTAGCAGGCATGCGCCATCACCAGCGCCTGCATGGTAATGGTGTTTTCTTCCATCAGATAGGCAATGCAGGGATTCGAGTTAATGACAATCTCATAAGCCAGTCCCTGCTGACCGTGCTTATACAGGCGTTCGGTTTCGATAAACTTTTTGCCAAACGACCAGTGCGGATAATTGATCGGCATCCCGACGCTGGAATAGGCGTCCATCATCTGCTCGGAGGTGATCACCTCAATCTGATGCGGATAGGTATCCAGTCGGTAATGCTTCGCCACCCGGTCGATCTCCTGCAAATACACTTCAAGCAGCTCAAACGTCCAGTCGGGTCCATCGCTCAGACGTGTGGTGTCCTTATTCATGGAATCAATCGTAGCCATTAGCGCGCCCTCATTGTTGGCGACTCTCTCTGTCTGGAGAGCCTCATTTCAAGCATAGAACACCGGATAAAATGCGTGCAGGGCGACCTGACTTTTCTTTGCCGGTAACCGGCGCAGAAAAGGGTGAAAACAGGGATTTTCCAGGTTTTTATGCTGGATTAAAAAATCGCGCAGCAGGAGATCGCAAAACATGCCGATCCATAATCGACGGGCGCGGTGTGAGGTAGCTCACCATAAAAAAGTCGAATGTTGAATATTATATTTAACTAGGTTATCAATTTGTAATTAGGTGATTGTTCTTTTACTCATAACGGAGTGGATATGCACGTTGTCGTACTGGGAAGTGGCGTAGTCGGCGTAACCAGCGCCTGGTATTTACGCCAGGCAGGACACGAAGTAACGGTGATCGACAGAGCATCCGGCCCGGCGCAGGAAACCAGCGCCGCCAACGCCGGGCAAATCTCCCCCGGCTATGCCGCACCCTGGGCCGCGCCGGGCGTACCGCTTAAGGCGATTAAATGGATGTTTGAGCGCCATGCGCCGCTGGCGATCTCCCTCGACGGCACGCCTTTCCAGTTGAAATGGATGTGGCAGATGCTGCGCAACTGCGACACCCGCCACTATATGGAAAACAAAGGCCGGATGGTGCGCATCGCCGAGTACAGCCGCGACTGCCTGAAGGCGCTGCGCGCCGACACCGGCATTCAGTACGAAGGGCGGCAGGGCGGCACTCTGCAACTGTTCCGCACCGCGCAGCAGTTTGAAAATGCCGCGCGCGACATCGCGGTGCTGGAAGACGCGGGCGTACCGTATCAGTTGCTGGAAGCCGGGCGGCTGGCGGAGGCAGAACCGGCGCTGGCGGAAGTGGCGGACCACTTAACCGGCGGCCTGCGTTTGCCGAATGACGAAACCGGCGACTGTCAGCTTTTTACCGAACGGCTGGCGGCGATGGCGGAGCAGGCGGGCGTGGTGTTTCGCTATAACACTCCGGTCGATCGATTGCTGTATGAAAACGGAAAAATTTATGCCGTGAAATGCGGCGCGGAAAACATCAAAGCCGATGCCTACGTGATGGCCTTCGGCTCTTATTCAACCGCCATGTTAAAAGGGCTGGTGGACATCCCGGTCTACCCGCTGAAAGGCTACTCGCTGACCATTCCCATTGCCGAAGAAGACGGCGCGCCGGTTTCCACTATTCTTGATGAAACGTACAAAATTGCCATCACCCGTTTTGATCAGCGCATCCGCGTCGGCGGGATGGCGGAAATCGTCGGCTTTAACACTAAACTGTTAAAACCGCGCCGTGAAACGCTGGAGATGGTGGTGCGCGACCTGTTCCCGCGCGGCGGGCGAGTAGAAGACGCCACCTTCTGGACCGGTCTGCGCCCGATGACGCCGGACGGCACGCCAATTGTGGGCCGCACTCCCTATAAAAATCTGTGGCTTAACACCGGACACGGCACCCTGGGCTGGACGATGGCCTGCGGTTCCGGCCAGTTGATCAGCGATCTGATCTCCGGGCGCACCCCGGCGATCCCGTTCGACGATCTGGGCGTGGCCCGTTACACCGATGGATTTGCGCCGTCCCATTCCACACGATTGCACGGTGCGCACCAATAAGGAGTAGTTATGTCCCGACCTGTCCTCGCCACGCTGGATCTCAGCGCGCTGCGGCAGAATCTGCACATTGTCCGCCGTGCCGCGCCAGCTTCCCGCGTCTGGTCGGTGGTCAAAGCCAACGCTTACGGTCACGGGTTGGATCGTGTCTGGGGAGCGTTAAATCAGACCGACGGTTTTGCCCTGCTGAATCTGGAAGAGGCGATTTTGCTGCGCGAACGCGGCTGGAAAGGGCCGATCCTGATGCTGGAAGGCTTTTTCCACGCCGATGAACTGGAGCTGTTTGATAAATATCGGCTCACCACCAGCGTGCACAGCAACTGGCAGCTCAAAGCCATTCAGCACGCGCGCCTCCATGCGCCGCTCGACGTGTATCTTAAAATCAACAGCGGCATGAACCGGCTGGGCTTTATGCCGGATCGTGTCCACAGCGTCTGGCAGCAGCTACGCGGGCTGGATAATGTCGGCAGCATCACGCTGATGGCGCACTTTGCCGATGCCGAAAAGCCGGAAGGCATCGCCCGTGCCATGCAGCGGGTGGAGCAGGGGGCAGAAGGCATCGACGCCCCGCGCTCGCTGTCCAACTCAGCGGCGACGCTCTGGCATCCGCAGGCGCATTTTGACTGGGTACGGCCCGGTATTGTGCTGTACGGCGCATCCCCCTCCGGTCAGTGGCAGGACATCGCCAATAGCGGCCTGAAACCGGTGATGACGCTTAGCAGTGAAATCATCGGCGTCCAGAATCTGAAAGCAGGTGACACCGTGGGTTACGGCAGCCGCTACCGCGCGCCCGGCGAACAGCGCATTGGCGTTGTGGCCTGCGGCTATGCCGACGGCTACCCCCGCCACGCCCCCGACGGCACCCCGGTACTGGTCGACGGCGTGCGCACGCGCATCATCGGTGCCGTCTCAATGGACATGCTCACCGTAGACCTCACCCCATGCCCGCAAGCAGGCATCGGCACCACGGTTGAACTCTGGGGAAAAGAAATCAAAATTGACGACGTCGCCGCTGCATCCGGCACCCTCGGCTATGAACTTATGTGCGCTCTGGCCACAAGAGTCCCGGTTGTGACGGTGTAACATTTGATTGTCAGGGCGGCGCGACAGAGCCGCCCTGGCACATTCACCGACGCGGTGCCGCAGTCGATCCAGAGAAATTAAAGTGAACGGAACAACCACGGAAGCCGCCTGTATCCAGACCCTCAGAAACCGGGAAAACGGAACACCCGGTTAGCCGATCTCCTCCTCCGCCACTCTCACTCCCACTTTGCGCACATCATTATCCTCTTTCTCCGCCACGGTCCACACCATCCCGGCGAACTCCACCTGATCCCCTACTACCGGCACCGCCCCCAGCAGCCGCTGCACAATCTCACCCAGCGATTGCTGATTATCGCGAAACTCCTCGCCGCCTTCGAGGCCATAAATCAGCGCCACGTCGGCAAATTTCGCACTGGCTTCAAGAATAAAATCGCCGAAAAAGCGCTGATCGAGCGCCACCGGCGGCGACTGGCTGAACAGCTTGCCAAGCGCGGGTAAATCCCGCTCGCGGCCAATCACGCACAGAATATCGTTCTCGCGCAGCCGGGTACTGCCGGTGGGATGCAGCAGGGCGTTATCGCGAAACAGCGCGGCAATGCGCGTCTCGCGCGGCATATGCAGATCGCGCAGCGCCGCGCCCACGCACCATTTATCGGCGCTAAGCTGGTAAACAAACTGCTCCCACGGATTATCCGGGTGAATATCCAGACCGACGCGCGACGCAGGCCAGCCAACCGGCGGCACCACCACTTTGGCCTTTTTCGCCGCCCAGGACAGCGACGTCCCCTGAAACAGCAGCGAAATCAGCACCACGAAGAACGCGACATTAAAAAAGAGCCGCGCGTGCTCCAGCCCGGCCATCATCGGGAACACGGCGAGAATAATCGGCACCGCTCCGCGCAGGCCGACCCAGCTAATAAAAATGCGCTCGCGCAGATTAAACCCGCGAAACGGCAGCAGGGCGGCAAACACCGACAGCGGACGGGCGATAAAAATCATCCACGCCGACAGCACCAGCGCCAGCGCGGCAATCGGCAGCAGATCCGAGGGCGTCACCAGCAGCCCCAGCACCAGGAACATGCCGATTTGCGCCAGCCAGGCGAGACCGTCGAAGTTTTGCAGAATGCCAAAGCGGTTGCGGATCGGTCGATTACCCAGCCACAAACCGCACAGATACACCGCCAGAATGCCGCTGCCATCCAGCGACGTGGTCAGGGCAAACACCAGAATGCCGCCGCTCAGCGCCAACAGCGGATACAACCCCCCGGGCAGAACGATGCGGTTAATCATCTGCTGAAGCAGGTAGCCGCCGCAAAGCCCGATGGCGATGCCCAGCCCGAACTGCTGAAGGATATGCACTATAAAGATCCAGCTGAGCGACGACTCGTGCTGCTGGATCATCTCAATCAGGGTGATGGTCAGAAACACCGCCATCGGATCGTTACTGCCGGATTCAATCTCCAGCGTTGAACCGACGCGCTCGTTCAGCCCTTTGCCGCCGAGCAGCGAGAACACGGCGGCAGCGTCAGTCGAACCGACAATCGCGCCGATCAACAGACCTTCAATCATATTGAGGTGAAAAAGCCAGGCCGCCATCATGCCGGTCAGCCCGGAGGTGATCAGCACCCCGATAGTGGCCAGCGACAGCGCGGGGCCAAGCGCCACGCGAAACGAACTGGCCTGGGTGCGCATCCCGCCGTCAAGCAGGATCACCGCCAGCGCCAGGTTACTGATCAAATACGCCAGCGGGTAGTTATCGAAGGGGATACCGCCGACACCATCAATCCCTGCCAGCATCCCGATGGCAAGGAAGATAACGAGGATGGGAATACCAAGACGCGACGAAAATGAACTCAATAAAATGCTACAGGTGACTAACACCGAACCCAAAATAAACAGACTAATTATCGCCGTGGCGTCCAAAATTCACGTACTCCTCATCCGCGTGAATGGTCTTTACAAAAAACTTACCATACTTGCGAGTAATTAATGGGATTAATACGTGCCGTGAATGCTTTTTTTTATTCGTTTAGCACCGGATGACCGGTCAACGTTAACGTGCTGGCACCGGGGGTGTGAACCAGCGTGGCCTGTGCGCCGAGCGGCAGGGTAACGGTGCGCGGCTCATGACCAAAATCCAGCCCGCCGATCAGCGGCACCGACAACCGCGAACGCAGATACTCCGCCATGCTCTGTAAGCCATATCCGGCATCGTAATCATTCGCCGTCGCGCCGCTAAAACTGCCGAGGACGATGGCACGCTGGCGGGCGAGAATGCCCGCGTGGTGAAGCTGAAGCAGCATCCGCTCGACGCGGAACGGGTGCTCGTTAATATCTTCAACCACCAGAATGCCGTCGCTAATCGCGGGCAGCCACGGCGTACCAATCAATGACACCAGCATCGCCAGATTGCCGCCCCACAGGGTGCCGGACGCCCGACACGCCGGACCCTCGCCGTTCCACTCCACGCTAAACGTGGCGTTGCGCAGCGCCCGCCAGAAATGGTCTTCGGTAAACGTGTTCAGCTCGTCGCCCCCAAAATTGGCGGCAAGCATTGGTCCGCTGAATGTAATGACCCCGGCGGTCGCCAGCAGCCCCATCTGGATAGCGGTGAAATCGCTGTGCCCGCAAATCAGCAGCGGCTGCCGTTGCTGGCGCTCGGCCAGCGCCGACCAGTCAATATTTTCCAGCAGCCGACTGGCTCCGTAGCCGCCACGCACCGGCATCACGATACGGTTATCTCCGCGAAGCGTCGCCAGCGCATTGACGTCCGCCAGCCGCTGTTGATCTGTCCCGGCAAAGCGCTGGTCGCGGCGGGCGATCACCTCGCGGTTCTCCACCCGATGACCGGCCTGTTCGAGCCGCTGAACGCCGCGCAGCGCCGCCGTCTGGTTAATGCAATAGCCGGAAGGGGCGATAAGATGAATCAGAGACATGGCATTTCCTTGCTGGGAATGAAACGGTTATCATGCATTTAACCCCAGGCGTTGTCATCCGCAGCGGCGGATCGCAGGTATAAAAAGGACTGATGCGTGAAATTGAGATGGTTTGCTTTTTTGATTGTATTACTGGCGGGATGTTCTTCAAAACCGGATTATACCAATCCACCGTGGAACCCGGAGGTGCCGGTCAAACGGGCGATGCAATGGCTACCCATCAGCCAGAAGGCGGGCGCGGCGTGGGGCGTGAGCCCACGGCTGGTTACGGCAATCATCGCCGTGGAGTCCGGCGGCAATCCGACGCTGGTCAGCAAATCCAACGCGGTTGGCCTGATGCAGTTAAAAGCGTCAACGGCAGGGCGTGAGGTCTACCGGCATATGGGCTGGAGCGGTCAACCCTCCACCAGCGAGCTGAAAAACCCGGAACGCAACATCTCAATGGGCACGGCTTATTTGAGCATACTTGAACACGGCGTGCTGGCGGGCATCGAAGATCCGGAAGTGATGCAGTACGCGCTGGTGGTGTCTTACGTCAACGGCGCGGGCGCGTTGCTCCGCACCTTCTCTTCCAACCGCAAAAAAGCGATTGAAGAAATAAACGATCTCAGCCCGGATGAGTTTGTCCAACACGTCGCGGAAAACCACCCCGCGCCGCAGGCTCCGCGCTATATCTGGAAAGTGCAGAAAGCCATGGACGCGATGTAATCAGCGCACTTTTTTGGCGCGCTCGCGCGCTTCCCGCTCCAGCGAAAAAATAATCCGCTGGAGCTGGCGTTCGGCCGCCGCGCTGACGTTTAAAAAGCGAAAGCTCAGGCGTGGCGTGCTGATCGTTTCATTTTTGCCATCCACCACTTTACGCTCAGTAATGGCAATCAGCTGAACGTCAAAATGGAAGCGTCCCCATTCCCCCATATCCAGCTCAATCTGCGACAGCCGCACTCCCGGCTGCAAACTCTCCGGCGGCGCTTCATCCATTAACGCGCCCATGCCGCCCAGCGACAAATCATACAGGCGAAACCGCATGTTTTTATTATCGGCAAGGCGGGCGTGACAGAAATAGGCCGGATGCAGCGGGGCGCTGATGCGAAAATATTCCCGGCGCTGCAAAAACCACAGCGATGGCGGAAGCGGGGTGACGAACGCCGGAAGCTGCTGCCAGTCGGCGCTGCGCAGCGCCGGAAGATGAAACTCGACCTTCGCGCCCTGGGTTTCGGCGGTAATTTC
Organism: Enterobacteriaceae bacterium UBA5654; assembly: GCA_002421005.1. Lineage (GTDB taxonomy): Bacteria > Pseudomonadota > Gammaproteobacteria > Enterobacterales > Enterobacteriaceae > Superficieibacter. Next base: position 56,972 of record DIJC01000026.1, on the reverse strand, counting down.
GATATTCTGCGCGCGCTGCACGGCGCTGTTCTCATAATCCTGGCTGCCAAAATCAATGATCAGTTGCTCCTGCGTCACCTCCAGAATACGACTGATAAACTGCCCGGATGCCCAGCTTACGCGGATGGGGATCTGCTGTTTATGCAGATCGCGCAGCACGCCCAGAACGGCCAGCGGATTTTGTTTCAGAAACTGTTCACTGTAATGACTCACGCCGATGGCTCCCTCATGACAATCCTTCGCTGAAGTATCGGCGGGCTGGCGCAGAACTTCATAGCAGCAATCAACTATTTTGCCAGTGAGAAAAATTTTCTCCCTGGACGCACAATTATCAGGATCGCCCTATACTTGAAACGTTAGCGCAGGGAAACAACACCTGCTTTTTGTGTCACTTACAGGAGGATGGACAGATGGGTATTATTGCCTGGATCGTATTTGGGTTAATTGCGGGTATTATTGCCAAACTGATTATGCCGGGACGCGACGGGGGTGGTTTCATCGTCACCTGTATTCTGGGTATCATCGGTGCGGTCGTGGGTGGCTGGCTGAGTACGCTGTTCGGTATCGGCGGTCCGGTAAGCGGCTTTAATCTGCCAAGCTTCCTGGTCGCGGTCGTCGGAGCCATTGTCGTGCTGCTCATCTACCGCATGGTTCGCAGGTAACACAGACCGGGCAGCGCACGCTGCCCGGTACCTTCATCAGAAGTCGTAACCCACCGTTGCCATCACACTTCTTTCTGCTCCCCAGTAACAGTTCCCCGTTCCGTAGCAGCCCGCCACATAGTCGCGGTCGGTCAGATTATTGGCATTCACCTGCACAAACGCCCCTTTCAGCGATGGCGTCCACGCGCCCAGATCGGCACGCACGGAAGCATCCAGCAGGGTCGTCGACGGCAGGCGCTCGGTATTACGATCGTCAGCCCACTGCTTGCCGATGTAGCGGATACCCGTTCCCACGCTGATACCGCCCGCAAACTGATAGTGCGCCCAGAACGACGCCATTTGATCCGGCGTGAGCTGCGGGGTATTACCGTCATTGCCGTCCAGCGAATCCTGGAAGCGCAAACGGTTCCAGGTATACGCGGCGATGGTGCTCAGTGCCGGAGTTATCTGATTACGCGCTTCCAGCTCGACGCCCTGTGAATGCACTTTGCCCGCCGGAATAAAGGTGGCGGTGGCAATATTAATATCGCGCGTCGCCACGTCTTTCTGGGTTAAATCGTAAATCGCCACGCTATAGAGATCGGCGGTGCCCGGCGGCTGGAACTTCAGCCCGGCCTCATACTGCTCGGCGGTGGTCGGCTTCAGCAGGGTGCCGTCGCTACCGGCAAGCGTCGCCGGGGTGATGGCTTCGCTGTAGCTGATATAGGGCGACAGACCGTTTTCAAAGGCGTAGAGCAGCGAGGCGCGGGTGCTGACGTGATCGTCCGAACGGCGATTAGACGTATTGAAGGTGTCGCTGACCTGTTCGGAGACGATGCGATCAAAGCGCCCGGAGACATCCAGATGCCAGCGGTTCCACACCATCTCATCCTGCAAATAGGCTCCGGTCTGGTAGTAGCGACGATTATTGTCATCGCGGTAAGTCACCACATGCCCGGTCTGCGCGGTGTAGCCGGTGTACGGATTGAGCGCAGCGGCACTGCCCGCGCCGGTCCACAAATCGTTACGGAAGCGATGGTATTCCCCGCCAAACGTCAGAGTATGCGCCACTTCGCCGGTGCTGAAATCGGCCTGCAACCGGTTATCGGTGGACCATGCATCCAGCGATCCGCGCGAGCCGCTGTAGCCACGCGACAGCTCGTCGCTGCCGTCAATCCAGCCGACCTGATATACCTGATCCAGCGACACGTTGGAGTGGGTGTAGCTGCCGCTGGAATGCACAGACCAGACATCATCAAACTGATGATCGAACTCCACGCTGTAAATTTGCTCCCGGCGCTTATAGCCGTCGCCCGGATCGCCTTCGTTGGTTTCATTCGACAGCTTGCGCCCGTTGTGCGCGTAGCGGGTGCCGTCCAGCGGCAGCGAGCCGTGGTAACCGCCGGAAGGATCTTTTTGCAGATAGGCCCGCAGCAGCAGGCTGGTATCGGAATCCGGCTGCCAGAGCAGAGAAGGGGAGATGGCGTAGCGCTCTTCGCGGGTATGATCGTACTGGGTGTCGCTGGTGCGGGTCATGCCGATGATCCGGTAAGCCCACTGGTCGTTAATGGCATCGGTATAATCAAACGCGCCGCTTTTGGTATTTTGCGTCCCCCCGCCGAGGCGGAAATGGCCTTCCGGCGTAAACAGCGGACGCTTCGAGGTTAAATTAACCAGCCCGCCCGGCACGCTTTGCCCGTACAGCGCCGACGACGGGCCTTTCACCACGTCCACGCGCTCAACAAACCACGGATCGATCTGAATGACGTTATGGCTGCCGCCATCGCTCATCAGGCGCATTCCGTCGAGGAACAGGTTATCAACGTCGCCGCCGTGGAAGCCGCGCAGCGAAACGGTATCAAACCGGGTTGCGCCGCCGCCGAAGTTTGAATACACCCCCGGCGTGTAGTTCAGCGCCTGGCTGATGGTATTCGCGCCCTGATCGTCAATCTGCTGACGCGTGACTACCGATACCGACTGGGCGGTGGCGATCAGCGGCCGATCGCTTTTGGTCGCCCCGCTTGAGGTTTTGGCGGTATAGCCTTTGGTGGGAGCCTGCGCAGACTCCGTCGGCGCCGCCGTCACCACTACGGTTTCTTCTGCCAGCGCGAGGGCAGGAAACGCCAGGGCCAGCGCGCAGGCGAGCGACGAGCGCTTGATTATACGTTTTGAGGTCATCACAAATTCCGAATTTTGCTGAAAAGAAGGAGAAACAAATGAGAATTATTATTGTTAGCATTCCGTGACACAAGTCTTTTTACAGAGCAAAACGCCTGCAAAATCAGGGGAGATAAGCGCTAATGCCACGTCAGCAAAGGGAATTTTTGATACCAGAGGTTAGACCGGCTACCAAATCTGGTAGCAGGTCAGCGGGTTTACTGCGCCTGTTTTTGCGCTACCGCATCGTCGTTAGCCGCCTGCGGACGGGAAGCGGGGACGTTATCGCAGGGTTTTTCCTTCGGACAGACCAGATCCAGCATCTTCAGCGTTACGCCGTTAGTCCAGCCGAAACCGTCCTGCAACGGATATTCACCGCCGCCACCGCCGGTCCCGGTAGAGCTGACATCGTATTTCTCAACCAGCTTTTTCTCGCGGTCATAAGTATGCTGAACGTTGGTCAGGAAGCGCCAGGTCACGTCCATCGCCACTTTATCATGACCGTAATTTTGCAGCCCGGCGGTGGCAACCCATTGCAGCGGTGCCCAGCCGTTGGGCGCATCCCACTGCTGACCGCTTTTCACGGTTGTAGTGGCAAGACCGCCCGGTTGCAGCAGGTGCGAGGCGGTGGCGGCAGCGACTTTATCTGCCCGATCCTTCGCCGCCGCGTTAACGTACAGCGGGAACAGCGCCGCCGCTGTCAGTTGATGACGTACTTGCTTCGTTTTCAGATCGTAATCCGCGTACCAGCCGTCTTTGTCATTCCACAGCCAGTGCTCCATCGCCTGCTGACGCGCGCTGGCCTGGGCGTCATACTGGCTGGCTTTCGCCGTATCGCCCGCCGCTTTACTGGCGCGAGCCAGCACTTTCTCCATTTTGAACAGCAGGGCGTTCAAATCGACCGGCACAATGCTGGTGGTACGCAGAGTGCCAAGCTGGTTGGGATCGTCCATCCAGCGCGAGCTGAAATCCCAGCCGGAGGCGGCCCCGGCGCGTAAATCGCGATACACCTCGGTGGCCGGGCGACTGGGGGTATTTTTGGCGGTGGTCACATCGTCAAGCCAGGATTCGGTGCGCGGCGCATCGCGCTCGTCCCAGTAACGGTTGAGGATCGCCCCGTCATCCAGCTTCACCACGCGTTTGTTGCTCTGCCCGGCGGTCAGCGCATCCGCGCCTTCCATCCAGTAGTTATGCTCTTTCTCAAGCTGCGGCAGATACGTTTTCAACACCTCATCGCCCTGGTGGTCGGCGAGCAGTTCAACCATAAAAGCGAAGAAAGGCGGCTGCGAACGGCTGAGATAATAGCTGCGGTTGCCGTTAGGAATATGGCCCCAGGTGTCGATCTCATAGCCGAAGTTGGCGACCATATCTTCGATCTTATCCCAGTGTCCGCTTTCCGCCAGCCCCAGCATGGTGAAGTAGCTGTCCCAGTAGTAGATCTCACGAAAACGTCCGCCGGGCACCACGTAAGACTTCGGCAGCGGCAGCAGCGAATCCCACTTCGCCGCGTGGTCAGTGGTGCGGGTCAGCACCGGCCACAGGCCGTCAATATGTTCGCGCAGGCTTTGTCCGGCGGGCGGCACATACTTTTCACCTTCGCCGGGCAGAGTAAAATTAACGTCGATAAAATGGCGCAGGTCGAACCCGCGCTGGCTGCGCTGCATGCGGTAATCGGCGAGGATCATCAGCGGATCGCCTTTCGGCACCGCATCGGCAAACGTTTTTTGATCGGGAAAAAGTTTGGCACTTTGCACGTCGGTAAACAGCGGCCCCAGCAGGACATCAGGCGGCTGCGGCTGTTTAACGGCGTCATCCGCCAGGGCGGAAGCGGCGGCAAACAGAATGCCGCTCAGGGCGATCTTCAGCGCCAGCGTGGAAGGACGGCGCAAAGCAGGGGTGGTCATCGGTTATTCTCCTTTCAGGCAATCAGCGGATCCGCTGCAATCAACCTTCTGAAAACCTTAGACGAATATCGCCAGACGCGCGTAAAGAAAGTGGCATTTTGCGGCGCAGCAGACATATTCACGCCACAAAATGTCGCTTTCAGCTCACTCTCATTGCCGGGTTTTATTCTCCCAGAACACCACCCGCCGCTGTAGCCAGCGCACCGTTTGCGCGCCGCATAAGCCAATCAGCGCCAGCAGAACCACCCCCGCGAACATCGTCGCCACGCTCATGCTGACCGAACTGGACGCGATGAGATACCCCAGCCCGCTTTGCGCCGATAAAAACTCTGCCACCACCGCGCCAATCAACGCCAGCGCCACGCCAATTTGCAGTCCGGCGAAAATCTCCCCGGCCGCCGAGGGCAGCTTAACGTGAAACAGCAGAAAGGTGCGCGAGGCGGAAAACGCCCGGCAGGCATCCAGCAGTTCCGCATCGGTACGGCGGATGCCGTTAACGGTATTCACGAACAGCGGGAAAAAACAGACCAGCGTCACCAGCACGATTTTCGACAGGATGCCGAAGCCGAACCACACCAGAATAATCGGCCCCAGCGCCACCTTAGGCGTCGCCTGTAGCGCCACCAGCAGCGGATAAACAAAACGCTCGAAGGTTTGCGACTCGGCCAGCACCACGCCGAACACAATTGCCAGCAGGCTGCCGATCAGGTAGCCGCTTAGCGTTTCGCCAAGCGTGGTGGCGATGTGCGGCCACAGGCTGCCGTCGCGAAAACCATTCGCCAGCGCGTGGCCCACCGCCGCAGGTGAGGGCAGGAGATAATCGGGAATGGCGAAAAAGCGCACGCTCAGATCCCAAATCAGCAGCAGCACCGCGAGGCTTATCAACGGGTAAACGATCGGCAGGACTCTACGCATGGCTGAAATACCTCCGTAAATGCTGGCACAGGGCGAGAAAATCCGCATCGGCAAGGGTCTCCGGCGTGCGCGGACGCGCCAGCGGGATCGGCAGCGCTTCAATAATGCGCCCCGGCCCCGGCGACATCACCAGCACCCGGTCAGCGAGAAAAACCGCTTCCTGAATACTGTGGGTAATAAACAGCACCGATTTGCGCTGTGCGCTCCAGATGCGCTGTAGCTCCAGCGTCAGGGCTTCGCGGGAAAGCGCATCCAGCGCGGCAAACGGCTCGTCCATCAGCAGCAGGTGCGGATCGTGCAGGAGCATCCGGGCGATGCCGACCCGCTGCTGCATCCCGCCGGAAAGCTCATACGGGTAATCGGCAGCGAACTGCGCCAGCCCGACCAGCTCCAGCATCTCCAGCGCCCGCGCTTTTGCAGGCGCGGCGGGCAGTCGCAGGGTGCGGGCAGGCAGCAGAACGTTCTCCAGCACCGTCTTCCACGGCAGCAGGTTCGGCTTCTGAAACACCACTCCCGCCTGCCGACCGGGACCGTTCACCGGTTTGTCCGCCAGCAACACCTCGCCCGTCGTCGCCGACATCAATCCGGCAGCCAGCTTCAGCACCGTCGATTTACCGCAGCCGGACGGCCCCAGCAGCGCCACAAACTCGCCGTCGCCCACCTGAAGATCGACCCCGGACAGCGCGTCAATTTCGCCCCGGCGGGTGGCGTAGGTCAGCCCGACGCCGCGCAGCGTCAGCGCCGCGCTCATCCCTGCGCCTCCCGTGCCTGCACGGCGGCGGCGAGAAACGCCAGCACCCGCGCCCAGCTCTGCCGGTTGGCGCGGGCGTTCGCCACTGGCGTTCCGCCACCGTCAATCACGACCCCCGCTACCGGATGCACTTTGGCGATATCGGTGGTCGGCAGAAAAGGAAAGCTAATCGCATGACCGCTGTGCTCATTGCGCAGATGCTCCACCGGCCAGCGGTGCTGACGGGCCAGCAGCTCGCGCTCAATACGCTCACAGTAGGCCGTTGACGGCCAGAAGCCATCGTCGGTGCCGGAAATCAGCAGCAGCGGCCCGGCGATGCGCTCAACCGGAATGCGTGCCGCCGCCAGACTCTGCGCATCGCGTTCGACGTTAACAAAAGCAGGCGCCTGGCGAATATCCACATCCGGCCGCGCGGGATAATCAAAAGCGTGCCAGTCGGCGTGAGGATTCCCCTGCCAGATATTGCGCAGCGGCGTGCCGCCCAGCGTCCAGGCGTCGGCATCACGCGGCTGATCGGGACGACCGGCGCGCAGGGTGCCATGGATCACCGCGCTCGGCACGTAGCCAATGACCGCCGACACCGCGTGCGGGAAGGTAGCCGCCAGCAGCAGCGCCAGCTCGCCGCCGCGTGAATGCCCGGCCACGGCGATAAAACCGGCGCGCGGGCGCAGCGTCTCCTGCGCCCAGGCCAGCGCCCCGGCGAAATATTCCAGCGGGGTATCGGAAATATATTCCGGGCGACCCGGCGCGTTGAAATACGCCAGCGCCAGCGCGTGATAGCCCCGCGCCGCCAGCAGCGCGGCCCGCTGCTCCGGGGTGCCGCCGCCTGAGCCGTTCAGCACGATCACCAGTGGATGGGGGCCGGGACCGGCAGGCGTAAACAGAGTGCCGGAAAGGCCACGCTCGCGGACTTCGCGGCGGGTTACGCCTTCCGCCAGCAGGCGCTGGATCAGCACCGCGTCCGCCTGGTTGCCCTCGCTGTCCTCAATATGCAGCGCGATGTGGCGCGGGGCCACGACGTCGCTGTGCGCGTCATCCAGCGGGGGGGAAATCTGGCGCAGCGCCCACACCGGGGCCATCGGCTCAGCCTCCTGCCAGTCGCCGGAAAGCGGTAGCGCGGCATCGACGTCCAGCGTCCCCGCCGCGCCAATCTGAAACGTCGCGCTGCTCTGCCAGCGGCTACCGTCCGGGTGGACCAGCGAGGCGGTCAGCCGGGCAATGCCGGGCGTCAGGCCGTGCGCTGCGATCCGGCGCGGCTGGTCAATCAGATCATCAGCAATATCAATCGTCAGCGTCGCGCTCATTGTGCCGCCTCCGCCCGCGCCCGCAGCGCGTTTTTATCGAAGTCATCAAAGGAGGAGACAAACTCATTGGAGAAAATTCGCGCGATCGGAACATTCGCGTCGGGGAATTCTCCTGCCTTCGCCATCGCCTCAATGGCCCGGCGGATCACCGCCAGATCGTACTCGCCGGGCTGGCGACGGCTGCCGTCCGCGCGGTACAGCGTGCGCTGAAGGCGTTTGGTCAGCAGCGTTTTGGCCTCCGCCAGACCTTTGCCGTCGGCATCGGCGGGCTTGCTTTCCGGGTGCTGACGCCAGAAGGCGCGCACGCAGTATTCGGGATTAATTTCGCAGACGTACTGCGCTTCGGTGTACGCCCGACCGAAGCGGCGGATCAAATCCGGGTGCTCTTTGAAGGTATCCTGATGGGCGATAAACCCGTTGCCGGGCGCTTCCTGAAACACGTCAGGGTAGGGGATACGGCGGATTTTAGTGCCGGTCAGCTCAAAAATATCGCCCCAGCTATTGTTGTAGTTCAGCGCGTCTACCTGCCCGCTACGCAATGCCTGGAAGCCCGAACCGAGCACGCCGACCGCCACGAACTGCACGTTTTTACCCGGCTCCAGCCCGGCAACCCGCAGCGCGGCGCGGCTGTTTGGCAGCGTCCCCCAGGTCAGCGCGCCAACGCCGATGGTTTTGCCTTTCAAATCCGCCAGCGTTTTAATCGGCGAATCCGCCAGCACCGTATACTCCAGCGTCTGGGCAGGCGTGCCGTTATAGAAATAGCGCACCGGCAGCGGGTTTTTACCGTTGAAATAGCTGGAAATCACCGGTTCTGCCACCGGATAACCAAAGGTCACGCGCTTGCTGGCAACCTGCGGCAGCAGCGCGCCCGCGCCCTGGAACACCAGCACTTTAACGCGGAGATTTTGTTCTTTAAACAGCCCCAGTTCTTCCGCCGCCGCGTAAGGCGCGCCGTCGTGAACCGCAGGGGGAATGGCTAACGCCACCGTGACGTCATCGGGCTTTTGCGCGTGGGCCGCGCCGACAACGCTTAAAGCCAGCAACAGGGAAAGTTTACGCATGGGTGATCCTTGTCCGTCAGAAAACGGCCAGGTTAGAACATGCCCGTCGCCAGCAGAACGAACATTTCTCTCTAAGAATAGAAACAGAACGGGCAAGCTGGAATGCCCAGCGCATTTGCCCCGCAAATCCGCGCCCGCGCCCTGATGCAACCGCAACGAAACCTCCGGCGTGCTTAACCCGCCAGCCCGCATGAATGCTGGACTGACAGCGCTTTGCTACGCGCCATACTGCCATAGTGACCGGCTTTGTGCGTTTCTCTGGGCAGCCCAGCACAGACAAATTTGCGCAATAGATTGCCATTTTAGTTATTAGAATTCCGCGCAAAACCGATCCTAGAATGGCCTCACTAAGAGATTCAAAACGCCGCTGTGAGCTGCTCACAGCATCCGCTAAGAGGCTGAGCATGACGCAAGCATTATCGTTAAGTGACCGGGCGTATCAGGCGATCCGCCGCGACATTCTGACCTGTCGCATGATGCCAGGCTCGCTGGTCACTGAATCCGAGCTGATGGAGCGCTATCTGCTGGGGAAAAGCACCCTGCGGCTGGCGCTGGCGCGTCTTAGCCATGAATGCCTGGTGGAATCGCGTCCGCGCAAAGGCTACCGCATTGCGCCGATCACCCTTCAGGACGTCGAAGAGATCTTCACCGTGCGTGCCCAGCTCGAACCGCTGGCGGCGCGACTGGCGGTGGGGAAGGTGGATATCGACCTGCTGAAAAAGCTGGAGGCGGACTGCCGGGTGGAAGTGGTCGCGCCGCTCTCCACCCGCATCGATGTCTTTATGAATGCCAACACCCGCTTTCACCTGGCGATTGCCGAAGCGGCGGGCAATCAGCATCTGCTGCGCGCACTCTCCGCCCTGATGGACGAAATGTCGCGGCTGGTGGCGCTGGGCTTCAACGTCCAGCAAACCAAACCGGAAATTCGCCACGACCATAACGCGATGATCCAGGCCTTTGAAGAGCAGGATCGCAAGCGGGTGGAGTTCATCGCCCGGCGGCATATTGAAACTTTTCAGGCGATGACGCTGGAGAAAATCTACGCCACCTTAACCTCGGACGGCACGCTGCTGCCGATCCAGAACAGGAGTATCCGGGCATGAGCGCGCTTCTCAACGAACAGCCCGCCGCCGTCTCGCCGGTGATCGCCCTTCGCGGCGTCAACAAAAGTTTCGACGGTCAACGGGTATTACAGGATATCTCGCTGGAGGTGTATCCCGGCGAAATCGTCGCCCTGCTCGGCGCATCCGGCGGCGGTAAAAGCACGCTGCTGAATATTATTTCCGGGTTGCTGCCTGCGGACGGCGGCGAAATCACACTTCAGGGCGAGGCCATCGCCCGTTTTAGCCAGTGGCGTCAGGTCGGCTATCTGTTTCAGGAAGACCGCCTGCTGCCGTGGCGCACGGTGCGCCAGAACGTCAACCTCGCGCTGGAAAACACCCCGCTGTCACGCGGCGAGCGTCAGCAGCGGGTGCAGGAGGCGCTCCGGCTGGTGGGTATGGAACAGGTGGCGGGGAAATGGCCGCACCAGCTTTCCGGCGGAATGCGCAGCCGCATCGCACTGGCGCGCAGCTTGGTCGCCGGACCACAAATATTGCTGATGGACGAGCCGTTCTCGCGCCTCGATCCGCAAACCCGCAGCGCCATGCACGCGGAGCTGCTGCGCATCTGCCAGCTTAAAAACATGACCGTGGTGATCGTCACTCACGACGTGGAAGAGGCGGTGATCCTCGCGGATCGGATTGTGATCCTGCAACCGAATCCTGGACGCATCAAACAAAGCGTGGCGCTGTCGTTGCCGCGACCCCGGCAGCCCACCGGGCGCGACGTGGCCGAAAAAATCCGCCTGCTGCGGATGGAGGTATAAATGAAATCGCTGCGTAAAAACGCCTCGCTGGTCGTACAGCGGCTGGTATTGCTGGGGATCTTCTTCCTGCTGTGGCTGCTGGCGGCGCAGAACATGCCCGCTTTCGTCCTACCGGGACCGGAAAAAACCTTTAATGCGGTGCTGGCGCTGTGGCGCAATAACACCCTGTTGCACGACATCGGCGTGACCTTCTCGCGGGTGTTCAGCGGGTTCCTGCTGGCAACGCTGGTCGGCACGCTGGCGGGGCTGGCGCTGGGAGCCAGTCGGCGACTGGCGCAGTTCTTCGAGCCGCTGCTGGCGGTATTCAACACCGTGTCGTCAGCGATCTGGGCCATCTTTGCGATCATCTGGTTTGGCATCTCTAACGCCACTACCATCTTTGTGGTGTTTATGACCGCCATGCCGCTGATCCTCACCAACGTCTGGCAGGGGGCGCAGACCGTTGAACGCCAGTACGTCGAACTGGCGCGCAGCTTTCGCTTCAGCCGTCTGCAACTGCTGCGCAAAATCTACCTGCCGACCATCCTGCCGTACTTTTTCTCTGGCGCACGGCTGGCGTTTGGCTTCGGCTGGCGCGTGTCGCTGGTGGCAGAAACCCTCGGCGCGTCGGACGGCATCGGCTACCGGCTGCGGCAGGCGGGGGATCTGGTTCAGACCGATCAGGTCTTCGCATGGACGCTGTTATTAGTTTCTCTGATGCTGCTGCTGGAAGGCGGGCTGCTGAAGCCGCTGGAGCGCCATCTTTTTCGCTGGAAATCACCCACACAGGAATAACGGTATGAAAAACTGGTTAAAGGCGGCGACGCTCGCTGCCGGGGCGCTCTTTGCCCTGAATACGGCGGCAGCGGAAAAAGTCCGCATCGGTTACTGGAGCAGCGGCGTCAGCCTCGGCTACGGAACGGTTCTGGAAAATAAAGACTTCCTGGCAAAACGCGGCATTGACGCTGAGTTTGTTCACTTCCCGGACGTCAACGCACCGATCAAAGCGCTGGCTTCCGGCTCCATCGATCTGGCCTTTGGTGCGCCGCTGGCGGGCGTGTTCAGCAGCGCTGCCGAAGGGGTGCCGATCCAAATCTTCGCCGCCACCCAGCCTGCCGACGTGCAGTTTGTGGTGCCGCAGGGATCGCCTGTCACCTCGCTTGACCAGCTGAAAGGCAAAAAAATTGGCATGTCGCCTGCCGGATCGTCGGTGGCGGTTATCGCGTCTACGCTCCTGCAAAACAATAACCACATCGGCGCGAACGAATTCCAGCTGATCGGCGGCAACGAATCGCGGCTGGCGCAGTTCCTCGTGCAAAAACAGGTGGATGCCGCCGCGCTGCGTTCGCTGACCATCGAACAACTGGATGAGCTGAAAGTCACCTCGCTCGGCAGCTTTGCCGACGAATGGAAAAAGCTGACCCACAGTGACGCGGTGCCGTACATCGGCGTCGGCGCAGTGCGCAGCGAGTTAATCACCCAACACCCGGAAACGGTGGCGAAAGTCATCGCCGCGCTGCGCGACACGCTGGCGTGGGGCAAGACGCATCGGCAGGAGGTGGTCTCGCTGTTGCAGAAAAACGCCAACCTGCCGCAGCGCGATGCCGAAATCTATTTCAGCCGCTGGGACAGCATGAACCGCATCACGTTTGAACCGGCTGATATTGCCACCCTGAAGCGTCAGCATGACGTTTTTGTCGCCAGCGGCACGGTAAAGGGGCAGGTGCCCGACACGCTGTATAACGATTCCGCTTACCAGGCGGCGAAATCCCTTAAATAACAGGAGATATCCGTGAGTCAGTCAATGAAAGCGCTGGTCCTTACCCAGCATGGTAGCCTGGACAATTTGTCCGTCGTGACCGACAAGCCGCGTCCGACGCTAAAGCCGGGGCACGCCATTATTCGCGTCAAGGCGTCCTCGTTTAACTATCACGACGTATTCACCGTCAACGGGATGCCGGGCATCAAAGTGCCGCTGCCGGTGGTGCCGGGCCTCGATCTGGCCGGGGTTATTGAGGAGATCGCTGACGATGTTAAAGGCTGGCAGCCCGGCGACCGGGTGCTGATCAACCCGCTGAAACCGGGCGTCGGCCTGATGGGCGAGATGACCGACGGCGGGATGGCGGAATATGCGCTGGTGGATGCCGCGCAGCTTATCGCCCTGCCTGACGCGGTGAGCTATGCCCAGGCCGCCGCGCTCCCGGTGGCTTACGGCACCGCCCACCGGATGCTGGTCACCCATAACACTATTAAGCCGGGCGACCGGGTGCTGATCCTCGGCGCGAGCGGCGGCGTCGGCACCGCCTGCGTGGTGCTGGCGAAAAAACTCGGTGCGGAAGTCATCGCCTGCGCGGGCAGCGCCGAAAAGGCGGCGGCACTGAGCGCGCTGGGCGCGGATCGCGTGGTGAACTACCGCGAAGAGGACTTTTCCCGCTGGGCCATTAACCAGTACGGCAAACCGCAGCGCCGGACCTATGAGGGCGGAGTGGACGTGGTGATCAACTTCACCGGCGGCGACACCTGGCGTCCCTCGCTCAAATGCCTGAAGCGCGGCGGCACCCTGCTGGTCTGCGGCGCGACGGCGGGCTATGACCCGGTGGAAGATCTGCGTTACATCTGGAGCTTTGAGCTGAACATCAAAGGCTCCAACAGCTTCTATCAGGACGATCTCGAAGCCCTGCTGACGCTGGTGGCGGACGGCGACATCGTGCCGCTGATCGACCGCGAAGTTCCACTGGAGCAGGCGGCGGAAGGGCTGCGTCTGATCCGCGATCGTGAAGTGCTCGGCAAAGTGATTGTGACCCCTTAAGGAGACGGTAATGAGCGAAACGACATTAAGCGCCGCTGCGGTGCAGGAAAAATTACTCAACGGCCCGTACCACCAGTGGCTGGGGCTGGAAGTGGTCGCGGTGAGCGAAGGGGAAATCACCCTGCGCGCCCGTTTTCGCGACGAGTGGGTCGTCAACCCGGCGGGCGGCTACATTCACGGTGGCATTCTGGCCGCGCTGGTGGATCTCACCGCCGACTGGGCGCTGGTCGCCTGGACCGGCCGGGGCGTGCCGACGCTGGATATCCGCGTTGATTACCACCGTCCGGCGCGCGGCGATCTGCGCGTTGAAGGCAAGGTGATTAAGGTCGGCAAACAGGTCTCCAGCGCTGAAGCCTGGGTCTGGGACAGTGAGGATCGGCTGGTGGCAAGCGGGCGCGGCCTGTACGCCATGCCCGCAGCCTGAGGGGAAAACGATGTCATGGGTTCTGGATCATCTGGTCATCAATAACCACTTTGCGCTGGCGGCTACGCGGGACATTTTCAGCGCGCTCGGCTTCACGCTGACCCCGGAAAGCCGTCATACGCTGGGATCGGCGAATCAACTGGTGATGTTTGACGACCACTATCTGGAGCTGATCGGCCAGCCGCGCGACAGCGCGGTGGTGCGTCAGGAACTGCTGGACAGCCCGCGCGGCATTGACGGGCTGGTGTTTCGCAGCGACGACGCGCAGCAGACCGCGCATCAGCTTGCCGGGCAGGGTTTTGCCGTGCAGCCGGTCCAGCATTTCTCCCGCGCGGTAGAGGCCGACGGCGAACGCGGGGAGGCGCGCTTCAGCACCGTGCGTCTCGCCCCCGGCAGCTTTGCGGCGGGAAGAGTCTATTTTTGCCAGCATCACACCCCGGAATGGCTGTGGCGCGCGCCCTGGCTGCAACATGCCAACGGCGTCAAGGGGATCGAAAGCCTGACCGTCGTGACCGACGATCTGTCGGCGGAACGCCAGGCGTGGCAGCGGCTCGGTCCGCTGGCTCCGGCGTTTACGCTGCGGCTGGCGGGCGACGATCGCTGGCAGGATTTCCCGAGGTGCAGGGACCGCACCCGCCGCAGCCAGTTCGCCGCCATCACCTTTCGCGGCGGCGACGCGGCGCTATTGCGTCAGGCGGCGCAGGAGGCCGGACTGGCGTGGCATCAGGAGGCGGGACGGCTGGTGATTGCGCTCCCGGATATTCACACCTTACTTGAGTTCAGGCTATGACCCTTACGAATTTAGGCGCGCTGCCGCCAGCGGCGCGAGACTCACAGCAGCCCGCGTTTATTACGCCGCTGGCGCACGGCGAGCAGCGTATCACCTTCGCTGAACTGGACGCCCGTGCCGACGCGGTGGCGGCAGCATTACAGGCGCGCGGCTACGCGCCCGGCGAGCGGATTGCGCTGCTGGGTCGCAACTCCATTGCTTATATGATCGCTTTTCTGGCGATCCTCCGCGCCGGGCTGGTGGCGGTGCCGATCAGCATTAAATTCCCCACCGCGACGCTGGAAAAAATACTCGCCGACTGCGACGCCAGGCTGATCGTCGGCGAGAGTGAACACCTCGCGCCGCTGGATCCCGCTCATTCGCGCTGGGACTTTGCCACGCTTGCCGGGGTGAAACCGGTCAGCGGCTTTCACGCCTTTGCCCCACAGCCGCAGGATCTGGCGATGCTGCTTTACACCTCCGGCTCTACCGGGATGCCGAAAGGCGTGCGCCTGACCCACGCCAGCCACCGCTGGGTGGTCGAAACCCGGCTGGCCACGGCGGAACTGACCGGGCAGCGGGTACTGATTGCCGCGCCGTTTTACCATATGAACGCTCTGGCGCTGGCGCTGCTGACCTTAGCCAGCGCCGTCACCACTATTCTGCTGCCGCAGTTTCAGGTGCGCGACTACATTGCCGCCATCGCCCGCTACCGCTGTAGCTGGCTGACCGCCGTTCCGCCGATGATCGCCATGATGATGAAAGAGAAAACCCTGCTCGAACAGAGCGATCTCTCCTCGGTGCGGGTGGTGCGGATGGGATCGGCCCCGGTCAACGAAGGGCTGTTTAATCAAATTCGCCAGATCTGGCCCCGGGCGCGGATCATCAACGCCTATGGCACTACCGAGGGCGGTCCGATCGTATTCGGCCCGCATCCCGGCGGGCTGGACGCGCCGCTCTCCTCAAACGGCTATGCGCATCCGGCGGTATCGCTGCGCCTGCGCGATGAACGCGGTGAACTGAGCCACCACGGCGTGCTGGAAATTAAAAGCCCGGCGTTGATGCAGGGTTATCACCAGCGCCCGGACGTTGCCGCGCCGTTTACCGACGACGGCTATTACATCAGCGGCGATGTTTTCCAGCGTGATGAAAACGGCTTTTACACGTTTATTGGACGCCAGGACGATATGTTTGTCTGCGGCGGGGAAAATATCTATCCTGGTGAAGTGGAAAAGCTGCTGGAACAGCACCCGGACGTGCAACAGGCCTGCGTGATTGCGGTCAGCGATGAAATCAAAGGCAGCAAACCGGTAGCGTGGGTGATCCCGCGCGAAGGCAGCGATCCGCAGCCGGAGGAGATTAAAGCCTGGACGCTGCAACACGGCCCGGCGTATCTGCATCCGCGCCATATCTGGCTTATCGACCGCTTTCCGCTGGCGGGCACCAATAAAGTGGATCGCCATGATCTGCGCGCTCGCGCTGAGCGCTACCTTGCACAATTATCCGGCTCAGGAGACGCGGCATGATTTTTAACTGGGACAACCCTTATCCGACCACCCGCACGCCGCTGTTTGCCCGTAACGTGGTGGCGACCTCGCACCCGCTGGCGGCACAGGCGGGCAATCAGATACTTATCAGCGGTGGTAACGCGGTGGACGCGGCGATAGCGGCGGCGGCGACGCTGACGATCGTTGAGCCGGTCTCCAACGGCCTCGGCAGCGATGCCTTTGCAATGATCTGGGACGGGCAGCAACTGCACGGCCTGAACGCTTCCGGCACCGCGCCTTCCCACTGGCAGCCGGCGTGGTTTGCGCGCCGTTACGGGCTTGATGCGCGCGGGCACGCCCGTCGCCCGGAGCGCGGCTGGGACAGCGTCACCATTCCCGGCGCGGTGGCTGCCTGGGGGGCGCTGCACGCCCGTTTCGGTAAACTGCCGTTCTCCCGCCTGATGGAAAGCGCCATCGACATCGCCGAGCGCGGCGTCACCCTTGCCCCGATGGTGGCGCGAAAATGGCAGGCGGCGGTGCCATTGCTGCGCGAACAGCCCGGCTTTGCCCGCACTTTTATGCCTGAGGGGCGCGCACCCGCCGTCGGCGAAAAATTTGTTTTGTCCGACGCCGCCCGCACCCTGCGCATTCTGGCAGACCAGGGCGCACGCGCCTTTTATGAAGGCGAAATTGCCGAAGCCATCGCGGGCTTCGCCGCCAAAAGCGACGTCCCGCTCAGCGCGGCGGATTTTGCCCGCTACCAGCCGGAATGGGTCACGCCGATCTCGCGACGCTATCGTGGTTATGATGTTCACGAACTGCCGCCCAACGGACAGGGGATCGCCGCGCTCATTGCGCTGGGGATTCTGGAGCATTTCGACCTTGCCAGCCACCCATGTGACAGCGTCACGTCACAGCATCTGCAAATTGAAGCCATGAAGCTGGCCTTTGCCGACCTTTACCAGTACGTGGCCGATCCACGTTCGATGGACATCACCCCAGAGCAAATGCTGGATGACGGCTACCTGGCGGAGCGCGCGAAACTGATCGATCCCCGCCGCGCCAGCCTGCCGCAGCCAGGAATGCCTGCCAGCGGTGGCACCGTTTATCTGACCACCGCCGACGAAAGCGGAATGATGGTTTCGTTTATTCAGTCGAACTATATGGGATTTGGTTCCGGGGTGGTGGTGCCGGAATACGGTATCAGCCTGCAAAACCGGGGCGCCGGGTTCTCCAGCGATCCGCGTTCGGCCAACGTCGTCGCGCCGGGGAAACGGCCGTTCCACACCATCATTCCCGGCTTCCTGACCAAAGACGGACTGCCGCAAATGAGCTTTGGCGTGATGGGCGGAGACATGCAGCCGCAGGGACATGTGCAAACGCTGGTGCGGATGCTGGACTATCAGCAGCAGCCGCAGGCCGCCTGCGATGCGCCGCGCTGGAAGGTCAACCGCGATTTCACCCTCGATCTGGAAACGCGCTTCGATGCCGGGGTAACAGAGCAGCTTCGCGCGCGCGGGCATCAGTTTAAATCGGTCAACGATCCGTATATGGATTTTGGGTCCGGCCAGTTTATCTGGAAACTTTCCGCCGACAGCAGCCACGGTTACGTCGCCGCCAGCGACAGCCGCCGCGACGGTCAGGCGGTGGGCTTCTGAACCTTCTGGCGGCTGGCTCCCGGCGGCTGTCCGGTGACGCGCTTAAACGCGCGGCTGAAGGCGGCCTGAGAGGTGTAGCCCAGCCGCTGCGCCACCGTTTCAATCGGCAGCCGGTGCTCCGTCAGCCACTGGCTTGCCAGATGCATTCGCAACTCGGTGGCGTAGCGCTGGGGCGGCACGCCGATGGTGGCCTGAAAGCGTTCGGCGAACACTGAGCGGGAAATATGGCACTCCGCCGCCAGTTCGCTGACCGTCCAGTCGCGCCCTGGCTGGCGGTGTAGCGCGAGGATCGCCCGCGCCAGTCGGGGATCGCGTAGCGCGGCGACCAGCCCGGAAGCGTTATCGCAACCACACTCCACCCAGCCGCGAACGATCATCGCCGCCACCACATCGGCGAGGCGGGCCAGAATTCCGGCATAGCCGACGCGGGTGGAACAGATTTCCCCCTGCATCGACTCAAGGATCGGCACCAGTCCGGGATAGCGCCCGCTGGTGGTATCCACCAGCATCAGATTCGGCATCAGCGGGCCAAGCCCCTGCATTCCGCCGAGATCGAACTCCATACAGCCATAAAAGAACACCGCGCCGGGGCGGGTTTCGCTCCCGCTGCAGGCTTTTACCGCGCACACCGTCTCGGCGAGCGGCGCGGCGTCAAAGCTGTTAATGCACTGCACCGGCATTTCCGCAGCGGAGAGGATCTGGTGCCGCCCGCCGCGTGGCAGAAACACCGCGTTTCCGGCGCACAGGTGATGCAGTTGCCCGTCTCCGGTGCGCAGAAGCGCGGTGCCGACGGCGAGAAAATGGAAGTAAGCGCCGCCGGGACGGGCGGTAAAATCAAGGCCAAACTCCGGCCCGGTTTGCACCCGCCGGTAGTCCACGCCGCGCAGACGCATTCCGGTAAGCAGCTCGCTAATCAGTTCTGAAGAAAGGGCAAAAGGCGGTTGTTGGCTCATTTCAGGCGTTTCGGTCAAAAAACAGGGAGGCACTATCATAGACCGTCCTGGCGATAGCGTCCAGAATCACCTTTCCGATACTCTTTTCAGGAAGTTTTACGATGAGTCAAACAGTTTGCGACAGCGCTGCGCATCCGGCAGAGAACGCCACGCCTGCATGGATGGCGGTATTTTCCCTCGCCATGGGCGTCTTTGGTTTATTAACGGCGGAGTATCTTCCCGCCAGCCTGCTGACGCCAATGGCGCAGGGGTTAGGCGTTTCTGAAGCGCTGGCAGGGCAGGCCGTCACCGTTACGGCGGGCGTGGCACTGTTTGCCGGGCTGCTGGTGCCGGGACTGACGCGCAGCATCGATCGCCGAACGGTACTGCTGATGTTCTCGACATTAATGATCGCTTCCAACCTGCTGGTGGCCTTCTCCTCAAGCCTGCTGGTGTTGCTGCTGATGCGCATTCTGCTGGGGATTGCGCTCGGCGGTTTCTGGAGCATGGCGGCGGCGGTAGCGATGCGGCTGGTGCCTTCCGCGCTGCTGCCAAGGGCGCTGTCGATTATCTTTAGCGGCGTGGCGGTCGGGACGGTGGTTGCGGTGCCGCTCGGCAGTTACATGGGCGGGCTGTTTGGCTGGCGCAGCGCGTTTATCGCCGCGGCGGCGGTTGGGGCGGTGACGCTGGTGTTCCAGTTTATGACCCTCCCGGCGCTGCCGCCGCATAAACCGTCCCGCCTGCGTACCGTGCTGGAAGTGCTGCTGCGACCGGGAATTGCAATGGGGATGCTGGGCTGCGTGCTGGTCCATACCGGACACTTTGCATTATTTACCTACGTCCGGCCTTTTCTGGAAAGCACCAGCGGCGTCAGCGCGCAGGGGCTGGCGCTGATGCTGCTGGGCTTTGGGATCGCTAATTTTGCCGGAACGCTGCTGGCGGGCTGGCTGCTTGAGCGTCTTCCGCGCGGCACGCTGGTACTGATGCCCGCGCTGGTGGGCGCGGCGGCGCTGGCGCTGGTGCTGTTACCCGTCACGCTCACCGGGCAAACGCTGCTGGTGGCGCTGTGGGGACTGGCCTTCGGCGGCATTCCGGTCGCCTGGTCAAACTGGGTGGCACGGTCGGTGCCCGATCAGGCCGAAAGCGCCGGGGGAATGGTGGTCGCATCCGTCCAGTCGGCAATTGCCATGGGCGCGGCAGGCGGCGGGGCGATGTTCTCGCTCAGCGGCATCCACGGCGTATTTATTGCTGCGGGTGTGCTGATGCTGCTCGCCGCGCTGCTGATAGCGCGACGGGTTAACGTCGCGCCGTCGGTTAATTAGTCCTGCTGCTCGCTGCCGAGCACCTCGCGGATACGTCTGGCGATATGCGCGACGTGGGTTTCCAGCGCGAAGTGCCCGCTGTCGAGCAGCTCAACCACCGCGCGAGGGTTGTCACGCTGCCAGGCGTGCGCGCCCGGCGGAATAAAAAACGGATCGTGCTCGCCCCAGATCACCAGCGTCGGCAACTGCGCCTGGCGGAAAAAGGCCTGGAAATCGGGGTAGCGCGTCAGGTTATTGGCGTAATCAAGAAACAGATCGAGCTGGATGTCCTTGTTTCCCGTTTGCTCAATCATTTTTGTGGCGAGGAACCAGGTTTCCGGCGCGATAAGCTCCGGCTCCTGCACGCCGTGAACGTATTGCCAGCGGATGCCGTCGAGATTCATCACCGCATCGCTCACCGTCTGACGATTTGCCGCCGACGGCTCCTGCCAGTAGGCGCGCACCGGGTCCCACGCCTCGCCCAGTCCTTCCAGATACGCATTGCCGTTCTGTGACACGATCCCCGTCACCCGCTCCGGGTGATTCAGCGCCAGCCGCAGCCCGGCGGGTGCGCCATAATCGAACACGTACAGAGCGTACTGCTCCAGCGCCAGCGCATCCACAAAGGCGGTCAGGGTCTGGCCCAGCGCATCGAAGGTATAGTGATAATCACGCGCTGACGGCACTTCAGTAAAACCAAAGCCCGGTAAATCCGGGGCGACGAGATGAAATTTATCCGCCAGCAGCGGGATTAATTCGCGGAACTGATGCGAGGACGCGCCGAATCCATGCAGCAACAGCAGGGTGGGATGGGCAGGCTCTCCGGCCTCGCGATAAAACACGCGCACGCCGTCGGCCTCAGCAAAACGGTAATGGACAGGGTAGTGAGTATTCATAGTCATAGCACGGCTCCGGGTTGTAACTGTTAAAATGTGTTTTTGGGGTTACTGTCTTTCAGTATGCGGCAAAGTTGTAACCTGTCAAATGTTTTTTAAGGGTTACAAGATGACGGGGAGAGTGTACACTGCGGCAAATGCTTATCGCGGAGATATCCCATGACTTCTGAATCGCAGACTGCGTCTGCCGCGCTGTTTCTCGGCGATCACGGCGCGCTGGATTTTCTTAACACGGTGGCGCAGGAAAACGGCCAGCCGCGTGATTACTGGCAGTCGGATGACGACGTTCTGGCCTGGCTGCGCCATACCGGGCTGATGACCGATGCCGACGCGACGAGGGCTGCACCCGGCGAACTGCTGAATGAGGCGCGACAGCTGCGCGAAATCATCCGGGCGCTGGTCGCGCAGAAAAAAGCGGGCCAGCCGGTGGACGCGGAAAAACTCAACTGTTTTCTGGCGTCCGCCGTCAGCTATCCGCAGCTTCTCCGCGATGAAGGCGGAAAACTGCACGTCACGCGGATCTTCGCCAGCCCGGCACCGACCCGGCTGCTGGCACCGGTCGCTGAACTGGCGGCGTCGCTGCTGGCGCAGGAAGACTTTGCGCTGGTAAGAAAGTGCGAGCACCCGGAATGCACGCTGTGGTTTTACGATCGCACCAAATCGCATCGCCGACGCTGGTGCAGCATGGCGCTGTGCGGCAACCGGGCGAAAGTGGCGCGTTTCCGCCAGCAGCAGAAATAGTCCGTCGCCTGCCCGCCGGAGCGTTTCGGCAATAACTGCTAAAGTTAACGGATGTCGATCGTCAACGGAGAAGACCGATGTCCGCACGCCAGCCCGTTTTACCCCTGACCCAGCATTTCGCCGCCCATGACTGGGTGCCTAATCATCCCCGGTTGCCGGTATTGATTTACAAACAGTTTTTTACCGACGGCGACATTGCCAGCCGCTTTGAACAGCGCTTCGCCGACAACGGCTGGCCGCCGCAGTGGCGCGACGGCATTTTTGACTATCATCACTACCACTCCAACGCCCACGAAGTGCTGGGCATAGCGGCGGGATCGGCGCGTCTGCTGCTCGGCGGGCCAGGCGGGAAAGAGTTTGAGGTGAAAACGGGCGACGCGCTTTTGCTCCCCGCTGGCACCGGCCATCGACGGCTGACCGCCTCGGAGGATTTTCTGGTCGTCGGCGCGTATCCAGAAGGGCAACTGGATTACGATTTGTGCAGAGACGCCGCCAGCCCGCAGCGACTGGCACGCATTGCCGCGCTGCCTTTCCCGGAGCGCGACCCGCTCAATGGACTAACGCCGCCGCTCGGTGAGTATTGGGAAGGCGAAAGAGATGCCCGGCGAAAGTGAGGGGGCAGACGCGCACCACACGCCCCCGCCAGTCTCACCCCTCTGACTGACTAATAATCGCCAGTCGCGCACGGTAACCATTGCGAATATGCTGGCAGGCCGCTGCGCTGGCGGCCTCCGCGTCGCGCAGGGCGAGGGCGGCGACAATCGCCTGGTGCTCGCATTTGGCCTCTTCCGCGCGGTCGGTCAGGGCGTAAGTGGTGCCGCGCAGCAGGGAGAGGTGGATGCGCAAGTTATCAAGCATTTCATTCAGATACGGGTTATGGGTCGAGCGGTAGATCTGACGATGAAACAGCCGGTTATGATCGTGCAGCGCTTTGCTGTCGGTGAGCGTTTTTTCGCTATCCACCATTCTTTGCAGCAGGGCAATTTCCTCGTCGGAGGCCGCCGATACCGCCAGTTGAATGGCCATCTTTTCCAGCCCTTCGCGCACGGCAAACAGCTGGCGTAGCCGCTCGTAGCTGATGCTGGCAACAATCAGACCGCGCTGCGGACCCGGCTCGGCAAGACCGAGCGTTTCGAGACGGTGCAGGGCTTCGCGGATCGGCGTGCGGCTCAGACCAAACTGTTCCGCCAGCCGGGTTTCCTGAAGACGTTCTCCTGGCAGGAGATCGCCCCGCTCAATGGCAGCGATCAGTATCTCAAAAGGTGACATTGTCACATCGTGATGGGCAGCTTTTAAGTTCATAATTTTTCGAGGTATTTATCCATTTTACGCGGCCGCGATGAGCCGATTACAGGCCACTGAGAGTAGCGTCATATTGCCACAGTAAATGCGGATTTATCGCTCATTTTGTTCTTAGCATATCTAAAAATCGTCTTTTGAGCTTTATCCTGACGCTGGTATGTTGACGATATGTTTCATTGTATACAAATGAATTCAATAAATCATCGTATTGTTTTATAAGCATTATTTTGTGTGTCAGCACCAGGGAAACACTAATGACCATAACAGACACGGCACAACTGATCCCGACCAGGGGCGCGCAACTTAGCCATTTTATCCATCACGCACACGAGCAGGCGATCCCGGCGTCGGTATTGCACGAAGCGAAACGCGCGCTGATTGACTATTTAGGCGTGGCGCTGGGCGCGGTAAATGATGATGCAGTGCGCGCGGTGCGCCAGGTGGCGAAAAGCTGGAATGCCCAGGGCGCAGCGCGAATTTTTTTCGGCAGCACCACCACACCCGCGCTGGCGGCGCTGGTCAATGCGACGATGGCGCACGCGGCAGATTACGATGATACCCACCCGGCGGGAGCCGGTCATCCGGGCGGACCCTGCTGGTCCACCGCGCTGGCGATGGCGCAGGCGCATCCGGTGAGTGAGGAGCGGGTATTACGCGCGTTTATCGCGGGCTTTGAAGTGATGGCGAAGCTCGGCGGTGGCTGGGTGCCGGGCGTCGGGCGCAATTTGCAGCGCCGGGGATTTCATCCCACCGCGATTGTCGGACGCGCCGGGGCGACAGCGGTCGCGGCCTCGGTGCTGGGGCTTAACGAAGAGCAGATCCGCAACGCCCTCGGCGCGGCGGCCACCATGATGGGCGGGCTGCAAAAATCGTCCGGTACGCACGGCAAACCTTTTCATGCCGGTAAAGCCGCGATGGACGGTATCCTCGCCGCGCAGCTGGCGGCGGAAGGTTTCGTCGGCGCACAGCATTTTTACGAAGCCGATGGCTGGGTGAAAAACTTTATCCAGGACGGCAGCGCGGAGATCCCGCCGCTCGATTTCGGCGAAAGCTGGGAACTGCTGACCAACGGCTACAAACTTTACGCCAGTTGCCGGGGCACGCACGCCTCGATTGAAACGGCCCGGCAGATCTATCCGCAGCTTCACGGCCGCGCCATTACCCGCATTGCGGCGAAAGTGCATCCGATGGGGATGGTGAACGCCGGTATTCTGAATCCGCAAACGCCGCTGGAAAGTAAATTCAGCATTCCGCACTGCATCGCGCTGGCCCTGTGCGGCTACAACCTGACCGACACCGATTTTACGCCGCAGACCGTCGCCGATCCGCGTGCGCGTGCGCTGCTGCCGCTGATGCAGGTGGAGGCGGTGGACGGTCAGTCCGCCAGCTCGGCGTTTATCGACGTCTGGCTGGAGGATGGCGAAACGATTCATGCCAGCACCGACGTTTATCGCGGCCACGCGCAGAATCCGCTGACCGATGACGAACTGCGCGCCAAATTCGACGTCCTGACGATCCCGCTGCTCGGCAATCAGCGCAGCGAGGCGCTGTATCAGGCAGCGGCACATTTTGAACGTCCCGGCTCGCTAACGCAGATTGCTGCGCTGCTGGCGGGAGAATACTGATTTTTTCAAGGAAAGTGGTTCATGACTATTGCCCGACAATTCGCCGCCAGCCTGCTGGCATTTTCCCGCCAGCGTTTTTCCGCGGCGGCGCAGGAACAGGCGCGTACCGCCATTATTGATACTCTCGGCGTCACCCTGGCAGGCGGCGTGCAGGACGGTGCGACTAAACTGCGGCGGGTCATCACGCCCGGAGCGGCAGCGGGAAAAAGCCGGGTCTTCGGCACCGGTTTGCGGCTGAACGCGCTGGATGCGGCGCTGCTCAACGGCACCTCCGCGCATCTGCTGGATTTTGATGATTCCAACTCCTGGCTGCACGGACATATTTCCGTCGCTGTCCTGCCTGCGCTGCTGGCGCTGGCGGACGAGCATGAGCTTAACGGCGAAGCGGTGCTGCGCGCCTATCTGGCGGGCTATGAAACCGCCGTGCGGATGGGCAAAGCGGTGAGTCCGTTCCAGTACCGTCACGGCTGGCACCCGACCACCAGCGTCGGCATTTTTGCCGGTGTTGCGGCCTGCGCGGTGCTGCTGGATCTGAATGAGGCACAGACGGCGACGGCGTTGTCCATTTGCGCATCGCTGGCGTCGGGGATCAAATCCAACTTTGGCAGTCAGACCAAAGCGCTGGTCGTCGGGCAGGCGGCGCGCAGCGCCGTGCTGGCGGTCAGGCTGGCGCAGGAAGGCTTCAGCGCCGGGCAAACGGCGTTTGAGCATCACCACGGCTATTTCAACGTTTTCAACGGCAGCGACAATGCCGATTCGACGCCGCTGACCGAACCCTGGACGGCAACGCCGCATATTCTTGATACTGCGAAGCCTAACAACTTCAAATATTTCTCCTGCTGCTACGCGATCTTATCGCCGCTGGACGGGGTGCTGGCGCTGCGCGAGCAGACCGGATTACGCCCGCAGGAGGTGGAACGCATTGACGTACAGGTGCATCCGATCCGCTTCCCGCACATCAATATTCCGCAGCCGGAAAACCCGCTGGCGGGCAAATTCAGCCTGCATTATTGCGTGGCGCGGGCGTTTGTTGCCGGAACGCTGACGCTGGATGATTTTATTGATACCGCGCGGTTTGCCGACCCGGCGACGCAGCGGCTGATGCACAACGTCACCCTCAGCTGTCACGACGAGGCGACGACGCACAGCGCTTACGTCACGCTGACCGCCACCGATGGTCGTCAGTTTCACCAGTTTGTCGCGGGGGCGCGCGGCTCCAGCGTGGATAACCCGCTGCCGGAAGGGCTGCTGGCGGAAAAATTCGTCGACTGCGCCAGCCGGGCGCTGTCGCGCGACGAGGCGCAGGCGCTGTATCAACGCCTGCTGGCGGATGATTACCTGCAATGACCTTCTCGCTGATCCCCGCAGAAATTACCCCGCTGTTTGCTGGCGTGATGGTGTTTTGCAGTTTTCTGACCTCGGCACTGACGGCGGCGATGGGGCTGGGCGGGGGGACTGCGCTGCTGGCGGTGATGGCCGCCGGTATGCCGGTCAGCAGCCTGATGCCGGTACACGGCATGGTGCAGCTTGGCTCCAACCTCAGCCGCACGCTGATCCAGCGGATGTACGTCGTCTGGCCGCTGGTGCTGTGGTTTTTGCTCGGCAGCGCGGTGGGCATTGCGCTGGGTGCACCGGTTGCCGCAGCGATCCCGGATAGCGTGGCGCGCATCGCGCTGGGACTGTTTATTCTCTGGTCGGTGTTGCGCCGACGCGCCGAGGCGAAACCGCTGAACCGGGCGCTGTTTGTCATTGGCGGCGGGCTAAGCAGTATCGGCACGATGATCGTCGGAGCCACAGGGCCGATGGTCGCCGGGCTGATCAGTTCTCAGGGGCTGAAGAAGCAGCCGCTGATTGCCACGCACGCCACCTGCATGGTGTTACAGCACGGGCTGAAGATCCTCGCCTTTGGGCTGATGGGATTTGCCTGGGCCGCGTGGCTGCCGGTACTAGTGGCGATGATCGCCAGCGGCGCGCTGGGGACCTGGCTGGGAACGCGGATGCTCGACAATCTGCCGGAGCGGATTTTTCGCGTGGCGTTCCGCCTGACCATGCTGCTACTGAGCGGGCAACTGCTGTGGCAGGGCATTCAGGGCTGGCTGCGTTAGCACATTTTCGCATTTGCTCTGACAGATCCGTTGGTTGCCAGACGGGCGCGAATACGCCGAGCATAAGCAGGCACGGGCAACACAAAGTTAAACAATTACAACATATTAGTTTTTTATAAAGGAACGATGATGCTGAAAAGAACCTCATTTTATGCGTCGGCCCTGCTGCTGACGCTGGCGGGCCTGGCGCTTCCGGCACTCGCCGATAACGCTCCGGCGGCAAGCGGCGATACGCTGAAGAAAATTAAAGCGCGTGGCGAACTGGTCTGCGGCGTCCATCCTGCCCGCCACGGGTTTGCTTCCATTGACAGCAAAGGCAACTGGGAAGGGCTGGACGTTGATTTTTGCCGGGCGCTGGCGGCGGCGGTATTAGGCGATGCGAAAAAAGTCCGCTTTACGCCGCTGTCCACTGCCCAGCGCTTCCCGGCGATCCAGTCCGGTGAAGTGGACGTACTGTCGCGCAATATCACCGCCTCGCTGACCCGCGATGTCTCGCTGGGACTGAACTTCGCGCCGCCAAACTTTTATACCGGCACTGGCTTTATGGTGCGCGCTAACAGCGGCGTGAAAAAAATTGAAGATCTGGACGGGGCCACGGTGTGCATCACGCCGGGCAGCAGCACCGAGCAGAACGTGGCGCAGATTTTCGCTTCCCGCCATCTGCATTACACCCCGGTAGTGATTGAGAATAACAAAGAGTATGTCGCGGCCTATCTCGCCGGACGTTGCGACGCCATCGCCCGCGACAAAGTGGCGCTGCCGGGAGTGAAAAACTTCGATGCTGAAAACCCGGACGAGCATCAGATCCTGCCGGGGATTTACTCGAAAGAGCCGCTGGCCATGGCGGTGCGGAAAGGCGATGACCAGTGGTTTGATATCGTGAAATGGGTGGTGTACGCCACTTTCAACGCCGAAGAGCTGAAGGTGAACCAGGCCAACGTTGAAGAACAGTTAAAATCCGCCGACCCGGACGTGCAGGGGCTGCTGGGGGTAACCGGCGACTTTGGCAACAAGCTGGGGCTGGATAATAAATGGGTTTTCAACCTGGTGAAGCAGGTGGGCAACTATGGTGACATCTATAACCGTCACTTCGGGCCAAAAAGCGCCGAGCCGCTGGATCGCGATCTGAATAATTTGTGGACCGACGGCGGTCTGCTGTACGGCTTGCCCATTCGTTAACCGACGTGTCCCTCCGCGCGAGGGACTTTTTAGACTCTGGCCGTTGCATAAGCAGATATGATGAAACAAACCGAACGCTCCGCCGCCATGCCGTTGCCCGCCGCAGGCAACGCGCCTGCGCTGTTGGGGAGCAAAACTACCCGCGCCTGGTGCTACCAGATTTTGCTGGCGCTGCTGCTCGCGCTTTTTGCCTGGTGGCTGTACAGCAACGTGGTGGACAATATGCGCAACCAGCGCATTACGACCGGCTTTGCTTTTCTTGCACAAAGCGCGCAGTTCGCCATTGGTGAGACGCTGATCGACTATACCCCGCGTGACAGCTACGCCCGCGCCATTCTGGTCGGGCTGCTCAATACCCTGTACGTCACGGTGTGCGGCATTGTGCTGGCGACGGTGCTGGGGTTTCTGGTCGGCCTCGGTCGGGTATCGAAAAACTGGCTGCTGGTGAAGCTGGCGGAAGTGTATGTCGAACTGCTGCGCAACGTGCCGGTGATTTTGCAGGTGATTTTCTGGTCAGTGGTGATCCGCAATCTGCCGTCGCCGCGCGCAGCCATTGAGCTGGCGGACATCGGCTTTTTAACGAATCGCGGCCTGACGCTGACTGTGTTACAGGCCCACGATGGCTGGCTGTGGACCGGCGCGGCGCTGCTGGTGGCGCTGGTGCTAAGCATCGCGCTGTCGGCGCTCGCCCGGCACCAACGCGAACAGCGCGGGCGGATCTGGCCGGTTGCCCGCCTGCGGCTGGCGCTGATTATCGGCCTGCCGCTGCTGGTATGGCTGATCTGCGGCGCGCCGCATGAACTGAATCGCCCGACGCTGCGCGGGTTTAACTTCCGTGGCGGTTTTACCGTCAGCCCGGAATTCACCGCCCTGCTGCTGGGGATTGCGCTTTACTCTTCCGCGTTTATCGCCGAAATCGTCCGCGCCGGGATCCAGTCGGTGCCGAAAGGTCAGCTTGAGGCCGCGCGCTCGCTGTCACTCTCTCCCTGGCACGTGGTGCGCCATGTGGTGATCCCGCAGGCGATGCGCGTGATGGTGCCGCCGCTTGCCAGCCAGTATGTCAGCCTCGCCAAAAACAGCTCTATTGCCGTGGTGGTGGGCTACCCGGAACTGGCAAATATCAGCAATACCCTGATGAACCAGACCGGGCAGGCGCTGGAGGCGATCGCCATCATGATGGTGGTGTACCTGCTGATCAGCGGAACCACTTCGCTGCTGATGAACCTGTTTAACCGCTATGTCGCCATTCACGAGCGCTGAGGATTGACCATGCCTTATTCTGCCCTTCTCTGGCTGCGCCGGAACTTATTCAGCAGCGTGGCGCAATCACTGCTGACGGTGGCGCTGATCCTGCTGATCGCCTTTGTCGGGGCCAGGTTGCTGCGCTGGGGTGTCACCGATGCTGTCTTCGTCGGCGATGCCACACAATGCCGCGCGGCGGTGGGCGCCTGCTGGGCGGTGATCGGCGAAAAGTATCGCCCGATCCTGTTCGGCCTGTACCCTTACGCGGAGCAGTGGCGGCCCGCGCTGTGCCTGCTGATCTGGTTTGCGGTGGTAGTGCTGTCGCTGTCCCCGGTTTGCTGGCACTCGCGCCTGCTGTGGCCGCTGTGGGGCGCGGCGCTGGTGTCGATGTCCGTGCTGATGAGCGGTGGCGTGTTCGGCCTGCCGCCGGTATCGTCCGCCGACTGGGGCGGCCTGCCGCTCACGCTGCTGCTGTTTTCCGGCACCGTGATCATCGGAATGCCCGCGTCGGTGGCGCTGGCGCTGGGACGCCGTTCGCCGCTGCCGTTTTTACGCGGTCTGTCGGTGATTTTTATCGAAGGGCTGCGCGGCGTGCCGCTGATCACCATTCTGTTTGTGGCGGTCAACGTCTTCCCGCTGTTTTTGCCGACCGATATGGAGGTCAACAAGCTGCTGCGTATCGTGGTTGGTATCGCGCTGTTTTTCGCCTGCTATCAGGCGGAGGTGATCCGGGGCGGGCTACAGTCGGTGCCGCGCGGGCAGTATGAAGCGGCGGCGGTGCTGAATCTCGGCTACTGGCACACCACCACCAAAATCATCCTGCCGCAGGCGCTGCGCATCTGTCTCCCGGCGGTGACTAACCATATTATCGCCGCCATGAAAAATACCTCGTTTGTGATCATCATCGGTCTGTTTGACGTGCTGACCGCCACCAGCGCGGTGATGCAGGACCCGCAGTGGCGTCGGTATTACATCGAAACCTACGTATTTATTTCCGCTATTTATATTTTGTTCGGCTTCATGCTTTCCCGCTACGCCATCTGGGTAGAAAAACGCATTGATGCCAGCCGTAACGTACAAGGGAACGCCTGATGTCTCAGTCTCCGATTATCGAAATTAACGCCGTCAGCAAATGGTACGGAAAATTCCAGGTGCTGGATGAGGTGTCGCTGAACGTGGCGAAAGGGGAGCGGGTGGTGATTTGCGGCCCGTCCGGCTCCGGCAAATCGACGCTGATCCGCTGTATTAACCGGCTCGAAGAGCACCAGAAAGGGCAGATTTGGGTCAACGGCATTGAGATGAACGACAACGTGCGCAATATCAACCGCATTCGTCTGAACATCGGCATGTTGTTCCAGCAGTTTAATTTGTTCCCGCATCTGAGCGTGCTGGATAACCTGACCCTCGGCCCGACGCTGGTGCGCAAAATGAGCCAGAAGCAGGCGACGGAACTGGCGATGCACTATCTGGAGAAGGTGCATATCGGTAATCAGGCGCATAAGTTCCCGCTACAGCTTTCCGGCGGTCAGCAGCAGCGCGTCGCGATTGCCCGCGCCCTGTGTATGCAGCCGGAAATCATGCTGTTTGATGAACCGACGTCGGCGCTGGACCCGGAGATGATCAAGGAGGTGCTCGACGTGATGCTGGATCTGGCGGAGGGCGGAATGACGATGATTGTGGTGACGCATGAGATGGGCTTTGCCCGCACGGTGGCGGATAAGGTCGTGCTGATGGCCGACGGGCGGATTGTCGAATCCGCGCCGCCGGAACGTTTTTTCAGCCAGCCGGAGCATCCGCGCACCCGGCAGTTCCTGGAACAAATTTTAAGCCACTAGCGGCTATTCAGGAATGTTCTCCTCGCTCTGCTGCGAAGGCCATCTCCAGCCCTGCACTTCAGGCAGATCTTCGCCGTACTCCCGCACATACTGATGGTGGGCGGCGATTTTCTGCTGCAACGTTTCCAGAATATCGTCGGCTTTGCCCTGAAGTTCAGGCACCCGCAAAATGGCCTCCTGCGCCAGATGGAAGCGGTCCAGTTCATTCATCACCGTCATGTCAAACGGCGAGGTGGTGGTGCCTTCCTCCATAAATCCGCGCACGTGGA
Source organism: Enterobacteriaceae bacterium UBA5654 (assembly GCA_002421005.1). Taxonomy (GTDB): domain Bacteria; phylum Pseudomonadota; class Gammaproteobacteria; order Enterobacterales; family Enterobacteriaceae; genus Superficieibacter. The sequence continues at coordinate 25,819 of DIJC01000026.1, read as the reverse complement.
AATTCCGATGGTTGTTACGCGGATAGGTCAGACGATGGATCAGGCTGGGGTAGCCGTGGAAGGCAAAGATCACCGGCTTGTCGGGCGTAAAAAGAGCGTCGAACGCCTCATCGCTTAGCCCGTGCGGATGTTGATCTTTCGGCTGGAGCGCCATCAGATCCACCACGTTCACCACCTGTACCCGCAGATCGGGCAGATATTCACGCAGCAGATCCACCGCCGCCAGCGCTTCCATCGTTGGCACGTCTCCGGCACAGGCCATCACCACATCGGGCGATTCGCCTTCCGCCACGTTACCCGCCCAGCGCCAGATCCCCATTCCGGCGGCGCAGTGCGCTGCCGCTTCATCCGGCGTCAGCCACTGCGGTGCGGGCTGTTTTCCGGCGACGATCACGTTGATGCGATCCCAGGTGCGCAGGCAGTGATCGGCCACCCACAGCAGGGTATTGGCATCCGGCGGCAGGTAGATGCGCACGATATCGGCCTTTTTATTGGCGACGTGATCGATAAATCCCGGATCCTGATGGCTGTAGCCATTGTGATCCTGTCGCCAGACGTGCGAGGAAAGCAGGTAGTTCAGCGAGGCCACCGGGGCGCGCCACGGCAGGGTGCGGGAAACCTTCAGCCACTTCGCGTGCTGGTTAAACATCGAATCAATAATATGAATAAAGGCTTCGTAGCAGTTAAACAACCCGTGTCGCCCGGTCAGCAGATAGCCCTCCAGCCAGCCCTGGCACTGGTGTTCGCTGAGAATTTCCATCACCCGACCGTCGGGGGCCAGTTGTTCGTCATAAGGTTTAATCGGCTCCTGCCAGGTGCGGTTAGTCACCTTAAATACGTTGCCGAGGCGGTTGGATTCGGTTTCATCCGGTCCAAACAGGCGGAAGTTATCCGGGTTGCGCTGAATAATGCCCGCCAGCCAGGTGCCCAGCGCTTTGGTGGATTCGGCCTGCGTTTCGCCGGGGGCGCTGACCGCTACGGCGGACTCACGGATGTCCGGCAGATCCAGCGCCTGGCGCAGCCTGCCGCCGTTGGCCCACGGCGACGATCCCATGCGTTTGTCGCCCTCCGGGGCCAGCGCGCGCAGCTCCGGCTTCAGCCGCCCCGCGTCATCAAACAGATCGTCGGGCTGGTAGCTGCGCATCCAGGTTTCAAGAATATGCCGGTGATCGTCGTTTTCCCGGCAGGCCGAGACCGGCACCTGATGCGCGCGCCAGAAATCTTCCACTTTTTTACCGTCTACCGTTTGCGGCCCGGTCCAGCCTTTCGGGCTGCGCAGAATGATCATCGGCCAGCGCGGCAGGGTGTCCGGCTGCTGTCCGCTGCGCGCCTGCTGCTGATAGCGCCGGATGGTGTCCAGCGCCCTCGCCAGCGTTTGCGCCATCTGGCGGTGCATTTTTTCCGGCTCGTGACCGCTGACCAGCAGCGGCTCATAGCCCAGCCCGCTGAAATACTGGCGCAGATTGTCATCGCTTTCACGCCCGAGGATCGTCGGGTTGGCGATTTTATAACCGTTCAGATGGAGGATCGGCAGCACCATCCCGTCACGTTGGGGATTGAGGAATTTAATGCCGTGCCAGCTGGAGGCCAGCGGACCGGTTTCCGCTTCGCCATCGCCGATCACACAGGCGGCGATTAGCGAAGGATTATCGAATACCGCGCCGAAGGCATGCGACAGCGAATAGCCCAGCTCGCCGCCTTCGTTAATGGAGCCGGGCGTTTCCGGCGCGGCGTGGCTGGGAATACCGCCGGGAAAGGAGAACTGGCGGAACAGTTTTTTCATCCCGTCGGCGTCCGCTGAGATTTGCGGATAGACCTCGCTGTAACTGCCTTCAAGCCAGGTATTCGCCACCATTCCCGGCCCGCCGTGGCCCGGCCCGCAGATGTAAATCATGTCGAGGTCACGCTGGCGAATGACCCGGTTGAGGTGGGCATAGATAAAATTTAACCCCGGCGTGGTGCCCCAGTGTCCCAGCAGGCGCGGCTTGATGTGTTCAGGCTTCAGCGGCTCGCGCAGCAGCGGGTTATCCATCAGGTAGATTTGCCCTACGGACAGATAGTTTGCGGCACGCCAGTAGCGGTCAAGAAGGTGGAGATCGCTATCGGTAAAGGGGGTTTCCTGGGTCATGCGGTGTTCCTCAGGGTTGATGATCGAAAGTATGCCTGCGGGCGGTCAGCAGGTCGGAAAGCGTGTCGATGTCCTGCACGATCCCGCCATCTTCGAGCGCCAGATCCCGCACTCCGCCGCTGGCTCTGGCGGTGCGGACAATCGCGGCGGCACCGACGTCACCGGAAAGGGCGCACAGGGCGTCGCGGTGCTCGTGGCGAAAGGCCACCGGATGGCCGTATTGCTGGCGGTAGCGGGGCACCACGACGCTGCTGCTGAGCAGGGCGCGTGCCACGGCGTGCAGGGTGGCGGGGCGGATAAAGGGTAAATCGCCGGGCAGGATCAGCCAGCCGTCCGCATCCGGCAGGGCGCTAACGCCTGCGGCAATGGAATCGCCCATGCCCGGCGTGCCGCCGTCGGGGCGGACCAGATGCCCACCCAGACCGCTGGCGCTGACGGCATCCAGAACGTGTTGCAGCACGGTTTTGCCGTTCAGCAGGGCGTCCAGCTTATGCGTTGTTCCGCCGGAGGCCAGAAAGCGCTCGCCCTTACCGGCGGCAAGAATAATTACTACCGGCATTAGCCCGACTCCTGACGGCGGGCGGCGATGTCCGCCAGCACGGATAATGCCAGCGTGCTGGCGTCGCGCGCTTTCGGGAAAATCCCTACCGGGGCGTTGATGCGGGCAATCTCCGCCGACGAGTAGCCGAGGCGGGTGAGGGTGGCGACGCGCTGCTGATGAGTGCGATAACTCCCGAGCGCCCCGATATAAAACGGCGCGGCGTTCAGTGCCGCCTGGAGCAGCGGCAGCTCCTGATGAAGATCGTGATAGAGCAGCACCACGGCGGTATCCGGGTCGATAAGCGCCGTCGTGGCGCTCAGCCTGCTGGCGTCGCAAATATGCACGTCATAGCCTGCGGCTTCGGCAATTCTGGCGGTGGTGTCAGCAGCGCCGGAGCGACCGAACAAAACGATCCTCGGCTGAGGACGATAGAGAATGCAGAAACCCTGTGCGTGGCAGTCAGTTGCGGCAGGCGGCGCGACCTGCGCCAGCGTGCCGTCCGGGGAATAGCGTAACCCGGCCCGCTGACGCTGCGCCACTGCCGCCAGCACCGCCGTCAGCGGATCGGCCCCGCGCAGCAGGTGCAGGACGAGGGTAATACTGCCGCCGCAGGGCAGGACGATATCCAGCCACGGCGACCCTTTGCCGTAGACAATCTCCCGGTCCTGACCCTCGCGGATCGCCGCCAGCGCTTCATGCGCGGCGGCCGCCTCCACGCAGCCGCCCGAAACCACGCCGCAATAGAGGCCGTCTTCGCGCACCGCCATCTGCGCGCCGACCGGACGCGCCGAGCCGCCACGAATGGCGGTCAGCGTCACCAGTACCGTCGCATAGCCCGCGTTCAGCGCCTCGGTGGCGAAGCGCAGCACCTCCAGCGGATCGTCCGTCTGCCGGGCAGCCTGCGGGGTGATGGTCTGTAGAACCTGTTGCAGCACGATGTCTTATCCTTATCAGGCCAGCGCGGGCAGTTTTGCCAGCAGCTTATCGAGAGTGATCGGATAGTCGCGCACCCGCACGCCGGTGGCGTTATAGATGGCATTGGCAATCGCCGCGCCCACGCCGCACAGACCCAGTTCGCCGACGCCTTTTGCCTTCATCGGCGAGGAGATCGGATCGACCTCATCAAGGAAAATGACCTCCTGCTCGCCGATATCGGCGTGAACGGGCACCTCGTAGGTCGCCATATCGTGATTGACGAAATAGCCCCGGCGGGTATCGACAATCAGCTCCTCCATCAGCGCCGCGCCCACGCCCATCGTCATGGCACCGATCACCTGGCTGCGGGCGGTTTTCGGGTTAAGGATGCGTCCCGCCGCGCACACCGCCAGCATCCGGCGGATGCGCACTTCGCCGGTGGCGATATCCACGCCGACTTCAACAAAATGCCCGGCGAAGGTCGATTGCTGGTATTTTTTATCCAGATCGCCAAATTCGATGGCGTCTTCCGCCGTCAGCCTGCCACCGCGTGCCGCTTCGGTGAGCGCGACGCGTTGCCCGCCCGCCTGAACGTAGCCGTCGGCAAAGTCGGCTTCGTCAGCATCGAGTCCCAGCGCCTGCGCCACCTGCTCGCGCAGCTTAACGCAGGCCGCGTAGACCCCGGCGGTGGAAGTATTGGCACCCCACTGGCCGCCGGATCCTGCCGAGACCGGGAAGTCGGAGTCGCCGAGTTTGACCTCGACCTGCTCCAGCGGAAGGCCGAGCATTTCGGCAGCGGTCTGGCCGATGATGGTGTAGCTGCCGGTGCCGATGTCGGTCATATCGGTTTCCACAATCAGCCGCCCGTCGGGTTCCAGATGAACGCGGGCGGCGGATTTATCCACCAGGTTATTACGAATGGCCGCGGCGACGCCCATCCCGACCAGCCAGCGCCCGTCGCGCACCTGACCCGGCGTGGACTGCCGCTGCTGCCAGCCAAAGCGCGCTGCGCCTTCGCGCAGACAGGTGGCGAGCTGACGCTGGGAGAAAAAACGCTCCGGCTGGGTCGGATCGACCTGGGTGTCGTTGAGGATGCGAAAATCCACCGGATCGATACCCACTTTTTCCGCCATTTCATCCACGGCAATTTCCAGCGCCAGCAGGCCAGCGGCTTCGCCCGGTGCGCGCATCGCGTTGCCTTCCGGCAAATCCAGTTCAGCGAGCCGCAGGCCGGTCAGACGGTGCGCCCCGGCATACAATAAATTGGTCTGCTGCACCGCCGTTTCCGGCGTTCCGCCGGGCAGATTGCCGGACCAGCTAATGTGCGAGATGGCATTGATATGCCCCTGCGCATCGCTGCCGATACGGATCTGCTGGATAGTGGCGGGGCGATGGGTGGTGTTATTGGGAATGAACGGGCGCGGCAGCATCACTTTGACCGGACGTTTTGCCGCCCGCGCGCCCAGCGCCGCCAGCAGAGCATCGCTGCGCAAAAACAGCTTGCTGCCAAAGCCCCCGCCGATAAACGGCGACCAGACGCGCACGTTTTCTGGCGCGATCTTCAGCGTCGCCGCCAGCTCTTTGTGGCACCAGGCGATCATCTGGTTTGAGGTCCACAGCGTGACCTTATCACCGTTCCAGGCCGCCATTGAGGCGTGCGGCTCCATCGCGGCGTGCGACTGGTCCGGGGTGGTGTAGGTCTGGTCGAGCTGGATCGCCGAGGCGGCGAACGCCTCCGGGAAGTTGCCGGTGACGTTATCCGGCGTATCTTCCGGCGGTTCCGTCACGCCCGGTTTGGCCTCTGCCAGACTGAATTCGCCCTCCTGCGGCTGATAGCGGACCTCCACCAGACCCGCCGCCGCGCGCGCCTGTTCAAAGGTCTCCGCCACCACCAGCGCAATGGCCTGGTGATAATGCTCGATGTCCGGGCCGCCGAGCAGGGCGGCGGTGTTCATTTCGCCCTTGCCGAGCGGTCCGGCATTTTCGGCGGTCACGATAGCCAGCACGCCCGGCGCACGGCTTGCGGCGTCGGTATCGATGGCGGCAATTTTACCTTTGGCAATGGCGGAGCCGACGACGTGCCCGTAAGCGACATTATCAACTTCATCATGCCATTCATAAGCGTAGCGGGCGCTGCCGGAGGTTTTCAGCGGGCCGTCGATCCGGTCGCGGGGCTGACCGACCACTTTCAGGCGGTCAACGGGATTATCGGTTGCGGGTTTATCAAATTTCATGTGCTTATGCCCTCGCTTGTGCCAGCACCGAGGCGAGCGTGCGCTCCGCCAGCAGCAGCTTAAACTGATTTTCAGAGGTCGGGTGCGCGTCAGCAAACAGACGCTGGCAGGCCGCTTTCGCGCCGTTGGCTAATTCGGCATCGGCATCGTCGCTGCGCCAGGGTCTGGGCGCCACGCCGCCTAAGGCCACGCGGCCGCTGCCGTCCGGCTGCATAATCACCGCCACCGAAACCAGCGCAAACGCATAGGATGCGCGGTCGCGGACCTTCTGATAAAACTGCCTGCCGCCGACCGGGGCGGGCAGGGTCACTGACGCAATCAGCTCACCGGGGCGCAGCACGGTTTCAATATGCGGCGTATCGCCCGGCGCGCGGTAAAATTCCGCAATCGGGATGCTGCGCTCGCTGCCGTCGGGCAGAACCGTATCAATGACGGCATCAAGGATGCGCATCGCGACCGCCATATCGCTGGGATGGGTCGCAATACAGGCTTTACTGGCACCGACTACCGCAAGCTGGCGGCTGGCTCCGTCCAGCGCCGCGCAGCCGCTGCCGGGCTGACGTTTATTGCAGGGCTGGTGAGTATCATAAAAATAGGGGCAGCGGGTGCGCTGGAGTAAATTGCCCGCCGTGGTCGCCTGATTACGTAGTTGGCCCGACGCGCCCGCCAGCAGCGCCCGCGACAGCACTCCATAGTCCCGACGTACCCGCAGGTCGGCCGCCAGATCGGTATTGCGCACCAGCGCGCCGATGCGCAGACCGCCTTCCGGCGTCTCTTCAATGCGGTCCAGCGGCAGGCCGTTAACGTCGATCAAATGACGCGGGGTTTCAATTTCCAGCTTCATCAGGTCGAGCAGGTTTGTGCCACCGGCAATAAACCGCGCGTCCGGGTGTTTTGCCGCGCTGGCGGCGGCTTCCGCCACGGTCGTGGCCCGCTCGTAGTGAAATGTTTTCATTTTTTTGCCTCCCCCGCGACGTCGGTGATGGCGGCAAGAATATTGCTGTACGCCCCGCAGCGGCAGATATTGCCGCTCATCCGCTCGCGTACTTCGTCGGCGCTGAAGCCAACGGGTGAGAGCAGATCGTCGGTGACGTGGCTTGGAATGCCCGCTTCAATTTCCTTCAGCATAGCGACGGAGGAGCAGATTTGCCCCGGCGTGCAGTAGCCACACTGGAAGCCGTCGTGCTTCACAAATGCCGCCTGCATCGGATGCAGATCCTCCGCACTGCCCAGACCTTCAATGGTGGTAATGTCGGCGTTCTGATGCATCACGGCGAGCGTCAGGCAGGCGTTAATGCGCCGCCCGTTCACCAGCGTGGTGCAGGCACCGCACTGGCCGTGATCGCAGCCTTTTTTACTGCCGGTCAGATGCAGGTGCTCGCGCAGGGCGTCAAGCAGGGTGGTACGAGTGTCAATGTCCAACTCGTGCTGTTCGCCGTTGACGGTAAAGCGCAGATGCGCGATTTCAGGCGAATCAGTATCGACGAGAGCACGGCTCTCGATGGGTGAGGATAGATTGCTCATTGGATTCTCCAGTATGTGAATCGCGAAAATAAAAAAATGACATGCGCAGTGCGCTGTTTTTATGGATACCCATAAGCGTAGTCGGCTTTGCCGGACGCGGGTTTTTGGCGGGATACAGATGTTGCTGAAAATTTGCCGCTGGCGATACGCGGAAGGTCATTACGGTCTATACCTTTATTGACATAAGTTTACAAAGGGGAAGGCCGTGTCATTATTTACATCGCGCATCTGGAGCCTTATCACCGGTTGGCTGGTGGTGCTGATCGGGCTGGGGTATTTGACGTTAGGCGGCTGGCTGGCCTGGCTGGGCGGGACGCCGTGGTATTTGCTGTTTGGGGCGGGCTTTTTTATCAGCGGCGTACTGCTGACGCGTCGTCGCGCGGCGGGCGTCTGGTTGTACCTGTTCACTTTTTTGATCTGTGTGGGCTGGGCGCTGTGGGAAGTGGGGCTGGATGGCTGGCAACTGATGCCGCGCCTGTTTGTTCCGGCAGTGACAGGGGTGTGGATCAGCCTGCCGTGGGTACAGCGTCCGCTGCTGCCGGTCACCCGTCGGCGCGGGCAGTTCGCCGGGGTGATTTACCTCGCCGCCATCGTCGGGATTTTCTGGGCGGGCTGGCACGTGACTGATACCCGCTTCGTTCACCCGCAGCCGTTCCCGTCCGCGCGCAGCACCGTTGCAGCGGACACTGACAGCGACTGGAAATACTACGGGCGCACCGCCGCCGGGCAGCGTTTTTCGCCTCTCACCCAGATCACTCCGGCTAACGTGGCGACGCTGCAACCCGCGTGGCAGTTTAATTCGGGCGATGTGATGCAAAAGGGCGAAGACAAGAACGGGCGCGAGTTTAACCTTGAGGTGACGCCGATTAAGGTCGGTAACGCGCTTTATCTCTGTACGCCGCACCGTCAGGTGATCGCGCTGAACGCCACCACCGGCAAGCCGCTGTGGAAATTCGATCCGCGCAATGACACCGCTGCCAATCAGTATCTCGCCTGTCGCGGGGTGGCGTGGAGCGAGGACGCCAGCGACGCCGTTTGTCCGCAGAAAATCATTTCCACGACGGCCGATGCCCGGCTGGTGGCGCTTAACGCGATGACCGGTAAACCCTGTGAGGATTTCGGCGAGAAGGGATTTGTCAGCCTGACCGACCATCTGGGCGACGTGCCGCCCGGTTTTCATTTCATTACTTCCCAGCCGATGGTGATGGACGGCAGGATCGTCCTCGGTGGATGGATTTATGATAATCAGGCGACCGGCGAGCCTTCCGGGGTGGTGCGCGCATATGACGCCCGTAGCGGCCAACTGGCGTGGGCGTGGGATATGGGACGCACTCCGGCGAACGCGCCGCTGCAACCCGGCGAGCAGTATACGCGCGGGACGCCGAACGGCTGGGGAACCTATACCGCCGACCCGGCGCTGGGGCTGATTTATATTCCTCTGGGCAATGCCACTCCCGATTATTACGGTGCACAGAGGCGACCGTTTGACGATCGCTACTCCAGTTCGCTGGTGGCACTGGATATTCGTACCGGGGCGGAGCGCTGGCATTTTCAGACCGTGCATCATGACGTCTGGGATTATGACGTTCCGATTGGCCCGACGCTGGTCGATCTGCCGACGGCAGAGGGCGGCACGCTGCCTGCGCTGGTGCAGACCACCAAAATGGGCCAGCTTTTTATGCTCGACCGTCGCAACGGCAAACCGCTGGCGCAGGTTAATGAGAAGCCAGTGCCTGTAGATCCGCACCTGCCGGGAGAGCGGCTTTCCGCCACCCAGCCTGACTCGGTGGGAATGCCGAATCTGGCCCCTGCCGCGCTTCGCGAAACCGATATGTGGGGCGCGACGCCGTTCGATCAGCTGTGGTGCCGTATTCAGTTTAAGCGCTACCGCTATCAGGGTATTTTCACTCCGCCCGCCGAGGGAACCTCGATCGCTTATCCGGCGTTTGACGGGGTGATTGACTGGTACGGGGCGTCGGTTGACCCGAACCGCCATGTGCTGATCGCCAACACCAGCTACATCCCGTTCACCATGCAGATGATGAAAAGCGAAGAGGCGATCCGTCAGGGTATGATGAAAAAATGGGCGGGCTGGGGCAACGGACAGCCCCCGAAACCGAAAGAGTTTGCCGTCGGACCCGAATACGGCACCCCGTGGGCGGCTATTGTAAAACCGTGGCTTGGTGCGCTGGATGCGCCCTGTAACGCGCCGCCGTGGGGCAAAATTTACGCTATCGACCTGGTGAGTAAAAAAATCGTCTGGGAACGTCCGGCAGGCACCACCCGCGACATGAACATTTTCGGCACCCACGTGAATGCGCCGCTGCCGACCGGGATTTTTATGATGGGCGGGAATGTCATCACCGGCAGCGGGCTGATTTTCACCGGTGCGACTGCGGATGATTATCTGCGGGCATTTGATGAGGCCAGCGGCAAAGAACTCTGGCGCGCGCGTCTGCCCGCGGGGGGGCAGGCGACGCCGATGACTTATCAGGCTGAGGACGGTAAGCAGTATGTGGTGATTGCGGCAGGCGGTCATGGCGGGCTGGGAACCCGTTCAGGCGATGCGCTGATGGCTTATGCGCTGCCGTAACTAAACGAGCGGGCGCGTCGCTGGCGGCGCGCCCGCTTTTTTAATGCTGCTGCTTTTTACTGCGCAGCGTCAGCAAAGGCGTCACGGTAATACCGTGTACCAGCACGCTGATGGTCACCAGCGTAATGGCGATATCCGTCACCAGATTCGCTTCCGCGCCGCTAAATCCGTTAACCCACGCATAAGCAATGTAGTTCAGGCTACCGATCCCGCGTATCCCCAGCCAGCCGAGGCTAAGCCGATGAAACCACGAACGCTGGCATCGCCAGGTCACGACGATCACCGCCAGCGGGCGGATGATAAAAAACAGCAGGAACGCCAGTGGCAGGGCGGCAAAACTCCAGTGTTGTGACAGCGTCACGCCAAGTACGATAATCAGCACCGCCGCGAACAGCCGCTCTACCGTATCGCCAAACGACAGCGCATCGCCAATAATCAGCCCTACTGATTTAATCGGGTTGCTTTCACTTAGCGCGTGGCGGGTATGCGGATTGACCTGCATTTCTGCCGGTAAATCATCCTCCGCCGCCTCCCGCTGATCCGGGTGGTGTTTCTGCACGCTTTTTTCCGCGCTGCGCAGGCCGACGCCCGCCGCAAACGCCGCCAGAAAGCCGGAAGCATCCAGCGCCTGAGCGAGGGCGAAACTTAAGCATATCAGTGCCAGCGCCACAAAATCGCTGGGTGCCACTTCCCCCTGCGCATGGCGGGAGCGGGTGGCAATCAGGCCAATCAGCCGCCCCAGTATAAAACCAATCAGCAGGCCGCCGACCAGCGCCCACAGCAAATCAACGCTGAACCATTTGACCATTTCCTCCACGCTTAGCGCGGAGCCCGCTTTGTGCCACAGCAGCGCCAGCATCAAAAACGGCAGCGCGGTGCCGTCATTCAGCCCGGCCTCGCTGGAGAGCGCGACCCGCAGCCGATCGCCGTCCTGAGCATCGTTAATCGCCACCAGGCTTGCCAGTACCGGATCGGTCGGGGCGAGGATCGCCGCCAGCGCCAGTGACAGCGGCCAGGAAAGATCGATAAGGTAATGCGCAGCCAGCATGATCCCCGCAATGGTCAGCAGCATCGCGGGCAGCGCCAGCATGATCCCGGTGCGCCAGTAAGAAAACGCCAGCGGTAAGCGGATTTTCAGCCCGGTGATAAACAGCGAAGCCGCCATCGCAATTTCCGTGATGTGGCTGGTTAATGGGGCGTGGTCAATAACGTCAAGGTGCAGAATGCCCAGCCCCCACGGGCCGCAGCCAATTCCCACCAGCAGGTATAGCCCAAATACCGGCACGGCGACGCGACTTATCCAGCCATAGGATAAGGACATAAGCAGTAATAAAACGCCGGTGGCGGTGGTCCACGCCAGATAACCCATAGATGCCTCTTAGTAAACGTAACCAATAGGGTATAGTTGTTAACTATGTGTTATTCCAGAAGGTGGGGGTACGGAAGGGTAATAAGATGAAAAAATCCACGCCGTGGCGTGGATTTTTGGGAAAGGGGAAATCAGACGTTGAACCATGATTTAAATGATATTTAATTGATTTATATGTTTTTTTGTTTTTATATTTTCCTGTGTACCCATTCCTATACTCATTTTTGAATTGGCTCGCATTCGTTATGTTTCGGTCGTAGGTTCGACTCCTATTATCGGCACCAGTAACTCATATATTATTGATTTAATTAATCTTAAATTCATTCAGAGTAAAATCGCGTAGCCTCTCCTACATAGAGGCACTACAGCCAATGGCTCAACGTGATAATCTGTATCGGCGTAGCAGCGGTATTTATGTTGTCCGTATTGCAGTTCCTGCCCGATACCGTCTCTACACCGGACAGTGTGAGATTCACGCTTCAACTGAAACAAACGACATCAGGAAAGCGCAAGCGATTGCCGCAGGTCTATTGGTTATCTGGCAGCGATGTCTGGATGAGTATCAAAAATTGGATAAAGAAAAGTTGGTAAGCAGTGCACCTGCTTTGGCTGGAGAAGGGATGATCAGCCTTGCTGAATTTTGCGGTTTAACAAGTGCTTCCCTGCAACAAGTCGCTCAGCGCCTGCTTGATACAAATATCCCGCTTTTTTGGCTTGCTGATGGGCGTCCTGCCTACTATGTAGAAGATCTGTCACTCATTGCTAAGGATGATCCTGAGGCTTCTGGATTTATCACCGATAGTGCCATTAACATCGGGATCAGAGGTTCTCTGAGCGGTTATGTTCAGCCCCTGATTTCATCACGTATATTACGTCAGATGATCGCTGGCGAGCCGCTGGATGCAGAAACCGCATTTAAATCCTCAGAGGCTTCATCCAAAGCCGCTTGGTTCGTTGACTTTCCCGGTGTCGAAATCTCGCCTAGTTCACTAATGATTCGTCGTGTCAAGCTGAGCGCTTACGATTATTTTGGCTGTCATATAGTCCCTCACTCTCTCCTGCAACTCCTGAGAAGCCAAAAGCAATATCCACTGAAATATTGTCCCCATCATTGCCGGAGAATGAGTATGTAAATCGTAAATACTACTCGGTGAAAATGAGTGAATTATGTGAAAAATATATTCGCTACAAGCGCGGGGGAAAAATTCACCGCAAAGGCAGAGAATCGAGTCCGGGAAGGTTTTGGCTTACTCCTTGAAGTCATGGGTGATTCAACGCTTGAAAAAGTTGACCGTGACTTCCTCCGTAAGTATGAAAGTTTACTAAGGTCAATACCTGCACGGCGTGATCTGGATAAAATAAGGTACAAAATCAATGGCATACATGAGTTGATAGCTAAAACAAACGAGAATGGCGACCCTCTGACGAGCGATAACGCCGTTCGTAAATATATGCGGGTTATCTTCGAAGCTTTCCGGTGGGCTGATGGAGAAGGAATTTTTATTAAATCCCCAGCGAATAAATTCTTTGCATCTGTAGAAAATGAAAAGATGGATAAGAACTTTAAGGCTGATTTCACTGATGAGGACTTGCACGCTATTTTTAACCGTCCTTGGTTTAAACGTGGAACAGTGAATAGAAATAGCGAGGGACGCTTCCATCATTACCGTGCTTTTCATTACTCGTTGCCACTCATCGGTTTCTATACCGGAGCAAGGATTAATGAGTTGTGCCAGTTTTATCTAGATGATATTAAGCAGGATGATGCCGGATTTTATTTCTTTGAAATCAACAACGAACGTGCTGATCAGTCACTGAAAACGATTAATTCACGACGGAAAATACCGTTGCATCCGACATTGATCAAACTTGGATTAATCCACTATTGCGAAGCATTGAAGAAAGCAGGCCATGAGCGTTTATTTCCAGAGCTTCCTTACCATTCTGTAAAAGGATACGGCGATAAGGCTTCGGACTGGTTTAACCGTTCGTTGCTGAAAGTGCATTTAGGATTTTAAAAGGCCAGCAAGAAATCCTTCCATTCGTTCCGTCACACTTTTTCTACAAGGCTCAAACAAGCAGGAATCGACAGCGAGACGCGTGCGCAGTTTGTTGGACATATCCACGGCTCTGGCGAGACAGAGAACCGGTATAGCAAAGATCACCCACCAGCAGCCCTCTTTGCTGTGCTTGAGAGCGTTGCGTTAGGGCTACCGGAAGTCGCTCCGTTTGTTTACGAAGATGGTGTAGCTGATGCTATCAGAATAAAACAATCTAATAAGCAGTGTGGAGAAAAGTAATTCTTAAATATTAATTTGAAATGCCAAAAAAGCCCCGAATAAATTAAGGGGCCATGGTAGATGTTTTTATATAGATAAATTTATTTATAGACGTTCGCTTTCCCAAGCATGGCTTGTGCTGAGATCGCCGTTTTCACTAGCTTTGACATGGATCATATATGTTGAACCGACAGGGCTATTAGTAATTTCTTGAGAGCATCTCGCGACTTTTTTTCCCTGAGGAAAAGGTTGATTGTGATCAACAAGGGCTTCATTTTTACCATTTGCACCAAGAGAAACAACAACTGTAATACGTGGGTATTTACTATAACTTTCTTTAGAAGGGCTAACGTCTTCTATAAAACTTACCGCACCTTCCGTGTGATAAAGAGCAAGCGTTCTTAAGCTTCGCATTAAACTAATTTTGGAAAATAGAGGTAGATTCTCAGACTTCAACCTTGCTGGTTTTTTTGTAATTATACCAAATTCAACTTTATAATTTCCATTATCTATTACACGGTTAAAACTATCCAGATCTTTATCTTGAATATTTTCTTCGATTAGTTCCTTGAGTTTTTGTTTGCTCCTGCTTTCCAAAATCAATAATTCTATTGAATTGACCCCTTGATTGAAAAGATGGCTTAGTTGAGATGATCTGGATGATATCTTTATATGGTGAAAGATACACTTATTATTATGATAACTAATTATATCACATGGTTCTATTTGTGTGTGTCCATCAGGGCTGATATCTTTCTGATCTAAACATATATGGTTTAGTGAGGTGTTTGCAACTTCTTGGTTATAATTCTCTTCACTATAATTCCTTATGTTATCTTTAATGTTATCATGATTGTATGGCGGTAGTAGAGTATCTTCGCACCTTGCATCTATATAATCCTTTAAACTTTGCAAGTAATCTTGATCAACCTTATACCACTCACCTTCGCAGAGATGATAAACAATATCCTCATTGTCAAAGTGAATGTCATAGATAAAGCTTCTGTAGATATTATATGCCTTTGTTATAACGCCTTCTTCATTGCAGAGATTAAGTGAGAAGGTTTTAACCTTTTCTATATCGAATGTGTTTAAGTCAATTTCTCCTAGATAGTCATAAAACTCCTCAAGACTAATATCAGTATATATGGGGGATATTCCTTTTCTTCCTTTAAAAGTGCAGTAAATGTTATCGCTGTAATCTACGATCTCCGGGATTGATAAAGATAAATCAGGGTTTTTGTTAATGAACGCATCTAAAAGCGAATTATCTAGTCGCTCAATTTTTAGAGGATCTTTCTCTGGCACTATTTTTTGTATATTAGGGAAGGACTGCAAATATTCATCACTAGAGTAAAGATCTAAAAGTTGCTCACAGAATACTATTAGCTCATCAGCTTCAATTTTCAACCCAACTTTTAAGCTTGTGGAGCCGGTCGCATTTTTAAATAGGTCAATATATTGTGGTTTAACTTTTCCTGTCAGGCTTTTTAAAATCTCGCTATTACTATCGAAATCCAAATAGGTTAAGTCAGACATGACAGGAACTTGCATTCTTTTTCTTCTTGATGCACCAGGATCCACTATGTCAGCACTTTTTAACTCCTTAGGTTCAAGGCTGTTTAATGTTACTTTAAGACCAAAGTCATACTCATAGGAAATATCGAGTAAATTGTGATAAATGTGCCCAAAGGTTAGTGCGAAACATCGATTTCTTACTGGAAGAAAAATTAAAGCTCCCTTACTTTCTTGTTCTAAATTCCCGCCAATAGAGAAGTAATTCACCCACCAAGGGGTTGTTTTAAATCTGTCAGAAATAAATAAACTTGCACCCTGTGGGAGGTTTTGAGCCTGAAAGTCATCAAGAAGTTGATGATCTGGCTTAAGGGAGTTCTGTGCGTTGTAGCCTGCTTTAAGCAAAAAAATAGAAAAAGATCTTGTTTTCATATCATTTTAGCCCTTTAAGAGGTAAGCAGTTATGAAATTACTTGAGTTTGAGGAAAGTTTACATTTTTACTCATACTAATCGTGATATAGGTCAAACATACCACTATCTAAAGGCTCCGCTAATCTGTTGAGTTAGTGTGGGGCATTTGGCTAGAGCGAAGTATAGTTTCAAGTGCGCTAGGTAGCTCTCTGCCGCGTTTTTCATCATGGGTTGTTTTGAACACGTTGCAAGAGTCATGGCGCTCTCTAGGCGTGGCTGATTAAGCAGGTTTAAACTTCTGCATACTGCCACATGCCGGATATGCGGTATCGTGAGGAAAATTTAACAAGCTGAGGAATATGGATGTCTATGGCGACTTACAGACAAATAGCTGATGATGTTAAATCCCGGACGGGTAGAACAGTAAAAACATGCTGGATCGCTCATGTTAAGTCATTGCATGGGCTAACCCGCCGCGTATCTCCAAACCGGATCAGCACCGAAAGCCGAGTTCACCCTTGTCCTGATAAATGGGTAGCGGAGATCGAGCAATCACTGAGAAATCTGGGTGAGCTTTAGCTTGGCCGCACCGTTTACCTTCGTAGGCTGTTTGCCTCTATAAGGAGAAAACTGCCGCCGCGGAAATTTTCGGACGCAATGCCTGAGAGGGGGCGCTTCCAAACCTAGGGCTTCTACTTTCCCGCACTCAACTTATCCGGCTGCATTTACACTGCGAACACGTTGAACGTTAGCAGCTTCTGGTTCGTGTTTGGTTGTTACGCAGGTGAGGCAAAAACGGCAAGTTTACTTTTGATGGGAACGCTTTAAGACACCAAACAGCAGAGAAGTGTAATTGTTAAAAATGTTAAAACATAAATTGTTCTTCAAGATGTTAACCCTTCCTCGGGGGGAAGCCGGACATACCAACCCTAAGGCCATCCGAGAAGATAGCCTGTAGGTTGCTCGGTTCCCTCGCCAGATGAAGAACAAGTCTTCCTCGTGGTGTGACGACCTTTCTTGAAAGATGCATTATGCGCAAAAGAAGCTACTCAAGAATCTGCCGATAGCTACTTTCATCCTCTGCTTGGCTGCATCAAACGCTTACGCGCCCTACCTACCACAATCAACGTTACGCAGAGTCCCCATCCTGACGTCTTCCGCTAAACAGCGGTGAAGCTCCACCTACCCGGGCCGGTTTACCGCATGAGGTAGGTGTCAGGAGAGAAGCTAGCACACCATCATTTTAAAGAAAAGTCATATATATCATATGGCTGCGTTCATATTCTGAACGCAGTTATCGATGTTAACCTAAAGGTATGAGAACACTGTCATTTTTCATATACAGAGGATGTTTCGGCTCACCTGTAGCGTTTAAGACGAAGCACATTGTGCTCTCTGGCAATAGCTGTCGGACGGTCGTTGAGCGTTTGAGGTGTCTGCCTTCATTTCCCCATGCGGCGACAACCTGTCCGGCACCGCTAACAAGACGTATCAAGTGGCTATCGTTATCTTTGCCAATGAGATCAGGCGCTTTCATCATTTCATGTCGCTGGGTGTGAACGAATGCGAACAGGTTCGCCATGTATACGCCACTGTAGCCCCAGTTTTTGGCAAACGATATGCAGCGGCTCAAGGTGCGATCATCGTTCTCAGCATCGGCGTATGAAGGGTTTAGCCCTATGAAAAGGGTATACGGTTTTGATTCGTCCCAGACTCGTGATAACGAGTAGCGATACTTACCGCACGGTGAAAAAATCGCGTCTTTAATCATTTCGGTTGTCCTTATGAAGTGATGGTTTCAGCCTAACATGTCTTCAACCGTTTTAAGCGCCAACAAACGACCGTTTTCTGGCACCTCTTTGTAGGTCTCTACTGGGATGTTGAAAAATTAGCCTTGGCAATTGTTGGCAGGCGTCCTATTGTTGACACCGTTTTCTGACAGGTATTGAGAGGTGTTGAGAATGGCGATTTTCGGCTACGGGCGAGTCTCTACCGCTCAGCAAGATACGGAGAACCAGAGGTTGGAGCTTGAGCAATCTGGCTGGACGTTTGATTACTGGTTTTCGGATATCGTTAGCGGGAAAAGTCCTGCTATGCAGCGCAAAGCATTCTCAGAGTTGCTGGGCAAGATCAGGGACGATGAAACGCTGGTTGTAGCAAAATTAGACTGTTTGGGGCGTGATGCTATTGATGTGCTCAAGACAGTACGAATGCTATCTGATCGCGGCATCAAGGTGATAGTCCATCAGCTTGGGAATACTGATCTGACCTCCGCTGCTGGGAAGCTGTTACTGTCTATGTTGGCAGCGGTTGCAGATATGGATCGTGATTTGCTGATTGAACGCACTCAAGCGGGCCTGTCACGAGCAAAAGCTGAAGGCAAGAAGTTGGGGAGACCTTCTAAAATCGCGTCAGAAGCCCGTAGCGCGATTGTAGAGAAAAAGAATAGCGGCGCTAGTGTTAGCGCGTTAGCACGTGAATACGGCGTTTCCAGAGCGACTATAGCAACTATTGTTGATTAAATATGGAGAGTATATGGCTTATACAGCAACAGTTATCCCGGTGATGATTGCATCGCCAAGCGATGTAGCCGAAGAAAGAAATGTTATTCGGGAATTGATTCACGAATGGAACGACATAAATTCAGCTCGTTCTAAAGTAATGTTAACTCCTATTAGATGGGAGACTCATACCTCACCTGAACTTGGGATTAGACCACAGGACTTAATCAACCAAAGACTACTCGTCGATTGTGATTTATTAATCGGTGTTTTTTGGACTAGGATAGGCTCACCTACCGGGAGCGAAGCTAGCGGAACAGTTGAAGAAATTAATCGTCATTTGGATGCAGGCAAACCTGCAATGATTTATTTCTCATCAAAACCAGTCGCTCCGGAAAGTCTTGATAGAGAACAATATGAGTCACTTAAATTGTTCAAAACTGAATGCATGCAAAAGGGGATGATCGAATCTTTCAATGATTTGGCTGATTTCAAAGACAAAGTTCGTAGGCAACTTGCAATAAGTATTTCTAATAGTCCTTATTTATCTTCTCTTATATCATCAACACAAAACGATCCTGATTTTAGCGGAAGTCAATCTATCCCCGAGAATAATTTATCTGATGATGCTGTCAATTTATTGAAGTTGGCGTGTGTTAATGAAGACGGATCAATATTAGTGTTAAAGCATTTAGGTGGCACGGATATTCAGGCTGGAAATCAGTCATTTGGTGGACGATCAGCGAGAGAAGTAGCTCGCTGGGAGGGCGCACTTGATGAGCTTATATCATTTGGACTTGTAATTGGAAGAGGAAGTAAGGGGCAAATATATGATGTTACCCATAAAGGATGGACTCTTTTTGAATCCTTAAAAGATTAATTTCATTTTTGAATAAAATAATTCCAAATAAATCATGCGCGGATAAACCTCGCATGATTTACTCAAAAGAAGCCGCTATGGCCTGTCCGGTGTTAGCGTTAAA
The DNA here is from genome assembly GCA_002421005.1 of Enterobacteriaceae bacterium UBA5654. GTDB lineage: Bacteria > Pseudomonadota > Gammaproteobacteria > Enterobacterales > Enterobacteriaceae > Superficieibacter. The sequence continues at coordinate 6,825 of DIJC01000026.1, read as the reverse complement.
AACGCAAAAATATTGAAGCGGTATTAGCATTCCCAGACTGTTAATAGCGTTAGCCTGATATCCAAATGCTTGAATCGTTTTCTTTTTCTCATCATGCCACAAGTAAGTTCCGAAAACTGGCTGCGCTTCACTTTCCTGCCACATATGGCGAAACGTCGCTTTCTTGTCCATTACCTGCTTGCACTCCCTGACCGGGTTGTGATGCGTTTTCGCATAGCATTCCGGGCTGTTACCTGAACATAAGGAATTTTGTTTTATTGGCGGTTGTTTTGCACCTAGAGCGGAAAAGGCGCATACGCCCAGCACCAATGAAAGAGTGCCCAGAACTCCCCATGAAATTGCTCTTAGGCCGCTGATCTGCCGTTTTGATATAACGTGAGCAACCATGCTGTAACTGGCCCAGCTAAGCACGGTTCCCGCAGCCATCGGTAATATAAAGTCTGATCCCGTCATGATTCCCTCATTTGCCAAACAGCATCACGTCTTGTAGTGAGTGCTGGAGATGTAAGTATCCATCAAGCTTATCAGCCCATTCCTGCATCATCGCTTTCCGCTCATCGAGATACGTCGCATGGTTGTACGTGCGGCGAACGTTGTTGGTATCAGCGTGCGCAAGCTGAGCTTCGATAGCGTCAGGTCGATAGCCCATCTCGTTAACCGTGTGCTGCCTGTGGTTCGGGTTGCATGTGGGCTGTAAGTTCCACTCCAGCCGAGACTTTTAAGTAGCTGACGCAGTGAGTGCGATGACATCGGGCCTCGTGGGTTACCTCGTCCCGGAAAAAGGTGATGTCAATGTCCGGTTAATCCTTGTACGTTGTGAGCATGCTTACGGCCTGTGAGGGAAGGGAAATAACATGCTCTCTTCGGGCTTTAACACGCGTCGCCGGAATGGTCCACAATGCGTTATCAAGATCGAATTTGGCCCATTCTGCCTCAGTGACTTCGGCTGGACGCGCCAATGTCCACCACATCAGCCACATGCAATAGTAAACCTGGTATGAGCCACTACTATTATCAAAACAGCTTAATAACTTCCCGATTTGCTGAGGATTTAAAGCCTGTTTGTGCTGTGTCTTATTGCCCGGAATGGCCTTGCGCACAGGCCATACAGGATCGCTATCAGCTCTAAGCGTCGCGACTGCCAACTCAAAAACTGATGAAACGGTGCGACGGGCTTCAGCGGCAACTGTTGGTTCCTCTCGTTTAGCTGTTTCCTGAAGAATTTTAAGGATATGGTGTGGAGTGATCTCTTTGACAGGTAGCTTACCGATTGCGGGGAAAACCACACGTTCAGGCATATCCAGTCGGCGTGTTTTGGTGATTTCGGCCCAATCTTTCATCTGTAACCACTCTTTGGCGATTAGCTCAAAGATGTTAGATGCGTCATTGACCTTGCGGATCTTATCTAACTGGCGAGCCTGTGTTAGGCTAACGCCATCCGCGACTTGCTCGCGTTTCTCGCGAGCTTCGGCAAGTTTGACAGTAGGGTACTCACCAAGCGCAAACATGCTGGATTTATCGTTGAGTTTAAACCGATAGCGCCATGCCTTTTTGCCATTGGGTTTCACTTCGAGGTAGAGGCCATTGAAATCATTGAGTCGATAGAGTTTTTCTTTCGGCCTGGCAGTGCGGCATTGAGTATCAGTGAGCATAGCGGGTCCTTGTCTATTTCTTATACCGTTATTGTGCTCACCTTAAATGATAATGGAAACAAAATGCACTCAAATATGTACTCATTTTAGACTGCGCTTTCATGAGATCATATGAGACTATGTGGAATGAAAAATCCACGCAAATGCGTGGATTTTATAGTTTTTTGTGACCTTCATGAGATATTCATGACACCTCATGAGACAACACATTTTATTTAGACGTTGAACAGGAAGTTCATCACGTCGCCGTCTTTCACTACGTACTCTTTACCTTCAGCACGCATTTTTCCGGCTTCTTTGGCACCCTGTTCGCCTTTGTAAGTAATGAAATCTTCAAATGCGATGGTTTGGGCGCGGATAAAGCCTTTTTCAAAGTCGGTGTGGATTTTACCTGCCGCCTGCGGAGCGGTTGCGCCAACCGGGATGGTCCAGGCGCGGACTTCTTTTACGCCAGCGGTAAAGTAGGTTTGCAGATTCAGCAGCTCGTAGCCTGCGCGGATCACGCGGTTCAGGCCTGGCTCTTCAATGCCCAGTTCAGCCATGAATTCGTCGCGGTCGGCGTCGTCGAGTTCGGCGATGTCGGATTCAACGGCGGCACAGACGGCAACGACGACAGAGCCTTCTTTAGCGGCGATTTCGCGTACCTGATCCAGATACGGGTTGTTTTCAAAACCATCTTCATTGACGTTAGCGATGTACATGGTCGGCTTCAGCGTCAGGAAGCTTAAGTAGCGGATGGCGGCTTTGTCTTCATCGGTCAGATCCAGCGCGCGCAGCATTCCGGCATTTTCAAGCTGCGGCAGGCATTTTTCCAGCGCCGCCAGCTCGGCTTTCGCGTCTTTATCGCCGCCTTTGGCTTTTTTGGAAACGCGGTGCATGGCGCGTTCGCAGGTGTCGAGATCCGCCAGCGCCAGTTCGGTATTGATGGTGTCGATATCTTCCGCAGGATCAACTTTACCGGAAACGTGAATGATGTTGTCGTTCTTAAAGCAGCGCACAACGTGACCGATGGCTTCGGTTTCACGGATGTTGGTCAGGAACTGGTTGCCCAAACCTTCGCCTTTGGAAGCCCCTTTGACCAGACCGGCGATGTCAACAAACTCCATCGTGGTCGGCAGAATGCGCTGCGGCTTAACGATTTCGGCGAGCTGGTCCAGACGCGGATCGGGCATCGGCACCACACCGGTGTTCGGCTCAATGGTGCAGAACGGGAAGTTTGCCGCTTCGATACCCGCTTTGGTGAGCGCGTTGAACAGGGTGGATTTGCCGACGTTAGGTAAACCGACGATACCGCATTTGAATCCCATGATTTAAATCACCTTAATATCTTGATAATCAACCTGTTATCGATAACAGATTGTAGAAAAGTAAATAACTTCGCCCATTATACACGCTGACAGATAAAAATACCGCTATTGCGCCCGGAAAGCGTGCAGGCGGTTAGTGGCTTTCGTCAGACCGTCTTTCAGCCAGATCTCGGTACAGCGTGCCGCTTCGTCAACCGCGTCGTCGATCAGTTTCTGCTCGGAGGCCGGGGGCTTGCCCAGCACAAAGCCGACAACTTTGTTTTTATCACCCGGATGACCGATGCCGATGCGTAAGCGGTGAAAGTTGGGGTTATTACCCAGCTTGCTGATGATATCTTTCAGGCCGTTATGCCCGCCATGCCCGCCGCCCAGCTTAAATTTTGCCACCCCCGGCGGTAGATCCAGTTCGTCGTGGGCGACGAGGATTTCATCCGGGTTAATGCGATAAAACGTTGCCAGCGCCGCAACCGCTTTGCCGCTGAGGTTCATAAACGTGGTGGGCACCAGCAGGCGAACGTCTTCGCCCGCCAGATTAATGCGTGAAGTATAGCCAAAAAATTTGCCCTCTTCGCGCAGCGGGGCGCGGCAGCGCTCCGCCAGCAGATCTACCAGCCAGGCACCCGCGTTGTGGCGGGTTGCCGCATATTCCGCTCCGGGGTTTGCGAGGCCGACAATCAGTTTAATCGTCACGTATTCTATTCCTGCAGGGTCGATATGTTGCGCGTAGTGTACTGTCTGGCGCGGGCAATGACAAAATTCTGCGCCGGGACGGTAATTCCCGATCTGAATTATTAGTATTTAATGCGATTCAAAGGCTTATTTGTAAGTTTTTGTTGACTTTGTGGCTGGTAATGTGATCCGTCACGCAATCCTTAGCGCGCTTACTGACTATAATTTGCCACATGGAAAAGGGGTTTTCCTTTTCAGTGCAACGTTACGGAGGTGGCAAATGAAACGCAAAAACGCTTCGTTACTCGGCAATACGCTTATGGTGTTGGGGCTGGTGGTGATGGTCGTCGGCGTCAGCTACTCCATTTTGAATCAGCTTCCGCAGCTGGGCTTGCCGCAGTTTTTTGCGCATGGCGCGGTGTTCAGTATTTTCCTTGGGGCCATTCTGTGGCTCGCGGGCGCACGTATCGGTGGGCATGAGCAGATAAGCGATCGTTACTGGTGGGTTCGCCATTATGATAAACGCTGCCGTCGCGATCCGCGTCGCCCCGGATAACAGACAATAAAAAAGCGCTCAACGGAGCGCTTTTTTTGTACCTGCAAATCAGTTCTGGTCCGCCAGCGCTGCCGCGCGATCCGGGTAGAACGCCAGACGCCCCGGAATCGGCTTCACGCCAGCACGCGCCATGGTGCGCAGCGGCTGGAATTCAAGATTTGAAATGCGCAGTTCGCAGCCTTCCGGCAGCTTTTTAACGAAGCGCTGGAAAGCATCCAGCCCGCCCGCGTCCAGCACCGGTACAGCATCCCACTTCAGCACCACGATTCGTTTACCCACCACGCGAGATTCCAGCTCGGTAAATAAGCCTTCGGCGGCGGCGAAGAACAGCGGGCCGATGACCCGCAGCACCAGTACGTCGTCCGCCACCGTGACGTTGACCGGCGCGAGGCGGGTCATACGCGCGATGCGGCGCATAAACAGCAGCGACGCCAGCACGATGCCTACGCTGATGGCGATGACCATATCAAACAGCACCGTCAGCGACATGCAGATCAGCATGACGATGATGTCGTCTTTCGGCGCGCGGCGCAGCAGGTCAACGACTTTATGCGCCTCGCTCATGTTCCAGGCGACCATCAGCAGCAGCGCGGCCATCGCTGACAGCGGCAGCCAGGAGAGCATCGGGGCCAGCGCCAGCAGCGCGAGGATCACCAGCACCGAGTGAATAACGGCGGAAATCGGCGAGGTTGCCCCGGCGCGCACATTCGCGGCGGAACGGGCGATGGCGGCGGTAGCGGTGATCCCGCCAAAGAACGGCGCGATGAGGTTGCCCAGCCCCTGACCAATCAGCTCGCTGTTAGCCTTGTGCTTGGTGCCGGTCATACCGTCGAGTACCACCGCGCACAGCAGGGATTCAATCGCGCCCAGCATCGCCATCGAGAATGCCGCAGGCAGCAGGGCGCGCAGGGAATCCCAGCTTAAGGTAAAGCTGGAGCCGGGCAGATCCCACGGCAGGATCAACTGCGGCAGTAATTGCGGAATGCCGTTGCCCTGGGTGCCGTCTGCCAGCACGTAGTGGAACTGCGAGCCAATGGTCGCGACGTTAAAGCCCATCAGGTTAACGATAGCCATTACCGCGCAGCCGCCGAGCAGCGCCGGAAGGTGCCCCGGCAGGCGGATGCCCAGCCGTGGCCAAAAAATTAAGGTGCCTAGGGTGACGATACCTATCGCCGCGTCGCCGACGTTAATCGTCGGCAGGGCCATCGCCAGCGCGCCCACTTTTTGCAGATAGTGTTCCGGGACGTGCTCCATATGCAGGCCGAGAAAATCTTTGATCTGCATGGTGCCGATGGTGATACCGATCCCGGAGGTAAAGCCCAGCGTGACCGACAGCGGAATGTATTCAATCAGGCGGCCAAAACGGGCGAGGCCAAAAAGGATCAAAAACACGCCGGAGAGCAGCGTTGCCACTAATAACCCGGCAAGGCCGAACTGCTGCGCGACGGGGTAAAGAATGACGACAAAGGCGGCAGTAGGGCCGGAGACGCTGAAGCGCGAGCCGCCGCTTAAGGCGATAACAATCCCGGCAACCGCCGAGGTATACAGGCCGTACTGCGGCGCAACGCCGCTGCCAATCGCCAGCGCCATCGCCAGTGGGATCGCAATGATGCCGACGGTAATACCGGCTATCAGATCGCGGGTGAAGCGCGAAGCGGTGTACTTCTCTTTCCAGCACGCGTCGATCAGAGCGCGGAAAGGCATCACATGTGGAGAAAGTATATTTTTCACAAAGGTGATCGTCCGTGAGCGCATCATCCGTTATTAACGACACGGATGAAGGAGGCATTGGTCATACAAATTGATATTACAGACAAAAAAACCCGCCGTAGCGGGTCTTCTGGCCTGGCCCGATTAATGCTCGAACATGGCAGAGATAGATTCTTCGTTGCTGATACGACGAATCGCTTCGGCCAGCATCCCGGACAGAGTCAGGGTACGTACGTTCGGTAAGGCTTTGATTTCATCTGATAACGGGATGGTGTCACAGACAACAACTTCGTCAATGACGGAGTTGCGCAGGTTGTTCACCGCGTTACCGGAGAAAATCGGATGCGTAGCGTAAGCAAATACGCGTTTAGCACCGCGTTCTTTCAGCGCTTCGGCTGCTTTACACAGCGTACCGCCGGTGTCGATCATATCGTCAACCAGCACGCAATCGCGACCCGCTACGTCACCGATGATGTGCATCACCTGTGAAACGTTAGCGCGCGGACGACGTTTGTCGATGATCGCCATATCGGTATCGTTAAGCAGTTTAGCGATAGCACGGGCACGAACCACGCCGCCGATATCCGGGGAAACCACAATCGGGTTATCCAGATTCAGTTGCAGCATATCTTCGAGCAGGATCGGGCTACCAAATACGTTATCAACCGGTACGTCAAAGAAGCCCTGAATCTGTTCAGCATGCAGGTCAACGGTCAGTACGCGGTCAACGCCAACGCTGGACAGGAAGTCGGCGACCACTTTGGCGGTGATAGGTACGCGCGCAGAACGCACGCGGCGGTCCTGACGAGCATAACCAAAGTAAGGGATAACGGCTGTAATGCGACCTGCGGAAGCGCGGCGCAGAGCATCTACCATAACAACCAGTTCCATCAGGTTGTCGTTGGTGGGAGCACAAGTGGACTGGATGATG